>NZ_LT615227.1:0-1200000 GCF_900096755.1 Polynucleobacter necessarius
TTTGCATGCTGGTTACTTCCAATTGGCGCCTTAATTAGCATCTTTGGTTGGAAAACTTTATTCCCCAATATTGCATGGTTCTTTACAAAAGCAGCCTTACTGACCTTTGGTGGTGCTTATGCCGTGCTTCCTTATGTTTATCAAGGCGCAGTTGATCATTTCCACTGGATAAGTGCCAATCAAATGATTGATGGATTATTAGCGCTTGGAGAAACTACACCAGGACCACTCATCATGGTGGTGGCTTTTGTTGGCTACCTCGCTGGACATATTCAATACCTCATTGAAAATAGCAATCCATTTTGGTTTGGTGTAATTGGCGCCCGCGTTGCTACTTGGTTTACTTTCTTACCCTCTTTCTTTTTTATCTTAGTGGGCGGACCCTTAATTGAGTCGACTCATGGCAAGCTTGGATTTACTGCACCACTTACCGCCATCACTGCTGCAGTAGTTGGCGTAATTGCCAACTTAGGGTTATTTTTTGCGTATCACGTGTTTTTACCTAGAGGCTTTGGCGGCTCAATCTCATGGATATCGATTCTGATCTGCGCTTTGGCTGGTTTAGCCTTATTTAAGTTTCAAAAAGGCGTTCTTTTGGTATTGGGTGGATCAGCCTTGGCCGGATTGCTCTTTTATTGCATCTCTGTTTTGATGGGGTGAGTTTTTCCACAAGATTGGCATAATGGAATGTATGCGAATCGAACCTCAAACCATTACCCACCTACAAGAATGGCTTGGTAAAACCGAGTCTTTTCAAGACACCGTCACAGCCGCCCCAGTGCGCGCCCTCTCGGCAACCTTAGATCGTGATGACCCCTCACCTCAGAAGGGTTCTTTCCTTCCTGAGTTATGGCATTGGCTGTATTTCTTGCCTCACGCTCGCGAATCCGAGATTGGTCCTGACGGCCATCCAAAGCGTGGTGGATTTCTGCCGCCAGTTCCACTCCCTCGTCGCATGTGGGCAGGCAGCCGTATTGAATGGTTACAACCACTCACCGTAGGTGACGAGATTGAACGCGTCTCCACGATTAAATCGGTGGCTCATAAAGCAGGTCGCACTGGTGATTTGATTTTTGTAGTGGTCAATCATCAGATCTCCAACCAAAATGGTCTCGCCATTATTGAAGAGCATGACATCGTGTATCGCGATGCGCCAGGTCCTGATGACAGACCCGTAGCGCCCACTCCAGCACCCATCGATGCCAAATGGAGCAAAACAATTACCCCGGATGATGTGCTGCTGTTTCGCTATTCAGCGCTCACCTTTAATGGTCACCGTATTCATTACGATCGTAAATACGTTACTGAAGTTGAAGGCTATCCAGGCTTAATCGTGCACGGCCCGTTAATTGCTACGATGCTAGTTGATCTCGTGCGCCAAAGCATTGCAGGCTGCAAACTCAAAAACTTTGAGTTCCGCGCCATTCGCCCTACTTTTAATATCAATATTTTCAAAGTCAATGCAAAGCCTGATTTAGAAAGGGATCCGAGCGGAAAAACCATTTCCATTTGGGCGCAAGATCACGAAGGCTGGCTCACGATGCAAGCCACTGCAGTTTTGGCGTAATTCACAAAAGATTTTTTATGACTACTGACCACTTATCTCGTGAATTAGCCAGCTTTGCAGCCAAGCTTCAGGCCAAAGATATTCCCAATGAGGTAATGAACCGCGCTGAAGATTTATTGGTTGATTGGTTTGGCTCGGCGATTGCTGGTAAAGGCTCTCGCCCTGTTGAACTCATTACCCAATTTGCACAAAACATGAGCGGCTTTGATGCAATGCATACCGGCCCATCAGAAGTATTAGTAACCCGCAAAACTTCCAGCCCATTCTTGGCGGCAATGGCTAATGCAGCCGCATCGCATGTCGCAGAACAAGATGATGTTCATAACGGCTCAGTCTTTCATCCAGCCACGGTGGTGTTTCCACCTGTTCTTGCTTGTGCGCAAGCTGTTGGCGCTTCCGGCGAAGATCTATTGGTTGCTGCCATCGCCGGTTATGAAGTCGGTATTCGGGTTGGAGAATTCTTAGGTCGCTCTCACTACAAAGTCTTTCACACCACCGGCACTGCTGGCACGCTAGCGGCTGCCGCAGCGGTTGGCAGACTGCTTAAGCTCACCCCAGAACAAATGCTCAACGCTTTTGGTTCTGCAGGCACTCAATCAGCTGGCCTTTGGGAATTCTTGCGTGATGCTGCGGACTCTAAGCAACTTCATACTGCACATGCAGCCTCAACTGGATTGATGTCTGCCTATATTGCTCAAGCAGGCTTTACTGGTGCCCAACATATATTAGAGGGCAAGCAAGGTTTGGCAGCAGGCATGTCTAGCGATAGCGATCCAAGTAAATTGATCGATCGTTTGGGAAGCCGTTGGGCGTTAGCGGAAACCATCTTTAAGTACAACGCCTCTTGCCGTCACACCCATCCTGCAGCAGATGCTTTATTGCAAGTCATGCTGGCAAACAAACTCGCCCCTAGCGATATTGCTAAGGTGGAAACGCTAGTTCATCAAGGTGCTATAGATGTTTTAGGCCCAGTGACCGATCCAGCCACCGTACATCAATCAAAGTTCTCGATGGGTACCGTACTAGCCCTGGTGGCTCACTATCAATTTGCTGGCCTGCAAGAATTTGATCAGCACTTCCACGATGATGAGATCTGCAGTTTCCGCGAACGGGTATCCATGACACTAGATCCCGAAGTAGATGGCGCTTACCCACGGCGCTGGATAGGCAAAGTAAAGGTGCATTTAAACAATGGCCAGATTTTGGATGGCCGCGTTGATGAACCCAAAGGCGATCCTGGCAATACCCTCTCTCGCGCAGAAATTACCGATAAGGCGATGCGTCTTGCTGCCTTTAGCAATGGTGCTACCCCAGCAGAAATGAGCAAAGCAATTGATCTCTTGTGGAATATCCGCAAACAAGCCAAGATAGGCTTTTTACTCCCCTCTAACTAAGTCAGCGACTTTCATATGAATCCACTTGATACGCCATTGGGCTTTAGCGCCAATTTTCTGTTTGTGCCTGGGACTCGCCCAGAGCGCTTTGCCAAGGCCTTAGATAGTGGCGCTAGTGGCGTCGTATTGGATCTAGAGGACGCAGTGGCAGAAGAAGATAAAGAATCTGCACGCAATGCTATTCGCGCTGCATGGCCAAGTTTTACCTCTGAACAAAAGAAACGCCTAGTCATTCGCACAAACTCTCCTGGTAGCAAGTTCTACTCAGCCGACTTAATCTTGGCGCAAGAACTGCAGGTTGGCTGCTTACTGATTCCCAAAAGTGAATCACGCGATCAAATTAATGGCGCCGCTTTGATATTGCCTGATACCGCCATCATTCCGATGATAGAAACAGCGATTGGCTTAGACCAACTGAAAGAAATTGCAAACTCCAACCAGGTGATTCGCCTTGCTATAGGAAATTTAGATTTACAAGCTGATCTTGGAATGGTGTGCGACCGCCAAGAAACAGAATTACAAACTGCGCGCTATCAAATCGTGCTGGCATCCCGTCTTGCACAAATTGCCCCTCCTATTGATGGGGTTACACCATCTACCGATGATATTGAGCGCGCCAAGCGCATGGGCTTTGGCGGCAAGTTATGCATCCACCCAAAGCAAGTCAGCATTGTTGTTAAAGCCTTTACCCCAACAGAGGAAGAGCTAGCATGGGCTGCGCGGGTTATTGAGGCCGATAAGGCGTCCAAAGGGGGCGCAGTGAAGCTGGATGGCCGCATGATCGATCGCCCAGTAGTACTGCTTGCTCAAAGAACCCTGGCAATTACTGGTAAACACTAGGGTTTTTGCAAGACAAATAAGCAACAAAACTGGCAAAATTGGTCTACATAAAAACAATATGGAGACCAAATTGAAAATTAAGAAATTTTTATCCTCTGGATTAGTCGCAGCACTCACTGCCGGCGCACTCCTAAGCACTAGCGCACATGCGCAAAAAGATTGGCCGACTAAATCGATCACCCTGATTGTTCCTTTTGCAGCCGGCGGACCAACTGACTCTGTTGCACGCTTAATTGCATTGCCAATGGGTCAAGCCCTTGGACAAACTGTTGTTGTTGAAAACGTGAATGGTGCTGGCGGAACAATTGCTAGTACTAAAGTTGCACGTGCAGCACCAGATGGCTACACAATCTATTTGCATCATATGGGCATGGCAACTGCTAATGCACTTTATGACAAGCTCCCATACGATCCATTATTGAGCAACTTTGAATACATTGGACAAGTTGCTGATGTGCCAATGGTACTTTTGGGTAAAAAAGATTTGCCAGCAAATAACTTCAAAGAGCTCGAAGCCTATATCAAAGCAAATGGCTCTAAAGTAACAATGGCTAATGCTGGCCCTGGCCCTGGCCCTGGCGCTGTTTCAAAACTTTGCGGCTTACTCTTTCAGAGTCGCATGGGCGTCAAGCTAACCAATATCCCTTACGAAGGAACTGGCCCTGCTCTTACAGACTTATTGGGCGGTCAGGTTGATTTGCTGTGCGACCAAACCACTCAAACCATTCCTTATATTAAGGATGGTCGTGTGAAAGCCTTCGGTACAACTACTTTAAAACGCTTGCCAGCCATTCCAAATGTACCTACTTTGGATGAGCAGGGCTTAAAAGGCTTTGAAGTCAAAGTTTGGCACGGCATGTACACACCAAAAGGCGTTCCAAAACCAATCTTGGATAAATTGAATGCCGCTTTGAAAAAAGCACTCAATTCTCCTGATGTTAAAAAACGTTTAGAGGATGCCAATATCGATATCGTCTCTCAAGACAAAATGACTCCTACTGGCCTCAAGTCTCATCTTGAAGCCGAAATCAATAAATGGGGTCCAATTATCCGTAAGTCCAATATTCCGGACTAAGCGTAGTTTCTCCAAAGAAAAAGCCAGCTAACTTAGCTGGCTTTTTTGTTATTCAGTGCTGTTATTTACAAGGGTAATTAACCGTAAAAAAGCGCATTAAGGTTTTTGCTGCTTTCTCATTATTGAACTGAGGATTAGCCTTGGACCACGCCAAAAACTTTTGTAGGATCTCATTGCGAGTCTCGCTTCTTTCTCCAAAGCAGATGGCTGGCTTCGCGTCCTGACGACGGTTTGCTAAGTACCCCTGATACACACCCTCTCCAAAACCAAAACAGAAACTGCGGCCTTGTTCATCAGGATTTTTGCAGAGCTCAACAAATGCAGCGGTGCTCGCATCGTCCGCCGGGAGATCCTTCTGCGCAAAAGCGCTTGGCACAAAGGAAAGAATGGATGCCGTGAGTATGAATGTTGCTGTTAATGTTTTCATGGTTCTCTTCTCTAAATAATAGTTAACGTCTAAAGCCACCCATATGGCCCCCGCCAAATCCACCCATGCGGCCAGCGCCGCCGCCATTAAATCCACTCATGCGACTGCTACCGCCACGATACCCACCGCCGCCAAAGCCGCCCATGTGACCGCCACCATAGCTGCTGGAGCGATCTTGATTTCCATCAAAGCAAGCTTGATCACGCAGAGCGTTTTCTTGAGCGGCCTCACGATAAGCATTGGGATCGGATCTATCCATCTGGGCGTCATTGCGGGCTTCTTGATTTAGTCGGTCCGCTTGATTCCGCTCTTGAGGGGTTGCGTCTTTCTGGAATGCATTATTGGCTCGTTGACCATCCATTCTGGCAGCCTGCCTCTCCCCTGGGGTGGCATTATTTTTCCAATCATTTAGCAAACGTTGCTGGTTAGCGATATTGGCTGGCCCAATAATTGGACGAGACGGTACGCGCCCAGAAGAGTTGATGGTCGTTGAGTTAATCGTGCCGCTATTCCAATTGGGATGGGTCCAAAAACTATCACCAATCATGAAGCCTAGGCCAAAAGTCATTAACCCCCAAGCAGGGTCATAGATAGGGTATGGCGGATAATCTGAATAAGGCCATGGCCCATAAACAACCGTAGGGTTATAGCTCGTCGGGATGTAAACCACTTTTGTATTAGCCGGACTAATTAAGATGTTTCCGCTTGCGTCGGTAGTAACAGTAATTTGCTTATTCGACTTCAGGGTGCCAGCTTTGATTGCCATTTTTCTGAGGGCTTGCACCGCCTTCATGGTATCTGCGGCCTGGAGCTTATAAGCATTGCCTAGATTCTGGGTCCACTGTAATTTGCTTCCCATCATATTGAATGCGCTTGGAAATGACATTAGTGATTTCACACTGTCGTTCCAGGATTGCGCCTTCAGTGCATTTTGCAGATCATCACCCTTTAATGAAGCATTGCTATTTCGCCAGTTATAGGCCTCAGCCACTTCTAGCGGGTAAGTAGAAGCTAGAAGCATCAGCGAGAGCAAAGAATCTGGATAGAGTGCTACTGGCGAAACCAATGACTGCAATTGCTGCGAAGAAATCATTTGTGGGCTGGCGTTATAGCTCGAATCCTCGCTATAGCCCTGAGGGTAATAATTCCCATTAGCCTGATATGGGCCAGGATTCATCACGCAACCATTGAGTAGTGATCCAACAGCAAGTGTTACTAGCGTTAGCGACCCCAGCTTCTTACTCAATGCAGAAATACTCGGTTGGCCTGTCTGTTTCATATCTGCCTCAGTCTTGATCTACTTATCTTGATCTATTTAAATAGCTCACTAGATTTATCTCAATTTACTACTTTACGCTTGCTGAGCATTAACCCGGTCTAAATAGATAGCCAGAACGAGCCTTATCACGTCGCCTTCTATACATGGCGCCTATGAAAGCAACTAGCGCCCAAACTGCTAAAAATGGATCCAGCAAGTAGTCCCATAAATTTGCAGACTCATGCCAGTGAGCCGCCCAGGCAAGAATGGCTACAGAAATAATCCAAACACCCTTGCTCCATCCAGCAAACCCACAAACCACTGCCACCAAAATCACGGCAATGAAGAAAGCAATAGAGCCGTAGCCCCATGCATATGGGTCAAGCATGCCAAGACCCAATGCTAAAGGATAAAAAATCAATGCAATCAGGGCGATGACAAATTGAAAGCCAATTGGCGTTGGCTTATTCTTTGGCAACAAGGTACTCCAAAGCAAGAGCATGGTTACGACGCTGAGATCTCCAACTACACCACGTACATATGCAGTAATAGGCAACTCAAGTGAAAGTCCGAGTGGCCAGAAAAATAGATTTACTAGACCCAGCGCCAAAATCACCTTAGCAATAAAAGGCCACTCTTTTGGGGAGAATTTTTGCAGTAACCAAATCATCAGAACAGCACAAGTGAGCGACATCTCTAACAAGGCAATGGTTTGCATGAAGGTATTCATTAGTTCGCCTCCTTCACGGCGCTAGCATTGGCATCTGGTTCGCCAGCTGCAAATTGATTAAAGGTGCGCTTTAACCATGCGCCAGAGAAATAGCGATGCCGAATCTTTTTGCGATCCCAGGTATATACCAAATGCGCATCATTGCCATCGACGGTAATTAAATACGGATAGGAAAACTCTTTGCGCTGGTCATCAGCTAAGGCGCCATCGTCCTCGAGCACCTCAATCGTTTGCCAACGGTCAGACTTAGCATCGCTAATTAAAAGCACCAAACGATAGCGACCGGCTTCAATATTATTAAGCACCAGCAAGCGAGCGCCATTATTGAGAGTCAGCCCTGTCACCGCAGAATTTGGATTGGCAATTGGCAAATCCTCTGAAACTTGCCAGGATTGACCTGAGTTCTGGGTGTAGCTCACCGGAATCTGTTTGGGCTTTCCAGAACTGCGTGTTTGCCGAAATACCGCAGTTGCATCTTGAGGATCATTCACAAAAAGTAATGGCTGAATCGCACTGCGCCCGGAGCTCATGCGACGCTTATCAATCACTTGGCCGGCATCAATTCTCAAGAATTCCCCAAAGCGCCCTACCCACTCGTGATATGCAGGCAGACCAAGGCGGCCATCAGAAAATTGCACTGCTGGTGATTTAACCAGCGTACTTAAATTAATTAATGGGGAGCTAATCAATCTTTGGGGATTGCTCCAGGTCAACCCTTCGTCATCAGAAGTGATTGAAGAAATTGAACTTCCAGCCCATCCACCAATAGAGACAGTGACAAAAAAAAGTTGCAAGCGTCCATCAGCAAGTCTGCTGGGCACAGGGTTGCCCAATTTGGCGATATAACGCGACAAACCTTTTTCTGTGCCAATGCGATCCATGACCACAGTAGGCGCACTCCATTGGTTGGCTCTTGGGTCAAAAACAGCGCTATAGATAGACACATCGGCAGCGCCTTCACGACTGCCAGCAAACCAAAAAGCACGAATCGCACCATCTTTCAGGGGGATCAGTGAGGCAGCATGAACAGATGCAGCGCCAGTATCTGGCAACCATGTTGCTATCGGATTGGCAACACTTGACTTACTTGCTACCTTTGCTTTTGGTGATAAGACTTGGTCAGCCTCTTCTTCAATCGGATTGCCTGCGTTAATAGCAAATGGCGCCCAGACTGGACGACTATCAATATGCAAGAAACCGATCACACTCGCTAGCAATAAAAAACAAAAGGCTATGACACGACTCATCTACAAACATCCTTAATATTGGAAAGCTCTGGACTACTTGCTGGGGTAGAAATCAGGTACTCAGTCACAAATAAATGTTTTCCTATTTTCCCTTTGAGCATTTCTACAATCTCTTCATTGGAGTGGCGAGCCCGCATCTCTATTCTTTGGCCGACGATCTGGCAAGATTCACATAATTCTGGCGCAGCTCCTAAGGGGGTCTGCACTGCTACAAGAGGGTAGGCGGTTGTGAGTCCGTTGATATCGCCAGCATCTTTAGCTAGATACCCATGCAACTTTGCCCCAGGCATCAGCAATCTGTACTCTTCGTCTTTAGCGCGATAGTCGCAGGGAATCCAAACATCCTTACCCTGGAGCTGCGCAATGGATGCTGAAGAATAGCGCCCTAAACGCCCCTCTAGCGGCGCTAAGCTACTGGTTAATGCGCAATACACTACAAAACACCCTGCCAATGCAAAGCTCTTTGTGAGGCCTGACTTTACCAATCCCGCAATGGCAATCAGCAAACCTGCAGCCATGAGGATCCAATGACAATACGAGTAGGCCCAAGCGCCAGCACCCTCTATCAGTGGCGCGAACTGTAGATTGATGCCAATCCAGAGAAGTAGTGAGAGCACTAGTAATTGCAATGCCAGAGCAATCCGGAAGCTCCATAAAGGCAGCTTTTCCCAACGCAAGGCAATCAATGCTGCTAGTGCTGGCATTACCGGTAATAGGTATCGACCAGAACGTTGACTTGGCAAACTAAATACCAATAAGAATGCACCTGCCAATAACAACAAGAGTACTTCTTCAAATGATAAAAAACGTCGGCCACGCCAGCATTGCACTAATGTTGATATCAATACAAAACTAAATAGACCTGCATTTGCAATCGTGGTGATGAGCAATAACCAGATGCTGTCACCACCGCGAATGAAATCCATTAAATAGTTTGACTGACGAGCGGCAAACTTGCCGGCGTTTTCACCTAGAATGAATTCACTCCAGATAGCCTCTGGATAGGGGTCCAAGACAAACCACAGCGCAAAAACTCCTAAGGCCAACACACATACAAGAATAACTTTATAGAGATCTCGGACCAAAACTTTAGAGATGCTCCACGCTTGCCAACGCCAGTAATACAAACCCAAAGCAAATGATGCGGGCGCAATATAAGCAAAAGACTTGGCTAATAAAACCAAGCCAAAACAGATACCAGCAAAAATAGGAAAAAAGAGTTTTGATTCAAACGCACTTCTACCCCAATATAAAAGTGCGAAGAATGGCAGCGTAATCCAAAACACTTCAGGAGGGTCAGTTAAGAACGGGCGGCCATAACGATAGGTCGCAAAAAAAGATAGCCAAATTAAGCCAGCCAGAATTCCAGTTTGCGTCTTGCCGCTAAATCGACGCACGGCCAGGAACAAGAAAAATGCGGTGAGGCCTGTATAGAGAATGCTAGGCCAACGAAGATTTGCCAAGGTCCATTCACTCGCCCAGCCGGTGCTCGCAATACCCTGCCAAAAAATGATTGGTGGCTTGGTGTTTTTAATGCCGTCCATTTCAGACTGGAGCGGCAACCAATTTCCAGCATCCGCCGTCATGCGAACAATGTGCATATACGGATACTCATCGCCATTTTTAGGGGCAAATCGACTATCCAGGCCGTATAGGTAGGTAAATACACCTAAAAGCAGTATGAATAAGGCGGAACGGTATGAAAATGAAGCTCGCATGCCTATAGTTTATAGGGCTTACAAGAAGTTCCAATAAAACTGAATTCACCCACTTTTTCTAGTGAGCTTATAAAAAATGAATCTGTAAGAAGCGTCACTTTTCAGGAAGATTTTGATTAAGATGTTGATATAGAAGAATGTAGTCCCATTACCCAGAAATATTTCCAACGGAGATAGACTTTATGCGAGCAAAGTATTTAAAACCCGCAATCCTAGCGACGATTTATATCGGTTTAAGCCAGTGGAGCACATTTGCCCTTGCGCAAAATGCGGACGCAAGTAACTTATACAAACGCGGGCTTGCTGCTACCTGCGCCAATTGCCATGGAACGGATGGTAAGGGCGTAGTCGATGGCGGCATGCCATTGATCAACGGTCTCACAAGCGAGCAAATGCTTACCCAGCTCAAAGCATTCAAATCTGGTGCCCGTGAAGGAACCATCATGCCGCAGCTAGCCAAAGGCTACTCTGACGAGCAACTTGAAATCATCGCCAATCAACTTGGCAAAAAATAATAAAGGAACACATCATGGATCGTCGACACTTTATTGGAAATAGCGCGGCTGGGCTGGGCTTACTGGCTGGCTTCTCAGGCCAAGCTCGTGCCAATTTACAAAAAGCAGAAATTCTTGTTATTGGCGGTGGTTACGGTGGTGCAACTGCCGCTAAGTATCTACGCCTCTTTTCCAACAACACCGCCAAAGTCACGCTGATTGAGCCAAACGCATCTTTTGTGTCTTGCCCACTCTCGAATTTAGTAGTTGGCGGCTCACGCAAGCTTTCTGAAATTACCTCACCTTACGATAATCTCAGCAAGCGACATGGCGTCAAGATTATTCAAGATAGCGTTGCCAGCATTGATACAGACAAAAAAACTGTCAAGCTAGCATCTGGAAAAACTTTACGTTACGACAAGGCTGTTGTTTCTCCTGGCGTTACCTTAATGATGAATAGCATCGAAGGTTTGGCGCAAGCAAATAAAGCAGGCGTTACTTTGCAGGCTTGGAAAGCAGGACCTGAAACTGTGGCGCTACACAAGCAATTAGCATCTATGCGCGATGGCGGGACCTTTGCCATTAGCATTCCAGAGGCACCCTATCGCTGCCCTCCTGGACCGTATGAGCGTGCTTGCCAGGTTGCCAACTACCTAAAGCAAAACAAGCCCAAATCTAAGGTATTGATTTTGGATGATAACCAGGACGTCACATCTAAAGGCGCTCTTTTCAAAAAAGTCTGGGCCGAGCAATACGCAGGAATGATTGAGTACTTACCTAAGTACAACGTCACTGCGGTTGATGCAAAGACCAAAACGGTTAAGTTTGAAGTACAAGATGACATCAAAGCAGATGTTTTAAATTTATTGCCTGCAATGAGCGCCGGAGAAATTGCCGTTAAAACCGGTTTAGCAAATGCTAATGGTCGCTGGGTCAATGTGAACTTCCTCAATTTTGAATCCACAGCACAGAAAGATATTCACGTGCTTGGCGATTCCATTCAAATTGCACCTGCGATGCCCAAGTCTGGACACATGGCAAATCAACATGCAAAAGTAGCCGCGGCGGCCATTGCGGCGGAACTCATTGGTTGGGAAATTAATCCAGCTCCCGTGCTGACCAATACCTGCTACAGCTTTGTCAATGACAAGGAAGTAGTTCATGTGGCCAGCGTTCACCAATACAACGCTGCTGAGAAAACCTTTAAATCGGTTCCTGGATCTGGCGGCCTCTCGCCGGCACCATCCACACTGGAAGGGGTCTATGCATGGGGTTGGGCTCACAATATCTGGGCAGACAGCCTAGGTTGACCTAAGTCAATTCTTCCCAAAAAAAGAGGCCATAGCGCCTCTTTTTTGTTTACATGAGCGGATAGATACCTATACTGAGTCAAATACATTAGAAAACTGGAGACCTCATGAATATGACCCCAACATCCCCCAAGGGCGCATCTAAGTTGGAAGATGCCATTGAAAAATGGACGGTACCTATTGGCAACCTATTTGTCTCCCTTTTCCATCGTATTGCTCTTTTTGGAATTGGGGCAGCAACCGTATGGTCAGCTGCAGTTGCCTTCCTGGGAATGGTAGGCAAAGGTTCTGCATCTATTGAAGACTTGCTTTTGCTATTTATCTATCTTGAGATTGGTGCAATGGTTGGCATCTACTTCAAAACCAACCACATGCCTGTGCGCTTCTTGATCTACGTTGCCATCACAGCCGTAACACGACTCATCATTGACCTAGTCAACACCAAGCATGAAGCAGATTTAGCCATCTTATTCATGGGCATTACCATTCTGATCCTTGCTTTGGCCAATGCAGTCGTGCGTTATGCCTCATTCAAATACCCCAGCAGAGCGGGCGACAACGAATAAAGCCCTATAGATCTGGATCAACACCCTCGTCAAACTGGTAAGGGTGTTGCCCTCTATTTAAACAGTTGCGGACATAGTCAATACTAGTTCGCAGAGCATAGTAATCACCCGATAGACGCTTAGAGACCTTCACGTTTAGCGCTTGGTACTCTAGTAAATCCAATTTCTTTAGATACTCATTACGCTGCTCTGGGTTGAAATTGAGCAGCAGCTCTTGCTCAAACCTTTTTAATTCACCATAGAGTCGATTGATCTTGTTCTGCATCCGCTTGGCACGGAATCCTGGAAGTGCTTGCAAGATCGGGTAGGCAAGCACACAAAACGGCAGCAAAATAAATATCAGACGGCTAATTAATTCAGCAATCCAAAAAGGGAAATAGGCAGCCAACAACGGATAATTATTCTTCTCGTAATGAACTGCAACAGGGCTCTCAGTCATGATTGAATCTTTGAAGGATGGGAACTCTCCCCGCTCTGCAAAAAATGAGCCTTTACCATTGATCGATCTAGCAGCCTCTAAGAATAAAAACTGAATCGCTGGATGCATGCGGTCATCAATCAAGATATTGGTTGTTGTTGCAAGCAACTTCATATCCATAGACGGAAAGTTTCTTGGCAAGCTAAATGCGCCTTGTGGAACCTCCAAAATATGCAGATAAGGAATGAGCTTGGCATAAGCCTCTGCCCGCTTAAAGGTTACGAGGTGCATCATTGGATCGTTTAGTAGCGTCTGAACATTCGGAGCTTCATAGCCATCCACAATGAATGCACCATCGATCTCACCAAGTTGAAGCGCCTTAACTGCCTCGCTACCAGGAAGGTTGCGTAAATCCACCCCACCCACATAACCAGACTCTTTCAAGATCTTGGTCGCCTGAGCATGTGTACCACTTCCCTCAACACCAGCAGAAATTTTCTTACGCACCCATGGTCGGGACAATCTCTAGGGTGACACCTTTTTCTTTAAAGAATTCTGCGTATTTTTTTCCGAGGGCCTCATAGGATCCACCGGGAGATCCTGTAGCGATCATCACGTGCCTTGGAGGCGGAGGATCTGCATACAGCCAACAAATGCCAACAAGAATCGTCAACAATAAAGCCAAGAGTGGCCATGCCTCTTGCATGAACTGGGTAAAGTCGCCCCACTTCTCCTCAGCAGCCTCTCTGAGGCCAAGGTAGGTTTCTTGAAGGTCTTGTTTAAAGCTTCCCATGCATTACCGATCAGCAAATATGGCAAAAGCTAATGATAATGTGCTTATTGTCATTTTCTCAACCTGTATTCAGACGGCCCCAAACCATGATGTTCCTTAGAAAATCCCAAGATAGAGGCTACGCAGACCACGGCTGGCTGAAAAGCTTCCACTCCTTCTCTTTTGCGGGCTACCATGACCCCAAATTTATGGGCTGGGGCAACCTAAGAGTTATTAATGAAGACCGGGTTGCCGCTGGCATGGGGTTTGGAAAGCATGGCCACCGCAATATGGAGATCATCAGCTACGTTCTTTCGGGCGAATTGGCACATGAGGACAGTATGGGTAACGTTAAAGGCATTCCTCCGGGCGATATTCAGCGCATGAGCGCCGGCACAGGAGTGACTCACAGCGAATTTAATCATGCTAAAGATCAAACAACCCACTTCTTGCAAATCTGGATAGAACCCAATTTGTTAGAGATTGAACCCAGCTATGAACAAGTTAGCGTTCCTCAAGTTGAAAAAGAAGGAAAGCTGCGGCTTGTTGCCTCTCCAGACGGCAGAGATAATTCCGTAAAAATTCATGCTGATGCCAATGTCTACGCAGGCCTATTTAATGGTTCACAATCAGCCAGTTTTGCATTGGATAAAAATCGCAAGGCCTATGCCCACCTCATACGCGGTGAGCTAAAAATTAATGGCCAGCAGCTAAATGCTGGGGATGCATTGCTGATTGAGAATGAATCCACCCTAAATATTGAAGGCGGGATTGATGCTGAAGTGCTGATCTTTGACTTGAGTCATTAAATAATCCGGACTCAGGGGCTAGGATAAACCTATCACAATGAACCCATAAGATCATGATTGAAACATCTGAAAAAAAATTAGTCGGCCCTATTATTCGCTTGCATCCAAACGACAATATTGTTGTTGCACGAATTGATATTGGTATCGGCACAGAAGTTCCCAGCGAAAACTTCACGAGTCGCAGTCAAGTTCCAGCCGGATATAAGATTGCTGCAAAAAAATATCTAAGGGTGAACCAATCCTTAAGTACAACGTGACTGTTGGATTTGCTAATACCGATATCGAAGCGGGAACGATGGTCCACAGCCACAACACAGAATTTCGTGAATTTGATCGTGACTATGCTTATGCAAGTGAGTTCAAGCCCACACAGATGTTGCCTGAAGCAGACCGGGCAACTTTTCAGGGCTATGTTCGACCAAATGGCAAAGTGGGGACGCGCAACTTTATTGGCATCTTATCGACCGTTAATTACTCTGCGACTGTTGTCAATAAAATTGCCGATTGGTTTACCCCTGAAAGATTAAAAGACTATCCAAATGTAGATGGCGTTGTTGCCTTTAGCCACAACATTGGTTGTGGCGTGGAGATGAGTGGCGAACCGATGGAGCTGCTTCGCCGCACTATGGCAGGATACGCACGTCACCCCAACCTCACTGCTGCATTGATTGTTGGCTTGGGTTGTGAACGCAATCAGCTCAAGGGGCTAATGGAGCAAGAGGATTTAACTGCTGGCACCAACCTGCATACCTTCATCATGCAAGAAACTGGTGGAACACGCAAAACAATTGAGGCGGTGAAAGCCCTACTTCCGGAGGCAAATAAGGCTAAGAGAGAAACTGTTTCCGCAAGTCACCTCTGCGTCGGTTTGCAATGTGGTGGTTCAGATGGTTTTTCATCTATCACTGCGAACCCTATCTTGGGCGCGGCTATTGATATCTTGTCTCGCCATGGAGGTACCGGCATTCTTTCGGAAACTCCAGAGATCTATGGTGTTGAACATACCCTCACCCGTCGCGCTGCAAGCCAAGCGATTGGAGAAAAGCTCATTAAGAGAATCCGCTGGTGGAAAGATGAGTATTCCGTTGGTAGAGATGTACAAATTAACGGTCAAGTCAGTCCAGGCAATCAGATCGGTGGCCTTGCGAATATTTTTGAGAAGTCTCTAGGTTCGTCCATGAAAGGCGGTACAGGTCCATTGATGGAAGTTTATAAATACGCCGAACCAGTTACTGCCAAAGGATTTGTATTTATGGATACTCCTGGATTTGACCCAGTCTCAGCCACAGGTCAAATTGCTGGCGGCGCCAATCTCATTGCATTTACAACGGGTCGTGGCTCCATGTTTGGATCAAAACCTGCACCCTGCATCAAACTCGCCACCAATACCCAGATGTATCAACGACTTACAGAAGACATGGACATTAACTGCGGAGAAATCTTAGACGGGACCATTTCCGTCCAAGAGATGGGTCAGCGAATATTCGATCTATTCCTCAGAACAGCCTCGGGCGAAGCTTCCAAGAGCGAACTTTTGGGCCTGGGAGATTATGAATTTGTGCCTTGGCAAATTGGCGTAATGAGCTAATAGGACTATAGAATTCATCATTAGCTCAATAAGGATTTAATTAGGCTTATGAAATTTAAGGATTACTACGAGACTCTTGGCGTGGCACGCTCTGCCACCGAAGCAGAAATCAAGTCAGCGTATCGCAAGCTGGCTCGCAAATATCATCCGGACGTTAATAAAGATGCTGAAGCCGAAGAACAGTTCAAGCAAATTGGTGAGGCTTATGCCGTTTTAAAAGATACCGAGAAACGCTCAGCCTACGATCGCTTTGGTGAAAACTGGAAAAATGGCCAGGACTTTACTCCCCCACCAAACTGGAATGAAGGCTTTGAGTATTCAGATGCTGGGTTTGGTGGTGGACACCCGGGCTATGGTGGCGGATTCGAAGACGATCAAAGCGAATTCTTTGAATCCCTTTTTGGCAGAGGCAAACATCGCCAAGGTGGCCGCGGAGGTCAATCACGCCAGGGCATGAATTTCAAAGGCCAAGATCATCATGCCAAAGTTTTCATTGATTTAGCCGATGCTTATAACGGTGCCAAGCGCACGATTGCTTTGCATATGCCGACACAAGATGCGAGCGGTCATGTCACTACTCAAGAGCGCAAGCTCGACGTCAGCATTCCAAAAGGTATTAAAGCCGGACAGAATCTCCGCCTTTCAGGTCAGGGTGGCCCCGGCATGGGTGAAGGACCTGCGGGCGACCTCTATTTAGAAATTGATTTTCATCCCAATGCGATTTATCGCATAGACGGCAAGGATGTATTGATCGATATTCCATTAGCGCCATGGGAAGCTGCGTTAGGCACGACCGTTAAGGTTCCCACTCCAGCAGGCACAACTTTAGAACTCAAGATTCCTGCAGGCACAGTAGCTGGACGTAAGATGCGCCTCAAAGGCAAAGGCATTCCGAGTGCAGAACCCGGCGATCTCTACGTCGTACCAACAATTGCCCTACCCCCTGCCGATACTGATGCACACAAAGAGGCCTATCAAGCCTTTGAAAAAGCATTTGATTTCAACCCCAGAACTCACCTGAAGGGATGATGAATATGACACAAACAAATATCACCTGGATTGAAGGCGCTGTTGTTGAGAACGAAGTTCACATGACGATTGTTGAACTCTCTCATGCCTCACGCACTCCAGAAGAACTCATCATGACTTGGGTATCCGAAGGCGTTCTCAGCCCTAGCGGCTCATCACCAGAAGACTGGCGCTTTGGTGGCGACTCTTTAAGAAGAGCAAAAACAGCCGCTCACCTAACCCACGATTTAGAACTGAATGTTCCTGGTGTTGCTCTAGCATTGGATTTGCTAGAAGAAATAGCGCAGCTTCGGGCTCGCTTGCCGCGCGAGAATTAATCTAGCACTAAGACTCTGAACGACTCAAAAGCTTGCTCCCAACGCTGCAGCTTTTGATCCAAGTCAGCGGTGATCTCGCTTAAGCGCGCCTGCATGCTGGCGGCTAACTCTGGCTCATTCTTATAAAGATCCGGATTGCTCATAGCAATATCGGCCTGCTCTGTTTCTAACTCCTCAATAAGCAAAGGCAGCGACTCTAACTCTTGGTGTTCTTTGCCGTTGAGTTTTGATACACCACTTTTAGCCGCCGGCTTAGGCTCTGCTTTTTCAGCTTTGACTTCAACTTTTGCTTCGGCTTTATCGGAAGATTTTGTGCTCGCATTGGATGCGCGAATTTTGTCAGAGCGTGCTTTTTGGATCTTCCAGTCTTCGTAGCCGCCCTCATACTCACGCCAGAAGCCATCACCCTCATTCGCAATGATGCTAGTGACGACGTTATCCAAGAAATAACGATCATGACTGACTAAGAAGACTGTGCCTTTATAGTCCTGCAAAAGTTGTTTGAGCAAGTCCAGAGTATCAATATCCAAATCGTTGGTTGGCTCATCTAAAACCAAGACGTTTGCCGGTCTTGCAAATAAACGCGCTAGCAGCAAGCGATTACGCTCGCCGCCAGATAAAGTACTTACGGGCGAATTGGTTCGCTCTGGTGCGAATAAGAAATCGCTTAAATAACTCTTAACGTGCTTCTTATTGCCATTGATTTCTATCCATTCACTACCAGGGCTGATGTAATCCTCAAGCGATGCATTGAGATCCAAGCCTTCACGCATTTGGTCAAAATAAGCAACCTCAATACGGGGGTACCCATTGTTGCAGTAATAGGCGGCCCTTAATCGGAACCAGCATGCTCTGACCATGCCATTCCAGTAAGCCAGATTCTTCTAGACTCTTGAGCTCTTCAATCTCTCGTCCAAAGTAAGCCGGAAAATCAATTCCATGGGACTGTGCAAACCGATCTGTATCTAATGCAAATTGACACATGAGTTCGCCAATGAGCTCGCGACACAAGAGATCATCTTTATCCAACTGCAGCCCTCTGAGAACTGGTAGATGGCCTTTATCTAAGGCTTCGTAATACTCATCTAGCGTACGTACGTTTTGAGAATAGCAATCATCCACTTTTCCAATCGACGAAATACCAAATGCGAGTAAGTCACACTCGGCTTGCGTTGAATAACCCTGGAAATTACGATGCAACTTCCCTTCTTTTTGGGCAATCGCCAATTCATCGTCTGGCTTTGCAAAATGGTCCATGCCGATGAAGACATAACCTGCTTCACCTAGTCGACTAATCGTATTAGACAAAATATCTAACTTATCTGCTGCAGGAGGAAGATCGGCTTCAGCAATACGACGCTGCGGCTTAAAGATGTGTGGCAAATGCGCGTAGTTATATATACCGAGAGGCGATCTGGATTCATGGCCAACACCACATCCACCGTTTCTTTAAAGGTTTCCGGGGTTTGTTTTGGCAGGCCGTAGATCAAATCAACGCTTCTGGATTTAAAACCATACTTTCTGGACCAATCCATCACCGCTTGAGTTTCTTCAATGGTTTGCACACGGTGTACCGCTTCTTGCACGGCCAGATTAAAGTCCTGAACACCCAGGCTAATACGGTTAAAGCCCAGCTCAGCAAGCAGTGCAATGTCTTGCTCTGTTACACGACGTGGATCAATCTCTATTGAATACTCACCACCAGGCAGTAATTCAAAATGCTCGCGAGTGTGATGCATTAACTCCGTCATCTCCTCATGAGATAAATGAGATAAAAATGTCGGAGTACCGCCACCCCAATGTAACTGCGTCACTGGTATTTTCTTCTGGGCGCCCATGGCGGAACAGACCATCGCCATTTCTTTTGCCAAATACTTGATGTACTTTGCACTGCGACCATGATCCTTGGTGATGATCTTATTACATCCGCAGTAATAGCAAATGTTAGGACAGAAGGGTAAATGGAAATATAGGGATAGAGGCTCGTTGGTTTTGGCTACCCTCTCAAGGGCGCCTAAATAATCTGCTTCACAAAATGCATTATGAAAGCGATCTGCGCTTGGATAGGAGGTGTAGCGAGGCCCATTGATATCAAACTTTTGCGATAACTCCGGATGAAATAAAACTTCTTTTTCATCTGCAATCTGATTGTTTGCCACTGAGCTCATAGGGCAATTGTAATCCTGGGTATTAGCTTGCCAGATAATCCAAGGCAACCGCCTCTGCCACCTTAATACCATCTACTCCCGCAGATAGAATGCCGCCAGCATAGCCCGCACCCTCTCCTGCCGGATAGAGTCCTTTGATATTCAGGCTTTGGAAGTTGGGTCCGCGCGTGATGCGCAAAGGCGATGATGTGCGCGTCTCAACTCCGGTTAAAACAGCATCCTTCATTGAAAAACCTTTGATTTGCTTCTCAAAGGCAGGTAGCGCTTCCCGAATTGCCTCAATCGCATATGCAGGCAAACTTTCGGCTAAGTCAGTTAAATGTACGCCAGGTTTGTAAGAAGGTATTACGCTTCCAAATTGTGTAGATGCCTTACCTTCCAAGAAATCCCCAACCAATTGGCCCGGAGCTTCGTATGTTCCGCCACCCAATTCAAATGCCTTGGATTCAATTGCACGTTGAAACTCAATGCCTGCGAGTGGCCCACTAGGGTAATCTTCTGGGGTGATACCAACAACGATGCCTGCATTGGCATTGCGCTCATTACGCGAGTACTGACTCATACCATTAGTAACCACACAATTTGGCTCAGAGGCTGCAGCCACCACGGTACCGCCAGGACACATACAAAAACTGTATACAGCGCGGCCATTCTTGGCGTGATGGACTAATTTGTAGTCAGCGACACCGATAAGCTCATTGCCTGCATGGGGACCCAGGCGCGCTTTATCAATGAGTGATTGTGGATGTTCAATTCGAAAGCCAACTGAAAAGGGCTTGGCCTCCATAAACACGCCGGCATGATGAAGAGCCTCAAAGGTATCGCGTGCGCTATGTCCTAATGCCAGCACCACATGATTTGCAGGCAAGTCGTCGTGCCCCTCAATTTTTACTCCAGTAATTTGCTGATCTTGAATATCAAAACCAATCACTTTTTGGGAAAAACGAATCTCTCCGCCCAGATCAATAATCTCTTGGCGGATTTTTTCGACCATACCCACCAAACGGAAGGTGCCTATGTGGGGTTTTGCTACATACTGAATTTCTTCTGGGGCGCCGGCCTTAACAAACTCATTGATTACCTTGCGACCATAAAATTTAGGGTCTTTGATTTGACTGTAGAGCTTGCCATCCGAAAAGGTTCCTGCCCCACCCTCACCAAACTGCACATTGGATTCTGGATTAAGAACATTCTTGCGCCATAAGCCCCAAGTATCTTGAGTACGCTCACGAACTTTTTTCCCGCGCTCCAAGACGATAGGCTTGAAGCCCATCTGCGCAAGTACTAAAGCAGCAAATATTCCACAAGGGCCAAAACCGATGACTACAGGACGTAATGCCTTCCCATTAGCTATAGACTCAGGAGCCTTAGCAACAAAGTGATAACTCGTATCTGGCGATGGTCTTACATGAATATCGCCTGAAAATTTCTGAAGAATACTTTCTTCATCTTTCAGCGAGAGATCAACGGTATAGATAAATGACAGTGCGACGTTTTTACGGGCATCATAACTGCGCTTAAAGACCTCAAATTGAATTAAGTCTTTTTGGGATAAATTCAGGCGCTTCAGAATCGCTAACTCCAGGGCTTCTGGGGCATGGTCGATTGGCAAACGCAGTTCAGTAATACGGATCATGGAGCTCAACAATACACAGTAATTTGAGGGTTTTTGCGCCTCTTTATGTAAATAATACTGGTTATAGAGCCCTTCAACCGAAGTACTAGCGCATAAAGGCGATAATGCGGCATGGCCCTACGCGCAACAATCCACAAAGCCGACCTCCACGTCACAGACTCCGACCGCCACTATTACGGCAGTCACTCCCTTACGATCGCCAAACACCCCTCGGAAACTGAAGAGCGGATGATGGTCAGAATCATTGCCTTTGCTTTACAGGCGAGCGAAGACCTGGTCTTTACTAAAGGTTTAAGCGACACCGATGAGCCGGATCTTTGGATTAAGGATCTCACGGATGCCATTCAGCTGTGGATTGAAATTGGGCAGCCAGATGAGCGCAGAATTCTGAAGGCGTGCGGCCGGTCAGATCAAGTGATCGTTTATTGCTATGGAGGGCACACAAGCAAAATCTGGTGGGACGGTATCGCCAATAAGCTCACTAGAGCGCGCAATCTTCAAGTCGTATCCATTCCAGCAGAACAAGTAAATGAATTAAATAAGTTGGTTGAGCGCAGCATGGTGATTCACGTCAATATGCAAGATGGTGAAGTCTACGTTTCTTCCGATAAGGGCCAAGTCACTATTACCCCAGAGATCTGGCGCAAAAATCAAGACTAACCCCCCAAGATAAACAACCAGGATAAAAGTGGATTGCTGATATGCGTGTCGTCATTCTCGACACCAATGTTTTGCTCGATCTCTTTGTCTTTAATGACTTTAGAGCGCTTCATTTAAAGGAGGCCTTGCTTGCCGGCCACATTAGCGCTCTTGCTACCCCTAAAACACTAGAAGAATTTGCTGATGTGATTTCTCGTCCGCTGTTTTCTTTAGACAAAACAGCTCAAGAGAAAATCTTGCTGCAGTGGAGTTCTCTAGCAAAGAGTGTGGGCGATGAAGATCTTCAAAAATCTCCCTGGCAATGTCAAGACCCAGACGATCAAGTCTTCCTAGATTTGGCTTTTACGCATAAACCCTGCACTTTGGTGAGTAAAGATAATGAGGTCTTAAGGTTTATAAGCAGGGCTGCCACAGAACAAGTTCTTATTACAGCAGACTACACTCAAGCTCTATAGACTTTGGGCGGCCTGCGCTGCTATCTCGAAGGATTTGAGTCTAGCTTGATGATCAAATATCTGGCCAGTAAATATCAATTCATTTGCGCCCGTTTTATCCAGCCACTGGCGCATTCCCTTTTTAACAGTCTCCAAAGAACCGACCACTGAGCATTGCAGAGCATGAGCGGCAGCATCTTGCTCATGGGGCTCACAAAAATCATCCAGACTTTCAATCGGTGGCGGCAGTTGTCCGCGCGTATTGCGCCGCATTCTGACAACATTCTGCTGCAAGGTGGTAAAGAGATGTTGCGCCTCTTCATCCGTATCTGCAGCTACGACATTCATAACAAATGCTGAGTATGGTGATGCAAGTTGTACAGATGACTTAAATAAATCACGGTAAATCTTCATTGCTTCCAATAGCTGTTCTGGTGCAAAGTGCGAGGCAAATGTATACGGCAAACCAAAATGTGCAGCCAGCTGCGCGCCATACAGGCTAGAGCCCAAGATCCAAATCGGCACGTTCGTATTGGCGCCAGGTATCGCCTTAACAGACCGCCCTTCCTGAATAGGGCCAAAGTAATGTTGAAGCTCACGAACGTCTTGCGGAAAGCGATCATCACTTCCTAATAAATCACGTCGTAGCGCCCTTGCCGTCATTTGGTCAGTTCCAGGTGCGCGCCCTAACCCCAGCTCAATACGACCTGGATAGATAGATTCCAAAGTGCCAAATTGTTCTGCGATGACGAGTGGCGCATGGTTTGGCAACATGACCCCGCCAGAACCTACCCGGATATGTGATGTACCTGCAGCGATGTAGCCCACTAGCACTGCAGTTGCAGAACTGGCATTTCCAGTCATATTGTGATGCTCTGCCACCCAGTAACGGGTGTAGCCCCATTTTTCTGCATGTTGCGCCACATCCAATGAATTACGAAGCGCATCACCAGCAGTAAATCCCTGAGGAATGGGAGATATATCTAGAATGGAGTATGGAATGGGATTAGCCATTACCAGATCATACTGAGAAAGTACGTTATTGACATGAGCAAACCAAAAATGGCAGCCCCTGATGAAGGGCTCTTTAAGCCTGGCAGTAAATTACGGCACGTTAAAACAGGCGGCTTCTAGTTACTAGCCAACCAAGAGGCCACACTGGAGCCAGCTTACGTTTATGAATCCATGCAATCTCACGACTTTTGGATAAGGCCCCAAGCGGAGATGGAAGATGGTCGCTTTGAACTCATTGCGCAATCAATAAGAAAGATATCAAATGACTGAAGATCGAATCACGAATCTAGAAATCAAGCTCAGCTTTACCGAGGACTTGATTGAGAAACTCAACGAGACTGTCTATAAGCAACAGCAGCAGATTGAATTTCTTTATCGGGAACTGAAGGCCATTAAAGAGCAAGCTAGCAGTGGCGGTGGAGGCGGTAGCCTCAAAGATGAAATCCCTCCACACTATTAACTTACTGCTAATATCTTCATAAGTATTAATAAGATTAACCACTCCGCAGGAGCAAAATCATGAGTAACTTAACGCTATTTATAGTCCAGTGGGGCTTAACTTCTTTATTCCTATGGGTGGCTAGCTATATTTTTAGTGGCTTACGCTTTGCTGATGGCGGCTCGTTATTGATTGCCGCTCTATTGCTTGGCTTTGCGAATGCCATTGTGAAGCCGCTATTGATTTTGTTCACACTTCCACTAACAGTAGTGACCATGGGGCTGTTTTTACTGGTGATCAATGCATTGGTATTGATGCTGGTGTCTGCAGTGGTGAGCGGCTTTACGATCTCTAGCTTCTGGACAGCCTTCTTCGCCAGCATCTTTATTTCTTTGTTCAGTCTCTTTGTGAGCGGACTCGTATTTTAAGAGTGAATTACCTGGGTCTATTTAGACCCAGGATAAATATCTGACCAAGGTCGCAGCGCTGAATTGCAAGAATAGGATTTCGTAACCAGCGATTTAGCATTTTCAGCGGCAATACTGATTCCGCCCGTGAGGATGCCTAGACCAATAGTGACAGCACTATTAACTACCCCCTCCTTATGAATCCCTGCGCTGGGATTTTGCAATGTACCTTGCAGCATCACCAAACTGCCAAGATCGAGGCCAGTTGTTAGGCCAGACTTTTCATTGGGATTAATTTTGATATTGATAGCTTCGGTATTGAGGTTGACCGTACCAGCCAACAGAATATCCAAGCGATCGGTAACTGCGCCAACAGAATCCTTCGCAGTGATAATGCCATTAGCAATTGGCAAATAGGCAACTGCGCACTCTAAAATAGTTTTTTTGGTTTTCTTGCGCATTGGATTGACTGCATCCAATACTGTGACGACAAAATCACCGCCCTTATTCATTAAAGCGGAGTCCAACACTGCATTGCCAATATAAACCTGGACCGTACCGTTTGCCGAAGCAGCTATCTGGTGCAAGCTTTTCCCTCGACTGCTGATGTTAAAGGCAAGTTCAGTGTTGCCGCCGCTTACCCGCGCATTGGGATCTGCGGTCACTACAATTTGCTCCAATGAGAAATCCTTGGCGATACCTTTTGCCACCAGCATAGGGCTTGGACCATGAAATTGAGAGAGCTTAATTTGCGCCTGCGCCTCACCCTTGCCTACGGCAAAATTCAAATCGTTGATTTCTAGATCCTGACCTTTAAATAAGAGATTGGCCTTCACATTGGTAAATGGGGCTTGATCAGGAACGCCCAGCTTATCAATATTGAGAGCAATCTTGCCAGTAGCCTCTGGGATTAAATCGAATGGAAGCATGTCAGCACTAAAGAAATATTTTTCCTGAGCCTTGGGGGGAGCGCTTATAGACTTCACCTTTGCGCCATTCGCAGCAATGACTGCTGAACCTGCAAGCGGAACCAAGTCAAACGATTTGGAATTTAGCGAAATATCGAACCTAGGCAATACTTTTGGTGCCTTATTGATCTTGCCCTGAATGTCGAGAGTCTTGCCATTTAAGGTGAGCACCAAATCAATATCCATCTTTACGGGAGACTGATCCCAATCCATCATCGCCGTGCGTAACGAGCTCACTTTTCCTTTTAGACCAAGCGTGTAGTTAGCGTGCTGGGCATCCACAATAACGGACGTTTTTGACCCGCTCTTATCCAAAGCAAATTTAGGGAGTAAAAAGATCTTGGTCGAGCCATTTGCCTCTTGGTAACTAATTTTCGCATCAGAAATATTGACAGTTTCAATCGCCACAAATGCACTGTCATCAGACGTTGATTGGTTAGCAGAATTGCCTGAAGAAGTATTGGGAGTGCTTACTGAAGAAGTCATATCCCAGTTACCTACCCCAGCTTTATTGGTTTGTAGGTGAGCATCAAGCCCCTTCAAATTCATACTGCTAATTTCAACATTGCCAGTCAGCAAAGGCAGCAATTTGATATTCATCTCAATGTATTTCAAGGTCAGCATTTGCGCATCACTAGCCCAAGATGCATTACTTAATGAGACTTGCTCTGCAGTAACTCCAATAGAGGGGAATATCTTCAGGCTAACAGGCCCTGAGATTTTGAGATCTCGACCAGTTGCATCTTTTACTGAGCTACTCAGTAATTTGGTTAATTGCGCTGGATTGACCAATGAAGATCCGTACCACAAGCCCGCCCCCAATAAAGCAAGGGCAGCAGATATACCCAAAATGAGCTTGATCGTTTTTTTCATGATTTAAGCATTCTAAAGGGGTGGACTAAAATAGAGCCATGAGTACAGATAACCTCCCAAAATGCCCTGCTTGCCAGGAAGACATGACTTACTTATCCAGATGGCGAAAACTTTGTTTGCGCCCAATGCGGACATGAATGGCCAATGAGCGGACCCGCTGAAGAGGCTGAAGCCGGCTTAATCGTTAAAGATGCCAATGGCAATCTGTTGGCGGATGGTGATACGGTAACCTTAATTAAGGATCTGAAGGTAAAAGGATCGTCGACCACTTTAAAAGTAGGTACCAAGATCAAGGGAATTCGCCTGGTCTCTGGGGACCATGAGGTGGATTGCAAAACAGAAGCAGGCAATATGTTGCTTAAAGCCTGCTTCCTGAAAAAGGCTTAATAGCTAGCGAGCGTTTTAGGCGCTCGCCTTTTTCAATACTGCATAGAGCTGGTCTTTTAGTAGTAACTTTTCTTTTTTCAACGTTTCAATCTCTTCCGGAGTGGATGGTTCAGTATGGGCCTCCATCCGCTGAATCTTTTGATCCAAATTATTGTGTTTATCAAATAAATGCGAGAAATGGCGGTCTGAAGTTTTGAGCTTAGTGATTAATTCGCGATATTCAGGGAACATAGATTCTCTTTATATAAAAGGTTATTCAAAACTACTCGACTCCAGTGTAGCAAGGACGCGACCCTAGAACAATGGTCGATCACGTAAATATATCTCCTCCGCAACCCTTGAAATGAGGCAGACAAACCCCATATAGAAATGGTTATTTCCCTACGGAAATTGCAGTAATATCATCATGTGCAGTAAGCACAATAACTACCAGAGAAGGGTAATAAACCATGGCTACAAAGAAGTCTCCAGTAAAAAAGAAAGTAGCTACCAAGGTGGTAACAAAAGCCCCTGTTAAGAAAGCCGTCAAAAAAGTTGCCGCAAAGAAAGTGGCGACCAAAAAGACAGCGAAGAAGGTAGTGAAAAAACCAGCGGCAAAGAAAGTTGCCGCAAAAAAACCTGCTGCTAAAAAAGTGGCGACCAAGAAGCCAGTGACTAAGCCTGCCGCTAAGAAAGTGGCGAAGAAGGCCGTTAAAAATGCCTCAGCAAAATCTCCTAAGGTAGATCAATATGGTCTAGAGCAGGATGATGAGTTCTACGGCTTGTACTTTGCCAAGTCCACTAAAAAAGGTCTGGTAGAAGTTAAGCCCTGCACCTTCTCTCTCATGTACTGGTGGAAAGGCCTACTCGGCTACCCTGACATGATCGAAATCTCCAAAGGAAGCAATACTGCAATGCTGCAGTTTGAATCTACTTTTGGTGGCGGCGACTCTGGCGAAACAGAATTGACCGAAAAAGATGTCTTAGATATTGATCACATCATTGAAGTTGATGAAGAAGAGATGCTGGTATCGCTCTACTCTTATGTACCGATCCCCGTCCCAGAGAAATTGATTGGCGCATTGGGCTTGGCGATTCTGAATATCAACCCAGAAACCCGCTATGGCAGCCTAGAGCTATGCACTACCGATAACAAAGAAGGTGAAATCGAGCATTTCTTACGCTATCGTGCTGCAACCTATTTGCGCGGCATCAAGGCCGGTAAGGTAGAAGCAATCAAAAGTATGGTTACTAATGGATCCGAGTTCTTCGGCCTTGCTTTAGATGCAATGTGTGTCAATAAGTCGATTAAGAAATGGTTGCTAAGCTAATTAGCAGCTCATATCTGTAGCGATTTATCTACAAACATAGATGTAAGTCATAGGAAAACGGTCATTGACCGTTTTCCTGCTATCCACAATTGATGCAGTTCGCTTTCCAAGCTTATTACACTCAGCAACGGCCACTTCTTGAGCTTCTAGTTCTTTTGCATCCTTTGGAGTATGCACCCCAATCGTACCGTCAGATTGTTGATAGACGCCAAACCTACTTGGCGGGGTTGAGCAGGCTACACATATAGACCCAAGGCAAAATAGCAAGGTAAGATGGATGATTTTCATGAAATCTAGCGGTTAGAAGTGAAACACCATTCTAGTCCACAGCGATTATTTGTCTTAATCGCCAAACAAGTTATATAGAAACGACGCGCGCGGATGGGAACTCAATTGCAAATCTACTGCCCTCTCCAGGTGCACTTTCAATCAATAACTGAGCTTGGTGGCGAGTGGCGACGTGCTTAACAATAATAGCGAGGCCGAGGCCTGTGCCACCCGTTTCCCGGGAACGGCTTCTATCTACGCGATAAAAACGCTCAGTCAATCTAGGAAGATGTTCAGAAGGAATACCAGGACCAGAATCGCGAACTGAAAATTCAGCATCATTCTTAGGGGTCGCGCTCCATGCAATCTGAATATTACCCCCATCCGGCGTATATCTGACGGCATTCGAGACAAGGTTACTAAAAGCGGAGATTAACTCTCGCTCATCCCCCAACAAGGAATAATTTGCGTCACCCTCGATTGAAATAACATGCCTGCCATGAGATAGCGCTTCGGCCTCATTCTTTAGCATTGCCAAGATGGTCTGCATGGAGACTTTGGATTGAGGCGCAGGCTGTGTATTTGCTTCGAGATTGGCCAGCGTTAACAAATCCTCTACTAAGCTCTTCATTCTCTTGCCCTGCACCATCATGAGCTCTAAGTACTCTTCCTTCTTTGCAGGCTCGAGATCCAAGGTCTGCACGGCCTCCAGAAAACCCGTCATGACTGTCAATGGTGTGCGCATCTCATGAGAAACGTTAGCAACGAAATCCCTACGCATCGCTTCAGCCTTGCGTAGATCAGTAACGTCTTGAGCCAAAAGCAGACGGCGATTCTCGGAAAATGGGAACACCTGGATCATTAAACTTAAGTTCGAGTTCGACCCCATCTGCTCAATTAATAATGGCTCATCAAACAAACGATCGTTCAAGTAACGAACAAACTCAGGACGGCGAATCAAATAATTAATTCTTTCTAAGCATCTCGCTTGAATAAAATGCCAAAGAATCGCCCAGCAATGGCGTTACACCATTCAATTTGATCGACATCATCTAACATGATGATGCCATTGGGTGAGGCTTGAAACGCATCAATAAATCGCTCGTGCTGCTTCTCGATCGCACGCACCCAACCTTTCATTCCACGAATCAATCGCTCTAGACGGGAAAAAACCTCGCCCCAGAGTCCGCTAGCGGCAGGCATGCTTTCCACGCGATCAATCAGAATGAACTTCTCCAAGCGCATTAAATTGAAATAGGAGTAAGCCAAAGGAATGCTTAGCAACCCAAAGTCCGCCAAGAAGGCTGGCAAAATCCCCCATTGCCCATAGGCAAGCCAAGAACCCACTGAAGCTAGGCTAACAATAACCAGGAAGCGACTAATAATTGAAAACATAAGCTATCTTAGACTAAGACTTGCTATGACTCATGCCGCCAGACTTTAGAAAAGCGATAACCACTGCCCCGAACAGTTTCAATCATGCTATCGCAGTCCTTGAGAGCCAAGGCATCTCTCAGGCGTTTAATGTGAACATCAACTGTTCTTTCTTCTATGTAGGATTCATTACCCCAAACATGATCCAGTAGATTTTCTCTGGAATGGACGCGCTCAGGATTGGTCATCAGGTAGGTCAGGAGACGAAATTCTGTTGGTCCTAAGGGAATTTCTATAGGCTTAACATCACCATCCGAAAAATATACTCTATGAGCAGATTGGTCTAATGAGAGTGGGCCAATGGTAATTGGCTTTTCATTTGTGGCGCCTTCATAGCGTCTTAATAGAGCCCTGACTCTAGCAACTAGCTCTTTTGGCGAAAAGGGCTTAGTTACGTAGTCATCAGCACCAGCATCTAAGCCTGCAACCTTATCTAGTTCTTCACCCTTGGCAGTCAACATCAGAATCGGAATAGCGCTAGTTCGCAAATCAGCACGGAGATCCTTCGCAAATTGAACGCCCGACTTTCCAGGAAGCATCCAATCTAAAATAATCAGGTCTGGCAATGATTCGGCCATGAGCACATTACAGCTTCATCTGCTTGCATAGCCCTTTGAGACTCAAATCCAGCGTGAGCGACGTTAACGGCTATAAGCTCTGCAATAGAAGGCTCATCCTCAATAATCAGTATTCGCTGAACCATGTAAGCCGCTAATCCTATTTAGTCGCTTCTCTCACCAACTCCTCGTGGGGCACATGCCGCACGTCAGAGCCCTTAGCAATATAAATCACAAACTCTGCGATATTTTTGACGTGGTCTCCGATACGCTCAATCGCTTTTGCAATGGAAAGTATATCAAGACCCGCAGTAATTGTCTTTGGGTCCTCCATCATATAAGAGATTAACTTTCGCACAAATGCTCTAAATTCCTCATCAATTTGACGGTCTTCCTGAACCACTTCAACGGCAGCAATCGTATCTAAGCGAGCAAAAGCATCCAAAAAACTACGGCACAATAAAGAAATCGCCATTTGCCCAGAAAGTTTGATTTCAACAGCATTAATCTCGGTTTGGATATTAGATTCAATTAAACGCTTGGTTCTCTTGGCCACCCGTTCTGCCTCATCACCCGCACGCTCTAAATTCGTGATTGCCTTAGAAATCGCCATGACCAAACGAAGATCTCTTGCAGTAGGCTGTCTACGTGCAATAAATTCTGTACAAGTAAGGTCAATCTGAACCTCATAATCATTTACTAGCTTTTCCGACTGGATGACTTGATTGCAAAGTTCTAAGTTCATTTCCGAAAATGCTCTCATAGCATTTGAAATTTGGGACTCGACCAATCCGCCCATTTCCAGCAACTTGCTGCATAAGCCATTAAGGTCGGTGTCAAACTGTGAAGATAAGTGTTTATCAGGCATGATTTTCCTTTTAGCCGAAACGGCCTGTAATGTAATCCTCGGTTTCTTTACGCTTTGGTTTAATGAAGATCTCATCTGTTTTACCAAACTCAATAAGACTTCCCAAATACATGAATGCTGTGTAATCCGAGACACGTGCAGCTTGTTGCATATTGTGGGTCACAATCACAATGGTGTAATCGTTTTTGAGCTCATTAATAAGCTCTTCAATCTTGGCCGTAGAAATAGGATCCAATGCCGAGGTAGGTTCATCCAAAAGCAACACTGAAGGCTTAACCGCTACACCCCTGGCAATGCATAGGCGCTGTTGCTGTCCGCCAGATAGAGATAGGCCGCTTTGATTGAGCTTATCCTTAACTTCACCCCAAAGAACTGCTTTATTGAGGGCCCACTCTACCCTCTCATCCATTTCTGCACGAGAGAGCTTTTCGTATAGGCGCACACCAAATGCAATGTTTTCGCAGATCGACATCGGAAATGGCGTTGGTTTCTGAAAAACCATGCCGATTCTAGATCTCAATAAATTCAGATCGCGATTAGAGTCCAGAATATTCTCGCCGTAGAAGTTAATTTCACCCTCAGCTCTTTGGCCAGGATAGAGATCGTACATACGGTTTAAGGAGCGCAATAAAGTGGACTTACCGCAACCAGATGGTCCAATAAAAGCGGTCACTTTTTTCTCTTCAATATCCAGATTGATATTTTTCAACCCCTGATAACTACCGTAGTAGAAATTTAAATGACGAATCTCAATTGCATTCATAAATTAACCCTGCACTTTGTCACGGAAAACGACTCTGGCCACAATATTGAGACCTAGAACCGCAAAAGTAATTAATAAAGCCCCGCCCCAGGCCAAATTGACCCATTTATCGTATGGGCTCATGGCGAACTGGAATATCACCACTGGCAAATTAGCCATGGGAGCATTCATATTGGTAGAGAAGAATTGATTATTTAAGGCTGTGAACAATAAAGGGGCTGTCTCACCACTCACTCGAGCCAATGACAGCAGTATTCCGGTCATTACGCCACTTTGCGCTGCGCGTAGGGTAATCTTAAAGCCACTTTCCATTTTGGTGCACCCAATGCATAAGCGGCCTCACGCAAACTTCCAGGCACCAAACGCAACATATTCTCAGTTGTTCTAACAATAACCGGAACAGCGATAGCGCGATGGTTCCAGCCCAGCCAGAAAAATGCTTTACCTGTGCGGCCAATAATGCATAAACAAAGAGGCCAATCACAATCCGATGGGGCAGACAACATAATGTCCGTCACAAATCGAGTAACTGATGCAACCTTACTCTTATTGCCGTACTCAGATAAATAAATGCCTGCCATTACTCCAACGGGGGCGCTAATTAAGGTGCAGCATCCTACAAGCATTAAGCTGCCAACGATCGCATTCGCTAGGCCGCCGCCGTCAGAACCTGGCGCAGGCGTGCTCTCTAGAAACATCGATAAATGAATCGAGGAAAAGCCTTTGTACAACAAAACGCCTAAGATCCAGAGCAAAAAAAATCATCCCAAGGCTCATGGCACCCACTGATAGCGCCAGGCTAATTGCATTTACACGCTTTCGTCTTGCGAAGATTGGGTCACTCATGATTTCAGACCTTCCCGCTTCTCCATGCGCAATAACATCCACTTGGCAACCGCAAGAACAATGAACGTGATCATGAAGAGTGCAAGCGCTAATGCAAACAATGAGGAGAAATGCGGCCCTACTTCCGCCCCTCCAAACTCATTGGCCAAGGTAGAGGCAATAGAGTTGCCTGGAGAAAATAAGGAGGAAGACAGTCTGTGTGCATTACCAATGACAAAGGTAACCGCCATGGTTTCACCAAGCGCCCTACCTAAACCCAACATCACGCCACCAATTACACCTGCTCGGGTGTAAGGCAAAACAATATTGCGCACCACTTCCCATGTTATGCACCCAATACCATATGCAGACTCTTTAAGCACGGGAGGCACTATCTCGAATACATCGCGCATAACGGAAGCGATAAACGGCAAAATCATCATTGCCAATATCAATTCAGCACAAAGAATGCCAATGCCATTAAAGGCGCCTCGGAACAAAAGACCAAATAATGGAATTTGCCCAAGAGTGGCGGCTAAAGCGGGCTCAATGTACTCCGCAAATAGCGGTGCAAAGATAAATAAACCAAACATTCCATAAATAATCGATGGGACTGCTGCCAAGAGCTCAATTGCCGTACCAAGAGGACGGCGCAAATAGCCCGGACAGAGCTCCGTTAAAAATACAGCAATGCCAAAACTAAGGGGCACAGCAATCACTAACGCGATAACAGAGGTGACCAAGGTTCCATAGATGGCAATCAGGCCGCCAAACTGACCATTCACTACATCCCACTCTTCTGAAATGAAAAATGCTGGTCCAAACTCATGCAGGGCTGGCCATGCATTAATAAGCAGAGACGCAATGATGCCAAGCAATACGATCAGAACCGACAATGCGAAGAATTGGGTTGCTCTATGAAAGAGCATGTCCTGAAAACGCTGAACCCTGGCTACTCGAAGTGCCTGCGGGGAAACAGCGTTTGCAGAGACGTTAACTGCTTCAGACATATCGACTTACTTAGCCTTAATCTTTGACCATACATTCTTGCGAATGTAGTCAGTAGTTGAATCTGGCATTGGCACGTAATCGAGATCTTCGGCCATCTTCTTGCCATCCTTAAAGGCAAAGTCGAAGAATTTCAATACTTCAGCTGCATTTGCCTTGTTGTCCGGATCTTTGTACATCAAGATGAAAGATGCGCCAGTGATAGGCCATGACTTTGCACCGGATGCATTCGTGATAAAGGTACCCATGCCTGGGACTTTAGACCAATCTGTACCGGCAGCAGCGGCTGCAAAAGTAAGATCGTCGGGAGCAACAAACTGACCATCTTTGTTTTTCAAAGAAATAAAAGTCATTTTGTTTTTCTTGGCATAAGCGTACTCAACATAGCCAACAGAGTTTTTGACCCGTGAAACGTTAGCAGCTACACCCTCATTGCCTTTGCCCCCTACTGTAGAAGCCGCTGGCCACTTGACTGAAGCACCAGAGCCCACAGAGTCTTTAAACATCGAGCTTGTCTTCGCCAAATAGTCCGCAAAGATCACTGTTGTGCCAGAACCATCAGCGCGCACTACTACGGTAATTGGGCTACTAGGAATCTTTACACCAGGATTCATGATTGCGATACGCTTGTCGCCCCAATCAGAAATAACACCCTGGAAAATATCAGCCAATGTTGGCCCATCTAACTTAATTAATCTCACCTGGCTTCACACCTTCAACGTTAATCACTGGAACCACACCCCCAATAATTGCTGGGAACTGAACCAAGCCGTCCTTTTCTAGGTCGTCAAACTTCACCGGATTATCAGTAGCACCAAAATCAACTGTTTTAGCTTTGATCTGTTTAATGCCACCGGAAGATCCAATGGATTGGTAATTTAAGTTAGAGCCAGTTTTCGCTTTATAGGCTTCTGCCCACTTTGCATATACAGGGTAAGGAAATGTGGCGCCGGCACCAGTCATGTCGGCAGCAAATACCAAATACGCCACTACTTGAAGCTACAACTGCAATCGAAATGGCGCCATTCAGTAACGCTGTTTTCAAAAGAGATCTCATGTATCTATCCTCAATAATCATCGCAAAAATACGATATTTAGACGATACGTGGGGAATATGACACTTTTATGACAGCCTAAATGGTGGTTTTATTGGACGCATGAAGAATTTGCCTCGGCTTGACTAAAATCTTGTGAATTTTTGAGTCTTTCATCATTTCCGGGGTGGGTTGAAAGGAAAGCTAATGCCGGGCCTTGCCCTAAGGCATTCATTTTTTCTGCAAATCGATAGCTTCCACAGGGGGAATAGCCTGCCTTTAAAGCCAGCCTCATGCCAAATTTATCAGCATCACGCTCATCATCCCTGCTATAGGACAGCCCTGCACCCTTAACCGCATTTCCCACCAGGAGCCCGCTAAAGGGGATGAAATAGCTAGAAATTGCCCCCAAAGCCTGACTGGCCACTCCAATAGCAACATCCCTATTTTTGGCGCAATCCGGTTGGGTATGACCCAAATGATGATGTCCCAACTCATGGCCAAAAACTGCGGCAATCACATCGGGATCATCGCCAAATTGGCGCATAAATCCATTGGTAAACACAATGCAATATTGCCCATTTTGCAGGCTTGCAAAAGCATTAATATCATCACTCTCTGAAAAGCCCACAACAAATTTAACTGGGCTTACTTTGGCAATTTTTCCTCGTATGACCGCCAAATTTCGCTAAGCGCTTGGGTCAATCCCATTCAATGAGCCACTTGAGATTGGCCTTCCGGTTTCTTGCTTTGCGGCCGTATTCCACCAAACTTCATTTGGAACCTGAATAACATCTTCACGATCGGACTTCTTGCTTGAGCACGCAAACAAAAAGGTGCTTAAGAGCACTAACCCTAGCGCATGCTGAATTCTCAAATGCATCTTGATCCAATGAAAGTGGTTTTCTCAATCAGACTATTGAATTGGCGGAGAGGGTGGGATTCGAACCCACGGTAGGTTTGACCCTACGCCGCATTTCGAGTGCGGTACATTCGACCACTCTGCCACCTCTCCGGTGTATCTAGGATAAAACTTAAATATTGATCCTGCTTAAAGATCTTCTATCTATTGATCGCAAACGCCTGTCATCAGCAGCGAGCCAGAGAAGAATCCAAAAGGCTTCTTACCGTCTTTTGCAAAACCCTCAATACTCAAATAGTCTACAAATGCGCCATTCTTACCTGCGGCATTTTTCTTCCAAATGACTTTATAAGGATTACTCTCACCTCCAGAGGCTATGACCATTGGCTTCCCCAAGGAGTCCATCACATCCCCAATCACTTCTCCGGTTTTCTTGACTACCGCAAACTCTTGACCCACCCTAGGACTATCTTGAGCAATGGTGAGCTCAGCACCACGCATCGATAGGTTTTTTCAGTAGCAAAAGCACCTGGAGAAATTGATGCCGAGCAAATCAAGATTAAGAATAATGAAAGCTTATTCATTTGAGTAAATCTGCTTTTCACTTACCAAGAGATTAAATTGGCTTTAGCACTGCTAAGCCACCCAAATAGGGTTGCAATGCTTTAGGAATAGCAATGCTGCCATCTACTTGCTGCTTGTTTTCAAGCAATGCAACCAATGCTCTACCCACCGCAAGACCTGAGCCATTTAAGGTGTGAACCAATTCTGGTTTACCTTGCCCAGCTTTGAATCTTGCTTGCATTCTTCTTGCCTGGAAATCACCCATGCTTGAGCAAGAGCTAATTTCTCGGTAAGCATGCTGTGATGGCACCCACACTTCTAAGTCGTAGGTCTTGGTGCTACCAAAACCCATATCACCAGTGCAGAGCAATACTTTTCTATATGGCAACTCGAGCAATTCCAAAATACGTTCTGCATGACCGGTTAACTCTTCCAGCGCTTGCATGGAGTGTTCTGGTTTAGTGATTTGAACTAACTCCACTTTGTCGAACTGGTGTTGACGAATCATGCCGCGTACATCACGGCCATAGCTACCCGCTTCTGAGCGGAAGCATGGTGTATGAGCTACAAATTTCATTGGCAAGCTATCAGCATTCACGATTTCATCGCGAACCAAATTGGTTACCGGCACTTCTGCTGTTGGAATCAGGTAGAAGTTTTCAGTTTTTGCTTCGCCACCCTCGTCTTCACCACCCATCTGACGCGGAACTTTGAATAAGTCTTCTTCAAACTTCGGTAATTGGCCAGTGCCACGCATTGAGGCAGCGTTCACCATATAAGGCGCATAGACCTCTTGATAGTCATGCTTTGTGGCATGGGTATCGATCATGAACTGCGCCAAGGCGCGGTGCAATCTTGCGATTGGTCCCTTAAGCACTACAAAGCGTGAGCCGCTAATCTTTGCCGCCACTTCAAAGTCGAGCCCTAATGGACTGCCAAGGTCAACGTGATCTTTGATCTCAAAATCAAAAATAGGTTGCTCACCCCAACGCTTTACTTCTTTGTTCTCGGTTTCATCTTTACCTGCTGGCACAGATTCATCCGGAAGATTGGGGATACCCATTAAGAAATCAGAAATCTCTGCTTGAAGGGTGCTTAGTCTTGCTGCACCAGATTCCATATCCGCATTTACTTGCGCAACCTCAGCCATCTCGGCAGAAGCATCTTCGCCCTTGTCTTTTTTCATACCAATGGCTTTAGACAACTGATTGCGTTTTGCTTGCAATTCTTCGGTGCGGGTTTGCAGTGATTTGCGCTCAGCTTCTAATGTATTGAATTTCTCAACATCAAGCTGGAATTTACGAGTAGCTAAACGTGCAGCAACTGCAGCGATATCTTTACGGAGTAATTGCGGATCAATCATATGTAGCTTTGGTTAGGTATATGGGCTCTAGTTTAAGCGCAAGACTTCTGCCCCGGCGGGCGGATTGAAAGTAAAGCGATTGGCAGGCAAATTCACATTGAGCTGGATCTTATCTAGGGTAACAAGCACTACACTACCCAATCCATCGGTAAGTTCAAGGGCTTTAGGCAAACCGTTGGCCATGCCAATCGAAATCTTGGTGTACGGTAAATCATTTTTACCTTTGGCATTAGGGTCTTTTTTAGGCGTTAGAGCTACCCACTTCATACCCAATCGCTCTTCCCCATCCACCAGATCGAAGTGCTGATCTAACGAACTCTCACCAAAGAGAATTGCTGCTGGAGTTGATGCCAATGCTTGTCCAGCTGGACGAAAGGTTGCTTGATTTAAATCCTTATCCCACAGAATGAGTTGTTTGCCATCAGCGATGAGCTTTTGCTCAAATGGTTTTTGCGTATCCCAAATAAAATGGCCGGGACGCTGAAACACAAAATGACCTTGGGTTTGGCGCACTACTTTTAAACCTTTATCTTGCGGCTCATTTGCTTTAGGTGCGCGTAACTGCTGCTGCACAAAATCGCCTTCAGCTGTTTTTGAGCTGCGTACGAACTGATGCAATTGCTCTGAACCACCCTCCGTTTGAGATAGAGCGGCATTTGAAAATAAGATGCTGACAATACTGAGGATTGCTGCTATGAGAACTCTTGGCATGGAACCTTACTCCGAAGGGCGATGCAAAATCTCGCGATTGCCGCCATTACCCATCTTCGATACGAGACCAGCCTTTTCCATATCCTCTAATAAGCGTGCTGCGCGGTTATAGCCAATGCGCAAGTGACGCTGCACTAATGAGATGGATGGGCGCTTGTTTTCCAAAACAATGGCAACAGCCTGGTCATAGAGTGGATCAGCTTCACCGCCGCTCTCGCCAGTTAAGGCATCAACATTAGATTCATCAGCACCTTCTAATACACCATCGATGTAATTGGCTTCGCCCTTCTCTTTGAGCCACTCCACAACGCGATGCACTTCATCATCGGATACGAATGCGCCATGCACACGAACTGGTAAGCCGGTACCTGGTGCCATATAAAGCATATCGCCCATACCCAGCAGCGCTTCCGCGCCCTGCTGATCCAAAATCGTACGACTGTCGATCTTAGAGCTCACTTGGAATGAAATACGGGTTGGTACGTTTGCTTTGATCAAGCCAGTAATGACGTCCACGCTTGGACGCTGTGTTGCCAATACCAAATGAATGCCTGCAGCACGAGCCTTTTGTGCAATACGCGCAATCAACTCTTCGATCTTCTTGCCAGAAACCATCATCAAGTCAGCTAACTCATCGATCACGATGACGATCACTGGTGCTTTATAGATTGGCTCTGGATCATCCGGAGTCAAGCTAAATGGATTGGTGAGCTTCTCACCTTTTTCTTCTGCTTCTGCAATCTTCTTGTTAAAGCCAGCTAAGTTACGCACTCCAAACTTACTCATGAGTTTGTAGCGACGCTCCATCTCATTTACCGCCCAGTTAAGGGCGTTGTAAGCTTGCTTCATGTCAGTCACTACTGGACATAACAAGTGTGGAATTTTGTCGTAGATTGCCATCTCGAGCATCTTCGGATCAATCATGATCAGGCGCACTTCGTCAGGCTTCGCCTTAAAGAGCAAAGACAGGATCATGGCATTAATACCAACGGACTTACCAGCACCAGTGGTACCCGCAACCAAGCAGTGAGGCATCTTGGCTAAGTCAGCCACCATCGGGCTACCGGAGATGTCTTTACCTAGAGCCAGAGTCAATAATGAGTGATTGTCGTTGTAGACCTGTGACGTCAGGATCTCCGACAGGTAAACCGATTGACGTGTTGGGTTTGGTAATTCCAGAGCCATGCAGGTCTTGCCGGGAATCGTTTCAACAACACGCATACTCACTACGCCCAGCGAACGCGCTAAGTCGCGTGAGAGATTCACAATCTGACTACCCTTCACGCCCACTGCTGGGTCAATCTCATAACGAGTAACCACTGGACCAGGGTATGCAGCAATCACAGTTACCTGAACATTAAATTCTGCCAACTTACGCTCAATTAAGCGCGAAGTAAATTCCAATACATCGGCAGAGATCGTTTCTTTTGCTTCAGGCACTGGATCGAGCAATGCGAGTGGCGGCAATTCTGAATCCGGAATATCCACAAATAACGGTTGCTGCTTTTCACGTTCAACGCGAGCACTCGTAGGAATCTCCACTGGTGCGCGCACAATTTGTACAGGAGCGGCAACTTCAACACGACCGTGGAACTCTTCCACAAACTCTTCACGCTCTTCCGCAGCAGCTTCACCCAACTTGCGATCTTCTTCGACATCGCGACGTTCGCGAATACGGTGATAAGTCACCTCCAAGAATCGACCTACTTTCTCAGCAACATCGAGCCAAGAAAAATGCAAAAAGAGGGATAAGCCAGCACATAGGCCAAATAGGAGAACTAAGGTTGCCCCAGTAAAACCGAGGGACATTTGCAAGGGATCGCCAATCAACTCACCCAGAATGCCTCCAGGAGGCCTAGGAAGCTGCCAGGACAACGAATGCATCCGAATGGACTCAATACCCATACTGCAGACCAGTGTCAGGCCAAAGCCTAACCAGCGCATTAATAAGGAATCAGGCTTAGCGTCCGGTTCTGGGGGCAATGGAATACTCCAAAGCTCCTTCCAGCCATCGAGGACACGGCACCCAAATAGAACCACCCACCAAAAGGCAGATATTCCGAAGATATAGAGCATTAAATCGGCTAAATAAGCTCCAAAACGGCCACCCAAGTTCTTTGGGGCCTCAAAACTGGCGTTTGACCAGGCTGGATCGGCCTTGGTATAGGTCAGCAAGATGGCAAATAAGCCCAGGCAAAGGCCTAGGGAGATGAACCAGCGGGCCTCCAGAAGCAAACGGGGCATTCTGCCCTGCCCGCTGTTATCGGGGGGCTCGGGACTCATTGGAGTCTTGGACTTCGGGTATGCGGTTCTAGCCATGTTCTACCGATTGTAAACAAGCAAAATTCTATAATTTGCTTATGACTACAAATACCCCAAAACACTCCAAAGTTCTAATCCTCGGATCTGGCCCTGCTGGCTATACAGCAGCTGTCTACGCTGCCCGTGCCAATTTAAACCCTACCCTCATTACGGGACTGGCTCAAGGCGGTCAATTGATGACCACCACTGACGTGGAAAACTGGCCTGCAGATGCGGATGGCGTTCAAGGCCCAGAACTCATGGACCGCTTTTTAAAGCATGCTGAGCGCTTTAATACTGAAATCATTTTTGACCACATTCATACTGCAGCCTTAAAAGAAAAACCAATTCGCTTAGTTGGCGACTCTGGTACTTACACCTGCGATGCATTAATTATTTGTATTGGTGCCTCCGCTCAATACATTGGTCTACCAAGCGAAGAAGCATTTATGGGTCGCGGTGTTTCTGGTTGCGCAACTTGTGATGGTTTCTTCTACCGCAATCAAGACGTCTGCGTAGTTGGTGGCGGCAACACTGCTGTTGAAGAAGCGCTTTACCTCACCGGTATCGCCAAAAAAGTTACCGTGATTCATCGTCGCGATAAATTCCGTGCAGAGCCAATTCTCAATGACCGCTTAATGGCTAAAGTAGCTGAAGGCAAAGTGGAGCTCAAACTGAACTCCACTTTAGATGAAGTTCTCGGCGATGAAACAGGCGTTACTGGTGTGCGTATCAAGAAACAAGATGGCAGCACCGAAGATCTAGCTGTCACTGGCGCCTTCATTGCGATTGGCCACAAGCCGAACACCGAACTCTTTGTTGGTCAGCTTGACATGAGTAACGGCTACCTCAAGACCCATTCTGGCCTTGAAGGCAATGCTACCGCCACCAACATCCCTGGCGTGTTTGCTGCTGGCGACGTACAAGACCACATCTACCGTCAAGCCATTACTAGTGCCGGCACAGGCTGTATGGCTGCATTAGATGCACAGCGTTACTTGGAAACTCTGGAATAAGTTTTGCAAGCTCATTTGCTTTCTTTTTATTTGAGGTTTCTGAGGTTTCTTATACGCTTAGGGCCAGTAAAGCTACCTCAGGCGCACGATCCAATATTTTTAGCAGCGCTTTTGCTGCGCCTGTTGGACTTCTTTTTCCCTGCTCCCAATTTCGAATAGTTTCCAAGGAAACTTCTATGCGATTTGAGAACTCTTGTTGAGATAAGCCACTCCGTTCACGAACTCGCTTTGCATATTTTGCGGCATCTTGCATGGCCTCGTCATCGTCTTGCTGTTGGTGTAGCTTTATGAGACGCTCAGAAGTTGCATCTAATAGCTTCTTATTTACAACCCCCTTGGGGAAGCTTTTAGGGTTATTTAGATCAACGCTAACTCGTACTATTTTTTTCATATCGCTTGACCTCCCTGTTGTTAGCTTTCCTTGCTGAAATAATTCTGATGGCCTTAACTCTTCTAGTGAACACAACTACGAAGACCCTTTTATCAATTGCTCCTATTGCGCGATAACGCTCTTCCCCGTAATCCCATCTTTGGTCATGCTCAATAACTATCGCAGGATCTTTAAAAATTGATATCACATATGCAAAATCAAAATTTCGAGAGGTCTGGCCTGAGTTACTTTTAGCCAAATCCCATTCAAAATCCATTAACCCTATAGTAGGCCATTGGCCTACTATAGTCAAGCGATTTCAAAATTAAAAACGCCTAGCAATGCTAGGCGTTTTTGTTTGTTGCGGTTTTATTACTTAACGTGAGATCACTGGCAAGAGTGGCACGATGAGCAATGCCACGATGTTGATGATCTTAATCAGTGGGTTTACTGCAGGACCAGCAGTATCTTTGTAAGGGTCACCTACAGTGTCGCCAGTTACTGCAGCTTTATGCGCTTCAGAACCTTTGCCACCGAAGTTACCTTCTTCGATATATTTCTTCGCATTATCCCAAGCACCGCCGCCAGTACACATCGAGATCGCCACAAATAAACCAGTCACGATCGTGCCCATCAGCAAGCCACCCAAAGCAGCAGGTCCAAGCAAGAGGCCAACAATGATTGGTGCAACTACTGGCAAGAGTAAAGGAACAATCATCTCTTTGATTGCTGCAGAAGTCAGCATATCCACTGCTTTGCCGTACTCAGGCTTGGAAGTGCCCTCCATAATTCCGGGAATATCACGGAACTGGCGACGAACCTCCTCCACTACCGCACCAGCACAACGACCAACCGCTTCCATCGCCATCGCGCCAAACAAGTAAGGAATCATGCCGCCAATAAAGAGACCAATAATCACCATATGGTTAGATAAGTCAAACGACACTTGCTGGCCAATACTCTCTAAAGCGTGCGTGTAGTCAGCAAAGAGTACGAGAGATGCCAAACCAGCTGAGCCAATGGCATAGCCTTTGGTTACTGCTTTTGTAGTGTTGCCAACCGCATCTAATGGATCGGTAATGTCGCGTACAGATTGTGGCAAGCCAGCCATCTCTGCAATACCACCGGCGTTATCTGTAATTGGGCCATAGGCATCCAGCGCAACGACGATACCTGCCATTGACAACATTGCTGTTGCTGCAATTGCAATGCCATACAAACCAGCTAACACGCAGCAAAAATCGCTGCACATACAAACAGAACTGAATAGGCAGTGGACTTCATTGAAATGCCTAAGCCAGCAATGATGTTTGTGCCGTGACCTTTAGTAGATGCTTCAGCAATGTGTTGCACTGGTTTGAACTGGGTACCGGTGTAGTACTCGGTAATCCACACCAAACCTGCTGTGAGCAATAAACCTACCACTGTTGATCCAAACAAACGCCATTGGCTACCAGGGATACCCAAAGCATCATCAGGCATGATGAAGTTGGTTACAAAGTAGAAGGCTACAAGTGACAAGCCACCAGCAATGATCAAACCTTTATACAAAGCAGGCATCACGTTTCTCATACCAGGTGTTACCTTAACAAATGAACAGCCAATGATCGAGGCAATGATAGAAACACCACCGAGAACCAATGGATAGATGATTGCAGCTACTGGCGCACCAGCCACCATTAAAGATCCTAAGACCATGGTTGCAATAAGTGTCACCGCATATGTTTCAAATAAGTCTGCTGCCATACCTGCGCAGTCACCAACGTTATCACCGACGTTATCTGCAATCACAGCAGGGTTGCGTGGGTCATCTTCCGGAATGCCTGCTTCGACCTTACCGACCAAGTCAGCGCCAACGTCAGCACCCTTAGTGAAGATGCCGCCGCCCAATCGAGCGAAGATCGAAATCAATGAAGATCCGAATGCCAAACCAATTAATGGATGCAATACAGAGGAGAGGCCCTGTCCTGCTCCAATGGATACGAGAAACATAAAGAACAAACCAACACCCAGGAGGCCAAGTCCAACTACCAACATACCGGTAATGGCGCCACCTTTCCTTGGTTGCTGCTTCAGCTGTACGCACGTTTGCGCGCACTGAAACATTCATACCGATGAAACCACAAGCACCAGATAGAACGGCGCCAATCACAAATCCAATGGCAGTTGCAAAATCAAGGAAGAGCGCCATGAGAATGGTCAGAACTACCCCAACCACAGCAATCGTTTTATATTGGCGCGACAAATATGCTGCCGCACCCTGCTGAATTGCCTCGGCAATTTCTTGCATCTTGGCATTGCCCGTGCTTTGCTTCAAGATCCAGCCACGCATCACAAAACCGTAAATTACGGCTATGACACCGCACGCCAAGGCAAAATACAAGCCTAAAGTGACACTACTCATGCTTGAACTCCCCAAAGTTAATCATTTATTAATCTTTATTGAATTGCATATCCTGCACTTAGGTAGACCCGGTTCCCGAAAGCTTTAAACTATATGGTCTTTAAGCTGCACCAGTATGTAACAGAAACACCCCTGCACCCCCTATTAAGGATCACGGTATTTACTAATCATTATTCGGAGTATTTATGAGTCTCGACAAAGTCAAGCCAGGTAAAAAGATCCCTGAAAGCTTCAACGTCATTATTGAAATCCCTATGAACGCGGATCCAATCAAGTATGAAGTGGACAAAGAGAGTGGCGCAATTTTCGTTGACCGTTTTATGGGTACTGCAATGCACTATCCATGTAACTATGGCTACATCAATAAAACGATCGCCGGTGATGGCGACCCTGTTGACGTTCTCGTGATTACTCCATTCCCACTCATTCCAGGCGTTGTTGTAAGTTGCCGCGCTATTGGTGTTTTGCAAATGGAAGATGAAGGCGGTCAAGACGCTAAATTGTTGGCTGTGCCTGAAGACAAAATTTTGCCGATCTATACACACTGGCAGAAACCAGAAGACATCAACCCATTGCGTTTAAATCAAATCCAACACTTCTTCGAGCACTACAAAGATCTCGAGCCAGGTAAATGGGTAAAAGTTAAAGGTTGGGGCGGTGTTGCTGAAGCCCATCAAGAAATTCTTGAAGGCATCGATCGCTACAACAAAGAGAATAAGTAATTTTTTAAATTATTGATAAGGCTTTGTGAATCGGAGTGAGCGCACAGAAAATTGCCCTAGCCCAAATCAACCCTTTATTGGGTGATCTGGCTGGCAACGCGCAACTCATTCACAAAGCCGCTCTGGATGCCTTTAATCAAGGCGCCAAACTCGTAGTAACCCCTGAGCTTTCGCTCACAGGCTATCCCCCAGAAGACTTATTACTCTGCCCTGCTTTTATTGAAGCGGCGCAGCTGCAGCTTGAACTTCTAATGAAAGAGCTGGCGCAGCATTCTGATCTGACGGTCATCGTTGGCCATCCCAAACAAACATCGCAGGGCCTGCAAAACTACGCATCCGTTTTACAAAACGGCAAGGTGATTGCAGGCTATGCAAAACAAGAGTTACCTAATCATGAGTTATTTGACGAAGTGCGTTACTTCGTCCCTGGCAATCAAGCCTGTGTGTTTGAGTGTGAAGGTATTCGCTACGGATTAATTTTGTGTGAGGATGCATGGCATCCTGGTCCGGCCATGCAAGCTCATGCAGCAGGCGCACAAGTATTGCTCGTTCCAAACGCCTCACCCTACCACCTGAAAAAAGAAGCTCTTCGCATTGAAGTGCTGCGCGGTCATATTGCAAAAACAAAGATGCCATTGGTTTATGTGAATGCGGTTGGCGGTCAGGATGAATTAGTTTTTGATGGCGGCTCATTTGCTTTAAATAGCAAAGGTGAGGTGGTGATGGCCATGCCTCAGTTTGAAACTGGCTTAGGCATGGTTGCCATATCCCCATCGGGTGAGCTGGAAAAGGGATTAATCACCCCACCCCAATCGGTTGAAGCACAGGCCTACCAAGCTCTGGTTTTGGGTGTACGCGACTATGTCAACAAGAACCGCTTCCCTGGCGTGATCATTGGCTTATCCGGGGGCGTAGATTCTGCGCTGGTTCTTGCAATTGCTGTAGACGCTTTAGGCGCCGACAAAGTTCGCGCCATCATGATGGCCTCGCGTTATACCGCAGATATCTCCTGGATCGATGCGCGTGAGATGGCCCAAAATTTAGGCGTGCAATACGACGAGATTCCGATCAGTGGACCAGTCGATGCATTAGAAGCTTCTTTGGCCGAACAATTTGCCGGTTTAAAAGTAGATGCTACCGAAGAGAATATTCAGGCACGCGTGCGTGGCACCCTGCTGATGGCCCTCTCCAATAAAACAGGTCGTCTGGTTTTAACTACCGGTAATAAGAGTGAAATGGCGGTGGGTTACTGCACCTTGTATGGTGATATGGCGGGCGGCTTTGCGGTGATTAAGGATATTGCCAAGACTTTGGTGTATCGCTTATGCGCTTATCGCAATAGTATTCAGGCAGTAATACCGGAGCGCATCTTGACTCGCGCACCTTCCGCAGAATTACGCCCAGACCAAAAAGACCAAGACAGCCTGCCTTCTTACGAAGTGTTGGATGGCATTGTCGAGCGTTACATGGAGCAAAACCAATCGATCGCCCAGATTATTGCCGCAGGCTTTGATTCTGAAAGCGTAGAAAAAGTAACTCGACTCATTAAGCTAAATGAATACAAGCGTCGTCAGGCCCCTCCGGGCGTCCGCGTGACTACCCGAGCCTTTGGCCGAGACTGGCGCTATCCAATTACGTCACAATTTAGAGCTTAGACTGTTTGGAAGGCCAAATTTGGCGGTTCTTGCCAGTTCTAGGTATGATTACTGCATTAGGGGGAATAAATGAAATTAATTACATCCATCATTAAGCCGTTCAAACTCGATGAAGTCCGTGAATCACTGGCAGAAGTTGGCGTTACCGGCCTTACCGTTACTGAAGTAAAGGGTTTTGGCCGTCAAAAGGGGCATACCGAGCTCTATCGTGGCGCTGAATACGTAGTCGACTTTTTACCTAAAGTAAAAGTGGAAGCTGTTGTGGCGGATGACCGTGTAGAAGCGGCTATTGAAGCCATTACTAAAGCTGCTCGCACAGGGAAAATTGGTGACGGAAAAATTTTCGTTACGGCAGTTGAGCAAGTCATTCGTATTCGCACAGGCGAAACTGATAACGCAGCAGTGTAATAACTGATTTAACGCACCAAGAAAACGCAGCGGCTTAAAGGCCGCTGTTTTTATTTGGGTTAACGCAGTTGAGAATCTGAAGATGCTGGGGCAGCAGGCTGAGCGATTTCAGCTGGCTCCAGAACAATAGTTTTGCCGCCAGTGTTTCCAAGGCGAACCTTAGCTCCCTGATAAAACAAGTCGACTTGATTTAAGCCACCAGTTAAAACCTTGAGAGGTGGCTTACCGTAAACACTAATATCAACACCAGGCTCTAATTGTTTTGTTTGAGTCTTACCTGTCGCATCCACTACGCAAACCGTTTGAGCGGTCTTGGATTGTAAGAACACCATGTCACCCGCTTTCTTGGGCGCATCTGGCTTGTAACTAATCGCTGAAGAATCCGCAGCTGGGCACTCAGTTGATACGGCAGCAGGGGCTGCGGCCACCGGAGCCGCTACTGGAGCTGGGCTTGGCGGCGTTGCCGCTTCAGGCTTCGCTTCGGGCTCAGGTTCTTTGATCACTTCCTCCACAACCACGATTTCTTCTTTAGGCGGCTCAGGGAAAAACAGTGGACGTAAATTGACTACTGAGAATACTAGCGCTGCAGCAATACCCAAAATAAGCAAGAGCTTCTTCTTAGGGTCTGCACGCTTTGTTGTCCTTGAGCTATCGAGGGAACCGATAGGCTCGAGAGTTTTCATTAGGGCAACTTGCTCTGGCTGACTCTCTACTTTTTTTTGTCTCCCCCGCCTTTGATGGCTTCGCTTTTTTTCTGGGGCTACTTCTTTGCTCACTTCAGGATTCTTTGTTTTTTCAGAATCGTTTACTTTTTCTGGTGCGCTTTTTGGGGCTGGAATGACTTCACCAAAATCAAAAACATCTTCTTCTTTTAACTTCAGTAAGCCGGCAACTTTTTTGGCCGCAGTCACTTTAACTTGGGCACCATAAAAACTACTGCTTTCGCCATTCTCAATCTGCTCTATTTGGCGAACGGATAGACAGGCCATGCCAGACAAATCTTTGGTGCTTAGCCCAAGATCCTCTCTTGCCTTAGTAAAGACTTCTTTACGAATCTCAGGAAGTTTGACTGGCTTATTCACGAAGCAGCTATGGTCTCAGGTTGAAATAACATAAGTGATAGTAATCCCAAAATGGTACGTGAGTAATTCGCGTTGCGGCTAATGATTTAAAGGGTGACTTTCTAAGTCTGACTCGAGGCACTTCTTCATCAATACTTGCACTGAGTCAGCATGCATTTTGTCCATCACCCTAGCCTTGTGAACCTTAATAGTAGCGTCAGTAGTACCCAATTTGACAGCAATATCTTTATTTAAGAGCCCCTTGACCAACTAGCCGCACACTTCACGCTCTCTTGGGGTCAGGCTTTCGTAATCCTTTTTGGCCTCCACATCCAGGGAGACACGCTTTAACTGACGGCTATCAAAGTCAATTGCATCAGCAACTGCTTTTAATAGCTCTTCCAGGTTGAAGGGTTTGAATAAGAAATCTACCGCCCCCTTCTTCAGGCCCTGAACGATCTGATGGGGGTGACTTTGGCCACTGACGAAAATAATGGGAGTCTTGCGACCGAGTTTTAGGAGTTTTTCCTGCAGATCCAAGCCGGTCATATCCGGCATTTGCATATCCAAAAGGATCACCGACGGGGAGACTGGGACCGATTTCTCCAGAAAAATCGTTGCTGAGGCGTAATCCTCGACTAAATAGCCGAGTTCACGCAACATCCTGGATAGGGAAATGCGCATGGACTCATCATCATCAATTAGGTATATGTGGCCGACTTTAGTCATTGAATTCAAAGGAAAAAGTGTTCGATGAGCTAATGTACTGTAAGACGTTTCTACAAGCTATTAGCTACGTAGCTAATAATTACTACTTAAATCAACAAATTCATCACTATTTTGTATTGCACCGCAACATTAAACACCCGCTCACCCTTCCAATTCAAGATGCCATGCAATAGGCATCTCACGGCACAATAGAGCCTGTCAAAAATAAACCTTTTCTGGAGTAATAAGCATGAAACGTCTCAATGAACGCTCGCGCATGGTCACCGAAGGAGTTGCACGCGCACCTAACCGTTCAATGTATTACGCAATGGGTTACGAAGAAAAGGATTTCGTAAAGCCAATGGTTGGCGTGGCTAACGGCCATTCAACCATTACTCCTTGCAATAGCGGCCTACAAAAATTAGCAGATGCTGCTGTTTCCGCACTCGAGGGTGCTGGCGCAAAAGCACAGATGTTTGGTACGCCAACTGTTTCCGATGGCATCGGCATGGGCACCGAAGGCATGAAGTATTCCCTCGTGTCACGCGAAGTGATTGCTGACAGTATTGAAACTTGTGTGAATGGCTTGTGGCAAGACGGCGTTGTGGTGATTGGTGGTTGCGATAAAAATATGCCAGGCGGCATGATGGCTTTGGCGCGCACTAACGTACCTGGCATCTATGTATACGGCGGCACAATTAAGCCGGGTCATTTCAAAGGAAAAGCTCTCAATATTGTTTCTGCATTTGAAGCGGTTGGCGAATTTACTTCTGGTCGCATGAGCGAAGAAGATCTTAAAGGCGTTGAGCAGCATGCGTGTCCAGGTAGCGGATCCTGTGGTGGCATGTACACAGCCAACACCATGAGTTCAGCCTTTGAAGCCCTAGGCATGAGCCTTCCCTATTCTTCTACGATGGCTAATGAAGATGCAGAAAAAGTAGCTAGCGCACATGATTCTGCAATCGTATTAGTTGAGGCAATTAAAAAGAATCTACGTCCATGCGACATCATCACCAAAAAGTCTATTGAGAACGCAGTGAGCGTCATCATGGCGGTTGGTGGCTCTACAAACGCTGTGTTGCACCTCTTGGCGATTACTAGCGCCGCTGAAATCGATTGGACGATTGATGACTTTGAACGTATTCGTAAGCGCGTTCCTGTCATCGTGGATATGAAACCATCTGGCACATATCTGGCTACCGATTTACATCAAGCTGGCGGCATCCCACAGGTGATGAGGGTTTTGCTTGACGGCGGATTGCTCCACGGCGATTGCATGACTATCACCGGCAAAACCATTGCTGAAGTATTGAAAGATGTTCCATCTGTGCCACGCGCAGACCAGAAAGTCATTCGCACTTTAGACAATCCTTTGTATAAGCAAGGTCACTTGGCCATTCTCAAAGGCAACATCTCTCCTGAGGGTTGTGTTGCCAAGATTACTGGCCTCAAGAACCCATCCATTACTGGCCCAGCACGCGTCTTTGATTCTGAAGATGATGCAATGGCAGCAATCATGGCGCAAAAGATTAAAGATGGTGACATCGTGGTCATTCGCTATGAAGGCCCTAAAGGCGGTCCTGGTATGCGTGAGATGCTTGCCCCTACATCTGCCCTGGTTGGCCAAGGTTTAGGAGAGTCTGTAGGCCTCATTACCGATGGTCGCTTCTCTGGTGGCACCTGGGGCATGGTTGTTGGTCACGTAGCTCCAGAAGCTTATGTCGGCGGCACAATCGCTCTCATTAATGAAGGCGACTCAGTCACGATCGATGCGCATAAGCTACTCATTCAGCTGAACGTAGACGAAGCGGAAATTGCAAAACGTCGCGCAGCCTGGAAGCAACCCAAGCCACGCTATACCCGTGGTCTGCTAGCAAAATATGCAAGCCTTGCAAGTAGTGCTAGTAAAGGCGCGGTAACTGATTTAGATTTAAAAATCTAAACTGTTTCGCCCAAGAAAAAGCCCCTAGCAAAAACTAGGGGCTTTTTTATTACTTCAGCATTGCCAACAAATCTTAATGCTTCATCGCTCCACCATGGCCAGCGCCTGGGTTACCCATCGCATTCACAGGCATTTTTACTTCTACTTCGCCAGCTTTAGCAAATTTGAGTTTGACTGGAACAGTTTCACCAGCCGTTAATGGCGCCTTAATGTTCATAAACATGAGGTGCAAGCCGCCTGGCTTCAACTCCACAGCGCCCCCAGCAGGCACAGCGATATCTTTTACCTGACGCATTTTCATGACATTGCCATCCATTGCCATTTCATGGAGCTGCACCTCACCAGCAACCGGTGAGCTTGCGGATACCAATTGATCAGCAGCGCCTTTGTTTTCGATCTTCATAAAGCCGCCTGCTACCTGCTGCCCCGGAACCGTAGCTCGCGTATAAGCATTCTCAATTTGCACGCCACCTACTTTAGCGTTTTGCGCATTTACCAAACCACCAAAACCAAAGCCAATTGCTGTGATCAACAATGCTTTTAATAAAGTATTACTTTTCATTCTTACCCCTCCTATTTAAATTCAATTTTCAACCAAACCTTATTACCCTACTTTAACTCGATCCTAGAAAAACAGCCTGCTTATGCCGCCAGTCTATCGTAATAACTATGAGAGTTACCGCGCTGAAAGATGCCTCTCTTGCTAGCTAGCTCACCCTTTAAAACCTCCAAGCGCTCATCAATCATGGCATAGACCGGCCTGAGAGATTTAGCTTGCTCTGACAATAAGCTGCTGAGCTCTCTTTTAGAAAAAGCACTCATGCCAGCAGTACCCATCAAAGCAAAGATGCCTGTGCCTAGCAGGCGCTTGTATTTTTCAATGTCATTAATCTTTTTATGCAGAATAGCCAAATCCTTTAAATGCCCCCTGCCCAGCTTTTGGGGGACATATCCAAGATAGCGATCATCAAAGCTCTGAATAAAGGCATTATCCGTAGGTAAATCTTTGGGAAGCTTAACAACAAATGCCCTTCTAGAGGATTGGTTGATCCAGATATAGCGAATTAACTCTACGCAAGAGTAACGATCAATAGGCTTACGCGACGGAAACTGATTGTCGCAATAGTGGCCTTCTATCTGCTCCGCTGGCAGCAACACTTCCTGTGAAACCTTAGAAATAATCTGTTTTGCTGTGGCCCCATTTTCAGGCCGCTCAATAATGGCGTACATAAATACCTTCCTCATAAATCAACGGCAATCATTCTTGCCAAATGACATAGCCAAGCCATGTCAACTCAGTGATTTAGGATTCGGTAGGTGGTGCTCTAGAAGGAATTCTGACCCATGCAGAAAGTATCTGAGGGGCTTGATAAGTGGATAGCGATTGAGTGACATAGCGTTGTGGTGCTGCAAACTCAAATGCGCCAATACTGGGCAATAAATAGGTTGGCTGGACTACGCAGTATGGGCAGTGGCTGCCCATTGCGAGCGATGAAGAAGAATCTTCACCCCCAATGACCTGGGTCATTTTGATGCCGTTGCTAGAACATATCTCAATCACAAAGCCTTGGCCATTGCTAGCCAAAGATAAAGCCTGTGAAACGGCTGGCGCAAGTGCACTCAGCAAGATAGCTAAAGCAGCTATCCAGTGAACGAACTTGCGGTGCCTAATGAAATGCATTTTCAGAAATCAAACTATTTTTAATTACCAGCTCATTGTCTTAGTGCCGTCTTTGAACAAGGCATCGCCAGTTACTTTAGGACTTCCCAGTTTTACGCCAGAGATCAAATCAGCCTCAGTGAAACCGGCTTGCTTTAAGCACATTGGACACATGATGACTAAAGCGCCACTAGAAATCACTTCAGACAGCGCTTGCTGTTGATCGGAAAATTTTGAAGGCCCAGCCTTTACACCTAACATCACAGCCTTGTCATTCAAGAAAATAGTTAATGGATGACCGTTTGTCGAGTGTGATGTTTACCAAAATTAATTGCCATGCTTGCACGATGCATTTCATCAGTCGAGAGATTGATGAATAAAGGATCATTTGGGCCGGCTAGCGCTGATAAAGATAGACTTGCCAAAGCTGCAACGAATACGACTCTAAGTGACTTCAAGAACATATACTTCTCCAAAAAAATAAATACGTTAATAATTTTCGTGACTTTAAATCTTTATCTCTTGATATACATCAAAAGCTAGCTGATAAACCAACTGACCCCCAGGTTCCTGGCATTGGGTAACCTTGGCGGTAGCCGTATTGCTGATTGAAGATGTTTTCCACCATCACAAATACCTCGCCCTTCTTGTCTAACTCTGGGATGGGATATGCAATCCTCGCATTCGCAACACCAAAGCCATCAATTCTGGTGGTGTTGGTAAAAGCTGCATTTCGACTAAGGTTTTGCGCATAGAAAGAACTTTGATACTGCGCATCCACAGAAACACGGAACTTATACGCATAGCCAGTAATCGCCGCATTAAATGCGTTTTGTGGCATGTAAGGAAGGCTTGTCGTGCTGTTGTTGTTGAGATAGGTCCAACCCAAGAAGCCAGTGACTTCAGGAATGATTTCACACTGACCGGAGAGCTCGATACCTTTGGTGGTGTATTGACCCACAGTTACCCAATTCACTATCGGAGCGGTTTCAGTAAAGGTATAGCGATTAGAAATCGTGTCCTGAAACAAACTCATATCAACCCTCGATTTCTTGTCCGGGTAAAACTTATCACCCACTTCTAAGTGGTTCATTTCTTCAGGCGAGAGATTGGCCCAAGAGTTGTTAGCGGTAGCGCCAAATCGTTTTGCCCGGACCGCATTGGCAGCATTCATGGCTGGACCCTCTAAACCGGGATAGTTAATACCTTTAGAGGCATTAGCAAACAGAGTTACCGTATCAGAAATTAATGAGATACCGCCATATGGAGCGGTCTTAGCGGCATAGTAATTATTTTGGTAGGTTCTTACGCCTGCTGATGGCTGTAAAGTCCAGGCATCACCCATCCTAAAACCATGACTCAAGCCAACGTAAGGGGAAGTTAGTTTGAATGTTGGAAGATTTGTTTTAACTGTGGGCGGGTTTACTGGCGTGGGATCGCCAGGGAAAAATGGAAACCCTGCAGCTGGACTAGTCTGGGTCACGCTTCCGTAGGTAGTGTCGTAATCCAATCCAGCCACCAAATTACCGCCAGACCATGGGGCGATGTTTTCTTTCCAGCGAAAGCCTTGCATGGTGAATGGGTTATTTTCTGTACCCCAACCACCTTGACCATTCTCATTATTAATATTTCCTTTACCAGTATTGCTATAGAAACGGAATTCACCTTCGACTAAGTCGTAGCGATGCTTAAGGTAAGCAGTGACCATTTGCGCAGCAGAATCATAGGTTGGCGCAATTTCAGGGGTAGGAAGCGTATTGTTACCAGGATCAGAGGCAGTATTGTTAATTGCCATACCACTTACGCCAACAGACCAATTTTGATCTAACTTAAATCCTAAGCCGCCCATGATGTTGCTTAATTGGCCGCTAGCATTTGCTCTTTGGCCATTGGATTTAGAAAAACCTTGGGCAACATTGAAATCAACATCGTTATAACGACCGGCCATATCTACCTGTTCAATCACGGTATTATATGAACCATAAGAAACGCGGGCATTACCTGATGCGCCGTTCCCAGGGCCAGCTGTCTTCGTATTCATATTGATAGATGCGAAGTTATTACCCGTTACTTGTGGCTACGCGCTCTTATAGATTGTGATGTCTTTCATGCCGTTGACTGGCAGCAAATCAAGCAATGCATGATTCCAAATCGGCATATACACTGGAACGTTATCGATATAGGTCTTTATCTCGCTACCAGGACGACTCAGACCCATACCTCGAATAAATACTGACCCGCCTTCCGCTCCACCAAAAGAGCCAACTGGGTTGTAACGTGATATTTGAGTTCCCGGGGTATTACGCAATGCTGAGGCTAAGTCTGCTGCATGCAAATCGCGAATTGTTTCGTCGGTAATGACTGCTGAGGTGCTTGAGAATTTATCAATTTCAATCTCAGCAATATCGGGTTTGGCAGTAACAACCAAGTGAGGCACCGTTTGCGCATATGCTTGGCTTGCCAGCAAGAGTGATGCGGCAAAAGCTAATTTAGTTTTTTTGAGTTTCATACGTATTCCGAATTAATGTTTTGTATTGGGCGAGTGTTTGGCATCGTGAACCATATTCACAACGCCATCAAAAGAATCAAACTGTTTTATTTGCTGGGGGCTAAGCTTGGCTTCAGCATCTTTGAGTTTTGCGATGATATTGGTCGCGATCTCCTTAGAGATACCAATTGCGGCAATCCCCTCCGGATCTTTAAGGCCAGAACCGCCACAGGCAATGATTTCCCACTCGCCATGCTTTCTACGCAGCAGTGCACGACCGCCCTTCTGGCATTGAGTCCAATCCGCAATGGCAACCTTGCCCTCAATCACAATAGGACTGGTTTTAACTTTTAAGTTAGGCTGATCAAAGGACTTAGAAATAAGTGTTTTGATCTTTTCTTGGCTTACTTCATTGGTTTGAGAATGGGCTAGCACGACCTGCATAGGAAAGACCAGCAATTGCCATCACTAGGCAAATAATGTAAGCCTGAAAGCGGTTTCCGCGAAAGAAGCTCATTTTATTTATCTGCCGCATCATTTCTGGCCCATCGCAATAGGCGTGAGCACAAACTGGGCACTACTCAACGGAGTATGCGTATTCATTGCACTCGAAATAATGAGGTAGCTGGTATATAAAAGCCAAATGGCAACGCCCATATACACGCGCTTTAGGCGTAGTGAAACTTTTTCAGATAAAAACATGTACTTCTCCACACAACATGACTGCAACCACAGATTGACTAGGTTGCTAACTACATAGCTAAGCTATGCCCTAAAAAGATTTAGGCTTGTGTAGGAGGAGCTGCTGAGGGAGATGTTACCCAAACTGCGAGTGGTTTAGGTGATTGATAGAAAAGCTGTGGCAGCAAAGCTAAAGTTTGCGGCGCTTGGAATTTGAGATTGGTATTGAATGCTGGTGTGATGCTATTTTGAGCTAAGCAATAAGGGGGCATGGTTGAGCTTGTTCTGCCGCTTCCTGCTCATCACCCTGCACTTGAATCTGAATCTTATTACCGTCAGTAGAACAAATCTCCATGGCAAACCCTTGGCCGTGCTGAGCAAGCGATATCGCTTGGGAAACAGCTGGCGCAAGCGCACTCATTGCGTTTGCAAATGCGGCAACCCAATGAATGAGGCGGTTTTTATGGAAATTCATGATGGGAGAATTTTATCGGAATTTTCTCTTGAGCATGAAAAAAGGGGCTTACGCCCCTTTTTCCTTTGAAATCGCTATTGCTAGCGTGATTTCTTATGCAGCAGCAGCTTTTTTCTTGCCCACAATCTTGCCAATCAATGGCCAGAAGAGGAGGAGCAAAGCGATGGATGAGATTCCAGCCACTAAGTAGTTGGAGAAGAATACATCTAAGCTACCCTGAGAAATCAACATCGATTGACGGAAGGAGTCTTCTGCACGATCGCCCAATACCAAAGCCAAGACCATTGGAGCCATTGGGTAACCCAACTTCTTAAAGACATATCCGAGGATACCGAAGCCAAGCATCAACCAAACATCAAATGTAGCGTTATGCGCTGTGTAAGCACCAACCGCACAAATCACGATGATGGCTGGTGCAATGATTGAGAATGGAATTCTCAAGATCGATGCGAACAAAGGCACGCAAGTTAATACAACAAACAAGCCAGCCAAGTTACCCAAGTACATACTTGCGATCAAGCCCCAAACAAAGTCTGGCTTCTCAACGAAGAGCAATGGGCCAGGTTGTAAACCCCAAATCAACAAGCCACCGAGCAATACCGCCGCTGTTGGTGAACCCGGAATACCCAGGGACAACATTGGGAGAAGTGCTGAAGTACCAGCAGCGTGAGCCGCTGTCTCCGGAGCAACAATACCTTCCATTTGACCTGTACCAAACTTATCGCCATCCTTAGATACGCGCTTAGCAACGCCGTACGCCATAAATGATGCTGGTGTTGCGCCGCCTGGAGTAATACCCATCCAGCAACCAATCAAGCAGCTACGTAATGAGGTGGCCCAGTACCCAGTATTTAGGTAATTGTTTCCAAGTTTCCAAAACCACTTTGCCACGGATCTTCGCTGCCGCACCCTGGAATGCCAAGCCTTCTTCCATTGACAGAAGAATCTCGCCAATACCAAACAAGCCGATCACCGCGATCAAGAAGTCAAAGCCGCGCATCAACTCTGGGTTGCCGAATGTCAAGCGCAATTGGCCGGTAACGGTATCCATGCCTACGGTTGCCAAAGCAAAGCCGAGCATCATTGCTGAAATGGTTTTGAATGGCGAACCTTTATTCATACCCACAAAGCTACAGAAGGTCAGCAAGTAAGCCGAGAAGAATTCAGGTGGGCCAAATTGCAAGGCAAACTTAGCAACCAATGGCGCCAAGAAGGTAATCATCACAATCGCCACAAACGCACCAACAAATAATGATGTGAAAGCAGCAGTCAATGCTTCACCAGCCTTGCCGTTACGAGCCATTGGATAACCATCAAAGGTTGTCGCAACAGACCAAGGCTCGCCAGGGATATTAAAGAGCACGGATGTAATCGCGCCACCGAATAACGCGCCCCAGTAAATGCAGGAGAGCATGATGATGGCTGATGTTGGCGGCATTGTGAAGGTTAATGGCAATAGAATCGCAATTCCGTTTGCGCCACCAAGACCGGGCAATACACCAATGATCACACCGAGAGTTACACCAACTAGCATGAGCAATAAATTAAAGGGTGTCATTGCAACGGCAAAGCCGCTGAATAGAGCGTTAATTTCTTCCAACTTGAACTCTTTTTTTTAATCTTTTTTAATAGTTATTCTTTTTTATTGCACACCCAAGAACGCGAGCGGGTTAAACCAGGAGCCATGTGGCAACGGTACTTGGAACCAGAACTCGAACATGAGGTACAGGGCAACGCTCACCCCTACCTACTGAGACTGCAATAGCTTTCCACAGCGGATATTTACCGAGCCACACCATGAAGATGGCGATGTAAAACACTGAGGAGACATAAATTCCGATTAACTGAACGCCAAGAACAAAAACAATCGCCGGCAATAAAACAGCCATCACTTGCTTGAATGACTCTCTATCAACAAAAGACTCTGTTTTCTTTTTCTTATTAACGATTGCAGCCTGATAAAGCGTCACAGTGCTCGAGAGCGTGATGATCAAACTGATATAGAATGGGAAATAGTCAGCCTCAGGGCCATCGCTACCCCAGCTGGCGCCTAACTTAAGGCTGCCCACCATTACTGTGAGGCCAATCGCAAGGAACACGATTGCGGTAATGATATCCATCGCTCTTACGCTAATGACGGAGTCTTGATTTGAGTTATTTGTATGTTCAGACATTTTTTATTTTTAATAAAGTTGATTAATGCGCTTACTTAAAAAATAGGACCCCCTACTGGAGGCCCTATCTTGTTCTAACAAAATTACTTAGCTAAGAATCCTGCTTCGGACATCAATTGCTTATGCAAAGCTTCATTCAATGTGAGCCAGTTTCTAAATTCTTTACCGGTCATGAATGTTTGATTGAATGCACCATCAGCCATGAACTTCTTCCACTCTGGAGTAAGCGCGAACTTTCTTGAACAAGTCGATGTAGAAATCCACTTGCTCTTGAGTTACACCAGGAGCCATAAAGATGCCGCGCAACATAACGTAGTCAGTTGGAACGCCAGCTTCTTTACAAGTTGGTACGTCATACCATGATTGAGTATCAGCAACCTTCTCTTTGTATGGCCTACGTGTGTCATCAAATACGCACAATGCACGCAACTTACCGGCACGCCATTGAGCTACCGCTTCAATTGGATTGTTCACTGATGAATCAACGTGGTTACCAACGAGCTGAACAGCAACGTCGCCTCCCCCTTTAAATGGGATATAGGCGAACTTAGCACCCGTTGCTTTTTCAATCGCTACGGTAATGATTTGGTCTTCAGACTTTGAACCTGTACCGCCCATCTTGAATTTACCTGGACCTGCGGCTTTAGCAGCGTCAATATATTCTTTGGCAGTCTTGTATGGCTTATCTGCGTTATCCCACAAAACAAATTGGTCAAGTGCCAACATCGCTACCGGAGTGATGTCTTGCCAGTTGAATGGCACACCAGTTGCCAATGGAGTGGTAAACAAATTAGAAAGAGTAATAACGATCTTGTTTGGATCACCCTTGGCTTCTTTCATTGCCAAGAAACCTTCAGCACCAGCGCCCGCTCCCTTGTTGACAGGAATGATTGCTTGCTTCATTAAATTGTTTTTAGTGATGATCCCCTGGATCATGCGGGCCATTTGGTCAGCGCCGCCGCCAGGACCGGCAGGAATAATGAACTCAACAGGCTTGTTTGGCTCCCATGCAGCAAATGCAGGTGAGGCACCAACTACACCGAGGGCTAAAGCGGTGGAAATCAAAGCCCCTTTTAACTTCATCTTCATAAACGTATGTCTCCAAAAATGGTTTGCCAATTTAATCTTGGCTTATCTAATGTGAGAGTGATTTTTAAACAAGATGCGCAAGCAGAACTTGACTGCCATCAATAATTTCAAAATCGATTCACAAGCGCTTCTACAACCTAGTAGAAACCCCGATAAATAAAGCCAAAGATCGTCATTAGTGTACTTACATCCACGATTAAAAAACCGCATTTTTTGCACGAAAAATACACATTTTAAAAATCAGTTTTTGGAAGAAAAGTGATTTAAGGGTTTTCCCTAAATACGACTTGAATCTAGCGGAAGCGATCTAGAAGTTTTTTGCTGAGTTTATCCAGCTGCGTGGAGTCTTTGATGAGAAATTGCAGTCCGTTGGAGTCCGCAATCAACAATGTATTGCCTGCAATTCTACGAATATCTTCTTCGCCCTTGAGGCGAATGCGTGTTGGTCCACGATCCGTTTCAATATCCCAGATGCTCGGAGTGGCGAATGTTGAAACCTTAGTAATTTTTTCAATTACCGGCATAAATTCACGCTTAGCCAAATCCTCTTCGATTAAACCAAGCTCTGATTTAGGAATGGCTTCGATATCTGCATACCAGCAGAGCTCTTTGCCAGATTGATCCATGATGGCAATGCCTGCTCCTGCAGCTGTAATCGGAAATGCTCGTACCGGATGTACGCCAATATGACGATTACCTTTGGCATCAATGAATACCAGGCGACCCAACGCATCACGCTCTAGTTGTTGAGTGGATTGATTTGTGTCATACCCCTCCCCCGACTTCTTTGGCAATGACTTGTAGCCTTTCTTCTCGCTTGTCATTTTCTTCTTCCAAGCTTTCACCAATCGCGCCGCCCTCAACCAATTCTGCGGCATGGCGTAACTGCGCTTGATACAAGGTGTAGTAAGCGCCCTGCGCCTCCATGAGCTGATCGTGTGAACCGATCTCAACAATCTCGCCTTTGTCTAAAACTACCAAGCGATCTGCCCTTCTCAAAGTAGACAAACGGTGGGCAATTGCAATAGTTGTGCGGCCCTTAACCAGGTTATCTAAGGCGCGTTGAATTTCTTTTTCAGTCGTAGTGTCGACAGATGAAGTGGCTTCATCCAATATCAAAATGCTTGGATTAATTAAGAGTGCGCGCGCAATTGATATGCGTTGGCGCTCCCCACCAGATAAAGACTGACCACGCTCACCCACTAATGAGTCGTAACCCAAAGGCAAGCGCAAAATAAATTCATGGGCATGTGCTGCACGCGCAGCTTCAATAATTTCCTCGCGCGTTGCGTCAGGCTTGCCGTAGGCAATGTTCTCGGCAATCGTGCCAAAGAATAAGAATGGCTCTTGCAATACCAGGCCAATACGTTTGCGATAGTCAGCAATGCCGATGCTGCGAATGTCGCGCCCATCCAATAAAACCGAACCTGAGCTCACGTCATAGAAGCGACAAATCAAATTGACCAGCGTGCTCTTACCTGAGCCGCTATGCCCTACCAAACCAATCATTTCACCTGGAGCGATATCTAGATCGATACATTTAGATACGGCACGATTACCATAGCAGAAACCTACGCCACGTAAAGTGATGCGCCCTTTAACCTCACCCAATGGGGCCGGATTAATTGGCTCAGGAACGCTTGATACGTGATCCAAAATATCGAAAATACGCTTGGCGCAAGCCGCCGCTTTTTGCGTATGCGACACGATTCGGCTCATCGAATCTAGGCGAATATAAAAACGTCCGATGTAGGCAAAGAAAGCAATCAAAACACCAACAGTTACTTTTTGGTGGGCAACTTGCCAAATACCAAAGCCCCACACCACCAATAAGCCTGTCTCAGTCAAAAGCGTCACAGTTGGTGAGAACAATCCCCACACACGATTAGCGCGATCATTAATTTGCAAATTGTGCTTATTGGAGTCAACGAAACGCTTTAACTCGCGATCTTCTTGAGCAAATGCTTTAACCACACGAATACCAGGAATCGTATCAGCCAAGATGTTGGTGACTTCAGACCAAATGCGATCGATCTTTTCAAAACCAAAACGCAAGCGATCGCGTACTACATGAATCATCCAAACAATAAACGGCAATGGCGCCAACGTCACCAGCGCGAGCAAAGGATCTATGGATACCAAGATCGCCGCAGTCATGGTGATCATCAAGACATCGGTTGCAAAATCAAGAGCGTATAAAGAGAGGAAAATCGGTCTCTGCGCCAATACGGGCAATCAAATCACCAGTACGCTTGCCGCCAAAGTATTCCAAAGAATGCTTGAGCAAATGCTCAAAGGTAGTGTTGCGAAGGTCTGCACCAATACGCTCGCTCACCAAAGCAAGTAGGTATGTTTTCCACCAACCTAAACCCCAAGCAACAATGGCAGCACCGAACAGAGCTAAGAGATACATGCTGGCCAAATGGAAATCAATTGGATTGCCACGTTCATATGGAATCAGCACGTGATCCATCAAAGGCATCGTGAGATACGGCGGTATCAAAGTGGCGCCAGTGGACAACAAGGTCAACACAAAACCTAAGAGCAATTGTTTTTTATATGGTCTTGCAAAACGCCAGAGCTTAAATAAAGTCCAAGTCGATGGCGGGGCATCGTCTTCTGGATCGCATGTTGGGCAAGCGTCAGAATTGGCAGGCTTTGGGCTTAAGCAAACGGGGCAAACCTGTTTGTCGTATTCACTCACCTCACCTTGGCTAATTTCTTCGCCACGGGTTAACTGCCTAAAGCTGGACTGTAAACGTAAAACTTGGGGATTGACCGCCAGGGTGAAATTCCAGGATCTGAGCAAACGATCGCTGGATTCCAGGCTTAAGGTTCCGACCCCGGCATGGTCGCCATGAATCGGGTGCTCTCCTTTGCCCAGGGGCCAGGACTCAAGACGCTTGCCATCCGTCCAAAACAGCTCTTGATCGTTGAGTGCCAAGAGGCTCTTTTCAAAGCGTAAATTGGCGTCTAAATCAAGCTCAACCCAGGCCAGAAGAGGCTTAGAGCCTTGAACTGGGGAGTTTTCACCATCCAAAATAGGCTGCCAATCGCTTGGCAGCGCTGGGGCAAAAGGTAGGATTTCTGGATTCATTGACCTTAAAAGTATAGTGGAGCCAGATTTTTTAGATTTATTGCTCCTGTCAACTTTAGGGGGCAGAAAGCCGTTAAATTACGTTAAATTATCGAAGTAGGCCTTTTTATGTATTTTTGCTAATTTTGTGAGTTTTAATAACAACTAGAAACAGAGAGACTGTCTGACGCGTCACCGCCAAATACCCCCATATTGGCCCTGAACCTCGCAATACTGCACACATGCCCCAATTACTAGATAAATCCATCGAGGAGATCCTGAGCGTTAAGCATCTCCGTGGTCCCAATATGTGGACTTACCATCCCGTAATTGAGGTTTGGATTGATATTGGCGATCTTGAGGACTATCCCTCAAACCTGATTCCCGGCTTTTATGACCGTTTAGTCAAAGCGCTCCCTAGTTTGGTTGAGCATCGTTGCAGTTACGGAGAAACCGGCGGCTTTCTCAAGCGAGTAGAAGAAGACACCTGGCCTGCTCACATCATGGAGCACCTTACTCTCGAATTGCAAAATTTAGCCGGCATTCCTGGCGGTTTTGGTAAAGCGCGAGATGGCGATCGTCGTGGCGTTTACAAAGTCATGGTTAGCGCTATCAACGAAGAGGTCACCTTAATTAACTGCCCTTAAATTTGCTCGCGATCTTTACCTGGCATTAGCGCAAGACAATAAAGACCGTGTTGCTGAAGTTCAAAATATTATTGAGAGCCTGCGTGATATTGGAATTGCTGAAACCATTTCTCGCGATAAAGATTTAACCAAAAGCTTGCTTCGCAGCGCTGGTGTCCCCACCCCAGAGGGTAGAACGGTTACCAGCCCTGATGATGCCTAGGAAGCAGCGCAAGATATCGGCTTACCGGTAGTTGTAAAACCGATTGATGGCAACCATGGTCGTGGCGTCTTCATCAATCTTTATACACAACAAGAAATTGAAGCTGCTTATGCAGTAGCAATCGACGAAGGTAGCGAAGTTCTGGTTGAGCGCCATATTGTTGGCGACGAGCACCGCTTGCTTGTAGTGGGAAATAAAGTGGTGGTTGCTGCAGCCAAAGGTGAAACAGTTTGGGTCACTGGCGATGGCAAACACTCTGTTTATGAACTCATTCAGATTAATTCTGATCCACGTCGTGGCACTGCTGAAGAGCACCCACTCAATCCGGTTCGCATTGACTCAGCTGTTGAGCTTGAACTTGCACGTCAAAAATTGACTGGCGAAAGCATTCCTGCGGCAGATCACAAAGTACTCATACAAAGTAACGGCAACGTAGCGTTTGATGTAACCGATTTAATTCACCCAGATGTCGCTAGCCAAGTAGCTTTAGCTGCACGTGTTGTCGGCCTAGAAATTGCTGGGGTAGATTTGGTTGCCCAAGACATTAGCAAGCCTCTTGCCGATCAAAATGCAGCCATTGTTGAAGTGAATGCCGGTCCAGGCCTATTGATGCACTTAAAGCCAGCAAGCGGCAAACCACAGCCCGTTGGAAAAGAAATTGCCAATCACCTCTTCCCTCCTGGTGCCGACTTCCGCATTCCAGTAGTAGGTGTTTGTGGCGAACGCGGTAAAACGCCTGTTGCTGAAATGATTGCGCACTTCCTGCGCCTAACGAATGTCTACGTTGGGCTCTCATGCAGCAAGGGTTTATTTTTCGGTAACCGCGCCATCCCCAACACCAATGCATCTAACTGGGAAAATGCCCGTCGCACCCTGCTGAATCGCGCCGTTGAGGCTGTGGTGATTGAGAACAATCACTTATCGATGTTGTATTGCCAACTGGTGTTGGCGTACTAAATGCAGATGACCCTATGTGCGTCGAGATGGCTGAACTTTGTGACGGCGAAGTGATCTTCTTTAGCGAGGATCCAGATTCTGAAATAGTTAAAAACCATTTATCTAATGGTGGTCGTGCAGTGATGGTAGGTAAACAACAAATCACTCTGAAGTCTGGCAAGCTAGATCAAAAATCTATTCCAGTGCCACGCCACTCCGAGTCAGACAGCGCCTCACCATGGAAGGCCAGAAACCTAGGCGCAGCCTGGGCTTTGGAAATCCCATTCAACGTTATTGAAGCTGGTGCAGAAACGTTTGTTCCTGATGCCACAACTGCTACAGGGGCTTAATTGGAAATCACCCGTATTCGTATGTTGCGCGGCCCAAATTTATGGAGCCGTCATACCGCTTTAGAAGCGATTGTTTCTTGCGAAGAGTCCGAACGATCAATCGACTCTATTCCCCAATTTGAAACCAAGATTCGTGAGCGCTTTCCACAACTCGGCAGTATGCGTCGTGGCGGTCACAATGAAATTCTTTCCCTTGCACATGCACTTGAGCATGCTGCTTTAGGCCTACAAGCGCAAGCTGGTTGCCCAGTGACGTTTAGCCGCACAGTTCAAACGATTGATACTGGCGTATATCAAGTAGTAGTTGAGTACATCGAAGAAGTTGTTGGTCGAATGGCTTTTGATTTAGCGGCAGCTCTTGCAGAATTAGAAGCGCTCTACGAAGATGTCCGTCTTGGCCCAAGCACTGGCTCAATCGTCGATGCCGCCGTTCAGCGCAATATCCCTTATCGCCGCATGACTGAAGGCAGCATGGTGCAGTTTGGTTGGGGTAGCAAACAAAAGCGCATTCAGGCGGCAGAGACTAGCGATACCAGTGCAATTGCTGAAGCCATTGCTCAAGATAAAGAATTAACCAAAAATTTACTGGCTGCTGCTGGCGTATCCGTACCTATCGGCGAGGTAGTAACCACTGCGGATGACGCTTGGCGTGCTGCGCAAAAAATTGGCGGCCCTATTGTGCTCAAGCCTAAAGATGGCAATCAAGGCAAAGGCGTTGTAGCCAATATTCAAACTGAAGAAGAAGTACGTGCTGGCTTTATCGTGACCCAAGCCTTTGGACGTGAAACCATTGTTGAGCGTTACCTTCCAGGCGCTGACTACCGCTTGCTCGTCGTTGGCAATCGCCTGTCTGCAGCAGCTCGTCGTGAACCTGCTCAAGTTGTTGGCGATGGCACTCATACCGTTGCAGAGCTCGTTGAAATGGAAAACAAAAATCCATTGCGCGGCGATGGCCATGCCACCGCTTTAACCAAGATTCGCTTTGATGACATTGCACTCGCACACTTAGCAAGCAATGGCCTTTCACCTCAGCACGTTCCCAAAACAGGTGAACGCGTTCTTTTACGCAATAACGCCAACCTTAGTACTGGCGGCACTGCAACTGACGTTACTGATGATGTACACCCTGATGTGGCAGCAAGCGCTGTAGCTGCCGCACAAATGATTGGCCTTGATATTGCTGGCGTAGACATCCTTTGTGAATCCATCTACAAACCATTAGAACAACAAGGTGGCGGCATTGTTGAAGTGAATGTAGCGCCTGGTTTGCGTATGCACTTAAAGCCATCCTACGGCAAAGGCCGACCTGTGGGCGAAGACATCATCAATATGATGTTCGCGCTTGGCGAGGATGGCCGCATTCCAGTGGTTGCCGTTACAGGCACCAATGGCAAGACAACTACTGTACGCCTCATCTCACACCTGCTAAATGAAACTGGCCTACGCGTCGGCATGACTGGCACTGATGGTGTTTATATCAATCATCGCCTGATCGATACCGGTGATTGCAGTGGTCCTAAGAGTGCCCGCAATGTGCTCATGCACCCTGACGTGGATGCGGCCGTTCTTGAAACTGCGCGCGGCGGATTACTGCGTGAAGGCCTAGGATTTGATCGTTGCGAGGTAGCTGCTGTTGTTACCAATATTGGTGAAGGCGACCATCTTGGTCTGAACTACATCACTAGCGTAGAAGATTTAGCCATCCTTAAACGTGTCATTGTGCAAAACGTAGCGCCTACTGGTGCTGCCGTTCTCAATGCGGCAGACCCCATGGTCGCAAAGATGGGTGACAAATGTTCTGGCCGCGTGATTTTCTTTGCCCAAAATCAACACCATCCAGTTATTACTGCGCATCGGGCTAAAAATAAGAAAGTTATCTTCTTTGATGGAACTTATATCGTTGCGTCCAAAGGCTCTCGTGTGATGTATCGCTTCCCTGTAAGCGAAATCCCACTTACGCAAAATGGCGTTCTCGGCTTCCAGGTAGAAAATGCGATGGCCGCTATTGGGGCGGCTTGGGCGCTAGGCTTAGATGCAGAAAAGATTGCGCGTGGCCTTCACAGCTTTGAGAGTGACCCCAATTCGGTACCAGGTCGTTTTAACCAATTTCAGCGCAATGGTGCTACGGTAATTGCTGACTACGGCCACAATCCTGATGCCATGCGCGCTCTTACCAGCGCTGTCGAGGCAATGAAACCGAAGCAGAGCCATGTTGTCATTAGCGGTGCAGGCGACCGTCGCGATGAAGATATCCGTGATCTAACTCGCATTTTGGGCAACTCTTTTGACAATGTCATTCTCTATCAAGACGCCTGCCAACGTGGCCGTGAAGATGGAGAAGTATTAAAGCTTTTGCAAGAAGGCTTGGTTGGTGCAACCAAAGCAAAGCAGGCCCAAGAAATTCATGGGGAATTTAAAGCAATTGATACCACCTTGAATGGTCTTGCTGCAGGTGACATTTGCCTCATCCTGATTGACCAAGTTGAAGAATCACTTGCCTACCTCAAAGAAAAGGTAAAGCCTTAAGATTTTCCCGTCTTGAGTTCTGAGTAGCAATTAAAAAGCCCAATTATTGATTGGGCTTTTTGCTGATTACTGATTACTGATTACTGCCGGAACGATCGCCTTATGAATGGTAATGCTGCAAGCGATCAATCTCTTCTTTAGATCCCAGCATGACTGAAACGCGCTCATGCAAATCGGTTGGCTGTAAATCCATAATTAATTCAGTGCCATTGGTCGATGCGCCACCAGCCTGTTCCACTAAGAAGCTCATTGGATTGGCCTCATACATCAAGCGCAATTTACCTGGCTTGTTAGGTTCACGTTGATCCCATGGATACATAAACACACCGCCACGAGATAGAACACGATGCACATCAGCCACCATCGAGGCAATCCAACGCATATTAAAGTCCTTGTCGCGGGCACCGCCAACGCCTGCTAGGCACTCTTCAACATAGCGACGCACGGGATCAGCCCAGTGGCGCATATTGGACATATTGATTGCAAACTCTTTGGTGGAATGGGCAATCGTGACAGCATCCTTAATAAGCAAGAACTCGCCGGTCACTTTATTCAAAGTAAACATCACTACGCCATCACCCAAGGTTAAAGCCATCGTGGTTTGCGGGCCATAGACTACATAACCAGCAGCAACCTGATGTCGTCCCGACAATAAGAAGTTAGAAGTCTGCAATGGTGCGCTTGGGTCTTGCTTTTTAAGAACCGAGAAAATAGTGCCGATGGATACATTCACATCAATATTGGAAGAGCCATCGAGCGGATCAAACAACAAAAGATAATCACCGGTACCCTGTACTGGAACCGGCAACTCCATCTCTTCAGAAGCGAGACCAGCAAGAGATTTGCAACCCTTCACACCATCAATCAATAAGTCATTCGCAATGATGTCGAGCTTTTGTTGAACTTCGCCCTGCACATTACCAGTTCCGGCAGAGCCCAAGAGGCCAATTAAGGCACCCTGCGCAACTTCATGACTGAGCGTGGAACAGGTTTCTACTACCGCCAACAAGAGCTCTTGTAAGCCCGAGGGAACTGCAGCTCCCGCAGTCTTTGCTGAAGCCAGATATTGTTTGAAATTTGTATGGGCACTTGAGGTCAACGCGAATTCTCCAAAGCTCTAATGAGATTAGGGTCTATTTTGCCTTGTTCCTAATGAATACTTGAAAAACAGCCAATTTCTCCTATTAAACAAGGAATGCCTGAGTCTATTTGCTATCATTTCTCCTATATTGATGCTGTTATTGATGAGAATTAATTATGAGAACCACAGTAACAATAGACGACGATCTATACCAAAGAGGATTAGATCTGGCTGATCCAGAAATGGATAAGGCAGATCTATTTCGAGAAGCTATCAATGTTTTTATCAGAGTTCAGGTAGCCAAACGACTTGCAGCACTTGGCGGCAAATCCCCCCCAGATGAAGGCCGTTCCTCGCCGTAGACCAAGAGATGGTCAATAAGCATGACCATGGTTTTAGTAGACACATCAGTATGGGTGGCGCACTTTAGGAAATCAAATACTTCATTTGAGCCCCTTCTTGTTAACGATCAAGTGCTTTGCCACCCCTTAGTTCTAATGGAGCTAGCATGCGGAACTCCGCCCGCACCAAGGGAAAAGTTCTTAAGCAATCTTCAGAAATTACAACAAGCAACTGTGGCAACAACAAGCGAAACTCTAAAGCTTATAGAAAAACATAAGCTCTACGAGTCGGGATGTGGCGCAATTGATGTTTCCCTTTTATCTTCAACGCTGCTTTCAAAAAATGCTTTACTTTGGGCTTTTGATAAACACTTAGAAACTCTCGCCTCTAGGTTGGGAATTTCTTACGGAAATAAGCTTCACTAATTACCAAGCGCCTTTCCAATCACTTCCCTAACGTCCGGGGAAAGCGTCCGGCATGCTGCTACACGCTCCAGAGCGGCCTTCATTGCATTTTGGTAGGGCTGGGCAAATAAACGCCAGCGATCTAAAGCCCTGGCCAGGCGTGCTGCCACTTGAGGATTAATCGGATCTAGCGCCAAGACGCTATCCGCCCAAAATTCATAACCACTGCCGTCAGCTTGGTGAAAGCTTGCTGGGTTAGCAGCGCAGAAGGAGTGGATCACGCTCCGCGCACGGTTAGGGTTGTTCAATTTGAATGCCGGGTGCTCACGCAACTTCTTCACCTCAACCAAGGTAGGCTCCAAACCTTCGACAGGTGGGCGAGTCGACTGCAGTCCAAACCACTTATCAATCACCAAAGCATCGTTAGCAAAGCGATTATAAAAATCGATTAAACAATCTTTTGCTTCTTTTGCTTCTTTTGCTTCTTTTGCTTCTTTTGCTTCTTTTGCTTCTTTTGCTTCTTTGGCTTCTTTTGCTTCTTTGGCGCCATGGCTCACCAATGCAGCCAAGGCCGCATAACGATCAGTCATATTGTCAGCAATCTGATACTGATTGACTACCATGGGCGCCCAGATAGCGGTATTTACTTCTAGCAACATATTGAGCGCTAAGCTTTTCAATGCTCGCTTACCTGAATCAATTGCATCCGACTTAAATGGTCCTGGGGTTTGCATCTGCTGATACAAAGCAGCCCACTCCAATGCAAGTTGCTTGCCAATTTCCCTGCGGAAGGCGCGACGTGAGTTGAATATTTTCTGGGGATCGACGCTAGAGCATTGCTCGTACAAATAAGACTCTGCTGGAAGCGTTAACGCCAGGTCCTTGAAAGCGGGATCTAAATTGGGGTCCATCAAGATATTGCGATAGGCATCAATCAATTGGGCGTCAGGGAGACGATTATTCAAAATCATCTGCATAGCCAGCTTTTGACCAGACTCCCAGCGATTAAAGGGATCATCATCACTAGAAAAGAGCGTTAAGAGATCGGCTTCGCTTTGCTCAAAATCTAAATTGATTGGGGCAGAGAAATTACGATTGATTGAAAGCACTGGACGCTCTGCAATATTGTCAAAAGTCCAAGTTTGACTCTCTTGCGTCAACTCCAACAACTGCTCCACTTGATCATTCGCCTTTGTTAGAAGGCGCATCTTCAGCGGGATATGAAACGGCTTCTTGGTCGGCTGACCAGGACTTGGAGCGCAACTTTGGGTAAGCGTTAATTGATACTGCTTCTTAGCTGCGTCATATTGTTCTTGTACCTTCACACGCGGGGTACCAGCCTGGCTATACCAATTTTTAAACTGGCTAAGGTCTTTGCCATTAGCATCAGCCATGGCTGCCAAGAAATCATCGCACGTGACTGCCTGGCCATCATGGCGCTTGAAATATAAATCCATTCCTTTGCGGAAACCATCTTTACCCAAAAGGGTTTGATACATCCGCACAACCTCGGAACCCTTCTCGTACACGGTAACGGTATAGAAGTTATTAATTTCTTGATACTCATCCGGGCGAATTGGGTGCGCCATTGGACCCGCATCTTCAGGGAACTGTAATTGGCGTAATAAACGGACATCTTCAATACGCTTTACCGCTCTGCCGGATTCGCTACCCATTTGATCGGCTGAGAACTCTTGATCCCTAAATACTGTCAAACCTTCTTTGAGCGATAGCTGGAACCAATCCTGACAAGTTACTCGGTTACCGGTCCAGTTATGGAAATACTCGTGCGCGACAACACTTTCAATGTTGGCAAAGTCTCCATCTGTTGCAGTCTCTGGCTGAGCCAATACGAACTTCGTATTGAAAATATTTAAGCCTTTGTTCTCCATGGCACCCATATTGAAGTCGCCCACAGCAACAATCATGAAGCGCTCCAAATCCAGCTCCAGGCCAAAGCGCTTCTCATCCCAATGGATAGAGGCAATTAATGAATCCATTGCATGACGCGTCTTTTTTAGATCATGAGGCTCTACCCAGATCTGTAGCAGCTTCTTAGCGCCGCTACTAGTGGTAATAGTCTCTTCGATACATTGCAATTTGCCTGCAACCAGTGCAAATAAATATGATGGCTTCGGAAACGGGTCTTCCCAAACAGCGCTATGCCATCCATTGGGTAGCTTCTCGGTACCAAGCAAATTACCGTTTGATAGAAGTACTGGATACTGCTCCTCCCTTGCGCGTAATGTCACCTTAAAACGCGCCATCACATCCGGGCGATCTAAGAAGTAAGTGATCTTTCTAAAACCTTCTGCTTCGCACTGGGTAAAAAAGTTTCCATTCGAAACGTATAAACCCATCAACGTAGTGTTCTTTTCTGGAACACAGACACAAATGATTTCAACAATAAATTTTTCTTTACCCTCGTTTGGCAATGAATGAATCGTCAAAAATTCAGGGTTCAATTCAAAATGTCGATGTGCTTCACCATTGATGCGCAAGCTTACAAATTCCAGTTCACTTCCAACTAGCACTAGAGGTGCGCCAGCGTTAAAGCCCTTGCCGGGTAATACCTCCAATCGACTTTTGATGATAGTGCGAGCTGGGTCTAGGGCGATATCCAGATCGACATGATCAAAGGTATATACCGGAGGCTGGTATTGCAGACGCTTAAAGCTTTGAGGAAGATCAGTTTTCATGAGTTTATTTTAAGTCTGGATAAAGGAGTGTGCTGAGGGCGTCCTGCGTCCCACTAACTCCAAATTAAGGTAGCTATACCTATAGCGATAAAGGTTACTGCTGCTACGGCGTGCACCCACTTGATGGGCATGCGCTTTGTAAATTTTTGACCGATCCAGACGGCTGGTGCATGTGCCAGCATCATCCCCAAAGTAGTGCCAACGGTTACTGAAAATACATCTTCATAGCGAGCGCCTAAGGCAATCGTTGCAATCTGAGTTTTATCACCCATCTCAGCCAAAAAGAAAAGCCCGACTGTCAGCAGAAAAACTTGCAGCGCTCGGTCTGCCACTTTTGAGCCAGCCGCATCATCAATATGGTCTGGCACCAGTAACCACAAACCGATACCCAAAAAGCTCAAGCCTAATATCAAACGCATCACATCTGGCGACACCAAGCTTGTTAACCAATGACCCAGTAAAGCGGCACATGCATGATTAGCAATGGTGGCAATAAAGATGCCTGTAGTGATGGCAATTGCTTGCTTTGGATAACGCGCAGCCAGCATGAGCGACAAGAGCTGGGTTTTATCACCCATCTCAGCCAGGGCAACGACGCCGGCAGAAAGAAATAACGCTGAAAAGTCCATAGATTCCAAAATAAAAAGGGCTAGAGAGTAGTTTAGACCCTCTAACCTAACCCTCCGCTCGATAGAGCGAACTGCTATTTTGCTGTTGGCTTTATATCCTCACGCTGCCAGGAGCTCCTCAGCAAGCACAAAGTCCAGTCTTTGTGCCTGCGCCACCGGCTCAGAAGTTAGAACTCCCTTATGAACGCTCAGACCATTACGTAGATGATGATCAATCGACAAAGCATTGAGCACGCCACGATTTGCCAACATTTCCACAAAAGGGAAGGTTGCGTTTGTTAGGGCAAAGGTGGAAGTTCTTGCAACCGCACCAGGCATATTGGCAACACAGTAGTGAACCACATCATCCACCAAGAATGTCGGATCCGCATGAGTTGTTGGTCTTGAGGTTTCAAAACAACCGCCTTGATCAATAGCAACATCGACTACCACTGATCCTGGTTTCATTTTTCGAACCATGTCACGCGTTACCAATTTGGGTGCAGCAGCTCCAGGCAATAGCACTGCACCAATCACTACATCTGCCTCACTAACTTCTTGCTCGATTAATAAACTATCGGAATAAAAGGTTCGCACTCGATTTCCATAGAGCATGTCGATCTGTCGCAGACGATCAATATCACGGTCAAAGATGCAAACATCTGCACCCATTCCTACTGCCATTTGCAAGGCATTGCGCCCGACTACGCCACCACCCAAAATCACAATCTTGGCAGGAGACACTCCAGGAACACCGGCCATTAATACGCCTTGACCGCCATGGGTTTTCTCTAAATGAGAGGCTGCTGCCTGAATCGGCATACGACCCGCCACCTCACTCATGGGCGCCAGCAAAGGCAAGGCGCCATTCATTGCGGTGACTGTTTCATACGCAATGCAGGTCGCCCCAGAATTAATCAGAGCCTTAGTCTGCGCTGGATCTGGGGCTAAATGCAAATAGGTAAATAGAATTTGATCCTCGCGCAACATCGCACATTCTTGGGCTTGAGGTTCTTTCACCTTCACAATCATTTCTGCTTTTTGAAAGACTTCTGCCGCGCTATTAATTAGAGTGGCTCCAGCCATCCTATAGGACTCATCTGTTAAACCAATCTGCTCGCCTGCTCCACGCTGAACTAGAACAGAGTGTCCTTGCCTGCATAACCCGCTGACATTGCCTGGAGTTAAGCCAACCCTGCACTCATTATTCTTCACTTCTTGAGGTACGCCAATAATCATTGATATCTCCTGTTATTGAAAATCACAACTGGTTTTTGTTTTGCGATGTAAGCCAACGATATAAAACATCGCTAGGTACACACCCATCAAACACGGACCTAAGATCAGAGCAATCCGTGCATCCTCATGAAAGCCCATCAGCACGATGGCTAAGAAAATAAATGCCAGAGCAAACCATGAAGAATAGGGCCACCAAGGCGTGCGATATGCCAATGCATTCACTTGCTCTTGAGTTAAGGAGCGGCGGAATTTAAGCTGTGTAAATAAGATTGCAATCCAAACCATCAATCCAATAAAGGTCACAGCAGCCATCATGTAGTGAAATGCTTTGTCTGGTACAAAGTAGTTCAGAACCACACCGGTCATACAAATAGCAACCGTTGACATGACCGCATGATGAGGCATGCCATACTTTGAGAGCTTGGCAAAGCGAGCTGGAGCATAGCCATTAGAAGATAGTGAATACAACAATCGGCCGTCACTAAAGATGCCAGCATTACAAGAAGATAGTGCAGCGGTAATCACCACAAAGTTGATTAAGCCTGCGGCTTCTCGCAAACCAAGTCGCTCAAACATCACTACAAATGGGCTTCCTTGCTGACCCACCTGGTTCCAGGGGAAGATCGCGAGAATCACCAGAACAGCGCCCATGTAAAAAATAAGAATGCGCCATACTAAGGAGTCGATTGCCATGGGAATGGTTTTCTGTGGATTCTCAGCCTCGCCTGCAGATAGACCAATCATCTTTATACCGACATAGGCAAACAATACCATTTGCAAAGAAAGCAACATGCCACTAATGCCATTCGGGAAGAAGCCACCGTGCTGCCACAAATTACTTAATCCTATCGGCTGCCAGTCGTTGGTGAACCCAAATAAGATCACTGAGCCACCTAATGCAATCATGGCCACAATCGCCACTACTTTGATAAGAGCAAACCAGAACTCAAATTCACCGAAAACTTTCACAGCGATGAGATTGATTAAGCCCATCATCAAGATTGAAGAAAGCGCCCATATCCACTGCGGAGTTTCTGGAAACCAAATACTCATGTAGATACCAACAGCCGTAACCTCGGCAATACCCACAACAATCCAATAAGTCCAGTAGCCCCGCCCGACCATATAACCAGCCAAGGGACCCACGTAGTTATTGGCATATGCCGCAAAGGAGCCTGCTACAGGCTCATGTACCGCCATTTCACCGAGCACCCTCAAGACAATGAAGGCAGCAATTCCTGCCAACAAGTAACCCAAGAGAATCGATGGGCCTGCAATTTGAATTGCGCTTGCCGACCCTAAAAATAATCCAACGCCAATCGTTGAACCCAAGGCCATCAAACGAATATGCCTTGCTTTGAGAGGCGCTTTAAACCAGTTTGTTCAGTCTGCAAAAGAGACCTCCTTTCGAATTGTCGTTGGCGATTTACCAACGAAGCAAAGTCTAGGGAGGACTTGTGGAATGCACTAGGGGATAAAAATAACTAAAGTGCTTAATAAGCTAAAAGTAAATTGAGATATACCTAGTTATTGCATTGGAGTCTTTGAAATCACGACTTTTACTTCTCATGATTTATTTTTGACCGCAAAAGAATCAGTAATTTCCTACAGGGATTCCCCTTAAGGAATAACAATGTTTTTACTTGCTGCTTTTGTTTTTTCTTTGATATTTATTGAGCAGCGATGAGATTTAAGATCTCCGCAGCAGCCGCTAAACCGCAGGCCGCAGTCACCATCACCGTAGAGCCATACCCCGAACAAGCTAGACCGCCATTGGCTGCGCCAGCCCTTGGCTCATGAGAATAGATAGCGCGGATACCAATTTTCTTTTTCAGGTTGCGGGAGAATCCATGATCCTGCCTTAGTCCCTGCCTCACCTTTGCAAGCAAAGCATCTTGTTCAGTTCTTGAAAGATCATCGCAGCGCACAGAGGTAGGATCAGACTTTCCACCGGTTGCGCCACACATTACCAAAGCGCGATTATTGGCCACAGCCCAGACTGATAAAGCAATTTTGGTTTGCACAGAATCTGTTGCGTCTAATACATAGGCATTGCTTGGAATGAGTGCGTCTAAATTCTGCGGCTCTAAGAATTCATCACAAGGTGTTATTTGTATGCCGGGATTAATTTGACGAATGCGATCGGTCATCGCCTCAACCTTCGCCTTGCCATACTGCCCCTCTAGAGCATGCAGCTGTCGATTCGTATTGCTCTCTGCGATGTGATCAAAGTCAACCAAGACAAGATGACCAATGCCAGTGCGGGCCAAAGCTTCAGCCGCCCAGGAGCCAACACCTCCTAAGCCGGCAACTACTACCGTCGCATTTCGAAAGCGTGCGCGCAGCTCTGGTCCGTAGAGTCTAGAAACCCCACCAAAACGACGCTCTTCTACGCTTTCTTCAACCTTGTCTTCTGCCATAGCTTCTCTTTATACTGAATAAATGGACTCTATTGCTCAACTCCGCAAAAACTATACCTTTGGTCAGCTGTCCGAAACCGAGGTTCCACACAATCCCCTGCCCTTATTTAAGCTCTGGTTTGAGCAGGCAATTAAGGCGGAGTGCCCAGAACCCAATTCCATGACTCTGGCAACTGCCGATCAAGCCGGAAATCCATCAGCCCGTATTGTCTTACTAAAAGGCGCTGACGAAAATGGCTTTACCTTCTTTACCAATTATGAAAGCCAAAAAGGTCGGGATTTAGCTGCTCGTCCACAGGCTGCCCTACTCTTTCATTGGCACGAATTAGAGCGTCAAGTACGAATTCAGGGGATTGTCGAGCGCGTCAGTAGCGCCGAGAGTGACGAATACTTCCGCTCCCGCCCTCCCGCCTCCAGAATTGGTGCATGGGCCTCCCCACAAAGCGCGGCAATACCAAGCCGTGAATTTTTAGAGGAAGCTGAGAAGCGCTCTAAGGCTGAGTTTGGTGATGCGCCGCCACGCCCTGCACATTGGGGTGGATATCGTTTACGTCCTACCAAAATTGAATTCTGGCAAGGTCGTCCATCAAGATTGCATGATCGAATTCACTACAAGATAGATGGCAGCACTTGGCAAATTAACCGTCTTGCCCCTTAAGCAGTACTAAGAGCACTGCGGGGCAATTAACGATTTAAATTTTGCCGACTTAGGCGCAACCACTGCCATACAGTAACCCTGATTCGGGTGCCGCTGAAAATAATTCTGGTGATATTCCTCAGCGGGATAAATTGTTGGTGCTGAATCAATTTGCGTCACCACTGGATTGGAATAAATTCCAGATTCTTCCAGCTCCTTCACTACTTCATGTGCAATCTGGGTTTGCTCATCACTGTGAGTAAAGATTACCGAACGATATTGCGTGCCATGATCATTACCTTGGTAATTTAAGGTAGTTGGATCATGAATCTCAAAGAAGATTTCTAACAAATCTCTAAATGTCACCACTTGAGGGTCGAAGAGGATATCTACGATCTCGGCATGACCGCTGACTCCAGCGCATACCGCCTCATAAGTAGGATTGGGACGAGTGCCACCCGCATATCCAGAGACTACCGACCGGACCCCCGAAATTTGCTGATAAACCGCCTCTAAGCACCAAAAACAGCCGCCGCCTAAGGTGGCGCGCTCTAAATGTAGGTCATTTTTATTGAGAGTTTGTTCCATGGCTTTATCTTAATGCCTTATTTCAATGCTTGCCAACTATTAATACACCATGAATCGCTTCACCATCCAACTCAATGAAATCAAGGCAGCCTTCGCCGCAGAACCCAATCCCTCGCTTGAAGTCCGATTGGAGCGTATAGGTCGAATCGAAAAGATGCTCGAAGCGAATGAGGAAAAAATCTGCAAAGTGCTCACAGCAGACTTTGGCGTACGCCACTCTGTCGAATCACGTCTCGCAGAATTCCAGATGGTTTACCAAGCCTGCAAATACACTCGCACGCACCTCAAAGAGTGGATGAAGCCGGTGCAGATGGAAACCCCCTCCTTTATGGGTTCCTCGCAAGCATGGATTGAGAGCCAATCATTGGGTGTTGTTGGCATCATGAGCCCCTGGAATTACCCTATTCAATTAGCGTTAGTGCCAGCAATTGCTGCGTTGGCTGCCGGCAATCGCGTTTGGCTCAAACCATCAGAGCGCAGCTCTCGTACCTCAGGCTTTTTAGCAGGCTTGATTCAGGAATATTTTCATCCTAGCGAATTTTGTGTGAGCACAGGTGGCGTTGATGTTGCAGAGCAATTTGCTGCACTCCCTTTTGATCACCTCCTGTTTACAGGATCAGAATCCATTGGCAAAAAAGTGATGCGCGCTGCTGCTAAAAACCTGACTCCGGTTACCTTAGAGTTAGGCGGCAAAACACCAGCCATCATTGACGCTTCAGCAAAAATCAAGGATGCGGCAGCTGCCATCGTTTATGGGAAATTACTCAATGGCGGACAAACCTGTATCGCACCCGATTACGTGTTGATTGAAAAAAATAATCTCGATGAGTTCATTCAGGAGTTGCAGACAGCTGCGCAATCTCAATTTAGCAACCCAGAGGAACTCACTGGACCCATTGATGATGAGCAGTTGCAATACTGGCAGCATTTGGTTGCTGATGCGATTGATCGCGGAGCTAAAGCCATTCCTCTGTTAAGCAATCCCTCCCCTCAGCAGGCGCCAGAAGGTTTGAACCTGTAGCCCTGGTCGACGTTCCATCTGACGCACGTGTCCTGAACGAAGAAATATTTGGGCCTATATTTGGGCCTATTTTGCCGATACTGACTATTAGCAATGCAGCGGCCGCAATTGAATACGTCAATAACAAGCCCAATCCTTTAGCGCTCCACTGGTTTGGCAAAGACAAAAAGAATATGCAGCGCATCCTGGAAGAAACACGCTCAGGTGGCGTCACCATCAATGACACCTTGCTGCATGCAGCGGTTGAGTCACTTCCCTTTGGCGGCGTTGGCGCGAGTGGAATGGGTGGCTATCACGGCAAAGCAGGATTTGATACCTTCAGCCATCAAAAGCCAATTTTAGAAGTACGTGGCCTCTTAGGTACAAACCTGCTGAAAGGCACGAAGCCTGCCCGCCCACCGTACAACAATAAAACCGAACGTTTGATCCAGCGTCTTAAATAATGGGTTTAGCTAAGCGATTGCTAATCGCACAGCGAAGCCAATAAACAAGATTCCAGCAAAGATCCAGAGGGCTGCGGCATACCGAGGGTGAGCCTCAAAATACTTAGAGAAGAATTGACCCACGCAAATGAGTCCAGCCAAATACGTCATACTCATTAACTGCAACACTGTTGCTAGATAAATAAAGGTATGCGCTGGATTAGAAAAATCCGGACGTATAAATTGCGAAAAGAACGCAATGAAGAAAAAGATTGCTTTGGGATTTGTAAGCGATAAAGCGAGTGCAGCCAACAAGGGATGCAACTGCATTAAGCGCGCCTGAATCTCGCACGCTCCTGCATTCATACCCACAGACCAGCGCCGTTGCTCGCTACGCAATAAGCCAAAGCCCATCCAAGCTAAATACAAAGCGCCTAAGGTACGCACAAGACTAAAGAGTACGGGCGAAGATATCAACAATGAAGCAGCGCCCAAAGCAACGGCGATCATCAGCACCGAATCGCCAATAAATATTCCGATCGCACCCCAAGCGCCATCGCGCCAACCTTTTTGAGTTGCAATCGTGAGGACGTAAAGCGAATTTGGGCCGGGGAGCAAAATAATGAATAGCGTCCCAAGCAGATAGCTTGAAAAATCCACAATCCCTGCGTTTGTAGGCGATAAGAGGTCGAAAGTGATCCAATCCATGTCTACATCATAATTAATTCGGGAAAACCCTTGTAATCAAGCCTCTGAACTGTCATAATAGGAGGCTTTTTTAAGCATTTTAATTCATCGCCCCCCAGCTATATTTCAGCGTACCGTTTAGAAGTCATAAACACCGAAGTTAAAAAAACGCGCTGCCGCCTGTCTGATGGTCGATGCCTTTGACCATCGCACCCTATAAAAAACCATGGGTGCAACATACGGAGACATCCCCTAAAGGGGATGTGTAATAGCATGACTTTTTCTAAAGAAACTAAACGTCGTGAGCCTAAAGACGCAAGTCAAGACTCAAAGAGCGCAGGAAATGAATTCCAGAATTTCGCCCTAGCGGCATCACTCCTTAAAAACGTTGCTGAACTGGGTTTTACCCAAGCTACTGCCGTGCAAGCTCAGGTTATTCCTGCAGCTTTAGCTGGTGGTGACTTATTGGTCAGCAGCCAAACCGGTAGCGGCAAGACCGCAGCCTTCTTATTGCCGATGATTCATCAGCTGATCGAAGACAACCCGAACAACTCACCTGTACCAGGTCGCGCACAACCTAAAGTGTTAGTGCTTTGCCCTACTCGTGAATTGGCTCAACAGGTTGCCGCCGATGCAGTGAACTTGGTTCGCGGAATAAAAGGTATTCGCATCGCCACTGTTATGGGTGGCATGCCTTACGGTAAACAAATCCAAGCACTGAAAGGTGCATTGTTAGTTGTTGCAACTCCAGGTCGTTTGCTCGACTTGTGCGATAGCAAAGCAATTCGCTTAGATGATGTTAAGCAACTCGTTATTGACGAAGCCGATCGCATGCTCGACATGGGATTTGCGGACGATCTCGAGGCAATTGATAAACGTTGCGCAGGCCGTAACCAAACTTTGATGTTCTCTGCAACTTTTGCGCCAAAGATCATGTCTTTGGCAAACGAGTTGACTACAGATCCTAAGCGCATTGAGCTTGCTCACGCAGGTGAAAAGCATGCCAACATCGAACAGAAGTTGCATTGGGCTGACAGCATGTCACACAAGCACAAGTTGCTTGGGCACATCCTGGCTGACGCCTCTTTGGATCAGGCAGTTGTGTTTGCGAGCACTCAAGTTGAAAGCGAAAAAATTGCTGGTACCTTGCGCGCTAATGGCTACGAAGCTACCGCACTCCATGGTGCAATGCCTCAAGCTGTACGTATGCGTCGCTTAGAGTCTTTACGTAAAGGTCACACCAAGATTTTGGTTGCGACTGACGTAGCGGCTCGCGGCATTGATGTACCACGTATCAGTCACGTGATTAACTTTGGCTTGCCAATGAAACCAGAAGACTACACACACCGCATTGGTCGTACCGGTCGTGCTGGTCGCAATGGTGTGGCTATCACTTTGGTTGAACATCGTGATCGCGCCAAGATCCGTAATATCGAACGCTTCACACAACAAGATATCGTTGCTTCAGTTATCGCTGGTCTTGAGCCACAAGCCAAGCCAAGCTTTGGTGGTGGCGGTGGTCGCCCTGGTGGTGGCCGTTCAGGCGGCGGCTTCGGCGGCAATCGCTCAGGTGGCGGTGGTGGCAATGGCGGTGGAAACCGTTCAGGCAATCATTTTGAATCTCGCTCTGGTGATTCACGTCCTGCACGTTCAGCTGACTCGCGTCCGGCACGCTCTGGTGATTCACGTCCAGCAGGTAGTCCACGTTTTGCAAAACCAAAGTCCGGCGGTCAACGTCGCAACTTTAGCGGTAGCTAAAAATGATTCGCCGTAATCGTCTCCGTTCTGCATGGAATCGAGTCGGTTCCGGTGAAATCCATCGGGCGCCACGCAAGTGGCAACCTTGGCTTAGCGATACCGGGTCTCTCACCCAAAAAATTGAGAAAGCAATTGGTCAAAAACTGGAAGTTCAGGTTTTGCGCGACTGCCCTCAATCACTCAATAGCGACGAAAGTCGCTATTTTCATTTCCGGATCAGACGTTGTCGTGTGCGCGAAGTACTGCTCTGCTCCAATGGGATTCCCTTGGTAATGGCGCATAGCGTCATTCCTACGCTGAGCTCTAGCGGCAGTAACCATGCTGTTTTACGCTTAGGTACCAAACCTTTGGGTGCAGTCTTATTTAGCAAGACCCGCAAACACTCAAAGACAAAACCACCGCGCGATATCGCTCGCTTAGATAAAAGCAGTGAACTATGGAAAAAATGCTCTAAGCACTTTTCTGGCTTGAGCTCACCCTTGTGGGCAAGACGTACCCTTTATCGTTTAAAGGGTCATCCAATTTTGGTAAATGAAATTTACCTACCCGCCTTGCTGAACGCCGCCAACTCTTAACTGCAAATTTTTATATCGTTAGCCAGGCCAAAGTTGCTTTCACTAAGGCCTCATCTCCAGGCTCGGTAGTAAACACCTCACCAAAACCAATTAGCTCTGCAGCATCAGCAATGTTGTGATGTGGGCATAAGGCGCTAGCAGTATTGAGGTTTTGCGTAAATTGATCCTGCATTACCTGACCCAAGTAACGTACGGCCTCAGAAGAAGTTAATAGCCAAAGGGATTTAGAGAAATCAAGATCTCGAATGGCGTGCCAGGCGGGATTGTCAATATCCAATGGAATGCGAACGTAAGTAGAAATCGCCTCTACCTTTGCGCCCGCATTTTTTAAAGTGTCAGCCAGCCAATCGCGCCCACCCCCGCCTTTAAAGATGACTACCTTCTTATGCTGCCAATCCCACTTCAAGGATTGAAGCTCTTGCCACAAACCCTCTGAATCCCACTGCTCATTATTTTTTGGAATGATGATTGGCGTTGGATTCTCTTCCAATCCAATACCATGATTTTTGAGTGCAAGCTGACTGCTGCCACCCATCACGCCAATTGGAATGATCTTCTTTGAGAAGTCTTGCCAGTCTTGTTCTAACAAACGCATGACGCTCTCGATCGCATTGGGGCTAACAAAGATCGCGAGATCGGCATTACTCAGAGCGCTAACGATATGGTCCGCCAGATGATCATCAGATTTAGGAGCAATCGTTAATAAAGGAAGTGAGAGTATTTCTGGAAGACTTCGCTTTGCAACACCACCGTGTTCAATATGATGACTGAGCACCTCAATCAATTGCCGAGCTTGACCAGCAGGCCTGGTAACAATGATGGTCTTCGTGCTCATTGCTTTGCTGTAATTGTATTTTTACTATGCGTTTATTTTGGAAGCTGCGGAATAAGGTCTGCTGCACCCTGAGCCAACAGGTCCTTTGCTACCGTTAGGCCTAGAGCCTCAGCATCTCGAACCGATTGAACCGAACCACTGCCGTTTGCAAGGCAAATTTGTTTGCCATCAGTGCTGGCTACAAAAGAGCGGATGCGCATTTGATTTTGATCCCACACAGCATGCGCAGCTAGCGGCACTTCGCATGATCCACCAAGCTGACGAGATACCATGCGCTCTGCAGACACTGCAAATAATGTAGGCAAGTCATTTAATGGTGATAACCACTCTTTGATATTTGGGTGCTTACTTAGAGTCTCAATACCTAAGGCGCCCTGGCCTGCTGCCGGAGTGTATGGATCGTATGGCAAGCATGCACGGATGCGTGACTCCAAACCCAAACGCTTTAAACCGGCTGCCGCCAAAATAATGGCTTGGTATTCGCCACGGTCTAACTTGCTCATGCGCGTATCTAAATTACCGCGCAATGGCTGAATAACGAGATGTGGAAATTTTGCGCGCAGTACAGATTCACGACGCAAGCTTGACGTTCCCACTATCGCACCCTGCGGAAGATCTTCCAGGCTGGCGTAATCATTTGAGACAAATGCATCACGGGCATCCTCCCTAGCCATGACACAGGAAAGGTCAAAACCTTCAGGCATCACCATAGGCACATCTTTAAGGGAGTGCACCGCCAAATCTGCCCGGCCATCCTCGAGGGCCGTTTCAAGCTCTTTGACAAAAAGACCTTTACCACCCACTTTTGAGAGGGCTCTATCCAAAATCTGGTCGCCCCGGGTAGTCATCCCCAAAATCTGGGCATCACACTCCGGATAGAGCTTTTTAAGACAATCCCGCACGTGTTCAGCCTGCCACATGGCTAGGCGACTTTCTCGGGAGGCGATTACTAGACGCTTGGGAGTGGATTGGGACGAAGAATTCAGGGTTTGGGACATAACATTTAAAATAATCAAAGACCTACACCAATATACTGCCTTTATGAGCTCATCAAATAATTCCCTAGCCAACAAAGCCCAAGCTTGGTCGGCCCGTTTTGCCGAACCAGTTGACGAACTAGTACAGCGTTATACAGCCTCTATTGGCTTTGATCAACGCTTTGCAATGGTTGATATCGCCGGCTCCCTAGCCCATGCACAGATGTTGGCTACCCAGAAAATCATTAGCGCGCAAGATTTGGCTGATATCCAAAAGGGAATGGCTCAAATTAAGAGTGAGATTGAGTCTGGTCAATTTAACTGGCAATTGGCACTAGAAGATGTGCATCTCAATATTGAAGCTCGCCTCACAGAATTAGTGGGTGATGCAGGTAAACGTCTGCATACCGGTCGTTCACGTAATGACCAGGTTGCAACCGACCTACGTCTTTGGCTGCGTGGCAGCGTTGATGACATTGCCACTACGCTGACATCCTTGCGTACTGCTTTATTAGATTTAGCCGAAAAGCATGCCTCAACCATCATGCCCGGTCACACCCATTTGCAAGTAGCGCAACCAATTACATTTGGTCATCACTTGATGGCTTATTACGAAATGTTTAGTCGCGATGCAAGTCGCCTTGCAGATTTGCGCGCTCGCTTCAACCGTTTACCTTTAGGGGCTGCAGCTTTGGCCGGCACCACCTATCCTATCGATCGCGAGCTAGTAGCTAAGACTTTAGGGTTTGATGGAATTTGCAATAACTCCTTAGATGCCGTATCTGACCGTGACTTTGCAATTGAGTTCTGTGCTTTTGCATCCATCCTCATGATGCACGTCTCACGCCTCTCTGAAGAGCTAATCCTATGGCTTAGCCCTCGCTTTGGCTTTATTGATCTACCCGATCGCTTCTGCACTGGCAGCTCAATCATGCCGCAAAAGAAAAATCCTGACGTTCCAGAATTAGCGCGTGGTAAGACAGGTCGCGTCTATGGCGACCTCATTTCATTGCTCACACTAATGAAGGGTCAGCCACTCGCATACAACAAAGACAATCAAGAAGACAAAGAACCTTTGTTTGATGCTGTAGATACCGTACAAGATACCTTGCGCATTTTTGCCGACATAGTTCCACACATTGAAGTCAAAGCAGAAGTCATGAAAGCTGCAGCTGAGGAAGGGTTTGCTACAGCAACCGACTTAGCCGACTATTTAGTTAAAAAAGGTTTAGCTTTCCGTGATGCACACGAAGCAGTTGCACATGCCGTTAAAGCCTGTGTTGGTAGAAACTACATGCTTACGGATTTAAGCCTTTCTGAATTGCGCTTTGCTTGTGGCTTAGATAATCACCCAGAACTCATTAGCGATGATGTTTTTGCATTACTTACTGTAGATGGCTCAGTTCAGTCTCGCCAACATGCTGGCGGCACCGCACCTTCGCAGGTTCTTGCGGCTATCAAACGAGGTCGTGCAGACCTCTAAAACGCATGGGGTTTTGGTCCAAACTCTCTGCAGGCATCGATCGTATAAACCTGTTTTTGGGTAAGGCAGCCAGCATCATGATTTTGCTGTCTTGCGTGGTGTCTGCAGCAAATGCCCTACTTCGCTACGGTCTTGATGTCAGCAATAACTGGCCACTAGAGCTGCAATGGTATTTATTTGCTGCTGCCGTCATGCTCGGCGCCTCGTACACACTAAAACGCAATGAGCATGTCCGTGTTGATTTAATTTATTCCAACCTCTCAGATCGTGGTCGCATTTGGGTGGATCTATCTAGCTTGATTGTCTTCCTAATGCCTGCCTGCCTCTTGTTTGCCTGGCTATCTTGGACTACCTTGTTTTATCCATCGTGGCTGGTGATGGAGCATTCATTAAATGCCGGCGGTCTTGCTCGCTATCCAATTAAATTTGTTGTGCCTTTTGGATTCCTCATGCTCAGCCTCCAAGGTCTCTCCGAAATCATTAAGCGTATCGGCGCACTGAAAGGTGAAATCACCTTGCCTGCCGAAGACCTTCATTACGAAAAGCCAATGCAATGATTCCATTGGAGTGGATGCCGCCCTTAATGTTTGGCGGGCTGATCGTCTTTATGTTGATCGGCTTTCCGGTTGCGTTTTCGCTCATGGCTGCTGGGTTATTTTTTTCCTTAATTGCAATAAGCGAAGGGTTCTTTGGGGTCGCGTTTTTACAGGCGATACCTCAACGCATCTTTGGCAGCGTCCTTGCTAACGACCTTTTACTAGCCATCCCCTTCTTCACCTTTATGGGCGCCATTCTTGAGCGCTGCGGGTTAGCAGAAGAGATGCTCGACTCCATGGGCCAACTCTTTGGGCGTGTTCGCGGTGGCCTTGGTTATTCCGTCATCATTGTGGGCTTTATTCTCGGCGCTATTACGGGCACTGTGGCTGCCCAGGTGATCGCTATGGCCATGATCTCTTTGCCGGTGATGATGCGTTACGGCTACAACATGCGCTACGCTACGGGCGTTTTAGCGGCCTCTGGCACGATCACCCAGCTGGTGCCCCCATCCCTGGTGCTCATCGTGCTTGCGGACCAACTAAAAACTCAAAGCGGCAGCGCCGATGTGGGCAGCATGTACTTGGGAGCATGGGGTCCATCCCTGCTGCAAATAGGCTTATTTGCGCTGTATACCTTTTTCTTAAGTCGTATTCGGCCAGACTACTTGCCGCCAGTTCTAGAGAGCGATCTCACGCTAAAAGGTTGGGCGCTTTGGAAAAAGTGCCTGATGGGCATCATTCCTTCGGCTGTTTTAATCTTTTTGGTTCTGGGCACCATCATGACGGGCATTGCCACTCCGACAGAGTCCGGAGCCATGGGTGCAATGGGTGCTTTATTACTAGCGTGGATTCGTAGGGCAAGCATTCCCAACCTCAAAGGATTAATTCAAGAGGCCTATCAAAACACTATGCGTATTACAGCCATGGTGGTCTTTATCTTGATTGGCTCAACTTGCTTCTCGGTGGTATTTCAAGGTGTGGATGGCGGCTTCTGGGTAGAAGAATTATTCTCCAACTTGCCTGGCGGCTGGATTGGTTTTTTAATCGTCGTGAATTTGTTTGTTTTCTTTTTGGCATTTTTCCTAGACTTCTTTGAGATTGCCTTTATCGTCGTGCCGATGCTGGCTCCAGTAGCTGTGAAATTACTCTCACCAGTATTGCTAGATTCTATGAACGGCAACCCTCAGGCGGCTGCAAGCGCAGCCTTGGTTTGGTTTGGCGTCATGCTGTGCGTCAATATGCAAACATCATTTATGCACCCACCCTTTGGATTTGCCCTCTTCTACCTTCGAGGTGTTGCACCAAAAGAAGTGAAGAGTAGCGATATCTATTGGGGCGCATTACCTTGGGTAGGGCTGCAATTGATCATGGTTGTTTTAGTAATGGCATTCCCCGCCCTGGTAACGACATTCCTGGATAAGCCTGCTGCTGTTGTGCAAAGTCAGGACTTTAATTTCACAGGCAACGAAGAAAATAAGCTAGAGTCACCCAACGGCAAAGTGGACGAAGATGCGCCAGTAAGCTTTCAACTAGATAAACCAGCCAAATAAGTCACCTAAACACCAAGCAGGCCCAAGACTGTTACATTATCTCAATACAGGTTTGTTAACACTCTTTTAGACTTTCTTAATATGAAGCCACTCTTAAAATTCAAGCGCACCGTTTTTATTGGCGGCATTGTGGCAATACTCAGTGGATGCGGCTCTACACTCACCCCTGACTTTGGCGAGATGTCAGCCAAATATGCCAATACCCTAGAGCAATATCAGATCAATATGATCTTCCAGAATATATTGCGTTCCTCAGCAAATAGACCTGTCAGCTTTTTGGATATGCCCACTATCAATGGCTCTGGATCAATTGGTGTAACACCTTCAGTGAGCGCATTATTTACTGGTGGTGCTATTCCATATAACGCTAGTTACAACGTTATCCAAGGTGGGCTTTCTTATGCGACACCAAGTACCTCGCTGACTCTAAATAACACCTTTAATTTCACGCAGTCATCTTTGGATAATTCTCTATTTTGGAAGGGATACCTCGGCGAGCTACCAAAAGAAACTGTCAAATACTTCAGTCACAATCACATTCCCAAAGAAGTCATTATGAGTCTGGTAGTTGATGAAATAGAGCTCATTCAAGCGAATGGTAAATCCACTGTCCTTGTCAACAATCCCCTTAGACCAGATCACGCCCAGTTTCAGCAATATCTATACAAGCTGATTGATGATGGCCTTACCGCAACATTGATTGATACATCAGAGAAATTGGGCCCACCCCTGATTATGGAAAAAATCACTCCAAGATTTGGTGAAAAAGCCTTCACCATGTTTAAAGATGCGAATATTACGCTGAAGCAAATGGATAAAACCCAAAATCCTACATATCAACCCATTCAGGTATCCAGCAAATACAAGCTTTGTATGAATACGAATAATTACGCCAATTTTCTGCCAACAAAATATTTTGGCGTAACAATCTACTGCGAAGATGATCTTCAAGAGGATTTAAAGAATACTAGTGCAGCAAAAAAACAGCAAAATACTCTTATTGTTCGGATTCGCTCCACCAATAATGTTTTTGAATACTTGGGGCAAGTGATCAGGGCGCAGCATGCCGATAAACCCTATATCGTTACCTTGCCTCCCTCCGCAAATACATTCAATACCAATAGAGGCTCACTCAACCACAATGCTTTACTGATAGTAGATAAAGACAAACCTACAACCCCAAACCTTTTGCAATCATAGAAGGCCTGGATGGAAGTACTTACAATATTCCGGCTGAGATTATTCATCCCTAGCCATAAAATTACTAGCTCAACTAATGTCTCTACAAAAGATTCCTGGCAGCATCCCAGCATCGCCATCAGTGCTACTCAAATAGCAATATTGAGCGGTAGAAATAAATAAGGCCCCTAGGGGCCTTATTTATTAGAGGGTAATGTCCCGCTCTTGCCTCACACAATCGACGTAGTACTCGCTCTTGCCGTCAATGTTAGTTTTCACAAGGCCATGGATATCTGTCTCAAACCCAGGGAACTTCTCATTGAAATCTCTAGCAAAATAGAGATAGTCAATAATGCGCTTGTTAAAGCGCTCGCCCGGGATCAGAAGTGGAATACCTGGAGGATATGGGGTAACCAACATGGCAGTTACACGCCCTTCCAACTGATCTAACGGCACACGATCTACTTGTTTGTGTGCCATCTTTGTCCAAGCTTCTGAAGGCATCATGGCTGGGACCATATCCGAGGTATACATCTCCGTAGTCATGCGCGCGACGTTACGGCTCTTATAGAACTCATGAATTTGTTGGCAAATATCTTTGAGACCAACGCGCTCATAGCGTGGATGCTTGGCCACAAACTCAGGCAAGACTTTCCACAAAGGCGCATTCTTATCAAAGTGGTCCTTGAACTGCTGTAATTCAGTAACCAGTGTGTTCCAGCGACCTTTTGTAATGCCGATGGTGAACATAATGAAGAAGGAATACAAACCGCACTTCTCTACGATCACGCCATGCTCGGCTAAGTACTTGGTAACGATGCTGGCAGGAATACCCATCGAACCAAAGTTACCTTCAATATCCAATCCAGGCGTAACAACAGTCGCTTTGATTGGGTCGAGCATGTTGAAGTCTTTAGCCAACTTGCCAAAGTCATGCCAAGCGGCAGATGGCTCTAAGACCCAATCAGAACGCTCGCCAATGCCCTCTTCAGCCAGGTGATCTGGACCCCAAACCTTAAACCACCAATCCGCACCAAACTTATCATCCACCTCGCGCATAGCGCGGCGGAAGTCCATTGCTTCAGCAATAGATTCTTCAACCAGCGTTGTGCCGCCAGGAGACTCCATCATGGCTGCCGACACGTCACATGAAGCAATAATTGCGTACTGTGGACTAGTAGAGGTGTGCATCAAGTAAGCCTCATTGAAGCAATCACGGTCTAACTTGGTATCTTCAGCATCTTGGACCAAAACTTGGGAAGCCTGAGATAGGCCCGCCAACAACTTGTGTGTTGACTGGGTTGCAAACATCAAACTCTTCTTGGTGCGCTTTCGATCTGAGCCAATCGCATGCATATCCTTATAGAAAGGATGGAAGGCGGCGTGTGGCAACCAAGCTTCATCAAAATGCAATGAATCTACTTTGCCGTCGAGCATCTCTTTGATTATCTCTACGTTGTACACAATACCGTCATAAGTACTTTGCGTAAGCGTCATTACGCGTGGCACAACATTCTTATCTTTAATGAAGGGGTTGGCATCAATCTTCTTCTTGATGTTTTTCCACTCAAACTCTTCTTTAAGAATTGGGCCGATGATGCCTAAGTGATTACGTGTTGGCATCAAGAAAATCGGGATCGCGCCCATCATCGTGATGGAATGTATCACTGACTTATGGCAGTTACGGTCTACCAGCACAACGTCACCAGGAGCAACAGTCGAATGCCAAACAATCTTATTTGATGTAGATGTACCGTTGGTCACGAAGAACAAATGATCAGCATTGAAGATGCGCGCCGCATTGCGCTCACTCTGTAATACCGGTCCAGTATGGTCCAAGAGCTGACCCAACTCTTCAACAGCATTACAGACGTCTGCGCGCAGCATGTTCTCACCAAAGAACTGATGGAACATACGACCCACTGGGCTCTTTAAGAAGGCAACGCCACCAGAGTGCCCTGGGCAATGCCAGGAATACGAACCTTCAGAAGCGTAATTGGTTAAAGCGCGGAAAAATGGCGAGGCCAAAGAATCTAAATAGACTTTAGCTTCGCGAATAATATGACGTGCTACAAATTCTGGGGTGTCTTCATTCATATGAATGAAACCATGCAACTCACGCAGGATATCGTTTGGCATATGACGTGACGTGCGAGTCTCGCCATACAAGAAGATCGGGATATCTTCATTACGCTTACGTACTTCCGTAATGAACGCACGCAAGTTATTTAATGCAGGCAGATCATGATCTTCTGAATCCGAGTCAAACTCTTCGTCATCGATTGAAACAATAAAGCTGGATGCGCGGGATGCTTGCTGTGCAAATGAGGTCAGGTCGCCATAACTGGTTAAGCCAATAACCTCCATGCCCTCATTCTCAATAGCCTCAGCAAGGTCGCGAATTCCAGAGCCCGAAATATTTTCGGAACGAAAGTCCTCATCAATAATGATGATTGGAAAACGAAATTTCATAAAAACTCCCCTGCTATCTTGTCCGAACTATTCGGAACCCACTTATCAAAATTGGTAAGGTCAATAACCCGACCACCATCTGGCATCACTGTAACTATGTCGACAAAGGTCGCATTTTGCTGCACATCTTTAGGCAAGTAAACATGGCGCGCATAAACCTGGTTGGCTAAGCTCTCATGGTAGCCAGTAAAGGTAATTAATAAATGCCACTGCTGCTCAATATCGGCTTTTCCCAAGAACTCTTTTAGGGCGCTGCTGTCATCGACACTATGCATTGCAGTCCATGTAAGAGAAAAGACTGGGCTCTCAGAGCGATGAAGTTACAACTCAACGGACCGACGGTAACGCTCACCTTCGCTAGTCATGCTCTCAGCAATCAACCACAAACGAAGCTGCGCCTCCACAATATGTGAGCTGCGGTCATTCGCCACGCGAAACTTAAATGTCTTTACGCCATCATGATTACCAACCACGGCTACCTTAGAAAAGCGCACACCTGCAGTTGGCCGAGTAAATCTGGCGAATGCCAAACCCGTCGTTAATGCGGAATAAACGATTCCAAAGAAAGCCTCAAAAGTCACAATTGCATTAGCCCCATGACCAACCGGCGTCATACGCCCGTAACCAATGGTTGCCATGGTTTGTACGCTAAAGAAAAATACATCCAATAAGGAGCCTGGCTCTGCATGGGTGATGGCCCCATCTCCGCAAGCAATATAAGCAAAGGCAAAGAGCAGATTGGTCGATAGATATACAAATACAACCAGCAATAAAAAGCTGGTCCAGCTAGTACCTAATAGCCAGTGATAAAAATTATTCTCAGGCCGCACCATTTCAGAGCGCGAGAGTGTAGCGCGATATTCATCTAAATTAATCCGTGCGGGACGGCGATTAAATAAAAATTTACGCACTGCCGTAAAGGCTTAGGTCTTAGGCAGGGTAACGCCCCGCTGACCTTGATACTTGCCACCACGATCTTTATATGATGTGCCACAAACTTCATCACTCTCAAAGAAGAGGACTTGTGCGCAACCTTCGCCTGCATAAATCTTTGCCGGCAATGGTGTGGTGTTAGAAAACTCGAGGGTGACGTAACCCTCCCACTCCGGCTCAAACGGCGTGACGTTCACAATAATTCCGCAGCGTGCGTATGTGCTCTTACCAACGCAAACGGTTAATACGCTACGAGGAATCTTGAAATACTCAACGGTTCTAGCCAATGCAAATGAATTTGGTGGAATGATGCAAACATCACCCTTGAAATCTACAAAGGATTGTTCGTCAAAATTCTTGGGATCAACAATAGTGCTGTTGATGTTGGTAAAGATCTTGAATTCGTCTGCGCAACGAATGTCATAGCCATAACTTGAAGTGCCGTAACTTACGATTTTGTTGTCGGCGGCGTCTTGGCGAACTTGCCCAGGTTCAAATGGGCTGATCATGCCTTGCTCGCCCATGCGGCGGATCCAGTGGTCAGATTTAATAGTCATGGCCGAATTGTAAAACCTTCGCCCTTACCTGCCCACGAATTTATTGGGGGTTTTGGCTAAAAACGACCCTCTCCGGGGCGTTATAGATCTCGAAGTGTTTTCCAGAGCAGCGGGATAGGATCGTGAGATTGGTCTTACGGGCCAAATCCAGGCCCATCAAGGTGACTCCTGAGCGGGTTAACAAGAAGGGAATGCCCATCTGGGCACCCTTAATGACCATCTCAGAGGTGAGGCGTCCTGTGGTGAAGAAAATCAAATCCCTACCCACTTTGTCGGCCAGCCACATCAAGCCGGAAATCGAGTCGACCGCGTTATGCCGTCCAACGTCCTCAATGAAGTGCAAAAGGCGGACCCCATCCTTGCCGTCTCGTTCATAGACTGCACAGGCATGAACAGAGCCAGATTTCTTATAAATCGTGTCATGGGTCCGAATCGAGTCAATCAGGGCAACAATTGCCTCTTGGGATAATGTCGGACCCTCGGGCAGCTGAATCTCTGACATTTCCTCAATCAAGCCACCAAAAAACATTGTCCCCTGCCCGCAGCCCGCTGTAACCACCCGTTTGCTAGTCAAGGCATCAATATCCACCGCGCTCCGACGGGTTTTAACCGCTGCCGAATCGGTCTCCCAATCCACTTGGATGCTTTCTATGTCGTCCGGAGACTCTACAAGACGTTGATTGCGTAGATAACCCAATACCAGGGCTTCTGGAGCGCTACCAAGGGTCATGAGTGTTACCACCTCACGCTTGTTTGTCTAAGTAAATAGTTAAAGGGCGCTCGCCGGGAATATGGGTCATCTTTAGGCGACCCATCTCATCCATAACCTCGACCTCATGCACCAATGGCACGGAGGCACAAGACATTTGGATGATCGGTTTTACAGCCATAAATTGCTCTCTACAGTCGGACTCAAGGGAAGTTTATCGGGGTTTATCAAGACTTCGCAGTGCTTTACTTTAACCGCAGACTAAAATCACCGCATAAGCCAGCATAATTGAGTGCTAAACCTTATTTAACCGTCCAACCTTCTTATTTAAGTCCGCATTTCATGAGCAGTTCCCAACGTCGCCTTCTCGTCACCTCAGCCTTACCGTATGCCAATGGCCAGATCCATATCGGGCATTTGGTGGAATACGTACAGACCGATATTTGGGTTCGCTTTCAAAGAATGCGCGGCCATGAAGTGCATTACGTTGGAGCTGACGATACACATGGCACCCCAATCATGTTGCGCGCAGAAAAAGAAGGCATTACCCCTAAAAAACTTATCGCTAATGTTTGGAAAGAACATAAGCGTGATTTTGATAACTTTTTAATTTCTTTTGACAACTATTACACAACCGATAGCCCTGAGAATGAAAAGCTATCGCAAAGTATTTATATCAAGTTACGTGAAGCTGGCCTGATTGAAAAGCGCGCGATTGAACAAGCCTACGATCCCGTTAAAGAAATGTTTCTGCCGGATCGCTTCATTAAAGGCGAGTGCCCAAAGTGTGGCGCCAAAGATCAATACGGTGACAACTGCGAAAAGTGTGGGGCAACATACTCACCCACCGATCTCAAGAATCCGTTCTCTGTAGTCAGTGGCGCAACGCCAATCAAAAAAGTTTCGGACCATTACTTCTTTAAGCTATCTGATCCGCGCTGCGAAGAGTTTTTGCGCGAGTGGACTCAAGTCAAGACGCCCTTGCAGCCAGAAGCCCGCAACAAGATGAAAGAGTGGGTTGGCCAGCCCGGAGAAAGCAAGCTAGGCGACTGGGATATCTCCCGCGATGCCCCGTATTTCGGGTTTGAGATCCCCGATGCCCTTGGAAAGTACTTCTATGTCTGGCTCGATGCCCCAATTGGTTACTACGCCAGCTTCCTCAATTATTGCCAGGCCAAGAGCCTCAATTTTGACGAGTGGGTTAATCCAGATACGACTACTGAGCAATACCACTTCATTGGTAAAGATATTTTGTATTTCCACACCTTGTTCTGGCCAGCCACTTTAAAGTTTGCTGGCTATCGAACCCCAACCAATGTTTTTGCTCACGGCTTCTTAACGGTAGATGGCGAGAAGATGAGTAAATCTCGCGGCACTTTAATTTCTGCAAATAGCGTAATTGAGTGCGGATTTAATCCTGAGTGGTTCCGCTATTACTTTGCAACCAAACTCAATGACAGCATGGAAGATTTAGATTTAAATCTTCAAGACTTTGTAGCACGCGTAAATAGCGACTTATTAGGCAAGTATATCAATATTGCTAGTCGTAGTGCTGGCTTTTTAGTAAAGCGTTTTGGCGGCATTGTTTCTGATGAGGCAATGAGCAATCCACTCCTCAAAGAAATTGCTGCGGCCAGCGAAAAAATTGCTGAACTTTATGAGGCGCGCGAATATGCAAAAGCATTGCGCACCGTCATGGAGCTTACTGACAAAGTAAATGGATTTGTGGATGAGAACAAACCATGGGAAATTGCCAAAGATCCAGAGCGTGAAGCGGATTTGCAACGGGTTTGCAGCATCACCCTCGAATCATTCCGGATGCTGAGTCTTTATCTCAAGCCTGTCATCCCTCAAGTGGCTGCTGGAGTTGAAGCGTTTTTTGCCCTTCCCTCACTTTCTTGGGCTGATATCAATACCCCACTCTCCAGCAAGACCCCAATTAATGCCTATAAGCATTTAATGACCCGTGTTGAAGCCCCACAAATTGAGGCTTTGCTGGCTGCAAACTTGTAAAAAGCCCCCTAAAAAGCACCTATAATGGCGGGTGTAGTCCTGAGATAACTTTTCGAATTAATTTCATAATTTATTGAGTATTTTAGGAAATGCCATGGCAAGATATCAATCCGAATTCACCCAGTTCTTAAGCGAACTCAAGACCGAGAAACCTCACCTCGAGGCTGATCAGCAAGCTGGCCGCGCCCTCCTTTGGGATAAAGAGCCTTTGACCGTTGAAGATCAGCGCCGCGCAAAAGCTGCAAAACTCAAGCAACGCGCTTACGTTTATTCGAATGACTAATTCAGGTATTGAGCCAAGCGCTCAGCCAATTTCAGATTTGCTAGATAGCACCCCATCGGTTACCGATGGCATGTCGTCTGCGTTCGCCAAACTGTATGGCGAGCCGCTTTTTAAGCTTCCGACTGATTTATACATCCCACCAGATGCGCTAGAGGTATTTCTAGAAGCATTTGAAGGTCCGCTGGATTTGTTGCTCTACCTTATTCGTAAGCAAAACTTCAACGTACTGGATATTCCAATGGCGCAGGTTACTCAACAGTACCTGAGCTATATCGATCAAATCCGCCATCACAACCTTGAGCTTGCTGCTGAGTATTTACTCATGGCTGCCATGTTGATTGAAATTAAATCTCGCATGCTTCTGCCAATGAAGAAAGCAGATAGCGAAGAAGAAGTGGAAGATCCACGTGCAGAGCTAGTTCGTCGTCTCCTAGAATACGAGCGCATGAAGCTTGCCGCACAAGAGCTCGATCAGATCCCGCAACAAGGTCGCGACTTCCAAGTGGCGCACGGCTTTGTGGATACCACCATCGCCATTTCTTGGCCTGATGTCAACGTAGAAGATTTGCAAATGGCTTGGCGTGATGTTCTGCACCGTGCCAAACTCACACAACATCACACAATTACTCGTGAAGAGTTATCCGTGCGTGACTTCATGACGCGTATATTGCGTCGCTTGCAGGGTACAAAGTTTGTTGAGTTCGGTGAGCTATTTGAAGATGCGATTAAATCCGGCAGAGGAATTCCAGTAGTGATTGTGAACTTCATCGCCATGCTGGAGCTCTCACGCGAAGCTTTAGTAGAAATTACTCAAGCTGAGCCATATGCGCCAATCTATGTGCGCCTTGCCTATACCCCTGTTGCATGAAAATCATTAGCGATATTCAAGAGCTGCGCGATCACTTGCGCGGCCAAAATCGCGCCTCCTTTGTGCCAACCATGGGCAACCTACATGAAGGTCACCTCTCACTGATGCGTCTGGCGCGTCAGCATGGTGATCCAGTAGTAGCGAGTATCTTCGTTAATCGCCTGCAATTTGGCCCTAACGAAGATTTTGATAGTTATCCTCGTACGATGCAGGCCGATATTGATAAGCTCGAAAAAGAAGGTGTTTACATCTTGTTTGCACCAACTGAGCGAGATCTTTATCCGCAGCCACAAGAGTATCGAGTTGACCCACCGCAACAATTAGGCGACATCCTTGAAGGTGAATTCCGCCCAGGCTTCTTCAAGGGTGTTTGCACAGTTGTTCTCAAGCTATTCTCTTGCGTTCAACCTAAGGTTGCCGTGTTCGGAAAAAAAGATTATCAGCAGCTGATGATTATTCGTCAGATGGCCAAGCAGTTTTCTCTGCCAGTAGACATTATTCCTGGCGAAACCATTCGCGCTGAAGATGGCTTAGCTCTTTCATCCCGCAACGGCTACCTCTCAGTAGAAGAGCGTGCCGAGGCGCCTGAATTGCAAAAGGCATTAAAAGAGGTTCGCGAACGCGTTCTGCAACTAAAAGATCGCAGCGCTCAACCCATCTCTGAAATTGAAAAAGCTGCTGTTGCATCACTAGCTGGACGGGGATGGCAGCCAGATTACATCGCCATTCGTCAACAAAGTAATTTAGCGCCTGCGTCTAATGAGCAATTACAGGCAGGTGAGCCACTAGTTATCCTGACAGCCGCTAAGCTTGGCAAAACACGTTTGATTGATAACCTAGAGATTTAGGTTGCACTGATAAAAGGTTCATTTGAGACCTTGATTGACCCTTTGTAACCCTATAAAGATAAGTAGTATCTATCGCTCCGCTTAAGGAGTAAGCTGTAACGAGATCAAGACTGATAACTGTTACAGCATTTGATTTATTTAAGCACACATAACAGTCGTCCTCTCTAGCGAATTAGAGCAGGCCTCACTCTCCACAGAAATTTTAGTTATGTATAAAAAACTTGCAATAGCAAGTTTGATGGTTTTTGCATTCAATAAACCATATGCCCAAGTTACGATTGACACCACTGGCGGGACTACAGGTGGAGCTATCACAAGCACCCCTATTAGCAACTCCGTATCAACTACTGGCGCTCTTCTACGTCCCAAGGTGGCGCAGGCCGCCGGTCTTGGTGGCACCTCAAATGCTGTGACAGGTGCATCTACCTCTCAAGGTGGTTCTGGTAATGCAACCGTTACATCAAACTACGGCGCTACCAAAATTCCAGTTACAACTGCAATTGCACCATCAAACTTTCCTACCGCACCTTGTATGGGGTCAACATCTATTGCTGGCTCGGCTGTTTTATTTGGATTTAGCACCGGCTCTTCATGGGAGGCAACGGAATGCATGACTTTTGAGGCCGCAAGATCATTTGATCAGGCTGGAATGCATGAAGATGCTCTAGCCATTAAATGTACTAGCAAGTATTCAAGTGCAGCACCAAGCTGCATTAAGCTTCGCCAACAAGAGGCGCAAAGAGGTCAATCAGATGTACAGGCTTCTCGTGAACCGACAGAGCCATTGAACGCGAATCTAAAAAAGCTATCTATACCGAAACCATTGACCCAGTAAGCGGCTTTAAAACAATTATCGATACTCGCGACACTATTAGGCGCGTTGCCGTACCTTAGATTAAATTGCTACAGCGCGAAGAACTGCCCTACTTCTAGATTCAATTCCTTGGCCAGCTCGCGGCGCCCGTTACTTTTCCTGCGGCGCCTTTTGCTTTGAGAACCTCTATTTGACCGCCGTGGCAGGCAACAAAGAAAGAGTCCAGGGTAATCTGAGTCACTTCGCCTGGCTTGCCTTTAACGGCGCTAAATGTAGCAGCAACGTGCTTATGGCAATCGTAGATCTGCACCTTTTATTCGCCAAACTTTGTCCATGCGCCAGGCGCAGGATTGCATGCCCGAATGAGATTATGAATTTGACTGATGTGTGTTGCCCAATGAATTTGCGCAGCGTTCGCATCAAACCAACCCTCATAGTTAGCCTGCGATTCATCTTGAACCAACTCTTGGTGCTTGCCTGCCACCACTAAGTCAGCGGCTTCAAGCAATGCTTTTACGCCAACCGGGAACAGATGATCAAAATAAATCTTACCCAGAGTGTCGTTGGGTCCAATAGCGACTTCTTTTTGCAAAATCACCGCACCTTCATCTAAACCGTCAGTTGGACGGAAGATGGTTAAACCAGTCTTCTCTTCGCCTAATGCGATTGCCCAGTTAATAGCGCTTGGACCACGATATTTTGGAAGTAATGATGGATGGTATTGAATAGTTCCATGCTTTGGGATCTTGCAGAGCTCTTGCGGCACAAACTGAATGACATAAGCCATTACGCAAATATCTGCGTTGCTATCAATCATGGCCTGAGCAGCTTCGCCACCCTTTAGGGAAGCGAACTGCAAGGGGGTTAAGCCCCTTGCAAGTGCAGCCTCTTTTAAGACTTCCGGCTTACTTGATTTGGGATTATCGGGTAGGCAGAAGACAGCAACTACTTCGTCGCCACGATCCAAAAAAGCCTCTAAAGCTGCTTTACCAAAATCCGCACTCCCAATCAAGGCCACCCGCATCTTAGATCACCTTGTCGTGACGTAATGTAATCATCAGCGGTGTAACCCAACTCATGCAGAATCTCATCAGTGTACTCACCAAGCAATGGTGAACGTGTCACTTCTGTTGGGCTATCAGACATCTTGATAGGATTACCAACAGTGAGGTACTTGCCACGAATCGGATGATCCACCTCCACTACGGTGCCAGTAGCACGCAGTGCAGGCTCTTCAGCAATTTCTTTCATCGAGAGAATTGGGCCGCATGGGATGTCGTATTTATTCAAAACATCCATCACTTCAAACTTCGTCATAGTCATGGTCCATTTTTCGATCTCACCGAAAATTTCCATGAGGTGCGGCAAGCGCGCCATTGGCGATGCAAAACGCACATCTGTAATCCAATCTTCACGGCCGATTACCTTACAGATTGCCTCCCAAACTGGAGCTTAAACAATCACATACATATAGGCGTTTGGATCGGTTTCCCAACCCTTACATTTCACAATCCAACCAGGCTGGCCACCGCCAGAGGCATTGCCTGCATGGGGTACGGAGTCGCCAAACTCACCGTTCGGGAACTGTGGGTACTCTTGCATGAGGCCTACGCGCTCTAAACGCTGTTGATCGCGCAACTTCACACGGCACAAGTTCAATACAGCGTCTTGCATTGAGCAAGATACTTTTTGACCACGGCCAGTTTTTTCACGCTGCATCAATGCAGTCAAAATACCGATTGCCAAGTGCATACCAGTATTAGAGTCGCCCAAAGCGGCTGCAGAAACTGTCGGAGGACCATCCCAGAAACCAGTAATAGAGACTGCACCACCGGCACATTGAGCAACGTTTTCATACACTTTTAAGTCTTCGTATGAGTGGCCATCGCTAAAGCCCTTTACAGAAGCCATAATCATTTTTGGGTTCAATTCTTGGATACGCTTCCAAAAGAATCCCATGCGATCCAAAGCGCCAGGACCGAAGTTCTCAACCATGACGTCTGAAGTCTTGATCATCTTTTCTAAAACTTCTATACCTTCTTGAGTTTTAGTATCGAGAGTCAAAGAACGCTTATTGCCGTTCAACATTGTGAAGTACAAAGCATCAGCGCCTGGAACGTCGCGCAATTGGCTACGTGTTACGTCGCCAGAGCCTGGACGCTCTACCTTGATCACGTCAGCGCCATACCAAGCCAACAGCTGAGTACATGCAGGACCTGCCTGTACGTGTGTGAAGTCAATAATGCGAATACCGTCTAATGGTTTAGTCATGTTTGTTTCTCCTTAAGTCTTTCTTGTTTACTTCTAAATTAATTATTTAATTACTTCTTAGCAGCTGCTGTAGATGGGTTTAAGTTTGTTAAACGCCCACTCTCAGTACCTGCGGTTTCATCAATAACAGCATTGATAAGAGCTGGTTTACCGGCAGCAATTGCTTCTGTTAACGCTGCTTCTAATTCCGCTGGGGTAGTTACGTAGTAACCGACACCACCAAATGCCTCAATCATCTTGTCGTAACGAGCATCTTTAACGAACACGGTAGGTGCAACATCAGCGCCGCCCGTTGGGTTCTTATCAGTACCGCGGTATACGCCGTTGTTATTAAATACAACGGTTGTGATTGGTAAGTTGTAACGGCAAACGGTTTCTAATTCCATGCCGCTAAAGCCGAATGCGCTATCGCCCTCAACCGCAACCGTTGGCAAGCCGCTAATTACAGCAGCGCCGATGGAGTAACCCATACCAATACCCATAATCCCCCAAGTACCAGAGTCAAAACGCTTGCGTGGCTTATACATATCAGCGATTGCACGGCAATAGTCAAGTGTGTTTGCGCCCTCGTTTACCAAGTTCACATCTGGGTTCTTCTTGATCACATCATGAATCACACGCAATGCGCCATGGAAGTTCATTGGGTTAGCTTCTTTGGCTAATGTTTCAGCCATCTTCGCCAAGTTCTTATCTTTCTTCTCGGCAATAGCAGCAATCCACTCAGCGCTTGGCTTAGGTACTGAAGCAATACCTTTCAAGAGTTCACCAACGCATGAACCAATATCGCCAATCAATGGAGCAGCAATTTGTACGTTGCTATCCACTTCGTTTGCTTGAATATCGATTTGAATAAATTTCTTAGGATCTTTACCCCAAGTCTTGCCCTTACCGTGCGCTAACAACCAGTTCAAGCGTGCGCCAACCAACAGCACTGCATCAGCTTCAGCCAATACAAATGAACGTGCTGCAGAAGCGGATTGTGGATGGTTATCTGGCAACAAACCTTTGGCCATCGACATAGGCAAGTATGGGATACCTGATTTTTCAACCAAATCACGAATCTCTTTATCGGCTTGTGCATAAGCAGCGCCTTTACCCAAGAGAATCAATGGACGCTTAGCGCCTTTCAATACATCCAATGCGCGAGCAACTGCATCAGCCGCTGGGATTTGACGTGGAACTGGATCAATTACTTTGAAAATTGTTTTCTTAGCTTCTTCAGCAGGCATAGTTTGAGCTAGCAACTGTGCTGGCAAGTCCAAATAGACACCACCTGGACGACCAGAAACCGCAGCGCGGATTGCACGAGCAAAACCAATGCCGATATCTTCAATGTGATTAATACGATATGCAGCTTTGCAATATGGCTTGGCTGCGTTGAGCTGATCCATCTCTTCGTAGTCACCCTGTTGCAAGTCAACGATTTCACGCTCGCTCGAACCAGAGATCAAAATCATTGGGGAGCAGTTCACAGTAGCGTTAGCTAATGCTGTTAAACCATTCAAGAATCCTGGTGCAGAAACCGTCATACAAATACCTGGCTTTTGTGTCATGTAACCAGCAATTGCTGCTGCATTACCTGCGTGCTGTTCGTGACGGAAGCCAATAAAGCGCAAACCTTCAGCTTGAGCCAAACGACATAAGTCAGTAATTGGAATACCAACAAGACCGAAAATAGTATTGAGGTCATTCGCTTTTAAAGCGTCAATGACGAGATGGAAACCATCTGTTAATTGTGTGTTTTGGTTATCTGTTGTCATAGAAATTTTTATAAGAATTGCAGGTGGGCCATAAAGGCTAACGCAATTTAGCTTTCGCTAATGTCTCCAATGTAGTTATTAATCGCACAACGGGTTTTAAGCTCCCGCTTAGGCTGAAGTGAATATTAGGCTTGGGGAGGGGGTTCATCATTGACTTCGGTCAATTTCCCCCTAAATCCTGTAATTACAAGCTGATCAAGGACCTAAACAAAAAGCTCTTTATGCTTGGTTTTAAGGCGGCTTAAGGTCTCAGGAGATAAGTTGAGATAGGCGGCCAGCTCTTTCTTGGGCAAGAGCTCGAATAAATCCTCGTATTTGCGCAAGAAGCGCTCTACTCGGCCGGGAGCATCGAGCATATGCAAGGTTGATGGTGTGCGCCATGATCTCGCTCATAAGGCGCATAACCTCAAACTCAAAGCTCTCCTTCAGGGGCTTATGCAGCTCCAAGAACTCAGCCCACTTCTTCATAGGCATCCGGGCCTTGGTTACGCTGGCAATGCTATAGGGGGCTGCAGTCTTAAGGCGCCAGGCAGCATAGCTAGTTTCAATATCCTTTTCAATAGCGAAGCGCAAGATCATCTCTTTGGCATCTGGACTAGAAACAATCCGCTTCAAAATCCCGTCCAGCACAAAGTATTGCTCCATCTGGTGGTCACCCCTGATGGAGCAAGATTTCTGATTTTTTGAGGTCCGATATCTCTAAATGACGCTCTAGATCCGCCATTGCTGCTGGGTCCAAGCTTTTTAAGACTGAGTTTTGGCTCAACTGCAAGCGAATCAGGTTTTTTCGGGGTGCTTATCTAACGCGGTCATGAATCCTTAATCCTAGAGCCCATATTGTAGGCTTTTTTACCCCTTTTTTCAGGGTGAATACACCTAAGTACGCTAGAATTACGGGGTCGTGGTGCTTTATTGCAATGCAACAAAGTTAAACGGGAAACACTAAACGTGTGCTGCCCCCGCAACAGCAGGTAAATACGTCCTTAAGCAATTTTTGGGCGTCAGGAATCTGACAAAGCCACTGTGCGCGTCAATCGCATGGGAAGGCCAGATTCTGATATTTACTAGCCCGGATACCGGCCAAAACAGGTGGAATTTTGCGGACGGGGATCTTCGCGCGCCAATGACAGCGCCCTATCCCTCGATCTGGCGCCCAATTGACGCCTGAACTCACGCTCGTGAAATTCTGTTCGACCCAGCTAACGGGGAAGTTAGCTAGGCAATCGATAACAGAAAGCATTTCATGAAATAGCAGTTACGCAAGAAAAAAATTGCCCTACTTTGTGGCGCAATATTCGCCGTCTTTTCTTCATCAACGTTGTTTGCACAAAACTCACAAAATACCCTTGTGGTAACGGGCTCACGATTCGCCGAAAACCTCAATGAGGTTCCTGCAAACGTCAAAGTGATTACACGAGATGAAATTGAGAACTCCAGCTCCAACACCATTCCTCAAGTGTTGTCACAAATTGGCGGCCTCAAAGTCAGCGGCTTAAATTCCAGCACACTAAATTTAGAAGCCTCCGCAGATATGGGTGGCTATGGTCCTACGGGCAATAGCACCACTGCGGTTCTAGTTGATGGCATCAGAATTAACCCCATTGACTCAAGCAGCGTAGATTGGGAATCTATTCCAATTGACTCTATTGAGCGCATTGAAATCCTTCAGGGTGGCTCAAGCGTCCAATACGGTAACGGCGCAGTAGGCGGCGTCATCAATATCATCACCAATGGTGGCAAGAAAAATATTAATCAAGCATCAGCAACTCTAGGCACTTGGGGTACATCGATTAATAATGCGATTTTCAGAAACACTGTTGATAAGACTACTTATCAGGTCAGCGCAAACACCTCCAACACAAACGGATGGAGACCAAATACTGCAGCAAACGCGTACTCTGTAGATGCAAAAATCTCTCAAGACTTAGGTGGTGGCGACAGAGTGTATGTGGATGGCTACTATGGATACACAAACTCTCAAATAGCGAGCCCTGTAGTAGGTTTAGTGGGATCAGGAAACCCACTTTCAGTGCGACCGCAAAACGCAGGAAACAATGCGACTACAAATAACTCCGGCTTTCGTCAGGGCCTAACCAAAACCTTGAGCAAAGATTATGTTGTGGAGCTGGATACTTCCTACAACAATAAAACTTCGTTCTTCTACACACCTCAAGCAGATTTCTTTGCTAGCCCTGATTTCGGATCCGCCGGCGGGCCAATGAACAATAAATTACAAGGCTGGCAACTAGCAGCATCCCCACGCATCAAAGCCAACTTTGGCGCCATAGGGACTAGCATCTTTGGCTACGATTTTTCAAAAGAAAATCAAGCTGGAACGAATACCTATTCGTCACAATCTCAGGGCATTATTCTTGCCAATCAATACGATGCAGTCAATAATCCATTTGGCACGTATTACAACAACCTGACTAGCGATACCCAAAACGCTGCGCAAATTAATAACTCGCTTTATCTAATTCAAAAAGTTCCCTTAAATAAAGTATTTGAGGCAAGCGGCGGCTTTCGCAGACAAGTTCAGCAAGCATCAACCTCTAGCAGCCAAATATCCGCAGCGAATGGAGCCGTTGCCAGCGATCAGCAATATGCGGCAAACGCTGGCGACGTAGCGCTCAATGCTAATTACCTTCCTGGGCAGAGGGTGTATGTCAAATGGAATCAATCATTTAGATTCCCTAATATTGACGAATACTGGGGCCTGCTCTACAACCCAATAACGCAAACCACTACATCTGTATTTAGCGGAATTTTGCAACCCCAAACTACTCAGACTTATGAAATGGGTGGCAATTGGTCGATTTGGAATTCCAAGGCCACCTCATCGATTTTTAAATCCATGACTCAAAATGAGATTAGCTATAACCCAGCCACAGGCTATAACTACAACTCAACTTACCAAACTAATCGCGGCGGCATTTTGCTTGATGCTGCATCCAATATCACCTCTTCATTAAATATTGGTATTGGCGGTAAGTATCAAAAGTCATACTACGCAAACGGGCCATTTGCTGGCAATGCCATTCCCGTTGTTCCAGACACCCTACTCAATGCTAGAGCAAATTACCTCATTACATCTGCATGGAGTGTAGGCGGAGTAGTGAATTATGTAAGTAAGCAACCAACACTACGATACGGGCCCGAACTACTACAGCGCATCTCCTGTAATGCCCTCATACGTCATTGGTGATATTTTTACCTTCTACAAATATCAAGCTATCGAAACCAGGCTTACAGTAAAAAACGTGGGTAATGCGCAGTACGCTACATATGGAACAGCGCCAAGCATTGTATCCAGCAAGTATTCCTACTACCCCAGCGAACCTAGGTCGGTTTATTTAACTCTGAAATACAACTTCAATTAATCGTTTTAGGCGTATTGGTCCGGTTTAGATCCATTCATCCAAATATGAGGGTCTGAACTGGCGCCCCAACACCAAGCTTTTCCCTAGGGCTACAATGCCAATATGAGTGAATTTAGCCCATTTCTCCCAAGTGACGCCGATGGCGATCTGGTTGCGATCAGCGCATCCATCACCCGCCTGTCCGAGAAAATTGCTTTGATCAATGAGGCCGTCAAAAACTTGAATCAAAATCAAACTCAACTCGAAGGCAAGATCGATGCCGCCCATAAACGTGTTCAACGCATCTTGATCTTGAGTCGCCTGCCAGAGCAAAGTGATGGCCGCCAACTCAATTTACTAGGCGAAACAATTCCACCAACCAATCCAGAGGACGACAGTGAGCCAACAACGCATTGAAGTAACTCTCGCTGGGCAAAAGATTACTTTAGCCACCAGCACCGAACACGAACCATTGTTGCGTACAGCTTGCGTATTAGTTGACGAACAAATTCAGCTGGCTATTGGCGGCGGCAATCGCAGCATTGAGCGAGCCAGCATGATGGCTGCCCTTAAAATTGCTGGCGACTTAATCACCCTTCAGAAAAACCAAACGCAGCAAAGCACTTCTTCAAACGTTAGCTCAGATGAAGTCTCACGTCTTCAGAGCGAGATCCATAGACTTGAAGATCGGGTGGATGCTTTGATGCAAACCCTTTCCCTGCCTGGTTCGCCAAAAGGCCAATAGTTCCTTGAACCGATGCGCAAGCATCCGGAACGATCTTTACCTTGTGGGCGTGAGCGTTTCGAAAGTTCACAGTGCCAACTTAGACTTGGTTACTCCCTGAACCTCTTAATGCACCCGAAACAGAGTAGCCGTTCCACCTTGAACCTTAGGGTTCAGGATGACGGCCTAGCGGCTAAGGCGGGGAATTCATGTTACTAAGCGATATCTTGATGCTGGTGTTGTGTGGCGGCATTTCTGGATACTTGGCCGGCTTACTCGGCATTGGTGGCGGCATGATTTTGGTGCCCTTCATGATCTTGGTTTTTAATCACTTAGGCTTTAGTCAAGATGTGATTGTGCATATGGCAATTGCTACAGGCATGGCCACCATTCTCTTTACTACCTCCTCTGCAATTTGGGCTCATCATAAGCATGGCTCCATCGATTGGAAGCTCGTTGCAGCACTTAGCCCTGGAATGATATTTGGTGGCTTGATTGGCGGAAGCGAGCTATTTGAGGCCCTCAAAACATCCTGGCTCTCACTCTTTTTTGCCGTGTTTATTGTTTACACCTCAATCCAGATGCTCTTGAATAAAAAACCAAAGGCGGGCAGAGAATTACCAGGCACGCTTGGATTGTTTTCTTTTGGCACTTTTGCGGGGGCACTTGCCAGCTTGGTGGGAGCTGGCGGCGCTTTTATCACAGTACCGTTTATGCTTTGGTGCAATGTGAAGCCACATACCGCTATGGCAAGCTCATCAGGCCTAGGATTTCCGATCGCAGCAGCCGCCACAATTGGCTACATGTATGGAAGCTGGGGAAACCCAAACCTTCCGGCTGGTTCATTAGGATTTGTTTATTTGCCGGCCGTTGCCTGCATTGTGGTGGTGAGTATCTTTACTGCACCGCTAGGCGCAAAGATGGCCAGAAAACTCGATATAGCTCAACTCAAACGAGTCTTTGGCATCTTGCTGTTTTTCCTTGCAGCCTTCATGTTTAATGAAAGCCGCAAGGCATTTGGCTTTTAATTAGCTCGTATATTGCTGGCGCAAAATATTCTTTTGCACTTTACCCATCGCATTACGAGGCAAATCAGAAACAATCTCTAAACGCTTCGGTATTTTGAAGTTCGCAATTTGCGTTTTGAGTGCGGCGATCATTGACTCAGCATTTAACTTCGCGCCAGCTTTTGGCACTACTACTGCCATCACTGCTCCACCAAAGTCTGGATGCGGAATACCAATCACAGCGCTCTCATCAACGCCTGGCATATCGTCTATAAATCCTTCAATCTCTTTTGGATAGACGTTATAGCCACCTGAAATAATTAAATCCTTGCTGCGGCCAACAATGCATAACTTTTGGCGCTTTGCCGCCATTGGCATCACCACCCCAACGGCCAACGTCGCCAGTCTTAAACCAACCGTCTTTCGTAAATTCTTCTGCAGTCTTCTCCGGCATGCGCCAGTAGCCCTTAAATATATTTGGACCTTTAACCTGGATGCCGCCAATCTCATTAACCTTACATGGCTTATTGTCTTCATTGACTACGCGTACTTTCACGCCAGGCAATGGCAATCCTACAGAGCCGCCAACACGCTTACCTTTATATGGATTGGAAACCAACATCACGGTTTCACTCATGCCGTAGCGTTCAAGAATAGGCTGGCCAATTACCTCTTTAAAAGTATTGAAGGTTTCTGTTAGCAAAGGTGCTGATCCAGAAACAAAGAGGCGCATATTACGTGCAACTTTCTTATTGAAGCCCTTGTCAGCCAATAAGCGCACGTAGAAAGTAGGCACACCCATCATGACCGTAGATTGAGGCATATGCTTGATCAATTGAGCGGTATCCAAACGTGGCAACCAAATCATTTTGCTGCCATTGATAAGTGCACCATGAGCGGCTACAAATAAACCGTGTACATGGAATATTGGCAAAGCATGCAGCAATACATCGCCTTTTTTCCAGCCCCAGAATTTTTGTAGCACCTGAGCATTGCTTCCCAAGTTTTTATGCGTGAGCATGGCGCCCTTGCTGCGACCGGTAGTGCCGGAGGTATACAGAATGGCGGCTAGATCATCATCTTTAGCTGGAACTGTCTTGAATTTATCGCTCAAGCCTGCAGCACGCTCCAATAAAGTACCCGTACGGTTTTCGTCCAATGTGAAAACATGCTTTGTGCCCGCCTTTGCAGCAACCTTAGATACCCATGAAAGATTCTTACCGCTGCACACCACTACCGCCGGCTCAGCATTTTCCAAAAAGTACTGAATCTCTGCAGACTGGTAAGCAGTGTTCAGCGGCAAATACACATAGCCAGCACGAATCGTAGCCAGATAAAGAAATAATGCTTCTGGAGATTTCTCAACCTGAACGGCAACTCTAGCGCCTTTAGGGGGCTTAAGGCTCGCCAATAAATTTGCAAGTTTTGCGGTGGCACCCTCTAGGTCACCCCAAGAGTAATACAAACCATCATGCGTCTCGATAGCGCATGCTTTTTTATCTTTTGGAAAACCTTTTTCCAATAGTGAATATAAATTCATTCGAGCCTCAAATCCAAGGGGTAATGTTTAATAAAATTGCTTAATCTAATTTAGCGCCAGAGGCCTTAGCAACAGCAGCCCAACGCTTGATATCAGCACTTACAAACTTACCAAATGCATCACCCGAGAGATTGGGTGTATCAGAGCCGTTATTTGTCCAAATGGTTTTAAGCTCTGGAGTATTGATCGCCTTCTGCACTTCAGCAATCATCTTGTCAATGATCGGTTGTGGTGTGCCCTTAGGAGCAAACAAGCCGTACCAAGTGGATACCTCATAACCAACCAAGCCAGCTTCAGCTGCAGTAGGCACGTTCGGGAATCCGGGGGCGCGCTTCTGAGAGGCAACCGCTAAAGCAACAATGGAGCCGTTTTTAATTTGCGCAGCAGATGAGCCAAGACCATCAAACTCGATGTCGACCTGTCCTGCAATAAGGTCTTGCATCGCTGGGCCGGCTCCACGGTAAGGGATGTGGGTGATAAAGGTTTTAGTCAACATCTTGAACTGCTCGCCAGCCAAATGATGTGAAAAGCCATTGCCTGCACTAGCGTAGTTAAATTTACCGGGGTTTTTCTTCAGAAGTGCGATGAACTCTTTTAAGTCTTTCACTTGAACATTTTTTGGGTTCACCACAATTACCTGAGGTGGACTTGCAATCATCGCAACCGGTATAAAGCTCTTTTCAATGTCGTAATCTAAATTTGGATACGTAGCAGGCGCAATAGCATGATACGCAGCTCCTACGAAGAATGAGTAACCATCTGGTGCGGCCTTGGCGGCAATGGAGGCGCCTAAGGTGCCTCCAGCTCCACCGCGGTTATCAATAATGATTTGCTTGCCCAATTGCTTGGTTAATTGAGTAGCCAAAGGTCTAGCAAAAGCATCAGTGCCTCCGCCAGCGGGAAATGGCACAACAAAGGTAATGGGCTTATTGGGCCACTCCTGTGCGCACACGACTAACGGCGCCGCACAGATTAGAAACAGCGCTCTCTTGAGAGTTGCCACAAGGCTTGATTGCTTAAACATCTTTGTCTCCTCCACTTGCCATTTTCATGACTATCTATTCATTATCAATACAGCATTTTTTGTTACTACACTGGATCTTAGCGCCCAGTTCGATACTTCGTTCTCCAAGGTGAATCTCTTTTGGACTCTTCCCTGGAGGATCTCCTCCTAAATTCCTTATCAAGGGGCCATTAATCGCCCAACCGCCCTTGAATACACAATCTCGCCATTGGCAAATTTTTCATGGTTTTCTTCTACATTGCCTAAGTCATAGAGATAGTTCACCATCAGACCAGCTGACTGACGCAATCCTTTGCGCGATAAATCTCCCGCCCAGTTCACCAAATGCAACTTTGCGCCATTGCCCAAGTGAAACTTGGCAACCGGATTACCATTTCGACCAGTCGAGCCCAACCCTAAATAAATAGATGCTAGACACAACAATGCATCTCTTTCTTTTTCTGAGGCTAGATCAGGGTGCCATCCGGCGCTTAACTTTTCCGTCCATGATTGAGCATCCAGCTTCAATGTAGCTAATGCCTGCTCCCTCGCCGTTTTTAAATTTGGCTTCAAGCGCTCCGCAGGAAGGTCTTCACCTAACTGTGCACCTGCAGACACCCAATCCATAAATCCAGGAATTGGTGACAAGGTTACGAAGGTTTTGAGGCCCGGGAATTCTGCGTGCAACTGCTCTGCCACCCGCTTAATCAAGAAATTACCCATTGATACACCGCGCAGGCCAGGCTCGCAGTTACTGATGGAGTAAAAAACGGCAACCTTATATTGCGATGGTTGGTCAACAGTCTCTGCCTTCTTATCCACCAAGGGAGTGATAACTGTAGGGATCTCTGGCAGAAGTGCTACTTCAACGAAGATTAAAGGCTCACTTGGAAGTTGTGGGTGAAAGAAAGCGAAGCAACGGCGATCAGGCTGTAGACGACGGCGCAGGTCATCCCAGCCATCAATAGCATGTACCGCTTCGTGCTGAATGAGCTTCTCTAAAACCTCTGCCGGTGATTTCCAATCTACGCGATGCATCTTTAAAAATCCTGGATTGAACCAGGAAGATAGTAAGTGCCGCATATCAAAATCAACCGCAGTGAGCTCAGGCTTCTTTTCTAATATTTGCAATAGGTCGCGACGCATCTGCACTACCGCGGCAGTGCCTTGACTAGCGCGATTGAGGCGGCGAAATAATTCCTGCCGCGGAGACTCAGAAACTTTTTGTAGGCGAATGTAATTACGCGCATTGGATTCGGCAGCAAAATTTTGCGCCGCTTTGAGAACGGCATCTGCCTGAGGATTTAACTTCTCGAATAGATATGTAAAAAATGGGATGTGCTGATCTTTGCCAAGCTTGCGATAGTTATTCACCACATCATCAGCCATGCTGACAGCATTAGACTCCCCGCGTTCGGAAATCAAACGCTTGATGGCGTTGTTTGCCTTAGACGGGTTGCGTGCTTTTGCTAACTTTTCAAGCATGTGTTCTTTTCAAAAAGAAATCGTCAAAAAACGGATCGATTCAATGTATTACTCAGAACATGCGAAATCAATTAAGTGAATAATCATTAACCTAAAGTTAAATAATGCTGCAAATTGTAAGGGTTTATCAGGTGTTATTGCGATGCAGCATGCGGGCTTCAGCCGCCAAAGCCAATATGTTGGGATTTGGTTCATTAGCCCGAAGGTACATTAAGGCGATGTTTTGAACGACCTGATATTTCCTGGCCAATGGCGTAAATTCAATTGCACCCCCCATAAGCGCCTTCACCCTGCCCGGCAATAGCGTCATCCCCATATCGCTGGAAACCATATTCATGAGGGGAAAAAATATCGCCTACCTTCATGACAACATTAGGGGAGAGTCCCGCTAGCTTAAAGGCTTCATAAAAACCAGAGGTTGTTGCAAAACCATCTTGTAGGGTTAAGAACTTTTCATTTTGATATTCAGACAAATCAATTTCGGCTTGCTTGGGCTTTTTGTTCTTGGATGATGCAAAGTACAGCTCGTCTTCAAATAAACGAATGACCTGAATACCCTCCGGTAGGCCACTAGCAGGCACTGCAATCACAACCGCGTCAACGGCGCCTTCTGAGAGCTTCTTCATTAAGTCTTCATTGAACCCAAGCGAATTTGACCTGCTTCTACGCCAGCCTTTGATCTCGTTTTTTTGAGAATGCGATCTACATCGCCAAGCAGGTCCACGCTGGCTTCTGCCAAATACAGGGCTGCAGGAAGCGGCTTGAGCTGTCGACCCTCCTTAATGAATAAAGGACATGCAATCGCCGCCTCTAAAGAATGAAGTGCCTTATGGATACTGACAGAGCTTAAGCGTAACTCATCAGCAGTCTTTGAAAGAGAGCCTGTTCTGACAAAGGAACAGAGTATTTCTAACTTACGTAAGGTGACTTCTTCGTTTTGCATGTGTATTACTTGCTCGCCTTAGCCTCATATGCGGTCATCAAATAAATACCAAACAACATCATGGGTACACAGAGCCACTGCCCCATAGATAAGCCAGGACCCAAGAGCCCCAGAAAAGAATCTGGTTCCCGCGCATATTCAGCTAAAAAGCGGCATGCGCCATACCCCAATAAAAAGAATCCCGAGATTTGACCTATGCGACGCGGCTTGCTGGCATAGATCCACAAGACAACTCCAAGCAGAATGCCTTCACCCAACAATTGATAAATCTGTGATGGGTGACGTGGAATCGAATCCACCATCGGAAATACCATCGCCCAAGGAAGATCGGTTGGCCTACCCCATAACTCTCCATTAATAAAATTTCCTAAACGGCCAAAGGCCAATCCAAAAGGAACTAAAGGGGCAACTAAATCACTTACAACAAAAAAGGTGGTTTTGCGTTTTTTAGCAAACCAATACAAGGCCGCAAGCACACCCAAAAGTCCTCCATGAAAGGACATACCGCCCTCCCATATTTTGAAAATATCGAAAGGATGGGAAAGGTAATAGCCGGGCATATAAAACATGGTGTAACCCAGGCGTCCACCAAGAACCACTCCCAAAACGCCTGCGAATAAGAGGTCTTCAAGATCTTTATAGGTCCACCCCATTAGTTGGTAGCGAGGCATCTGAAGACGTAAGCGTCCGAGCAAGAGGAACTGCGCAAAAGCCATCAGATACATCAAGCCATACCAATGAATGGCGAAGGACCCTATGCGAATAGCTGCAGGATCAAACTGAGGATGAATCAACATGAGGTATTAGCTTTTGGACTGGTCGAAGTTATGTAATTCATGACCTAATTCGCGATATGCCTTGTATCGATCGCGCCCCGCCAATCGCTCGGCTTCGTTAACGGTGACTACCTCAACGATTCTAGGAAAGCGCGCAACCAACGCAGGCACATCAGCGGGCATGCGCATCCCCAGGTGAATCATGACATCAGCATGAGGGATATTGCTTAGCGCAGGAGACGCAAAATCATCTGTTAGAACAATCGGCGTTTCTGCAGCAGCTTCATCTTCAATAAAGCAGTGCGGCAAAAAATCGGTGCCGCTAAATGACCAAAGCAACTGATCTAACTTTTGAAGGTCGGCCTTCTCTCCCACCATCACAATCTGGCGAACTGGCTGCCCTTCTGGAGTGGCCCTCCAAATCTTGCGAGTTAATCGACAAGCGTATTCCAACTTATCGCTGACATTGCTATGAAAATCTATGCGTGCCATAAGCTAACCATCAATCCTATTGACTTACTTTTCTTCAAGCAAGAAATTGACAAGCAAAGGAACTGGGCGACCAGTTGAGCCTTTAGCCGCACCACTCTTCCAGGCCGTACCAGCAATATCCAAATGCGCCCATTTGTATTTCTCTGTAAAGCGCGAAAGGAAGCATGCTGCTGTAACGCTACCCGCTGGACGACCGCCGATATTGGCTACATCAGCAAAATTAGATTTGAGCTGCTCATGGTAGGCAGCATCTAACGGCAAACGCCAAACCGTATCTAAAGAAGTTTGGCCAGCCTTTGTTAAAGCAGAAACCAATCCCTCGTCTTCAGAAAATAAACCACTATGTACGTGACCCAAAGCAATAATGCAGGCGCCAGTGAGGGTGGCAATATCAATTACGGCCTTTGGCTTGAAGCGCTCTACATAAGTCAGCGCATCGCACAAAATGAGACGCCCCTCAGCATCTGTATTCAAGATCTCAATCGTTTGTCCCGACATACTTTTCACAATATCGCCAGGACGAGTGGCCTGACCAGACGGCATGTTCTCGCAGGTAGGAATAACGCCAATTACATTTTTCTTTAACTTCATCAAACCAATGGAGTACATAGTGCCAATCACAGACGCAGCACCGCACATGTCGTACTTCATCTCATCCATAGCCTCACCAGGCTTCAATGAAATGCCGCCGGTATCGAAAGTAATGCCCTTGCCTGCCAAGACAATTGGTGCATCCCCTGTTTTTCCACCCTGGTGACGCATCACAATAAATTGTGGTGGCGTATCAGAGCCTTTCGCAACAGATAAAAATGAGCCCATACCCAAAGCTTCTATTTGCTTACGTCCAAGCACCTCGACCTTGAGGCCGGCTTTTTTACTTAAGGCCTGCGCCGACTTGCCTAGATAAGTTGGCGTGCAAACATTAGGCGGGAGATTACCGAGGTCTTTTGCAAGATTCATACCCTCCACCATTGCAATACCCTGATCAACAGCCGCCTTCAACTCTTTGGCGCATTCATCATTGCCAGCGAAGATTAAATGTCTAAAGGTATCAGCCTTGTCTTTTGCTTTGAACTTCATCGCCGGCTGACGTACACCAAAGCGATATGACTGATCACCTGCATACTGAATAGTTAAACGCACTTCTTCAGCAATAAATTCAGATTGGTGACCCAAGGCAAAACTAGGGGTGAACCACAAAGCATTTTCAATCGATGCGCCACTAAGGGCTTTCAACGCAGCACGTACAATCTTGGAATAGGTGGTCAGACTGCGTTCACTTGCGAGGTGAACATCACCTAAACTTAATAACAAAATACGCTTTGCCTTAACGCCGCTTGCCGCCCAAGATTTTTCACTTCGCAGCATGCAGATAGAGGCTTGCTGAACGTCCAAGTCACCCACCACATTGGCGTGCGTTACTGAGCCGCCCAATAGTGCGTCCAGCTCAACCAAAAAACCTGACTTGGCTTTGGCGCCCTTCACCCCAATAAAACTGTCCAAATCCGTTTTGGAATAAGCCAGCACCACACAGTCAGCGCTATTCGCCAATAGGGTTTTAAGGCTCGATTTAAGCTGTTTTACGCTTCTTAGGTCGGCTTGAGGGAAAATCTTGGTACTAAATTGAATTGTCATAATCTATTACGGTATTTTGTGTCGATTCAAGGGGGTAAAAGGATGTTTATCCATTATCCTCCGAGATGAGAATAAGCTCCCTTACATGCACCAATATAAGCCATTTACGCCCCACCAATAACCGTATCCATATAGCCAAATAAGCGTCCATGATTTTTAAACAAGCCCTGCGCCGAGAACTCAGTTTTACGACTGGTGGCGTATTTTTGGTCTTGGTCACCATCATGGTCACAACCCTGGTGATTCGCATCTTGGGGTATGCCGCAAACGGCGCTGTAAACCCTGAAGATGCCATTGTTTTAATTGCCCTTGCCACACTAGGCTACTTAGCGGTTCTGCTTACAGTATCACTATTTGTCGCCACGCTGATTGTTCTAGTTCGCTGGTACAAAGATTCAGAGATGATTGTTTGGTTTGCTAGTGGACTGAGCATCAGCAATCTAATTAAACCGATCTTGCAGTTTGCCACCCCACTCATCATTGTGATTGCTTTACTAGCGCTCTTTGTATGGCCGCGGGCTAATCGTGAGTCAACCCTCATTAGTCAACGCTTCCAACAACGCGATGACGTATCCATGGTGAGTGCTGGGCAATTTAAAGAATCAGCAAAGGCTGAGCGCGTCTTTTTTATTGAGGAGTTGGATGTCGATAAAAGCGAAGTGAAGAATATTTTTGTGGCTGATTCAAAGAATGGCCGCTTAAGCATTGCTGTAGCATCTACCGGCTTTATTCAGAACTCGTCAGGCGGAGAAAAATCCATTGTTCTTAATAATGGGCGACGCTATGAGGGGCAACCCACACAGCCCGATTTTCGGATTTTGGAGTTCAATGAATACACCACCAAAATTCAGGGTAAGAATGCGATAGCGCCGCCGCCACGCGATCGTGAAAAAACTGTCTTTGAGTTATTTAACAATTCGGACCCACTCATCGTCAACGCCAACCTGGCGGAGTTGCTATGGCGCATCGGCCTCCCAATCATGGCGCTCGGGCTAGTACTAATCGCAATTCCACTAGCTTATGTCAACCCACGGCTTGGCAACTACACGGCGATGTTCTATGCAGTATTGATTTATTTAATCTATAGCAACCTACTGAACTTGACACAAAACTTTGTATCGCAAGGAAAAGTAGGATTCTTCGTAGGCATTTGGCCAATCCATCTGCTGGCATTTCTCATGGCGACGATACTTATTCGTAACCGCATTAATCCTTCTGTGAAATGGTGGCGTCGTCAGCTTCCAGCATCTTTCGGTCAAAAATGAAATTCCTGTTCCCATTCATTTATGAGCGGTATTTAGCAAAGCAAATTTATCCAGCATTCGGCTTTATTTTGTTTGCACTGGTAGCCCTATTTTTATTCTTCGATATTTTGAGCGAGCTCGGATCCGTACAAGGTCAATACACCCTGCCGCTTGCTCTCTTGCATGTGCTATTGAAGGCACCGAGCCGCATCTCTGAAATTATTCCCATTGCTGGTCTCATTGGCAGTATTTATGTTTTTGCCATGCTCGCTAGTCAATCCGAATTTACGATTTTGCGTATTGCTGGCCTCGACATCAAACGCGGCCTGATTACACTCACCAAAATTTCACTTCCACTAGTGGTCCTCGCACTCATCATGAGTGAATGGGTGGGCCCCTATACGGAAGCGAAGTCTGACCAAATTCGGATGAAAGCACTAGGCTCCTCCTACGCCTCTCAATTTAGAACGGGCGTATGGGTTAAGGACCGTTTGCGCGATGCAGATGGTAGCGGCCCCGTACGCCCAGGCGTTCGGTATGTCAACGTCGGAAAAATTGATAAAGATAATGAAATTAGCAATATTCGAATGTACGAGTTTGATGACTCCTATCATCTCCTATCCATTCGAAGCGCCATCTCTGGTTATTTCGATGAAACTGGCATTTGGGTATTAAACGATGTCACAGAAACCCGCCTCAAAGAAACCAAGCAGACCGATCCACTAAACCCAGTTTTTTCTGCGCAAACATTTAATCACCCTATTCTGACTTTGGAATCTGAGGTGACGCCGCAGATCTTGAGTGCCTTGCTAATTAGTCCAGAAAAGATGTCTATTGTGAGTCTGGGTCGCTTCATATCCCACCTGCGCGACAACAAACAAGACGTGCAACGCCACGCGATTGCTTTTTGGAAAAAGGTGGTTTATCCGTTTACGATTTTTGTGATGCTCGCTTTAGCGCTCCCTTTTGCTTATATGAAAGTGCGCGCTGGGGGTGTGGGCCTCAAAGTGTTTGGCGGGATTATGCTCGGTATGAGTTTTCAGTTATTTAACTCGCTCTTTTCTAACGTGGGTCTACTTGGCTCATGGCCGGCGCTCTTAACGGCCCTGACGCCTCCCTTGGTGTACTTCCTCTTTGCCTTGGTTGCACTGCGCAGGGTTTCTAAGGCCTAATACCTAAAATTCATTTAGAATTTGATTCCTATATCTTTGTAGATATATAGATAGGAATCCTTATGAATCTTCATCAATTCCGCTTTGTGCGCGAAGCCGTTCGACAGAACTTCAATTTAACGACCGCTGCTAAGGCGCTTTTTACCTCCCAGCCAGGAGTATCTAAAGCCATCATTGAACTCGAGGACGAACTTGGTGTAGAAATCTTTCGCCGCCACGGTAAGCGTATTCGCTCCCTAACAGAGCCAGGCAAACGGATTTTGAGTTCGATTGAGCACATCCTCGATGAAGTAGAAACGCTCAAAAGAGTCGGTAAGGATTTTGCCAGTCAAGATCAAGGTAGCTTTGTGATCGCCACCACGCATACACAAGCACGCTATGCACTTCCCAAAGTATTAACCGAATTTACCAAGCGCTTTCCAAAAGTGAAGGTGAGTATTCAGCAAGGTAGTCCCGGTCAAATTGCAGAATTACTGACGCATGATCGCGCAGATATCGCCATCGCTACAGAAGGCATTGCCAACATGCCAGGCGTACTGGCGCTACCAGGGTATCAGTGGCAGCACGTACTGATGGTTCCTCTAAGTCACCCCCTTCTAAACCAAGCAACACTTACGCTTGAGGATATTGCTAAATACCCAATCATCACTTACGACAAGGCATTTGCAGGTCGCAGCAAAATCAACACTGCCTTTGCTCAAAGAAATATTTCACCAGATATTATTTTGGAAGCTATTGATGCTGACGTAATTAAAACGTATGTAGAAACAGGAATGGGTATTGGCATTGTTGCGGGGCACGCTTACGATCCAGATCGAGATCGCAACCTCAAAGTAATTCCTGCGGGCCATTTGTTTGGCAATAACGTAACGCATCTTGGTGTTAAACAAGGGGCCTATCTACGCTCTTTTGTATATACCTTTATTGAACTGTTCTCACCAACGCTCACTAAGAAAATTGTTGAGCAGGCGATGTCGAACGAATCGGATACTTACGAAATCTAGTTTTTTGGAGCTTCTCAAAGACAGAACCGTCATTTGAGTGGTGCCTCGGGGCGGACTCGAACCGCCACGCCTTGCGGCACCGGATTTTGAGTCCGGCACGTCTACCAATTCCATCACCGAGGCAGGTGTTTGCAGTGGAAATTCTGCTTACTTTGTTACTACTAAGAGGTGAGAGTGTAACAAAAAATGGCGGACTACTGCCTCACTTGGGCCCAGAACCCCTTAAAGTGAGGTCTTGTAGCCAAATTATTAAAAGGACTTACCCGTATGGCCGGCCATTCGAAATGGGCCAATATTCAGCACCGCAAAGGTCGTCAAGACGAAAAACGCGGCAAGATTTGGACCAAACTCATTAAAGAAATCACCGTTGCAGCCAAATTAGGCGGTGGCGACCTCACAGCTAACCCACGTTTACGCCTGGCAATCGATAAGGCTAAAGATGCCAATATGCCTAACGACAACGTGCAAAGAGCGATTCAACGCGGCACTGGCTCGCTTGAGGGTGTGAACTACGAAGAGATTCGTTATGAAGGTTATGGCATGAATGGTGCTGCCATCATTGTTGATTGCTTAACTGATAATCGCACCCGTACCGTTGCCGAAGTGCGTCACGCCTTTAATAAAAATGGCGGCAATATGGGAACCGAGGGATCAGTTGCGTTCCTCTTCAAGCATTGCGGACAAATGTTATTTGCATCAGGCACCAACGAAGATCAACTGATGGAAGTTGCTTTGGATGCTGGGGCAGAAGACGTCATCACCCATGATGACGGCTCACTTGAAGTTCTAACGCCAGTGCCCGACTTTTCTAAGGTACAGGATGCAATCACTAGCGCTGGCCTGAAGGCTGAATTAGCAACGGTTGCCATGCGCCCTGAAACAGAAATTGCACTCGAAGGCGAACAAGCTGAAAGTATGCAAAAACTATTAGATGCTCTTGAGAATCTGGATGACGTTCAAGAAGTATTCACGAACGCATCTTTGTAAGTCTACTTATTACTACACCTAACTACTAAACATAGCTGCTATGAAAATTCTTTTAATCGGATCTGGTGGACGCGAACACGCTCTCGCCTGGAAATTGGCGCAATCTCCACAAGTGCAAACCGTATACGTAGCACCAGGCAATGGTGGCACCGCTACCGCAAAGCAAATGGCTGCGGGGATTGAAAACCTTCCGATCACCGGCTTGCAAGAGCTTGCTGACTTTGTTAAACGCGAAAAGATTCATCTCACAGTTGTTGGCCCAGAAGCTCCGCTAGCCGCTGGCATTGTTGATGTATTTCGCAATAATGGCTTGCGTATTTTTGGCCCAACTCAATTGGCTGCTCAATTAGAGTCTTCGAAAGATTTCTCCAAAGCTTTTATGAAGCGTCACGGCATCCCCACGGCTGACTACCAAACTTTTTCAAATGCTTTAGAGGCGCATGCATATATCGACACCAAAGGCGCTCCGATTGTGATTAAGGCGGATGGCTTGGCTGCAGGCAAGGGTGTAGTAGTAGCCATGAGCTTAGAAGAAGCACACGCTGCGGTTGACATGATGTTGGCAGATAACAAATTAGGCAACGCTGGGGCTCGAGTCGTTATCGAAGAATTTCTTACTGGCGAAGAAGCAAGCTTCATTGTTTTGGTTGATGGCAAACATGTTCTTGCCTTGGCAACTAGCCAAGATCACAAACGCTTGCTCGATGCCGATCAAGGACCAAACACTGGTGGCATGGGCGCATACTCCCCTGCTCCAGTGGTTACTCCAGAAATTCATGCGCGCGCTTTACGTGAAGTCATCATGCCAACTGTCAAAGGCATGGAAGCAGATGGCATTCCATACACAGGATTCTTATACGCGGGCCTGATGATTTCGCCCGATGGAAAAATAAAAACCCTGGAATTTAACTGCCGCATGGGAGACCCAGAAACGCAGCCGATTATGGCCCGCTTACGTAGCGATCTCGTGAACGCCCTAGACCATGCCGTTGATGGCACCCTCAATGAAGTTGAGTTGGAGTGGGATCGTCGCACCGCCTTAGGCGTAGTCCTTGCTGCACACAACTATCCCGATACCCCACGCGCAGGTGATGTCATTACCGGCATTCCAGCAGACACCGAAGATCAAATTACCTTCCATGCTGGCACCAAACTACAAGATGGCAAGGTAGTAACTTCGGGCGGACGCGTGATGTGCGTTGTTGGTCTTGCAGACACCGTACGTGGCGCACAACAAAAAGCATACGATGCCATTAATAAAATTCAATTTGATGGCATGCAATACCGCAAAGATATTGGTTACCGCGCAATCAAATAACATTTAAAGCTAGAAATTCCTTGTCAGACCAGCACACCCAAATTGATATTGCAGCCCTAAAAGATTATTTTTTGGGTTTACAGAATCGCATCACCAGCGCCATGAGCACACTGGATGGAAAAGCTTTTGTTGCTGATGAATGGCATAAACCCGAAGACAGTAAATTAAAAGGTTATGGGCGCACGTGCATTTTGGATGGCGGCAATATTCTAGAAAAAGGTGGTGTAGGCTTTTCTCATGTGCGCGGCGATCAAATGCCGCCCTCTGCCTCACATCATCGCCCTGAAGTCGCTGGTCGTAGCTTTGAGGCTATGGGAGTTTCGCTGGTGTTTCACCCCAATAACCCTAAAGTACCAACCACCCATATGAACGTGCGTTGCTTTATTGCGCAAGCACCTGACAAAGAGCCGGTGTGGTGGTTTGGTGGTGGCTTTGACCTCACTCCATATTACGGTGTAGATGAAGATTGCAGGCATTTCCATCAAACCGCTAAAGACGCTTTAGATCCATTTGGCGAAGAACTCTATCCACGCTTTAAAAAGTGGTGTGACGAGTACTTTTATTTAAAACATCGCGAAGAGCCTCGTGGCATTGGCGGTGTTTTCTTTGACGACTTCAACGAACTTGGATTTGAGAAAAGCTTTGCGATGACACGTGCAGTTGGTGACGCATTTATTGATGCTTATCTCCCCATTGTTGAGCGTCGCTACAAAGACGCATTTACGCCCGAAGAAAAATCTTTCCAAGAATATCGTCGCGGTCGCTATGTTGAATACAACCTCATCTTTGACCGAGGCACTATTTTTGGATTGCACTCTGGTGGTCGCACTGAATCCATTTTGATGTCCATGCCGCCTGTAGTTCAATGGTGGTACAACTGGCAACCAAAGCCTGGCACGCCTGAAGCTAAGCTATATGACTATTACTTAAAGCCCCGCGATTGGTTAGCTTGAGCAAAGTAAATAAAATCGGCATTCTGGGAGGAACGTTTGACCCTCCGCATGTGGGTCACCTCAGATTAGCCACGCATTTTGCTAAAGCTTTGCATTTAGATGCGGTTCTATTGATTCCGAGTGGTGAGCCTTGGCAAAAAGGCACTGGCATCACGCCTGCTGAAACTCGCCTGCAACTCACGGAAGCTGCTGGCATTGATTTAGCACGTGCATTCTTATATCTCAAGATTTCGGCACAGGTTGGCGTAGACCGCATAGAGGTTGATCGCGCCGGCCCCAGTTATGCAATTGATACCGTTAAGGCTTTGCGCGAACGCTTTGGAGAAAATGCCGGCCTGACTTGGTTAATGGGAGCAGATTCTCTCGTTGCCCTTCCAAGCTGGAACTCATGGGAAAAACTCAGTCAATATGTCAATTTTGCGGTTGCTACTAGACCGCATTACGATTTAAGCCAAGAAATCAGCCCTGGGGTAGAGCGGTTCTTAAAAGATCATCTAACAAAAGATATCGCCGCCCTTGAAAAAAGCGCTGCTGGCCTCATATATATCGATGAAAGCCTCAATATCGATCTATCCTCTACTGAATTACGAGATCGCCTCAAATCTAGCTCTCGGAGTGCTATTGCAGCCGAGCAAATCCCAACCCATACCCTTGAAATCATTACAAATCTGGGCTTGTATCAGTAATCAAGCTAAGATCACCCTAAACATTAGAAAAATATTGCAGAGAAACCATGGATTTACGTAAATTACAACGCGTCATTATTGATGCCCTTGAAGATGTTAAAGCGCAAGATATTCGCGTTTATGACACCACCAAACTGAGCGAACTGTTTGATCGCGTCATCATTGCCACTGGCTCCAGTAACCGCCAAACCCGTTCTTTAGCGATGTCCGTTAAAGAAGAGGTGAATACCAAAGGTGGTGAGGTGATTTCTGTCGAAGGCCTAGAAACCGGCGAATGGGTTTTGGTAGATTGCGGCGATATTGTTGTGCATATTCTGCAGCCGATGCTGCGCTCTTATTACCAGCTTGAAGGTATGTGGGGTGCTAAACCAGTGCGCGTGAAGCTGGCTGGTAGCAAGGGCTTAGTTAAAGCTAGCGAATCTGAGGACGACGACGAATAATTTTTCGTTGTAGGCATCAATGCGCTTAACCATTGTTTCTGTTGGTCACAAGATGCCAGACTGGGTTGCCACTGCAACCCAGGATTACATTAAGCGTATGCCTGCAGACTGCAGTATCGATATCAAAGAAATTAAGCCCGACCTTACGCCCGCTAAAGAAGCTATCAAAATTGCTGCGGCTATTCCGAAGGGCTCCAGAATTATTGCCCTGGACGAACGTGGCAAAGATCAAACCACTCAAAACTTAGCAACCCAGCTGGCTAATTGGCGCCAAGAAGGTTTTGATATCACCTTCCTCATTGGCGGGGCTGATGGCTTAGATACTAGCCTCAAAACGAATGCACAGGCGATGTGGAGACTATCCAGCCTCACGCTGCCACATGCGATGGCCAGGGTCTTATTGGTAGAACAACTCTATCGAGCCTGGACCATCTTGCAAGGACACCCCTACCATCGTGAGTAATCCATTTATTTACCTCGCCTCACAAAGTCCGCGTCGCCAAGATCTCTTAAAGCAAATTGGCATCCACTTTGAAATGCTGCTACCCGATGCAGATGAAGATAGCGAAGGCATTGAAACGCCCCTCCTCCATGAAAGAGCACGCGCATATGTGGAGCGTGTTACTTTGGCCAAGAGTGCTGCAGCCTTAGCGCGCTGGAAAAAAAGAAACCTTCCTTGGGCGCCTATTTTGTGTGCCGATACTACTGTGAGCCTTCCTAATAGCGCAGAGGGAGAAATTCTGGGGAAGCCAGCCGATGCGGCTGATGCGGCGCGTATTTTGACGATGCTGAGTGGCAAGATTCATGAAGTGCTTACGTCCGTAGCTATTACGGCAAGCCCTAACGAAAAACCTACACACATCACCCAAATTTCTGAGGTGCAGTTTGCCCAACTATCCCCTAAGGAAATTGAGGTCTATATCGCTAGTGGCGAGCCTTTTGGTAAAGCTGGTGCTTATGGTATTCAAGGGCTAGGTGGCGCACTCATACCCTCGATCCGAGGAAGTTATAGCGGTATCATGGGTTTACCTGTTTACGAAACAGCCCTACTTCTAGAGCGCGCCCGAGTCTGATGCATATGAATGAAGAAATTCTGATCAATATCACCCCCCAAGAAACACGGGTAGCCTTAATTCAGCAAGGTGCAGTGCAAGAGCTGCAAATTGAACGCACACGTCAACGAGGAATCGTTGGCAACATCTATTTAGCAAAAGTAGTACGAGTATTACCGGGCATGCAATCAGCATTCGTGGAAATTGGGTTAGAGCGCACTGCATTTATGCATGTGGCAGACATCACCCAAAATAATCCTCAAGCGCAAATCGAGAAATTACTCTTTGAAGGCCAAACGATTTTGGTCCAAGTCTTAAAAGATCCACTTGGCACCAAAGGTGCGCGCCTCACAACCCAATTAAGTATTGCTGGTCGTAATTTGGTTTACCTGCCGCCTGCAGGCAGCGATCCTGCAACCGAAAAATATATTGGCGTCTCCCAAAGAATTGATCAGCCCGAAGAACGAGCGGCGATCAAAGCTCGCTTAGCCAGCCTCATGGCTACCGATGAAAAAGGTGGAATCATTGTGCGCACCAGCGCCCAAGATGCAAGCGACAGTGAATTTCAGCACGATATGCACTATCTGCGCACCACTTGGGAAAACATACGTGAAGCAATGAAGGTGAAGGCCGCCCCCAACCTCCTCTACCAGGATCTGAGTCTAGCGGAACGGGTATTGCGTGATGTGGCTGGTGAAGATACAACCCAAATTCAGGTGGACTCGGCCGAAAACTTTGAAAAACTCAAAACATTTACCAATTTGTATATGCCCAATCTATTGGGCAAGTTATCACTACATCGCGGTGAACGAACACTATTTGATGTCGATGCCGAAATCAACAAGGCATTAGGCCGTCGTGTAGAACTGAAATCAGGTGGCTACCTCATGATTGATCAGACTGAGTCGATGACCACGATTGACGTAAATACTGGCAGCTATGTAGGCGCACGCAATCTCGATGACACCGTATTCAAAACCAACCTAGAAGCTGCGCAAGCCATTGCGCACCAACTGCGCTTACGCAATCTAGGCGGCATCATCATCATTGACTTCATTGATATGGTCAGCAAAGACCATCAAGAGTCTGTCTTGCACGAACTCAAGCGCAATTTAGACCGCGATCATGCACGCACTTCGGTGAGTGATTTTTCTGCATTGGGTTTGGTGGAGATGGCCCGCAAGCGCACCCGTGAATCCTTAGTCCACATCACATGTGAACCTTGCGCAACCTGCATGGGCAAAGGTGAGGTGAAAACCGCCCAAACGGTTTGCTATGAAATCCTACGTGAGATTGTGCGAGAGCGCCGTCAATTTAATCCACRAGAATTTAGGATCGTGGCCTCACCAGATGTCATTGACCTATTTTTAGAAGAAGAAAGTCAGTTCTTGGCACAGCTTGGTGATTTCATTGCCAAGCCAATCAAACTCCAGGCAGAAGGCACCTTCCGCCAAGAGCAATACGACATCGTTCTTAGTTAAAATCTGAGCTAGTTTTAGGCATTCGCAAACTGAATGCGATGCAGGTTGGCATAAAGACCATCTTGCTTAATCAAANGTCAATTTAATCCACRAGAATTTAGGATCGTGGCCTCACCAGATGTCATTGACCTATTTTTAGAAGAAGAAAGTCAGTTCTTGGCACAGCTTGGTGATTTCATTGCCAAGCCAATCAAACTCCAGGCAGAAGGCACCTTCCGCCAAGAGCAATACGACATCGTTCTTAGTTAAAATCTGAGCTAGTTTTAGGCATTCGCAAACTGAATGCGATGCAGGTTGGCATAAAGACCATCTTGCTTAATCAAATCAGCATGCGATCCATTTTCAATTACTTGGCCATGCTCCAACACGACAATACGATCTGCGTGCTCGATTGTAGATAAGCGATGTGCAATGATTAAAGTTGTTCTACCCGCCATTAAGCGCTCTAAAGCATCTTGCACCTGACGCTCTGACTCAGAATCTAATGCGGATGTCGCCTCATCCAAAATCAAGATTGGCGCGTTCTTGTAGATTGCGCGTGCAATTGCTAAACGCTGGCGCTGCCCGCCAGACAAACGATTGCCGTTATCGCCAACCATTGAATCAATGCCATCAGGCAACTCTTTAATCATGGCAGTCAGATTGGCGGCTTCAAGGGCCTCCATCACACGCCCACGATCAATCTCTTGCTGAGCACTAGCTCCATAGGCTACGTTTGCTGCAATCGTGTCGTTAAACAGAATCACATCCTGGCTGACAAAGGCGATCTGTTTTCTGATGTCGGCTAAAACAATATTTTCTAGAGGAACGTCATCTAAGAAAATATGGCCTTTCGTAGGTTTTAAGAAACGTGGCAACAAATTCACTAAGGTAGATTTGCCACCGCCAGAAGGCCCAACAAAAGCGACGACTTCACCAGGCTTGATTATCAGATTGATATCCTTTAAGGCATCCTGTCGCCCCACTTCTTGCTCGTACGAGAATCCAACATTCTCAAAACGAATGGCTCCTTTTGCTTTGTCCAAGGACTTCATAGAGAGCCGTCTATCCTCATCTTCTTCAAACGGTTGATCCATTAATCCAAAAATCATTTCAGCAGCAGTAAGACCCCGTTGTAAAGGCTGATTAATATCAGCGAGATGCTTTAAAGGTGAAATCACCAACATCATTGCAGTAATGAAGGATGCAAAACCACCAACCGTAGTGCCCTCAGTGGCAGACTGCATCAAGGCGATAACCAAAACCACCGATAAGGCCATAGAGGCTATCAACTGAGTAATAGGCTGATTCAGGCCGCCAGCCACAGCAGACTTCAATGCAAACTGGCGTAAGCGCTCAGCTTTTTCAGCAAAGCGATTCATCTCATACTGCTCAGCACCATGCACCTTAACAATCTTGTAGCCAGCAGCAGCTTCTTCAACGATGTATGCCAAATCACTAGTGAGTGTTTGTTGTTCACGATTAAGGGACCTGAGGCGACGATTGATCTTGCTCATAATGAACGCAATCATCGGGAAAATAATGAGCACTACTAAAGTCAATCTCCAATTGAGATAAATCAAGTAGCCCATCAAGCCGATGACTGTGAGGGAATCCCTCACCAGGCTGATGAGCATTCCACCCATAATGGTCAATACATTATTAACCTCAAACACCACTGCATTAATCAAATTAGAGGCGGAGTTTTTTTGAAAAAAAGCGGTGCTTGCATTTAGCAACGTTTGGAACATTTGCTCGCGTAGCTTGAGAAGCACTGAGTTAATGACACGAGTCAGTAAGTAGTTAGAGAGAAACTGAGCCAGGCTACGGACTACCGCCAAACCAACCAAGAAGACTGGCACCTGCCAGAGCTTGCTATTGAGTTGCCCAGTAAATCCCCGGTCCAACAAAGGCTTCATCAGAGCCGGAATTGAGGTCTCCGCAACTGCCACAAAGGCCATGGCCACCAAAGAGCCAATAATGAGGCCAATATGGGGCTTAAGATAGGTAATTAAGCGATTTAAGGCGGTACGGTCTTGAGCATTCATATAATGAATTATGCCCGCCTTATCAGTCATACTCATCACCCGCAATGAAGAGGCCAATCTGGAAGCCTGTCTGGCCTCTCTGGAGGGGATTGCCCAGCAGATCGTGGTCGTTGATACCAATAGCTCAGACCGCACCCTAGAAATCGCTAAAAGCCATGGGGCCCAGGTCTCCCAGCCGGCTGACTGGCCAGGTTTTGGCCCCCAGAAAAACAGGGCTTTGGACCTGGCAACGGGTGACTGGGTTTTATCGATAGACGCCGATGAGCGCCTCACTCCAGCCCTCAGGTCCGAGATTCTGACTGCCATTCACCATAGCGCCCATGTGGATTGCTTTGCTATCCCTCGCCTATCTTGGTATTGCGGACGCTTTATTCGTCATTCAGGTTGGCACCCCGATTATGTAGATCGTCTTTTTAAAAGAGGGACCGCCCGCTTTTCTGATGATTTGGTACATGAGCGGCTCATACCTAATGGCCAAGTGGCAAAACTTGAAAACCCCTTGTTGCACTACAGCTTCATGAATTACTCGCAGGTATTGCAAAAACTAGATCGCTATTCGACTGCTTCCGCACAGCAGGCATTCGCCAAAGGCAAAACTAGCTCTCCTTTGAAGGCAGTACTTCATGGTGCCTGGGCTTTTTTCCGGACGTATATCTTGCGCGCCGGCTTCTTAGATGGTCCTCAGGGATTTGCATTGGCGGTATCCAACGGCCAAGGAACTTACTATCGCTACATTAAGCTGTGGCAACTGAATCAGGATGCAGGCAAATGATTTCGATTTTGTTGGCGACCTATAACTGGCCGCAAGCACTGAAGCTTTGCCTAGAATCACTTGCCACACAAACTGATCAGCAGTTTGAGATCATCATCGCTGACGATGGATCTACAGACAGCACCAAGCGGGTGATTGAGTCATTTAAGGAGTCGCACTCTATTTCCATTACCCACCTGTGGCAAGAAGATCAGGGCTTTCGGAAAACGAAGATTTTGAACGAAGCCATCGCAGCAGCACACGGTAGCTATCTCATTTTTTTGGATGGTGATTGCATTGTGCAGCCAGACTTTATTGCAAACCACCGAGCTCTCGCCCAAAAGAATTATTTGATTACCGGTAGTCGCATCTTGCTCAATGAAACACTCACCAAAGAATTACTTTCTTGGTCCACATGGGATTTTGCGCGCTTTTGCTCGAACCTCATAGGCAAGCGTTTGAACGGTGGAATTAATAAATACTGGCCGCTCAAAATCAAACTAGGCAATGGCTCATGGCGTGATTACAAAAAATTTGTCTGGCGCCGCATTAAAGGTTGCAATATGGCCTGCTGGAAAGCCGATGCTGAAAGCATTAATGGATTCGATGAAAGCATGACCGGCTGGGGTCATGAAGACGCTGATTTTGTATTTCGTTTACAGCGTCACCACATCCAACGCAAATCAGGCTCTTGGTCAACCGAAGTACTGCATCTCTTTCATAAAATCCACGATCGGAGCAATGCCGCCGAAAATGCCCGTCGCGTGCGCGAAAAGATTCTAACTAAAGCCATCTAAACAATTGAACACATCCAATATGAGTTCTCATTCCACGCTCAAGCCAAAAAAAGTATTGTTTATTGCTACTCGGCAAATTGGCGATGTGCTGATTACCACCCCACTCATTAGCAAAGCCAGAGAGCTTTGGCCGGATGCCGAGTTTCATTTTCTAGGCTACCGCGGCAAGGTTGATATGTTGCACGGCAACCCAGATATCAGCGAAATCATCGAAACATCAGATCGTCCCAGCTTTGGTGAATATCTCTCACTCTTTAACCGCTTGTTTCAACGTTATGACTTAGCTGTTGTGACACAACCTAGTGATCGCGCATACATCTATGGCTTGGTGGCCGCCTTTAGAAGGGTTGGCGTGTTGGGTGGGCACCCTCAGGGCAAGGATGCCAAAGATAAGAGCAAAAGAAATAAGAGCGATAAGCAAAATGTCTGGAAGAAATTTATCTGCATGCATACCGTAGATGTCGATTACTTTAAACAACACGTCATCACTGAAAAACTGCGATTGCTAGAGAATTTCTTTAGAAGCCCTGCGGAACTATTTAGCAAACCCATCTCCGTCACACCGCCTGCTGGTGAGCCCCTAACCCCACAAATAACCAACGCACTGAATCAACCTTATGTAGTGATTCATCCGGGGCCATTAACCGCCTATAAACGCTGGCCTTTAGCGCATTGGCAACAACTCATTGCCTGGTTAGTTAAGGCTGGTTACCAAGTTGTATTGAGCGCATCTCCAGCAAAACAAGATGTGCAATTAAATCACGATATCGTTTCTTTGCTAGACGATGAAACGCGCAACAAAGTTATTGATGCTGCCGGAAAACTATCTATCCCGCAGGTAGGCACTCTATTGCGCAGTGCGGCGCTGTATATCGGTGTAGATACCTCCATTACCCATTTGGCAGCGGCTTGCAATACGCCGACCATTACCTTGTTTGGGGCAACTCCGCCAACGAATTTTGGCCCATGGCCTAATGGCTTTGTGGGCGAACAACCCTATCAATTGCGGGCTCGCACTCAAACCGTAGGTAACGTCACGATTCTGCAAGGCCCAGGCGAATGTGTACCCTGTCGCAAGGCAGGCTGCCTTGATAAAGCGGATAGTAATAGTGAATGCTTGGATCTCTTAGAGTCAAGCCAAGTGATTGCTGCAGTTGAAAAGGTTTTGCAGGACTAATTGCTGGCGCTAAATTTGCCGCACTAATTTAGTGGTACTGAACCTGTACAGGATCTTTTTGTTTGGAAGCCAGAATCTGATTAAGGCTTTGTAAGCAAGCGTCATCTGGATAGATGCGCAACTCTTCGGGGAACTGCATTAAGCAAGCACCCCCACTGGTAGTCACGGCGGCAGTAAGCAGCAAGCCTTTGACACCCTCATTAGAACCCGGTGTTGGTGGGGTTGGAGCACCGAATTTCGGGTCACGCACACGATTAGCCATCAAATACGGGCCTATTTGGCTGCGGAGCATTTTCAAATCAATGGCTGAATCAATGCATACGTGAACGTTACGTGCAAAACGCATACGAGCCCCCGTTATATCCATCACGGCCTCGGATACAACTCGCATACCACCAGAGAATTTATCGGGCGTAACGTTTACTTTAGCAACGAGTAATTCATCCTCTTTCAGCCATGAGCGATTTGGCTCATAAACTTCACTATATAAAGTGACTTCGAGTGCAGCAGTCCCATCGTCGATGGTGGCAATCATCATGCGGCCACGCTGACCAGTCAACATACGCGCCGAGGTAATAATGCCGGTAATCAACTGATCTTTACCTTCAGTTACTTTTGATAATGGCTGACGAATAAAGTGTGATGTCTCTTCACGATAAGCATCAAACATATGCCCCGTTAAGCAAAGACCTAAAGCGGTCTTTTCTTCTTGCAGACGTTTCTTCTCAGACCAGATTGGCTCACGGACCAATTCTGGGAGATGGCGATTTTCTTCGCCAGCTACATCAAATAAGCTCACTTGATGAATCGAGGCTTCCGCTTGTTCTGCAGCCTCAATCGCTCTAGCCAATGAGGCGAGCAATGTAGAGCGAATGTCGTATAAATTCCCACCGGCTGGCACTGAGTCACGGTAAAGGCTATCAAAAGCGCCAGCGCGCATCAAGGCCTCAATAGCGCGACGATTGACTTGACGGCGATCTACGCGGGCACAGAAATCAAACAGGTCTTTAAAGGGCCCACCCTCTTCACGCGCTTTAACGATGACCTCAATTGCAGCCTCCCCCGTTCCCCTAACCGCGCCCAAACCATAGCGAACATGGCTAATAGGAGAATCAGGTGCAGCATCCGGTGCGCGCAATGGTGTGAACTCATACACGCCCGTGTTGATATCAGGCGAGAAAACACGAATATTATTTGTCAAGCAATCGTCATACAGAATCTTCACCTTATCGGTGTCATCCATGGCGAGCGATAAGTTGGCCGCCATAAATTCTGCAGGGTAATAGGCCTTCAACCAGGCGGTTTGATACGCCAAGAGTGCATAAGCAGCAGCATGGGATTTATTAAATCCGTAGCCCGCAAAGCGCTCCATCAAGTCATAAATCTCGTTTGCCTTGCCTTCAGAGATGCCGCCTGCTTTTGCACCATCACTAAAGATCTTGCGATGCTGCGCCATTTCTTCTGGTTTTTTCTTACCCATCGCACGACGCAACATATCGGCGCCACCTAATGAGTAGCCACCAATCATCTGCGCCATCTGCATCACCTGCTCTTGATACACCATGATGCCGTAGGTCTCACGTAGAATTGGCTCAATACGAGGGTCTGGATACTTAACTTTTTGACGCCCATGTTTACGCTCAATAAAGTCTGGGATCAAGTCCATTGGACCTGGGCGATACAAAGCCACCAAGGCAATAATGTCTTCAAAGCGGTCAGGCTTAGCCTCACGAAGCATGCCCTGCATGCCGCGGCTTTCTAGCTGGAATACTGCGACTGTATTGGCACGCTTTAGAACATCAAAGGCTTTTTCATCATCCAGTGGGATTTCGCCGATATTCCAATCTCTACGATCAGCATGCAAAGCTTTAATCCAACGCTCTGCTGCAGCCAAAATCGTTAAGGTGGTCAAGCCCAAGAAGTCGAACTTCACTAAACCAATCGCTTCGACGTCGTCCTTATCGAACTGACTAATGACAGAGCTACTGTCTTGATCTTTACTTTCCTGCGTGTAGAGCGGGCAAAAATCTGTGAGGCGTCCTGGCGCAATCAATACGCCACCAGCGTGCATACCGACGTTGCGAGTCATACCCTCAAGTTGTTGCGCCAATGAAAGCAGTTGACGCACTTCATCTTCATTCTTTTCGCGTTCCGCCAATTGTTTCTCTTCTTTTTTCGCCATTTCAATGGTCATGTATTGACCTGGCTTATTCGGAACCAACTTAGCAATGCCATCGACGAAGTTATAACCCTGCTCCAGCACGCGACCAACGTCACGGATCGCCGCTCTAGCAGCCATCGTTCCAAAGGTAGCAATCTGACTTACCGCATCCTTGCCGTACTTATCTTTTACGTACTGAATCACACGGTCACGGCCGTGCTGACAAAAGTCGATATCAAAGTCGGGCATGGATACCCGCTCTGGATTTAAGAAGCGCTCAAAGAGTAAGTTGTAGCGCAATGGATCCAAATCGGTAATGCCAAGTGAATACGCTACTAAGGAGCCCGCTCCAGATCCACGGCCTGGACCAACAGGCACGCCATTGTTTTTGGCCCAGTTAATAAAGTCTGCAACGATCAAGAAGTAACCCGGGAAGCCCATTTGAGAAATCGTCTTCACCTCAAAAACCAAACGCTCTTGATAGCGCGTCATTTCTTTTTCACGCTCTTGGGGATCTGGGAAGTTGCGTTCCATATGGCGCTTCAAACCAATTTCCGATTGCTGCAATAAATAATCGTTCAACGTAATGCCAGGTGGCGTCGGAAAATCTGGCAGGCGTGGCTGACCCAAGACTAAAGAGAGGTTGCAACGCTTAGCAATTTCTACGGAGTTTTCTAATGCGGCTGGTAAATCTGCAAAGCGCTTTTCCATCTCCTCTTGGGTGAGGAAATACTGCTCATCATTAAACTTTTTGGTGCGGCGTGGGTTGCCTAACAACTCCCCTTCAGCGATACAAACCCGTGCTTCATGCGCCGTAAAGTCGCTTCTTTGCATAAATTGCACTGGGTGCGTTGCCACTACTGGTAAATCTAATTCGTTAGCGAGGTGACATGCTAGTTGTAGCTGCTTCTCATCTTGAGGATTTCCGCCACGCTGTACTTCTATGTAAAATGAATCTGGGAATAATTTTTCATAGCGTCTTGCAATAATCTTAGCTTGATCTTCTTGGCCCGCTAATAGCGCAGTGCCCACTTCACCCATGCGCGCACCAGAGAGCGCAATCAAACCATAAGATAAAGTGCGTTTAGCTACTTTGTCTTCTGCTTTAGCAGCAGGCTCACTAAACCATGCTGAATCCACTTCAGCTCGACCACGCGATTGATTATCTAAAGACGCCCTACTGAGCAGTTCGCATAAATTGAGATAGCCCGAATGGTTTTGCACCAGAAGTAATAAACGGTGAGGCTGGTCTGGGTCCTGGGGATTGCTCACCCAAACGTCAGCACCAGCGATCGGCTTAATGCCGCTGGAGCGGGCTGCAGTATAAAAACGCACCAAACCAAATAAATTACTTAAATCCGTAATGGCTAAGGCGCCCATTTCATCTTTGACGGCTGCGGCAACCGCATCATCAATGCGCACGACTCCATCCGTAATTGAAAACTCGGAATGAATGCGAAGATGTACAAAACGGGGTGAAGCCATGAGATGATTTTAGCTGTGTCCAAGCTCAAAAACCCTCCGCCCCCAGCCGACGGCTATCGCGGGCGATTTGCTCCCTCGCCCACCGGCCCGCTTCACGCAGGATCCCTCGTTGCCGCCCTGGGAAGCTGGTTAGACGCCCGTAAAAATGGGGGTAAATGGCTGCTCAGAATCGAGGATTTAGACACCCCGCGATGCGCACCTGGGGCAGCCCAAGAAATTCAGTCCCAATTGCTTTCCTGCGGCCTGTCCTGGGATGGTGAGGTCGTTTTATCAGTCACAGCGACAAGCGGACTACCAGCAGGCTTTAGAGCGCTTAAATCGGCTCTCTTGCCTATATCCCTGCACCTGCTCCAGACAAACTATTGCCAATACCCTGGCAAGCCGAGGAATTGAGACCCCCCGCAACCAAGAAGTAGTCTATCCAGGCACCTGCCGCCCCACCACCCTCATTAACAATCCCACTGAAACCCCAGGGGATTCCAAAAAAGCTTGGCGGATAGCCCTTCCCGAGAATTGCCGCATTCATTTTGAGGATTTGGCGCTCGGTACCCAAAGCCAGAATCTCAATACAGAAGTTGGGGATTTTGTTCTCAGGAGAAATGATGGGCTATTTACCTATCAACTTGCTGTGGTGGTCGATGATTTTGAACAAGGCATTACACGAGTTATACGTGGCAAAGATTTACTCAGCAATACTGCAAGGCAAATTTATCTTCAAAATAAGCTGGGTTATGCAATGCCAGAGTATTTGCATTTACCGCTGGTACTAGATGAGCATGGCGAAAAATTGAGCAAGCAAACTTTAGCAACGCAGATCAATACGAAAGATGAACAGCATGCTCTGCTTGAATTACGCAAAGCAGCCATCCATTTGGGTTTACAAGATTTGCCTGATGGGCAGAATGTCACTATTGCTGAGTGGCTACTAGCAGCCACTCATGCATGGCCTACTTTTTCTTAAAGCCGCCTAATAAAGCACCAACTGCAGGCTTGGCGGGCGTAATACCCACTTTTTTCTCTTCAGGCTTTGCTGATTGCGCTGATGCTGCAGGTGCTGAACCCGGCTCATAAGGCATATAGAAGAAGGGGCCAGACATTTTTGCCGGTGTACTGCTCGAGCTACTGGATGATGGGCGACTTTGTGAAGGTGCACCTTCAGGCAAAGGCTTCACGTCCAGCTTACGCTTCATCAACTTTTCAATATCGTCGAGCAAACGCTTCTCGCTGACATCCACCAAAGCAATCGCATTACCTTTGCTACCCGCGCGACCTGTACGGCCGATGCGGTGAATAAAGTCCTCTGCGTTATAAGGTAATTCGTAATTAATCACGCAAGGCATATCTGGAATATCCAAGCCACGCGCAGCAACGTCAGTTGCTACTAGCGCTTCGATTGCACCAGATTTGAAGGCATCTAAAGTTAAAGTGCGCTCACCCTGACTCTTATCACCATGAATCGCACCCGCTTTAATGCCATCGCGCTCAAGAGCACGGGATAATTTTGCACAACCCAAACGGCTGTTCGTAAAGATAATGCATTGGCGTGATAAACCAGCACGTGTGCGGGCTTCCAAAACTTTAACAATCGCGCGCTGCTTGTCAGCAGAAGCAACCATGTGCACAACCTGCTTTACCGTATCGGCAGCAGCGTTTTGACGTGCCACCTCTACCGTTACCGGAGTGCGCAAATAACTTTGAGCGAGCTTTTTGATTTCTGGAGAGAAAGTTGCAGAGAACAACAGAGTCTGTCTTTGCGCAGGAATCAAATTGATGATGCGTTGCAGATCGGGCAAGAAACCCATGTCGAGCATACGGTCAGCTTCGTCCAACACCAAAATCTCTACCTGAGATAAGTTGGCAACCTTAGAGCCAATGTGATCGAGTAAACGTCCTGGGGTAGCAATCAGAATCTCTACGCCATTACGCAGGATCGCAACTTGTTCTTTCATATCCACGCCGCCATACACAACCGCAGCGCGTAAATCCGTATGTTTGGAATAACTGGCAGCATTCTCAGCCACCTGCACGGCTAACTCGCGTGTAGGCGTTAAGACTAGAGCGCGGATAGGATGACGTGCCGGTGAAGCACTGTTACTAGCGTGACGCAAAATCTTTTGAATGATCGGCAATACAAAGGCGGCGGTTTTGCCTGTACCGGTTTGTGCTGCGCCCATCAAATCACTTCCCGCTAATACGTGCGGGATAGATTGAGCTTGAATTGGAGTGGGAGTGTTATATCCCTGCTCAAGAACCGCTTTTTGAATTTTCGGATCTAGGCCAAAGTCAGCAAAAGTAATTGTGACTGGAGCGGGAACGCTAGCAGCGCTAGTTTCGCTAACGGTATTGGGAGTAGCGGCATCGCCAACCCCCGGAGAAGAATTTATTTTAGTAGCAGTATTTGTCAAGGTAACTTACATGATGGCGGCAATGCCGGCCTTAGCGGTCTCAGCATCTTCCGCAGATTTAACGCCGGAAACGCCGACTGCGCCGATGGTAAACCCGTTTACCTCGATATTGACGCCACCCTCTAACATGCCTGATACGTGCGGGGCAGATAAAAAAGCATGGCGACCATTATTAATAATTTCTTCGTAAACACGAGTCTCGCGTTTACCCATTGCAGCGGTACGTGCCTTTTCTTGTGCAATATAAGCAGACAAAGGAGCGCAACCATCGCGACGAATTAAGCCCATCATGTGACCACCGTCATCACAAACAGCAATAGTCACCGCCAAATTGTTTGCGGCGGCATATTTGTTTGCTGCATCCAAAATCTTTTGAACATCAGCTTGAGTTAAGTAAGGTTTAGTAGCCAATATGTTTAATCTTTCTGTCTCGAATATGGTGTATTTGATTAACGCACTTCTATATAAGTACTTGAATTATAAGGGGTGTAGCTAGACTTACAGCTCAGCAAGCCCAACTACACCCTGTCTCCACCCAACTAATTGATTATTTGAGGTTATTTGAGAAATTCTTGGGCTGCAACTACACCGCTAGCCTTGGGTTTAAAGCCCATGGAGCCCAAGCTCATCTCAACGCCGCTTAAAGCAGCCATCATCATATCCATTGCTTCATGCAAACCGTACATGAGATTAGTACTTGGTGTTGTTGGCCAGTAACCCGTTTTATTTGACTCGAGAATTTCATCCCAAGCCCAATATGATTTATGGATTTTGTTATTTTTACTAGCTTCGATTGCGCGTGGTGACAAGGCGTTAAAACCAATGCCCGGCGGCAACATCAAGCCTTTTTGTGAGCCAAAGATCGTGACATCTGCACCCACTTGTCATGCTCATAGTCCGCTGAACCCAAGCCAGACACGCTATCCACGAGCAATAAGGCTGGATGCTTTAAGGAATCAATCGCTTTTCGAACAGCAGCAATCAATGTTTGATGTAACGCCTGTAGAGGTTTCGTTATGCACTACACAAACTGCTTTAATTTCATGTTGTGTGTCTTTGCGTAAACGCTCTTCAATCACAGAAGCATCAAAACACCCCAACGCCAACTATCTTGACCTGCCTTACCAACCACTTCCACATCTAAGCCTAGACGCTTTGCAAGCGCACGCCACAAATTTGCAAACTGGCCAGTTTCATAGAACAACACTTTGTCGCCAGGATTGAGAACGTTTACTAACGCACCTTCCCAGGCATCCCGTTCCGTCCGGATGCAGAGTAAATAATGACGGGTTGTTCGGTTTTAAAAATCTTTTTAATGCCGTCCAATACCTTCCTTCAGGCCAAACGCACCAAACTCTGGACCACGATGATCGATGGTTTGATGGCTGATCGCGCGTAATACACGTTGAGGTACCGGGCTCGGACCAGGAATATGTAAAAAATGGCGTCCTGATGCGTGGTTATCAAGTTTCAACATGCTTTGTCTCACTTTTAAAGTGTTTATAGGTAGTTATTTCTGCTGCTAGTTATATGACAATTTTGTAGAAATTTCCATTTTGTATACAAATTAATAAGCCTAAGGCTAAGGGTTGATCCATGACAGTACTAGAGCAGCCAAATTCACAAAATTTGCATGAAGCCACTTTCGAGAAGCTCAGATCCCTTTTGGTCGAGGGCAAGATCGCACCGGGCAGCAAACTCAATGAACGTGAATTGGCTGAGAGCCTCAATGTGTCACGCACCCCGATTCGAGAGGCAATTCGTCGCTTAGCCGCCGAAGGATTGGTAGAGCTCATTGCCAATCGTGGTGCGATTGCTGTGCAACTCAGTCTTGAGATGGCGTTTTAAATACTTTTGATGTGATTGCAGATCTGGAAGGTTTTTCTGGAGAATTGGCTGCCAATAATATTAGCGATGCCGCCCTCTCTGAATTAGAGGCGCTTCAATATGAAATGATGGCTTCTTATGCAAGACGTGATTTATCAAGTTATTACAAACTCCATTTACGCATTCATCACCTCATTAATCAAGCAGCCAATAATCCCGTTCTTTCAAAACTCTTTACCCAGGTTAATGCCCGTATTGAAGCACTACGCTTTCGATCCAATCAAGATGGCGTTAAGTGGGAGAAGGCTGTAGAAGAGCATCAAGAAATGTTGGATGCCTTAAAGGCCCGTGACAGCGCCCGTATGCGCAAAATCATGATTCAATACGTCAGAAATAAGCGTGATGTTGTTGCCCAGCTACTCAAATCAGAAATGTCTACGGAGACAGTGAAGTCATGAATAAGCCCTTAGACCTTAAAGAACTCATGGTGGACCAAGCCCAACTGGCTAAGCGCTTGCGTCAGGAGACCTCTGGTGAAGTAATGACTGATAGTGCTAGTCGCAGGCGTTATGCAACCGATGCCTCAATCTACCAAGCGATGCCTGTTGCAGTCTTTGTTCCAAAGACTGCACAAGATATTGCAAGCGCTATTCAGATAGCTGCAGAACTGAGCGTTCCTGTCCTGCCTCGCGGAGGCGGCACTAGCCAATGCGGTCAAACTACTGGTGCAGCACTCGTTATTGATAACACCAAATACTTCAGAAACGTTTTAGATCTCAATCTTGATAAAGGATATGTAGAAGTTGAGCCCGGAATCGTACTCGACCATCTGAATGGCTCACTCAAGCAACATGGTCTTTGGTATCCGGTGGATGTTTCTACTGCGGGACAAGCCACTATTGGCGGCATGGCAGGCAACAACTCTTGCGGTAGCCGCTCGATTGCTTATGGCAATATGGTGCACAACGTATTAGGAATAGATGCCTGGCTTGCCAATGGTCAAGTAGCGCAATTTGGTAACTATGCCAACAGTTAGTTCTGGTGCTGCAAAAGAGCTGGGTGATTTTGTAAAAAATCTAGCCCATACCCTAACACCTGAGATTGAGGCCCATTTTCCAAAAGTATTAAGACGGGTAGCGGGATATAACCTCGCTATCTTCAACCCCCAAAGTGAATTGCCTTACACCCAAGATGGCAGCGTCAACCTAGCCCCTTTGCCGCAACATAAAGTGTTGGGCATTGTGAACTTCGCTAGCTTTTACAAGGCAATGGATAGCGCTCAGCATATTGTGAAGCTCGGCCCTACTGCTGTTGAGCTCGTTGATCGCACGATGATTGACTTGGCACGCAGCAACCCCAGCTTTAAGAAAACCATTGAAACCGCTCTTATTGATCACACGGCCCAAACACCTGAAGCAATCTTGTTAGTAGAGTTTTCTGGTGAAGCACATGCGTCCTTACTGGAAAAGCTAAAAGCCTTGCAAGAATTGATGAGTGATTTAGGTTTACCTGGCTCTGTAGTGGCTATGCCGGATGCAAACTTGCAAAAGAACTTATGGGAAGTGCGCAAAGCTGGCTTAAATATCATGATGAGCCTCAAGGGTGACGGTAAGCCGGTCAGCTTTATTGAAGACTGCGCTGTACCGCTCGAGAGCTTGGCCGATTACACCCAGGCGCTGACGGATGTGTTTTCTAAATATGGTTCACGTGGCACCTGGTACGCTCACGCATCCGTAGGCACATTGCATGTGCGCCCTATTTTGGATATGCGTAGAGATGGCGCACAGAAGATGTGTGCCGTTGCAGAAGAGGCATCCGCATTGGTTCGCAAGTACAAAGGCGCCTATAGCGGCGAGCATGGTGATGGCCTCTGTCGTGGCGAGTGGATCTCTTGGCAGTTTGGCCCCAAGATCACTGAAGCCCTCGCAGAAATTAAATACGCATTTGATCCAGGCAAGATTGTGAATCCTCCGAAGATGGATGACTCCATCAACTTTAGATTTCCGCCAAGCTATAAAGTGATTCCACTGCAACCAGCGCTCGATTGGTCGGCATGGAATGTGCAGAACGATCCAGTGACCGAAGAAACCACTGCGCCCGGTACAGGCGGCGACCCACAGCAATGGGATTGGCTAAAGCAGTGGAGATGTGCAATAGCCACTGCCGTAACCGTAAGTTTGACGCTGAAGTAATGTGCCCAAGCTATCGCGTTACTCGCGATAAAAAACACCTCACCCGCGGTAGAGCCAACACGCTACGTCTTGCGCTTTCAAATCAACTCAATATCAAAGATGAATCTTCACCACTCGGTAGCGATGCCCATTAAAGAGGTGATGGAGCTTTGCGTGAGTTGCAAGGCCTGTCGCCGTGAATGTCCAACTGGCGTGGATATGGCCAAGATGAAGATTGAGTTCCTCTCTGCTTATAAGAAGCGTGTAGGCCACTCATTGCGCGATTTAGCCGTTGCCTATCTTCCTAAATATGCAGGCACGATTAGCGCCATTCCATTCTTGCCGGCAATTTTGAACTTACGCAATCACATTGCACCGATTGCAAAGCTGCAAGAGTGGGCCATGGGTATTTCTGCGCAAAGAAGTCTGCCTGTTTGGAAGACAAAGACTTTCTGGAATCAGAAGAAAGCAAATACTTACCAATTCACTCCAGATCAGTTGGCAAGCAATGCTGATGGCAAGGGCGTTGTACTGTTGGCAGATACACACCTTTAATGCTTACTTTGAAGATGAGAACCTCATCGCTGCATTGAAAGTACTAAAGGCTGCCGGTTATCGCGTTCACATTCCCAAGAAGAAAGAATCAAAGTAACTCAGCAAGCCCCACAGAAAATACTTGCTCAAAAGAGTTTTGCTGCGGCAGAACCTATCTTGCGGCAGGCATGGTAGATAAAGCCAAAGCCACCCTAGGTGAATTAGTTGACCACTTAGCGCCTTATGCAGATCAGAACATTCCAATTATTGGTTTAGAGCCCTCTTGCTTATTCACCTTAAAAGATGAAGCGCTCGTGATGGGCTTTGGTGAACGCGCAGTAAGCGTATCTAAGAAAGCGCAATTGCTAGAAGAGTTTTTAGCAAGTGAAGTTAAAGCTGGTACGCTTCAGTTGAAACTGAAGGCGTCTGATAAGCCGGTACTGTTTCATGGTCACTGCCATCAGAAATCTTTCGCCGCCGTTACCCCTGCTATGGAACTGCTTAAACTGATTCCGAATGCGGAGCCAAAGTTAATTGAATCTTCTTGCTGCGGTATGGCTGGTAGCTTTGGATATGAAGCTGAGCACATTGAAGTATCTAAGCAAATGGCTGAAGCCAGCTTATTGCCAAGTATTCGTAAATCGCCTGATAGCTGGTGGTTGCGGATGGCACTAGCTGTCGTCACCAGATTGCCGATGGCACACAAAGAGAAGCGGTTCATATCGCCAGAATTCTGGCGGCGCACCTTTAAATACTCAATGCTTTGGGATGGTGATTCGCCACAGCAATGATTTAGCGAATCACTCCGTAGGAGACCCATCAAAATAGTGCCAGTCAACAAGGCTGGCACTAAGCGACGTGTTGGCTTAGACATCATGACGGCGATACTCAAGACGCAAATTAATATTCGGATTCATAAAGGAACAGTTGCCAGCAAACCCAAAGGCATAACAATGAGGCGCACAGTGAGTGCAGCAACCATAGCGTAAGTAACAAGCCGCCAACCATCGAAAGATCTCGCTATCTTGGTTAATGCGCTGCGAGAGCGTCACCCCAATTGCACGACAGAAATAGGTGCCTAAACAGGCTCCCACCAAAGCAACCCATAGACCCCAGCCAGTTAGCGCGCTCTGAATCATATTCATCAGCTTATCACCTCTGCTTTCTTGCGCAAGAATTTTCGGTCAATAAAGTAAGCGATGGTGCGTGCCAGCGACCAAACCAGCGGTTAGCAAACTAGTATCACGGTCGATAAAGAAAAATATTGGTCCAAAAATGCATCCCATCAGAATAGCAATTCGATTAATCCAGGGCTTTACTTCAGTAAAGGTCAACAAGAAGAACAAAGGATTAATAAATACAAGCCCTAAGGTTACAGGGGGAGGCACCATTCCCGCCAAGAAATAACCCAAAATTGTTCCTGGAACAGAAATTAGCCAACACACCAAGCCAAGACCTACAAAGTAGCTAAGGCGATGGCGCGTTTCGATTGAATGAAACTCACGCATCGAGATAGCCCAAGCAGTCATAGCTAAGAGGTGCACAGAAGCATAGAGACTTCGATTTCGATCCTGATGATGAAACTGCGGAAAGAGCGTCACCGTCATCGTAATAAAACGGGTGGCCGTTAACGTGACCGCCAAGGCAATCGCAATAGCAGAGGAACCGGTAATAGCCATTTCCAGCAACACCACTTGCCCAGGGAGGGCAAACATAAATAAGCTCGTTGCAGATGTAAACCAAATATCAAAACCAACCATGCCTGCGAAGAGAACCAATGCAGGGGCACCAGCGGCATCGCGAATGCTAGACCAAAATGCATCATGACGATTTTTAAAGCGCTCAGCCGCAGATCCTTCTAATGCGATTTCACTAGGGTCAATAAATGGTTGGTCTGCAGATGACATGACTTAATTGTAAGCGCTTAAGGCCCACTGAATATGCTCAGCCACCAGTTCATCTGCGGTAGAAAGGGCTTCGTTTAAGGCCGCACGAATGACTTCCTTATCAGCACCATCTACTTTAGCGCTCGCAAGAGCATTACCCATCGCTACTGCTAAATTACGCCGCCATCTGCTGTAGCCAATTCTACGAATAGCACTACCCTCATGGCGTTGCTCAAACTCTGCTTCGGTCCAGGACCACAGATGCATAAGACTGGCCTGGCCTAGACTATGGCGCTGTGCAAAGTCAGGCAGCTGTGTTCGTTTTGAGAATTTATTCCAAGGGCAAATTAACTGGCAGTCATCACAGCCATAAACACGATTGCCCATCGCACTTCTAAACTCCACCGGAATCGATTCTGGATTCTCAATAGTTAAGCAAGAGATGCAACGTCTAGCATCGAGCTGATATGGCGCAGTGATAGCTTGCGTAGGGCAGACATCAATACATGATGTGCAAGTTCCACAATGCTCTTCTTGCTCTTGATCTATTGGCAATGGCACATCCACCAGGATCTCACCCAAGAAAAATGTTGAGCCAGATTCTCGATTGAGTAATAGCGTGTGCTTACCGCGCCATCCTAGACCAGCTTTTCGTGCTAACTCCACCTCCATCAAGGGAGCAGAATCTGTAAATACGCGGTAGCCAAAGGTACCAATTTTTTCTTCGATCAATTTGGCAAACTCTTGTAAGCGATTGCGCAGAACCTTGTGATAATCGCGCCCTCTGGCATACATCGATACCACAGCTTGCTGAGGATCCTCTAAACGCCCCCACTCCCGCTCAATCTCAAATTCAGGGGGAAGATAGTTCATTGATACACAAATGACTCTGACGGTTCCTGGCACTAAGAGCTCGGGATCAGACCGTAAATCTGCATGCCTTTGCATGTAGTCCATATGGCCATGGCGACCTTCAGCCAGCCACTGATTTAAACGCTCACTAGCAAGGCCTAAATGCGTATTGGTGATACGTAAGCCGTCAAACCCTAAATTTGCGGCCTGCTCCCCCAGCCAAGTTCGTAACTTGGCCTCATCTAAAGAGTTTGGAGTCGCAGATAAAGACATATTGATAGAGAATGTAGCTCAATAATTGAATAAACTAGGGGCAATGACAAAAATACTGGCATCACTAAAGCAACATTGTAGGCAGGAAGCGGAAACCGCTGCCCTAGCCCAGCATCTTGCCGCCAGTTTGCAGCAATCCATTCACCAAACTCCAGGTATCCACCTCAACATCTCCCTAGAGGGTGATCTAGGGGCTGGTAAAACGACCTTTGCAAGACATCTAATCCAAAGCCTAGGCCACAGTGGAAAAGTAAAGAGCCCTACCTATACCCTTTGCGAACCGTATCCGCTAGTCAGCGACAAACATTCGTTTACCGCCCATCACTTTGATCTTTATAGAATGCGTGATCCACTCGAGTGGCAAGAGGCTGGATTTGCAGAGTTATTTGATGTGCCAGGATTTTGTCTCATTGAATGGCCTGAAAAAGCAGAGGGCACCCTTCCCGCATTTGATCTTCAAATGAAGTTAGCGGCTGGTGCAGATGAAAATGAGCGCACTATTGAGATGAACGCACTTTCGGATGCGGGCAAAAAAGTACTTGAAGTAATAGAAGCTACTAATTGATGAGCGGCAAAAAAATAAACCTCACTAGAAGGCAACATCTCAAAACTTCCGCAAAGTTCTTGAGCTTTGCGTTACTGCTTACCGAGGTAGATATCGCCTGGGGCGCCAAAATTATGGGTGTTCGTGTATGGCCCTCCGAGGACTACACACGCGTGACTTTAGAGTCAGATACACCGTTACCGATTACGCAACAGATTCTGACTAATCCAGACCGCCTGGTAGTTGATGTGCAAGCACTTGAACTTAATCCGACACTCAAAGATTTGGTTGCCAAAGTAAAACCGAACGATCCTTATATTTCACAAGTACGAGTTGGACAATTTCAGCCAGGTGTTGTGCGTTTAGTGTTTGATTTAAAAGAACCCATCAAGCCGCAACTCTTCACACTTGATCCTGTGGCTGAATACAACTACCGCATGGTATTTGACTTGTATCCAACTACCCCGCCAGATCCGCTGATGGCTTTAGTGAGAAGCAGCGCCAAAAAAGAAAGTGCGCTTGAGAAATCAAACGAAGAAATAGATTTGATTGCTCAATTTGCTGCCAAGAAAGAAAAAGAACTCGCTAAGACGCCATCCGCACCAGTTGCCCAGGCCATCCCAGAAACGAAGGAAGCGCCAGCGCCTGCCAAGTACAAACGACTGATCACAATTGCGATTGATCCTGGCCATGGTGGCGAAGACCCAGGCGCCATTGGTGCAGCAGGCTCTCGAGAAAAGAATGTGGTCCTGGCTATTGCTAGACGACTGAAAGACAAGATTGAGGGCGAAGCCTATATGCGCCCATTCTTGACCAGAGATGGCGACTACTTTGTGCCGCTGCATGTCAGAGTACAAAAAGCGAGACGCGTAGAGGCCGATTTGTTCGTATCCATTCATGCAGACGCTTTCATCGAAAGAAATGCCAGAGGCGCTTCAGTCTTTGCGCTCTCTCAAATGGGGGCCAGTAGTACAACTGCACGCTGGATGGCCAATAAAGAAAACGCCTCAGATTTAATTGGGGGCATCAATATCAAGACTCAGGATCGTCAAGTTGCCAACCTACTGCTAGACATGTCGACCACAGCCCAGATTAAAGATTCTCTACAGGTAGGTAATTCGATCTTGAGGCAAATCGGTGGATTTGCAACTCTTCACAAGCCCAAGGTAGGGCAAGCAAGCTTTGCGGTTCTAAAGGCCCCAGATATTCCTTCCATCCTCGTTGAGACCGCTTTTATTAGCAATCCCCAAGAGGAAGCGCGATTAAATGATGACGCTTACCAGGATCGTATTGCAGAGGCCATTTTGAGAGGAATTAAGGAGTATTTTTCCAAAAATCCGCCTGTCGCCAGACGGGTCAACTCCTAGGCACTTGTAACTACAAGGGCTGACGGGCAGGCCCCACAGACCCGAGGAACACTAAGAAAGAAACTTCTTGCTATAATTTATGGATTAACTCTGGGTCGGTAGCTCAGTCGGTAGAGCAGCGGACTTTTAATCCGTTGGTCGCGAGTTCGAATCTCGCCCGACCCACCAGTTATACAAAAGCCACCCTCGGGTGGCTTTTTCTTTTCCCCGCTCCAGCCTTTAAAGAATCAATCGTTCGAAGTTGGGTGCTTATCCATGCTCGAATTAGAGGGGCTTTCTATCGCATCAAACATGAGATCTATGTCGAGGCGCATTATCACCTGCTAACGCGATCTTTTTCGAGCAACTTTTGTGCGTCACGGGCTGCAATCATGCCTTCATCAGTAGGCACAACCCAAACCTCAACTGAACTGTCTTCAGCGCTAATTCTGACAATCTGATCCTTGCATGCATTTCGATTTTTTTCTTGATCCAGCTTGATGCCTAGCCAAGATAGTTTTTCAATCACATCTTGGCGCAGCTGTGAATCATGCTCCCCTATGCCGCCGCTAAAGTCAATGACGTCCAAGCCGCCGAGACAAGCAATCATTGCACCAGATTCACGTACAACTCGGTAGGAAAATAATTCAATTGCAGCTTGCGCAAATGGCTCAGCATTAGCCCTAAGCTTACGCATATCAGCTGAGATGCCAGACACACCAAGTAGGCCGCTTTTCTTGTATAGCAACTGCTCTAGTTGATCATGAGAATAACCTTTCTCAAGGAGGTATAAGATCACTCCGGCATCCAATGATCCAGCCCTAGTCCCCATCATCAAGCCATCCAACGCAGAAAATCCCATGGTAGTTGCTATGCTTTTACCAGCTATAGCTGCGCACAAACTTGCCCCATTACCCAGGTGAGCCATAAGCACTTTCCCTTTTGCGCGACTCGAGCAATTCAACAAAGACCCCATAATGTATTGATACGAAAGTCCATGGAAGCCATACCTCTTAACACCTAGGCTACTAATTTCTCTTGGCAGCGCAAAGGCAGATGCCGTCCCGGAAATGGTCTGATGGAATGCGGTATCAAAGCACAGTACTTGCGGTGTGTCCAAGAACGCTCTTGCAAATGCCCTGACCCCCTCAATGTTGTGGGGTTGATGCAAGGGCGCAAGGGAATTCAACTGGCTTAAATCTTCTAGGATTGCATCGCTAGCGATAACGCTATCGGCATATGACAAACCGCCATGTACGATGCGATGCGCAATAGCATCAATCTTTGGGATTTTGGGCAAAGAAATAATGAGTTCTTTGAGCTGTTCTAATGCAGATGTAAATGGGTCTGCTGACGCGTTCACTAATGGCACTGTCTCGGCTACACCGTTGTAGTCATAATGCAGAACTGGTGAGCCATGAATGAGGTTCTAAGCCCTCAAAATTACCGACCAAAATCGAAGGCTTCACAACGCCATCTTCAACCGGGTAAATGGCAAACTTGATGGTTGATGAGCCTGCATTTACGGAGAGGATTGCCATTTCAGCGCCTTATATTGCTCAGAGGTAATTAGTCTTTAGGGCGATACGAATGAGCTACCAATAAACCCAGTAATGCAGATGCCACTCTAGCTCGCGGGCCATCAGCTCGACTTGTTAATGCCACTGGAATTCGGGCGCCCAAGACCAAGCCTGCTCCGCTGGCCCCAGCAAAATACTCAAGTTGTTTGGCTAGCATGTTCCCAGACTCTAAGTCGGGGACATTCAAAATATCCGCATCACCCGCCACAGGAGAATCAATTCCTTTGATTTGCGCTGCATGTAAGGAGATTGCATTATCAAACGCCAACGGGCCATCCAGGATGCCGCCCTTAATTTGCCCACGTTGAGCCATCTTGCAAAGTGTTGCAGCCTCAATCGTAGAGGGGATATCAGGATTCACTGTCTCAACCGCAGACAAGATTGCCACCTTGGGATTTGACGCGCCCATGATGACGCTAAAATCGATTGCATTTTGAATAATATCGACCTTCTCCATGAGAGTCGGATGAATATTGAGCGCAGCATCAGTCACCAGCAATGGCTTGCTATACATCGGAATGTCAAAACGAAACACATGTGACATTCTTCTGCCGGTTCTTAACTGAGGGCGCGCCAATATGGCATGCAAGAGCTCATCTGTATGCAGGCTGCCCTTCATCATCATTTCCACCTTATGATCCACCGCCATCTCTGCCGCTTTATCTGCAGCAGCATGGCTATGAGGAACATCAATGAGCTCGTATGGAGTGATGTCAATAGATGAGGCAAGCGCAATCGCTTGAATTTTCTTGGACGGGCCAATCAGAATAGGCTTAATAAGTCCTGCTACTGCAGAATCAACAGCGCCCATCAAAGACTCAGCATCACATGGGTGTACTACCGCACAAAATACTGACTCAAGATGATGGGCTTTTTCTAATAAGGCATGAAAACGTGCCTCGGGATCAAAAATCTGAATATGGGGAGCGCTTAATCGAGGTCGTGATATTTTTTCGTAGGAGCAATAATGCGAGCGGTGCCATGTAAGACTTTTTCACCATTTTGGTTGTGCACCACGCAGTCAAGCTCAACATGATTTTTTTCATCATCCTTAGAGTTCACTGTAGCGACTACAACTAAAGTATCGCCAATCCGAACAGGTCTTGAAAAATGCAAGTCCTGCTGCAAGTAATTGGTTCCAGGACCCGGGAACTTGGTTCCCAGTAAGGCGGATATTAATGCGCCGCCCCACATACCATGTGCAATAACGCCATGAAACATAGTGTCGTTAGCATACTCAGGGTCGAGATGTGCTGGATTTGTATCACCCGAGACAGCAGCAAAAGCCTGAATATCCTCAAGCGTTAAAGTACGCAATAAGCGAGCACTTTGACCAATGCTGAGTTCATCATACGTAATATTCTCAATCAGCACATTCTCCTCTGTGTTGGTATTCATTGCATTTCCTTTAAGCAATAGCATGGCAACCACCATCTACATAGATGGTTTGACCGGTCATTCCTGATGCTCCATCGGAGCATAAAAACATGGATAGACTAGCAATTTCCTCAAGTCGAACCGACCTTCCCAGCGGAGATTGGTTGACTGCAGTTTGCATGAGCTCATCAAAGTGATCAATGCCTGAAGCTGCGCGCGTTAGTATGGGGCCAGGTGAAACGGCATGAACTCGAATTTTTTTACCCCCCAATTCGACAGCCATGTATCGAACCAAAGATTCTAGCGCCGCCTTTACTGGGCCCATCAAACCGTAATGAGGAACTGCTTCATCAGCACCCAAATAACTCATCGTTAATAGAGCGCCACCTGAAGGCATATGTGGGGCGCATAACTTCGCAAGCGTGGCAAAGGAATGGCAGGAAACTTCCATAGTCCTAGAAAACCCAATGCTAGAGCTATCGATTACACGCCCGTGAAGATCCTCTAACGGTGCCCATGCAATAGAGTGAATTACAAAATCAAAATGGTCCAACTTGTTGACCGCACTATTCACTAAAGCCTCTAATGCGCCGACATCTTCCGCATTACAGACCTCTAGCCCAATCCTCTCAGCATTGGTGAGAGGCTCAACATACTGCCTTGCCTTTTCATTTTGACAGGTAACAATAATCTCCGCACCCATCTGCTTAGCCATAAGCGCACATCCCCAGGCGATACTTTGATCATTTGCCACCCCAAGAATGAGGCCTTTTTTCCCGCTTAAACTAAACATTTGGTTCATTCTTCAATCTGCATATCTAAAAGTAACATGAAGCAAAGGCCCATATAGAGATGCCCTCCCTAACCAATCTTGCACTACAGTTATAAGAGATTATAAGCGGCAAATAAGACGAAAATAAGACCAAATCCGGAGCTCATCTAAGTCTTCTAGATATAATGAAATATAACTTTCATTTATATAACCATTGAGAAAATCCTGGTTAAAAGAATCGATCAACTACTGTAATTACGCGAGTCACATGGATAGGCCGTATCTAGACAATGAGTTTGAATCCGTGGTCCATCAACTCAATCAAGAAATCGATCGACTCGCGTTTGCACTAAAGCTTGATCTCTCCAATCATGCACCGCTACATCAATTTTTGCTGCAAGAGATTGATCATGAGCACGATCATTTTCATAAGCGTGAAACTCTGAAGGATCTTATCACCTTAAGAGGAAAAATCAGCATTGAATTAACGTCCAGTAGATAGATAAAAATTGCTCGGCATCAGAGAGGGCTGCGGACTTTTAAATCCACTGGTTGCGAGTTCGAATTCAATATTGCCCGACCCACCGGCTATACAAAAGCTAGGGAAGGCTTTGATCGAAAATTTGTGACTTCAAAATAGAGTCCCATCGCGTCACCCCTTTATAAGCCCAATTAAGCTAAAAATATTGGTCGCACTTCCTTTCGCTTTTCAATTTAAGCATCAGCATTCAGGAAATCAAATGTAAAATTGGTCGGTTAACAATCGTCACATTAAGTAAATCCAATATGCATCAAATCGATAACCCTTTTCTTGAATCCCTTGGCGTCACCCTTACGGAATGGCGACCTGATTATGCGGAGATGCAACTAGAGATTGCTCCAAACCTGCAAAATCGAATCGGCAGAATTCAGGGTGGAGTGATGTGCACCTTATTGGATGCCGTATTGGGCTATGCGGGTCTATATGTAGCGCCTGGAGAGCCAGCACTGAAAAATGTCACCCTCTCAATCACCACCAATTTTCTAAATTCTGCTGAAGGCAAGGCGCTCACAGCCAAGGGCTTTATTGAACGCAAAGGACGCGGTATTTATTTTGCACGGGGCGAGGTGTGGTTAGACTCTTCAACGCTGCTAGCTACTGGTGTTGGAACCTTTAAATACATCCGCTAATAGAGACTACTTACTTACAATCCAATACAAACGTATTTCATCTCAAGATATTCATCCATACCCCAAGAACTACCCTCGCGACCTGAGCCTGATTGCTTAACTCCGCCAAATGGTGCAACCTCATTTGAGATGACACCGCTATTAACACCAACCATACCGTACTCGAGCGCCTCAGCAACACGCCAGATTCGGCCGATATCGCGACTATAGAAATACGAAGCCAAACCAAACTCGCTATTGTTTGCTGCAGCAATAACTTCCGCTTCCGTCTTAAATCGCGTGATCGCCACTACCGGGCCAAATGTCTCCTCCCGCATAATCAGCATCTTCTCTGTAACGTCAGCCAAAACCGTTGGCTCAAAAAATAATCCTCCCAACTGGTGGCGCTTGCCTCCAGAAATGACTTTTGCGCCATGCTTCACGGCATCGGCAATATGAGATTCAACTTTTTGCACGGCATCTTCGTCAATTAATGGCCCTTGATGCACGCCATCTGACATGCCATTCCCAACGATAAGCTCGCTACTAGCCTTACCTAGCTTTTGAACAAATTGATCGTAAAAAGTTTCATGAACATAAAAGCGATTTGAACATACGCAAGTTTGCCCAGCATTGCGATACTTTGATTGCATCGCACCCTCAACAGCTGCGTCTAGATCCGCATCCTCAAACACGATGAATGGCGCATGCCCACCTAATTCCAAGCCAAGTTTCTTGACTGTAGAGGCAGACTGTCGCATGAGAATTTTTCCCACAGGGGTAGACCCTGTAAATGAGAGGTGTCTTACGACTGGGGAGTCACAGATCACCTTGCCCACCTCGATTGAATTTACAGAATCCGCAGTAATAATATTGATTACGCCATCCGGAACTCCTGCTTCTTGGGCCAACTTAGCCAAGGCTAAGGCGGAGAGTGGGGTTTGCTCTGCAGGTTTAATCACAATCGTGCAACCCGCTGCAATAGCGGGTGCAACCTTGCGGGTAATCATTGCTAACGGAAAGTTCCACGGAGTAATTGAGGCACATACACCAATGGGCTGCTTGAGCACCATCATCCGCTTGTCACCCCAAGTGGAGCTTGGGATTGCGCCAGTAACACGTTTAGCCTCTTCACCAAACCATTCAAGGAAAGATGCTGCGTAAGACAGCTCACCTTTCGCTTCAGGCAGAGGCTTGCCTTGCTCTTTGCACATTAATTCTGCTAAATAGTCCGAATTCTTGCGCATTAACTCAAACCAACGTCGCAAAATAATGGCGCGCTCTTTTCCTGTCTTTGCACGCCATGCTGGCAATGCTGCATTTGCCTTATCAATGGCAAACTCCGTTTCAACGGCACCCATGTTGAGAACATGCTCCAGCACTTCTCCAGTTGCAGGATTAATGACTGCAAAAGTCTTGGATACCATTGATTCTGAGTTTTTCATTTATATAGTTAGTTATGATTATTGCGGCTTAACACCAGCATTTTTCATGGCTGTTTTCCATCTTTCGATATCAGCAGCCAAGAATTTTGAGAGTGCAGCAGGATTAGCCATGGCGGGTATTGCCACCGCTGCATCCATTTCAGTAAAGCGCGAAACCAAAACAGGGTCCTTTAGTGCAATATTGAGCGCCTTTGCAAATCGATCAATCACTGGCTTAGGAGTATCTTTTGGCGCATATGGGCCATGCCACACTGATAACTGAAAGCCAGGAATGCCCGATTGACTGAACGTTGGCACAGTAGGCAAGGAGCTAAAGCGATCTGGCTGCAGCAATGATGTTCCACGAAGAATATTCACTCTATCCAAAAGTTTATTCAAACTCTCGCTGACTAACTGATTGCCGCAACCATCCAATATGATTTTGTACACCAGAGATTTGGCTTCGAGCAAAGGCTGTTTGTCTACTTTTTTAGCCGCTTCATTTAACTTTTTAATTGCGAGGCCCAATTCCTTAATTTGTGCATCCGATGCAAGACGAGAAAACTCAGCCACCGCAAAACTCTCGAGCAGAGCACGAAACGCATAGAGCTCACTTGCTTCCTCGCAAGATACCGAGGCGATCACTGGGCCACGATGAAGTTCATGGGTAATTAATTTATCCGCCTCAAGTTGGCGTAACGCCTCCCTTACTGGTGGACGACTAACACCTAAAAGCTCGCAGATTTCACGCTCAATCAGCCTATCCCCAGGCTTGTATTTACCGCCTACGATCGCCTGCTTGAGGTAAGCCTCGACATACTCACGCAAGCTTTGGGGTTTGGGAGGAAGGGCTAATGTCATTTAATGGCCTTGTTTTTTGTATTGCAAAATACTACACCATTCAATTCGCTTATTAAGACGCCGTTTATGAAAAAGCCACCCGAGGGTGGCTTTTCTTCAAATCCATCTTTCCCAATAACTTATCCCGAAGATTTGGCGATGAAAAATGCTTTAGGTACTGGTGTGCACCACCCCATCACCCATTTGGCCAGTTTGGCAAACCGAAACAATTCTATCCATCAAAACTGGGGCAATTTCTACATTACAGACTATTTCTACGCGCACCTTTGCAGAGTAGTCGGTTAATTCATCTTTGATAGTTGTTTTATTCGTCTTTGAAGATGCGCTGCAGCCCTCAACCTTTGAAACAGTCATCCCAGGAAATCCTGGTGTACCCAAAAGAGCTGTTCGCAATGCAGCTAGTTTATTTGGGCGTATTACTGCTTTGACTTCCATCATGCTTCCACCTCTTTATCTTCAAACCATCTATATAAAACAGGTAACACTAATAACGTTAATGCTGTAGATGTGATTAAGCCAGCAATCACTACAGCTGCCAATGGACGGGTAACCTCTGATCCAGGGCCGCCTGAGAACAACATTGGAACTAAAGCCAACATAGCCACCGAGGCAGTCATCATGACCGGTCTAAAGCGATGTCCACACCCATGAAGAAGGCATCGTCCATGCTGTAGCCATCTTCGCGTAATTGCTTGATAAATGAAATCAGCACAACGCCATTTAATACAGCGATTCCCCATAGGTTAATAAATCCAACCGCTGCAGGAACGGAGAGATATTCGCCAGTAATAAATAAACCGAATACACCGCCAATTGAGGCGAATGGCAGCACCAAAATAATTAAGCCAGCCAACCTAATAGATTTAAAGAGCAAGAAGAAAATTGCCAAGATGGTCAGCGGAATAATGATCATAAGACGAGCCATCGCTCTTTGCATATTTTCAAATTGGCCGCCCCATTGCAATGTATAGCCCTGAGGTAACTCTATATTTTTTTGCAATGAGTTCTTGAGCTTCCTTAACAAATCCACCCAAGTCACGCCCTTCAACGTTAACGCCAACTACCAGGCGACGTCTTCCAGACTCGCGTGAAATTTGCGCAGGGCCTTCGATTAAAGAGATCTCCGCTAAGTCACGCATCAGAACCTGAGCGCCGTCGGGAGAGTGCAGCACGATGTTCTCAATAGCATCGATTTTGTTTCTATAGGAAGCTGGATAACGCAATACCAAAGGAAAGTGCCTTTCGCCTTCGTAAACGTAAACTGTGCTTGCCTGCTTACCACCAATGGCTGTTTCAATTACTTCATTGACGTCAGAAACATTGATTCCGTAACGCGCAATCGCATCACGATCAATTTTGATATTGAGATAGTTCTGGCCAGATGCCTGCTCAATGCGCAAGTCATTGCTACCCTTCATCTTGGTCAGAATTTGCCCAATTTGTGAGCCTAACTTCTGCAGCATTACCAAGTCATCGCCAAATATTTTGACGGCTACTTGTGACCGCACACCAGAAACCATCTCATCTACTCTGGCTGCAATTGGCTGTGAAATCGCCAGCTCAATTCCAGGAAGAGTTTTAAGCTTTTCACGAATTTGCTGTGCGATTTCTTCTTGACTTAGTTTCCTATCACCCAAAGGCTTAAGAGTAACAATGGGGTCAGACTCATTGGGCTGACCAGGATCAGCTGGTGACTCACCCTTACCCAAACGGGAGACTGCCATCTCAACACCAGGAATGGTCATGATGCGCTTAATGGCCTCAAACTCCAATTTAATAGACTCATCTAAGGAGATGTTTGGTGCCCGAACAATAACAGGAGTAATTGAGCCTTCTTGCATCACTGGAATAAACGCCTTGCCTAGCAAAACAAATCCCACCAAGCTAATGCCTAAAGCGATTAACGAACGCTTTACAACCAACTTAGGATTGGCCAGGCTCCAATGCAGCCAACGCTCATAAGGAGCGCGCATTTTCTTAACAACTTTGGCGTCATCTTCACCACCGTCCTTCAAGATATAAGAGCAGAGCACAGGTGATAAGGTAAAGGACAGAATTAAGGAGATGGTTAACGCAATTGCAATCGTAATTGCCATCGGAGCAAACATCTTGCCCTCCATACCCTCCAATGAGAGTAAAGGCATAAATACTAAGATGATGATGCCTACACCAAATAACACAGGCTTACCAACTTCCGATGCCGCCTCTAAGATGATCCTGTTTTTAGACTCCCCAGATTTAAGTCGCTCGCCCAACTTGGCAAAGGTGTTCTCTACCACCACGACAGAGCCATCTACCATGATGCCAATCGCGATCGCAAGGCCTCCTAATGACATTAGGTTCGCTGAAATGCCATAGCGATTCATCACCAGGAAAGTTAAGAGTGGTGTAAGCAACAGCGTTGCCACCACGATAAGCGAGGAACGAACATCACCCAAGAAGAGGAAGAGCAAAATAATGACCAGTATGACGCCCTCGACCAATACCTTCGCCACGTTGAACATGGCTGCATTCACTAAATCTGTGCGGTCGTAAAAAGGCACAATCTGTAGACCGTCAGGCAGCAACTTCCCTTCGTTAATCTCTTCTACTTTGAGCTTAATGCGATTAACTACTTCACGCGCATTACCCCCTCGGATCATTTGCACAATGCCAGCAACACTCTCTGTGTAACCATTTTTTATAGCTGCGCCCTGGCGGATTTCACTACCAATCGTGACTTCTGCTACGTTCTTGACATAGACCGGAATGCCTTTGACTTCTTTGAGGATGATCTTGCCAATATCTTCAGGCTTAGTAATCAAGCCAAGGCCACGAATCAAGTAACGCTCTGCATAGCTAGGTAACTGACCGCCACCTGAGTTCGCATTATTGCGAGCAAGCGCTTGATAGACTTCATGCAAGCTTACTTGGTAGTGACGCAAACGCTCAGGATTTACTAAGACCTGATACTCCCTTGCATAACCACCCTGAGTATTAATCTCTGCCACCCCAGGAATAGAACGCAGCATCGGCCGAACAATCCAGTCCTGCACAGCGTGACGATCTGAAAGCTCATCAACCGTCAGCTCCCGATGGCGATCGGATGGATGATCTAAGGTGTACTGGTAGACCTCCCCAAGTCCAGTAGATGGGGGCGCCAATACTGGCGTAATGCCGACTGGCATTTTTGAGGCAACCTCAATCAATCTCTCAGTAACCAGTTGCCGCGCAAAATAAATGTCGGTTTTTTCAGTAAACACCAAAGTAATCACTGAAATTCCATTGCGGTTTAAAGAACGCATCTCCGTTAAACCAGGCAGCCCCGTCATTCCCAATTCAATTGGGATGGTGACAAAACGCTCAACCTCTTCCGGTGACTTACCAGGAGCTTCGGCAGCCACTTGCACCTGCACATTGGTCACATCAGGGAAGGCATCAACCGATAAACGCTTAGTCGCCAGCAGTCCTGCCACTAATAATGCAATAACAACAACCAATAAGCGTTGCTGTAGTGATAAACGGACAATTCTTTCAATCATGTTTAGCCGCCACTTAGCTGACGTTTGCGCTCAGTATTTAAATGATATGCACCTTCGACAGCTATTTCTTGGCCCTCTTTCAAGCCGGAGATAACCGAGCGATAGCCTCTGCCCTCTGGCCCAAGCTTTACTGGCACCATGCGGTACAACTCATCATCCAAGCGAACAAATACGTGATCGTGATTATCTTCACGCACAACAGCGCCAACAGGGACGACCAACTTTTCAATTGGCTGGCTTTCGATCAGCATCGTGGCCAGCATGCCAGGCTTAATTTGGCCTTCATTGTTTGCCAATTCCATGCGCACCACCACAGTACGTGTTTGGGGGTTCACAATTGAATCCACATGTGCCACATGTGCCTTCAATTTCCTGATTGCGCAAAGCAGGAATAATTAAGGAAGCTTTTTGCCCCTTACGCATCAAGTAAGCATTGCTTTCTGGCACCTCAGAAATAGCCCAAAGAGTACTCAGGTCAGCCACAATAAACAATGCATCTGCGGGTTGCACAACCTGACCTTTATTAATCTTACGCTCAACAATTTCACCGGGAATCGTAGCAATCACATTATTGATGGATTCAATAACACCAGATTTAGCCAGGCGATCTATGCTAGCTTGATCCATCCCTTGCACACGCAACTGATCATTGGCGGCACGAAATTCTGCCTTAGCACTGCTAGACTCAGCTTCTCGTCTTTGCAGCTCAGCAAGCGCAATAACATCTTCTTTAAATAAAATTTTGGCGCGATTGGCGGCTTGATCGGCCAATTGACTAGCACTCTTAGCTTTTAAATAGGTCAACTGGGATTGAGTTAACTCAGTTGAGGTAATTTTTGCGAGTACATCCCCCTGCTTCACCATCTGTCCAGGAACCGCCAAAATTTCAGATACCCTTCCCTTCCAGTAACGTTAGCGCCGATACGTGAAAGGTAGAGCTCATTAAAGTCGATGCGCCCAGACGCGCGCAGCTCCTCTATAAATGGAGCATTCAGAGCCTTCCCATCAGCAATCATTTTATGTAGGTCCTCGTTCACTACGACCACGTTAGGATCTTGCACCGATTTCACGGCGGGGCTACGATCAAATACGTTGAAGTAATTCAAGGTGATCATGAATGCGCATACCCAGGGTAAATAAAATAATCCCCTCTTAAGCCAATGCGGCGAAGTGTCATAACGGCCTGTAATCGATGGTGCATGACTACCAATCCATTGATGTGCGATTTAGTACCAATCACTTTGAATTTGGATGACCTGGTCCAACCACTGCTTTGAATAGGCCTTCACCTTTCTAACAATGAAAGTCTTCCATACCCTCACTTTTCCAATCAAGCTTGCAATTTCTGGTTTCATTGCTTTCCACTTTCTATCTTGACAAGCCAATCTGGGTTTGCTCTTAATCTCTGAATTTCCGTAGTCACAGAAGCCAAATCAAATCTGGCTCGAATCAAATCGTTTCTGGCAGCCCTAAATGTTCTTTGAGCATCCAGATACTCGAGCATGCCTCGCTCACCATAACGATAAGAAACTTCCGCAATCCTTTGTGCGCTTGCCGCAAGCTGCACCACTTCTTGATCTAAAACTTTGAGCTGATAGCTGGCCATTTGGTAGAGTTTGTAAGCGGTTTCAAGTTGCTGATCTAGGCTTTGACTTTGCGCATTCAACTGATTCCTGACCTTCGATGCATTCGCTTCTGCTTCAGCTACTTGACCGCCCTTAAAGTCCCAGATGGGAATACTCACCTGCAAACCATAAAGCCGATCGGTAAAGTTTGGATCGTTGTACTGCGAAGCCTTAAACGCTAAGCGTGGCAAACGGGAGTTTTTCTCGAAACTTAATCTTGATTCGCTAGCCTCAACATCAGCTTTTGCCTTTTGCAACTCAGGGCTTTGCGACTGAATTTCTGCCAATAAGGTTGTCAATGGGGGCAGGGTTTCAATCTTGGGCTGCTCCACAACAACCACATAGTTATCTGGCAATACGTGGCCAACGACCTGACGTAGAGCGCTGCGAGCCTGCTCTACTCTTAACTTGCTAGATTCAGCTGCAATTTGAGCATTCAAAAACTCTGTCTGCACTCGAATCAATTCAAAGCGCGCCGTCTCGCCAACGTCATAACGAACTTGCATGCGATCACGAATTTGTTTTGTCAAACTTAAGTCTTCTTCTGCCGCCTTTTCCTCAGCCTTACGACGCATTAACTCGTAGTAGCGCTGCTGTACTTTTGAAATAGTTTCAATCTCAAAAGCTAGACGCGTTGCTTCTGCAGAGCGCAAACTCGCCTCTGCAGCATTCACTCTTGGGGAAACGGGTGTAAGGCATATCCAATGGCTGTGTAACCGACCAAGAAGAAACATTGCCAACGGTCAAAGGGCCCGTAGTAGAGAGTTGACCTTTGACAGCTTTAGATTGATCTCTTGCAGCCAGCGCTTGAGGGCTTAACTCGAGCGCAATAAAAATTAAATCATTTACTGTGTACGACTTTTGATTTTGCGCTACTGCATGCGTAGTAAGGACTATGCCGATAGAGCCAATCATTAGCCAGCGAAACAAAAACATGCGCCCCACTCTCATGGTATTTAAATATTGATTATCCCCAGCCAAGAGCTTAGAAAGTCTGAGCGCTCCCCAAATTAGGGCACCTAAGCACAAAAAGATGCCCAGAAAGGGTGGGTGGAATATGCGGTTCAAATTGGCCATTTATTTATTCAATTAAATGGTCTTGCCTTAAAAATTACCCGTACACCGGACTTTTCAGTCGTAATGTCGACATATGAGACCCATTTTTGGGCAGGCTACTCCCCGTATATTGACCTAATTAGATCATACTTAGTTTAAGAATAAGTTTTTAAACTTAAACATTTTTAGACATACGTCCATATTTTTGAGCCTTATGAAAGACTTTCTGCACGTGTTTATAAACCTTCTTCATGCCCATCTCTAACGCCACCTTCTTATCTCGAGCCGTAACGCTAACCTCAATTGTCTGATGATCAAAGGTTTGTAGCTCAATAATGCAATTTTGATTACATGCGGTATTTGACTGGGATACAGATGAATATCTCACCTTAATTTTTCTAACCAGCCAAATGAGGCGTTTTAATGAAAATTTCACCTTATTTTCAGTAAATGTTTTTAGCTCTGGTTCAGGCAACTCTTTTGACTCAAGAATGACATCCATGATTTTCTCCTTTAAAAACATCATGGGTTCAATATAGGCTTGAATATATTCTTAATAAAGCAGAATTTTATGGGTATTATTTCTGCTTTTTACTGAGTATTAAGCAAAAAAAAGACCCTCAAAAAGAGGGTCAATAGGAGTGCTGCAAAACAGAAAACTAATCAATGATTGCCGCCATCAGGGCAGTTGCGGCACCCGCTCCAATGGCAGGAATACCCCAACGCTCCATGGCGGATACGGACCTGCCAGTCACAACCTCCACTGGGATATTGCTGGTCTCCAACAATTTAGCGGTTGTTGAGTTCTCAAATAATCTCATCAGCGTATTTTTCTTGGCCGACCCAATCACAATGCGACTGCATCCCAAACGAGAGGCTTCATCACGCAACGCTTCCCCTTTATCGCCACAAACATAGTTAAATGAAAAGTTGACGCCAGCTCTCTCCAGAAAATCTGCGGCAGTCTTCGCAGCCAGTTTTGCGCGCTCCGCCTGCCATTCATAAATAGTATTTTTATTAATGAATTTGCTGATATGCCTATACATTCCGGGCTGCACATTGCAGATATGAAATTCAGTTGCAGGATTTTTACCGTAAGTGTTCACCGCATGCTTTAAAGCCAATAAAGTATTACTAGAATCATCAACTGGGATAAGTATTTTGTTCATGGATTTATCTCCTAGGTTATAAGACTGCCTTTCAGGCAGCATTTCAGATACAACGGTGTCAACTGCAGCCAGGGCAATGAGTTCTTTGAGCGCCAATCTACTCCTAATGAACCCAGCGCCCAGGACGCCAATGATGACTAGCGCCTGAATTGCGTACTCCAGGACAGGGTTTCCAAGCAAATCTTGAACGATGGGCTCAGCAATCATCATCTTGGCTGCAGTCCATGCCAAGACACCGGCACCTAAATACGTAATCGACGGGAATCGCTCTACTAACTTGAGAATTTGTGTTGAGCCCCAAATAACTACCGGGATGCTAATTAACAAACCTAGCACTACTAAAACGTAGCTGCCATGAGAGGCACCTGCAACAGCCAATACGTTATCTAAACCCATCACTACATCGGCAATCACAATCGTTTTCATTGCACCCCAAAAACTCGTTGAGGCATGATCGTGCTCTCCATCTCCATCTCCATCTTTTGTAGGATTTAACAACTTGTAAGCAATCCAAACCAAGAGCAAACCACCGATCAACATTAAACTGGGTATGTTTAGTGGATACACGACTGCAAGCGTCATTGCACTTCGCACTGCGATCGCACCAACAGCGCCCCAGACAATGGCTTTTTTCTGGAGATGTGCGGGAAGGTTTCTAGCGGCCATTGCAATCACAATTGCATTGTCTCCAGCTAAAACTAGGTCAATCACCACAATTGCTAGCAAGGCCGAAAAAAATTCAGGGCTAAATAGTTCCAATTGAATAACCTCTATGTCGATGTCATAAGCACATGAATGCCATGGCTTTTCATGGGGTTAATGTAGAGGGGTTTGCGCTTAGCTAAAAGCAGATATATATATTTCGAAAAAACCTGAATATGGCCAATACATATAACTATCGACACCTCTATTACTTCTGGGTAGTAGCCAAAGAAGGCAGTATGTCTAAGGCAGCTGAGCGTCTAGACATGGCCATTCAGACAATCAGTTCGCAAGTTCACGAGCTTGAAAAATCTCTTGGATATTTACTATTTAAGCCCGCTGGACGCGGTATCGCCCTCACGGAATCTGAATTTGCCGCCTTGAAAATTGCAGATCAGATTTTCTCTATCGGCGAAAAACTTCCGGAAGCCGTGAGAGATGCGGCACATTCCCCTAAAACCAAAATTGTTGTTGGGGTATCAGATGGCCTACCCAAGCTAGTGACTCGACAGTTGCTAGAACCTATCCTAAAACACAAAGATGTTCAATTGATTGCCCACGAAGGTGAGTTTGAAGATCTACTGGCAGATTTAGCACTGCATCGGCTAGATATTAATTTTGGCTGATCGCCCCGCTCCAAATAATAAGAATTTAAACGTTTATAGCGAAGAACTCACCAAGACATCTATTGCCTGGTTTATTCCAAAGCAGCTCTTAAAAATGAGCAAAAAAGTTTTCCAGAGTGTCTTGGTGATCTACCGATTTTGCTACCAACATCACACTCCACAGTGCACCCACTAATCGATCAATGGTTTGTCAAAATCGATATCATCCCCAATATTGTTGGCGAGTTTGAAGATAGCGCCCTTCTAAAGACCTTTGCTGCTAGCGGACCAGGAGCATTTCCGGCTGGAAGCTTGATTGAAAAAGATTTGAAAGAAACCTACGAGATTCACCTGCTTGGCAAGTGCGATGACATTTTCGAGTACTTTTACGCAATTCGATCTGAGAAAAAAATTCAGCGCCCACTCGTTGAAGCAATTATTAAGAAAAAGTAATGCAAGGGCCTTAGATTTTATGAAGGTAAGACTAAAAAGGGTTAAATCCATAGAATGGAATCATGACTAATTTCCTTGACCCCGCCATTCTATTTTTCATCTTTGGGGTGTTTGCAGGGAGCGTAAAGTCCAACCTAGAAATACCACCACAAATCTCCAGATTCTTATCGTTATATTTATTAATGGCGCTGGGACTGAAGGGTGGATTTGCGCTACATAAGTCTGGATTTACAAGCGAGATTGCGTTTTCATTGGGTCTTGCAGTTTTTCTAGCCATCATCATCCCAATCATTGGCTACCTCATTCTCAGAAGAGGCTTAAATGCTTTTGATGCAGCCGCAATTGCTGCAACTTACGGATCTGTCAGTGCCGTTACTTTTATTACGGCCACCCAATACTTAGATCAATTTGATATTAGCTACGGTGGTCATATGGCCGCCGCCATGGCACTCATGGAGTCGCCCGCCATTATTCTTGCGATTGTTTTAGCAAATAAAGCTCGGTCCTCTCAATCACCAAGCCCTAAGGCACATCAAGCAACAAGCATCTCAAAAATACTGCATGAGTCATTTACCGATGGTGCGCAATTATTACTGCTAGGGTCCATGGTGGTTGGCCTGGTGAGCGGTGATGCTGGACAAAAATTGATGGCGCCATTCTCGATTGATCTGTTTAAAGGCATGCTAGCGTTCTTCCTGCTAGACATGGGTTTGATGGCCGCCAGAAATTTAAAGGGTCTCAAGGGAAAACCTGCTATCACCTTGCTATACGCGCTGGGCTCACCCCTCTCTCATGCATTGCTTGCTTTGGTGCTTTGCAAATTAATTGGATTGCCACTCGGAAATACTATTTTGCTAATGGTACTGGCATCGAGCGCCTCTTATATTGCCGTTCCTGCAGCATTGCGTCACGTGCTACCCGAAGTAAATCCAGCGCTCTACATGGGGATGTCTCTAGGAATCACCTTCCCCTTCAACATCATTCTAGGTATACCGCTTTACACTTTACTAGCCAAGCAACTCATGTAAGTATTTTGTAGGCTACACCCAATATTTAAATGAGTTCAGATATTTCAATTAAATTCTGATCTGGATCTCTTACATAGATCGAGTTAATTTTTTGTGTGGCACCAGTACGAATTACTGGACCTTCAATAATCGGCCAGGATTCTGCGGCCAGTTTTTCAATCACCATTTCTAGAGGTCGATCAGCAATAAAACAGAGATCAAGCGATCCCGGGGTCGGAGTATCTGCCTTGGGCTCAAATTCCTTACCTTTGATGTAGAGGTTGATCTTTTGGTTGCCGAACTTAAACGCTTTGCGCTCAACAGGTGGTGTGCCACCAATAAAAGATTCCAACTTCATTCCAAGAACGCGGGTATAAAAATCCACGCACTCTGCTTCTTTTGCAGTGGTGAGCACCAAATGATCTAAATGGTCAATCATATTCATTTCCCCTTCTTATTGAGCGCGGCGAAGTTCATCTACGTAATCTGGTTCGGGATGCAGCGTATATGTGCTGCCTGCCTTTGCTACCTGGCCTGGAACAGGGTGACCCACAATTTGAGGTAACTCTTTAGCGAGCGCTAATAACCTAGGAATATTGATACCAGTGTCATAGCCCATTGCATCAAGCATATGAATCGCATCTTCACTTGAAATATTCCCGCTTGCTCCGGGTGCATAAGGGCAGCCACCTAAGCCACCCAGAGATCCATCAAATCGCACAATAATACCCGACTGGACTTGCTGCTAGAACATTGGCTAGACCCGTGCCCCTGGTGTTATGAAAGTGCAGAGTTAATTGGAGATTAGGAAATTGTTTTTGCAAAGCGTCACACATTTTTTTCACTTGATCCGGATTGGCCATGCCAGTGGTGTCGCATATAATTAGACCTCGAATACCAAGATCTGCGAAGCGCTGCGCAAATCCCTCGACAACTACTTGCGGAACCTCACCCTCCATAGGGCAGCCAAAGCAAGTGGAGAGCGAAACATTGATTGGTGTTCTGCCATCAACAAATTTAATAACTTCCGCTAGCCCTGCAAAACTCTTTTCTCTACCCATTCTGAGGTTGGCCAGGTTATGAGTCTCAGAGGTAGACATCACTAGATTAAATTCGTCGGCCTTGGATTCAAATGCGCGCTTAGCACCCCCTCAGATTGGGAACCAATACGGTGTACTCAACACCTGGAACCCGCTGAATACGACCCATTACCTCTTCGGCATCGCGCAGCATCGGGATAGATTTAGGCGAAGTAAACGAAGTCACCTCAATTTTTGCAAATCCACAAGCGCTTAACTCATCCACCAACTTGATCTTGTCGTCTGTCGGTATGAAATTAGGCTCAATCTGAAAGCCATCTCTCGTTACTACATCATTGAAATAAATTCTGGTCATAATTTTTTCTTTATCTTAATTTTTCGTATTTTTCAATTGAGTTACTTTGTAAATGCAATACCGCGCTCTTTCAGGGAAGAGACCTGTGCATCACTTAAGCCTATTCCTTTCAATATCTCATCGGTGTTTTCGCCAATATCCGGAGCCAGCGTCTTTATCGATCCCGGTGTACGTGATAACTTTGGAATCACGCCCGGTACATCCAACTTAGTTCCATCATGCATTTGAATAGTTTGAATATTTTCCCGAGCTTTATAGTGCGGATCGTTTGCGATATCGGCAACGGTATAGATGCGGCCTGCTGGTACCGCAACAGAATCTAAAATTTCTAATGCTTTATCAGTGCTAACCGTTTTTGCCCATTCGCCAATCGCATGATCAAGCTCGACTACGCGTTTGACGCGACCATCATTGTTGTTTCCCAATTGCGGATCACTACCCAAGTCTTCTCGCCCAATAGCCGTCATCAGGCGCTTGAAAATGCTGTCGCCATTGCCGGCAACCAATACATATCCACCATCAGCGCATTGATAGGCATTAGTTGGGGCAATACCAGGTAGAGCGCTGCCTGCCGCTTGTCGCACCTCACCGAACGCACTGTACTCCGGCAGCAAACTCTCCATGCAATTGAAGACCGCTTCATACAACGCAATATCGATCACCTGACCTTTGCCGCTGCTATGACGTTCTTGCAAGGCCAACAAAATTCCAATTACGCCATGCAAAGATGCCAAGGTATCACCAATACTAATACCCACACGCACGGGCACTCTTCCAGGCTCTGCAGTGAGATGGCGCAAACCACCCATAGCTTCAGCCACTACACCGAAACCAGGTTTGTCTCTATATGGACCAGTCTGACCGTATCCACTAATACGTAAAACAATCAACTTTGGATTGAGCTTGATTAACGCTTGTGGATCAAGCCCCCAATCCTCTAATGTTCCAGGACGAAAGTTTTCGATTAAGACATCCGCTTCTTTCGCCAAAGTTCTCACGATGTCTTGTGCTTCAGCTTGCCTCAAATCCAGAGATAGAGATCTTTTATTTCTCGACTGCACTTGCCGCCAAACAGAGGCGCCATTTACGCAGTGCATCACCGACTTTGGGTGGCTCAATCTTAATAACATCCGCACCAAAATCAGCCAATGTTTTTGCAGCAAACGGCCCGGCAATGAGTTGCCCCATTTCTATGACTTTTAACTTTGATAATGGCTCCATGATTTCCTCTGAAATATGCATTTATACAAAGTTACCCTGCCAACTACATGTTGAAAATTGCTATTTTTAGCCTCATCCTTCTCATTTTGCGAAGGTATAGGTAGAATGACCCCATGAAATCCCCGCTAAACCCCGCCAGAGTTGACTTTGTTACCCTTAAGCTTTTCTGCTCCATCGTTCAATCCGGGAGCATTACTAAGGGTGCCAATGAATGCAATCTAGCCCTTTCTGCAGCCAGTAGGCGTATTTCGGAATTTGAAGAAACAAGTGGGCATGGCTTTGCTCGACCGCTCTGTTAAGGGGGTAACCCTCACCCATGCTGGCCATGCGGTCATGCAACATGCCTTAAGGTTGTTTCAGGGCTTTGAGCAACTCAGCAATGAATTGGGCGAATACTCCAAAGGTGTAAAAGGGAGTGTCCGGCTTTGGGCGAATATGTCAGCCCTGACTGAGTTTCTTCCCTCAGCTTTAGCAAGCTTTTTAAAAGTGAATCCTGAAATTCAGGTTGAAGTAGAAGAGCAATTGAGTGGTGACATTGTCAAAGCACTCATGGATGGCATTGCAGATATTGGTGTATTTGCTGAAGGCCCAAGCACTTCAGGGCTAGAAACCCAAGTGATGGGCAATGATGAGCTTGTTATCGCCTGCTGTAAAACGCATCCTTTAAACAAAAGAAAAAGTGTCTCATTTGAAGAATGCCTTCAATACGATTTCGTAGGGCTCAATAGAGGCAGCTCGCTACTTGAGCTCACCTCCAGATGTGCAGAGAAACTAGGCAAGCAAATGAAATTGCGTATCCAGGTGCGCAGCTACGCTGCGATGTGTCAAATGATTGCAGTCAACCTAGGTGTTGGGGTGCTGCCCAAATCAAAGCCTTGGGCTTAAAAGCCATTCCACTTGAAGACCCTTGGGCAAAACGTAACTTACTAGTAGCAACCAAAGCGGGCATCAATCACTCCCCCGCTACCACACTATTAAGCCAGCATCTGCTCGGGTAGATTTCTTCTTTAAAGCGCCAGTTAGCTTTGGCCTTGTGAAGTCTTTTGCTTGCGACAAGCGTCAGAACAAATACTTCACCTCTCCCCAGTTCTTAGCCCAGGATTTTCTCCAGGCCATTTCTTTTTTGCACACTACGCAAATCTTGCTGGGCAAGAAGCTCTTGTTTCCCTTGAATGAGGATTTCATCAGTTCAGCCTAAAGGTCGTCTAAGTGACCGAGTATTTTATTGGCATGCACCTGTATCTCTGCTTGATCATCTGGACTAATGCGCTTCAAATTGGCCGTCATTAATCGGGTGCGTGGACTAGCTTCAAATTGCTCACGATGCTTGATTAAAAAATTCCAGTACAAGGTAGTAACCGGACATGCCTGTTCCCCAAAGCGAACATCTGGCTTATATTTGCAAGAATCACAGTAATTACTCATGCGTTTGATATATGCACCACTGGCGATATATGGCTTGCTGGTGAAACGACCCCCATTAGCAAATAAGGCCATGCCGGCAGTATTCGGGAGCTCCACCCATTCAATGGCATCTACATATACCGCCAGATACCAATCGCAAACCTGTGCAGGAAGTATTTCTGCCAGGAGCGCAAAGTTACCGGTCACCATCAGGCGTTGAATATGATGTGCGTAGCCGTATTTCAGAGTCTGACCTACAGCATCTTGCATGCAGGCCATCTGCGTTTTACCGGTCCAATACCACTGCGGAAGAGTGCGTTGATGCTCGTAATAATTGTCCTGAGCCATCTTGGGCATATCTAAGTAATACATGCCTCGTACAAACTCACGCCAACCCAGAATCTGTCGAATAAATCCTTCGATCGTCGATAAATCCAATGAATATTTTTTCCAAGCAGCCAATGCAGCATCAATGACTTCGCGTGGATTTAACAGCTTCAGATTAAGCGAGCTAGATAGGATGGAGTGCCAACCAAAAGGTGTATCTGTCCACATCGCATCTTGGTAGACGCCGAAGTTCCTGAGGCGGTACTCAACGAAATACCCCAGCGCCTCTAATGCTTGCTCCCTATTTACCGGCCAATTGAAATGCTCCAAGGATCCAGGATGATCTGGGTAGACCTTCTGCACATACGCCAACACCTCTTGAGTAATTGCATCGGTCTCAAATGATGCAGGGGCATCAATAATGCCCGGACCCCTTTTAGGATATGGCTTGCGATTATCTTGATCAAAATTCCATTGGCCGCCTTCAGGATTGCCGTCTGCGTCAATCAGAATTCCGTGCGTCTTGCGCATCAATCGATAAAAATACTCTAGCCGAAGCTCCTTCTTACCCTCTGTCCACGCCACAAACTCTTGGTGCGAGCAGAAAAAATGATCGTCATCGCGCATATCCATTTGAAGACCGCTTTCTTTAGCCAAGTCCTCAAGGGCAATTTTGAGGCGCCACTCACCCGGCTCTACGCAGACGAAATGTGTAATCTTTTTTTGGAGCAATTGCTCTTTTAAGACTTCGATAATGGATAGTGGCGACTCTTTAATATAAGTGAGTGGATATTGCAGATCCTCTAGCGACTTTGCAAAATGTCGCATAGCCGATAAAAATAATGCAATCTTGGATTTGTGGGTCCCCACATAACTAGCTTCATTCGCCGACTCAACCATCAGCACTTCGTCTGTCTTTGGATTAAAGTCTTTTAGGGCAGCGCTCTGTAGATCGAGTTGATCTCCCAGAATCAAAAAGAGTCTTCTTGTTTAACTCATTTATTTTTATATTGTGTTGGGCAGTAGGCTCGATTGACATCATCACTGCGTAATGCCATGTGCTTTGTGGCTCTGCCTGTGACCCGCTTGCGCCAGAGCTCAAAAGACCCCCGCTTCAGCTCCTTGCGCATTAACTCAATCACCATTGACTCTGAGAGTCCAAAGGACTTCTCAATCGCATCAAATGGGGTGCGATCCTCCCACGCCATTTCTATCAGGCGGGAGATGTCGGACTCGGATAGAGACTCTCTGGACAATTTAGGCATCGTGCAAGTTTAAGACTTATTTACTAAACTGGCAGAACCGCAATTTACCCAGCCCCAGCCGCTCAAATGATCGGAAAAATTCGCTCAAAACTTCTCTCTCTTCAATCACCCCATGCCGTCAGGGAGGGGCCTGACATTTGCCCGATTTGCGATAGAGAGATACCGAAGTCACAAAAAGATGCCCACCACCTTATTCCAAAATCTAAAGGCGGTAAAACCACTGAATTTCTGCATCGCATCTGTCATAAGCAAATTCATGCTCTTTTTACAGAAACGGAGCTGGCCGTTACGTTTAATAACGCCGCAATCCTAAAAGAGCACCCCGAAATGCAAAAATTCATTATTGGCTGGATAAAAAGCAAACCAAATAGCTTTTATGAAAAAACTCGCAAAAGTGTTCGATTAAAATCTAATTAATTCAGAAGATTTTTGTTTTGGCGTCAAAATGCTTTAGGCTTTAGCCTGTAGGTAATGACTTTAATTGGCGTTATTTACTAGCTCTTTCTATGAGCCCGTGTTACTCAGCTGGATTGTTTCGCCAACCTTTTAACCCTGTCATGGACTTATTAAATGAGCCCTCTCAGTAACTTTTACTCACAATGACGAATACCAACAGACCACGCCGTTCAGTTTTGTATATGCCTGGCGCCAATACGCGCGCTCTGGAAAAAGCCAAAACGCTTTCCGCAGATTCCCTGATTCTCGATTTAGAAGATGCCGTCGCGCCAGACGCAAAATCAGCCGCCAGGGAAAATATTCTCAAGGCACTGGAATCTGGGTTTGGCTACCGAGAGGCTGTTGTTCGGATTAATGGCCTTAATACCCCATGGGGGCTTGATGAGCTCAAGGTATTTGCCAATAGCAAGGCGGATGTCATTGTTTTGCCAAAGGTAGAGTCTGCTGAGCAAGCGCAAGAAGTAGCAAACCTTCTGAATAAATTAGGCGCTCCCACAAGTATGACAATCTGGGCCATGATTGAAACGCCCAAGGCAATTTTTAGCTTATCTGAAATTGCTCAGTCTCACCCCATGCTGGAGGCACTAGTGCTGGGTACATCAGATCTTGTAAAAGATTTACACGCGCGCCACACCCCCAATCGCATTGAAACGCAAACCGCACTTTCTCTATCCGTATTGGCCGCTAGAGCATATGGCCTGTGCGTACTTGATGGCGTTCACCTTTCCTTGGATGATGAAGCTGGATTAATTCAATCCTGCATTCAAGGCAGAGATACGGGCTTTGATGGCAAGACCTTGATTCATCCCAATCAAATCAAAGCTGCCAATGAGATCTTTGGTCCATCGCCACAAGAAATCGCAGAAGCGCAAGAAAGAATTGCTGCCTATAACGCTGCAATTGCATCGGGAGCAGGTATTGCGGTGCTCAACGGCAAGTTGATCGAGGAGCTTCACATCCAAGATGCCAAAAGAATACTGGCTCTAGCGAGTGCTATCGCAAAGACCGCGGAAAATTAATGATCTAAATCTAGGCTTTGCACTAGGCTAGCCAACTTCACTACAGAATCAAATGTGTTGGACTTGCTAGCCTCAACATCCAAACTCTCCCAATTGAACTCCAGGGAGAAATGCGCTGATTCAATAATGAGCTCATAGCTGGATGAGGGCTTGCTTGATGGATCGCTATTTACCTCACTAGTCACGGGGACATTAATCGCATTAATGGCGTCGATGAGCATCTGCACCTCAGTGGCCAACAGTTCCCTGCTATGCAAAACATCATCCGTTCTTTTGATCGATATCTTAGAGGCCTCATCGATCGACACCTCATACTGATTCAATCCCAAATCAAACCAAACAGTTAACTCAAGTGCAATTGGATATGTTTTCATTAATCTACCTCATCAACATGGGGGGTTCATCAAAGTGATTTTTGCGGGGTTTTAGCCTAGCTTCAATCTGAGTCCATTTACCCTGCTGCAATCGATATTGACAATCTTCAGCATGATTCTCAAGCAAGCCAAAAATAACCGTAGTCGGTATCTTGCAGTGCTGACATCGGTAGGCGTGCTGATGCTCTTCTATTTTTTCCTGGGGATAATCTATATAGAAAGGCTTCATACAAAGCTCCTCAACACATTGAACACTGTTCAAAACATCTTACACCCCATTGAGGCTGAAGCCCACACTAGTGAAAGTGCGTATATGAGTTGATAATACGGGTTGCTCTTAATGAATGGACCTCAGATGGACTTGCTACCTTGTGTTGAATTAGAGACTTCGCCAAATCCTAGCGCAGCTGTGATTTGGCTTCATGGGCTGGGCGCCGATGGCAATGATTTTGTGCCCATTGTTCCCGAATTGGATCTGACTGGCTGCCCAGGTATTCGCTTTGTGTTTCCGAGCGCACCGAGCATGCCGGTAACCGTCAATGGCGGTTATGTCATGCCAGCCTGGTATGACATTATCGGCAGAAATTTGATGGATCAAGAAGATGCTGCTGGCATTCAAAAATCAGCCGCCTCTATTGTTCAACTCATTGAGCACGAGGCAAGTCGCGGCATTGCATGCGATCAGATTGTGTTAGCAGGATTCTCACAGGGCTGCGCTATGACACTGTATGTAGCCTTGCGGTTCCCACATAAACTTGCCGGAATCATGGCTTTATCAGGATACCTACCTTTAGCGATGAGTTTAAATACCGAAAAACATTCTGCCAACCAAAATACGCCAATCTTTATGGCGCATGGCGAATATGACGCAGTTGTCATCCCAGAGCGCGCCCGCACTTCATGCGCCCTACTTGAAAAGTTAGGCTACCAGGTCAGCTGGAATGAATACCCCATGGAGCACTCAGTGAATCGTGAGGAGTTAGTAGGTATTTCTCGTTACCTGCAGCAGGTGCTAGCCAGAAAGTAAGACTCAATAGGTGAAAATAAAAAAGGACTCATATGAGTCCTTTTTTGATGACAGCATTCCTTTAAAGCTTCTTACTAAAACTGTATTGCGAGAAGGCTTGCTCAGCAACGTTGAACCATTGCGCTTCCATATTTCTAAATACGCGGTAATCCTCAAAGATCTTTTTAAACTGAGGGCTCTTGGCGGACTCTTCAGCGTAGGTTTCTTGGGCGGCCTTAAAGCATGCATCCAATACTGAGGTGTTGAATTTACGAAGTACGGCGCCATTCTGTAAAAGACGTTGTAAGGCCGGCGGGTTTAGCGCATCGTACTTAGCGCACATATCTGTGTGTGCTTCAAAACAAGCAGCTTCCCAGGCGGCCTGATAAGAAGGTGGCAATGCATCCCATTGTTTCTTATTGACCAAGAAAGAAAGGCCTGCAGCGCCCTCCCAAAAGGCAGGGTAGTAATAATTTTTCGCTACTTTTGCAAGACCAAGTTTTTCATCATCGTAAGGGCCGACAAATTCAGCAGCATCAATCGTGCCTTTTTCGAGGGCTGAGTAAATTTCACCAGCTGGTAATTGCTGTGGAACAACACCAAGCTTGGCTAATACTTGACCAGCAAAGCCAGCAATACGGAACTTCAGACCCTTGAGGTCTTCTGGGGATTTAATTTCCTTACGAAACCAACCGCCCATTTGCGTACCCGTTTGACCGCCCAAGAAATTCACAATGTTGTAGCTTGCATAAAGCTCGCGCATGAGCTTCATACCATTGCCATGAAGCATCCAAGCGGACTGCTGTCGTGCAGTCAAACCAAATGGGGCTGCAGTATCAAAAATGAATGCGCTGTTTTTACCTAAGTAGTAGTAGCTTGCGGTATGGCCACACTCAACCGTGCCATTTTGAACTGCATCCAAGACTTGCAAGGCAGGCACTACCTCACCTGCTGCAAATACTTTAACGTTGAACTTGCCATCCGTCGCTTTGCGCAATGCATTAGCAAATACCTCAGGCGTTCCAAACAAGGTATCTAAAGACTTCGGAAAACTAGAAACCAAGCGCCAATTGAGTGTTGGCAAACTCTGCGCAATAGATGGGGCCGCTAAGGCTGCCGCACCAGCGCCAATAGTTACTTTCTTTAAAAATGAACGTCTTTGCATGGATATCTCCCTTCAGTATTCTTCTGTATTCACTAATTTAGTAGTGGCAATTATTTTCCGCCAACCGTCATCGATCCAATCAGGATAGAGCCAGTCTCTTTGGTGCCGCGGATTAAGGTATCACAGCCAATCAGCGCAATGTCTAAGAGCATGTCGCGCAGATTACCCGCAATGGTTACCTCTTCAACAGGGTATTGAATGACCCCGTTCTCCACCCAATAGCCAAAAGCACCTCTTGAGTAATCGCCGGTAACGTAGTTCACGCCCTGGCCCATCAATTCAGTTACTAATAGACCTGTACCCATTTCTTTTAGCAGGGCCGGTAATCCACCCTTAGGCGTCTTCTTACTTTTGAGTGTGAGGTGATGCGATCCACCAGCATTACCGGTAGTTTTCATACCCAGCTTTCTAGCTGAATAGGTCGAGAGAAAATAACCTTCCAATATCCCCTTATCCACTACAGTTCTAGCGCCTGTCTTTACACCCTCTTCATCAAACGGCGCGCTACCTGTCATAGACTTTAGGTGTGGGTCCTCAAAAAGGCTAATGTGCTTTGGCAATACTTGCTTACCTAAACTATCAAGCAAGAAACTTGAGCGCCGATACAAAGCGCCACCTGAAACAGCCTGAACTAAGCCACCTAAAAGGCCTGCCGCTAGAGGCGCCTCAAAGATGACAGGACAACGACGCGTAGTCAAGGATCTTGCCTTTAGTCTTGATAAAGCACGCTCTGCAGCGTACTTACCGATAGCCGCTGGATCCGCCAACTCTTGCGGTATGCGTGAACTGGAATACCAATCATCACGCTGCATATTGGATTGCTTACCACCTTCACTAGCGATTGGCGCACAAGAAATGTAATGGCGTGAGAATGGGTAACCACCCATAAATCCGTGCGAGGTTCCCATCATGAAATGCGCATGGTGAGCGGAAACAGATGCACCGTCACTGTTTTGAATTTGTTTGCTTACTGCAAATGCAGCACCTTCTGCAGTGCGCGCAATCTCTACGGCATGGGCAGCATCAATATTCCATGGATGAAATAAATCGAGATCTAATGGATTTTTTTCTAAGAGCTCTCGCTCTGCAGGTCCAGCGCAATTATCTTCAGCCGTATGTTGTGCGATGTGATAGGCAGCGTCGACTGTTGCCTTAAGAGATTCTTTAGAAAAGTCACTGGTACTTGCATTACCGCGATGATGGCCCAGGAATACCGTCACACCAACCTGCTTATCCAGACTTTGCTCGATTGTCTCAACCTCACCCTTGCGAACAGTGACAGAAAGGCCCTGACCTTCCGAAACTTCGGCAACCGCATCTGAGGCCCCCCTTCTTTTGGCCTCTTTCAGCATGAAATCAATGATTTCTTGAAACTGGGTAGATGTATATGTAAACATGTCCTAATAATAGCTAGAATATCAACATGAAGCATAACGAAGCCTGGAAGCGCACCACCCCGAATGAGGTCAAAATTGGCCTCATCTCAATATCCGACAGAGCCAGCAAAGGCGTCTCTATCAAGACGAGGGCATTCCTGCCCTGCAAACATGGCTCATGAAGGCGATTAGCAACCCCTGCGTCTTTCATGAACGGCTTATTGCGGACGAATCTGAAATCATCACCGAAACTATCGTCGAATTGATTGATGAGCTGGGCTGCGACTTGGTTTTAACTACAGGCGGCACAGGACCATCACGCCGCGATGTCACCCCGCGGAGGCCACCCGTGATACAGGAACCCGTGAAATGCCTGGCTTTGGCGAGCAAATGCGCCAAATTAGCCTGAACTTTGTACCTACCGCCATCCTCTCCAGACAGACTACTGTTTTACGCGAAATTGATGGCCACGCCGCTTTAGTGATCAACTTGCCCGGGCAACCTAAAGCTATTACAGAAACTTTAGAAGGGCTAAAGGATGGCGAAGGTAAATCGATTGTTCCCGGAATCTTTGCTGCGGTGCCTTATTGCATCGATTTAATGGGCGGACCTTACATTGAGTCCAATCAAGATGTCATTAAAGTCTTTAGACCCAAAAGTGCTATCAAGAAATAATTAGTCTGAACTGAATAAAAAAGGTCCGCAGTGCGGGCCTTTTGCTTTTGTATCTTCATTTACATCCCAACCCTCTTACTCCGGCAAAGGGACAATAAACTTTTCTCGGTAGTACTTAAGCTCTTCAATGGATTCTTCAATATCCGCTAAAGCAGTGTGGGCCTGCTTCTTCGTAAATCCCTTAACCAACTCAGGGTGCCAGCGCTTGCACAACTCTTTCAGAGTAGACACATCGATATTTCGATAATGGAAGTAGGCCTCAAGCTTGGGCATGTACTTGGCCATAAAACGTCTATCTTGACCGATCGTATTACCGCACATCGGAGCAATACCTGCCTTGATGTATTTCTTTAAAAAAGCAATGCATTCCGCTTCTACTGTTGCTTCATCCATCGTAGATGCTTTAACCTTTTCGATCAAACCAGAGCGTCCATGGGTGCCTTTATTCCACGCATCCATCGCGTCTAAGATTGCGTCATCTTGATGAACCACCCATACCGGAGCGGTAGCGATGGTATTGAGATGGGCATCGGTCACAATGATGGCAATTTCCAGAATTCGCTCAGTTTCGGGGTTTAAACCCGACATTTCCATATCCACCCAAATCAGATGCTCATTGGCTGATGCTGTCTTGGCCGGCGCTGTCGCCGCAATGTTTGTTTGTTCGCTCACATCTATAATGATCTCATGACCTTCACAATTGTTTTTCTAGTCGCTTTTATTACCAGTTTTGGCCTTCGCCACTGGTTGTCCCAACGCCAAATTCGGTATGTTGCCCAGCATCGCCAGGCGGTTCCAGCAGAATTCGCTGAAAAAGTCACTTTAGCCGAACACCAGAAAGCCGCTGACTACACCATTGCCAAATTACGCTTTGGTATTTTAGAGAATGGGGTCAGCGCTATCATTTTAATTGGTTTCACCTTGTTAGGTGGGCTTCAGATTTTGAATATGGCATTACTTCAGTTTTTGGGCGAAGGAATTGCACAGCAAATTGCCCTGCTTGTTTCTATTGTCATTATTTCCGGGATCATTGATATCCCATTTTCTTGGTACAAACAATTCCATCTTGAGGAACGTTTTGGCTTTAACCGCATGGGGAAAAAATTATTCTTCTCCGATATGTTTAAAGGCATGGCAGTAGGCGGTGCAATTGGCACTCCTCTACTGTGGGTGATCCTCACCTTGATGGCGCAAGCTGGTGACTTATGGTGGCTTTGGGCGTGGGCTGTATTGACGGTCTTTAGCCTATTAATGCAGTGGATTTTCCCAACCTTCATCGCCCCTATCTTTAATAAGTTTCAAGCATTGGAAGACGGCCCTCTCAAAACTCAGATTGAAGCGCTGCTCACACGCTGTGATTTTGCAAGCCAGGGATTATTTGTCATGGATGGCAGTAAGCGTAGCGCGCATGGCAATGCATTCTTTGCCGGCATGGGTAAAGCCAAGCGGATTGTGTTCTTTGACACTCTGATTGAAAAACTCAATCCTGGTGAAGTCGAGGCTGTTTTGGCACATGAGCTTGGCCACTTTAAATGCAAGCATATTCGCAAACGCTTACTGGTCTCTTTTGCGCTGAGCTTTGGTATGTTTGCCCTACTGGGCTGGGTTAGCACTCAAGTATGGTTCTATACCGATCTCGGTGTTATGCCCAACCTTAACGGCTATAACGGCGGCTTGGCTTTGGCCTTATTTATGTTGGTATCACCAGTATTTAGCTTTTTCTTCACGCCGCTATCGAGTCTCGCCTCGCGCAAACACGAATATGAAGCTGATGGTTTCGCTGCAGAAAAATCGTCTGCAAAAGATTTGATCTCTGCACTCGTAAAGCTGTATCAAGATAACGCTTCAACACTGACGCCCGATCCGATCTATACCGCTTTTTATAGCTCGCATCCTCCGGCCCCACTACGTATTGCCAACTTACAGCGCTTTATCTAAGTTATAGCACAACATGGAACATTTTCACGCGCTACTCACTGCATCCTATGGAAGGTATTATTTAGCGCAACGTTTATTGCCGGATACCCACGGTAATGAATCCCCAAGCGGTCCATTGATACAAGTAAGTACGCCAGCAAAACAACACGTTGGCGCAGTGGGCGATCGCCTGCTACTGGAAATGACTTCTGCAGATCAGGCGCGCATTATTCAGATTGAGCCACGTGAAAATATTCTGTATCGATCCGATGCTTTCAAGAGCAAGATTATTGCCTCTAATGTTGATCAGATCCTGGTGGTGCTTGCGACCCAACCTGCGTTCTCTCCAGATCTGCTGGGTAGGGCTGTAGTAGCTGCTGAGGCCAATCAAATTGGCTTACACATTCTGCTAAATAAATGCGACCTCAAAGATAACCTCGAACATGCACGCAAGATCATTGCACCATATGAACGCATGGGCTACCCGGTAAGCGAAGTCTCTGCTAAGTTTGATTCGGCATCTATTGATTCATTACGCCCAGCACTAGAAGGCAAGGTCTCTGTTTTTGTTGGGCAGTCCGGCATGGGCAAGTCTAGCTTACTCAATGCGTGGGTGCCAAATGCGGCTGCTCTCACCCAAGAATACTCAGTACGTTTAGACACCGGCAAGCACACAACAACTGCTTGCCGTTACTTTGAGCTCCCAGAGGCTTGGGGTAGAAATGCTGATGGCAAGCTTGGTGCTTTAATTGACTCCCCTGGTTTTCAGGAATTTGGTTTGGCCCATATGTCAGTAAGTGAGCTACAGCATGCCTTTAGGGAATTTAAAGATTTATTAGGCAAGTGTCGCTTTCATAACTGTGTCCATCAATCTGAGCCAGATTGCGCAGTGCGTGATGCTGTAGACAAAAATGAAATAGCGCCAGAAAGACTGGCGCTATTTAGACAACTTCGCTCGGACTCAAAAACTGCCGATACGCAAATTCAGGGTATTAGCCAAGCCAAAGAGCGATGGTCAGCATTAGCAACAAAGCCATCCAAGCGATAACCAAGCGCCACACCAAGCCCACTGCAGAGCGCATCGTACGCTCGGTAGGCTCTAAACCCACTTCGTAGACTACTGGCTCACCAGCTTCAGCCATACGCAATGCTTCATCGCTATCTGGCTCACTCATCGGCTCACCCAAGCGCACTCCAAGTGCACCACTACCGGCCGCCAAAATCACCGCAGATAAAGAGTCAGACCATTTTTGCGTGAGATAGCGCCATCCATAAACAGCACCTTCAAGGTTACCAACAATCGCAAAGCCCATTGCGGTAATGCGTGCAGGAATCCAATCGAGTACATAGAAGAAATGACGTGATGATTCGCTTAGGTTGTAATCGCCACGCTCAGACCAGCGTTGAGATGCAAGATCTGCTAACCGATACAGCACAACGCCTGCAGGACCCATTGGCATCATGAACCAGAACAACACACCAAACACATGATGGTGTGAACCAATAATGGCGCGCTCAAGAGCCAATGAAATCACTTCAGACTCTGTCAAGTTTGCAGTGTCTAGATCTGGGCCATACCACTCGCCAAGAGCAATACGGGCCGCAGGTAAATCATGTGCTTCAATTGCTTCATGGACCGCGGTAAACGAATGACTAAATTGGCGGAAACCAAAAAACAAATATGCGATGGCTACGTTCCACAGAAAACCAAGAATTGGATAAGTCACCATGCAGGTGACATACACCATGAACACCAAAAAGGTTGGGAGAACAAAAGCGACTAAGCAGGCCATGCGCGCACCAACTGGGCTCGCGCCATTTTCCGTCTTGCCGCCAAACTCACCGGCTACCCAATCTAACCAACGCGCACTGATACGCGCAATCCAATGGTTTGAAGTGACTGGGCGATATTGCTCAGCAATGAGGGCGAAGAGAATAGAAAAGAAAGTCATACTTTTAATAAATGATATAGGTTACGTAACATTCCCGCAGTAGCACCCCAAATAATGCGGTTCTCATAAGGCATTGAATAAAAACGGCGACCACCCTGCTCACTTTGCCACAATCTCACTTGATGGTTGGCAGGATCCAATAAAAAGCTTAAAGGGACCTCAAATACATCCGCCACCTCAAACTCGTCTAAGACATATTCTGCCTGAGCTTGGACTAATCCTACTACTGGTGTGACGCTATAGCCAGAAACTGTCAAATATTCTGGTAAATGCCCAATTACCTCGACCCGCTTTCGGTCCAAACCAATTTCCTCTTCACTCTCCCTTAGGGCGGTGTCATTCGGATTTTGGTCCTCGGGGTCCATACGCCCGCCAGGGAAACTAATTTGCCCAGCGTGATCACGCAAATGGTTGGTTCTTTGTGTCAGCAGCACTGACAGGCCATCTTCTTTTAATAGTAATGGAATGAGTACTGCTGCTTTTGTTACTTTGTCAGCAGCCTGACGCTTAGAAATAATGTCTGCAGCAACCACATGACGATTTTCGTCAGTGATTTCTGGCTGCCACTCTGGCGGAAACTGTAAGCGCGCTTTTAAACCAGCTGGCTCCAGCAATTCTTTTGCCACCTTCTTCTCATGAGCGCACACCTGATGAATCGGGATCGCTTGCGCATCAAATCCCGGAGGCGCAGCGACATTAATCGCATTCTCTTCGGGTATTGGATTCTTGGGCATGTTTATATTCTAAGGCAACAAAAAAAGCGGCCTAGGCCGCTTTTCTGTTTGCATCAAAGCAGCGATTACTAAGCAGCTATAGCGGCTGTTGGTTTTACACGTGCTTGAAGCTTTTCTTTAATACGTGCTGACTTACCAGAACGATCACGCAAGTAGTACAACTTCGCGCGACGTACATCACCGCGACGCTTCACTTCAACGCTAGCGATCAATGGTGAGTATGTTTGGAAAGTACGCTCAACGCCTTCACCAGAAGAAATCTTACGCACGATAAAGCTGGAATTGAGTCCGCGATTACGCTTGGCAATCACAACGCCTTCAAAGGCCTGGGTACGCTTACGTGTACCTTCAACAACGTTAACGCTAACTACTACTGTGTCGCCAGGAGCAAAGCTTGGCAATACTTTGTTAGCGCTTAAGCGAGCAATTTCTTCTTGCTCAATTTTTTCAATTAAATTCATTTTTAATCCTTAAACATCTTATTAGCGTTTAATCCCGAGATATATAAATCAACGGACCTAACAGAGGATGCGGTTAAAACAATTTCACTAAACCAAAAAATCAAACCACCTAATCACTACCGCACACTACGAAGAGTATTTACAGCGAGCGAAGAAATTGTTCATCTTCTCGGGTTAGCAACCCTTTGGCTCTAGCCGATTCAATTAAGTCCGGCCTCAACCTGAACGTCAGCTCTAAAGACTTCTGCCGACGCCAATCCGCTATTTTAGCGTGATGTCCGCCTAAAAGCACGTCCGGGACGGATAAATTTTCATATATTTCAGGGCGAGTGTAGTGTGGATAGTCCAAAAGGCCGTTCATAAAGCTATCCTGGGTGGCAGATTCGCCATCCCCTAGGGCCCCTAGAATAAGCCTAATCACTGCATCCATCATTGCCATTGCGGGAATTTCACCCCCAGAAAGCACAAAATCCCCTATAGAAAGCTGTAAATCGACATTTCGATCGACAAAACGCTGGTCTACAGCCTCATACCGCCCACAAATAAAGCTTAAATTGCCGTAATTGAGGATATCTGTAGCTATCTTCTGAGAAAAGCGCTCTCCCTGTGGGGCTAGCAAGCAAATTGGCCCACTTTTAACGCCTGCCGCATCATGGGAGGCTCTAATTCCTGCAACGGTATCTTCCAGCGGTTTAGCCATCATCACCATGCCGGGGCCGCCGCCATACGCCCGATCATCTACCGTTTTACGGGGATCAGAGCAAAAGTCTCGAGGATTCCAAAGGTGAACGCTAGCCAATGATTGTTCACATGCGCGCCCTGTGATACCCCACTGCGTGAGAGCAGAGAACATTTCAGGGAATAGGGTCACCACATCAAAGCGCATATCAGTCTCGATTTATCTTTGAGTTTTACTGCCAGTCAGACTGCCAGTCCAGGCTAATGGTTTTATTTGGCAAATCGACGTTTTGCACAACCTCTTTGACAAATGGCACCAAGTATTTAACTTCTTTGGTCTCTGGGGTGCCAATCGCAATGACGCCATGCGCACTATTTTCGGTAACGTCAATCACCTCACCAAGAACTTCGTCTTGCAGATTGATTGCTTTGCATCCAATAAGATCAACCCAGTAATAAGAATCGGTATCCGCCTTCGGGAATGCATCGCGCGTCACCAAAATGCGCGCACCTTTTAAAGCAAGCGCTTGATCACGATCATTCACGCCATCTAATGCAATTACTACATTGCCGCTATGCATTTTGGCGCTCTTGACTTTATATTGCGTAAGAGAAGCCTCTTCATGCGACGCAGAAACGCCAGCAGCCCGACGTGGAATCAGGGAAAGCCAAACATTCTTAGAAGATAAAAGTGCAACGGGTTCTGATGAGTGAGGTCTAACCTTCACTTGCCCTTGCAAACCTTGCGCCTCAGAGATAGCGCCAAGCTCAATCAAATCATTTAGGGAAGGCGTGCTCATTGGTAAGACACCTTATTTTCCCGAAATAGAACTACTGATAAATCCTGCCTGCCGCTAAAAACTCCATCGCAAAGATGAAGTTTTTAGTAAATGAATATTAAACAGCTGGATTGTTTTTGATCAAACGAACAACGGTTGGTGATACTTGCGCACCAACACCAGTCCAGTAAGTCAAACGATCTTGAGCAATACGCATTGCTTGCTCAGATGCAGCTGCTTGTGGATTGAAGTAACCAATACGCTCGATAAAGTTCGAGTCACGACGGTTGCGCTTATCAGTAGCAACGATGCTGTAAAAAGGGCGCTTCTTAGAACCGCCGCGTGCCAGTCGAATGACGACCATACTTATTCCTTAAAATCTAAAATGAAAATAGGTTGATTACAACCCAATGAAATTTCTACAAAAAACTTTGGGCTCCAGCTCACCAACTTGTACGGTAGAGCGGAAAACCTCATATTCTAGACGAAAACCCCTACTTCTTCCACCTATTTAAGAGCCCAAGACAGTAGAATAGATCTGACAAATTGATAATAAATACATATAAAACAATAACTTACGTAATTATGCCCACTAAATTAACGGCCACCAGCCCATCTAGAAACCCCTTAAATAGCCTATTTTTAATGGTTTTCGGCCTGTCACTTGGGCTTTTAACTGCCTGCGCCAATGTCATCCCTCCTTGTAATGCAAAAACCAGCCCTCCGAGCGCCGAGCTGCGGAACACCAAGTGGGAGCTCACGCGCTGGAACCTAACCCCCAACAGCAATGGCGAGGTGCGCACACGTCAGATCCCACAGGGAGAGGCCAGCAACCCCATCCAAATCGTTTTTGATGCCAATGGTCAGCGCGTCAGTGGCTCCACTGGTTGCAATCGCTTTACTGCTTCACTAGATGAGGACTCTCATGGTTTTACGCTCAAGCAAATTGCCAGCACAAAGATGGCCTGCGCTCCACAACGCATGGAATTGGAAAATGATTTCTTGTATGAGCTGAATGACTACCGCAGTATTGTGCGTAATGGCGATCAACTACTTATGATTGGTGCTGATCGCGAAGTGCTCAGTTTTACTCAGCGCCCTAATAAATAAAGAATTAAAGTAACCCAACATTTAATAGCCAGAAAGATTCATGAAAAAGTCCAAACTCATTTTTTGCGCGCTCGGATTATTTTTTCCAGGCAGCGGCCTGAATTGTTTTTATTTACAGGGCCTGAAATCATTTTGGGCTTGGGTGCAATTATTTGCATTGATCGGTGGTCTTGCTGGCTGGACTATTTTGAAAGCAGCGCACTTTCATTCGGCGCCAGGCTGGGTATTAATTACCTTTGGCTTTATCGCGATTGAAGCCAGCTGGCTCACTACGATTGCCTTTGGTTTACGCCCAGACGATAAATGGGATGCGCAATTTAATCCTGGCATCGAAGAACAACGCCGCACACGCTCTGGCTGGCCAGTCATCTTGACCGTGATTTTCTCGCTAGTCTTTGGCGCCGGTGTCATGATGACATTCCTAGCGGTTTCGTTTGAGCAATTCTTTATCTCTCAGATTTATGAAGCAAAAAAGCTATCCCAATAATTGCAGATAGCTTTTCTTTTCGAAGACCGCTCTTTGGAGCGGTTTTTTTATGCGCTCTAGAACTGCTCGACTTCTAGCGCATTCGTTGAGTGACCGCTTTCTACAATAGATGTAGCTAGCGCTTGCGCTTGTGGCATTAAATTCTCCGTAAAGAAACGGGCTGTTGCAGTCTTGGCGCCATAAAAAGCAGGATCACTATCACGCAAGCGCTCAGCAGCAAGTAATGCACGAGCCATTTGCCAGCCACCCAATACCAAGCCAGATAGACGCAAATAAGCAAAACTACCTGCATACACCGCCTTTACATCTGTCTTTGCATTCGCAACGATGTAGCCTACAGCCTCATCAAACGCAGCACGTGCCGCACTAAGCCGCTTCAGAACTGCTTTGGCATCTACAGAACCGCTAGCAGCTAATGCCTTTTCGGTTTCGGCAATTTTCTGACCAAACAATTTAGCGGTAGCGCCACCATCACGTACAGTTTTTCTGCCGACCAAGTCATTCGCCTGAATAGCGGTCGTACCTTCGTAGATTGTCAAAATGCGAGCATCGCGATAGTGTTGTGCAGCGCCAGTCTCTTCGATGAAGCCCATACCGCCGTGCACTTGCACACCAAGGCTTGCAACTTCAATCGACATTTCTGTAGAGAAGCCCTTCACAATCGGCACTAAGAACTCATAAATAGCTTGATTGGCCTTGCGCTCTGCTTCATCTGGTGCGGCGTGTTGGGCATCGTAAGCAGCTGCAGCGTAATAAGCCAATGCACGCGAGGCCTCAATATAAGCACGCATAGTCATCAACATACGCTTTACATCTGGCTGATGAATGATGGCTACTGGGCCAGGAGAACCAGCTAAATCACGACTCTGAACGCGATCCTTGGCGTACTGCACTGCCTTTTGATAAGAGCGCTCTGCAACCGCAATACCCTGCATCCCCACTGCAAAGCGGGCGGCATTCATCATGACAAACATGTACTCTAGGCCGCGATTTTCCTCGCCAACCAAATATCCAATGGCGCCGCCATGATCGCCAAATTGCAAGACGGCCGTCGGGCTAGCTTTAATACCAAGCTTATGTTCAATAGACACACAATGCACATCATTGCACTTGCCTAAAGAGCCATCGGCATTTACTAAGAATTTAGGAACAACAAATAATGAAATCCCCTTGACGCCCTCTGGCGCATCAGGTGTTCTAGTCAACACTAAATGGACAATGTTCTTTGCCATATCGTGTTCGCCATAAGTAATATAGATCTTGGTGCCAAAGATTTTGTAAGTTCCGTCGCCTTCTGGCACCGCACGTGCGCGCACCATCGACAAATCGGAACCAGCCTGCGGTTCAGTCAGACACATGGGATCCAGTCCACTCGCCTGAAATCATATTCGGCACAAAGCGCTCTTGCAGCTCTGGGCTAGCAGCAGTCAGAAGCGCCTCAATCGCACCGTCTGTGAGCATTGGGCACAAAGCAAATGACAAGCTAGCGGAGTGAACCATTTCAAAACAAGCGGTTGCAATTAACTTTGGCAAGCCTTGTCCGCCAAACTCAGCAGGATGTATAACGCCCTGCCAGCCAGCGGCAGCAAACTGCTCAAATGCCTCTTTAAAACCAGGAGTTGTCGTAACAACGCCATCCTTAAAAGGGCTAGGGTTTTGGTCGCCCGGTCAATTGAGAGGCGCCACTACATCTTGATTGAACTTTGCAGACTCCTCCAGAATTGCTGGCGCTAAATCTGCATCGGCGCCTGCGTCTGCGTATGAGGGATAAGCCACGACATCAGATAGCCCCGCTAGTTCGTTCATAACAAACAGCATGTCTTTAACGGGGGCTACGTATGGCATTACAACTCCTCTTTAATCAATTCGACTAACGAATTTCAAACAATGAATTTGTGATTTAACCTAAGGCTTTGGTTAACTCTGGTACTGCAGTATTGAGATCAGCGACTAAACCATAATCTGCCACGCCAAAGATTGGCGCTTCTGGATCTTTATTAATTGCCACGATTACTTTTGAATCCTTCATACCCGCCAAGTGCTGAATAGCGCCAGAGATACCTACTGCGATATAAAGCTGTGGCGCAACAATCTTGCCGGTTTGCCCAACCTGGTAATCATTTGGAACATAACCAGCATCTACCGCTGCACGTGAGGCGCCTAGAGCAGCGCCCAGCTTATCAGCCAATGGTGTAATCAACTCTTCATACTTCTCGCCCGAACCTAAGCCACGACCACCAGATACGATGATCTTGGCAGCAGTCAATTCTGGACGATCTGATTTTGTTAACTCACGACCAACAAAAGATGATGAAGCTTTGCTGTCAGCCGTCGCTGCTTTTTCAATAGTGGCGGAACCACCTGTGGCAGCAACCGGATCAAAACCAGTGGTGCGCACAGTGATCACTTTTACTGGGTCGGCAGACTGAACAGTGGCAATCGCATTACCCGCATAAATGGGACGCTCAAAAGTATCTGCAGAGATTACTTTAGTAATGTCCGATAACTGAGCAACATCCAACTTAGCAGCAACGCGTGGCAATACATTCTTACCGTTCGCAGTTGCAGGTGCCAAGATATGGCTGTAGCCGTTAGCAATAGAGAGGATCTGCGCCGCCAAAGGCTCAGCTAATTGATCAGCGAGATTAGCTGCATCAATTTGAATGACCTTACGTACGCCCGCAATTTTTGCGGCAGATTGAGCAGCGGCATTGGATTGATTACCAGCAACCAAAATATCTACCTCTGGAGAGCACTGCAAAGCAGCTGCTACCGCATTGAGGGTCGCCGCTTTTAAAGATTGATTGTCGTGTTCAGCAATAACAAGTGCAGCCATTTAGATCACCTTCGCTTCATTTTTGAGTTTTTCTACAAGGGCTGCTACATCAGCAACCATCACGCCAGCAGAGCGCTTAGGCGGCTCTTCTACTTTGAGTGTTTTGAGACGCGGAGCAATATCCACACCCAAGTCTTCAGGCTTGACGATATCAACCGTCTTCTTCTTGGCTTTCATAATGTTTGGCAAGGTCACATAACGTGGCTCGTTCAAACGCAAGTCAGTTGTAATTACGGCTGGCAAAGATAGGGCAATGGTTTCCAATCCACCATCGACTTCACGAGTCACAGTAGCTTTACCATCCGCCACCACCACTTTAGATGCAAAGGTTGCCTGTGGAATATCCATCAAGCTTGCCAACATCTGGCCGGTTTGATTACTGTCGTCATCAATTGCTTGCTTACCAAGAATAATAATTTGCGCTTGCCCTTTCTCAGAAAGTGCCTTGAGAATCTTGGCTACTGCTAAAGGCTGCAGTTCAGCATCAGTTTCAACGAGGATAGCGCGGTCTGCGCCAATGGCTAATGCAGTGCGAAGTGTTTCTTGGCACTGTGTTGCACCAGCCGTAACCACAACCACTTCAGTTGCAGTGCCCGCTTCCTTTAAACGCACTGCCTCTTCCACAGCAATCTCATCAAAAAGGTTCATGCTCATCTTGACGTTAGCAAGATCAACACCAGAGTTATCTGATTTCACCCGAATTTTGACGTTGTAATCAACAACGCGCTTTACTGCTACTAAGATTTTCATTTGGAATTCTCAATAATGGTTAATGATCTATTTTATCCGGCCTGATACCTAATTTATCCGGCCTGATACCTAATTCCTAGACATCAATAGCGGTGGCAGATCCAGCCTGTTTACGTAATTCAAACTTCTGAATCTTGCCAGTCGAGGTCTTAGGCAGCTCGCAGAATACAATGGCTCTAGGCACCTTAAAGCCCGCCAAATGCTGCTTGCAATGGGCAATGATCTCATCAGCCGTGACCTCAACACCAGGTTTGATTTCTAAGAAAGCGCAAGGTGTTTCGCCCCACTTAGGATCTGGCTTAGCGACAACTGCAGCGGCATTGATTGCTGGGTGGCGATAGAGCACATCCTCCACTTCAACAGAGGAGATATTTTCTCCGCCAGAAATAATGATGTCTTTACTGCGGTCTTTCATCTTCACATAGCCATCAGGATTCATGACAGCCAAGTCACCAGAGTGGAACCAACCGCCCTCAAAAGCTTCTTTAGTTGCTTTTTCGTTCTTCAGGTAACCCTTCATGGCGAGATTGCCCTTGAACATAATTTCACCCATGGTTTCAGGATCCAATACAGAAATCGCCTGTTGCATGTGATAACGCACACCCTGACGAGCATTCAAACGAGCGCGTTCGCCAATATCCAAATCATTCCACTCATCTTGTTTAACGCACACAGCTGCAGGACCATAAACCTCGGTCAAACCATATACGTGCGTTAAGTCAAAACCAAGCTTTTCCATGCCTTCAATAATGGAAGCGGGAGGCGCAGCGCCCGCAATCAAACCCTTGACGCCTGCAGGCACGCCAGCCTTCAGTTCATCGGGCGCATTAACCAATAGGTTGTGCACGATCGGCGCCGCACAGTAGTGGGTTACACCATGCTCTTTAATGGCGGCAAAATATGTTGCGCGTCTACGCGGCGCAAGCGGACATTGACACCCGCACGCGCAGCAATCGTCCATGGGAAGCACCAGCCATTGCAATGGAACATGGGCAAGGTCCAAAGATATACAGGATGCTTGTTGATATCCCAATCCAACACATTGGAAATGGCGTTAATGGCTGCACCGCGGTGGTGGTACACAACACCCTTCGGATTGCCAGTCGTACCCGAGGTGTAGTTCAGGCAAATGGCTTGCCATTCATCTGCAGGCACTTGCCATGCGAAATTTGGATCTCCCTCAGAAAGTAAAGCCTCATAAGTGAGTTTTCCTAATTTCTCACCAGGCACATCAAATTCTTTTTCCTCAACCTCAATCACTAAAAATTCGCGGCCCGAATCCTTCTTCGCAATCTCAATTGCTTTTTTCATAACAACCGAGAACTCTGGATCTACGATGACCACTTTGGCTTCACCATGATTAAGCATGAATGCCACAGACTCAGCATCTAAGCGAGTATTAAGCGCATTCAATACAGCGCCCGCCATTGGAATACCAAAGTGAGCCTCCACCATTGGTGGGGTATTTGGCAACATTACCGCTACGGTATCCCCCAAACCGATGCCATGCTTTTGCAAAGCGCTAGCAAGGCGACGGCAACGCTCATAAGTTTGCTTCCAGGTCTGGCGTAATTTGCCATGAATGACAGCGGTTTTATTTGGGTAGATCTCTGAAGATCTTTCTAAAAATAAAAGTGGTGTAATCGGCGTGAAGTTTGCGGAGTTACGCTCCAAACCTTGTTCATAAATATTTGCCATCCTGGACCTTTGATAATCAGTATTACTTTTAAATTTGCTAGATTGATTTAATGGCTCATTTAAATATCAGCCAAAGCCTTAATGTGCGCAACTACACTGCGACCCAATGCAGATAAGTTATAGCCACCCTCTAAGCAGCTCACGATACGGTTTTGCGCATATTGATTGCCGATTTCTTTAAGGCGCTTTGTAATCCACGCGTAGTCATCCTCAACTAAACCCATCTGACCTAAGTCGTCTTCGCGGTGCGCATCAAATCCCGCAGAAATAATAATCAACTCAGGCTCAAAATTACGTAAAGCAGGCAACCAACGTTCTTCCACAATCGAGCGCACTACATCACCTCGAGTAGCCGCAGGCAATGGCACATTCACCATATTGTTAGCGTGATCAAGGCCGCTATAAGGATAAAAAGGATGCTGAAAGAAACTACACATCATGACATTCGGGTCATTAAAAAGGCGGCCTCTGTTCCGTTGCCGTGATGCACATCAAAATCAATAATTGCTACACGTTTAATGCCGTAAGCTTCCATGGCGTAACGCGCAGCAATGGCGACGTTATCAAACAGACAAAAGCCCATTGAACGGGTTGGCTCAGCATGATGGCCCGGGGGGCGTACGGCACAAAAGACATTCTCAACCTCGCCCTTCATGACAGCATCCACGCCCGCAATCGCTGCACCGGCAGCGCGAAGAGAGGCTCTATAGGTATGTGGATTCATGATGGTGTCGCCATCAAGCATGAAATAACCACTCTCAGGGGCGCGGTCACGCACAAAAGAGACATGATCAGGGCTGTGGACTAGCTCGAGCTGATCCTCGGTGGCCAGCGGAGCATCCAAGTGATGCAAGAAGCGATCAACCCCACTGCGAATGAGTTGGTCATTAATCGCTTGAATTCGTTCAGGACACTCTGGATGATGGCTTCCCATCTCATGTTTCAGAAAGTCTGGATGAGTTATGTATCCTGTTGTCATTACTCAAAAATCCCTAATAGCAAAACTGTAGTTTTTTATAATCCAATACAACGTGTTCAATTCTCAAATATCCAATACCCTGCGCATGAATATTCGCGTCTCCTGCCTTACTGCAGTCCTTACGGCCTGCTCTAGCACCCCAACCCAACAAACTCAACAGCAGCAGCCCATCGTAAACCAGTCTGACGATGCGGTTACTGAGGCCCGTTTTAGCCAAAATCTGAATGAGCTATTGAATCAGGTCTCCCAGACTCAAGAAATACCCCTTTTAGCCCTAGAAACAGGCTTTCTAGAGGCTAAAACGTTTCCATCCATACGCAAATTGGTATTACCCCCATCGGGCACATTTAAGAAAAATTGGCTGGCTTATCGCAAGCGCTTTATTGAACCTGTCAGGCTTAAGGCCGGCAGAGCTTTTTGGGACGAGAATCAGGCCTTTTTGAGCCAAACCCAACAGGAATATGGGGTTCCAGCCGAAATCATCGTTGCGATTATTGGCATTGAAACGATTTATGGACGCCAAACAGGCAACTTTCGCGTAAAGGATGTTTTATCCACTCTAGCCTTTAGTTACCCAGAGACCCCAAATAAGCCAGCGAGAGAACAGCTTTTCAAAGACCAGCTCAAGGAATTGATTCTGCTCTGCTGGACTGAGGCAGGGGGCAAATTACCTGCCCACAATACTACCCAGGGCATGAGCTCTTCCCGGTTTAGCAGTTGTCTCAACCAAAATAGCTCTTATGCAGGCGCTATTGGCCTACCGCAATTTATGCCCAGCAGTATTCGCAACTTTGCAGTGGATGGCGATGGAGATGGGCGCATCGATTTAAAGCAAAGCCCCAAAGATGCGATTGTGAGTGTCGCAAACTTTATGAAGCAACATGGCTGGCAGGCTGGAATGCCGATCTCCTTCCCAGCTCAAACAAATGCTATACCAGCTGCCAAAGAATTGGCTGACGGTGAGCCGAAATTAAAGTACACAGTACAAGAATTGATTGATCGTGGAATTTTGACAAAGCAGCAAGGTGATTTACAAAGTGGCGGTGTTGAACCCCAAAGTAAGGCATTTATTGTTGACTTACCATACCCCGATAAAGATGGTCTTGATCAAGCGCAATATTTTGTGGGTCTTAATAATTTCTTAACGATTGTTCAATACAACCGCAGTAATTTCTACGCACAAAGTGTTGCTGAATTTGCAGAGGCTCTGGGCTACAAGAATCAAAGTGTTGTGCCAGTAGAAGCACCCTCAAAGGCAGTAACACCCAAGGCGGGCAGTGAAAAGGCTAAGGCTAAAAAATCTGGGGTAAAGAAAAAGGCTAAGACGACCTAAGTCTTAACAGGGCTTAGGCTGGAAACACCCCTGTAGATAAATAGCGGTCGCCGCGATCGCAAACAATAAAGACAATCGTCGTATTTTCAACCTGGCGGGCAATACGTAAGGCCACGACCAGAGCCCCGCCAGCAGAGATCCCGCAGAAGATGCCCTCTTGTGCGGCTAAGCGTCGCGCCATTTCTTCTGCATCGACTTGCGTGACATATTCGATACGATCCACTCTATCGCCCTGATAAATCTTTGGCAAATACTCGGGCGCCCATTTACGAATTCCCGGAATCTGTGAACCCTCTTCTGGTTGCACACCAATAATCTGAATCTCAGGATTCATTGACTTGAGATAAGTAGAGACTCCCGTGATTGTTCCAGTGGTGCCCATGGCAGATACAAAGTGCGTTATCTGTCCATCGGTATCTCGCCAAATTTCAGGACCAGTAGTTTCTATATGCGCTCTTGGATTATCAGGATTAGCAAACTGATCAAGCAATCTACCGCGCCCTTCTCTTTGCAATTGCAGAGCATAGTCTCTGGCAAATTCCATACCACCAGAAGCTGCAGTTAGAATCAATTCCGCGCCATACGCGGCCATACTTTGGCGACGCTCGATACTTTGGTTCTCAGGCATCACCAAAATCATTTTGTAACCCAGCATAGCTGCAGTCATTGCCAAAGCAATTCCCGTGTTCCCACTGGTAGCTTCTATTAAGGTATCGCCCGGTTTAATTTCTCCACGCTCTTGTGCGTGCATGATCATCGACAGCGCAGGTCGATCTTTCACCGACCCGGCTGGATTATTACCCTCTAGCTTACCCAGGATGACGTTGCCACGATTCTCATTCTCAAGGCCGGGAATACGTTGTAGGCGAACTAAGGGCGTATTGCCCACAGTTTGCGAAATCGTCAGGTAAGAAGGTTTGCTCATAAAGCCATTTTAGCCATAAGCGCCACTACACCCGAAAGGGTTTAATTTCGTCGAGTTGACCCCGAACGCTCCGGCTGATGGCGAGTACCAGCTTGACCACGAGAATTGCGTCGACCACTAGCTCCGCCCTCCTTCTTTTTTGCACGCCCATTAGGCTCACGAAAAGAACTGGGGGTTTCAATTGTGAGGCCGTTATCCACCATTTTCTCAACCGACTTCATGCCGATACCACGCACCCGCTTCTGCAAATCATTGGCATCCTGAAAATGGCCGCCATCTAAACGCTCCGCAATAATAGTCTTTGCCTTGGCTGGACCAATTCCCTTGATACCTTCAAGCTCTGACTGAGTGGCTGTATTCACGTTAACTGGGGATGCATAAGCACCATAGGGAACTACTGCAAATGCGATGGCCAAAGCCGCGGCCCTTACTAGACCTCTTAAGTCACTCAAATTGAAATTTATATTCATGTACTCTCCTGAAGTAAATAAAAAATCCACGGACACAAAGTGCGCGTGGATCGTTTACAACGAGAATGCGGAAGATTGGTTGAGCGAATTAGGTCCCCAGCAACTAAATCGGTATTTACTGACGCCCTGCTAAATTAATGGCTCAAGATAAATTGAGCAGCGCGCTTCACAAACTCGGGCTCAGTTTGATTAAAGCCATGGTAAGCAAAGGATTCACATACACCACCTTCAGAGATGCCGCCTTCAATAATTTCCAACTAAGAAACGTATTTAGAGGGCCTGCCCTCAATGACTCTGGAGGTTGCTACAACGGGAGTACCAGCGCATCCATCATGAGCATGGTGTATGCCAAGCACAGGAAGGCTTACTTCATCATTCAAGGATGCGCTATAAATTGTTCCTGCAATGATAATTCCAGAAAGCGTGCCTTTTGATGCGCCTAATTCATTCGCATAATAAGTGGCTGTGGAGCTACCCATGCTATGGCCAAATATCCACACCGGCAAACCAAATTTAGCTTTATAAAACTTAACCACCTCATCCACTCTTGTCAGATGGTCTTGGCGGCCACGTAGATTGCCTCTGCGCAGATCGCCTAAGTCATATGGGCTATCCACTAGCACCGCTGCGATGCCATATTGCTCCCACATCCCCAAAGAGCGAACAAAAGTATGTTTACTTCTTACCGCACCACTATCGGAGATGCCTGCTATGCCACCACCACCCGGAAATAACAGCACTAGAGCACGTGGTTTTGAGGGTTGGACTAATAAAGTTTTTGTAGGAGCCTCATCCGCATGAGGGACATCAAAAACTTGAGCACTAACACCAAAGCTAATTACCCAAATGGCAATCGCTAAGAAAAATTTCATTGGTACAGTCTTATTTGCTATCTAAAGGGTTAGTAAAGGGTTAGCCAAGAATCCAGCATTGGCCTCAAGCCATTCAATGTAACGCCCTACACCTTGCTCAACATTGAGGAAAGGCTCTGAATAGCCAGCATCTCTAAGCTTAGTTAAATCTGCTTGAGTAAAACACTGATACTTTCCTCTGAGTGCATCCGGAAACGGAATGTACTCAATCGCATTTTCTTTTACCAACTCTGTCAGGCTTGCAGGCGCTGCCTTATCAAGCTTACGCATTGCATTTGCAACTGCATGGGCAACATCATTAAAGGGTTGTGCGCGACCACTACCCAAATTGAAGATGCCGCTGATTTCTGGATGATCCAAGAAGAATAAATTGACCTTCACCACATCTTCGACCGATACAAAGTCACGACTTTGTTCGCCTGGCCCATAACCACCATACTCACCAAAGAGTTTTACGTGACCATTGGCTTTGTACTGGTGGTATTGGTGAAAAGCAACTGATGCCATGCGGCCTTTATGAGATTCACGAGGGCCATATACATTGAAATAGCGAAAGCCAACCACTTGAGCAGTATTGGCCTTTTCAGTAAAGCGCTTACGCATCACTTGATCAAACAAGAACTTAGAGTAGCCATAAATATTGAGCGGCTTCTCATGCTCGCGGCTTTCTACAAATACATCAGAGCCACCATAGGTTGCTGCTGAAGAGGCATAGAGTAACTGTACCTTTTGAGCTGTGCAGATATCCAACAAATCCATGGTGTAGCGGTAGTTATTCGCCATCATGAAAATGCCGTCTGTTTCCATAGTATCGGAGCAAGCTCCTTCATGAAACACTGCCTCAACTTTTCCCAGCTTGCCGCTTCGGAAGGCCTCAAGGAATTCATCTTTATCGAGATAATCAATGATGTCCAAATCAGCTAAATTGCGATATTTATCTGCAGGACGTAAGTCATCTACTGCAATAATATTTTTCTCGTCACGCGCATTGAGCGCTTGAACAATATTGGCGCCAATAAAGCCAGCGGCTCCAGTTACGATAATAGTCACTGTAATTCCTCTGAAGTAACGGTTGCAGTACCCAATTTTCCAACCACAATACCACCGGCACGGTTAGCAAGCGCCATCGCTTTTTCTAATGGCCATTTAGCCGCTAATGCAACCGCCAATGTAGCAATTACTGTATCACCCGCACCAGACACATCAAACACTTCGCGTGCTTGCGCCTTAACGTGACTTACACCAGCTTCGGTATATAAGCTCATACCCTCTTCAGAGCGTGTCAGCAATAGAGCCTCAAGATTTAATGACTTTCTGAGATCCTGTGCTTTTTTGGTCAAATCTTCTTCACTTGTCCAGCTGCCAACCACCTGACGTAACTCGCTGCGGTTTGGCGTTAAAACGGTTGCGCCGCGATATTTTTCATAATCTTCCCCCTTAGGGTCAACCAAGATCATTTTTTTCTGGGCTCTTGCTTGCTCAATCATGTGGGCAACTTGCCCTAATGCACCCTTGCCGTAATCAGACAGAATCACGACATCTGCAGCGCCAACCAATTTCTCAAAACGCTCCAACTTGTGGGCAAGTGCTTTCTCACTGGGGGCTTCTTCAAAATCCAAGCGAATCAGTTGCTGCTGACGAGCAATAACACGCAACTTCACAATCGTTGGAACTTGGGCGTCAATTTCGAGTCGACTATCTACGCCGCCAGACTTGAGCAACTCAACCACTCGCTTGCCTGGCTCATCATTGCCAACGATACCCAAGATGGTTGTATTAGCGCCCAAAGCAGCGACGTTACGGGCTACGTTGGCAGCGCCACCAAGGCGCTCATCAATTTTCCCAACCTGCACTACCGGCACAGGCGCTTCAGGAGAGATCCTATTGGTATCGCCAAACCAGTAACGATCTAACATGACATCCCCAACTACGAGCAAGCGCGTTTGGGAGAATTGTTCTCGGTTGGCTTTTTCCATGTGCTTTTAAGTATCTTTATCTATTTAATATCAGCTGCTTAATTATGTCTGCCAATGGCAAAGTACTCAATACCCAAGTCTTTCATGGCTTGTGGCTCATACAAGTTACGGCCATCAAAAATCACTGGGCGAGTAAGCTTTTGCATCACTTGCTCGAAATCAGGGCTACGGAACGCTTTCCACTCAGTAACAATCACCAATGCATCGCATCCATCTAAAGCAGCCATTGGATCGGCAACCATGGAAACCTTTTGCAGGCCCGCAGGATTGTCTTTGAAGTCTAAATCTAAGCAATGTTTTGCTTCGGGCATGGCTACAGGATCATGCGCCACTACCGTTGCACCACGCTTAACCAATTCTTGAATAATGACTCGACTTGGTGCTTCGCGCATATCGTCGGTATTGGGCTTAAATGCCAATCCCCACAACGCAAACTTCATATTCGACAAATCTTTGCCAAAGCGCTTTTCAATCTTCTCAACCAAAACGTACTTTTGAATCTCGTTCACCGCTTCTACCGCATCCAGAATCTTTAACTCTCTGCCGTGCTCTTTCGCAGTTTTAGATAAAGCGGACACATCTTTTGGGAAGCATGATCCACCATAGCCAGTGCCTGGATACAAGAAACCAAAACCAATTCGAGAATCCGATCCAATACCCTGGCGAACAGCTTCAATATCCGCACCTACTAAGTCAGCCAAATTCGCCAACTCGTTCATAAAAGAAATACGTGTTGCCAACATGGCGTTAGCAGCATATTTAGTCAGCTCTGCACTTTTCACATCCATGTAATAGGTGCGCTCATGATGACGGTTAAACGGGGCATACAGCTTGCGCATTTGCTCCTTGGCACGCAAACCAGCAGGAGTATTTTCAGTACCAATCACGATACGGTCCGGGCGCATGAAGTCTTCAACGGCAGCGCCTTCTTTTAAGAACTCTGGATTCGATACTACCGAGCAAAGATCTAGCGGTAAATTTCTTTTTTCTAACCCCTCAGTGATGGCGGCTGAAACCTTATCAGCAGTACCCACTGGAACAGTAGATTTATCAACAATCACTTTAGGTGTGGCTGCATGACGGCCAATATTGCGTGCAGCCGCAACAACGTATTGCAAGTCTGCAGAGCCGTCCTCATCTGGAGGCGTGCCTACAGCGATAAATTGAATATCGCCATGAGCAACAGAAGCAGCAATATCGGTAGAGAACTGCAAACGGCCGGCGGCACGATTACGCTCAATCATTTCCTTTAGGCCAGGTTCATAGATTGGAACGCCGCCAGAATTCAAAATCTCAATTTTTTTAGGGTCCAAATCCAGGCAAAAAACATTGTTGCCTTGCTCAGCCAAGCATGCGCCAGTAACCAAACCTACATAACCGCTGCCGATGATAGTGACTTTCAAATGAACTCCTAATGATTGCTAAATTTCGAGATTACATTGAAGGGCCGCTAGGTGCGACACCTTCACTTCGTCTTGGGGAGTATGCCTCCCAGTGATTGCAGCCAGGGCATTGCCAATAGAACCGTCTTGCGCGGAAACCGCAATTGCCACAGGTATAGCGAGCCAAACTTGTTGTACGTTGACGCAAAATATTTAAGATAGACTGAAGCTCAATCACTCTCTCTGGATGCGCGCCGTTCTCTTCAATCGCCAAACGCGTTTCAGCCAACTTTGATAAGGCGCTTAAGCTTGGGGAGTGTTGAATCACTTCAGACAACATCACATTGGCCGCTTGAGGACCCCGAATTTTCATGAGCTGCTTATGGACAATATCCAAAAGCTCACCTGATGCTTGAGTCTTCAATAGCTCGCATAAACGATCCAAACCTTCATCAGTTTTACCTAACTCGGTATGCGCCAACATCCAGCGATCGGCTAATAAATGCATGTAGGCAGGATGGGAGTTCGCAATCACGCTCCAAGCCTCGATCGCCTGTGCTGGACGCTCAGTTGCCATAAAGTAGTCGCCTTGCAGTATCAAGGCACGCGCATGATTCGGAACAGCCTGTAAGGCACGCTGAATAGGCTGCTCAGCCTCAGCAAGATCTTTGCGGCGCAAAGCATCCTGACCTAACTCACAGTGGAATTGGGCAATCTCAGTTTGATGTGATTTACCTTGCAAGCTTTCTAACTCAGTTGCAGCAATGATGGCTTTTTTCCAATCACGCTCCACCTGATACATTTCCAGCAGACTTTCCTTAGCAGGCACAGCAAATTTGCCCTCACCCACGCGATTTAAGGAAGACTCAGCGCGATCTAACAAACCAGCGCGCAAGAAGTCACGACCCAATTCGTAAGCAGCATGATCGCGATCACGAGGCTTTAAATCATCGCGATTTGCTAAATGCTGATGAACCTTAATGGCACGTTCAGTCTCTCCGCGACGACGGAATAAATTCCCTAATGAAAAATGAAGTTCAACAGTCTCAGGGTCCAGTTGCGCAATCTTGACTAAAGTTTCAATTGCTTGATCTGGCTGCTCATTCAATAAAAGACTAAGGCCTTTAAATGTAGAGCGTTGCTGACGCATGCGTTCACGCTCATCCATGCGATTTTCAAGGCGCAAATCCCAACGCGCAGCCATCCAACCAACACCAAACATGATGGGCAATAGCAATAGCAATAGCAATAGCCAAGATGCAGATAGCTGAATCATGCTAGGCAGGATTTAAATAAAAAAATGGCCCGAATGGACCACTGAGGTTTAGCTTGAATATTAGGCACCAGAACCCTCTTTGGGGCCCGCCTGCTTCAATGGCTTGTAATCAACTCGCTCACGCAACTCTTTGCCTGGCTTAAAGTGTGGAACGCGCTTCTCTGGAATCAATACCTTCTCGCCGGACTTTGGATTGCGGCCAGTGCGCGCAGGACGATGATGAAGCACAAAGCTTCCTACGCCGCGCAGCTCGATACGCTTACCCTCAGCCAAAGCATGGGTCATTGTGTCCAGCAATGTTTTTACCGCCAACTCTACGTCCCTAGGCAGAAGCTGCGGAAACTGTTCCGCAAGACTCTCCACTAGTTCGGAGCGGGTAATTGCTTGTTGCTCTTGATCTGTCATGATCTATCAATAAAAAAATCGCCGCTCCCCCAGTGGAAAGCGGCGATATTGATTTAGCCTTGATTGTCCAATTTTGCTTTTAACAAAGCACCTAAATTGGTTGTGCCAGACTGCGCATCACCTTGGAGCTTGCTCATTGCATCTTGTTGATCAGAGCTGTCTTTTGCTTTAATTGAAAGATTGATTGCGCGTGACTTGCGATCAATATTGATGATCATTGCAGTTACGCTGTCGCCTTCTTTCAATACATTGCGTGCATCTTCAACGCGATCTGTTAAGATCTCAGAAGCACGTAAGTAAGCTTCAACTTCATCAGCTAAGTGAATAGTTGCACCCTTAGCATCAACCGCTTTCACAGTACCAGTTACGAGGCTACCCTTGTCGCTGACAGATGTGTAGTTGTTGAATGGGTCACCAGACAATTGCTTGATACCGAGAGAGATACGCTCTTTCTCAACATCAATTGCCAATACGATGGCTTCAACTTCATCACCTTTTTTGTATTTCTTAACAGCTTCTTCGCCTGGCTCATTCCATGAGAGGTCTGAGAGGTGAACTAAACCGTCGATACCACCAGGCAAGCCAATGAACACACCAAAGTCAGTGCTTGACTTGATTACACCAGAAAGCTTGTCGCCTTTTCGCTGTGAACGTGAGAACTCTTCCCATGGGTTTGCTTTGCACTGTTTGATGCCCAAGCTAATACGACGCTTGTCTTCATCAATATCCAGAACCATTACTTCAACTTCGGTTCCTAATGCAGTAGCTTTGCTTGGAGCAACGTTCTTATTAGTCCAATCCATTTCGGAAACGTGAACCAAACCTTCGATACCAGACTCGATTTCAACGAATGCGCCGTAATCAGTCAAATTGGTTACCTTGCCGAATAAACGGGTATTTGATGGGTAACGACGAGCGATACCCACCCAAGGATCATCACCAAGTTGCTTCACGCCGAGTGAAACACGGTTCTTCTCTTGATCGAACTTCAAAATCTTCGCGGTAACTTCTTGACCAACAGTCAACATCTCGCTTGGGTGACGCACGCGACGCCATGCCAAGTCAGTGATGTGCAAGAGGCCATCGATACCACCGAGGTCAACGAATGCGCCGTAATCAGTGATGTTCTTAACGAGGCCAGTAACAACAGCGCCTTCTTTAAGGTTAGACATCAACTTAGCACGCTCTTCACCTTGGCTAGCTTCAACAACAGCACGACGTGACAACACTACGTTGTTACGCTTACGGTCAAGCTTGATAACCTTGAACTCCATCGTCTTACCTTCGTAAGGGCTGGTGTCTTTGATTGGGCGTGTATCAACGAGTGATCCAGGCAAGAATGCGCGGATACCGTTAACCATCACAGTCAAGCCGCCTTTAACCTTACCAGTAACAGTACCGGTAACGATCTCAGCTTGCTCGAGAGCTTTTTCCAAATTCATCCATGAGGCCAAGCGTTTTGCTTTGTCACGGGAAAGGATTGTGTCGCCATAGCCGTTCTCAAGAGCGTCAATAGCAACAGAAACGAAATCGCCAGGAGCTACTTCAATCTTGCCAGCGTCGTTATGGAATTCTTCAACAGGAATAAACACTTCAGACTTTAAGCCAGCGTTAACAACGACGAAGTTATGGTCGATGCGAAGAACTTCAGCCGAAATAACTTGGCCGGTCTTCATATTCGATCGGGTTAATGATTCTTCAAATAATTCTGCAAATGATTTAGACATGTGTATTCACTTTTTGCCGTCAGAAGGCCCGACGGGTTAGGTTAAAAAAGTCTTAAAGAAACACGCTAATGAAAAAGTCGCGTTGTGGAGTTTCTTAAGACACCAAAACTACTGCGTACAACTTACTACAAAACTAAGCAATTGCAGATTGATGCCAATCTAAAACTGTCTTAACTGCTTGATCTATCGACAAATCTGATGTTTCAAGCACTTTTGCACCGTCTGCAACTAACAAGGGTGCTGCACCTCGACTACTGTCTCTGGCATCGCGCTCTTGCAAATCTTGCAGCAAGTCCTCAAGTTTAGCAGAAATTCCCTTATCTATCAATTGCTTATAGCGACGCTTGGCCCTGGCGGCGGCGGTTGCAGTGAGAAAAACCTTCAAAACTGCGTCTGGGAATATGACGCTGGCCATATCCCTGCCATCAGCCACTAAGCCTGGTAACTGGCGAAAGCTACGTTGTAGACCTACTAAAGCAGCCCTAACTTCTGGATGGACAGCCAAGGCAGAGGCCCTAAGGCCAATATTTTCTACACGTATAGCATCTGTAACATCATCGCCATTGAGAAAAATTTTACTATTTTTGAATGAAATCAATAACTTAGGAACTAAAAAGCCTAATTCTGGGCCATTTTTGACGTCTATTCCTTGCTTTTCGCTTGCTAAAGCCACTAAACGGTAAAGGGCCCCACTATCCAAATAATGAAATCCAAGCTTTTCGGCAACTAATGAGGCGACAGTTCCTTTGCCTGAGGCGGTGGGCCCGTCAATCGCGATGACCGGTGGAAGACTCATAAAAATAGAATAGGTTTAGCTCACCACTTTCGCAAACTCAGCGAAGTAGGTGGGGAATGTTTTTGCCACACAGTTGGGATCATTGATCTTGAGAGCATTTGGACCAAACGCAGCAAGCGAGAAGCACATCGCCATACGATGATCATCGTATGTATCAATACCTTCACTTGGCGTCTTCCAGTTACTTACAGATGCTGGGGCTTGCACAACAATGTAGTCGGCGCCTTCCTCAACAATCGCACCAACTTTTTTTAATTCTTTGGCCATGGCCGCAATGCGATCTGTTTCCTTTACACGCCAACTAGCAATGCTATTTAAGCGAGTTGGGCCTTCTGCAAATAATGCAGCTACCGCAAGCGTCATTGCTGCATCCGGAATTTCTGTACAGTCAATGGTGATGCCATTTAATTTGCCGCTCGCATTCTTCACGCCAGCAACTTCAATCCAATCTTCACCAGTAGTAATTTTTGCGCCCATCAGAGCAAGCGCGTCAGCAAAAGCGACATCGCCTTGAATGCTGTCCTTGCCAACACCCAGGACCCGCACAGGGCCGCCACCAATGGCGCCCAAGGCCAAGAAGTAAGAGGCTGATGAAGCATCCCCCTCCACCGATAACTGACCTGGACTCTTATAAACCGCATCCGAAGTTTTCGCCGGAATGACAAACGATTGCTTATCAGGGCAAGCTACTGTGACACCAAAACGCGCCATGAGCTTCAAAGTAATATCAATGTAAGGGCGTGAAATTAACTCGCCAATGACTTCAATGCGTACCGGCTCCTTAGCCACCAAAGGCAAAGCCATGAGCAATGCCGTTAAGAACTGGCTCGAGACATCGCCACGCACCTTCACGACATCTTTGATTTGAATATCTGCCGCTGAAATGTTGATTGGAGGGTAACCCTCTTGCAATTCATAATCGATCTTTGCGCCTACCTGACGTAAGCCATCAACCAAATCACGAATCGGTCTCTCATGCATACGGGCAACACCGGATAAGCGATAGTTACCGCCTTGCATCGCAAGAGCTGCAGTAAGTGGACGAATCGCAGTACCTGCATTACCCATAAAGAGGTCCGCTTCACGCACAGGAAATTGACCGCCGCACCCCTCAGCTACACAAACATGATTTTCTTGATCGGTAACCGATAAACCCAACTGACGCAATGCACTACGCATTACCTGCGTGTCATCAGCATCCAGCAAATTCTTCAGAGTCGTTGTGCCAGTGGATAACGCAGCTAGTAGGAGGGCACGATTAGAGATGCTTTTGGATCCCGGCAAAACAATCGCGCCTTGTGCGCGCTTGAATGGGCCAATCTGAATGTCTGGCAAACCACTCATCAAAGCACATCCAAATCTTGACGTGCTTTGCTAGCCTTATTAAATAATTTCTCTAAGCCTGCGCCATCATTTTCAGAGATGAGCTTACGCATGTGATTCACGATCAACAAGTATTGATCGAGCTCTTTCAAGATAGCCGTACGATTACCTAAGCAAACGTCACGCCACATCTCTGGGCTTGAGGCTGCTATGCGCGTGAAATCCTTAAAGCCCGCACCAACGTGGCTTAATTTCTGCTCGGCGTCTTCAGAATTCACCACGCTAGCCATTAAGGCATAAGACAAGAGATGCGGAAGATGGGAAACCGCCGCGTAAATTGCATCGTGCTGGACAACGCCAATCTTTTTTACTTCAGAGCCAATGCTCTCCCAAAAGCCAGTGATCAAAGCCGTATCTTGCGGAGAATTTTCTTGTAAAGGACAAATGATGGTCTGCTTACCTTTGAATAAATCTGCCTTTGCAGCACTGGCACCGTGCTGAGCGCCACCCGCTATTGGGTGAGCCGGTACAACTTGGCAAGCCTTTTTACCAAGCACTTTTTTGGCCGTCAAAATAACATCACCCTTGGTGCTGCCTGCATCGGTAATCATGGTGCGCGGCTCAAGATGCGGCTCAATCGTCTCAAACGCTGCTCGCATTTGCGCAACTGGCACGCAAAGCACGATCACATCGGATTGCTTGGCAGCCTCAACCAAATCAACCACACCATCAATCGCACCCATCTTTTTTGCTTGATCTAAATTCTCTTTGCTACGACCCACACCCAGAACTTTAGTTGCCACTCCAGCTTGCTTGAGCGCTAGACCTAACGAAGCGCCGATTAAGCCAACACCCACAATGGTGACGGTACCGTAATTGCTTGCTGGGTTAATGATGGTCATTAGGAAAGTATTTCTTTCAAGGCTGCAATAAAAGCGGCATTTTCTTCTGGCAAGCCTATTGAGATGCGCAGCCACTGCGGCAATCCGTAGTTACCAACAGGACGAACAATGATGCCGCGCTTCAGTAACTCTAGATTGATTCGTGCACCCGCTTGATCATCATCACCCACTTTTACCAATACAAAATTACCTGCAGATGGCAAGTATTTCAAGTTAAGTCCATCAAAGGCATTGGTCAACTGTGTATAGCCGGCGCGATTTAACTCAAAACCTTGCTGCAAGAATGCCTTGTCTTGAAACGCCGCAATCGCTGCAGCTTGCGCAAGACTATTTACATTAAATGGTTGACGTATACGGTTCAATAAATCAGTTAGATGCGGCTGGGCAACTCCGTAACCGATACGAAGCCCCGCTAAACCATAAGCTTTAGAGAAGCTACGCGACAAAATCATATTTGGGAAACGCTTTACCCAAGCTATCGCATCGTAGCGCTGCTCTGGGGTAAGGTATTCGTTATAAGCTTCATCAAGCACCACCACCACATTGGATGGAACTGCCACCAAGAAATCTTCAATTTCTTTCTCAGTTAAGTAGCTGCCAGTAGGATTATTTGGGTTAGCTACAAAGACCAATTTAGCTTTATCACCGGATGTTTTAATTGCAGCCAACATGGCCGGTAAGCCATGGCCATAAATTGCAGTAGCGGCCACTTCAATCGCTTTTGCGCCAACCGCTTGGGTTGCCAAAGGGTAAACAGCAAAAGCGTGCTTAGAAAAAATAACCTCATCGCCTGCTTGGGCCACAGCCCGGGCTGCCAATTCCAAAATATCGTTACTGCCATTACCCAAGGTAATCCAAGCGGTTGGCACCCCCAGGCGCGTAGCGAGAACATTCTTGAGCTCAAAACCATTGGAGTCAGGGTATCGGCCCAAATCACTCGCTGCCTTGAGCATCGCCTCTTTCGCGGACTTAGGCATACCCAATGGATTTTCGTTGGACGCCAACTTCACAATCTTGTTTTCATCAAGGCCATATTCGCGAGCAACCTCACTGATGGGACGCCCACCAACGTAAGGTGCAATTGCATGAATATGTTTTAAGCCAATCTTGGATTTGGATGTCATTCGAGTTTTGCTAATTTTTTAATTGCTATTTGATTAATCTATTTTTCACACTCAATCACGCACAGTGCGGATAAGAACCAAGATTTTTATAGAAAGCGGCAACGCCCTTGAGCTCTTCAAGCGCCTTCACCACTTTGGCATCATCAGCATGCCCAGCAATGTCGATATAAAAGTGATATTCCCAAGTGCCTTTGCGCGCCGGGCGAGACTCGAAGCGATTCATGGAGACGCCATGCTTAGCTAAGGGCGCAAGCAAGCGGTGCACAGCGCCAGGTTGATTGTCTACGGAGAGCACCAAAGAGGTTTGATCTTTACCGGTTGATTGGCATGCATAGTTACCAACAACAACGAAACGTGTGCGGTTGTGAGGATCATTTTGAATTTGTGCGGCTACCGCTTGTAGGCCATAAGCTTCTTGCGCAGGATCTCCGGCAATTGCAGCCAAACTCGGGTCGCTCGCCGCCATACGTGCCGCTTCTGCATTACTACTAACGGCTTGACGCTTTAATTGCGGAGCATGCACGCTCAGCCATTGCTGACACTGCGCCAATGCTTGAGCATGCGCACATACCGTTGTCACACCGTCTAAGTTACCGCTCTTAGTCAACAAATGATGGCGAATCGGTAGAACAACTTCACCACTGATACGCATGGAAGAATCCAACAATAAATCCAAGGTACGTGAGATTGCGCCTTCGCTAGAGTTTTCCACAGGAACGACACCGAATTGCGCCGCACCCTTCTCTACCGCCTTAAACACCTCATCTAAGCTTGCGCAAGGTAGGCCGGCAATCGAATGGCCGAAATAGGTTTGCGCCGCTTGCTCAGAGAATGTTCCTACAGGCCCAAGGTAAGCAATCGTTTGACGCGCTTCTAAAGCTCTGCATGCAGACATCACTTCACGCCAAATGGCAGCAATACCATCTGGAAGTAAAGGACCCGCGTTAATTTCTTGTAGACGGGCAACCACTTGGCGCTCACGCTCAGGACGAAACACTGGTGAAGCAAAACCACCTTTGACATGACCAACTTCTTGCGCAGCTTTTGCGCGCTGTGTCAGCAAATCTAAAATCTGCGTATCCAAAGCATCAATCTTTTCCCGCAAGGGAGTCAAGTGCTGTTCTTCAGTACTCATTAAGCCCGCCTTTCAAAGTCGCGCATAAATTCAACCAAGGCTTTTACACCTTCAATAGGCATGGCGTTATAAATACTGGCACGCATACCTCCCGCAGCTTTATGACCGCGCAGAGCAACCAAACCGGCAGCATTAGATTGCGCCAAAAACTCAGCGTTCAGACTCTCATCTTTTAGGAAGAAAGTCACGTTCATGCGTGAACGATATTCTTTGCTAACGTGATTCTCATACAAGCTACTTTGATCTAAGAAGTTGTATAGCAAATCTGCTTTTTCTTGATTCCGCTTTTCAATCGACTTCACGCCGCCCTGCTGAAGTAACCACTTAAAGCCTAAGCCCGCCATGTATATCGAGAACGTAGGGGGGGTATTAATCATGGACTGCGTATTGGCTTGCACAGACCAATCCCAAATCGTTGGTGTGATACCCATGCTGTGGCCAATAAGATCTTTGCGTACGATCACAATAGTTACGCCAGAAGGTCCGATATTTTTTTGCGCTCCACCAAACCAAACAGCGCATTGATTCACATCCATCTCTTTGGACAGAATGTTGCTAGAGATATCAGCAACCAGTGGAATATCGCCGACATCCGGCACATCTGGAAACTCTACGCCGCCAATAGTTTCGTTCGCACAGTAATGCACGTAAGCTGCATCACTTGATAGCTGCCAAGTGGATCTAGCAGGAATCGTATTAAATTTTTCTGCAGCAGATGATGCAGCTAAATTTGCTGTGCCATATTTTTGCGCTTCCTTGTATGATTTTTCTGACCAAATACCCGTTACCAAAAAATCAGCCTTGGGGCCATTCTTTGCCAAAGGCATGAGATTCATTGAAATAGCAGCATTTTGACCAAGGCCGCCACCTTGCAAAAGCAAGATCTCGTATGTATCAGGGATATTCATAAGCGTACGAAGATCTTGAATGACCTCCTCATACACTTCCATGAACTCTTTACTGCGATGGCTAATTTCCATCACGCTGGTACCGAGCCCGCGCCAATTATGCATTTCATCAGCAGCCTGCTTCAATACCTCTTCTGGCAAAGTAGCAGGCCCCGCAGCGAAATTAAAAATGCGGCGGTCAAAAGTCATGATGTGTCTAGTCTAGAGGTGACGCTTAAGCGTCACCTGCCGTATCGTCATCTGAATCGCTTTCAGCAATACGCTGCAAGCCAGATAAACGCGTACCTTCATCTACGTTAATCAAAGTAACACCTTGAGTAGCGCGACCCATCTCACGAATTTCAGAAACGCGTGTGCGCACCAAGACACCACCAGTAGTGATCAACATAATTTGATCTTCCGGAGATACCAAGGCGGCAGCAACAATTTTACCGTTGCGCTCTGAAGTCTGGATGGCAATCATGCCCTTAGTGCCACGGCCATGACGGGTGTATTCAGCGATTGGGGTACGTTTACCGAAACCGTTTTCTGTCGCAGTCAACACACTGCTTGGAATGGCAATACCGTTTGCATCAACCACGGCCGCCTCAACACCTTCCGCAGCCTCCGCTGGGGCAACTAACATCGCAATCACTTGATGACCTTCACCTAGGTTCATACCGCGCACACCACGTGTGGTACGGCCCATTGGGCGAACATCATTCTCGTCAAAACGCACTGCTTTACCAGCATCAGAGAACAACATCACATCATGCTGGCCATCAGTAATGGCAGCGCCAACCAAGAAGTCGTTTTCGTTCAAGTCAACCGCAATAATTCCGGCTTTACGTGGGTTAGAGAAGTCAGACAAACGCGTCTTCTTCACAGTACCCAAGCTAGTAGCCATAAATACATACTGATCGTCCTGATAACCCTTGATTGGGAGAATCACAGTGATCTTCTCGCCTTCAATCAACGGGAACATATTGACGATCGGTTTGCCACGAGAAGTGCGGCTGCCTTGTGGAACTTCCCATACCTTGAGCCAATACATGCGACCACGATCAGAGAAGCAAAGGATTGTGTCATGCGTATTTGCAACGAAGAGTGTTTCAATCCAATCTTCGTTCTTAGTAGCAGCAGCTTGCTTGCCTCGACCACCGCGTTTTTGTGCGCGGTACTCGCTCAGCGGCTGACTCTTCATATAACCAGTATTTGAGAGTGTCACCACTAAATCTTGCGGTGTAATCAAATCTTCAGTGAAGAGTTCGGTTGCATTCATTTCAATAAATGAACGACGACCTGTATCACCACCAGCAATACCAAATTCAGATTGAACTTCTTTCAATTCAGTTTCAATCACTTGAGTTACACGCTCTGGCTTCGCTAACAAGTCAAGCAAGTCAGAAATCTCTGCCATTACTTCTTTGTATTCGTTAACAATCTTGTCTTGCTCAAGACCTGTCAAACGTTGCAAACGCATTTGCAAAATTTCTTGTGCTTGACTATCGGAGAGTCGATACAAGCCAGTAGTTTGCATGCCGTACTCAGGCAACAATCCTTCTGGGCGATAGGCGTTACGGCCGCCTGGCGTATCAGTCTCAGCACGCGCCAACATCTCGCGCACCATCGACGAATCCCAAGCTTTGCCCATCAACTCCTGCTTAGCAATGACAGGGTTTGCAGCAGCTTTAATAATCGCAATGAACTCATCGATGTTAGCTAACGCAACAGCCAAGCCTTCTAAGACGTGACCGCGATCGCGTGCTTTGCGCAATTCAAAAATTGTGCGACGTGTAACAACTTCACGACGATGCTGCAAGAAGTACTCAAGCATTTGCTTCAAGTTCAACAAGCGTGGTTGGTTATCTACCAAGGCCACCATGTTCATACCGAAGTTATCTTGCAGCTGAGTGCTCTTGTACAAATTATTCAGAACAACTTCAGGCACCTCACCGCGTTTGAGCTCAATCACAACGCGCATACCGGATTTGTCTGACTCATCACGCAAGTCAGAAATGCCTTCAACTTTTTTCTCATTCACTAACTCGGCGATACGCTCGAGCAAGTTCTTTTTGTTCACTTGATATGGCAACTCATCAACGATGATGGCTTGACGCGCGCCCTTATCCAAATCTTCAAAGTGAGTCTTAGCTCGCATGACCACACGGCCGCGACCAGTGTGATAGCCCTCACGGACACCCTGAACGCCATAAATGATGCCGGCGGTCGGGAAATCGGGGGCTGGGATGATCTCAATGAGCTCATCAATCGTGCATTCTGGGTTGTGAAGCACGTGTAAACAGGCTGTAACCACCTCATCCAGGTTGTGGGGAGGAATATTGGTCGCCATGCCCACAGCAATGCCAGAGCTGCCATTTATGAGCAAATTAGGCACTTTGGCAGGCAAAATCAGGGGTTCTTTCTCGGAACCGTCGTAATTCGGCCCAAAATCAACAGTTTCCTTGTCCAAATCGGCCAAAAGCTCATGTGCGATCTTGCGTAGGCGGATTTCGGTATATCGCATCGCAGCAGCGTTATCGCCGTCTACGGAGCCAAAGTTGCCCTGCCCGTCAACCAGCATATAGCGCAGAGAGAAATCCTGGGCCATTCGAACGATGGTGTCATACACCGCAGAATCGCCGTGCGGATGGTATTTACCGATTACATCGCCAACTATACGGGCAGATTTTTTGTAAGCTCGGTTCCAATCGTTGTTTAATTCATACATCGCGAATAAGACCCGGCGGTGAACCGGTTTGAGGCCATCACGCACGTCTGGCAGGGCTCTGCCGACGATGACGCTCATTGCGTAGTCCAAATAGGACCGCCGCATTTCGTCTTCGAGGGATATTGGTAGTGTTTCTTTAGCGGCTTGTTCCATCTGGAAATAATATCATTTTGATGACAGGTTGATGACAGGTAGGCCCTATGCTAAGATTCTGTCAGTTTGTACGAAATTGAGATGTGTCGCTTTGCAGTTTTTTGCATCAAGGTAGGGCGAATTACATTTAAAGTTAATTAAAAAAAGAGATTTTTGAGGACTAAAAATGAACAAAACCCTAAAAGTGTTGCTGGCTTCTGTTATCACTGTTTCTGCTACTGCAGCAATTGCATCTGATAACTGGGAAAACAGCTCTGGCTTGAACTGGAAAAACGGCGACGGCGCATTGTGCTGGCGTGATAACAGCTGGACACCTGCTACTGCAGCTAAAGGTTGTGACGGTGCATTGACTGGTGGTGCAGCTTCTGGCGTTAGCCAAAGCAAAATCACTTTGCAAGCTGACACACTTTATGACTTCAACAAGTCTGACTTGAAACCAGAAGGTAAAGCTACTTTGGACAAGATCGCTGTTGACTTGAAGAAAATCAAGCTAGAAGTAATCATTGCTGTTGGTAACACTGACAGCGTTGGTACAGATGCATACAACATGGCCCTCGGTCAGCGTCGTGCTCAGTCAGTTAAGACTTACCTGACAAGCAAAGGTGTTGACGGTAGCCGTATCTACACAGAATCAAAAGGCAAGAGCAATCCAGTTGCATCAAATGCAACTGCTGAAGGCCGCGCTAAGAACCGCCGTACTGACATCGAAGTTGTTGGTACAGCAGCTAAGTAATTCACTTTACTTGTAAAAAAGCCCGCTTCTAGCGGGCTTTTTTATTTCCGCTATTCATATTCATAAACTTCTCCATTAGCAATCTGTTTGCCCAATCCATATGAACGTCGACCAATCTGAAATCGCCAAATTTAGCGCCCTCGCCCATCGCTGGTGGGATCCTAATAGCGAATTCAAACCATTGCATGCAATTAACCCTTTGCGATTGGGCTGGATCAAATCCTTTGTCAATCTAGAGGGTAAGAAGGTTGTTGATATTGGTTGCGGTGGCGGCATCTTGGCGGAATCTATTTCTCAATCAGGCGCAGAAACAACTGGCATCGATCTATCCGAAAAGGCGCTCAAGGTTGCAGAATTGCATGCATTAGAAGTGGGCGCCAATCTCACTTACCGCTCTATCTCCGCAGAAGCGCTTGCTGATGAACAACCAGAACAATATGACGTAGTGACTTGTATGGAAATGTTGGAGCACGTACCTGATCCCGCATCCGTAGTGCGTGCTTGTGCCAAGCTCTGCAAACCGGGTGGCACACTATTTTTCAGCACACTGAATCGCAGCCCAAAATCCTATTTATTTGCCATTATTGGCGCCGAGTACATTCTCAAATTACTCCCAAAGGGCACTCACGAGTACGCTAAATTTATTAAACCTTCAGAACTTATGGCTTTTACTCGTCATGCAGGTCTAGAGATGGTCGGCATAAAAGGCTTAAGTTACAACCCACTCACTCAGGTCTATAGCCTAAGCGATGATGTGGATGTGAACTACATGATTGCCGTAAAGAAGCAATACCCATGAGTAATGCATCAAGCCCTTATCAAGGCATCTTTTTCGATTTAGATGGCACTTTAGCTGACACAGCGCCGGATTTGGTAGCCGCTACCAATCAACTGCTTGTAGCGCGTAATTTATCTCCTAAGCCCTATACATTCCTCCGGCCTTACGCATCAGCCGGTGCACGAGGCGGCCTACTTGAGGAGGGTGCGTTTGGAATTGCCCCCGACCATGCAGATTTCATTGCCTTACGCGATGAGTTTTTTAGTAACTACGAAAAAGCATTGCTTGTGGATAGCAAATTATTTGATGGAATTGATCATTTGCTAGACCAAATGGATGCTGCAAAGCTCCCGTGGGGAATCATTACCAACAAAAGTGAGCGCTTTACCATTCCCTTAACAGACCTCATGGGTCTGCGTCAGCGTGCCGTTTCTACGGTTTCTGGCGATACCACCCCATATTCAAAGCCGCATCCTGAACCCATACTGCATGCCGCCAGAACCGCCAATATCGACCCTACACAGTCTATCTACGTTGGCGATGACATTAGAGACGTTCTTGCCGGCAAAGTTGCTGGTATGAAGACTGTCGCAGCCGCCTATGGATATTGCGGCTGTAAAGAGCCTCCAGAGGCCTGGGGAGCCGATTACATCGCACATAGCCCCCTTGATTTACTGCAAATCATCTTTCCCGATAGTCCCGATAGGGAATAAACCAAAAGATATCAAGCAATTTAAGGCTTGGAGCCTTAAAATAGGAGTTCCAATGCATGAACTCCGGGGTCGACATGGTTTCGACGTGGATTACAAAGCATCAAGGGCATACCGAGGACCCGTTATCTCGTAAATCAATGGGAATGTTTTAACTGCAAACGACGAACGTTTCGCACTAGCCGCTTAATTGCGGTTGCCCCTGAACTGATTCTCTCTTGGGTCAGCTAGCGCAAGCTAGATCAGGGTCATTTACAAGAGATAAGATCATTTCATGTCACGGGGAATGATTCGAAAATTTAGTGAATCGTCAGCGAAGAACGTGTCAGTCCGTGCTTAACTAATTAAATCAAACGATATGACTAAGTATGTAGAACTTGTTGTGGAGGATTTGCGGACGCGGGTTCGATTCCCGCCGACTCCACCATTAAAAGCAAACTCCTCTGATTTTTAGAGGGGTTTTGTTTTTTATTTAACGCCCAATCGCCACAATGAAGTAACTTCTTTAGAGCGAGCGGCATGCAATGCATCGGCCTTATCAAATACTTTGTTATGTGTTGGCTTAGTATCAGTGCGCCCCAACACCTTTAATCCAGCTTGCTCAATCCAATCAAGCAAAGCCTCTCGCGTACGCAAACCTAAGCGCTCAGCTAAATCAGAAAGAATCAACCAGCCCTCACCGTTGGGCAAAAGATGATCTTTGAGATTGCCTAAAAAGCCTTTTAGCATCTGTCTATCCGGGTCATATACCGCATGCTCCAGTGAAGAGCTTGGTCTTGCTGGTAGGTAGCCAAGGGGGATTGCAAACAATTAGCGCAGCTTTGTTTGCTGGAAACAAATTAGTCTTTTGAATTTCTATCTGAGACTTCAAACCCAAGCGTTCAACATTTTCCTTCGCACAAGCAATCGCTCGATCATCTAAATCGGTAGCAATATTCTTTTGAATGCCGCGCATTGCCAACACCCCCGATAAAACACCTGTTCCTGTGCCAATGTCAAATGCAAGAGATTCATTTTTGATCACCTCGGGCAAAGGTGTTTTTAGCACTAGCTCGATATACTCTCCGCGGACCGGGGAGAACACACCATAGTGAGGATGAATGCGAACCTCTTCATTATCCCTAGTAAGAACTTGAACACCCTTCTTACGCCACTCATGGGCGCTGATTACGCCCAACAATTCTCGTAAAGAAATCACATAAGACTCATCCTGACTTCCGTATGCCTCAAGACAAGCTTGAGTAACCTCGGGAGCACGCCTTAAGGGGATGCTGTGGTCAGCATTAATCTGAATAAGTAGCATCCCTAAAATACGAGCACGTTGCGATTGTGAGAGTCGATGTAGATTGAAAACATCTAAAGCGCTCTTGGCCTTTTCCTTTTCAACCCGATCAGCCCTTTTGGATTTTTTGGGAGGTTTATCTACTCTTCTGACTAAGGCCTGCAAGAGTTGGCGCGCATTCTGAAAGTCGCCCTTGTATAGCATTGCAGTTCCTTCGCAAGCGAGGCGATATGCAACATCTGCAGTCATGGTGTCATCAGCTAGCTGAATTTTTTTATGCGGAGCAATACCATTCTCAGAACGCCATCGAGCAGAGCGTCCTTGCTCACCCTCAAGCCATTGAAGCAAATTAGTTTGACTCACCTAGGCAATCACAAAACGATTATTTTGATAATCATCAATCGCTTGTTCGATCTCAGCGCGTGTATTCATGACGAATGGACCACATATTGCACGATAGGCTCATGCAAAGGCAATGCAGCGAGAACAATAAATTGCGCGCCCAATGTGCCCGCCTTAGCCTTTAACCGATCACCATCGCCCAAAACAATGGCAGCCTGCTTAGGCACTTCACGCATGGGGCCGCCAAGCTCTAAATTGCCTTCATAAATATAGACAAATGCATTGAGCTCCTTCGGAATACGATGCTCGAATTCCGAATTTGGAGGCAAGTGCACATCTAAAAATATCGGTGCCGTGGTGATCCCTTGAATGGGTCCATTAATCACCTTGCCATCACACTCATAAGAACCCGCAATAACCTTTACAGAACCGCCATTAGCCAGAGCCGTCTTAGGAATATCTTCCACTTGGATATCTTGATATCCAGCGGGCTTCATTTTTTCTTTGGCAGGTAAGTTAATCCACAACTGGAAGCCACGCATAGCACCACTGACTTGCTGCGGCATCTCAGAATGGATGATGCCGCGACCTGCCGTCATCCACTGCACACCGCCAGTCTTCAAATGCCCTTGATTGCCCAAATGATCTTCATGCAGCATATGGCCTTCAAGCATGTAGGTTACTGTTTCAAAGCCCCGATGCGGATGAGCCGGAAAACCCGCCACATAATCGTTCGGATCATTTGATGAAAATTCATCCAACATCAAAAAGGATCTAGTCTGACTTGATTTTGTCCCCCAATACTGCGGCGTAATTTAACGCCCGCACCATCAGAGGTGGCAATACCAGGAATAATCGTTTGGATGTTGCGGATCATGGTGTCGGTCTTCAGGATTGACGTCCAGAGCAATCAAGAAACGTGAGACCATGTTGTACGCAGCAATGACTGTCACCAACTCTACGGCGTCGGTATTACCCAGTGTCTTTTGTAAGCGCTTCATGAGCTCAGGATCCACCTTAATATTGCGCGTCATCTGAAAGGTTAAATCCGCGGCATCATTCTCCACCTGGGAGAAAAGATTTCTGGGGAAATTTTCCCGTCCAATGAGTCGCAAACCTTCAACCTGCTCCTCAGTACCACCCGCTTTTTTAAAGGGAGGTGCATGATGAAAGAACTCATACTCCGCCCCATTTAGAACAGCGACACCGCACATTGCTAGTTCACGTAACTTAGGGTCCAAGGATAAATTATTACGAATCTCGCCGATGAAATGATTCCAGCCCTCTGCGATAGGTACGCTATGCAACAGCATGCGATCTAGATTGATAAATTGACCGCCACGTCTTTTGCGAATAGCGGCAACCAATTCAGCTGGCTCCGCCAAATCCATCGGCTGATACGAAATTAAACGTTCTGACATGACAACCTTTTATTGACCAGTTTCTTTAATATTGTTTTCAATCACAAACTTACCCCAGACACCAATTTGCTTGCCTATGAATTCACGGGCAACTTCGGGTGTCCCGCCAACAATATCAATCCCTTGTGACTTGAACTTCGCGGCAACTGCAGAGGTTTTTAAGGCCTTATTCAAAGCCTTATTCATTGCATCTACTACAGCAGGTGGTGTTTTGCCGGGAGCTAAAACCGCCCACCAAGCAGGAGCGCTAAAGCCTGGGAAGCCGCTTTCAGAAATCGTTGGGACATTCGGCAGGGAAGGAGATCTTTTCGCTGTAGTAATCACTAAAGGAATGACGCCGCCGCTATCAACGTGTGGCTTTACCAAAAACTCTGAACCTACAGCCAATTCAACTTGACCACCCAAGGCATCTTGCATCAAAGGGCCACCACCGCGATAAGGAATGTGATTCCAATCAAAACCTGCTTGTTTAGCAAGGCGCGCCATCGCTAAATGACCTAAGCTACCAATACCAATCGAGCCATAACTAAATTGTTTGCCTGTCTTGGACATATCTACCAGCTGCTTAAAGCTAGTAATGCCAGACTTCTTGCTCGCAATCAAAACCATTGGTGATGTACCAACCAAAATGACAGGGGCAATATCCTTAATGGTGTCGTACGGAAGCTTGTCTTTCAGACTTGGATTAACGCCATGAGTATCAAACACCACCGCGAAGGTATATCCATCCGGATCAGAGCGAGTCATGGCTGAGGTGCCAATCAAGCCTGAAGCACGGCCTATGTTCTCAACAATCACATTTTGTTTCGGCTCAGCCTGCAAGGCTGGAGCCAATACGCGGGCCACCTGATCTACAGAGCCACGAGGGGGGAATACAGCGATTAAGCGAATCGGCCTTTGAGTGGGCCAAGAAGACCCCACTCCAGCGGATTGGGCACCAGCCGCTAACTGCCAATAAGGCTAAAAATAGGGCTCTTTTGGCCGTTTTTGCTAAATACAGCATGGATTTTAATAAGACCTCAAGATTACCACCCCCTAGGCCTGTTTGCTCGATAATGTGAGGGTTGCTAAGTGAGAGAAACAATGAAGTCTATTTTAAATATTGCCGCCTATTTATTCGTCAGTCTTGATGGTCTGCCGGAGTTGCGCGCCAAGATGCTAGACGAATGTAATAGTCGCCAATTAAAGGGGACCATTCTGCTCACTGGTGAAGGCATCAACATGTTTCTCGCAGGCAAAACCGTTGAACTGCGCGGATTTTTAGGCTGGCTTCGCTTAGATCCTCGCTTTAAACCACTCCAAGCAAAAGAGAGTTGGTCGGATGAGCAGCCATTCAAAAAGATGCTCATCAAACTCAAAAATGAAATTATTCGGATGAATCATCCGGCCATTCGCCCCGAAAAAGGTCGCGCGAATTTCATTGCTCCAAAAAAATTACAAGGGTGGCTTGACCGCGGTACAGACGACCTGGGACGCCCGGTGGTCATGGTTGATACACGAAATGCCTTTGAAGTCGATTACGGAACTTTTGAAAACGCCCTTCACTTCAATATTGAAAAGTTCACAGAATTTCCAGCAGCTATCTCCGCCCACAAAGATGAATTAGCAGACAAAACTCTAGTGAGTTTTTGCACTGGTGGCATTCGCTGTGAAAAGTCTGGTCTCTATATGCGAGAAATTGGCATGCAACATAGCTACCAATTAGAAGGTGGAATTTTGAAATACTTTGAGGAAGTAGGCTCTGCGCACTACAAAGGCAGTTGCTTTGTCTTTGACGAGCGCGAAGCATTAGAGCCCAATCTAGATGAGATTCCCGTAGAAATTTCTGTACGGAAAAAACTGAAGGCGGAAAAATCCAGCTAATTAAACTAAGCGGATTTGCCCACCAAAGTCATATGCTCTACAAAAGGGGGCTTCACAAAGAAGGGGCCCACAATGGCGCGCCAGTCTGCAAAGGCTTCTGAACCCCGAAAATCTACAGTATGGTTTTCTAGGGTATCCCAGTAAATTAGCAACAAATAGCGGGAAGGGGTTTCCACACTATGTGTTTACCTTGTACCCCCGAAAACCCTTGGCTTTTGAGATCACCGTCTCTACGCCCCGCAAAATGGCCTCTTCAAACTCTTGCTGCTTGGCTGGGTCGATTTCTAGGTCGCAATGTTCCAAAATCATGGGGTTTCCTTGGTCAAAAAAGATTTTCTATCAATAGTAGTAAAGTGGCGAAGCATCACCACATTAATATAAATAATAAACGGACTCGAGACATGTCTAAATCAAGCAATCGGCTAGTGCCGATTTTTTTATCATTCCTATTTGCAGCGTTTAGCGCTCAAGCGCAAACTCCAACCCCTGCTTACCCTGTCAAACCAATCAAACTGATAGCACCAGTAGCTGCTGGCGGCGGCTTGGATAATATTGCCCGCGCAGTTGCTGAAAAAATGTCTCGCTCGATTGGCCAACCAGTCATTGTTGAAAACATGGGTGGCGGTGGTGGAGCGATCGTCTCTCAAGCTACCGCAAAAGCACCTGCTGATGGCTACACACTGATGATTGCCTATGTCGGGACCCACGGAACCAATCCAGCGGTTCGAAAATTACCTTATGACGCGATTAAAGATTTCACGCCAATTGGCATGATTGATGCAACACCAAATGTGTTGATCATCAACCCAGAGCTGCCAATTAAAAACTTTAAAGAGTTTGTTGATTACGCCAAAAAGAATCCCGCCAAACTCAGTTACGGATCAGCGGGTCCTGGAACCCTGACTCACTTGGGTATGGAGCAATTAAAGCTAGCCGCAGGAATATTTATGGTTCACGTTCCTTATCGTGGCGTTGGCCCCGCCTATACCGATTTACTTGCTGGACAGACACAGGCGATGTTCCCAACCCTATTCGCTGCTCTCCCTTACATCAATACCAATCGCGTGCGAGGCTTGGTAATTATACAGGCGCTAAGCGTAGTTCAGCAGCGCCAAACATTCCTACCTTTAAAGAATTGGGATATAACGGCTTTGATGGTCAACAGTGGTATGGATTGGTTGGCCCAGCTAACTTACCCCCAGCATTACCCCCAGCAATTGTTGCCAAACTCAATGCGGAGTTGAACAAGGTTTTGGCATTACCTGAGTTCTCTGAAAAGATGACCAGCGAAGCGATGACCTTAATGCCAATGACGCCACCACAGTTTGCTAACTACATCAAAGAAGATATCGCACGCTGGGCCAAAGTGGCCAAAGAACGCACTATTGAAATTGAATAAATTCTTCGTCTTACATTTACCTAAAAATACACAACATAAATTATAGGAATGCCGATGTGTCACACGCTATTGCCGCTGCAGCAGGCCTAAATGCACCATCAGTCACCAAAATTTTAGCTGAGTTTGTTACCGCCCATCCAAGCCAAGGATGGAGACCTGAGGTTGATCATGAAGCGCATCGCACTTTTTTAAACTGGCTTGGTTGCGCTATTGGCGCTGCAAACCATGAGAGCGTTGAATCCTCGTTGGCAGCTATTCGTGAATTTCAGCCAGCGCCTCAAGCCAGCATCTTGGGACGCAAGGACAAGGTAGATATGGGTGGTGCCGCTTTAATTAACGGCATTAGCTCACACACTTTTGACTTTGATGACACCCATCTAAAGACAGTTATCCATCCAGCTGGCCCTGTAGCTTCAGCAATCCTGGCGTTGGGAGAGCACATCCATGCAAATGGCCGTCAAATCATTGACTCGCTCGTCTTGGGTATTGATGTTGCTTGCCGCGTTGGTAACGCAATGTACCCCGATCACTATCACCGTGGTTGGCATATCACTGGCTCCACTGGCATGCTCGGCTCAGCTGCAGCATGTTCACGCTTGATGGGTCTGGATTTACAAAAAACTACTATGGCACTCGGCATTGCTGCCTCTCAACCAGTTGGTATGCGTGAGCAGTTTGGAACGATGACCAAACCTTTCCATCCAGGTGGCGCTGCACGCGCAGGCCAACTCTCCGCACTCCTTGCCAAGCACGGCTTTACTGCTAGCCCTAAAGCACTTGAAGCAGGTCGTGGGTATATGCAAACTGCTTCTACGAAATGTGATTGGACTGAAATCGATCGCAATCTTGGTAAGTCATTTGAGATTTCATTGAATACCTACAAACCTTTTGCTTGCGGCATTGTGATTCACCCAGCAATTGATGCATGCGCCCAACTACGCGCGCAAGGCGTGAATGCAGAAGACGTTGAGCGTATTGAATTACGTGTACACCCACTCGTTCTCGAATTAACCGTTAAGAAGACACCCAAAGATGGTCTCGAAGGTAAGTTCGGCGTGTATCACGGCTGTGCCGTCGGCTTAATGTTTGGTCAAGCCGGTGAAGGAGAGTACGCCGATGACATCGTAAATCGTCCAGATGTTGTGGCATTGCGTGCCAAGGTGAATGCAACGACAGATACCTCTATTAGCGAAGCCTCAGTTGATGTCAAAGCATTCCTCAAGAATGACAAAGAAGTGCATATTTTTGTGAAGAATGCGATTGGCTCTGTTGAGAACCCAATGAGCGATGCAAATTTGGAACAGAAGTTCACTAGCTTGGCTGAGCCTGTAATTGGCAAAGAGAAAGCACGTCAGTTGATTGCTGCCTTGTGGAAACTTGGTCAAGCATCTGATCTCAAGAAAATTTTGAGTCTTTGCACTCCAGATTAATTTCACTCGAAAGCACTTTACTTATGGCCTCACTACCAAACATCGTTATTCTGGGTGACTACGAACGTGCCCTACGTCGCATTTCTAATTGGGATAAGTTAGATCAGCAGGCTAATCTCACTATTCATCATGAGCCTTTAAGGGATGAGGCGCTATATGAAGCAGTGAAAGACGCAGATGCAATAGCCATTGTTCGTGATCGCTCCCCATTTAACGAGGCCATGATTGCGCGCTTACCCAAGCTGAAATTTCTGATGTTTACTGGGGAGCGTAACGGTACCCTAGAAGCATCCGCATTAGTCTCACGCAACATCCCAATGGCCTGTACGCCTGGCGGCCCCTCCAAGGAAACAACTGCTGAACTTACCTGGGCACTCATCTTAGGAGCATCAAAGCGCCTGATAGAAGAGAACAAACTGATTTCATCTGGAGGATGGCGAGATGAGCTCTCCTTGCTCCCAATGCTATCAGGCGAAAGACTGGGCATCATGGGTCTTGGCGCCATCGGAAGTCGCGTAGCACGTGTTGGTGCCGCCCTAGGCATGGAGGTTGTAGCCTGGAGTCCCCGCATGACGCCTGAGCGCGCTACTGCCAAGAACGCAAAGGCAGTAAGCTTAGATTGAGTTACTAAAAACATCTAAAGTCGTCACTATGCATTTAGTGGCAGGACCGGGCACCAAAGGACTAATCAGCGCCGATCAATTAGCCCTCATGCGCCCCGATTCCATACTAGTCAATACGTCTCGTGCTGCGCTAATTAATATGATGGATCTACAAAATGCATTGGCCGATGGCAGACCTGGTCAAGCCGCAGTAGATGTATTTGATGTTGAGCCGCTTCCAGAGAAAGACGTTTTGCGTAACACCAAAAATCTTTTGGTGACCCCACATCTTGGATTTATTGCAGAACCCATTTTTGCTACGTTTTCTAAAGGCATCACCGAAACCTTAGAGGCCTGGCTAGAAAATAAGCCCGCTCCACATCCATTTAAGCCACAATAGTTTTTTTGCTATTTTTTAAATTCATTTTTTAACCATCTTTGAAAACTCTAACCCCGAAACAGCTCTTCCTTGGATTTAGCAAAATTGGCATGTCTGGTTTTGGTGGTGTTCTGCCTTGGGCGCGCCGCACGCCTGTGGAAGAAGAGAAGTGGTTAACCGCCGAAGAATTTAGCGCCATGCTCGGCATCTGCCAAATTGTACCGGGCCCCAATATTATTAACCTTGGCGTCTGCGTAGGCACTCGTTTCGCAGGCATTCCAGGAGCATTTGCCGCGGTGATGGGCCTGCTGCTCGGACCAGTGGCTCTGGTAATTCTGTTGGGCATACTTTATGAGCATTACAACAGCTATATGCCCGTTGTTCAAGGATTATTGCGCGGGATTTCAGCTGTGGGCGTTGGTTTAATTGCGAGCACCGGCTTTAAGATGATGCGCGCTGAATTCAATTACCCGCCTATGCTTTCAGTGATCTTCCTCACGATTCTTGCGGCTACGTATTTTCACTTAGGTTTAGGCTGGGTGGTACTTATTGCATCTCCTCTAGCATTTTTTCTAGCCTGGAAGAAGGTGAAGAAATGATTAGTACGCTACTGAGTCTTTTTCTAAAGCTCTCTGCTTTTTCTTTGGTTGCATTTGGCGGCATTAACGCACTTCTTCCGACCCTATATGATCTTTCCGTCAACCAAAAGCACTGGATCAATGGCCAAACGTTTGCGGATTACTTTGCGATTGCCCAAGCAGCGCCAGGACCTAATCTGATGACGGTAACGCTCATTGGCTGCTGGAAGGTAGGCGGAGTTATCAGCGCCGCTATCGCTACCCTGGCTATTGCCTAGCCCTCTTCCATCATGATCTACTTCTTGCAACGCTCCATCTAAGGGATGCAGGATATTCAAAAACAACGAGCCATCCAATTTGCCGCCGGCGCCCTAGCGGTTGGACTGGTTCTTTCTGCTGCCTGGCAGATTTCACTCCAAATTAATCACACTGCCGCTGCTTATGCGCTAACTTTAGGTACTATTGGCGTTACAGTATTCACTCGCTGGCACCCGCTGTATCTCATTGCTATAGGCGGAGTTTTGGGAATTTTTGGCTCTTTATCTAACCTAAGAATTTAAGGATAAGTATGCGTCTGATTCAATCACTCTCTTGCTGTCTACTAAGTATTGGCACGCTTTTTTCTTCTGCCTCTATTGCTCAGGGGGCCTATCCCACCAAGCCTATTAACTTCATCGTTCCTTATGGCGCAGGGGGTGGCGCAGATTCTCGTAGCCGTCAAATCGCGCAAAAGATGAGCGTCATCTTGAAGCAGCCGATTATTGTTGATAACAAGCCTGGTGCCGGCGGAAATATTGGCACCGAATACATTTCTCGAGCCGCTCCAGATGGTTACACCATTAGTATGGGTAACTTTGCTCCTATGGCAGTCAATAAAACACTCTTTGGAAACCTGCGTTATGACCCAGAGACAGATTTAACACCGATTGTTTTAATTGAAAAAGGTCCTTTGGTACTGGTGGTCAATCCTGACTCCCCCTAACAAGACTGTGCAAGATATTGTGAATGCAGCTAAAGCCAAACCTGGAGTGCTCACATTCTCATCCGGCGGCATCGGTGGTAGCCATCAACTCTCTGCAGAAATCTTTGAACAAAATGCGGGGATCAACATGATTCATGTACCGTATAAGAGTGGTTCAGCAGGCTTAACTGACCTTATGGCAGGCAACGTCACCATGATGTTTGACCAAATGTATTCTGCGATGCCTAGTATCAAGGCGGATAAATTACGTCCGATTGCGATTACCAGCAAGAAGCGCTCACCTTTACTCCCCAACGTTCCTAGTTTTGCAGAAGTAGGTTATCCAAAGGTTGAGGTGCTCAACTGGCAGGGCTTGATTGCACCAAAAGGTACGCCCAAAGCCATTATTGACAAATTAAATGCAGCTGCAAACGAAGCGCTTAAGGATCCTCAGTTGCGTGAGCTCATGCTTTCCTTTCACAAGGCAATGAGATTGGTGGAGGCAGCCCCGCTGATTTTGCAGCGCTAGTCAAATCAGAATCTCAAAAATGGGGTGCTGTTGTTAAGGCGACAAACATTAAGCCAGAGTAAGTGATATGCACTAAATAAATGTTGCGAGAATAAATTGGGGGCTAATAAGTCCCCAATTTTATTTGAGCGCCTGGTATAAGTCAGAATGCCTAGGAAAGTTAATACCAACGAACCTACCAAATGAAGCAATGCTGTGCCTAAAGCCCAGTTAAGTTCACCGCGCTGCATAAACCCAACAACCTCGGCAGAAAAACTAGAGAAAGTTGTTAAGCCGCCCAGAAAACCAGTAATCACAAAAAGCTTCCACTCAGGTGAGAGATTGGGATTATTTCCGAAGAAAGCAATAGCAATGAGGTAACCGCCGACCATGTTTGACGCAAGAGTTCCCAACGGAATCACAGAAGCTGCGCCCAACCGTTAAAAAATTAAAGCCCGCTCTTAATAATGCGCCTAGGCCTGCGCCAAAGAAAATTGCAAAGATAGATAGCCACATAATCAGTTCTCTATTGAATTGAAAAACCTAACATGCTGATTGAACTCATTTCGATTCCATCAATATAGACTTTTGCATGCTCGTCTTCATGTTGTAAAGCCAGAGTATATAAAGCGGGCCAATAATGTTCCGCCGTCGGAATAGAAAGATGTGCTGCATCACCAAAATCCTCCCAATCAATCAAAGGGTCATGGTGATTAGCGCGCATTTCTGAGGTAAAAAAATGATTAAACTCTGTGGCCCATGGATAAGGTTGGGCATCTTCTTGCCAATGAATGGTTCGCAGGTTATGGACCACGTTACCGCTAGATAAAATCAAGATATTTTCATCGCGCAGTGGACGTAGCGGCTTGGCTAGCTCATAGTGCTCACGCGCTGACATTGAGCCATCCAGACTTAACTGTACGACCGGAATATCGGCATCAGGATAAAGATACTTCAGAACAGACCATGCGCCATGGTCAATACCCCACTCATTTTCTTCGAGCACTACCGGTACGTTTAATAACTCCTGTACGCGATCAGCTAAAGCAGGGCTTCCAGGCGCTGGATACTGAATATCAAATAATGCCTGCGGAAAACCGCCGAAGTCATGAATGGATTTTGGTTTTGGCATCGCAGTAACCCATACACCTCGAGTTACCCAATGTGCCGAGATCACTAAGATAGCATCAGGGCGCTTTAATGACTTACCTAGAGCTGACCAAGCCGCCGTATAACGGTTTGGCTCTATGGCATACATCGGACTGCCATGGCCAGCAAATATTGCAGGTTGGCGATGGCTAGTCATTAATGCTGGTTAACTGAATACGTAACCTGTATGAGCTGCAACCAATGCAAACAAAATAGCCAAGCTTGTAGCGGCTGCCAACATCACGATCAAGGTAATGATCTTTTTGTTAACTTCTTCTTTAGATTCGTTATGCCATTCGTTCATGCTAAATCCTCTGTAAACACATTAATGAATAGGGTAATTATCCACTATCGCCCGCGACCAGCCTTGCGCATCATGCCTTTTCCCCCGCCAAAGCCTGCCTGAGGCCTTCCAGCTGGGCCAGAGGGTCCTTTTGGGACGGGTGGGCGTGCAGGCGGCTTAGCTGCTACCGCTTTTACTGGGGTTTTTGAATCGGGTTTCTTTTCGTCAGTCACTTTGAGCTTCTATGGGTATCATATTGCCATGATTATCGACTATTCTATCCAAGTCGTCGCAATTAATGCGATTCCCCTGATTTTTGCCATCACGATCCACGAAGCAGCCCATGGTTTTGCTGCCCGAAAATTTGGGGATAACACCGCTTATATGCTCGGTCGAGTCAGCCTAAACCCTGCAAAACACATTGACCCAGTGGGAACCATCCTCATTCCCTTGGTGCTTCTTCTCACCGCCCCCCTTTTTTTAGTGGGTTACGCTAAACCGGTACCCGTGAACTTTGGCAGACTCCGAAACCCCAGAATCGATTCCATTTGGGTGGCATTGGCTGGCCCTGGCTCGAATTTCATCCAGGCACTTATTTGGCTAACCCTTTTAATCGTCTTGGTGGGTTTTGGAGCGAATGAGAAATTTCTGATTTCCATGTCCCAAGCAGGTATAACCTGGAATCTGGGTCTATTAGTGTTCAATCTATTTCCGCTACCCCCGCTAGATGGCGGTCGCATTCTGTCCAGCCTTCTGCCAGCCCGTCAGTCGATCGCTCTTGACCGACTGGAACCATGGGGGTTCTTTATTGTGCTCGCACTTGTCTTTACAGGAGTGATTGGAACCCTTTGGATGCAACCACTCATGAGCTTCTTTGAATGGCTCATCCTTTTGCTAACCAGCCCCTTAAGAATGATTTTTTAAGTACAGCAAAAAATGTTGTTCTGGGATATGCTGAACCCAAGCAATCCTCATTGGCCGAAGGAGAATATCCATGAAATTACAGAAACTAGTCTTAGCAAGCACCGCAACCTTTTTAGCAATTGGTGCTGGTTCAGCATTTGCTCAATTTAAAAATTCAGAAGATGCTATTAAGTATCGCCAAAGCGCATTCACCGTCATGGCTAATTCTTTTGGAAAAATTGGCGCTGTTGTTAAAGGCGAGGCCCCTTACAACAAGGATGATGTAGCCAAGAATGCAGCAGTTGTTGCAACGCTTTCCACTTTGCCATGGCAAGCTTTTGGTCCAGGCACTGAAGGCGGCAAAGCGCAATCTGATATTTGGTCTGATAACGCCAAGTTCAAGGCAGCGGCTGACAAAATGCAACTAGCTGTAGTAGATCTTAATAAGGCTGCCCAGTCTGGTGATTTAGATAGCATCAAGAAATCATTTGGTGCAGCAGGCGCAACCTGCAAAGGCTGCCATGATGACTTCAAGAAGAAGTAAGAATTCTTACTTCGTAATGAAATAACCCACCACTACCCCGATCACACTTAAAAGCAACAAAGCAAAGCCGCGTTGTAGTGCTCCATCCTTGGAGTCTTGACCCAAGTCAGCAGGCAAGTAATTTGCCTCTTCGCTTGGGTCAATTTCTTTGTCGCCACTGATCATCGGCTTAATTAAATTTTCGCCCTTGAACTTCTTGTAATACCAAATCGCGGCAATATGAATGGTGACTAAGGTATAAATCACCACTTGGTTACCCTCATGAATCTCAGAGAGAAATGAAGCTGCCGAGCTTGATACATATTTTGCCAAAGGCCCTTGAAAAGCAATTTCATCATCTACAAATAGGCCGGTAACAACCTGCACCATTAAAGCAAACAACAAAGCAAAAACAGACAATGCGCCTATTGGGTTATGCCCAAGCACGCGCGGTGAGTTTCCCTGCAAATAATCAAGGATTGCTTTTTTATTCGGGAGGAAGGAGGCAAAGCGCGCATGCCTGGATCCAATCAAACCCCAACAAACAATGCGAAATACCAATAAGGTCAAGACACTATAACCAAAATAGGCGTGCCATTCAATCGCATTACCGCCAAGATTAACGCTAATTAAACTGCCAACAATACAGAGCACCAGTAACCAGTGAAATAGACGAATTGGCAGATCCCAGACGCGAATAATTTTTTTCATACCTTAAGGATAAGGATAAAGCAGCTTCTCCCTTAAACTAAGAAGAATTCATGAATCCTAGCAAAGCCTTTAGAACCCTACTGCTCTATCGCATCGGCGCAACTCTCAGCTACCAAATTACGATGGTGGCCGTTGGTTGGCACCTCTATGAAATCACCAATAGCGTTGTATCTCTGGGCCTCATTGGATTAGCAGAGCTAGTTCCTTACTTTGCATTAGTCCTTTATTCTGGGCATGCAGTTGATCATTACTCTCGCAAATTGATTGCAGCTATCGCTTGCGTAATCCATATTGCAGTAGCGCTATTTTTAACGGTGATTGCCCTAGGTTGGTTGTCGCCGCCCGTGCCATTAATCTATACCGCCGTTGCATTTATTGGGATTGGTCGTGCTTTATTAAGACCTTCCTATCAGGCGCTCTTTGGACAAATTATTCCAAGAGATCAGTTGCCCCGCTACACCGCTTATGCATCTTCCGCCATTCAGATATGCGTAGTTGCAGGTCCCGGCATGGGTGGATTAATGATTGGATTTGCTGGTCTTGAATAGACTTACCTCCTGGCGGCTGCTTGTGGAGCGGTAGGCTTATACGGCATTACCTTTATCACCGCCGTACAAGAAAAAACTGGCAACCTATCGGGAAACTTTTTAAAGAGTTTTTTTGGAAGGCTTTCATTACGTTAGAAAACATGAACTCATTTTGGGGATCATGGCGCTCGATATGTTTGCCGTTCTTTTTGGTGGTGCGGTATCCATTCTTCCTGCATTTGTTAAAGAAGTCCTGAATGCTGGGCCAGAAACCTTGGGTATCTTGCGTGCCGCTCCGGCTGCGGGGGGCGGCCATCATGGGAATCTACTTGGCTAAGCGCCCCATCCTGACGGATTCTGGCAAACATCTCTTGATTTCGGTTGCCGGGTTTGGCGCCACAATTATTGCTTTTGGACTATCGAGCAATCTTTGGGTCTGCACATTTTTCTTATTCGCCTCAGGATGTTTTGACGCCGCATCAGTAGTCATTCGAGGCAGCATCATGCAACTCACCACACCCGATCATATGCGCGGCAGGATCAGTGCGATTAATGGCATCTTCATTGGCTCTTCGAATGAATTGAGTGCACTTGAATCTGGCATTGCAGCTATCATGATGGGCTTGGTGCCTTCCATTGTGTTTGGCGGTGTGGCAACAATCGCTATCGTCTTTATCACCTACCGCCTTGTACCACACTTAGGTAAGTTACACCTAAAAGATATTTCCTAAGTCTATTTAATCTCAGGCAATTCTTTTTGGATGATTTTTAATCCAGCGCGCAAAGCCTCTTGGTAACGTTCGCGTTCAGCTTTAATGGTTTCTGCTGCCCACGGGAAAAAACCTTCACCCGTTTTCATTCCAAATTTTCCACCCTCTATGCGATTACTTAAGCACTTCGCAATCGTTGGTGAGTTATTCAGTGTCGGGTAAATAGTTGCACCCCCAGCACCATGCATTTCAAGACCCGCATGGTCACGTTGCATAGCTGGCCCAGCGGCGATATAGCGAAAACCAAAACGAACCGCCTTATCAATATCCTCTGGAGTGCAAATACCTGCATCCACCATTGAGAAGGCCTCGCGTGACAAAGCATGCTGCAAGCGATTGGCCAAGAACCCTGGCAAATCTTTTTTTACGGTAACCGGAACCATGCCGCAAGCAGTCATCAAGCGCGACAAACTTTCCCCCACCATCGGTGAGGTCCTCTCGCCATAAACCACTTCGACACAAGGTACCAAATGGGCTGGCATAAAGAAATGTAGGCCAATCATGCGCGCAGCTGTTTTGAGATCTTTTGCAATTGCGCTAATCGGAAAGCTAGTGCTATTACTGGCCAACACTGCTTCAGGCTTCGCATATTTTTCGAGCTTGGCAAATAACTCTTGCTTGATATCCAAGAGCTCTGGGATACATTCGATAACCAGATCGATATCTGCCCAATCAACCTCTTCAAGAGAGCCCGCCACTGCCAACAAGTGAATACGATTTTCATAACCAAGATCGGTCATGGTATTGGCAAAATAATCTGGCAAAAGGGCTCTACGCTCTGTTGTGGTGGGTTCCACAACCTGGACAGCACATCCTCCACGCGCGCATACCGCAGCAACATCGGCGCCCATCGTGCCACCGCCTACGATCACCACCTTGGTTTCAGCTGGGGTAAACAACATTACATACTCTCGCACTTTAAATTAAAAATCCTCTTACAATGGGCTCATTATTTCAATAAAAAACATAGTGAGACATGATCCCCGTCAATTCGGTGCTACAGGTCGGCCATTTCCCTGAAATTATGCGGGCAGAAATTGATCGGCGCTTTACCCCAACCCATCACCCCGATCCTCAAGCTCCTGCGCCAGCTGGAAATTTTCAGGCGATTTTGATTCACTCGAATACCAAGCTGCCAGAGGCTTTGCTTTGGTTAAACGAATTCCCACTATCCGCATGGTGGCAACTTGTGGCGTTGGTTATGACAACCTCCCCTTGAGCTACCTCAAGGAACGGAGCATTAAAGCAAGCAATACCGGGGGGTTTAAACGACGCAGTCTGCGAATTAGCTATTGGCATGATGCTAGCTCTGTTACGTCACCTTCCTGAGGCCCAGGAATACGTTAAAAGCACCGCCTGGTCAAAGGCACCCTTCAAGCTCACAACCACTTTAGCTGGCAAACGAGTGGGTATTGTGGGCATGGGACGTATCGGACAAGATCTTGCAAAGCGTTTAGAGCCCTTTAAAGTGGAGATTGCTTACTCCGGACCAAATGCAAAGCCCTTACCCTATACGTATCACCCAAATGTCAAAGACTTGGCTGCTGCTAGTGACATCCTATTTTTAGCTTGCCCAGCAACACCCGAAACCGACAAGATGATCAATGCACAGGCCTTAGAAGCTCTTGGACCATCTGGTTTTTTTTAATTAATATTGCTAGAGGCAATGTAGTGGATGAGGCGGCTCTTCTATATGCACTGCAACATAAAAAGATCGCTGGGGCTGCCTTGGACGTCTTTGAGAATGAACCCAATCCGAATCCAGCCTTTTTAAGCCTGAGTAATGTACTGTTAACACCACATATCGGTAGCGCTACCTCGGAAACACGGATAGCAATGACGAATTTGGCAGTAGATAATTTAGAAGCCTTCTTTAATCAAAAACCGCTTCCATCGGAAGTTAAAAACTAAAACGGAGACAGCATGACCATTTCCCTGCACCCTTTAACACTGCCGGCAGTACTTTCACCAGTATTGACGCCATTTACAGCAGACGGAAGTCCAGATGCCGCAAAATTATTAAAGCAGTGCAAATGGCTGGAAGCCAATGGTGTTGGGCAAGCAATCTTTGGCACCAACTCTGAAGCCAACTCGATGTCTGCACCGCAAAAGATGGCTACACTCACCACATTAATCGAGGGCGGCTTAAACCCAGAGCACTTGATGCCCGGAACAGGCGCTACCTCTATTGATGCAACTGTGAATATGACGCGTCATGCAGTTAATCACAAATGCGCTGGCGTTTTAATGCTGCCGCCTTTTTATTACAAAGATGTCAGCGATGATGGCCTCTTCGCATACTTTTCAGAAGTTATTCAAAAAGTTGGTAGCGCGGCATTGCAGATTTATATCTACAACATTCCCCCGGTCACCAAAATCAACCTCAGCCTCTCGCTACTCGAACGTCTAGCAAAAGAATACCCAAAGACTGTTGTCGGCATGAAAGATAGTTCTGGTGACTGGGCATATACAGAATCCGTAATTAAGTTACTAGCTCCTGCAGGCTTCCGCGTCTATGCAGGCAGCGAAGTATTCCTAATGCGCGCCCTGCGTGCTGGTGGCGTTGGATGCATTTCCGCCACAGCAAATGTGAATCCTAAAGCTATTGCTGATTTGGCTGCGCATTGGAGAGAGTCCAATGCTGATGAACGTCAAGCAGGCCTAGATCAGATTCGTGGAGTCTTTGCTAAATATCAAATGATTGCCGGTATGAAAACAGCAGTTGCTCATTTCAGCAAAGATCCTGAATGGCTTAAAGTGCGTCCGCCATTGATGCAGTTAAGCGCAGATCAACAAGCTCAGCTACTGAGCGAATTGAAGCAGATCAACTTCAGTATGCCCGGCCTTTAATTTAAACAACACAACAAAGATCAATAGGAGACAACAATGAAATTACTAAAAGTCATTGCCTTATCGCTTAGCTTTTTATGTGCAAGCGTAAGTGCGCAAAATATTTCAATTGCAACCGGTGGCACAGGAGGCGTTTACTACCCTATGGGTGGTGGTTTAGCTTCCGTCTTGTCAAGCAAAGTGCCGGGCATGTCAGTTACTGGTGGTTCAATTGATAACCTCAACCTCATTGGTAGAGGCAAGCCTTACGTTGGCTTCTCCATGGCCGATGCTGCAAAGGATGCACAAGTTGGAGACGGTAAATTTACCGGGGGGAAAAGTTGATCTACGCACTCTCGTAGTGCTCTACCCAAACTTAATGCATGTAGTAACAGTGGAGTCCACTGGCATTAAGTCCATGAAGGATCTCAAAGGCAAGCGCGTTAGTACTGGCGCTCCAGGCAGCGCCACTGAAGTTATGGCTTTCAGACTTTTAGAGGCGGCTGGCTTAGACAAAGATAAAGATGTCAAACGCGAGCGTTTGAGCGTTGCTGAATCCGTTAATGCAGTTAAAGATCGCAAGATTGATGCCTTCTTCTGGGTCGGCGGACCACCAACAGCAGCTGTAACTGATTTGGCTAACAGCCCAGGCATGAAAATTGTGATGGTAGATACAACCGAAGAAGTGCCATCAATGAATAAGAAATATGGCAACCTCTACTTCCCAACAGTAATTCCAAAGGCAACCTATAGCGGCATGGCAAAAGACAATAAGGTCGCTGCCGTTGCAAATATCTTGGTGGTTAACGCCAGCATGCCGGATGATCAGGCTTACAAAATCACAAAAGCAATTTTTGATAACAAATTAGATTTAGTGAGAACCCATCAGGAATACATGAATGTCACTTTAGAAGGCCAAAAGGCGAAATCAACACCAGTTGATTTCCATCCAGGCGCACTAAAGTACTTCAAAGAAAAGAATGTCAAAGTAAATTAATTTAGTACCAGGGGTGAGTTGATCTCACCCCTACTGCTTTAAAGAAGTTCATAAATATAAATAAGTAGGTTGAGACATGAATCAGAACGCTATCGACAATGAAACCCAAGAAAAACTAGACGCCTTCATTAAGCAGGAGGAAGGTGACTCTAATGACTACAAAGGTCTTCTAGCTAAGTTCATCACGCTGGTCGCGGTAGGCATGTCTTTATTTCACCTCTATGCCGCTTACTCGATTGTCCCAACACAACAACTTCGAGTCATTCACGTCGCTTTAGTGCTCTTTTTAGTTTTCCTCAGCTTTCCGATTGCTGCACGCTTTAAAAATCGCCTCATGATTTGGGATGTTCTATTTGCCATTGGCTCGGTAGCCATTGCTTACTACATCCTTAGTGGTGGCGATGATTTTGCCGATAGAAATACTGCACCCAATTCAACTGACGTACTTGTTGGAATCGGCCTAATCCTACTAATTCTTGAAAGTGTCAGAAGAACCAATGGAATGGTGCTGGTTACTGTCACTGTATTGTTTTTACTCTACGCACTTTTTGACAACTATCTACCTGCCCCTTGGACACACAAAGGCTATGGTCTTGATCGCTTAGTGGGTTTATATGTACATGACCCTCGAAGGAATTTACGGGACCGCAGTTGACGTCTCTGCGACCTTGATTATTCTGTTCACTATCTTTGGCGCTTTTTTGCAATTTACTGGTGCGGGTAAATTTTTTATCGACTTTTCATTTGCGGCTATGGGCGGTAAGTCCTCTGGCGTAGGCAGAACCATTGTGATGTCCTCCTTCCTATTGGGCGGCCCATCTGGATCAGGCGTGGCCACAACAGTAACTGTAGGTTCTGTGGCTGCTCCGATGTTAGATAAGGTTGGTTACGAAAAGAATGCGGCTGGAGGCCTCTTGGCTGCCGGGGGATTGGGCGCGATTATTTCTCCGCCAGTGCTTGGCGCAGCAGCATTCTTGATTGCGGACTTCCTCAAGATTTCGTATTTAGATGTCTTGCTCATGGCAACTATTCCAACGATCCTCTTCTATCTTGGCTTATTTGTGATGGTTGAAATTGACGTACGCAAATATGGCATGAAGAACATTCATTTCGAATCTGCTGAATCTGCGTGGCAGCTCGCCAAAAAATACTGGTTCCATTTTTTCTCACTCATCTCAATCGTGGTATTTATGTTGATGGGCTTTTCACCAGTCATGTCCGTGTTCTGGGCGACAGTTGTTTCTGCTCTCTCGAGCATGCTTAGAGAAGATACCGCCATCATTCCATGGGCATGGTTCAAGGGTAAAGAGCCAATTCTGTCTGGCCTCTATAACTCCAACCTGACTAAAGCACTAGCTTCGGGCTCTACTGGCGTTCTGGCAATTGCTGCTACTTGCGCAGGCGCAGGCGCAGGCGCAGGCTTAATTGTGATTCAGTATGCGGGTGGCTCACTTTTATTAACGACTATATTTACTACGCTAGTAGTTTGGGTCGTTGGACTGGCAGTTCCGGTCACTGCGTCTTACATTATTTGCGCAGTGATAGCAGCGCCCGCCTTAATCAATTTGGGTGTCCCAGCCCCAGCATTTGCTGCCCACATGTTCATCTTTTACTATGCAGTGCTATCTGAAGTATCGCCTCCGACTGCATTATCTCCTTTTGCAGCTGCTGCAATTTGCAAAGGTAACCCCTATAAAACGACATTGCAAACCTGGAAGTATGTTGCGCCTGCAATCTTGGTGCCATTCATGTTTGTTTTAGATAAGTCTGGCGTCAGCCTGTTGTTGATGGGCTCAACTACTGCATTAGAGCAAGCTGATTGGGCGCAAATTGGCTGGGTATCCTTTACTGCCGTAGTAGGAATTATTTGCCTGGCAGGCGGTTTACAAGGCTGGTTCATTGAGAAGACCAAGAGGTCTTTGAGCGCATTCTCATGGTTGTCTCAGGCGTTGCTTTAGCTTACCCATCTACCGAGGCTGACTTAGTTGGCTTCATCGGCTTTGGTTTGGTGCTTGTTACCCAGTCTATGACTTACCTCAAACCCAATCGTAAACCCTCGTGAGCCTTTGAGTGCTGACTTTTTAACTCCTTGCCACAATCAATAAAGCCCGCTAATGCGGGCTTTATTCTTTATTGCTTATGAGTCCATTGCATATTGCAATGCTCGGACCATCAATTATGCAATCTTGGTCCATGCAGCTTTGCCAGCATGCTTTTTAACAGCAGCTTCGTCGAACTCAAACCCTAAACCTGGAGTCTTATGCAAAATGAGATCGCCATTCTTAAAGGTGAGCTGCTTATTAATTAATCTACGGAAGTTGAGCACTTGATCATCCAAGAAGAACTCAACAAAGCGAGCATTTGGGGTTGCTGCAACCAAAGGCGCATGCAGATCATGCATCCAATGAGGGCATACCGTCACACCCTTTAAATCTGCATACGCAGAAATACGACGCCACTCAGTAATACCACCACAGACCGCAGCGTCAGACTGTAATATTGCCGCGCCGCCAGCATCAATCAACTCCCTAAAGCGCCAACGCCCCGCTTCCATCTCGCCAGTAGCTACGTTGATCTTCGTTTGACGCGCTAATGCAGCATGTAAATCAATTGCGTCTGGAGAGAAAGGTTCCTCAATCCAATATGGGTTGTAAGCCTCAAAGCGGCGCACGTATTCCAATGCAGTGGGCAAATCACGCCAAGCGTTATTTGCGTCTAAGGTGAGTAACACATCGTCGCCAACCGCCTTACGGGCCGCCTTTACACGCGCCTCTTCCTCTGCTGGAGATAGACGCCCAACTTTCATCTTAACCGCCTTAAACCCCTGCTTTACGTAGGACTCCATTTCCTTGCCTAGCTTGGCCGGAGTTTTACCTTCTAAGTAATAGCCACCACTTGCATAAGCAGGCACTCGATCGTCCACAACTGAGCCTAAATACTGATGCAATGGCAAGCCCACAGAACGCGCATTCAAATCCCATAAAGCAGTATCCAGAATTGAAATGCCGCGCATCACAGCGCCAGCACGCCCTTGCAAGATAGATTCGTTATACATCTCCATCCATAGGCCTTCGCTGCGATGACTATTTTGCCCAATTAGTTTTGGAGCAAGCAATTGCTCCACTGCGATTTTGGCAATATCGCCACCGGCGCTACCTACATAACAAAAGCCGATACCCTCATTGCCATCTTTACCGCGCACCCTCACCAAGCAGTAGTGACGCTCAGAAACAGTACGTGTTGAGAATGAGGTGACCTTATCCAAAGGCACCGCAACAGAGGCAACTTGTATAGATTCAATAATGGGCATCAGAACTCCTTATTCAAAAAAATATTGTATCGATAAATTTAATTGGAGGTACGAGCGTAGATGATGAATAATGAAGATCATCCATTACTAAAGCACGGGCAAATCATGAGCAAAGTAGTTGTTATAGGCTCCGGAACTATGGGCATCGGAATTGCCGCAGGATTTCTAGCCTGTGGGGCTAATACGGTTCTTTTAGGGTGTGATTCAGCAAAAGTGATGGCTACGCTTAGCGACATCGAATCTTGCGCAGACTCCATTGATGCAGATTGGCGCAATCGAGGCGGGAGATTACAAGGTGCCAATATAAAAGAATGGGATGATTGGGCTGACACCGATTTTGTAATTGAGACTGTTTCAGAGCGCATTGAACTAAAGAAAGAAATCTTCGCCGACCTCGACCAAAGAGTGCCCCCACATATTCCAATTGCTAGCAACAGTTCGGGCTTTCCAATTAGCGATATTGCGGGCAGTCTACCTACCGCAAATCGCATGTTTAATGTCCATTACTTTATGCCTGCGCATATCGTTCCTTTAGTTGAGATCGTGCTTGGCCAATACTCAAGCCCAGAGATGGCAAATCAACTTTGTGCGTTTTTTCGAGCTCATGGCAAAAAACCAGTGCTTGTAAAAAAGATATTCCCGGGTTTTTAGCCAACCGAATACAGCATGCCCTAATGCGCGAAGCGCTATCGCTTGTACAAGATGGCGTTGCTACGCCGGAGGATATCGATACTGCTGTGCGTTATAGCTTTGGATTTCGCTATGCCGCTGTGGGACCTATGACGCAAAAAGAAATATCTGGATGGGAGGGCATGACTTTGGCTGCAGAAGCGATTTATCCGTCCCTATCCAATATCACCGCACCCCCGGCCTGCGTTACCGATCTCGCAAAAAGTGGCAAAACTGGCATTGCTAAAGGGGCAGGCTTTCGCAACTGGCCCCCTTCTGAAGCTGCTAAAGTAAAAAAGAATTACGAAACAAGACTCAAGGCGGCATTTGAAGTTCTCAAAGTCGCTCCAGACGACGAATAACCTCAATTTGCTGCAGGACAGCATAATTATCCAAGGGCACACCCACATTATTAGATAATTACAGGGTGAATAAAAATGTAACTCGCCACTCCTTCCTATCCAAAGGAGTGCTCATATTGACGGGCTGGGCCTTCCTCGCTTTAACACCAGGGCTAAGTAGCCTCGCCATCGCCCAAAATAAACAAACACAAAAAACCACGCCAGCCCGTAGCAAGGCTGTAGTTCAAAACCAAAAATCGATTGGCTTTAAAGACAGTTCTGCCGGCGGATCGAAGCGCACTAACAGCATGAGCCTTAACCCCGAGCTCTTCCAAAGAAAAAATCCGAATGAGCTTGATCTCGATAGCGCTGGTAATTTAGATTACCGAGCAATTCAGGGCTGCTTGAGGCGCAATTTCAATGAGGATAATTTGCCTTCTAGTATTGGAATTGATAACTCCCAGTTTTCTGATTTTTTTAAGAGTCAGACAAAAGCATTTTTTGATCGGATGCGCGGAGATTGCATCCCTTACGCTGCAGCATTTGGCAGTCGCAATCGTTTTGACTCCCTCAGCATTATGAATGGACCAATACAAGATGCCAAAACTGAAGTATGGACATTTACACCATCAGCAGTTGGTGGATTTTTAATTCAGCAAGATTATTTAAAAAGCGAATCCAAGAATTTAACTGAGCTACGCATTCCATTAAAAGATGTTTTATACGACCCACGTAAAGTGGGCGATATATTGCCTGTAGAACTTGTTTGGGAGTTGAACGCGCTCATCAAACAAATCTACCCTGAAGAAAACAACTCGTTAGAAAACACCAACAGCGTGGTTCGCTTGATTGTGGATTTCGGTGATCGCGAAAGATGGGCTCAAATTTGGGCTACTGAAATTCTGGACCCTAGCAGCAAAGAGGTTTATGTAAGCGCATTTTGGTTAGAACGTAGCGATATACCAGGGGGATTCTTCACGGGCAGCGGTGAATCGCTTGAGCGCTCCTTCTGGACCAATCCACTGAGTTATCGACGCATTTCCCGTGGTGTAGGCATGGTGCGAGCCTCATCTAAACGCAGCAAAGCGTCTGCACCTGTAGCCCAAGCAGCACCAACAAAACAACGCTATCGCGCACATATGGGCATTGATTACTCTGCACCTATCGGCACCCCAATCTTTAGTGTCGCCAATGGCAGAGTGGCACACATTGGATATAGCGGCGCATTTGGAAATCTCATCGTCTTGGAGCACCCAGGAAACTATCACACCTACTATGCTCACTTAAGCAACTACAACGTGGAGCTAGGAGTAGGTAACGAAGTTCGTCGTGGACTAGAAATTGGTTATGTAGGATCAACCGGTAGATCGACCGGACCACATTTACATTTTGAATTAAGAAAAAATGGAATCTACGTTGATCCCTATGGATCTAAAACTCAACTCGATTTATGGTCCATGCGAGATAACGAAAGCGGTCAACTGACTCGAGAAATTCTTTTGCTAGGTAGCCCAATTAAACATAATTAAGAAGGCATAAATATTTATAGATGAAGAAATAAAAAAGGGTCCAACTGGACCCTTTTGCTTGCACAGTTGGAATATTAACCCAGAACTAATACAGGTAATTTTGAGTGCACGATAACTTCATGCGTCTCGCTGCCCAACAAAATCTCTTTGATGCCAGTGCGCTTATGGGATGCCATCACGATGACATCCGCTTTTGCATTCTTAGCGCCATCCAAAATACCTTCTGACAAATTAGAATTCGCAATATGCAATGTTTTGGCTTTTACAGCTGCGCCAAGTGCAACAGCTGCTTTTTTAAAGACGTCTTTCGCATAAGCCTCGCATACTTTTTTTATGGTCTTTTTGCGAAATACCATAACCCATTGTGCTATCTGAATACATTATTGGCGGCAGTGGATCGGAAACATATACCAAAGTCACAGCAGCGCCATTAGCCTTAGCAAGTTCAGCAACTTTCTTTAAGGATTTTTTACTTACGTCTGAGCCGTCTACGGGCACTAATAAATGCTTAAACATATCTACTCCCTTTAAATTGAACTACTGATCTTTGAACTACTGATCTACTCTTTCCATCATAATGCTTATTATTGGCCTATAAAAGCAGAAAAGGGTAACTTAATTGCTCAAGTATTTAGCTGTCTATCTCTCCTTTCTCATCGCGCTCATCGCGATTGATTTAGTGTGGCTACTAGGACTCGCCAAAAACCTCTACCGAGATCAAATGGGCGATCTCATGGCTAGTGAACCCAAACTGATTGCTGGCCTAGCCTTCTATTTAATTTACACCTTAGGAGCTTGCATTTTCGTGATCGTGCCAGCCCTATCGAAACAATCTTGGATATATGCGCTGCAATATGGCGCTCTCTTTGGCCTATTTTGCTACATGACCTATGATCTAACTAATCTAGCTGTCATCAGAAACTTCCCAGCTCAGCTTGCCTTTGTGGATATCGCCTGGGGAAGCTCTGTAACCGCCTTATGCGCCGTAATTGCCTACTGGGTTGGCAAACCCGGTTTTCATAAATGATTTGAGTCTTCACACACCCTCACCATGCTTTTCCACCCTAAAATCCTCGACTCCTTTGCTGGCTATAACCGCACCTTACTAACCAAGGATGTGCTGGCAGGATTAACTGTGGGTGTAGTGGCCCTTCCTTTGGCAATGGCCTTTGCAATTGCCAGCGGGTTAAAGCCCGAGGCAGGCATCTTTACGGCCATTATTGCTGGAGGTCTGATCTCCCTGCTTGGTGGTAGCCGCGTGCAAATTGGTGGACCAGCTGGTGCATTTATTGTGATTGTGTATGGCATTGTGGAGCGCTACGGAGTCCCCAACTTACTTCTAGCCACTGCAATGTCAGGCGTCCTGCTTTTTATGATGGGAGTGTTTCGCCTAGGAACGTTAGTACGCTTTATTCCAATTGCAGTCATTATTGGATTTACTAATGGCATAGCTTTTTTGATTGGCTTATCTCAAATCAAAGACTTCTTCGGCCTGAGCATTGAAAAAATGCCGGCCCAATTTTTTCCAGCTGTCCAAACGTTATATCAAGCAGCAAATACATTTAATCCAATAGCCCTAGGCGTTGCTATCGGCAGCCTGACCTTCATTATTGTCTGGAAGTTATTTCAAAAGCGTCTGGGTTGGTTAAGCCATCTGCCTGGCACTGTAGTTGCCATGGTTTCCGCAACAATTGTTGCCAGCCTCTTGAACTTACCAGTAGAGACTATCGGAAGCCGTTTCGGAGGTATCCCCTCAAGCCTTCCTTCATTTGAATGGATACCAATTAGCTGGGACAGCGCCCAATATATGCTCATGCCAGCATTAACCTTGGCTCTACTTGGCGCTATTGAATCACTGTTATGTGCCCGCATCGCCGATGGATTGACGCATGAGCGTCACGAATCAAATCAAGAGTTGATGGCACAAGGCATTTCGAACTTAACAACACCTTTCTTTGGCGGTATGCCCGCAACAGGAACTATCGCGAGAACCGTAACGAATATTGAAAGCGGCGCTACAACCCCTATTTCAGGAATAGTTCATGCGTTGACTTTGCTCATGATTATTTTGTTTGCAGCACCGTTGGCAAAAGACATTCCTTTGGCTAGCCTTGCTGCAATTCTGATGTACGTTGCCTGGAATATGGGTGAATGGAAAAAGTTTATTGACCTCAAGCAGTTCCGTCTTCCTTATCGAATTACCATCCTGAGCGTTTTTTTCCTTACGGTGATTTTAGATCTCACAACCGCTGTTGAAGTAGGTCTATTGCTAGCGTTTATCACTTTTATTTACCGTATTTCTAGCCTATCACGCTGTGAATCAGCAGATACCAAAGATTTTCCAACACTCAACCATCTTCAGGGCCGCGTTGATGCTTACCGAATTTACGGGGCAATCTTTTTTGGCGCCGTAAAGCTGCTAGAGAAAATTGAAGAGAACCTGCCAACACAAACCTTGTTGCTGGATCTAAAGAATGTGATTTATATCGACACCTCGGGCATGGATACGATCATGGAGCTTGCTCATCTATGCAAGATTCGCAACATTAAATTAATCATCTGCGGCCTAGACCATCAACCGCTTGAGATGGTCCAACGGAGTGATTTCTTAAAATCTTTGCCGGCAGATTGTTTTTATCCTGATCTGATTTCCGGAATAAAAGCCGCAACCCAATCTTAAATTTCAGAATTTAAGAAATACAAAAGCCGCCTTCTAACAAGGCTTCAGGCAAAACCCAGGCACGATACAAACCAAAGCCGCCTGCAGCAAATAAAAGAGATGCAGCCAGATATCTCACCCACACATACTGGCCGAACTGAGTTAGTGCCGCTGAAAATTTAGAGATCAGCAGTAAGTTTGGGAGCGTGCCCAAACCAAATACCAACATCAATGCTGCGCCCGTTAGAGCATCGCCCGAAAGAAACGCGAGTGGCAAAACACTGTAGACCAAACCGCAGGGCACTAAACCCCAAAGCATCCCATTAAACCAACGGGAAGGCCCGCTGGCGATGCGGCCTAAATATTTAGCCCAGTAGCCTGCTATTTTTGTACCTAGCCACCTACCTCCAACCAAGCCCCCTGATTGCCCAACCCTTAACAACCGAATCCCCATCAGAATCAAGATCAATGAAGTAAAGGCAAACAAAGGCCGCTGAATTGGCAGGATACTTTGCTGCCAGACCACCACGCCCACCCAAGCGGCCAAAGCGCCCAGCAAGACATAGGTTGTCACACGCCCCAAGTGCATGATGAGCTGCAGGTAAAAAAGCTCTGATTTGCTTCTCAAAGGGGTTTCTAGGGCGCTGGGCCGCTCGACCGCAGCCGCAATCCCACCGCACATCAAGGCGCAGTGCCAACCGCTTACTAGGGCGCCTAGAAAGACGGCTAAAAGAAGACTAGAAGTTAACATCTTCTATCGAAATTAAGGGTAAATAAGGGAGATTCATCATCCGTATAGAATAAACTGACTGCATAATTAGCTACAAGATGAATTACAAGCCTACCGACACCCCAACCAGCAAATGCTCAGTTTGTGTACTGGGTCAGTTTTGCCTCCCGGTAGGTCTTAGCTCCAGCGACGTTTCCAAAGTAGACGCCTTGGTTAAAAAACGTGTCCACCTTCAAAAAGGGGAAAGCCTCTATCGTCATGGCGACCCCTTAAGCTCTGTATATAGCGTGCGCTTTGGAACACTCAAAACTGAATACTGCCTCCAAGACGGTCGTCAACAAGTAATTGGCTTTCATCTGCCTGGAGAGATTTTGGGTCTTGACGGCATTGGCGATGGCCACTATCAATCCGATGCAATTGCTTTAGAAGAAAGCGAAGTCTGCATTATTCGATACGATGCTTTTGAAGACTTAGCGCGTCAGATCCCTGTGTTGCAAAACCAGTTCCACAAGATCATGAGTCGGGAGCTCACCCAAGATCAATGTCACCTACTTTCACTTGGCACCATGCGTGCTGAAGAAAGATTGGCAGCATTCTTACTTAGCCTCTCACAACGCTTAGCAGCAAGAGGTTATTTGAATAATGAATTTGATTTACGCATGAGTCGCGTAGAGATCGGTAGCTACTTAGGTATTCAGATTGAAACTGTGAGTCGCATGCTTTCGCGCTTTGCTGAGTCCGGCCTAATCCAAATCAAACAACGTCACATCAAACTCATTGATATGAATGGACTCTATGAGCTAGCAGGCATCCCAAACCCCGATAGAACAAGGGTGCGTCAGCGCTGATATCCCGGTAAAACACGCTTAAATTAAGCCGCGATCAATCTCTTTACTGTCTGGAAATTCAATACCAGGCAAGATGTAAGCAGTCAAAGCGCTAGAGATCGCACAAAACGTCCAGATTGCAAAAAATCCGATGGTATAAATTCCCTCATCGGAAATTTCAGGGTGATGTCCAAAAAATAACAAATCTTGTGGATGGATCACGGTAAATAGCAAACCCTCTGCCATACCAGCCACCAAAAACGATGGCCATAGGATCCAGATCAATAGACGGTACTTCATTTTGTGGCCTGCGCATCTTTCAACTGCTCGACTTTTAAGCCCTGCTTCACAACGCCGTCGCGCAATGGCTTATCTGCGTAAAGATTAATTGCCAAATAAATAGTGATGATGCAGCCAATCATTGCCACTGCAGGGCCGCTAATTAATAGCCAAGGCCACAGTTGTTTAAACCAAGGTTTAATAATCTGATTTTCTGTCATATGCATCCTCTCCATTGCTTATTAGCTTAACGGGGAATAATAAAGCTAGATTTTTCATCACGCTTCCTGGTAATTAAATCATTGCCTGACATCTCGTGAGCAACTACATCAAAATAAATTGGGTAGTTACCAGGCGCATTCGCACCAATATCAGCACTCACCTTAATTGGCATCAGTAGATTGCTAGCTGGGCTCACTTCAATCTCAGTTACAACTTGGCCTTGAGAGTTGAGCACCTTCAAACCATCTAAACCAAGGGCTTTTACTTGCACGTTCATATTATTTTCAGATGCATTCATGATCTGAATGCGGTAAATATTCTCAATGCGGACACCCTCTACTTCGCGCGCTAAAGCACCGCGATCTCGCATGACATCAACGCGCAATGGATTTCGAGTAGCCAGCGAAACCAGGAAAGCGCTTGTTAGCACTGTAATAAAGGCAATATAGATCAATACGCGCGGACGCAAAATATGGCGAATAGCGCTTTGGTTTGATTCGCGATCCTCGATCGCTCTCTCAGTTGTATAGCGAATTAACCCTTTTGGATAATCCACCTTCTCCATCACTTGATCGCATGCATCAATACAGGCACCACAGCCAATACACATGTATTGCAAGCCATCACGAATATCAATACCAGTTGGGCAAACCTGTACACAAATACTGCAGTCAACGCAGTCGCCTAAACCTAGAGATTCATGATCAGCAGATTTACTGCGACTACCTCTTGGCTCACCACGCACTTTGTCATAGGTAACTAAGAAAGTATCTTTATCAACCATCACGCTCTGGAAGCGTGCATAGGGGCACATATATTTACAAACCTGCTCACGCATAAAACCTGCATTACCCCAAGTCGCGAAGCTATAGAAGCAAAGCCAGAAAGTCTGCCAAGGGCCTAGGGCGAGATGAATTAATGCGGAACCTAATGTCGTAATTGGGGTGAAATAGCCGATAAAGGTAAAGCCAGTCCAGAACGCAATCAATAGCCAAAGGAAATGTTTGGTTATCTTAAGGCGCCATTTTCTAAAACCCCAGGGCCACTCCTCACCATCCAAACGAATGCGGGCAAAGCGATCACCCTCAACCTTGCGCTCGATCCACATAAAGATCTCGGTATAAACCGTTTGCGGGCAAGCGTAACCACAGAAAAGACGTCCGGCAATGGCGGTAAATAGAAATAGCGCTAAAGCCGAAAGAATTAGAAGAAGCGTGAGGTAAATAATGTCTTGCGGCCACAAGACAATGCCGAAGATATAAAACTTACGCTGAATTAAATCGAAGAGAACGGCCTGACGACCATTCCAGCTAATCCATGGCAATCCATAAAATAAAAGCTGGGTAGCAAACACTAAGATGAAGCGCCAGCGAGCAAAGAGCCCTGATACTGAGCGTGGGTAAATCTTTCGCCGGACCTCGTAAAGAGACTCCTCAATAACTTCTATCGGAACAGGTTTCCCACCCGGCGAATTACTTGCCACTGCTTACTTAGTTGCTGGCTGCTTGTTATTAGACAAGCCCCAAACATACGCTGTTAATAACTGTATCTTTTCAGGGCTCAATACCTTGTCTTGAGCAGGCATCATAGCCATACGGCCCCTGGTAACAGTTTCAACAATAGTTGCCTCTGAACCACCGTATAACCAAGTCTTATCAGTTAGGTTTGGCGCGCCCAAGGCGATATTGCCTTTACCATCAGCGCCATGACAAGCCGCACAGTTCGCCTTAAATACTTCAGCGCCACGCGCTACCTTGATGTCGTCCGCTGGCAAACCAGATAAGCTACGAACATAGTTGGCAACATCGACAATTTGTTTGCTATCTAACTGCGGGAATGGAGGCATTACACCGCCACGGCCATTCACAATAGTTGTCTTAATATTTTCTGGTGAACCACCATAGAGCCAGTCACCATCAGTCAAATTCGGGAAGCCTTTTGCACCACCAGCATCAGAGCCATGGCATTGTGCACAAGAGTTCAAGAACAAACGCTGACCCATTTCACGTGCTTTAGGATCGGCAGCCACTTGCTCAATGTCCATCTTCACATACTTAGCGTAGACAGGCTTTAATTCGTCATTAGCTGTAGTCATAGACTTCATCAAAGAACCATCGGTGCTGTAGCCTAATACACCAGGGAAGGAGCCCAGCCCAGGGAACAGAACTAAATAAACCAATCCAAATATGCAGGACAACAAGAACATCCACATCCACCAGCGTGGCAATGGATTATTCAATTCGCGCAAATCACCGTCCCAAACATGGCCAGTATCCGCAACTGCGCCATCGGCCGTATGCAATACCTTAGCTTTACGCTGCGAAAATAACAGCCAAATACACCAAACAATACCGACTAATGAAACTAAGGCGATATAGGCGCTCCAACCGCTGCTAAAAAAGTCACTCATGATTTGTCCTTACTAAATTCATCCGGAAGATCAAATGGAAGCTCTGCTGATTCCTGGTTTGCCTGTTTTCTACCAGGCGACCATGCCCACCAAACAATTCCTACAAAAAATATGATGCCAATTACTGTAGAAAATGCCGAGAGATAAGGTGTGAGCTGTTCCACTTGATTTATATCGCTCTAATTAAAGTCCTGGTCTTTACTTGGCTACTACTTCATCAACAATGATGTAGCGACGAGAAATTCCTAAGCCCTGAAGATATGCGATCAAGGCATCTTCTTCGGTCTTGCCCTCTAGCTCTTTAGGTGCATTTGCAATCATTTCCTCGGTATAAGGAACACCTAATCGAGTCATCGCAATCATATGAGATTGAATTGAAGAGGCATCAGCCGCATTCTTTTGCAACCAAGGGTATCCAGGCATATTTGACTCAGGAACCACATCACGCGGATTACGCAAATGGATACGATGCCAATCATCAGAATAGCGAGCACCAACGCGAGCTAAATCTGGACCTGTGCGCTTACTACCCCATAAGAACGGGTGATCAAACACAGACTCGCCGGCCAAAGAATAAGGGCCATAACGTTCAACCTCTGAACGCAATGTACGAATCTGCTGTGAATGACAGCCAACGCAACCTTCGCGTTGATAGATATCACGACCAGCTAAACGCAAGGCTGTGTATGGAACTACGCCTGGGCTAGGCTCAGTTGTAGTGTGCTGAAAAAAGAGTGGAACAATTTGGACTAAACCTGCAATCGATACAACCACAATCGTCGCAATGATTAACCAACCAGCGTTTTTTTCCAATGTTCCATGGGAAAAGAATTTATTTTCGCTAGACACTTTCTTCTCCTTTTTAGTGTTCAGCAACGGCCATAGGAATAGGCGCGTTTACAAAAGTTTTGCCTTGCGCAGTTTTGAAGACGTTATACGCCATCAAGAACATGCCGCTCAGGTAGCATAAGCCACCCATCAAACGAATGACATAGAAGGGGAAGGTTGCTTTAACAGACTCAACGAAACTGTAGGTCAAAGTACCATCTGGCTCAAATGCTCTCCACATCAAACCTTGCATTACCCCAGCAATCCACATCGCAGCAATGTATAAAACCACGCCGATAGTAGCGATCCAAAAATGCAATTCAATCCACTTAGTGCTGTACATCTCTTTTTGGCCAACTAAACGTGGAATCAGGTAATAGAGTGAACCAATCGTAATCATGGCAACCCAACCCAAGGCACCTGAGTGCACGTGACCAATTGTCCAATCTGTGTAGTGAGACAAGCTGTTCACGGTCTTGATGGACATCATTGAACCTTCAAAAGTTGACATGCCGTAGAAAGACAAAGCAACCACCAAGAATTTCAAGATCGGGTCACGACGCAGTTTGTACCAAGCACCCGACAAAGTCATGATGCCGTTGATCATGCCGCCCCATGAAGGCGCCAGCAAGATTAATGAGAACACTGTTCCTAAAGACTGAGTCCAGTCAGGCAATGAGGTATGTTGCAGATGATGAGGGCCTGCCCACATGTACGTGAAGTTCAAGGCCCAAAAGTGGACGATGGATAAACGATATGAGTAAATTGGACGCTCAGCTTGCTTCGGGATGAAGTAGTACATCATGCCCAGGAAGCTAGTAGTCAAGAAGAAGCCAACAGCATTATGGCCATACCACCACTGAACCATCGCATCTTGTACGCCAGCATATGCAGAATAGGACTTCCACAATGAAGCTGGCATTTCCAAGTTGTTGAAAATATGCAGAATGGCAATTGTTAGAATGTATGCGCCAAAGAACCAATTAGAAACATAAACATGTTTCGTCTTGCGCTTCATGATGGTGCCAAAGAACACCACTGCATACGCAACCCAAACCAGAGTAATTAAAATATCGATTGGCCACTCAAGCTCGGCATACTCTTTTGATGTAGAGATACCCAATGGCAAAGTCACAGCAGCTAAGACGATAACCGCTTGCCAGCCCCAAAAGGTAAATGCCGCTAACTTGTCACAAAATAGACGCGCCTGACTAGTACGCTGAACGATGTAATAAGACGTTGCAAACAACGCCGATCCACCGAAAGCAAAAATCACCGCATTGGTATGTAATGGACGCAAACGACCATAACTTAACCAAGGAATATTAAAAGTGATTTCAGGCCAGATTAACTGAGCTGCAAGGATAACCCCCACAAGCATGCCCACGATTCCCCAAAGTACAGTGACGATAGCAAACTGACTAACAACCTTGTAGTTGAAGGTATCTTGATTGTTCCCCACGGTAAGTCCCATGGTTTCTCCTTTTTTGTGACCAAACAGCGACACAATCCAAATAGACTAGCTCGATTATCAAATCAAGGTCGCCGGTGGGGTTTGATCTATATCAAAAAGGATTGGGCAAATTCATGCCCGATATCTAAGAAAAACCCTTAGAATTTTAAAGCCTTTATTTGTATGGCTAATTTTGAGAGTGTTTACTAACATTTTATGGTTTTGGGGCATCATCATCCATCAGAATCGCCTCTCCCGGACCATCTAAATCATCAAACTGTCCACTTTTAATGGACCAATTCAAGACCCAGACCAAAAGACCAATTAAAAGCAGGGAAATGGGGATGAGAAGAAAGAGGCTTTCCATCCCTATAGTCTAAGCTTTTCGCAAACGCCAAGCGTTTAAAGTGACCGCCAACGACGAAATGGACATCCCAATGCCGGCAACCCAAGGATTAACCCAACCCATCATTGCGGCAGGAATTGCCAATAAGTTATAGATCAAGGCCCACAATAAATTCTCTTTAATAATTGCCTGGGTTTTATCTGCCAATATCAATGTTTTTGCCAAAGGCTCTAATGAGGCAGCAGTGAGAATGGCATCGGCTCCAGCTGCAGCTAATGGCGCACCCGCTCCAACAGCAATCGAGATATCTGCTCGTGCCAGCAAAGGGGCGTCGTTAACGCCATCACCAATAGCCCAAATAAAGCGCCCTTCTTCTTGTAGTCGCTCAATGTAGTCGTACTTATCTTCAGGAGTGCAGCCGCCTTGGTAGTGCTCGATACCAACATGATGAGCCCACCATGCAACCGTCTCACGATCGTCTCCTGAAACCAAATGCACAGCAATGTTTCTAGACTTCACTACTCTTAAGAATTGCTCTAGTCCCACCCTTGGTGTATCCAAGAAAACAAAGCTAGCGATTAACCCTTGTTCATCAGCTAAATGCACCTGACCATATTGCCCCTGTTGAGCGCCCTGATCTACACCCAACCATAATGCGCTTCCCAGTCGATAGGGCCCGGAACTTAGACCTCTACCCAAAAGATTAATAACGGGTTCGCTTAACAAAGGTAGCGTGAGTGCTTCACTTTCTGCAGTATGCAGTAATGAAAGCGCTAAAGGATGCCTCTGCCCTGACTCTAGGGCAGCAGCCAGAGCCAATGCATCCTCACGCTGATAGCCTTGACGTAGATTAATAATATCTTGTAGCTCTGGCTGACCCATTGTTAAGGTGCCGGTCTTATCGAGCACTAGGTCTGTTGCTTTCACTAAACCTTCCATCACATGGCCACGCACGATCAGTAAACCTAATTTAGTTACAGCGCCTTGAGCTGCTGCCATGGCAGTAGGTACAGCTAGCGATAAGGCACAAGGACAGCTAGCAACAAGAACTGAAACTAAAACTATCCATGCGCGATCGGGGTCAAAGTAAAGCCAAATCGCTGATGAAGCAAATGCACCAAATAATAAAAACGCAACGAAATAGGCGGCCCACTTTTCAGCAAGACTGACCATTACCGGCTTTGCAAGTAGCGCCTGGTCCAATAGTGCTGCGATTCCTGCAATACGAGTGGATTGCCCCACGGCGTCAATACGCATAAACAATGGGTTAAGAATATTGTGCGTTCCTGCATATACGCGATCGCCAATTTTTTTCTCGACCGGCTTTGATTCACCGGTTAGTAATGACTCGTCTAAGGCACTTGCATTTTCAATTAAGACACCATCGGCAGGAACCACTTCGCCAGGGGATACTCGCAACACTTCGCCAGGGTTGCAATTGACTACCGGCACAACTTCAATATCTTGTGATGCAGGGTGATTGAATGCGCGTTCACAGGTAGCAGGCAATTGTTTTGCTAACGCCTCTGCACCGCCTTGGGCATCCTGTCTTGCCAATAACTCGACATATCTTGCAGCCAAAATAAATGTCACAAACATCGTGATCGAGTCAAAATAACTTTGGCTTGATCCATTAATTAAATTAATTGTGCCGGCAATAAAAGCCAATGCGAGTGCCAGCGCAATAGGAACATCCATACCGAGCATATGCGTTTGCTTAACTGACTGGATACTGCGCCAAGCCGCCTGAAATATTGGCCCAGCTGAATACACCAGAACCGGCACCGTTAATATCCAGCTAGTCCAACCTAAGAGCACTTGAAACTCGGGGGTAATATCAGCGTCAACATAAGTTGGCCATGCATACATCATGACCTGCATCATTCCAAGCATAGCTACGCCAAGGCGCGAGAGAAGCTGGCGCCTCTCTTTTTTAGCTCTATCCAAAGATTGAGATGGCTCGAATGGCCAAGCCTCGTATCCAATGCGCTCAATTTCAAATAGCAATCGGGCCAAACTGGTTTTATCTGGAGAAAAACGCACAATGACTTTTTGAGTCACATAATTAATTTGCACATCCTTTACTCCTGCGATGCGGCGTAAGTGTTGCTCACACAACCAAACACAAGCAGCGCAACGAATTTTTTCCAAGCGCAGGGTAGTTTCGAGATCACCCTCTTCTCCAGCTGATCGCGTAAATCGTCCCCGCAATGAAGGGTCATCATAAGGCTTCAGTTTTTCTGGGATTTCATTGAGAGCAAGGTAAGCGGCAGGCTTATCACTGGATTGAACGCGCCGCGCATAGAAAACCTCTAAGCCTTCGCCATGAATGGTCTGCGCAATCGCCATACATCCAGGACAGCAAAATGATCTGGGCTCACCACCCAATTCTGCCTCGATTAAATCACCAGGAAGAATCTGGCTTGAACAGTGATAGCAAACTAGAGAATTCTTTTTGTTCATCAGATCACTCACGCACGCGCTGCACTACCCCAACCTCTGCGGCGCTCATAAATCACAAAAAGAACGCCCCAAATGACAACAGCAACGTATGCCCATATCCAAGCGGCTTGAGAGGTGCGTGAACCAGAAATATCTAAGACGAAACCAAAAATGGCTGGGCCTAATAAGCCGCCGCCAAAACCCATTAGTGAATGCAGGCCCATAGCAGCACCTTTAATATTTTCTTGTGCGCTTATCACCAAACCTGCAGTAAGGGTTGATGAATCCGCCATAATGAAAATGGCATGGCCAATGGTCAAAGCCACAATCAACCACCACGATTGACCTGTTGAGCAAGCAAATGCAACCCCTGATACAGCGCTCGTCAGCATCACAATACATACCCACTTTTGACGACCAACTCTTAAGGCAACCTCATTGCCCAATATTGATGCAGGCACTCCAAAGAAATTAATAACGCCTGCCAAGGTTGCTGCTGCCAATATAAAAGACTCTCCAGAAGCAATGGCGCAGAAAGCAAAGAAAGCCACAATCCAGCTTCGAGAGGCAAAGAGCTCCAAAGTGTGGGCGGTATATCCAAAAATAAATCCTGCCGCATTTTTATCCTGCAATACCAATTTCCATTTATCTACTGGAAAAATGTCGTGCAAGCGAATATTGATTGGCCCTTTCCACTTCTCATGCTGCAGCACTGGAATAAATAGCAGCACAATTAAAAATGCGATAAATGGTCCTAAGGCAATTAGGCCAAAGACATATTGCCAACCGAGCGCACTCAGAATCCAGCCCGAACATAAGTAAGAGAATCCTGTACCAATTCCGAAGAAGGCGGTGTAGAAAGCAATATGACGCGTTAGCTCGCCCGACTGAATACGATCAGACAAAATTTTGAGGCCTGGCATATAAGTACCAGCCAAACCTGCGCCATTAATTGCCATAAAAAACATGGCGGTCCAAAAGTTATTGGCGAGTAAACCCCCATAGCCAAAAGACCGAAAGTAGCCGATAAGCCTCCAATTAAATAAACTTTGCGTGCATCAACCCTATCTGTGAGCGCGGTGGCCAAAGGAACTGCCAACATATAACCAAAGAAAAAGGCGCTGGCAATGAGTCCAGACTGTAAATTGCTTAAATACCACTCTTCCTGCAAGGTAGTGAGCACTACTGCGTAGCAAGCAAAGCCCAATAAAGCACAAGTTTGTGCCATGAGCATAAGAGGGATGTAACCAGCCGATCGAAAGCGCATAAAGTGTCAGTAAAAACGTGAACTCATTCTACTCGCCCTAATGCCCAAAGACCCGCTACACTTATAAAAAACTAGACGGAGACAACATGAAAAACAAACTATTCGCAGGACACCTCATTAAGGCCGTTGGAGGTCTATTTATTGGTCTAAGCTGCACCCTTGCCATTGCTGACTCCTACCCTTCAAAGCCTATTAAAGCGATTGTGCCGTTTGCACCAGGCAGCGCAACCGACCAGATTGGTCGAGCCTTTGCTGCAAAAATGGCCGAGTCCTTGGGTCAACCTGTAGTGATTGAGAATCGACCCGGAGCCAATGGAATGATTGGCGCAGATTTAGTTGCAAAATCACCTGCAGATGGTTACACATTACTTTTCGGCACAAACAGTACCAATGCGGCTCTGAAAAGCTTGGTGAAAAATCTTCCCTACAACCAAGATACCGCTTTTACGCCAATTGGTTATTTTGGATCTGCACCCCTCATCGTTGCAATTAACAATGAAGTTCCAGCCAAATCACTCAATGGATTTGTTTCGCTTGCAAAAGCAGATCCTGGAAAAATGACGTTTGCTTATGCAAGTACTTCGCAGCGTGTTTCTTCAGAAATGCTTGCCAATGTTTCCGGCATCAAAATGACTGGGGTTTCTTATAAGAGCGGCCCTAATGCTGCGATGACTGATTTAATTGGCGGTCAAGTAAATATGTTTACTGCCGACTTTGCTGTGACTTTGCCACAAGTACAAGCAGGAAAAATTCGAGGTCTCGCAGTAACTTCCCTCAAGCGCTCACCAGCCATTCCTGAGCTGCCTACCGTCAACGAAGCCTTAGGTATTAAGGGCTACGAACTGATTGCATTCTTTGCGGCATTTGGACCAGCCGGCATGCCAAAAGATGCCGTAACCAAACTCAATAAAGCCATCAACGATGCTGCTAAATCAAAAGACTTGGTTGAGCGCTTTTCTGCGATGGGCTTTGAAACCCAACCTGGCACGCCCGAAGCTCTCGGTCAAAAAATTAAGCTAGAAACCACCAAGTGGGCAAAAGCCATTCAAGATGCTGGGATGCGGCCAGAATAAATTTCTAGCGCGAATTATTTTCGATCGATATTAATTTCCATTGCTAAGAGCCAGTAAGAAAGGCTCTTGCCATGGGAATCCAGATTCAAAGAGAGATTGACTCCGCCATCGAGTACATCATCAATCACAAAGTTAAAAGCCATTAAATTAGGGAGCTCATAACGCCTTACTGCGCTTGGATTTCGAAATCCAAAATGGGCTTTAACTTTTTCCTCAGTCAACTCTTTTTGCAATAAGGAAAAATCTTCAGGGTGATATGCAATCACGCTGATATTAGATCGATTACCTTCATCGCCTGTTCTAGCATGCGCAAGTTTGTACAAAGGTATGGGTTTATTCATGACTTCTCAACCCTCAAAGAACTCATAAGAAGCCTGCACCAACTCTCGAGGGATAAAGCAAACCAAAGTATTGAGACGAGGCTTCAAACTGGTTCGGACCCCGCCGCCGCCAGCAGGTCCACAGGTATAAAGCGCTGTAATTTCCCTGCATACCCTAAGCGCCTGATTGCGGTCGCCATGCGCTGCTGCAACCCGCAATCGAATGTCTTCAAAACCTTCCTTGGATTTAAATTGTGGGCCCTCTCCGATATCGCTAGAGAAAATACTGGATGAGCCAATAAAATCAATTCTTAAATCCAAACTACTTAAACGCTCTCGAAGAATATTGGCGGCTAACTGGGCGCGCTCATAAGCATTAAACCCTGCATAAGAAATTTCTGCTTCTGCTAGCCAGCCTCCATCAATGCAGACATTCGCTTTCAAAGTATCAGGCCGCGGATGACCTTGAACACCGGTTAAAAGAACCCTATCCCCACCCAGCTCAGTAATCTGCGCTTGAGTAATGTCAGCAATAACATCTGGCGTTAAATAATGTGCAGGATCGTGCAATTCATACAAGAGTTGCTCAGTTACAGTCATGCGATTCACTAAGCCCCCGGTAGATGGTGGCTTAGTTACGCAAATATTTCCTTGTGCATCAAACTCCACAATCGGAAAGCCTACATGAGCCAAGCCGGGAACATCTTTCATGCCAGGATCCGCAAAATATCCGCCGGTGACCTGAGCACCGCATTCCAAAAGGTGTCCTGCCATAGTGGCAGCACCTACGAAATCCCAGTCGTTCCAATCTTTTTTAAAGTGTGCCATCAATGGTCCAACTGTTAGCGCAGGGTCAGCCACCCTGCCTGTCACAACCACTTGCGCCCCTGCAATTAACGCATTTGCAATCTCTTGTGCGCCTAGGTAAATCTTTGCACTTACCAGAGTACTTTTAGCCAAGATCTTTTGATCTTCTGGAGAAAGCAAAGCTTCAAGATTTGAGCGAAAAGCTTCCGCCGAAACATCATCACACTTCACTATCGCAATTCGAATATTCGGAAAGCCTTTTTGCTTGGCTATAGATGCAATCAGTTTTGCAGCACCCTCAGGATTAGCGGCGCCAAAATTACCGACAATAGGAATGCCGCCATTGAGGCAGTCCGCTAAACGGGCTCTAACATCTCTGATAAGAGGGGCTCATAGCCAAGCTGAGCGTTCTGATGGCGTTCTAACTGAGCAAGGGCTAACGTTCTTTCAGCTAGGCTTTCGAAAATAAGACAGCTCGGGCCGCCTTGCCTCAACAATTCATCGACTAAAGGCTTGGCAACATCGGTACGGTCACCTGAAAACCCAGCGGCACAAGCAACACGATAGATATCAGTCACGTTTTATAAAGCTTTATTGTTGGCTGTGTTGTGGTGAATCTTGAAATCCACTAGACCTATAGGTGAGCACTAGAGTATCGCGATACCCATAATTACCTAGAGGCTGGATAGGCGTTGACTCATGAATCATGCGCTCATCATTCATGATTAACACCGACCAAGGCTGAGAGAGAGTGAAGCGCAATCTTGCGGAACCACCTGCGTCAAATATTCTGGTTTCTCCACCCTTGATGCCAGAACGATCAAGTAGAAAAACAGCAACGAAGTCGACCCCATCTCGATGGGCACCCTCTGGTGTTGGTCGACCAATGCCATCGGTTGTATCAATCCGAAATTGATGTGCCTCAACAAACCATGTGGTAACTGGTTTTAAGCCATTAAATAGATTGGCTAATCCCCGCAATACAGATTGCCATGCCGGATCTTTCAACAGATCGGCCTGAACCCGGTTCAAACCAGCGTTCAATGCCACCATGCAGTGCGTTGTAATTTAATGACTGCCAGTGCGCACGATGCGGCACTAAATGAAGATGATCGCCTTTGATTTCATAACTGGCATGCCGACGAAAACGGTAGCGACCACCATCTTTCAAATAAGGATCACGAGGCAAGCCCTCCCAAAACTGCGTTAGACCTTGTAGCGCAGGAAGCGAAGTCTTGCTGATTTCTGCCACGGTCTCAGCAGATGCCACAACATAGCCATTGCTACGCAAAGAATTTGCAAGCTCTTTAGCCGATGTTAGTGGTGGCGCTAGTGTGGCGTTAGTCATGAACTTATTTTAGAGCTAATCGAGCTGAGCCCCTGATGCCTTCACAATTTTTGCCCACTTAGCTAATTCCTCCTTTAGCAGAAGACCTAACTTAGCAGGCGGCACTGGATTTAAGTCCAATCCCTGGGCAGTGAGCTTCTCGCGAACATCTGCCCTGGTCATGACTTTATCCATTGCCTGCTGATTTTTCTTCACTTCACAACATCTACATTTACGCCCATTGGGGCAAATGTAGCAACCCAAACCTCTCCTACGCAATCGGGATAAGTTTCAGCAATCGTCGGAATTTCAGGGGCGGCACTAGAGCGCTTAGCTGAGCTAATGGCACTTGCCCACCTAAAACATCGTTAATTGCAGGGGCTACTCCTTTGTAAGGAATGTGCTGCATCTCAATGCCGGCACTCGTATTGAGCATGGCACCCAATAAGTGACTAATTGTCCCATTACCTGCAGAAGCGTAGGACAACTCCCCTGGCTTCTTTTTAGCCGCGGCGACAACATCTGCCAAAGTTTTATAAGGTGATCCTGGTGGTGAAACCAATACGTATGGTGTAGCGCCAATGTAATACAACGGCACAAAATCATTGACTGGATCAAAACCAGGGTTCTTATACAAAGAAGGGTTGATTGCTTGAGCGCTATTGATTGTGAGAAGTAAGGTGTAACCGTCCTTAGGCGCGCGAGCTACGCTTTGAGTGCCGATATTGCCACCGGCACCAGGTCGATTCTCAACCACAATAGAAGTGCCAAGCGCCTCCCCATAAGCTGGAGCGATCAGGCGCGCAACAATATCGTTTGTGCCGCCCGCAGCCTGCGGAACCACAAGAGAGATGGGTTTATTTGGATAAGGCTGTGGTGCCCAAACAGCAACCGAAAAGAGCCCTCCCAAAACTGACGCCAAAACTATATTTACTTTTTGTTTTATTCATTTTTGTCTCCTAACTTCAAATTACTTATGTAAATTTAAACGTGCTCGCACATCCCCCACATGCCCCTTGAGGTCATATAACTCTTTAGCATCCAACATAGAAACTTTGATATTGCCAACCCGCTTTTCGATAGACTCTAGATCCTTCAGATTCTTTTCTCTCAATTCTGGGTTTAAAGCATTTCTCTCCACAACTTTCAACTCCTCATATACCTGCGCAAGCTTTAATCTAAGGAAGAAATTCTTCGCTGATGGAATATAGGTGAACAACGGAATCAAGATCACCAACAATGGGATCACAATTTTCACAAAGCGCCCCACCCATACCGCCGTCCAGAAAGGTAGATGGCGATGCAAGAATGAGGGTCCATCTTTTAAATAGATTTCAGCATCCACATGCAAAGGAAAATCTAAACCTGCCCCAGATGGAAACTCGCCTATTTTTTGCAAGCGCGAATAAGACTTCAAAATGTCGTAGGAGGCACCTAGTAATAAGGAGACTAAGGCAGGGCCAATGTCATCCTTAGCCACCAGAGTAGCTGTGGCAGCAATCACCTGAATATCTTGTCGCGGTAAGTCATGGGCAATACTAAGAAGTCCTCTGGGCACCGTGACCTTAGATAAATATGGCAGGTTACGTGTATAAGCATCTGCCTGCTCAAAGTTCATTAAACGAATTCCAGGGATTTCGTAAAACTTTTGCAAAATGGGGGCCTCTGCAGCCGCCACGATAAAGATGGCGTCTAATTCGCCACTCTTAAATTTGGCAATTGCCTCGTCCGGCTTTAATTTCTGCGCTTGCATATCTTCTGCAGACATACCGCCAATCTTTAATAAGGCATCGCTCAGAGCCAAGGTACCGCTGCCTTCATTGCCAATCGATACTCGCTTGCCTTTTAATTGACCCAAAACTCTTAATTGGCCGCCATCATTTTTAAAGGCACTTTCGCGGTACCAAACCCAAATCGGCTCATAAAACATACCTACTACAGAAACCAAATTAGGGTATTTAGAAACATCGGCAACGCCGCCCTGCACCATCGCAAAATCTACGCCAGAGGCTGGGTCATTGAGAAGCGCGAGATTATCAACCGTCCCCCCAGTTTTTTTCAGCTCGAGATTGACACCATCATGACCTAGCTCAGCTTTTAAGCGCTCGCCAAATTGGTAATAGAGCCCCGTTGGAAATCCAGTAGCCATCTCAATGACTTTGGGTGGGGGCGGAATGAGGATCCATAAAACCCCAAAAATAACGATTAAAACCGCAAAAAATGCAGCAACGATGGCTAGAGGGTTATAAATTTGTCGTTTGATGGAATTCATGAAAGTCTCGAATATTGAGGTGTTGGTTTTTTGCATTATGCCCCGATGACAATAATAGGGAAAAGATTGAAATCCTGCCAATTAAATCGAGATAAGATGGGGTTTTTCTGATCTACCCAAAATATCAATGAATGCAATCACAACAAAAGTAGCCCTAGTGACCGGTGCCGGCACTGAAATCGGCAAAGCAGCGGCAAATTCACTCCTTAAAGGTGGCTACCAAGTCGTATTAACTGGACGTAATTTAGATCGACTTCATCAAGCAATCAGCGACATTGGTGGAAATCAAAATAATTGTCTCGCCATAGCCTGTGACGTAGGGAAACCCGAGGACGTCAAAAAACTATTTGCACAGCTCAAGACCAAATTTGGCAGGATCGATGTGCTCTTTAATAATGCCGGCATGGGAGCACCTGCGATCCCGATGGAAGACCTGACTTATGAGCAATGGATGAATGTTGTAAACGCTAATCTCTGTGGCGCATTTCTGTGTTCACAAGAGGCTATTCGCATGATGAAGGCCCAATCACCTCAGGGCGGCAGAATTATTAACAATGGGTCAATTTCAGCACATGCCCCAAGACCGATGTCTGCCCCCGTATACAGCAACTAAGCATGCTATTAGCGGCTTAACCAAAACAATTGCATTAGATGGACGTCCATTCAATATTGCATGTGGTCAGATTGATATTGGCAATGCTGCTACAGAAATGACCGAACGCATGGCTGCTGGCATCATGCAGGCAGATCAAACCATCAAGGTTGAGCCTCGCATGGATGTTAATCATGTGGGGGAAGCAGTTCTTCATATGGCCCAGCTACCACTTGAGAGCAACATACTCTCAATGACCATTATGGCCACCAATATGCCTTTTGTAGGTAGAGGCTAAACAGCAGTTATTGACGTACTTGATCAACCAAGAGTCGGACATTACTTGATCCGACCTTAACGGTTTTTGCAGAGGAAATTAAATCCCCTGCTTCCGGTTTAGCCATACCCGTTTTGGAGACTCTGACTTCAATAGAGGCTTCCGATAATTTAGATAATGGCGCGCTTGGATTCATAGCCAATGCATCAGTCAAAGAGAAACTCATTGGAAATTCAGATGCGGCAGTCTTTAGCACTGCCACAGGCATGCGCTCTCCCGGGTTACGGGCAATCACCATCACAATATCTCCAGCCTTAAGTTTGGGCCTTAGGTCGGCAGTAATCTCAATCGTGCCGCTAATGGATTTACCACCGGCTGCAACAGGACTTGCAGAAGGAAGGCCGCCTTTGGAGCGAGCATCGGCAATCGAACCTTCTATTGAGCGCGCTTCTTCTGTGCCAGGTGGTAATTGCTGCGCAAGCTTTTCCCAAGCCTGAACAGCTGCCTTGTAGTTTCCGGAGGTATAGGAAGCAGTTCCAGAAAGCCAAAGCGCCATCAAATTATTAGGATCTAACTTCAGAGCTTTATTAATTAGCTGAGTGAGTTTACCGGTAAAACTACCATTCGCATTTGTAGCTAAGACATCCGCATAGTCAGCCAACAACTGAGGATCAGAGTCAATAAAACTGCCTGCGCCTTCATAGGCAACCGCTGCCTCTTGATTCCGGCCCAAGATACGATAGGAGCGAGCCAACATGGCCCAACCCTTTAGATTGCTTGGATCCTTCTCCATCTTGGTCGCAAACTCGGCAACCATTTTCTCAACACCCTCACGCGTCATTGGCTGCTCTGCATTTCTTTCGGCAACACGCGTGGCATCGCCTAATGAAAAATACATGACGGATGAAAGCAAAACAATAAAGATGCAAAGACCAATTATCGTTTTCTTGCTTGAACCCATAACAGCACGATCATCTTCTTCGCTGGTATCTTGAAATAAGCGCTGACGCATTTCTGCATGAGAAATTTCATAATCAACTGCATTGATCACGCCAGATTCGCGCTCAGCCTCTAACTTCTCCAGTTCATCACGATAAATCGCAGCATTCATTTGACGGCGAGAGGTGAGCTCACCTTTCGCCGGGAATATAAAGGGGCGCAATAAGAGCACCAATACCAAGACTAATAAAAGAAATGCTGGAATGAGAAAGCTGGTCATTAATTGCTCTTATCTTCTTTGCCGGCGTTATTTAGCAAGGCATCAATTTTTTGGTTATCCTCATCCGTTAAAATGGTGCTGGGCACACTGCTGTTTCTTCTGCGTAAGTAACCTAACAACCCAACGATACCGATGAGAAGGATGACAAAAGGCCCAATCCAAAGCAGCCAGGTGATTGGCTTAATAGGTGGACGATATAAAACAAAATCACCATAGCGCTCGACCATAAAGGTTCTGATTTGATCGTCGCTCTTACCTTCTTTAATCAGGATGCGAATTTCTCGACGCAAATCATTTGCCAAATCAGAGCGGGATCCCGCAAGTGACTCATTTTGACAAACCAGGCAGCGCATTTCTTCGGAGATGCTGATTAAACGCTGCTCAGTCAGCGGATCATCGGCCAATGGAGCAGCATCCTTGGCATAAGAAATGCTCAAGCTAAAAGCACATAAGGCAATGAGCAATAAGCGCTTCATCATTTCTTGAGCTCACTTACCAAAGGAAAAATCTTTTGATTCAAGATTTCTAGACTTAGAGGTCCAATATGCTTAAACCGGATGATGCCCGCCTTATCAACGACATAAGTCTCTGGGACACCATAAACGCCGTAATCAATTCCAACGCGCCCATTCGCATCAAATGCTGATAAGAGATATGGGTTTCCCTGCTTTGCCAACATTGCCAAAGCATCTTCTCGTTTGTCTTTGTAATCCAAACCAATGACGGGCACCACCTGAGATTTAGCAAGCTCAACCAATACTGGATGCTCTTCGCGACAAGCAACACACCAAGAGGCCCACACATTCAAAATCCAAACCTGCCCCTTCATACTAGCTGGAGAGAAAGTCTTGTTGGAGTCTCCAAGTTGAGGCACTTCAAATGCGGGCGCTGCTTTATTAATTAAAGGTGACGGCACCTCATGTGGATCGCGATTGAGGCCGATTGCTAAAAAGACAACCAGAACAACAAATAGCAGCAAGGGAATTAAAAATTTTGCCTTCATGAGATCTGCTTTTTCAATTTGATGCGATAGCGCTTATCTGAGATCGCCAAAACTCCACCAAGCGCCATTAACAAGCAACCACCCCAAATCCAATCTACAAAAGGTTTGTAGTAAACACGTACCGCCCAAGATTTGTCATCCAACTCTTCACCAAGGGAAACATATATATCTCGAGTTAAGCCTGCATCAATAGCCGCTTCTGTCATTGGCATTGTGGAGGAGAAATAACTACGCTTTTCTGGATACATCGTAGTTTCTGTTTTGCCATTTTTGGTCAATAGGAATGCGCCGCGCATTGCTTGATAATTTGGACCCATTGCAGCTGTAACGCTTTGTAACTGAATTTGATAGCCGCCAACAGAAACCGTATCACCTGCTGACATGCGCACATCTTTTTCCTCTTGATATGCGCCAACCATGGTGACGCCAATCACAAATACAGCTATTCCAAGATGGGCAACTTGCATACCAACAAATGAGCGAGTAGGTTTACCTGCTTTTGCTTGACGAATGATTTGCAGACAACCTGAAGCTATCACCCAGAAAGCCAATAAGAGCCCTAGGCCTGCCAACCAAGTAAATTGACCCATGATGAGAGGAATGGCAACACCCGCCGCAACCACTGCTACCAAGCCTGCAAGCCATAAGCGCTTAACTACGGTAACTAGATTGGTATTTTTCCAGCTTGTCCAAGGTCCAACTCCCATCAACACCAATAAAGGAATCATGATGGGCACAAACACACTATTGAAGTATGGAGGGCCGACAGAAATCTTACCTAAGTGAAGTGCATCGATCAGCAATGGATAAAGAGTGCCAAGCAACACCGAGCCAGCGGAGACTACTAAAAATACATTGCCTAGCAAGATGAAGGTTTCTCTTGAGCTCAAACTAAATTTACTGCCTAGAGCACTCTTAGGCGCACGCCATGCGTACAGCACTAAAGAAGATCCAACCACTAAAGCCAAGAAGATCAGAATGAAGATGCCGCGTCTTGGGTCTGTTGCAAAAGCATGAACAGATGTTAGTACGCCCGAGCGGACCAAGAATGTTCCCAACAAAGAGAGTGAGAACGCGGTAATTGCCAACAACACGGTCCAGCTTTTAAATCCACCGCGTTTCTCGGTAGCCGCCAATGAGTGTAGGAGTGCAGTGCCAACTAACCAAGGAATGAAAGAGGCATTTTCAACCGGATCCCAGAACCACCAACCGCCCCAACCCAACTCGTAATATGCCCACCATGAACCTAGAGCAATGCCTAGCGTTAAAAATATCCACGCTGCAGTGGTCCAAGGTCGAGACCAGCGTGCCCAGGCAGCATCTAATCTGCCAGACAACAAAGAGGCGATAGCAAATGCAAAAGCCACAGAAAACCCAACATATCCCATGTACAACATTGGTGGATGAAAGACTAATCCGGGATCTTGTAGGAGCGGATTTAATGAGCGGCCATCTTGCGCTGCAGGTAAAAGACGCGTGAAGGGACTAGACGTAGTCAACACAAACAATAAGAGACCGCTAGTCACAAGCCCTAGAACACCAATGACTCGCGCCACCATAAACTCGTCCAAAGCTTTAGAGAGTTGAGCAACCAAGATAGTCCATGTGCTTAATAAGAAAATCCACAACAACAAAGAACCTTCATGCCCACCCCATACAGCACCTAAACGATAAACGACTGGCAGCTGGGAATTGGAATGCTCTGCTACATAGAGCACTGAAAAGTCATTAATGTAAAAACTCCAGGCCAGAATTGCGAATGCAATGGCAAGCAAGAGAAAAACTGTTTGGGCTGCTGGTCTAGCTAAGACTAACCACTCACGGCGGCCATAATGCGCGCCAACTAAAGGCAAGACCCCTTGTATGCAAGCAACACAAAGAGCAAGTATTAATGTGTAATGCCCAAACTCAGGAATCATTTATTACTTCCGTTTTTCTGTGCCTGATCTAAAGCATGCTTAGCTTCGGGCGGCATGTAGTTTTCATCATGCTTTGCTAAGACTTCACTAGCCACAAATTCGCCATTCGAATTAAGGCGACCCTGAATCACTGCGCCTTTACCTTCTTTAAATAAATCAGGAAGAATACCGGTGTAAGACACTGGAATATCTTTTGCCATATCGGTAATTACAAAATGTACTGTAAGTCCATCGCGTTTGACTGACCCGTCTTTCACCATGCCGCCAATCCTAAATGCTTGTCCATTAGGAGCCTTGCCAGCAGCAACCTCACTTGGGGTGACATACAAAGCTATATTGCTATTTAGCGCATTCAAAATCAGAAGTGCAGCCACGCCTATAACAGCGAGAGCCGCAATAATGATGACTGCACGTTTATGTCTAGGTTTCACTTACTGCTCTCTTTATCAAACTGCTCTGCTAGGCGCTCTTGTTGAAGTCTACGAATAACCGCTTTGAAGCGTGCACGAATTGCTAAAGGCTCAATCAGCATCACCAAAGCGCAAACACCAAAACTACTCCACGCGTAAAGTGCGTAGCCACCCATAGCAAAGAATTCAGAAGGGCTATTCCACATTAATTCTTAACCTCGCTTAATTGTCTCACCCAATCAGCATGAGCCTCACGCTCCAGAATGATGGTCCTGACTCGCATCAAGCCTACTGCAATCGAGTACATCCAGAAACATAAAGCCATTAATAACATTCCTAGCAACATGGTCTGAGCCATAGCAGGCGCCTTAGTTAAAGAAACCGACGCGCCTTGATGCAAGGTATTCCACCATTTCACCGAGAAATAAATGATAGGCACATTCACCACTCCAACCAATGCCAAGATTGCGCCAGCTTTATCAGCTCTACGTGGATTATCAATAGAGGCCTGCAAAGCGATAAAGCCTAAATACAAAAATAACAATATCAACTCTGATGTCAGACGTGCATCCCAAACCCACCAAGCACCCCACATTGGCTTGCCCCAGAAGGCACCTGTCCATAAAGATAAGAAGGCCATCCATGCCCCAACAGGTGCAAGTGCTTGAGCCATCATGGCAGACAGGCGTGTATTAAATACCAATCCCAACCCAGCCCACATGGCCATGACTAAGTAAATAAACATCGACATCCATGAAGCAGGCACATGGATAAAAATAATTCGATAGCCTTGACCTTGAACAGCATCGACTGGTGCTACAAAAAAACTCACCCATAAACCAGCGGCGCCAAATAACCCTGCGAGCACCAAAAAAATAGGGATTAACTTGCCCGCCACCGGATAGAAGGTGCTCGGGCTTGATAACTTAAACCAGTTAATCAAGCGGTTTTCAGAAAAGGAGGAGTTATTTGGTTGGTTCATTCAATCGCAATCTTTACAGCAGCACTACTTACCCAAGGTACAAATGCTAAAGCCAAAATCAATAATGCGCCTAGCAATGAAAAATGGCCTGATGTATCCAGACCCACGCTATTGGCATAGACAGCGCCGGCACCAAAGATCAGCACCGGTATATAGAGAGGCAAAATCAAAAGACTCATCAGTACGCTACCGCCCCTTACACCCAGAGTTAAGGCTGCACCAATGGACCCCAGTAATGAGAGCACTGGGGTTCCCAATAAAAGCGTACCCATCAACACATATAAAGAGCTCGCATCTAAATCAAACTGAATACCAATAGTAGGAGCCAAGAGCACGAGCGGCAAACCGCAAACAAGCCAATGTGCAATAATTTTTCCCGCCACCAAAAATACCAATGGTTGAGGCGCTAACGCCAACTGCTCCAACGCGCCGTCCGCATAGTCAGAAGCAAACATGCGGTGCAAACCCAACAGGGTAGATAACAAAGCGGCCACCCAAATCACTCCCGGAGCAATCTTGCGCAACAATGCGGCATCCGCACCGATACCCAGCGGGAATAGACTGGTCACCACCACGAAGAAGAACAAGGCAGTCAGCACCTCACTCTTGCGTCGCATGACCAAGAGTAAATCCCTGTGAATCATTGTTAGCAAGGCGTTCATAGGTCGAGCACCTGCACATTAGGTAGATTCACCTCTTGATGGCTAGTGAAAATCACCAAGCCACCATCCTCCAGCTGCCCTGCAATCAAGCTTTGCAGTTCTTGTACGGCCTTCACGTCGAGAGCATTAAACGGCTCATCCAAGATCCATAGTTTGGCCTGACGAGTTAACATTCGCGCCATTAGGACGCGTCGCTTCTGTCCTGCAGATAAGTAATTCGCTGGCAAGTCTTCGCGACCACGTAGACCAAAACGCCATAAAGTAGCCAACGCTTTTTCGTGACTCAATGCAACACCATCGAGCGACGCATACATTTGTAAATTTTCTAAAGCGCTGAGGTCTTCCTTCAGAGCATCTCTATGCCCCAGAAACAAAAGATCACGGTGATAAGCGATGGCATTGGATGCGATAGATAGATTGCCCCAAAGAACCCCGCCAGATTCAGGTTTAGCCAAGCCAGTCAAAAGGCGCAGCAAACTTGTTTTGCCAACTCCGTTCTCACCTCGAACATGCAAGCAACTTCCGGAGACTACCCGCAGATTTAAGCCTGAAAAAAGTCGTTTTTCACCTCGCACGCAAGTTAGAGCGCGGGCTTCGAGCACATAGCTGGTCTTGCTGGAGGTCGGGGAAATATTGTTTGCCATGAAAGGCTTGTGGCTTACTTCAAACCACCCCAGGCATTGTCCAAGAGCCTATAGACCCTGTCAAACAAGCAAAAGTGGATTTTTGAGAATAATCTCTTTTAATTCAATTGCTTAGAGAATTATAAACTGACTATGATGGGAAATAAAAAACCACCCGAAGGTGGTTTTTAGTCCATCCATCACATAAACCGTTTATTTAAGGCGTTTTGTGATTTCGGCGATACGTTGACCATAGAGTCTTGCAGTCTCCAAATCGCCCGCATTCACTTCGTCAGCACTCGCATCAGAAGGGGTTTGCATCATTGCACCGGCAGAAGAGCCCGACATAGTTCACGTCATCTCGTTTAGCAGCCTTGGAGTTAGAAGGCATGAGCCAAGTACCAACCCATAAACCAGAATGCTGCATTGCTAAAGTAAAGAAATAATGCAAAGTGGAATGCTTGTCACCGTTCATTGTGGCCGAGTTTGTAAACCCGCCAAACACCTTGTCTTTCCACTGCTGAGAAAACCATTGCTTGGAAGATGCGTCAGCAAACTTCTTAAATTGCCAGCTCACTGTTCCCATATAAGTTGGGGAGCCAAACACGATTGCATCAGCCTCATTTAAGGTTGCCCATTGCGCATCGGTAATATTACCTTCAGCATCGATAGCAACCAATGTGCCATTAGCACCTTTAGCAACTGCTTCAGCTTGTTTTACGGTGTGGCCATAACCACTATGAAATACCACGGCAATTTTTGTCATATTTTTCTCCTTTTAGAAGCTCAAAGTTACCTCGCCCAGATCGATACCAAACTTGCTCATTTTTGCCTTATTGAGCATTACCTTGGGGGTTTTACTCTAGGTACATCCAATCATTGAATTGCACGTGATAAATCGTGCCATCTACCGGCAATGCCAGGGTATATGTCCAGTTCAGAGCATTCCCTGCCAGGTCACCCTGCGCATTACCAACAACATCATCTGCGCGACCAACAAACTTACCAGGCGATTGCTCAGTCAAAGTCCAAATACGCTTTTGCTTGGTGCCGTCAGAGTAGTCAAAGCTCTCATCCAGAGTTCCGACCTTCTTGCCATCAACCACAGTCCAGCTCGCTTTAATCAACACCGTAAATCTTTTCTTAACTTCGCCGTTTCGATCGGTGAAGATGCCATAAGCATCAATCGTGCCTGAAAAATATTCACTTAAATCCAGCGCCGGCTTTTCATTTGCGTATTGGGACGCTTGAGGGCTAGAGCATGAGACTAAAAATAGACCGCAAAAAATTATCAAGATAAAACTAGATAGGGAGCGTTTCATTATTTGCAGACCTCATTAAAAAGTGGTGGCGGACAGCTTTGTCCAAGTAGCTCTGTGCGCAGCTGTGGTGCGCTTGTCTTTGGGTCAAGCCAAATACCAAAGAAGGCTTTTGGAAATTCAGCTCCAGCAATTTGTCCAACTTGTTTCCCATCATGATAGAAATTAGTGCCCTGCTTAGGAGTGTAAATTGCCGTCAATGCTTGACCAGACTCAACATTAGGCAAGAGCGCCGAAAGCTCTTTACCCCACAGAGTCGCCTGCGTATCAGGTACGCCAATTTTTTTCAGCTCATCCGCGCTGCGATTGGCGATAGAGGCTCCAGAAAATGATTTGTAATATTTCAAGTGCAACGCAAATTCTGGAGAGGTAAAACCTCCTGAACGATAAAAAGATGCGTCATAAACATGTAAACCCCACCAAGTGAGCTTGCCACTTCCTTGAAGCTTTGCAGGATTCAGGCCTGTTTCAATGGGATTTAGATCGCGCGCAAATCCACTAGTAAAAAGGGAAAGGTTGAGGGCGCAAACCACCAACAAGAATTTGAGAGTCTTCATTGGCCCACCTTTGACGATTGGTGTTTTGCCAAACGCAATGCTATTGGACTAAAAAGGCTTGAAATAGCATGTCTGTTATTAGCAAAAAAGCGATAGAAAACTCGCAAAATAGGCTGCAGAGTTGCCCTAGATAATAACCAAGCTAAAGCTGGGAGGTTGGCCCTGCGGTATGCCTCAGAAAAAACAGGTACCCCATGGATTAATTTACCACTAGCAAATTGTCCGTACATCGCCGCCAAGGCAGCCTCACAGGAAATACCGATCCTGTCTGAGTCAAATCGATCGGAGTTGATATCAATAAAATCGAGTAATCCTGCTTTATTTCTACCGGATAAAAAAAGAATCTCCGCCTGACACAAAGGGCAAGCGCCATCGTAAAACAAAGTGAGTTTTTCTAATTGAGTCATCTCTGAGCAAGTTTAAGCTTTATTCAATAAACTGGCTGGCGACAACATCATAGAAAGTATTTATGCAAAAGGAAGTAGCGCTCAATGTATTTTGGCAACCTCTTATCCCCTGCTCCTTTGACCCCCTAACAGGGTTTTTTAGAGATGGTTGCTGTAAAACCAATGAAGAAGATATTGGCAGTCATTTAGCGTGCGCAGTAGTTACACGTGAATTTTTACAATTTAACCTAGAGCGCGGCAATGATCTTTGATCTTATTACCCCTAGGCCAGAGTATCAGTTTCCCGGCCTAACCCCTGGAGATCAATGGTGTCTTTGTATTAAACGCTGGACGGAAGCACTAGCGGCAGGATGCGCTCCCTTGCTAAAGCTAGAGAGTACGCACTTCAAGGCATTGGAAACCGTATCACTAGAGACCTTGCAACAATTTTCGAGTGAAGCTTGAAGGCGTTTTATACCGATCACTTTGTTTTACCGCTTCCAGAGGGGCATCGCTTCCCCATGGAAAAATATTCACGCTTACGAGATTTGGTAGGCAGCATTCAAAGCATTGAACTCGTTGAGGCACCGCCAGCCACAGACACACAAATTCTCTATGCTCATGATCCTCAATATCTGATCAAAATTATTACGGGCAACCTAACGCCGCAAGAACAAAGAGAAATTGGATTTCCATGGAGCGAGAAAATGGTTGAACGCTCACGCCGTTCAGCTGGCGCCACTGTTGCGGCAGCGAAGACCGCCCTGCAGGAAGGTGTTGCAGCAAATCTCGTCGGGGGAACTTATCATGCCTATCGAGATACTGGTAGCGGCTTTTGTGTTTTTAATGACTCAGCGATTGCTGCACGTAGCCTACAAAAAGAAGTGAGTTCAAAGCCGAAGGTTGCCATTGTTGATTTGGATGTCCACCAAGGCAATGGAACAGCCTCTATTCTGGAGCATGATTCCTCCATCTTCACCCTGTCCATTCACGGCGAAAATAACTTCCCCTTTAAAAAAGAAGTGAGCGATCTTGACGTTGGCTTGGCAGATGGTTGCAATGATGAAATCTACCTTAAGGCACTAACTAGCTGCCTCGATCAACTTGATAGCCGCTTTAAGCCAGACTGCATCATCTATTTAGCTGGAGCAGACCCGCACGAAGGGGATCGACTTGGTAGGCTGAAGGCTAGTAAAGAAGGCATGCGCTTGAGAGATGAAGCAGTATTTCAATACGCTTTAGATAAAAAAACTGCCTCTTACTTTCTCCATGGCAGGCGGCTATGGCAAGGAAATTACATCTACTGTAGATATTCACTTTCAAACCATTCAAACCGCACTGCGCTTTCAGAAGCAATATTAAGTTGTAGCGTTTAGCTCTTTTTCTTGGGGGCAGCTTTGACGCCCGATAGATTGCTAACATTCTCGACACTCTTTTCAAAGTTAGAGAATGGGTCTGCCATTGCCGCGCGAATCAATTCAAAATTTTGCAAGGCGTTATTAAACGAGGCCTTAAATACTGAAACGTAAGCCTCACTTCCCAGCGGTGCATTATCGGTCGCGTCATTAACGAAATGAATCAAATCTGCTTTTGACTCTTTAATCATTTTCTCCGCAATATCAGAAAGCTCTTGATTGCCACTCTTTAATACCTGAAGCAATTGATTGTGATATTGCGAAATCTCTTTAGCCGCATCCTGCAATACCTCAGCATGAATATAGTCAAACGCAGTCTTAGAGTCCTGAGTCTTCATCAACTCTGAAACGCGCTTCTGAATTAACTCGGCAAGCTCTTGTGTTGCCTGCTGATTAATATGTGCAATGGCCTGCGCACTTTCGATCGCCACCCTTCCAGCAGCCTTGGTAGCTTCAACTGCTCGTTGCTGACCTTGCACAACCTTTGTATCAAATGATTTCTTACTCATGTCGACCTTTCGGATGGGGATTGATAGATATCAATCTACTCCGCTTCAGAAGGCTTTCTATAGAGGAATACCAGTAGATAAGGTGCTAAATCACTTTTTCTTAGGCAGGCTAACTATGGTGGAACCTTATATTTAGCCTGCAAGTCATACCCAGAAAGGCCCACGGTATAGAAGGTGATATCCGGATTGAAGGAGCGGATAGTGCCGCCTGAACCAGCCGAAAAGTTGGCATCCACATCCAGACCACCACGTCGCCCATCTATTGAAGTCAGCAAGAACTGATCAATTGCTCCCGGGGTCTTAAAAATGGCAATCTGGTATTGATCCTGATAACCCGCACCCAATCCCTCGCCTGTCTTAATCGCCTGCATAAATACGGGCTCTTTACGTCTCTTATCAAAAAGAACGCCTTCCCCGCGCGCCACCACAATTAAGACCACGTTGATATTGGTAGTGCTATAAACAGCATAGCCCGCAGCTTGATCGATTTGCTTTTTAACTTCGGAGTTTTGTTTGATTAACGCATCAAGCCCAGTCTTAGCCATCTGCAGAGTGGCATTACGCTTTTGAATAATTTGTTCCTGCGTAAGCGGCTTGCCATCATTGCCAGTAGATTGGACAGCCTACTAAAAAAACTACCGCAAGCAATGTTGCGGTAGTGCTTCGAGCAATTTTAAAAAGTTGTGATGGCATGAAAAAATTAATTAACCGAGATTGTGGATAAAGGCTTATCTAGTTTGATGTACTTCACTTCTTTAGCGTTGACATCCATCTTTTTGAGATCCTAAGTATAGACATTGGTGTTCTCATACATTTTGCTGCTGTAGGTCATATTTTTATTATTTGCCACAACGCTCCACTCGGTTACCTCATACCCTCCAGTACCGCCTCCATAGGGATTGCTTGCTGGCAAAGTGACAGCTCCCGGAGGAATATCAAAACTACCAATGATGTGCCAAGCGGCACTATTCATTTGTGCAGCAGTAAAAGTTTTGGGAACTGAATCAGAATGAAAGATTGCCCGAATAAATCGACTAGGACTTAAGTAATCCCCTGGCAGACCATGCAACCCGCTGCCTGAGCTAGGCGGAGTAAAAGACGCGCCATTGATCACTAGGGCTGGCTTCTCAACTTTTGAGAGATTTACATAATTACCAATATTTTTGAGCTGATCCCTAAATGGAGGGTCATTAGTAAAGGCGCCTACTGGATTGTCGGTAATAACTAATTCACCTTTGAGGTATTCAATGGCCACACTCTTGCTGCTAGCAGCATGAAATGAATAATGCACTGCAACGGTTTGATTGTTATAGGCTGCAATCGTAGAGCGATTGACTTTAATTTTCTGCAAACCGGCTTTAACTTCATCAACTGTTGCAAAGTTTGTCAAAGCATATGTAACTACCTGAGCGGAGCTAATGCTATTGGCGGACTCAGCTGGCGCAACCGCTTGAAACACTGCGCTATTGGGCGCATTAAACATACCGCCAATTAAGCCCTTTTCATTCATGCCATCTGCATACATAGGGAGGCCAAGCGCATTCATCCCCACAACGGCATATTTAGTATTCCAGTTAAGCCCTGTTTCAAGCTTGCCATCAGCACCAACACCCTTCATTGCAAAATCTCTGGGCATAACAGCCAATTGAGAATTCAGAGGCATACCAAACTCCAAGGTACGGCCATAGACCAAGCCACCATCGCTACCCTTCAAAGTGAAGCTAGTGCAAGCGTTGCCGCCACTGAAGTAGCAACGATTTTTTAACCATCTCTTGACTCATGACTATTCCTTAAATTGAATTCTGATAATTTCCGAAAAAAACTTATGCATTTTTGCCAAATGCAGGCGCAAGCAGATTCATCAAGCCAGATACATCAGCCTCTGCTGGCTGAGTACTAATATAGGCCCCAATACATGCACCAAGAATTACTAGCAACCCCACCAACAAAGTCCAGCTTCGCAAATTCTTACGCAATTTTATTCCCCTTATAGGCATTTATTTTCACCATTTTCGCCCAGATCAGCACTCGTAACAAGCTTGTTTGACCGCAAGGGCCCTTGATTTTGAGTGCATACTAGTGCCAATATGAAAGTACATCACTGGACACAGCATTGGCACCACTTAAGCGCCACATTAAGACTCACCATTGGCGCAGCTGCAGGGCCTCATCACCTTCTTTTTGTTATCGCCTGAAACCGTCCTGGCAGCTCGCTTAGCGCTATCCTGGTCCGCAGCAGGAGGTCTATATCTATTGCTTAGCTACTTCATGATGTATTTCTCATCTGAAGAAAACATCCTCACACTCTCCAAGAAAGAGGATGATGGCGCCGCCGTCATTTTGCTCATCATTATTTTTGGGGCGGCAGCTAGCCTCATTGCAATTGTGATTATTCTGTCGAGCCTTAAATCTCTGCCATTCTCGGTAGCGGCACGCTATATCGCCCTGGTGTTGACTACATACATCATCTCCTGGCTTTTTGTGCACACTGCATTCGCCCTGCACTATGCCCACGTTTACTATCAAGAGCTTCAAAAGACCAATGAAGCCCCTTTGCTGTTTGCAGCAAAACCAAAGCCCACTTACGTAGACTTTCTATACTTTTCAATGGTGGTTGGCATGCCTTGCCAAACTGCTGACGTCAATATCGCCAGCTCACGCATACGCTTTTTAGTCATGATTCAAGGTATGACCGCGTTTGCCTTCAATGCCTCCTTGCTTGCTTTAGCAATCAACCTGATCTCAGGGGTAGTGGCCTTTAGCTGAGGCCTCTCAACAATAGAATTAAATTGACTTAGGCACCCAAAGTGCCTTTTAGGGCGAATTGAGCGCCCTTTCTAATTATCGAATAAATCGATAATTAATATTAATTTAATTCATTAGACAAATATACTCTTCAAGCTCAAAATGGGGTCTGTTGTTACATACCGATTAACCCATATAAGGAGCGCAATATGTCCCTCATCAATACCGCAGTACAACCATTTAAAACTCAAGCTTTCCACAACGGCAAATTTGTGACCGTTAGCGATGAGAGCCTCAAAGGCAAATGGTCAGTATTGATTTTCATGCCAGCAGCATTTACTTTTAACTGCCCAACAGAAATTGAAGATGCAGCAGAGAACTATGCTGAATTTCAAAAGATGGGTGCTGAAGTGTATATCGTTACAACTGACACACATTTCTCACACAAAGTTTGGCACGAAACTTCTCCTGCAGTAGGAAAAGCAAAGTTCCCACTCGTTGGCGACCCAACACATACTTTGACAAATGCATTTGGCGTGCACATTCCTGAAGAAGGTTTAGCATTGCGCGGCACATTCATCATTAATCCTGAAGGTGTTATCAAGACTGCAGAAGTGCATTCAAATGAAATCGCTCGTGATGTTTCTGAAACATTACGCAAGCTCAAAGCAGCACAGTACACAGCAGCACATCCAGGTGAAGTTTGCCCTGCCAAGTGGAAAGAAGGCGCAGCAACATTAACTCCTTCTTTAGACCTCGTAGGCAAGATCTAAGCGGAAGCTGTATTGAATTAATAGACTCACCAAACACAAGATCAAGGAACCCACCATGCTCGATACCAATATCAAATCACAGCTAAAGGTCTACTTTGAAAAGATCGTTAGCCCAATTGTTTTAACTGCATCTGTAGATGGCAGCGAAAAGTCAGCAGAAATGCTCGAATTGCTAAATGAAGTAGCTGAGCAGTCTGATAAAATTGCCGTCAAGACCGACGGCAAAGCTGATCACATCCCTAGTTTCACCGTTAGTAAATCAGATGATGCAGCACGCATTACATTTGCTGGGCTGCCAATGGGTCATGAAATGACTTCATTTATCTTGGCAATTTTGCAAGCTAGTGGCTACCCCCCCTAAAGTAGAGCAAGAGGTTCTGGATCGTATTCGCCACCTAGATGGTCAGCTGCGCTTTCAGGCCTTCATCTCACTGTCATGCCATAACTGCCCTGACGTAGTGCAAGCACTTAATCTCATGGCAGCAATTAATCCCAACATTCAACACGAAATGATTGATGGCGCACTGTTTCAGGGATTAGTAGATCAGTATCAAATCATGGCCGTGCCAACAGTCATTGTAAATGGTGAGGCATTTGGACAAGGTCGCATGAGTGTTGAAGAGATTCTAGCTAAGCTAGATACTGCCAGCCCTCAAGAGGAGGCTGCAAAGCTTTCTGCAAAAGCACCTTACGATGTTCTAGTGGTAGGCGGTGGCCCAGCTGGCTCTGCAGCTGCTATTTATGCCGCCCGCAAAGGCATCCGCACAGGTGTGATTGCTGAGCGCTTTGGTGGTCAAGTAATGGATACCCTGGGAATTGAAAATTTCATTTCTGTTGAACATACTGAAGGACCAAAATTAGTTCAGGCTCTAGAGCAGCACGTCAAAAGCTATGAAGTCGACATCATGAACTTGCAACGGGCTACCGCACTGCGCAAATCAGGCAACGGAATTGAGTTGGGGCTCGCTAACGGAGCGGTTCTCAAAAGTAAGTCAGTTATCTTAAGTACCGGCGCACGCTGGAGAGAAATGAATGTGCCAGGCGAGCAAGAATATCGCGGTAAAGGTGTGGCTTACTGCCCGCATTGCGATGGACCCTTGTTCAAAGGAAAACGTGTAGCTGTGATCGGCGGCGGTAATTCCGGGGTTGAGGCTGCCATTGATTTAGCGGGTATTGTGAGTCATGTCACCTTAATTGAGTTTGACAGCAAATTACGCGCTGATGCAGTTTTGCAAACCAAACTCAATAGCCTATCAAACGTCACCGTGATTAAGAGTGCGCTTACTAAGGAAGTTATCGGCGATGGCAGCAAGGTGAGCGGCTTACGCTACCAAGATCGCACCAATGATTCTTTGCATGCTATTGAGCTGGAAGGCATCTTTGTCCAAATTGGCCTGCTACCCAATACAGATTGGCTCAAGGGCACGATTGAGCTCTCTAAGCATGGCGAAGTAATCGTAGATGCAAAAGGCGAGACCTCTCTTCCTGGTGTATTTGCTGCCGGAGACTGCACGACCGTTCCTTACAAGCAAATCATTATTGCTATGGGTGAAGGCGCCAAGGCTTCGCTGGGAGCTTTTGATTACCTGATCCGTTCATCTGTCGTGGAGAGTGAACTTGCGGTAGCCGCTTAAAATACCCAATTACCCAAAGGAATCAATATGAGTCTGATCGACAAACTGCAGTGGCGCTATGCCACTAAAAGGATGGATGCTACACAATCAGTCCCCGAAGCAAAGGTGGATCAGATCCTGGAAGCTATTCGAATGACAGCAAGCTCAAGCGGCCTACAGCCTTATGAAGTGATTGTTATAACCAATAAGGCTATTCGTGAAAAGATTAAGTCAATTGCCTGGGATCAAACTCAAATTGTGGACTGCTCTCATTTGCTGATCTTTGCAGCCTGGGATAACTACACTGCAAAACGAATCAACGATGCCTTTGATATGACTGAAAAAATTCGTAACTTCAAGAGCGAAGCGGGAGATATCTATCGCCAGAAGTTACTTAGCACCTACCCTGTTCGTGATGCTGAGCTCAATTACACCCATGCAGCCAAACAAGCCTATATTGGATTAGGTACAGCGCTGATTGCGGCTGCATATGAGCAAGTTGACTGCACGCCGATGGAGGACTTTGATCCCGCAACGCTCGATGAAATCTTAAACCTTAAAGAAAATGGGTTGCGTAGCGTTGTGATGCTTCCACTAGGCTATAGAAAAGCAGATGAAGACTGGTCAGTCACTCCTAAGAAGGCTAGAAGATCGAAAGAAAATTTTGTTAGAGTATCGACTAATGCAGCCTAGTCTTTCAATCATTAAAAAACCACCTGCGGGTGGTTTTTTAATGTCGTTAACTAGCTTATAAAATATTAGTCTACGGAAATCTTGGCTTTCTCTACAACTTTAGACCAACGACTTTGCTCTAGCTTGATAAATGTCGCGAATTGACTTGGGGTATCGCCAACCAGCACTGCGCCATCCTCAAGCATCCTCTTGGAATCCTCTTTTGACTTCAAGGATTTTGCGATTTCTTTTTGCAATTTCTCAATGATTGGTTGAGGGGTGCCAGCAGGCACCATAATTCCATACCACTGTGATGTTTCAAAGCCTTTGTACCCCAACTCCGACAATGTAGCTACATTGGGCAACACCTTGGATCTCTCGGAAGAACCAACGGCCAGAGGACGCAACGTGCCTCCTTTAATCTGCCCCATTAATGATGGAAGGCCATTAAAGGTTGCTTGTATTTGCCCACCTATTAAATCAGTCAGCATAGGCCCAGACCCTTTGTATGGGACGTGCACCAAATCAATGCCAGCTTCAGATGAAAAATATTCCATAGCCAAGTGCCCAGCGCTACCGTTGCCAGCAGACCCGTAATTAATTTTTCCTGGATTTTTTTTAGCATCAATTACTAAGTCACCCAATGTTTGATAGGGGCTCTTTGAGCTAACAGCAATCACATTCGGCACCTTTGCCACCAAGGTAACGGGTGCGAAATCCTTATTGGGGTCGTACGGTAACTTCTTGCCAAACAAGGCTGGATTCACTGCAAGCGTTCCCACATGCCCCAGTATCAATGTGTATCCATCTGGGTTTGCGCGCTTCACTTCCTCCATGGCAATATTCCCAGCACCCCCTGGTTTATTGTCAACATAAACTGACTGACCAAGGCTAGTGCTAAGGCTATTGGCTACAGACCTGGCAACAATCTCAGAAGTTCCACCAGTGGCAAAGGGGACAACCAATCGAATAGATTTGCCAGGAGGATAGCTCACGATCAAATTGATTGGTCGATTTGGCCACTCCTGAGCGGTCGCCATACCGGCAATCGAAAGAATTGCCAAAAATAAAGATTGTTTAAAGAATTTCATTATGTCTCCTTAATTTACTTCTGCTGAATATTGAAATGCCATCGCGTCACCAACTGAACTGCGGTATTCCACCGGTTTGCCAGATAAATCAAAAGCTATACGATTTACCCTTACTGCTGGGTACCCTTCCTTCATGCCTAATGCTTTGGCATCCATCTTTTTCGTTAACTCAAAACCGACCTGATCATTGGCTTTAATAACGGCAATGCCGCATGATTTGGCGTACATCGGATAAAACAGTTCCTCAAATTCATCAGGCCGCAAGGATGCCAATCTTTTAAATTTAGGCAATGGTAAATAAATAGTTTCATATAGAAAGGGCTCGCCATTAATCAGTCGTATACGGTGAATTTTTAAAAGCATCTTGCAAGCCCAGCCCGTTAACTTAGAGATTTCTTTATCGAGTGGGATTTCTTTTATAGCAAGAACTTTTGCCTGAGGCGTTTGTTGCTCAAAGTCTTCTGGCTGATGACGAAAGAATCGCAGCATGGATTGCCCATTGAGACCACTACTGACAGCGGTACTTTTGCCATGGCGTTTAACCAAAATACCTTCGTCAGCTAGTTGAGCTACTGCCTGCCGAATAGTTCCTAATGCAACCCCATATTCTTTTGCCAAACTGGCTTCCGATGGAATTGCATTCCCAATATGCCAAACCCCCTCCTCAACCTTCTTGCGGAATACCGAAGCCAAACTCTGGTAACCCAAGGATGTTGCTTTCATAACCGCGTCACTAACCCTCTTTGCTAACTCATCTACTCATCTACTCATCTACTCATCTACTCATCTACTCATCTACTCATCTAGATGAGTTATGCTACCATAATCATGATGAATATTGACGCCCATTTTCATATTTTTGATAAAAACTACATCTCAAATGAGCATGCGCGGTATTTGATCAACTATGATGCCCCGCTGGATGAATGGGAGATGCTTGCAAACGAGCAACAAATTACCGGGGGTGTCATTGTCCAGCCGAGCTTTCTAGGCTATGACAACTCGATTCTGCTAAATGCCCTTAAACACCACCCCATGTTACTAAGAGGTGTCGCTGTAGTCGATCCAGAAATATCTAGACATGAACTGGGTAATTTAAAAAGACAGGGTATTAGCGGTATAAGGCTGAACCTATTTGGCGATAAAGACCCATTGAGCACCTTAGAAAAAAATCAGGCACTTATAAGCCAAATTAAGGATGAGGATCTACATCTACAAATCCACCACGAAGATGGACTGCTAAATGAACTGCTACTGCATATTCCAGCGGGCGTAAAGATTGTTGTTGATCACTTTGGTAGGCCGTTGATAGACAATGAGTTCAGCTTAAAGAATGCAGGGATTAATAAACACCTGGGAATGCTCTGAGTGAAGCTGAGCGCTCAATATCGAGCACCAAACATCAAACACCAAAATCTTTATAAATACTGGCTCGCCACAATTGGTGCAGAACATCTTTTATGGGGTAGTGATTGGCCTCACACCCGCTTCGAGAGCTCTCAAACATACGCAAATCAAATGCAAGCCTTCTTAGGGCTTACGGGTGATCATGAAGCAATCAAGCAGATTCTCTCTGAAAATCCACGGACCTTGTATTGGCCCTAGGGCTGCTTGGCCCGGGCTATATGCAACTTTCTATAGCTATCCAACAGACGGTGATGCCTGTCGAGTCCATCAAGCTGAAGATTATTGGTTGGTGTTAATCCATAGAAACGAACGCTGCCGTCTACTGATCCCAACACAGCATCCATTCTGGCATCACCAAACATTCTTCTGAAATTAACGAGGTAGTCTTCTAGCTCCAGATCGTCATTCAACAATACCTCTAGAACTACATTTAAGGCCTGATAAAACAAACCACGATCAATTGTGTTGTCGTTGTATTGAAGAAAAGCGCCTACCAGCTCATGCGCTTCGTCCAATTGTTTTAGAGCAAGATGAATGAGCAGCTTTAGCTCCAGCACTGTGAGTTGGCCCCAGACAGTATTTTCATCAAACTCAATGCCAATCAAAGTGGCAATATCACCATACTCATCGAGCTCATTGTTTTCTAATCGATCCAGCAATGCTGCAAGCTGTTTATCATCTAAGCGATGAAGATTTAAAATATCTTCTCGGAATAACAATGCTTTGTTGGTGTTATCCCAGATAAGATCCTCTATTGGATATACCTCGGAATAACCGGGAACCAAAATTCGACAGGCTGTAGCACCCAGCTGGTCATAGACCGCGCCATAAGACTCTTTACCCAAGTCCCCCAAAATACCAAACAAGGTTTCGGCTTCCTGAGTATTCGAATTCTCACCATTTCCCGAGAAATCCCATTCAACAAAATCGTAATCAGACTGAGCACTAAAAAAGCGCCATGACACAATGCCGCTGGAATCAATAAAGTGCTCAACGAAATTATTTGGCTCTGTTACCGCCTCGCTGGCAAACGTCGGCGCCGGCAAATCGTTCAGACCTTCTAGGCTGCGACCCTGGAGTAATTCAGTCAGACTGCGCTCTAGCGCAACTTCTAAACTTGGATGCGCACCAAAAGATGCAAAAACACCTCCTGTACGGGGATTCATTAAGGTGACGCACATCACGGGGTAGGCTCCACCAAGCGATGCATCCTTCACTAATACTGGAAAGCCCTGCTCTTCTAGACCTTGAATGCCAGCCAGAATGCTTGGATACTTTGCGAGCACTTCCTGGGGAACGTCCGGCAAGGCGATTTCACCCTCAATGATTTCACGCTTGACTGCCCGCTCAAAAATCTCCGACAAACATTGGACTTGCGCTTCTGCCAACGTATTGCCAGCACTCATTCCATTGCTAACAAAAAGATTCTCAATTAAATTGGACGGGAAATAAACTGTCTTGCCATCTGACTGTCGCACGTACGGCAAAGAGCAGATACCTCGCTGCGCGTTACCAGAATTTGTATCGACTAAATGGGAGGCACGCAACTCACCATCTGGGTTATAGATTTTTCGACAGTACTCATCCAGAATTTCCGTGGGAAGCACATCTTTTGAACCAGGCTTGAACCACTTCTCATTGGGGTAATGTACAAAATCCGCATTCGCAAGATCTTCTCCCCAATATGTGCCCGCATAAAAATGGTTATTACTTAATCGCTCAATATACTCACCCAATGCCGAAGCTAGAGCACTTTCCTTGGTAGAGCCTTTACCATTGGTGAAGCACATTGGGGAATGCGCATCACGGATATGCAGAGACCACACATTAGGAATGATGTTGCGCCAAGAGGCGATCTCAATCTTGATCCCTAAATTGGCTAGCAAGGCTGACATATTAGCTATGGTTTGCTCAAGCGGCAAATCTTTTCCAGGAATAAATGTGCTTACATCAGACGCAGGCTGAATTGCCAACAAGGCCTGCGCGTCAGCATCCAGATTTTCAACTTCTTCAATGACAAACTCTGGGCCTTCCTGCACTACTTTTTTAACAGTGCAGCGTTCAATGGAGCGCAAGATACCTTGACGATCTGCGGCAGAGATATCTGCAGGCAACTCCACCTGAATTTTGAATATTTGCTGATAGCGATTTTCAGGGTCAACGATATTATTTTGTGAGAGTCGAATATTTTCCGTAGAAAGATTGCGAGTGTCGCAGTAAAGTTTTACAAAGTAAGCGGCACATAAAGCAGATGAAGCCAAGAAATAATCAAATGGGCCCGGGGCTGAACCATCGCCTTTGTAGCGGATGGGCTGATCAGCAATGACTGTGAAGTCATCGAACTTAGCCTCCAGCCGCAGCTTATCGAGAAAGTTAACCTTAATTTCCATGGATATATTCCGAAAATGACGCAATAAATGATGTGACTGCCATTATCCATCGCAATGCTAATGCAGTGTTATCAAAGAAAATGCCACCCCTAGGGGTGGCATTTTTAATCCGGGTATCTAAGCTGTTAACTTGGAAGCTGTGCGGCCTGATCACAATTATTTGTAGCGGGTTTACCAGCCAATCGATCCTTGATCCATGGCAGATAAAAAGGTTTGGAAGCCCCCGGGGTAGTGAAGTGTGATTGATCCCCAGGCAATTGAATTCTATTCACATTACCACCCATTTTGCACATCTGTTCTTGATAGATAGAGCTTACCCATGATTGGCGGATTGGTAACGTCTTTATTGCCCCAATAAATTACCACCGGTGCAATTAGCTTGGTTGGGTTCACACTACCCTTCACCATTGTCTTGGTCCACTCCAAAGGATTGGTAATTTGGTCCTTCAAAACGCCTTTATATTGACTACTCAAGTTGAAATTCAGGGTATCTGCAACAACAGCATGCATACATTTATTACTGATAACCTCATCCAATATCTTGGCGCCATTCTCTGTAAAGATATCGGTCAGCTTTAATTTGGGGTTGGCGGCCTGCACGCCCCACATGCTCATTGCCATATGAGAAAAGTCAAAGATATTTTTAGTGCGCATCTGGATGATGTCCGCTGAGAGACTTTTGTGCATTAGCCTCATCTACAGTAGCCCCAGGCAACATGATGGCAATGTCATCCGGCGCCAAAGCCACTGACCCAATTAATTCCAAACTATCGGAGGCCGTTCCTTTTTTGGAGAAGTACTCCGGCATGCTTGCTGCTGCCACAGCCACACCACCACCCTGCGACCAGCCATAGATAATGGTTTTTTACCCGCTCCAGTTTCTTTCATCGAACTTGCTGCTCTTGCAGCATCAATCGTACCCATAGAATTGGTTGTAGCAAGAGCATATTGATGCCTACCGCCACCACCTTGGCCCTGATAGTCAGTTGCAACAACGACATATCCCTCTTGAATAAATTCTTCAATCGCAGGAATTCCATAATCAGTCCAAGAGTTCCCGCCAATTAAAAAATACTCATTTAGCGGAACTACAGGATTGAGCACCTGCGATGGGCCGCAGCTCTGAGCCGCACCAGTGGTTCCATGAGCCCAAGACATAATTGGTCTGCCTTCCTTAGGTGCGGGGCCCACTGGCGCAACCACCAATCCCGTAACGATGGTTTTGCGTCCATATAAATCTGAAGAGATGTATGCAATCTTCCAAGCCTGAGCACCCTTTACCGAGGTTTTAATCTGCTCTTTTTTAATCACCTGCCCCAACTTTCCATCCGGAGTCATTTTGAGCAATAACTCATAAAAGGGAGCAACAGGAGGATCGGCAAAAACTGCTAAGAAATTGCCCCAATGAAAGCGCCAAGAATTAAGCTGGAAAGTAGTTTTTTCATATTCATATAAATCATTCATTGGCGATAACCGCCCATGCCTAGAACTATACCTAAGTCTTCTAAATGCTCTTTTAATCCAGCAAATGCCCAGTCTTTACAAAGATGGTGCAACCCTCTTTGCTAAATGGCTGATGTAGGCTCATATGTGGGCTTCTAATCCACGATCCAGCAGGGTAGCGTCCGTGTTCATCTTCAAAAACACCATCAACTACAAAAATTTCTTCGCCGCCGTAATGCTTGTGCGGATTGAAATAAGTTTGAGGCGCCCAACGAACTAAAGTCAATCCACTGCCTTGCTGCATTAGGGGCATCACGTTCAGACCTGGAACCATCCCTTGATACCAAGGTGCAGTTTTGGTATCTATGATTTCTCGCTTCACTTGATCTGGGCCCAGATGCCGCAATTTGACAAAGAGAGTGCAGCCTGACTTGCTAAATGGTGCGTGCGAAGAACCAGGGGGATTCATGAGATAGGTGCCAGCTGGATAATCACCGGTTTCATCACTAAATACCCCATCAAGAACCAATATCTCTTCACCAAACTCATGAATATGCTTAGGGAATTGGGATCCAGGCTGATAGCGAACAATTGAAGTTGCTTTTGCGACCTCATCACCAACGCGATCAAGCATGCGCCTTTCAACGCCCGACTCTGGACTGGGTAACCAAGGTAAGTCATGGTGGTTAATAACGACCCGCCTACTGTAATCAGAGTTGATATTCATATATTGCACTTCAAGTATTGAAAAACAGGATAAGAATAGCAAGCAATTTGAATATGCGCTGGCATGACGAACTTACATGAAGTGAGATAAAGTCTATTACATTGGGTAATTCTTGAATAGACACTTGTTAAGGGCTTTATGGGCTTATTGCCAAAACGCTCTCGTAATTGGAGCGTCAGGGACTATAGGGTCTAGCTTTGTAGAGCTACTGGAAAGCAACCCCGCTTGCTCAAAAGTTGTTGGAATTCATCGCAACTCTACCCATGCCATTGACTACAGCTTGCCTGAAACCATTGAAGCATCTGCAAATAGCCTAAGTTTCGCTGGGCCCCTTTCAACTCATCATTAATACTATTGGAGCGCTTCATTCCGAGGAATGGATGCCAGAGAAGAAATTAGATGACCTAAGCCAAACGCAATTGGCTGAAATGTTCAATATCAATGGTATTGGCCCAGCGTTAACGATTAAATACTTTTCAAAACTCTTAGATCCACAACATGGTGTGATGGCCACACTGTCGGCCAAAGTTGGCGGCATTGAAGATAACCGACTTGGCGGCTGGTATAGCTACAGAGCCTCCAAAGCTGCCTTAAATATGATTCTTAAAACAGCGTCTATTGAGCTAGCAAGAACAAAGCCGAATATTGCGCTAATTGCACTTCATCCCGGCACCGTTAATTCCAGACTGTCACAACCCTTTCGTGGGCAACAAATAGGTAGAGACCCGCTTGAGGCAGTGAGTGACATGTTTCATGTCTTAGAAGGCGTAAATAAAGAAGATTCGGGGAGCTTTTTGTCTTACTCGGGTGAAAAATTACCCTGGTAATCAATTAAAGGCTCTCGGAAACTGCCCCGTCTAGTTAGTGCGGCCCTCAAACGATAATACCACCCAAGGGTGGCTTTATTGATGAATGCTATAGCCTTACTCGCCTGTAATTTTCTTCTCTCTAATCAATCTACCCCAAGTGGCAGATTCTTTGGCCATATATTTTGCAAGCTCTTCACGTGAAGTGGGCATTGGCGTCAGGCCATGATCATTTAATTGGCTTACAACATCAGGCGACTTTAGTACCTTCACAATCTCAACATTCCAGCGATCCAGGATCGGGGTCGGGACCTTAGAAGATGCAACAAAAGCATACCAATTTGTAGCATTAAATCCAGGGAATCCAGACTCAGCAATAGTAGGAACTTTTGGGAGCGACTTAAGACGCTGCGGACCCGTTACTGCCAGAGGAATGAGTTTGCCGTTTTCGATGTACGCCTTTGCTGTGCTGTAGGTTGAAAAATAAGCAGCCACCCTTTCGCCGAGCAAATCCTGCATTGCTGGGGCGCCGCCTTTGTAAGGGACATGCATAGTTTCAATACCGGCCATTTCATCCAACAACTCTCCAGCCAGATGAGAGGCTGACCCCGGCCCAGTGGAGGCGTAATCTAATTTTTTGGGATTTTTCTTGGCATAGGCAATGTACTCTGCGAATGTCTTAATGCCAGTTCCAGAATTAACCACCAAAATATTTGGGAAGTTAACACCCATCGTAATAGGAGAAAGATCTTTAAAGGGATCGTATGGCAACTTCATCATATGCGGAGCAATGGTGAGCGGCCCAGCTGAGCCAAATAGGATAGTGCTGCCATCTGTCGGTCCAGTCGCGGCAAATTGATGTGCAATATTTCCGCCTGCACCACCCCGGTTATCGACGACCACATTGGCGCCAATGTTCTCGCCCAGTTTTTTCGAGATGATCCGAGCCGCTGTATCTGCGGCCCCGCCCGCTGCAAATCCGACAACCATAGTGATCGTCTTTTTAGGCGGGAATTCTTGAGAGTACGCTGAGTAACTAAGCGCCCCTAAAGCAATACAAAGGAATTGATTAAGGATTTTTTCATTTTCATAGCAATCATTATTTATTAATCTCCACTTAAGCCAAGTTTATTCGGCTGGCGTTTCTCAATTGCATTCTTTAAAAGCGCTGCAAGTCTATAGAACCCATGCGCAAATTTCCCATAGGGCATTGTTAAAAAGAAACCCATTACAAAACCCAAATGAATAGCAAGCAATGCGGGCATAATAGCCCCAGTGTCCCGATAGGCCAATAAAGCCAAGCCTGAGGCGCTAATTAAAAACAGTAACACAATAAACGCTCTATCCATGGGCTTTTGTGTTGCATCACCATGCTCAGAGTTTCGCTTGAAATTCAAATACAACAAACCTGCAGGGCCAATTAATAAGCCAATGCCGCCAAGAGTACCCAAAATTACAGGTAAGCTGTTGAGCTCATATGGGGCATGCAAGCCCAGCAAGTAGTGATACAAAGTTGCTACGCTCGTAGCCGCAAAACAGAGCATGAAACCGTAGAAGGTGAAATGATGGAATCGCTTACGCCACAGAGTAAAAGCATCATCCTCGTTATTGCACCCTTCTCCATGACCTCCGCCAAGATACTTCAAGGTTAATGCGTCATGTGTCGCTTCAGCTACAGCCCCACCCGAGGCCATGCCCGGAGCAATGCCTCGCCAAAAATTCTGCAAACCAATCAATAAAGCGATCACTGAAAAACCAAAAACTGCTCCGAACATAATGGCCAGCATATTGTGAGAAAAGATTACGTAAAAGTTTCCCTTGAGCGGACCTGAAGTTAGGGTGCCGTTAACTATCAGCGTTAATAGCAAAAATAGAATCAGTGAAAGCGAGGCAGCCATTGAGACAGCCACCCCGTTTGTTTTATATAAAGAGCCAAAAGATTTTGGCCATGCATAAGCAATATAGGTATCTTTGCGAACCTGAGCCATGACCCTTGGGATATTGACTGCAAACTCATGTGGGGGGCGTATTGGCAAGCATGCAAGCCCCACAGTTATGGCAAAGATTGGCCATGTAATTAACATCGGCAGGCAAAAACTCGATCCTACGTGTCATCGCAGGAAATACTGCGCAAAACCCCTCGCAGTAGCGACATGAGTTACAAATAGTAAGCATGCGAGCAGCCTCTGCTTCTGGCGAATTTGAGCCCAAAGCACTTGCTTCCAAAATCAAGGATTTAAGTTGCTGCATGTATATTGCCCTTTTGATGTAGTGCTGCTTTTGCTGCTTCACTCCCGGCTGCGCGTCCAAACACTGTACCGATTGCCATACCAATACCTGCTGCGTATCCTTTGCCTAAAACATTTCCAGCCATCATTTCTCCGGTAACAAAAAGATTTTCGCTTGGCAGATCATTAAAACGAACCGCTGCAGTTTCATCGGTTTTTAAACCTAAATAGGTAAATGTGACGCCAGGCCGAACTGCATAGCCATAAAAAGGCCCCTTATTGATTGGCAGTGCCCAATGGGTTTTTGGTGGCTCCAAACCTTCGGTATGACAGTCATCCATGATCGTATGGTCAAAAGTGCCAACTCGACATGCTGCGTTATACGAATTAATAGTTTGTACTAATGCGCCTCGATCCAAGCCAAGCTTATCCGCCTTCTCACCCGGAAATACCGGCGGCATAAAACGACCCAACACTTTTGAATCAATGATGGAGTAACCAATCTGGCCAGGCTGCTGAGCAACTAATCTACCCCAAAATGCATAGCGCTTAGGCCAAAAGTCTTCACCTTCCTTCATCAGAGAAGCGTTGCGCATTTTTATTGACCACAATACCAAATAAAACCGCATCGATACGAGTACAAATACCGCCATCATATAAAGGTGCGCGTGCATCAATCGCAACCATATGCGCTTGAGTTTGATCGCTTACGGAATCTGCGCCTAATGCTATTAACTATTTGAGTAGAACGCCCTTGTTATATTGCGTTCCACGAATTAAAAAATTGTCGGCAGGAGATTCTCCATACTCATTAACGCCCCACGCCTCCTTAAGCCATTCGCGATTGGACTCAAAACCTCCGGCTGCCAAGATGCATGTCTTCGCCTCAATACGCTCATTACCTACATATGCAGCTAAGAATTTTCCATCTTGAATTTCTAGCAAATCTACTGGGGAGTTGTAACGTATTTGTATGCCCAACTTCTCGGCACTGCGGTAATAGGCATTCACTAAGGCCTTGCCGCCACCCATAAAAAAAGCATTGGTACGAGATAAGTTCAGAGTGCCTGATAAAGGTGGCTGAAAGTGCACGCCATGATGCGTCATCCATTTGCGACATTGCGCTGAAGATCGAATGACAAATCTAGCCAATCTTTCGTCGGTCTTGCCGCTAGTTACTTTGAGCACATCCTGCCAATACTCTTCTTCTGGATAAGACTCCAGCATCACATCCTCTGGCTGGTCATGCATGGCGCGGATGTTGCGAGTATGCGCAGAATTGCCGCCTCGCCATTCTTTTGGTGCAGCCTCTAAAACCAATACAGATGCTCCAGCCTCTTTTGCCATGAGGGCAGCGCAGAGGGCTGCATTACCGCCGCCGATAACTAGAACATCAGGTTGATTTAGCTTGCTTTGGGAGTTCATGCTGGCAGTATCCAATATATCCTTTATATTGGATACTGCAATATAAATACATATTATTGCGTTTTAAGCAATAATAATACGCCAGCACTAATACTTCATCGAAGAGCCTTCTTAAACGCTTTTTTGAATCAGCTTGAAAAATGCCTGGGCCGCCGGAGAGAGGCTAGTATTTTTATGGCGCAGCAAAGTGACCTTACGTTTAACTAGGGGATCTTTTAATGTGATCTTGCGAATATGAGGTCGCTCTCCATCATTCAAGGTCGATGAAGGCAATATTGCGCAACCTACGCCTGCGCAGCAACTAAATTAATCGCTGTAGCATGATGCTGAACCTCATAACTACCATTGAGCTGAATCCCATGTTGGGCAAATTGATAATCCATCAACACTCTAGTAGAAGTAAAGCTGCTGACCGCAATAAGATCTGCGTCGCGCATATCAGACCACGTAACCGATTTTTTATCCTGGAGCGGATGAGTATCCTGGCAAATGAAGACAAGAGGATCGTCGAATAAAGGCTCCTCAATTAAATCTGGATGTTTTTCGCCATGCAATGCAATACTAATTTCTGCCTGATGATTGAGTACTGCTTTACGCACCTCACTAGAGGTTGCATCGAGTATGCGGATACGATTATCGGGATATAGATTGGCATACTGACGAATCAGCTGGGGAACCATGCTGACAGTTAAGCTAGGTATGCATGCAAGACTGAAACTCCCCTTTGCATGCTCCGACATATCCTTAAGATGGCCAATCGCAGAGGTCATTTCATTTGCGATAGATCTAGCCTGCGGTAAGAACTCACGACCAACTGCAGTAAGCTCAACATGACGAGTAGTCCTGTCAATAAGCTTTAGTCCAAGGTAAGACTCAAGCTTTTGCACTCGGCGCGTTAGGGCTGTCTGCGTAATATGTAGCTGATCTGCCGCCTTATTGAATCCACCGAGCTCTGCTATCACCACAAATGCCTGAATACCGTCGAAATCAAATTTCATGTGAAATACCTAAGTTTTTAATTGAATGCCCAAACCCCAAGGACCCTCTTGCAATCAGTTTAGATTAATACAACAGGCGTACCTCGATGACATAAACTAAAGTCATGGAATTAATTAAGCTTGATACTATCTTTCAACACCAATATAGTTCAACTATATTTATCAAATCAGCGTTATCCATATAAAAAGATATGGCATGACATGTTTAAAGAAAAGCTAATCATATTTTTTCGTCGCACATCAAAGGCCGTGCCTGCCTGCTTGTTCGCAATGGTGCAAGGTAACCTAGCGATCATCACCTGGGGGCATTGGTTTACGGCTTTACGTACCGGCACTTCCGCAGGGATTGTAATGGTCGTCTTATCTTATGTTGAACCAAAAACCTGGCTACACAACAAATACACCACTGGGGCTTTAACGGGAATAGCTACCGCTTCATCAGATTATTTTGTACACTCTGCTGGCTTCACTGGGGAAGCTATTGCTACCGGTTTTGCAGCTACTATTCTTTGCATTTTGTATTCGTTTGCAGTGAAAAACTAAACTCTAATTGCATATTCATTGATTAGTACTCAAACAAAAAACCCTCACCATTGCTGATGAGGGTTTTTTCTGGTGGGCCCACCAGGACTTGAACCTGGGACCAAAGGATTATGAGTCCTCTGCTCTAACCAACTGAGCTATGGGCCCGTTAGTCTTGGATCAATCTTCTTCGAGGAAGGTCTTGAGTTTGTCGCTGCGACTTGGGTGACGCATCTTACGCAAGGCTTTAGCTTCGATCTGACGAATACGCTCACGAGTAACGTCAAACTGCTTTCCAACTTCTTCCAAGGTGTGATCAGTGCTCATCTCAACACCGAAGCGCATACGCAATACTTTTGCTTCGCGTGGTGTCAATGAATCCAGAACATCCTTTACTACATCACGCATAGAGTCATGCAATGCAGCTTCTGCTGGTGCCAAGGTATTGCCGTCCTCAATGAAGTCGCCCAAATGAGAATCTTCGTCGTCACCGATTGGTGTTTCCATAGAGATTGGCTCTTTAGCAATCTTCATGATCTTACGAATCTTGTCCTCAGGAATCTCCATCTTCAGCGCCAATGTTGCAGCATCTGGCTCATGACCAGTTTCTTGCAAGATTTGACGGCTGATACGGTTCATCTTGTTGATCGTCTCAATCATGTGAACAGGAATACGAATCGTACGCGCTTGGTCAGCAATAGAACGAGTAATCGCCTGACGAATCCACCATGTTGCATAGGTAGAGAACTTATAACCACGACGGTATTCAAACTTATCTGCCGCTTTCATCAAGCCGATATTGCCTTCTTGAATCAAATCCAAGAACTGCAAACCACGGTTGGTGTATTTCTTAGCAATCGAGATCACCAAGCGTAAGTTGGCAACAGTCATCTCACGCTTCGCCTCGCGGGCACGCTTCTCGCCAGCGATCATTTGCTTGTTTACTTCTTTCAATTCTGGCAACGGAATAACGACATTCTTCTGAATATCGATCAACTTCTGTTGCAGCTCCTGAATTGCCGGTACGTTACGTTGCAAGAGTGCGCTGTAAGGCTTGTTCTCTTTTAACAACTTATCAGTCCAAGTGAGATTCATCGACATCTTAGGGAAGTCTTTTAATACTTCACCGCGATTCACGCCAACTTTATCCACCAGCAAGCTCACAATACCGCGCTCAAGCTTCCAAACTTGGTCCACTTGCGAACGCATGGTGTCGCATAACTTCTCAACACTCTTAGCCGTTAAACGGAAACCGAGCAACTCACCGCGGATAGCATCTTGTGCCTTCACATAAGCTGGGCAGTTATAACCATCTTTATCAAATGCACGACGCATCTTGTCGGCTTGTGTGCGAACAATGGCAAATTTCTCGAGGGAGATTTGTTTTAGCTCTTCTAATTGCTTAGCATTTGCTGTCGCAGCACCACCGCCGCCTTCATCTTCACCATCCTCGGCATCAGGATCAACTTCTGGCTCTTCTGGTCCAAGCTTAATATCTTCTGCGTTTGGATCAACCAATCCATCCACAAACTGATCGATCTCCATCTCGCCACTAGCGATCTTATCTACGTTTGCCAAAATCTCAGCAATGGTGACCGGGCAAGCAGCCAAGGCCATCACCATATCTTTAAGGCCAGCTTCAATCTTCTTCGCAATAACGATCTCGCCTTCGCGAGTCAGCAAATCTACCGTACCCATTTCACGCATATACATACGCACTGGATCGGTTGTACGTCCGAACTCGGAGTCTACCGTAGATAACGCTGCCTCAGCTTCTTCTTCAGCCTCTTCTTCAGAAGCTGCAGCTGCTGTGCTGTCAGACAAAATTAATGTCTCTGCATCTGGCGCTTGTTCGTAAACAGTAATACCGATGTCGTTGAGCAAACTAATCAAAGTTTCTAATGCATCCGCATCAGACAACTCATCAGACATCACGTCATTCATCTCTCCATGGGTTAAGTAACCCTTGGACATACCCATCTTGATCAATGTCTTCAAGCGAGCACGACGTAATTCTTGTTGCTCTTCGGTACCTAACTGCTGTGCTGCAAACTCTTTTAAGAGCGCCTTTTCTTTTGCTTTGCGCTCACGAGCTTTTTGACGGTCTGTTAATACAGGCTCAGCACCTTCAGCAGGGGCATCAGCTTTAGCCTTACGGCCACGCTTCTTCTCTTCCTCAACTACTTCAACTACCGCTTCAGTAACTTTCGCTTTCTTGCCTTTAGCCTCTTTAACTTCTTTGGCCGCCTTTACTTCCTCTGCCTTAGGCGCAGGAACTGCTTTACCTTTTTTAACTGGCTCAACTTTAACTTCAGCTTTCGCTGCTTTCGCAGGAGCCTTTGCAACCGGTTTAGCGGGCGCTTTTGCAACGGGCTTAGCTGCAGCTTTCACTGGTTTAGCGGGAGCCTTAGCGACGACCTTTGCCTTAGGCGCAGGTTTTGCAGCAGTCTTCGCTTTTGCAACGGGCTTAGCTGCAGCTTTCACTGGTTTAGCGGGAGCCTTAGCGACGACCTTTGCCTTAGGCGCAGGTTTTGCAGCAGTCTTCGCTTTTGCAACGGGCTTAGCTGCAGCTTTCACTGGTTTAGCTGGTGTTTTAGCTTTAGGAGCTGGTTTTTTGGTCTTGGTATTCGGCATTTATTAGCACTTACTCACATTACTGTTATCGACTGATTAAGCACAGCCCCGTTGTCCACTTACCCCAAATTTCATCAAAATAAAGCGCAAGTGGCTGAATTAATTTGTTTTTTTCTTGGGAACAGAGGATTATAGTCGATTGCGACTTTTTTAACCCCTATCTACCCAAAAATATGGGTTGTTTTGAGGGGATTTCTAGGGGTGTTTCGGTAAATTCTTAGGAGAATTTCAGCTTTTCGCCCAATTCCCGATAGCGGGCCCGATCTTGCTCGGTTGCAGTGCTACCGGCGATCTTTTGAGCAATTTCCGTCATTTCCTGCTTGAGATGACTTAATTCCAGCTTTTTAAATGCCCCATCCAAATCGGCGGCAGCACCTTCCAACTCCAAATCAGAGCCCATCACACGGTTTCTGAGAACTTCATACAAAGGCGCAAGATCGCTGCGGGATAGTTGATCTTGGAACATCGCAAAAGCACCGGCACCAACGCTAGCTGACTTATTACCTTCGCCAGGAATCAATTCAACCAAGTCACACTGCGCCAAAAGATCTTTCATCAATGCATATGCTTTTACGGATCTTTGTTCTGCTGCTTTTAAAGCAAGTGCTCGCTTATTGGCATTTAACGCTTTTCCTAGATGTGGAAACTGAATGATGACTCGCAGCATTTGCTCGGCTAAATCTGTTGGCGCTTTTGGTGGTTCAATATTTTGAGTGTCAACACGCTTAGCCTTAGCCGAACCTTTGGATGCTTGCCAAGGTGCGCCTTGCCTATTGCCGGAATTTGAAAAATTGTTTTGATTTCCCTGATGACTTTGACTGCTTTGCATGCGGGCTTGAGATGCCAAATACGAAGATTGCTGAGCAGGTGCCGGGACCACTGTTAGCCCACAAAAGGACTCCAGCTCCGCAGGAGTTGTATTGGTGCGAATGGCTAACTCACGCAGAATTTGCGTACGCAATGCAATCGGCGGCATTGATAACAAAAGCGGCTTAGCAGCATGATGCGTATGGGCTCTACCCTCTGGAGTTGTGAGCTCATGGTCTTCACTGACGACCTTAAAGAAGAAGCTTGAGATAGACATCGCTTCTTTAATCACCCTCTCAAACGCAGGTGCACCATAAGCCCGGACATAACTATCGGGATCGTGCTCTATCGGCAGAAATAAGAAACGAATTTCTTTATCGTCAGACATGAGTGGCAAACAAGCTTCAAGTGCGCGTTGTGCTGCACGTTGACCAGCAGAGTCGCCATCAAAGGAGAACACAACTTTATCAGTTTGGCGTAGCAGCATGCGCACATGGTTTGCAGTACATGCGGTACCTAGGGTTGCCACTGCATTTGGGAAGCCCAATTGTGCGAGTGCAACCACATCCATATAACCTTCACAGACCAAAACATATTCTTGAACGCGGATTGCTTGTCTTGCCTCAAACAATCCATACAAGGTATTACCTTTAGAGAACAAGGGCGTCTCTGGAGAATTTAAATACTTAAGCTCACCCTGATCCAAAATACGACCACCAAAACCAATGGTTTGACCTTTGGGATTGCGAATCGGGAACATGATGCGATCGCGAAAACGATCGTAGCGTTTGACTGGTTGACCACCCTCTGCTTGCTCGCCCTGAATAAGCAAGCCACCTTCGAGCAAAGTCTTAGCAACCTCATCATTGGAATAAGGACCAAAGACCGCCTCTAGACCCTGCCAGCCATCAGGCGCATAGCCCAAGGCATAGCGTTTGGCGATTTCACCGGTAAGGCCGCGCCCTTTTAGATATTCCACTGCCCTTGTATTGCCCTTGAGTTGCTGACGATACCAGTCAGCGGCTGAACTCATGACTTCACTTAAGGCCATTGTCTGCTGCTGCCTAGCAATATCGTTTGCCGTACGCTCTTCACGCGGGACATCCAAACCAGCAGAACGGGCTAGATCTTCAATAGCATCGACATAACCTAGGCCGGAGTATTCCATCAAGAAACTTATGGCAGAGCCATGGGCTCCGCAACCAAAGCAGTGATAAAACTGTTTTGTTGGTGAAACTGAAAATGAAGGAGACTTCTCTGAATGGAAGGGGCACAAACTTTGATAGTTTGCGCCAGCCTTTTTTAACTTTACGTGCTGCCCAACCACATCAACGATGTCAACCCGATTTAAAAGATCGGCAATGAAGGATTGTGGAATGAGTGCCATAAGGCCAGTATGAAAGAATTTTTCTTACTTGGATAGCAGCTTCAATTACTTACTTAGCCAGTGCGGCTTTTACTAAGCCGGACACTTTACCCATATCTGCTTTACCTGCTAATTGGCCCTTCAGAACACCAATCACTTTACCCATATCCTGCGGACCTGCGGCGCCTGTAGTGGCAACCGCTGCAGCAACTGCAGCCTCAACCTCAGCATCAGACAATTGTGCCGGCAGATAAGCCTGCAAAATTACCATCCCTGCCGCTTCAACAGCAACCAAATCATCGCGCCCTGCTTTTTCAAACTGAGAGATGGAGTCTTTGCGTTGCTTAATCATTTTTTCAACAGTTGCAATCACGCCAGCATCGTCAACAACAATGCGCTCATCCACTTCACGCTGCTTGATGGCTGCCAACAAAAGACGAATAGTTCCTAAGCGCTCAACTTCTTTTGCGCGCATAGCGTTTTTCATATCTTCGGTAATTTGATCTTTTAGAGTCATGGCTTTATTCCTGATGTTGGATATATCTAGCTGTACAGCTTTCGTTTAGCGATTCAAAAAGTAAAAACCCGCTGCGTTTCACCGTCAGCGGGTTTCAAAGCTTCTCGGTGAAGAGAGCTTTTAAATTCTATTAGTAAAGCTTTTTAGGCAACATTTGGCTGCGAATACGCTTGTAATGGCGCTTTGCAGCTGCAGCCTTTTTACGCTTACGCTCAGCCGTTGGCTTCTCGTAGAACTCGCGTGCACGCAAGTCTGTCAAAAGGCCATTCTTTTCAATGGTGCGCTTGAAACGGCGCAATGCCACTTCAAATGGTTCGTTTTCGCGGAGGCGGACTGTAGTCATACTTTATTTAACTCGTATATGCTCGATAAAAATATCGAAAAATTAACTGAATTGCGATTCTATCACGACCAAGCCAAAAAAATGATTGTTTTAGGAATAGAAACTTCTTGTGACGAGACCGGGGTGGCTTTATACAACACCGGCCCTTGGGAACAGGGTAAACCAGCCTTCCAGGGCATACTGGGCCAGGGTTTGCACTCTCAAATCGCCATGCACCGGGACTATGGGGGCGTTGTCCCCGAATTAGCCTCTCGGGACCATATTCAGCGTGTTTTACCCCTTTTAGATCAATCTTTAGCTCAATCTGGCCTTAAATTAGCCGATATTGATGCCATAGCCTTCACTCAGGGGCCTGGCCTAGCAGGCGCCCTATTGGTTGGGAGCGCCTTTGCCAAGGCGCTGGCTCAAGGCCTGAATCTACCCTCAATCGGGGTTCACCACCTTGAAGGACACCTACTTTCGCCGCTTTTGGGGCAGACATCCCCCCAATTTCCATTTATTGCCCTACTGGTGTCTGGCGGGCACACCCAGCTCATGAAGGTTTCGGGCATTGGGCAATATGAACTTTTGGGCGAAACACTTGATGATGCCGCTGGCGAAGCTTTTGATAAAACCGCCAAATTACTCGGATTGGATTACCCAGGCGGTGCGGCTATTTCCAAATTAGCCGAACAAGGTCGCCCAGGTATTTTTGATTTACCAAAACCCATGCTGCACTCAGGCGATCTTGATTTCTCTTTCTCCGGTTTAAAAACTGCCGTTTTAAATCAAGTGAAGAAGTTTGAAGAAAAGAAAATTACTGACACCAACGAGGTAGCGCAATTTCATGCCGACTTGGCCAATAGTTTTGTTGATTCGATTGTTGCAGTGCTTGTAAGTAAATCTGAAAAAGCACTAAAGCAAGCTGGGTGCAAGCATTTAGTTTTAGCGGGCGGCGTGGGTGCCAATACTCAACTGCGAAAAGCACTTAATGACAAAGCTCAGAAAAATGGTTTTGAGGTTCATTACCCACCTTTAGACTTGTGCACCGACAATGGTGTGATGATTGCTTTTACTGGAGCGCTACGGATGTTGGCAGAAAATAATGGCTCCACAACATCAGGAGCCTTTGATATCAAACCCCGCTGGGATTTGGAGAGCAACAACCTAAAGTAGTTGCTCGGCGCAATTACTTTGTGTGACTGATTCTGGCAAAAGCACTGTGGTTGTGAATCGACTCGAAGTTTTCAGCGTCAACTACAAAAGAGCGAATACGCTCATCAGCCTTAAGGCGGCCGGCCACATCGCGTACTAAGTCCTCTACGAACTTAGGATTGCTATAAGAACGCTCAGTAACCCACTTTTCATCTGGGCGCTTAAGCAAGCCCCATAACTCGCTAGATGCTTCACTCTCTGCTGCCGTTACTAAATCTTCAACAGTCATCTTAGTGTCTGTATCGAGAACCACTGACATCGTGACATGAGAGCGTTGATTGTGAGCACCAAAGTCAGAGATCTCTTTAGAGCATGGACACAAACTCATCACTGGAACTTGAGCACGCAAACCTAATTCCACATCCGTATTGCCGCTTGTATTTTGTTTGGCAGTAGCTGTCCAGGTCACTTCGTAATCCATCAAGCTTTCGACACCAGATACCGGCGCAGCTTTTTTAACGAAGTGTGTGTAAGTCAACTGCACATGACCTTCTTTGGCGTCTAGCAATGGCAACATATTGCGCGCCATCGCTACAACAGTGGTGCTATCAACCGCAACATCTTGTTGTTGAAGCAATGCCATGAAACGCGACATATGCGTTCCCTTAACGTGCGCTGGCAAAGCCACATCCATTTCAAAAAGACCAACTGATGGGAAGTTGCCAGTCTTACTGCGAATAGTGAGTGGATGACGCACCCCACGAATACCCACCTGCTCAATTGGCAAGGCGCGTTCATCCAAAGTGGATTGCGCATCAGGCATCGCGCTAGGCTTCAAAAAGGCAGGGTTCATGTCATTCATAGCTCTATTTTCAAGTAAAACGGGCTTATTTGCCTGCTGCTACTGAATTTTTAGCAAATATTGCTGGAAAACGTTGTTTGATGGAGTTGGTGACGCCCTCTACATCCAGGCCACACTTTGTCATCAGGAGGTTGTAATCACCATGCTCAATAAATTGATCGGGAAGACCTAATTGCAATAGGGGCTTCTGAATACCTGCAGCCGAGAGCACTTCTAAGCAAGCGCTTCCAGCGCCACCAGCAATTGCTCCATCTTCAATCGTGACCAAATAATCATGATCAGCCGCTACGGATTTAATCAAATCAATATCGAGCGGCTTTACAAAGCGCATATTGACAACCGTTGCATCAATTCCTTCGGCAACTTCAAGCGCAGGGTACAGCAAAGTGCCAAATGACAAAATCGCTACGCGCTGACCAGTAGGCGCATTCGACTTGCGACGAACCTCACCCTTACCTAATGGCAAAGTGCGCAATTCTTTGGAGGGAATGGCACCAACACCTGCCCCACGAGGATAGCGAACAGCACTTGGATGCGGCTGATGAAAAGCTGTTGTCAATAAATCGCGGCACTCCGCTTCATCAGCAGGCGTCATTACCAACATATTTGGAACGCAGCGTAAGAATGGAATGTCATACGCACCAGCATGCGTAGCGCCATCAGCGCCAACTAAACCAGCACGATCCAATGCAAACAGCACTGGCAAATCTTGTAATGCCACATCATGAATCAGTTGGTCATAAGCACGCTGCAAGAAGGTGGAGTAAATCGCTACAACTGGCTTCATGCCCTCGCATGCCATGCCTGCAGCAAATGTAACTGCATGTTGCTCGGCAATGCCCACGTCGTAGTAACGCTTAGGAAAATTCTTTTCAAACTCAACTAATCCAGAGCCTTCACGCATTGCTGGCGTAATGCCAACTAACAAAGGATCTGCATGCGCCATATCGCACAACCACTCACCAAACACCTGAGTAAATGTTTTCTTGCTAGCAACTGCTTTTTTTACGCCCTCTTGCGGATCAAATTTACTTGGGCCGTGATATAGCACTGGATCAGCCTCAGCTAACTCATAGCCCTGACCTTTTTTAGTCACTACATGGAGGAACTGCGGCCCGCGACCTTCTAAGGCCAAGCGACGGACGTTTTGCAACATCGGAATGAGTGCATCTAAATCATGGCCATCGATCGGGCCAAAGTAATTGAAGCCAAACTCTTGGAAAATCGTTGATGGAGAAACCATGCCTTTAGCATGATCCTCAAGACGCTTAGCAAATTCACGCAATGGTGGCGCAATTGATAAAACGCTATCAATACCCTTCTTGGTAGCAGAGTAGATATTGCCGCTAAGTAGTCTAGCAAGATGGCGATTGAGCGCACCGACTGCAGGTGAAATTGACATGTCGTTGTCATTCAAAATCACAACTAGCGGCAAGTCATCGTAGACACCTGCGTTATTCATCGCCTCAAATGCTTGACCACCAGTCATGGCGCTATCGCCAATCACTGCAACCGCAACATGTCGCTCACCCTTGGTTTGGAAGGCACGTGCCATACCCATTGCCGCAGAAATACTAGTTGATGAGTGGCCAGTACCAAAAGCATCAAATTCACTCTCAGAGCGATGTGGAAAACCAGACAGGCCTTTATATTGACGCAAGGTATTCATGCGCTCACGACGGCCAGTCAATATTTTGTGTGGATAGCTTTGATGACCCACATCCCAGACGATACGATCGGCCGGAGTATCAAATACGTAATGCGAAGCAATAGATAGCTCTACTGTTCCCAGGTTAGAAGAAAGATGCCCACCTGTTTTGGATACTGAATCCAAAACAAATTCGCGCAACTCATCCGCCAAAGCTGGCAGCTCTTCACGAGAGAGTTTTTTGAGATCGTCAGGAGAGTTGATGGAATGTAAAGTCATTAAATCTAAATAATCTGTACTAATGAATATCTCTAGCGTGTCTACGTTGTCTTTCTTATTTGCCGCGATTGACAACCAAGAGAGCTAAATCTTTTAATGCTTGCGCCTGTGCGCCAAAACTATCTAAGCTAGCAATTGCCAATTCTTGCAATTCTTTTGCCTGCTTCTGCGCATAGTCTAAACCCATCAAGGTCACGTAGGTTGGCTTATTCGCAGCAGCGTCTTTACCGGGCGTCTTGCCCAAGGTTTGGCTATCTGCGGTAGCGTCTAGTACATCATCCACAATCTGAAACGCTAACCCCAATGATTTGGAGTAGTTCTCGAGACACGCCATTTGCGCAGCATTGAGATGTGCTGCAATTCCACCCAGCTCAACTGCACATGACAACAGGGCGCCAGTCTTCATAGCGTGCATTTGTTGCAAGCCTGACAAATCCAAGGTTTTGCCAACGCTCTCCAAGTCAATTGCCTGTCCACCAGCCATGCCGCGAGAGCCTGACGCTGCAGCCAATGCTGCAATCATTTTCAGACGTACCTGCGCATCACCGCTTGCATTGGCCAGAATTTCAAAGGCTCGAGTTTGCAATGCATCACCAACCAGTAGCGCAGTTGCTTCGTCATATGCCTTATGTACTGTTGGGCGACCGCGACGCAAATCATCATCATCCATGCACGGCAAATCATCGTGCACTAATGAATAAGCATGAATACATTCGATCGCGACAGCGGCAGCATCCAATGACTCAGCTCTAGCTGCGTCTGTCTTGTCGCCAAGCTGACCAGCTGCGTAAACCAGTAGAGGGCGAATACGCTTGCCACCACCTTGCGCCGCATAACGCATCGCCTCATGCAAACGATGCGGCGTTGTCTGCGCAGAATCGAGCAAACGATCTAAAGCTCGCTCGGTTCGTTCAGAGTGAGAAGTGATCCACTCCTGAAATTGAAAAACGCTAGACATTAGGCCTCAAAAACGCGAACTTGTTGCTCAACTTGTGCGAGTACGCCCTGACAATGTTTTAGCAAGGCTGCACCTCTTTGATAGGCCAATAAAGTTTCCTCCAGGGAAAATTTGCCGGACTCCATGTCAGAAATAAGCTTTTCCAGCTCTTTTACAGCCTGCTCATAACGAAGATCAGGGTCGATTTGGACCTCTAAAACCAGGTTTTTGACTCTCGGACTTCTTGGTTGCCATAAGCTTGTTTCCTTCGCATTTCCCACACGGATAGCCCTACATCTTAAAGCGAGAAGCCCTTTGGATGGGTATAATCCACCCCTTCCTTTCCAATATCGATCCGTCGATGTGGTTGGATTGGTTATTCCGCTTAGCTTCGGCTGACGTTTTCGGGGGTGGGGAGAATGACTAATCTGGCTACCGCGCAGAAGCTTGCGCCGTCCAATCTACAACTGCCGGTTTCGGCATATTTTGACGCTGACTTGTATCAGCGGGAAATTGAACTGCTTTTTAAGCAGGGGCCTGGCTATGTTGGCCACGAACTCATGGTGCCCGAGGTTGGCTCCTATCAAGCTTTAAGTGCTGAAATCGAAGGTCGCATCCTCGTTCGCAATGAATCTGGCGTAGAGCTACTTTCCAACGTTTGTCGCCATCGTCAAGCATTAATTAATGCTCAACGGTCGCGGCAAAGCCGACAATATTGTTTGCCCATTGCATCGCTGGACCTTATGACTTAGGTGGCAATTTATTGGGCGCCCCACACTTTGAAGATAAGCCTTGTTTAAACCTTGGTAAATCACCCCTACAAAATTAGCAAGGCCTATTGTTTGAAGGCCCACGCGATGTGCGTGCCGATCTTGCCAAGCTGGGCGTTGCTGATGACTTGAAGTTTGATGGTTATGTACTCGATCATGTTGAGGTACATGATTGCAACTACAACTGGAAAACATTCATCGAGGTTTATCTCGAGGACTATCACGTTGTGCCATTTCATCCGGGCTTAGGGAAGTTTGTATCTTGTGAGGACCTACACTGGGAATTTGGTGATTGGCATAGCGTACAAACCGTAGGTATTCATAAAGACTTACAAAACCCAGGCTCACCAACTTACCGTAACTGGCACGAAGCAGTGCTTCGTCAGTTTGACGGCAAAGCCCCGCGCCACGGGGCTATCTGGCTCACCTACTACCCGAATGTGATGGTGGAATGGTACCCAGGCGTTCTCTGTGTTTCAACACTACACCCAATGGGGCCCGGCAAAACCCGCAATATTGTGGAGCTCTACTACCCAGAAGAAATTGCTTTATTCGAACGCGAATTTGTTGAAGCAGAACGTGCCGCTTACATGGAAACCTGCATCGAAGATGATGAAATCGGTGAGCGCATAGATCAAGGTCGTGCAGCACTGTTTGCGCGTGGCATCAATGAAGTAGGTCCGTATCAAAGCCCGATGGAAGATGGAATGCAACATTTTCATGAGTGGTATCGCCGTGTGATGAAGTTTGAAGGCGCATAATCAAGGTAAGCATCCGTTTTTCACTAATCATTCTCATCACTAAAAATAGGAAGCGCCATGACTCCTCTAATTTCAGCAAACCAGTTAGAAGAAATCATTAATAGCGGTGAGAATGTATTGCTCTGTGATTGCCGCTTTGATTTAGTGGATCCACTCATTGGCAAAAAATCCTACGAAGAAAGCCATATCCCAGGCGCAATTTATGTTGATCTGGATAAAGACTTGTCCGGGCCAAAGACTGGCAGCAACGGTCGACACCCTCTTCCCAGCCCAGAGGCCTGGGCCCAAACTAAAGCCCGCCTAGGGATCAACCCAAATACCCTCGTGGTTGCCTATGACAAACAAGGATCAGTCTACGCAAGCCGGTTATGGTGGATGCTGAAAGCCACGGGGCATGCCAATGTTCGCGTACTGGACGGAGGATTGGGCGCCTGGAATGGCCCAATGGGTAGCGCACCCAGGACACCCACTCCTTGCACCCAAAATATTGGTGTGATGCCATACGCTGGCCTTGTCTTAGTTGGCGAAGTGGTTGGCAATCTACAAACACAGAAAAACAAAATCCTCGATGCGCGCGCAGAAGATCGCTTCCATGGTCAAAATGAAACATTGGATCCCATCGGCGGACATATTCCTGGCGCGATGAATCGCTTCTTTAAAAATAATCTCAATGCAACAGCATTCAAAACCCCAGAACAATTGTTCAAGGAGTTTTCAGAATTACTTGGCCCTATCAAGACATCTGAAGTGATTCATCAATGTGGATCAGGTGTTACGGCTTGTCATAACTTACTGGCCATGGAACTCGCCGGATTTAAAGGTTCGCGCCTGTATGCTGGAAGTTGGAGTGAGTGGTGCGCAGACACCAAGAGACCGGTAGAACTCTAAGCTTTATTAATGCAGCAGGGATAGCAGAATGACAAATCCTACGCCGCAAGCAATCAAGACTGTTTGACGTAAAGACTCCGCCCAGTATGGGCGTCGGTGCATTTGCGGAATGAGATCGCTCACCGCAATATAGATAAAGCTACTGGAAGCAATAACTAACAAGTAAGGCATCGCTGCATGCGCACGCTCCAGGAAGAAGTAGGCAAGCACGCCACCTACTACTGCTGACAAGCCGCAGATAAAGTTATAAAGCAATGCGCGCGCACGAGAGAAGCCGGCATTAAGCAAGACAATGAAATCGCCAATCTCCTGCGGAATCTCATGGGCGATGATAGCGATAGCGGTGAAGATGCCGACTTGGTAATCCGCCATAAAAGCAGCAGCAATTAAGATGCCATCTACAAAATTATGAATACCATCGCCGACCAAAATCATCCAGCCGCTACGGCCAGCATTTTCAGCATCATGGCCATGATGATGATGACCATCGCCTTCGTGATGATGGTCGTGGCGCAATAAAGCAATCTTCTCCAGCAAGAAAAAACCCAACAAGCCGGCAAGCAAAGTGGCGAACAAGAGCTGCGGTCTTGCGCCTTCCATGCTAAATGCCTCAGGCAGCGAATGAAGTAATGCCGTTGCCAGCATGATACCCACTGACAAGCTCACCATGTTGTTGACCRTCTTTGAAAGCATAGCCAAAGAGCAGCTCGCAGCTACTAATACGCTAGCGGTACCCGCTAGCGCAGTAACCAAGAGGATGCTTTGTAAAACTGACATAGAGATCAAGCGGCTCCGTTTTTCTTAAACCAGGCAATGCATTTTTCCCAACCGTCTTTTGCAGGACCCTCACGATAGGTGGCGCGATAGTCTGCGTGGAAAGCGTGTGGCGCATCCGGATAAACCTCAAATTGACAAGCCTTAGCTACAGGATTTTTTGAGGCGGCCGCTAATGCAGCGCGCATTTGATCAATACTCTCCAGCGAGATTCCAGTATCCGCAGCTCCGTACAAACCAAGCGCCGGCGCCTTTAAGTCGGCTGCAATATCTACAGGATGACGTGGGCTATTTTCTGTCTTCTCACCAATCAGACGGCCATACCAAGCTACGCCTGCACGCACTTGCGGCAAGGTTGCTGAAAGCCAAGTAATACGGCCACCCCAGCAGAATCCAGTAACGCCAACCTTCTTGAGGTCGCCATCATTTTTGCCAGCCCATACCAAAGCAGCCTGCAAATCATTTAAGACTTGCGCGTCTGGAGTTTTAGCTACGATATTTTGTTGAATCTCTGCAATCGTTCCATAAGTATTTGGGTCGCCTGCGCGCGTAAAGAATTCTGGGGCAATCGCAAGGTATCCCAGCTTGGCAAAACGTCTAGTCACGTCAGCAATGTATTCGTGCACACCAAAAATTTCACTGACAACAGTGACGATGGGTAAAGAACCCTTCGACTTTTCTGGTCGAGAGACATATGCTGGCAACTGAAAGCTGCCAATCGGGATCATTTGCTCGCCCGCTTTAATGCCCTTGAAATCCGTTTCAATGGCAGCAGCCATCACAGGCTCAGATGCAGCCACAAATCCAACCCCAATAGCGGTTGCACCTAGCGCAGATGTCTTCATAAAATTGCGTCGACCGTTTTGAATATCTTTACCCATGGCTTGTCTCCTCGTTTCTATTTTTTCATTGCTTCGCTAAGCGCCGCTTAGTGAGCTTCTTCCCAATTATCGCCAATCCCAATACTAACCGCCAAAGGGACCTTAAGTTCGGCAACATGGCACATTAAATCGGGTAACTTTGCCTGTAGCAGCTCAATTTCATCCAAGGGTACGTCAAATACCAGCTCATCGTGGACCTGAAGGAGCATTTTGGTTTTTAACTGCTCCTTTTCTAGCCAATCCTCAACAGCAATCATGGCTAGCTTAATTAAATCTGCGGCAGTACCTTGCATTGGGGCGTTAATAGCTGCACGCTCAGCACCTTGGCGACGCGGTCCATTAGATCCCTTGATTTCGGGCAGCCAAAGGCGTCGACCAAAAACAGTCTCGACGTAGCCATTCTCTCTGGCCTCAAGACGGGTACGCTCCATATATTGAGCCACCCCTGGATAGCGATCAAAGTATTTGGCAATGTAATTTTGTGCTGCAGAGCGCTCGATACCCAAGTTACCTGCCAAACCAAAAGCACTCATGCCATAAATGAGGCCAAAATTAATAACCTTGGCATAACGACGTTGCTCTGAGTTCACATCATCCAAGGGAACGCCAAAGATTTCTGCAGCGGTAGCTTGGTGCACATCTTTTCCGCCTCTAAACGCTGCTAGTAAATTTTCATCCTCAGCAATATGCGCCATGATGCGCAATTCGATTTGGGAATAATCGGCTGATAACAGCTTGCATCCTTCGGCCGGAATAAAAGCCTCCCGAATACGACGACCCTCTTCTGTGCGGACAGGAATGTTTTGAATATTGGGATCGCTTGATGCCAGACGACCCGTCACTGCAGTTGCTTGCGAGAAGTTCGTATGCACGCGCCCAGTCTTAGGGTCTGCCATACGCGGGAGCTTCTCAATATAGGTCGACATCAGTTTTGCCAAACCGCGGTAGTCCAGGATGCGCGCTGGCAATGGATAGTCCTCAGCTAGCTTCTGCAACACTTCTTCGTCGGTCGATGGCGCTCCCGACGGCGTCTTTTTAATCACCGGAAGTTCAAGCTGGCCAAATAGAATTTCCGCAATCTGCTTTGGCGACTGAATATTAAAAGGCTGGCCTGCAAGCTTATGAATCTCACCCTCAAGCTCCAAAAGGCGCTTGCCTACCTGCTGCCCTTGTTTTACAAGCAGCGCGGAATCAATCCGAATGCCATTGCGCTCCATAATCCCAAGCACGCGCATGGCAGGCATTTCTACTTTTTCATAGATATACAGCAGCCCTGGATTCTCCTGGATCTGCGGCCATAACTCCAAATGAAGGCGCAAGGTAATGTCAGCATCTTCAGCCGCATAGTCTGTCGCGATTTTGAGATCAACCTGATCAAAACCAATCTGATGAACTCCTTTGCCACACACCTCTTCATAGCGGATAGTTTTCATACCTAGGTGGCGCTCTGCCAAGCTATCCATATTGTGCGGAAGATGCGACTCGAGCACATAAGACTCAAGCAAGGTATCAAACGCGACCCCTTTTAGGGTGATGTCATAGTTTGCAAATATGTGAGCGTCGTACTTTAAGTTTTGTCCCACCTTTAAATATGTCGCACTTTCCAACCAGGGCTTCATGCGAGCAAGAACTAAATCACGATCAAGTTGTGCCTCACCATTGCGATGTGCAACCGGAATATAACAAGCCTCACCTGGTTTAACAGATAAAGAAATACCAACCAACTCTGCAGCGAGTGCATCCAAACTCGTAGTTTCAGTATCAACGGCTGTCAGTGAAGAAGATTCAATCTTCTTTAACCACTTCTCTAAGCCCGCTTCATCGACCACACATTCGTAATGACGCTCAATCGCATCTTGTGAATCTCGCATCTCTTGCGATAAATCTTTTGTGGGCGAACTAGCAATGGTGCGAGTCTTTTTTTCCGTCTCCACACTATTTTCTGCAGAAGCAATTGGGGTGCCCGCCAAATCAAAGCTTGCCACCTCAGAGCCTTTATTTTCAGGGCTTGTGAGCTGCTTCTCAACATCGCGCAACCAAGTCTTAAATGCGTAGCGATCAAATAACTCGCGCAGCAAAGGCGCATCCTCTGGCTTAGCATGCAGGTCATCTAAGCCTGGCAAATGTGGCGATAAATCACAATCCGTTTTTACTGTAATGAGCTGGCGTGCTTGCGGAAGCCAAGGCAGAGTAGCGCGTAAGTTTTCACCAACCACACCTTTTACTTGATCGGCATTGGCCATCAAGTTATCGAGGTTGCCAAATTCAACTAACCACTTATTTGCGGTTTTTGGTCCGGCCTTTGGAACGCCTGGTACGTTATCGACGGTATCACCAATGATCGATAAATAATCCACAATCAACTCAGGGGGAACGCCAAATTTTTCTTTCACACCCTCAATATCTAACTTCTCATTTGTCATCGTATTGATTAGGGTGACGGAAGGATTTACTAATTGCGCTAAATCTTTGTCGCCTGTAGAGATGATTGTTTCCCAACCCGCTTGAGTGGCTTGACAAGCTAAAGTGCCAATGACGTCATCAGCCTCAACACCCGAAACCATTAATACCGGCCAGCCTAATGCCCGGACCATTGCATGGATTGGCTCAATCTGCTTAACCAAATCTTCCGGCATCGGGGAGCGATGGGCTTTGTACTCTGAGTACATCTCATCACGGAAAGTCTTGCCTTTGGCATCAAAAACACAGGCTATATGGTCAGCCTTCAGCTCTGACCTAGCCCGGCGCATCATATTGACCATGCCATAAATAGCCCCAGTGGGCTCTCCAGCCCCATTTCTGAGGTCTGGCATGGCGTGGAAGGCGCGATAGAGGTAGCTAGAACCGTCTACCAACAAGAGTCTATGTTTAGTCATACCGCAATCGTACAATCTAGTTGTGAATTGCCTACAGGTCTGTGGTTAAGGAACCGCCCGAGAGTAGGCTTAAAAAGGTGAAAAAATGCATTCTTTAATGAACTCGATTAATCGCTCAATGGGCCAAAGCCTAGCTCTTATGAGCATTTTGGTGGTTTTTGGTCTTTTTGGAGCAACTTCAGCCCAAGCCCAGAATAACAGCCAAGCATTAAGCCCATCAGAATTAAACCGCATCAATAATCAACCGCTTGCCCCTGTGGTGAGCGCCTCTGGCGCGGTGAGCGCACCTGAGACACGCAAGCCAAACTATCAATATAAAGATAAGAATGGCACTACAGTTACCGAGTACAGAGATGTCAATGCACCAACGCAAGCAGACGTAAAAACTCCCTATACAAGTTACGAGATGGCGCCGCCTACATCCGTAATGCCTGGACCGCCAAAAGGAACAGATTTGATTAGCGTGCCAAGCATCAGCATTCCTTTTAAATAATTTACGCACCCTGGTTTATGGCTGTATTTACTCCGATCGAACTTGCAGATATTTCCAATTGGATTTCTCAAGACTTTGATATTGGCCAAGCCACTGAAATACGTGGCATTCATGGCGGCATTGAGAACTCAAACTTTTTCTTAGATACCACCAAAGATGGCAAGAAGCAGGAATATGTTTTAACTATCTTTGAAAGATTGTCTGCTGAGCAACTCCCGTTCTACCTAGAGTTGATGCGCCACCTAGCCAACAAAGGCATTCCCGTTCCCAAGCCGCTTGAGAACAAGCAAGGGGAAATTCTCTTTGCCCTGAAAGGCAAGCCAGCCGCCATTGTGACCAAGCTGCCAGGGCTTTCCAGACTGCAGCCCGAAACTAATCATTGCGCACTGGTTGGTGAAATGCTGGCGAAGATGCACTTAGCTGGCAAAGACTTTTCTAAGGCCCAAGAAAATCTTCGTAGTCTTGCTTGGTGGCAAAAAACAATTCCTTCAGTGTTGTCACACTTAAATACATCACAAAAAGAGTTGCTCACTCATGAGCTAGCGACACAAGAGGCATTCTTTGCATCCAGCAACTATGATGCCCTTCCGCAAGGGGCAAGTCATTGCGACTTATTTCGCGATAATGTTTTGTTTGATCCTAAAGGCTCTGCCGATCCATCCCAAGATCATCTAGGCGGCTTCTTTGATTTCTACTTCGCCGGCACAGATAAGTGGTTATTTGATGTCGCAGTCACTGCAAATGATTGGTGTCTTGCCGATAACAAACAGGATTTAGACCCCGAACGTTTAGATGCATTCATGAAGGCATACCAAGCGGTGCGTCCACTCACCAAAGAAGAACAAGCTAGCTGGCCGCTCATGCTGCGTGCTGCCGCCTTACGCTTCTGGGTATCCAGATTGTGGGACTTTTACTTGCCACGCGATGCGCAAATGCTCACACCTCATGATCCTACGCACTTTGAGCGAATTCTTTTGAGTCGCCGCTGCCTATGAAACTGAATTCTGTAAAACCTAATGAGGGCTATACCTGGATAAGACAAGGTATCTGGCTATTTAAGCAGAATCCTATTGGTTTTCTAATGCTGGTCTTTATGTATGTATTTGCTGCGCAACTAGCGGTAATTATTCCGGTGATCGGTGTTTTTGTAGTTCTACTACTTACACCAACTTTAGCGGTTGGTTTTATGACCGCCTGTCGCCAGGCCATCCAAAAAGAACGTATCAAACCTATGGTGTATTTGGTGGCATTGCAATCTGGCGCCATTGTGCGCAAAAGAATTCTGCAATTGGGCTTAGTGTATACGGCAATGATTTTGCTCTTAAGTTTTATCTTAAGTCTGCTAGTAGATTTTGAATTACTTCTTCCGCTGATGACAAGCGACAAAACCATTACCCCTGAAACACTTCGCCAAGTGTATTTAGTTCTATTCTTTGGCGCCATACTGTATGTGCCAGTGGCTATGTTAATGTGGTTCTCGCCAATCCTGATTGCGTGGACTGACATGTCAGCACCTCAAGCACTCTTCTCCAGCTGCCTGGCATGCTGGACCAACAAGGGAGCTTTCTTTCTATATCTAGCCATCTGGAGCGCAATTCTGATTGCCGTTCCGCTGACAGTAGGAATGATTTTTGATGCAATGGATTTAGGGCAGGCGGCCTCTTTCATCATCGCCCCCATCTCGATGGCGGGTTTAACTGTGATGCACTGCTCTTTCTATGCGACCTGGAAGGCCTGCTTTACGGAAGATGAAGTAGTTCTTTCGGCTTAGTTTGATTCACAACTCAATCAATCGCAGCCAGCTTCGCAATGCTCAGCTGTAACCACTTGATACCGTGACGCTTGAAATTCACTTGCGCACGCGCATCCGCATCCACACCCTCTAAACCAGTAACGCGACCCTCACCAAACTTGGTGTGAAATACATTCTATCCAATGGTGAATGGATAATTTCCACGTGGAGGAGAAGCTAATCTTTTCACCTCCATAGAGGCTGAGCCAACTCGCTTAGTTGGTCTTGGGCGTTCGGAGCCTGAATCAAAAAAGTCATTAGATTCGTATTCGCGTTGACGGGTATAACCATCTTGCCAAATGGATCCTGATCTTGAGTTACCGCCACCCCAACGAGCATCTCTCGCTTTGGGGGTAAGCCACTTTAATGAATCAGATGGAAGCTCTTCTAAGAGAAGCGGGATGGCATGTTGTAGCGCGCTTGGCCATGCAACATCCGGGATTGCGTATGCGATAGATATAGGCGCTCCTTGGCGCGTGTAATAGCAACGTACATTAAGCGACGCTCTTCTTCTAAGCCATTTTGCTCATTCACACTGTTCTCATGCGGGAATAAACCCCCTTCAAGACCGGTAATAAACACAGATGTAAATTCCAGGCCTTTGGCAGAATGCACAGTCATCAACTGGACTGCGTCTTGACCTGCTTGCGCCTGGTTATCTCCCGCCTCCAATGAGGCATGCGATAAAAAAGCCGCTAAAGGTGACACTTCGACTACGCCAGGCTCATTCTCGCCGGGCAACATGGCAGCTGCAGCATCTTGGCCTTAACCTTCTTCTGCAATAAAGGCCGTTGCTGCGTTAATCAATTCTTGCAAGTTCTCTACGCGATCCTGTCCCTCACGCTCAGAAAGATAGTGCTGAATCAATCCACTGAACTGAATCACAAACTCGACTGTTTCCGGCAAGGTATTGTGACGAGTAGCCTCTCGCATGTGGTCTACCAGACGCACAAATCCACCAAGTGCTGCACCAGCTTTACCTTCCAAAGTGGAGGCCGCTAAATATAAAGAGCATTGCTGCGCTCTAGCTGCATCTTGCAGTGCTTCAATCGATCTTGCGCCAATACCGCGAGTTGGGAAGTTCACAACCCGAGAGAATGAAGTATCGTCATTTGGGTTCTCAAGCAAACGCAAATAAGCAAGTGCGTGTTTAATTTCAGCGCGCTCAAAGAAGCGTAAGCCACCATATACGCGATACGGAATACCCGCAGAAAATAAGGCGTGCTCAATAATCCGAGACTGCGCATTACTGCGATAAAGCAAAGCCACTTCAGTACGCTTGATGCCACTATTTACTAGAGCTTTAATTTCATCAACCAGCCAAGCCGCCTCTGCGTGGTCACTTGGAGCCTCATAGATGCGGACCGGCTCGCCATGACCAGCATCGGTGCGCAGGTTTTTACCAAGACGCTCTGAGTTATTGGCAATGAGATGATTTGCGGTGTCCAGAATATGTCCGTGAGAGCGATAGTTCTGTTCCAACTTCACCATTAAGGGGTGATATTGCTTCTCATAAAGACGCATGTTTTCTACGTCCGCGCCACGGAATGCGTAAATACTTTGGTCATCATCACCAACTGCAAATACAGAGCTGCTACCCATACCGCTAACATTAATGCGGCTTGCATCATGCCCTGATAACAATTTGAGTCATGCATATTGCAAAGCATTGGTATCTTGAAACTCATCAATCAGAATATGACGGAAACGCTCTTGGTAATGCGTGCGAATGGCTTCGCTATGTTTAAGCAATTCATAGCTGCGCAATAAGAGTTCAGCAAAATCCACTACGCCTTCACGCTGACATTGCTCGTCATATGCGGCATATAGTTGCGCCATCTTGGCTTGGAAGTCATCGCCAACCGCTAAATCTTTTGCACGTTAACCACGTTCTTTGGCATGGGCAATAAAGTATTGCAACTGCTTGGCCGGATACTTTTCATCATCAACTATTAAGCCCTTTAATAAACGTTTAATGGCAGAAAGTTGACGGTAAACCCGCCTCTTTGTGTGGTGTGCCCGCAATAAACGGTTGCAAAGACCATGAAAGGTGCCAATCCACATACCCCGGGTATTAATCGGCAACATCGTACTTAAGCGCAACATCATCTCTTTGGCGGCTTTATTGGTAAAGGTCACCGCCAGGACGCCAATAGGGGATACCTGGCCAGTCTGAATCAACCAGGCTATACGGGTGGTGAGGACGCGGGTCTTGCCGCTCCCTGCCCCAGCCAAAATCAAGGCTGATTGGGCTTGGCCATTTTCATTGACGGGCGGGAGGGTCACTGCCTCGCGCTGTTCTGGATTGAGGTTCGCGAGCAGGTCTGAGTACATCAGCCCAATTATAATTTGCCTCTTATGCCAAATGCCTCAAATACCCCTAATTCACCAGCGGCCAGCTCAACAGATGAGCTCGCCAAATCCTACGAACCCGCCCCGATAGAGGCCTACTGGGGTCCAGAGTGGGAGCGCCGGGGTATTGCTGATTCCACCATGGATGAGGGTAAGGGTGATTTTTCTATTCAGCTGCCCCCACCAAATGTGACGGGCACCCTCCATATGGGTCACGCCTTTAATCAAACCATCATGGATGGCTTAGTGCGTCATGCTCGTATGACAGGTAAAAATACCCTGTGGGTACCTGGCACTGATCACGCCGGTATCGCCACCCAGATTGTTGTTGAACGCCAACTTGATGCGCAAAAAATTTCCCGCCATGACCTCGGTCGTGAAAAGTTTTTAGAAAAAGTATGGGAGTGGAAAGAAACTTCCGGCAATACGATCACCAGACAAATTCGTCGCCTAGGCGCGTCGATCGACTGGGGAAAAGAATATTTCACAATGGACAGCAAGACGTCCAAAGCAGTGGTGGAAGTATTTGTCCGCCTACATGAACAGGGTTTAATTTATCGCGGCAAACGTTTGGTCAACTGGGATCCCGTTTTAGGTACCGCAGTTTCTGACTTAGAAGTGGTAAGCGAAGAAGAAGATGGCTCGATGTGGCACATCCGCTATCCGTTAGCTGATGGCTCTGGTCACTTAACGGTTGCTACTACCCGCCCAGAAACCTTGCTGGGTGACGTTGCCGTCATGGTGAACCCAGAAGATGAGCGCTACAAACACCTCATTGGTAAGTCAGTGAATTTGCCATTATGTGATCGTCAAATTCCGGTGATTGCTGATGACTACGTTGATTTGAACTTTGGCACTGGCGTTGTAAAAGTAACTCCTGCACATGACTTCAACGACTACGCAGTAGGCCAACGCCATCAATTACCACTCATTAACATCCTGACTTTAGATGCCAAAATTAATGAGAATGCTCCAGCCACATACCAAGGCATGGAACGTTTTGAAGCACGCAAACAAGTGGTTTCCGATTTAGATGCTGCTGGCTTACTAGAAAAAGTTCAGCCGCATAAATTAATGGTGCCACGCAGCGATCGTACGCAAACCATCATCGAACCAATGCTCACTGATCAATGGTTTGTGGCGATGTCTAAGCCGAGTCCGGATAACAAGTATCAACCCGGTTCATCCATTGCTGGCGCAGCATTAGACGCCGTGACTAAGAGTGATATCAAGCTGGTTCCAGAAAACTGGATTAACACTTATACCCAGTGGCTAGAAAATATTCAGGACTGGTGCATCTCTCGCCAACTCTGGTGGGGTCACCAAATCCCAGCTTGGTATGGTGACGATGGCCAGATCTTTGTGGCGCGGTCCGAAGAAGAAGCTAAGACTAAAGCTGCTGCTGCAGGCTATACCGGCAAACTCAACCGCGATCCCGATGTGCTCGATACCTGGTTTAGCTCTGCCCTTGTGCCATTTAGCTCATTGGGCTGGCCAGAAGAAACGCCTGCCCTTAACCATTTTTTACCTTCATCTGTTCTGGTTACGGGTTTTGACATCATCTTCTTCTGGGTAGCGCGCATGGTCATGATGACTTGCCACTTCACCGGAAAAGTACCGTTTCATACCGTTTATGTTCACGGCTTAGTTCGTGATGCCGAAGGACAGAAGATGAGTAAGTCCAAAGGCAATACTTTGGATCCAATCGATTTGATTGACGGCATCAAGATTGAGGAGTTGGTAGGCAAAAGAACTACTGGCCTCATGAATCCAAAGCAGGCTGAGAGCATTAGCAAGAAAACTAAAAAAGAATTTCCGGATGGCATTCCGGCATTTGGTACAGATGCCCTCCGCTTTACTTTTGCATCGCTAGCTTCACTTGGTCGTAATATCAACTTTGATCAAAAGCGTTGTGAAGGCTATCGCAATTTCTGCAACAAGCTTTGGAACGCCACTCGCTTTGTTCTCATGAACTGCTCGGGCAGCGATGAAGATAATGGCTTGGCACCATGCGATAACCAATGTGAACCTGAAGGGTATTTAGACTTCTCTCCTGCAGATAAATGGATCGTCTCTCAACTCCAAAGAACTGAGGCCGATGTTGCTAAAGGCTTTGAGAACTATCGCTTTGACAATATCGCCAGCAGCATTTACCAGTTCGTCTGGGATGAGTATTGTGATTGGTACCTAGAGCTTGCTAAGGTGCAGCTACAAACCGGAACGCCAGCACAACAACGCGCTACTCGCCGCACCTTATTGCGCGTTCTGGAAACGATTTTGCGCATGGCGCATCCATTGATCCCATTCATCACTGAAACCCTATGGCAAACCGTTGGGCCTAAGTCTGGAAAAGAATTAGCTAAACAAACTAAGCAGACAATTGCGCTCCAACCCTACCCTATCTCTCAGCCTGAAAAGATTGATGAGCAGAGTGAAGCCTGGGTAGCGCAGATCAAAGCGATTGTGGATGCTTGCCGTAACCTACGTGGTGAGATGCAAGTGCCTCCAGGTCAAAAAGTGCCACTCTGGATTTTTGGACCACAAGCTTTCCTAGAAAAAGCCACACCTTATCTCATGGCACTGGCCAAGTTAACGGAAGTCAAAATCTATGCTGATGAGTCCGCCTTAGAAAAAGATGCTCCAGGCGCTCCAATTGCTCTAGTAGGCGATATCAAGCTGCTCCTGAAGATTGAGGTAGACGTTGCTGCTGAGCGCATTCGCCTTGGGAAGGAAATTGAGCGCTTGGCCAATGAAATTAATAAAGCCAAGGGCAAATTGACCAATGAAAGCTTTGTGGCCCGAGCCCCTGCTGATGTGGTTGCCCAAGAAAAACAACGTCTTGCGGGCTTTGAGCAAAACCATGAGAAGCTTGTTGCACAATTAGAGCGTCTCAAATAAATACCAGCCAAAAAGCGATTGGAAGTGATATGCCATTAAGCACCAAAGCAGTTACCAAAGCGGTCTTCCCAGTTGCAGGCTTGGGTACACGCTTTTTGCCAGCAACCAAGGCAAGCCCAAAAGAGATGCTCAATGTGGTCGACAAGCCACTCATTCAATATGCTGTTGAAGAGGCCATTGCCGCCGGCATTACAGAAATGATTTTTGTTACCGGCCGAAGCAAACGCGCTATTGAAGATCATTTCGATAAAGCATATGAATTAGAAGCTGAGCTCGAAGCCAAAAATAAACAGGCCCTTTTAGACATCGTTCGCAGCGTTAAACCGAGCCATGTAGATTGCGTATATGTTCGCCAACCTGAAGCCCTTGGTTTGGGTCATGCCGTTTTATGTGCTGAAAAGTTGGTACGTGACGAACCATTCGCCATCATCTTGGCTGACGACTTATTGGATGGTCAGCCACCTGTACTCAAGCAAATGCTCAAAGTATTCGATGAGCAAAATGGCTCAGTCGTTGCAGTAGAAAAAATTGATCCTGCAAAGAGCAGCTCTTACGGCATCGTTTCAGGAGATGAGGTTGCTAAAGGTATCTACCGTTTAAACGGCATCGTAGAAAAGCCTCAACCAAAGGATGCCCCATCAAACCTCGCGGTTGTTGGGCGCTACGTTCTCTCCTCGGATATCTTTAGGCATATTCGCAATCTCAAACCTGGTGCTGGCGGCGAGATCCAACTTACCGATGCAATCGCCTCTTTACTAAAAGAAGAGCCAGTATTTGCATATGAGTACGATGGTGTGCGCTATGACTGTGGCAGCAAGCTTGGCTATCTCAAGGCATCAGTTGAGTTTGCCCTGCGTCACCCTGAAGTATCGGCCGACTTTGCCGCCTACCTCAAAAGCCGCTCTTTAACGTAATCGTTTTCAGTTGAAATAAAAATGGCAGAGATTCGTCTCTGCCATTTTTTTTGGTGCACACCATCTGAATCGACTACTCAGAGTGTTGATGGGCTCCCACTATCTGCGCTTCATAAAGAAAACCAAGACATCACCTTCAGTAGTGCTTGCAAGCAACTCGTTACCGGTTTGCTTAGCAAAGGCAGGAAAGTCGTGGGCAGCGCCCGCATCTGTAGCCTTGATTTTTAAGACTTCGCCCGACTGCATAGTGGCCAAAGCTTTTTTGGTGCGCAGAATCGGCAATGGGCAGTTCATTCCAATGGCGTCTACTTCTGCATTAAAGGCAATGTTGATTGCTTCACTCATTTGGCTGCTACCCAGTCTTTTACGCCAGCCAAAGCAGCGCCTAACTTACTTGGATCCGTTCCGCCAGCCATCGCCATTTCTGGTTTGCCGCCACCTTTGCCACCCACTTGTTGAGCTACAAAGTTCACGAAATCGCCCGCCTTTACTTTGCCAATAGAGTCTGCTGTAACGCCAGCAATCAAACTAACCTTATCGCCTTGAACAGATGCCAAGACAATAGCGGCAGTTTTCAGCTTTGCTTTTAATGCATCCATAGTTTCGCGAAGGACACCAGCATCAGCGCCATCCATACGAGCAGCAAGCACTTTGATGCCATTGACATCAACTGCCTGGCCGGCTAACTCATCACCTTGGCTTGCAGCTAACTTCGAGTTCACTTTTTCTAATTCACGCTCAGCTTGACGCAGACTCTCTTGGAGCTGCGCTACGCGATTTACCAAATCCCCTGGATGGGTTTTCAGAATCGCTGCAGCCTCATTGATCTTGTCTTCCAAGCCTTGCAAGAAGTGCAATGCATTATTGCCTGTTACGGCCTCAACACGGCGGATACCCGCAGCAACGCCACCTTCAGAAACAATCTTTAGGCTACCAATGTCACCGGTGCGTCCTACGTGGGTACCACCGCATAACTCTTTGGAGGAGCCAATCTCTAGAACGCGCACTTCATCGCCGTACTTCTCGCCAAACAGCATCATGGCGCCAGTCTTTTGCGCATCGTCCAATGACATGACCTTGCCGGAAGTGGCAGTGTTGTCCAAAATCTCTTGATTCACAATATCTTCGATGCGGCGAATTTGTTCAGCAGTAATCGGTGCATTGTGAGTAAAGTCAAAACGGGTCTTAGTGGCATCTACTAAAGAACCTTTTTGCTGCACATGATCGCCCAGCACTTCACGCAATGCCTTATGCAAAATATGCGTAGCGCTGTGATTGCGCATCGTATCGGTTCTTTGCTGCGTATCTACCAATGCATTAAGGACATCACCCACCTTGAGCGCGCCCTCAAGAACTTCACCCTGATGACCAAATACGTCGGCCTGGATCTTGAAGGTGTCTTCTACAGCAAAACGAATGCTTTCGTTGCGAAGCTCGCCCTTATCGCCAACTTGGCCGCCAGATTCAGCGTAAAAGGGGGTGTTATCCAGAACAATCACGGCAGAATCCCCTGCTTTTACAGAGGTCACTGCTGAGCCATTCACATATAGGGCGGTCACTTTGGCGCCTTCATGTTTTAGGGTGTCATAGCCATGGAACTGGGTTGGTTGGCCCTTGTAATCCAAGCCCTGGGCTACCTTGAACTTACCGGCAGCTCTTGCTTGATCACGCTGCTTTTGCATGGCCACTTCAAAGCCATCTGCGTCAACAGTCACGCCGCGCTCACGACAAACGTCAGCCGTTAAATCCAATGGGAAACCAAAAGTGTCATGCAAGCGGAATGCCGTCTCACCATTGACTACTTTTGCACCGCCTGCTAAAGCACTATCTAAAATTTCCATGCCATTAGCAATCGTTTGGAAGAAGCGCTCTTCTTCTTGCTTGATTACTTCGCTGACCTTATCTTGCGCTGCACGCAATTCTGGATAAGCATCGCCCATCTCTTTAACGAGCGCAGGAACCAGTTGATAGAAGAACGGTTTGCGTGCGCCCAACTTATAACCGTGACGAATTGCGCGACGTGCAATTCGACGCAATACATAACCACGGCCGGCGTTACCAGGAATGACGCCATCTACAACAATGAAACTGCATGCACGAATATGATCAGCAATCACCTTCAATGAAGGACTGTTCGCATCACAGTTTTCGCCGCCAGCAGCGTCTACCGCATCTTTGGAAGCCTTGAGGAGATTGACGAAGAGGTCGATTTCATAATTAGAGTAAACGTGCTGCAAGACAGCAGCAATACGTTCAAGACCCATGCCCGTATCAACACTAGGCTTTGGTAATGGATGCATCACGCCCGCTTCATCGCGGTTGAATTGCATAAACACGTTATTCCAAATTTCAATATAACGATCGCCATCTTCATCAGGGCTGCCAGGAGGGCCGCCGGGAATGTGACCGCCGTGATCGTAAAAAATTTCTGTACAAGGACCGCATGGACCTGCGTCACCCATCATCCAGAAGTTATCGGATGCGTAACGCGCGCCCTTGTTGTCACCAATCCGAATAATGCGATCAGCAGGCACACCGATTTGCTTATTCCAAATCTCATAAACTTCATCATCTTCGGCATATACAGTTACCAAGAGTTTTTCTTTGGGCAACTTAAATACCTGAGTTAATAAGTCCCAGGCGAATTGAATGGCATCCTTTTTGAAATAGTCCCCAAAGGAGAAATTGCCCAGCATTTCAAAAAAGGTATGGTGACGGGCGGTATAGCCCACGTTATCCAAGTCATTATGTTTTCCACCGGCCCGAATGCACTTCTGGGCGGTGGTAGCGCGGTTATAAGGGCGCTTATCAAAGCCCAAAAACACGTCTTTGAACTGATTCATACCCGCATTCGTAAACAGCAGGGTAGGGTCGTCCCCCGGCACTACTGGGCTGGACGGGACGATTTGGTGGCCTTTTTGGGCAAAGAAATCCAGGTATGCCTGGCGAATTTGGGAGACTTTCATGGCAATAATTATCGCATTGGCACTAGCCTAGGGCAAACGCTAGGCAATAAGCCGCAAACTTGCCTTACAATCCCACAACATCAATAAAAATCGGCAGTTAAGTCGACCAATAAGGAGAGCAACTTGAAAATTCGCGATCAACGAGATTTTGGGGCCGGAATCATGTATATGGTCATTGGCCTCTTCTTTGCCATCATGGCTACAAATTACCCAATGGGAACTGCCGCCAAAATGGGTCCAGGCTATTTCCCGTTCTATTTGGGTATTTTAATGTTCCTATTAGGCGTTCTGGTGGCAGTTAAGGCCTTTGGCGCTAAAGCAGCCATCGAGTCCATTCCTAAGTTTAATTGGCGCATCATTACGCAAATTACGGGTGCAGTTGTGCTTTATGGCTTGCTGCTCCCACGTCTTGGGTTCTTAATTGCCGTAGTGGTTTTGGTTTTTGTTGCCGCCAGCGCAAGTAGAGAATTTACTTGGAAAGGCACTGCAATTAATGCGGCCTTTTTGGTGGCATTCACTTATTCAGTATTTGTATTGGGTCTAAAGCTTCAGTTCCCATTACTACCTGTATTCCTACAACAATAACGAACCGGGACTCTGAAAAATGGATTTATTTACTAACTTAGCTCTCGGTTTCGATACCGCGTTCACATTACAAAACCTGTTTTACTGCCTTATCGGCTGTATCTTGGGTACTTTGATTGGCGTATTGCCAGGCCTTGGCCCAATCGCAACGATTGCAATGTTGTTGCCGGCTACCTACGCATTGCCTCCGATTGCCGCATTGATTATGTTGGCTGGTATTTATTACGGCTCACAGTACGGCGGTTCCACAACAGCGATTTTGTTGAACATTCCGGGGGAGACGTCGTCGGTGGTAACCGCGATCGATGGCTACCAAATGGCCCGAAATGGTCGCGCTGGTGTTGCACTCTTTACTGCAGGTATGGGTTCATTTTTTGCAGGTTGCGTAGCAACTTTAGTGTTGGCTGCATTTGCTGCCCCACTCTCACAACTCGCATTTAAGTTTGGTCCTGCGGAATACTTCTCCTTGATGGTCTTAGGTTTAATCGGTGCAGTGATATTGGCATCAGGCTCTTTGATCAAGGCGATTGGCATGATCATCTTGGGTCTCTTGATGGGCTTGATCGGTACTGACGTGAACTCTGGTGTATCTCGCTATGCGTTTGATATTCCTGAATTGAGTGACGGCATCGGCTTCGTAGCTGTTGCGATGGGTGTATTCGGTTTCGCAGAAATCATGGGCAACCTTGAGAAGAGCGGCGAGGATGAAGGCTTTCTCAACAAGCTCACTAGCATGGTTCCAACCAAAAATGATGTGAAGCGCATGATTCCTTCAATTTTGCGCGGTACCACTATTGGCTCTATCTTGGGCATCCTGCCAGGCGGCGGCGCAGCTTTGGCAGCGTTTGGCGCTTACTCTGTTGAGAAAAAATCGTCTAAGTACAGCCACGAATTTGGTAAGGGTGCAATTGAGGGTGTCGCTGGTCCCGAGACAGCAAACAACGCTGCCGCTCAAACATCATTTATTCCATTGCTCACATTGGGTATCCCACCAAATGCTGTGATGGCTTTGATGGTTGGCGCGATGACTATTCACAACATTCAGCCAGGCCCACAAGTAATGACCAGCAATCCAGCTCTCTTCTGGGGTCTGATTGCCTCTATGTGGATCGGTAATGTGATGTTGATCCTCTTGAACCTGCCTTTGATTGGTATCTGGGTAAAGCTCTTGAAGATTCCTTATCGCTTCCTCTACCCAGCTATTTTGGTGTTCTGCTGTATTGGTGTGTACACCGTGAACAACACTGTATTTGACGTTTATGTAACAGCAGGTTTCGGCTTGATTGGTTACCTATTCTTCAAACTCGGTTGCGAACCTCCTCCATTGCTTTTGGGCTTCGTGCTCGGACCAATGATGGAAGAGAACTTCCGTCGCGCCCTACTACTATCCCGTGGCGACTTCTCCACCTTTGTAACCCGCCCACTTTCCTTGGGATTGCTGATCGCAGCAGCCCTCTTGGTTGTGATCGTGGCCTTGCCAGCAGTGAAGAAGACACGCGAAGAGGCATTCGTAGAGGATTAATTCTCACGAGCTACCCAGAAACAAGCCCGCAGCAGTTTGCGGACTTTTTCTTTATAGGCCACAGGGTTTTCTCTACAATGTGGCTATGCCCCAAGATAGCAAACCCTCCAAAGCAAATACCGGCGCTGTAGCCGAGCCATCCAACTTCTTACGCCAGATCATTGACCATGATTTAGCAAGCGGAGCTTTTTCACAGCGTACTAATTTGGCGGGCCAATCTATCCCATCAATCATCACGCGTTTTCCGCCAGAGCCAAACGGCTACTTACATATTGGTCACGCCAAAAGTATTTGCCTAAACTTCGGCCTAGCTGCTGACTACAACGCCCAAGCTGGCGGTGCGCGCTGCAATATGCGCTTAGATGATACCAATCCAGTCAAAGAGGATGTGGAATACGCCGATAGTATCTTGGACGCAATGAAGTGGCTTGGTTTTGATTGGGGCACTCACCTCTATCACGCGAGTGATTACTTTGATCGCCTCTATGAGTTTGCCGAAATCTTGATTCAGAATGGCAAGGCTTATGTTGATAGTCAAAGCGCCGATGACATTCACACCAATCGCGGCAACTTTGGTCAAGCCGGGAAAAATAGTCCTTATCGCGATCGCAGCCCAGAAGAAAATCTACAGCTATTTCGCGATATGCGTGATGGCAAATTCAAAGATGGTGAGCATGTGCTGCGCCTGAAGATTGATATGGCGCACCCGAATATTGTGATGCGCGACCCTGTGGTTTATCGCATCCGCCATACCGATCACCATCGCACCGGCAGCAAGTGGTGCATCTACCCTCTTTATGACTTCACACATTGCATCTCTGATGCATTAGAAAATGTCTCCCACTCCATATGCACGCTGGAGTTTGAGAACAGCCGTCCGTTGTACGACTGGATTGTGAACTCACTCAAAGAGCTTGGCGTCTTTAAAGACCCAGTCCCACACCAATATGAATTCGCGCGTCTCAACCTGACTTACACCATCACCAGCAAGCGCAAGTTATTGCAATTGGTGGAAGAAAACCATGTAGAGGGATGGGACGACCCGCGCATGCCAACCATCGTCGGCATCCGTCGTCGTGGTTACACGCCAGAAAGTATTCGCTTGTTCTGTGAGCGTATTGGCGTCTCTAAAGCGGATAGTTGGATTGATATGAGTACGCTAGATCATGCGCTACGCGATGATCTTGAAGCTAGGGCGCCCCGTGCAACCGCCGTTTTAAAACCGCTTAAGCTCGTAGTTGAAAACTTTGATGCATCAGCAAAAGAAGCTTGCTCTGCGCCACGTCATCCCAATCATCCCGAATGGGGCAACCGTGAATTTCATTTCACGCGCGAGCTGTGGATTGAGGCGGATGATTTTATGCAAGAACCTATTAAAGACTTCTTCAGACTGTATCCACCGATTGGCGATCAACCTGGTAGCCGTGTACGTTTGCGCCATGGCTTTGTGGTGGAGTGCACCGGCTATGAAACAGATGCACAGGGTAACGTTACCCAAGTCAATGTGACACACTTCCCGGACAGCAAGAGCGGCACTCCAGGATCTAATAATTACAAAGTTAAAGGTAATATCCACTGGATCAGCGCTGCAGAAGCCATTCCAACTGAAGTGCGCCTTTACGATCATCTCTTTAGCGATCCACATCCAGATAGCGGCGATAAGAATTTCTTAGATGCAATCAATCCAAACTCCAAGCAAACCATTGCCGCTTACCTAGAGCCTTGCATGAAAGATGCTAAACCGGAAGATCGCTTCCAGTTTGAGCGTCATGGCTACTTCGTTGCCGATAAGCATGACTCCAAACCTGGCAAGCCTGTATTTAACCGTACAGTTGGCCTTAAGGATTCTTGGAAATAGTTTTCAGAAAATGTCCTACGCTCGGATAGCGTAGTGATGTTTTGAGTTCATGCAAGCGGGTGTTAGTGACTCTGCGTGACTCGCGCATAAATGACCGCAGCATTGGGCTCACTAGCTTCTGCAACTCACTGCCGGGTAAGCGTTTCGGCCTTGCCAATCCAAACGCATCAGCTACTTCGTCAAAGTAATCACCCATTTTGGTTTCACCTCCATCACAGGCATTAATAACGCGCTGGGGTTTGCCGTGATAAACCGCCGCGCAAACCAGTCTAGCTAAATCATCACTATGAATGTGATTGGAGTAGGCATCTTCCTCAGATAACAATGCAGGTGTTTGCGCGTGAAGGCGATCGATTGGTAAACGATCAGCGGCATAAATTCCAGGTACGCGCAAAATCGTTAAAGCAACGCCATGGGCGGGTGCCCATAAACGCAGCATCCGCTCCGCATCCACCCTTCTTTTGGCGCGCTCACTTTGGGCATTGACCGGAGTTACCTCACTTACCCTTCCACCCTGGTGATCACCATATACGCCCGTAGTACTGATATAGATCAGGCGCCTGACAGCATTGGAGCCTTGGGCTAAAATTCGAATTAGGTTGCGGGTTCGGCAATCACGATTTCCACCATTTTGAGGTGGCGCCAAATGGATGACGGTTTGAGCTAAACCACTGAGGCGCCATAGGGTCTCTGGATGATCCAGGTTACCTAAAATAGGAATCGCGCCAGCCTCCCTCAACTCCTGAAAACGAGCTTGTTGAGAAGTGAGCGCATAAATACGATGACTTCTAGAGAGCTGCCTAGCCACCCGAAGACCAATGTCTCCGCAGCCAATAATCAGGATTGAAGGTTTGCCAAAAGATTGCATAAGTAACATCGTAACGATTTATTGAAAGGAATGAGAGTGTCTCATCAGGTCACGCTCAAAACGAGCGGCAAACAATTTACCGTCAATCCAGATGAGAATCTCCTGGAGGCCGCTCTCCGCCAAGGCATTAACTTACCCTATGGGTGCAAAAATGGCGCCTGCGGATCCTGTAAGGGCAAGATTTTAGAAGGTCAAGTAAACCACGGTCAGCATAGTGAACGCGCCCTTAGCAAAGCCGATGAGACAGCAGGCGGGATTTTATTCTGCTGCGCCCACCCGCAGTCAGACCTATTAATAGAAGCTCGCGAAGTTCAAGGGGCTGGCGATATTGCCATTCGTAAAGTGCCTTGCCGCGTCAACACAATTAGCAAACCTAGCAGTGATGTTGCCATTTTAAAGTTGCAACTTCCGGCTGCTGAACGCTTCCAGTTCTTGGCTGGACAGTATCTCGAGTTTTTATTGAAGGATGGTCAGCGCCGGGCTTACTCGATTGCGAATGCCCCCGAACAAGAGGGTCCGCTTGAGTTACATATACGCCACCTGCCGGGCGGCTTATTTACTGATTTTGTTTTTGGCGCCGTTACTCCAGCTTTAAAAGAAAAAGATATCCTCCGCTTTGAAGGTCCTTTGGGTAGCTTTTTCTTGAGAGAAGATTCCAAAAAACCCATTATCTTTTTGGCTGCGGGCACTGGCTTTGCGCCCATCAAATCCATTATTGAACAAATGCAAATCAAAAAGATTGAGCGCCCCATTCATCTTTACTGGGGTGGACGTCGTCCCAACGATCTCTATATGAATGCGCTTTGCGAGTCCTGGGCGAAAGAAATTGCAAACTTCAAATACATTCCTGTCATTTCTGACGCCTTAGCCGAAGACCATTGGAAGGGGCGTACTGGGTTTGTGCACCAAGCCGTCATTGATGACCACCCCAATTTGAAGGACTTTCAGGTCTATGCCTGCGGAGCCCCAGCAATGGTTAATGCCGCTAGAAATGACTTTGCTGCTAAATGCCAGCTGCCAGAAGAAGAATTCTTCGCTGACTCGTTTACCAGCGCAGCGGATTTGGCTACGAGCTAAGTCCTGCGCGACAAAATCCATTCAGCGAGATAATAGAACCCTTATTGACCCACATTAACCTTATCACCCCAAACCAGCATGAATAAGCCAGCACAAGCTATCGACACCCACTCAGTGATGTTCATTACCCCACGCCCAGAAGTCATCATGGTTGAAGGTAAGGGCTCATGGTTGACCGATAACAATGGCAAACGCTACTTAGATTTCTTGCAAGGCTGGGCAGTGAATTGCTTGGGTCATGGCAACCAAGGCATGATTGAGGCACTGAATGCGCAAGCAAAGAAGTTAATCAACCCAAGTCCTGCGTTCTATAACGAACCCATGATTGGTTTATCCAATCTCCTCACAGACAATAGTTGCTTTGACAAAGTCTTCTTTGCCAACAGCGGCGCCGAAGCAAATGAAGGCGCGATTAAGCTTGCACGCAAATGGGGGCAACTCAACAAGTCTGGGGCATTTGAGATCATCACGTTTGATCACAGCTTTCATGGCCGCACATTAGCCACGATGAGCGCCTCCGGAAAACCAAACTGGGACACAATGTTTGCCCCACAAGTAGCAGGCTTCCCAAAGGCGGATTTAAATGACCTGGAGTCCGTTAAAAAGCTAGTAACCGATAAGACGGTTGCAGTCATGCTGGAGCCTGTTCAGGGTGAAGGCGGCGTCATTCCAGCTACTCATGAATTTATGCGTGAGCTACGCAAGTTCACCAAAGAAAATAATATTTTGCTCATCGTCGACGAAGTGCAGGCAGGCTGTGGTCGAACAGGCAGTCTCTTTGCCTACCAAAACTACGGTATCGAGCCTGACATCATGACCCTAGGTAAAGGTATTGGTGGTGGAGTACCGCTAGCAGCACTTCTGGCCACTGATGCGGTGGCTTGCTTTGTACCTGGCGATCAAGGTGGCACCTATAACGGCAATCCTCTCATTACTGCGGTGGGCATTAGCGTCATTGAGCAATTATTAGCCCCAGGATTTTTAGAATGCGTTAAAGCAAAAGGCGAACTTCTGAAATCAGAGTTACTTAAGCTTTGCGTTGAATTTAATCTTGAAGGTGAACGAGGCGAGGGATTACTGCGTGCCTTGATGCTAGGTAAAGATATCGGCGGAAAACTGGTTGAGCTTGCACGCGATCGAAACCCTGATGGTCTATTGATTAACTCTCCAAGACCAAACTTGTTGCGCTTTATGCCAGCCCTGAATGTGTCTGATGATGAAATTCGTCAGATGTGCAATATGCTGCGCGAGCTACTCAAGGAAGTGGCGTAAGACTTACTGCCACTCAACCGCCTACTTATTCACCAAGGTAGGCAGTTCTCACCCTTGAGTCTTCGAGCAACTCCTCACCTGACCCACTCAGGGTAATTAAGCCACTCTCCATGACGTAGGCCCGATTGGCCATCTGCAATGCAAGGCGGGCATTTTGCTCAACCAACAGAATCGTCATACCGCTCGACGACAAACTCCGCACTACATCAAAAATGGTTTCGACCATGATGGGAGATAAGCCCATTGAAGGCTCATCCAGAAGTAACAATTTGGGCTGCGCCATCATTGCCCTACCCATAGCAACCATTTGCTGCTCGCCACCAGATAAGGTGCCAGCCAATTGAGATAAGCGCTCTTTGAGTCTAGGGAAGTACGAGTACACCTCTTCAAGCTTGCGCTCAATCTCCTTAGCGTCTGTTTTTAAGTAAGCGCCCATTTGGAGATTTTCCAAAATGGTCATGCGCTTAAACACGCCACGGCCCTCCGGAACCATGCCCAAGCCGAGCTGAACTAATTCATATGCAGGCAGCTTCTTGGTTTCACGATTTGCAAAATGAATATCGCCGGCAGAAGGATTTAGCAATCCAGCAATTGCTTTAAGAGTTGAACTCTTCCCGGCACCATTGGCGCCAATTAGGGCAACCAACTCACCATGATTGACTTGCAGATCAATACCCTTAACGGCGTTAATACCACCATAAGATAGTTGCAGACCCTTCACTCGGAGCAATGCATTTGTCATGCCGCCCCCTGACCCAGATAAGCTTTAATCACTTCGGGGTGCGCACGAACATCTGCAGGTTTGCCTGAGGCAATGACCTTGCCATAATCTAAAACAGTCAGACTATCGCAAATTCCCATGACCAAACTGACATCGTGCTCGATGAGCAAAATCGTTTTGCCGTCAGCGCGAATACGTAGCAGCAGCTCACGTAACTCCAGCTTCTCAGTAGCATTCATACCTGCTGCCGGCCTCATCTAAAGCCAAGAGTTTAGGCTCCGTAGCCAAAGCTCTGGCGATCTCCAGGCGGCGCTGATGTCCATAGGAAAGGTTGCGTGCCTGCATATTAGAAAAATCGCCAAGGCCAACGTAATCTAAGAGCGCTAGAGATTTTTCACGGATAGCCTGTTTTCTTCACGCTTAGCGGAAGGAGTACGGAAAATAGCGCCAAACAGTCCTGCATTAGATCGGCAATGACAACCTACCATGACGTTTTCAATCGCAGTCATTTCGCCAAAGAGGCGGATATTCTGAAATGTTCTAGCTAAACCTGATTTTGTTACCTCAGAAACTGACTCTGGAAAATAAGACTTGCCATTAAATAAAAAGATTCCAGAATCTGCCGGGTATAAACCCGTGATGACATTAAAAAACGTTGTCTTGCCAGCACCATTGGGTCCAATCAAACCAACGATTGCACCATGAGGAACTTGAAGGCCCACTGAGTCAAGCGCTTGTACCCCGCCAAAGCGCTTGGATACATCAGTGACATCTAAAAGTAGATGGAGTGCCGTCATTGTGCCGCCCCACTTTTTTGCCAAATACCACCAGGGCGATACAGCATGATCAGAATTAAGGCTAGGCCGTAAATTAATTGACGAATAATTTCTACGTCCACAATCACATGCCCAAATAATGCCTGCTGTAGGGGCTGTGCAATACCGCGTAAGACCTCAGGAAAAATTGCCAACAACACCGCGCCTAAGATAACTCCAGGAATATGACCAATGCCACCGAGGACCACCATGGCCAATACAACAATCGATTCCCAAAGCGTGAAGGACTCTGGCGAAACAAAGCCCTGAAAAGCGGAAAACAACACGCCAGCCACGCCGGCAAAAGAAGCGCCAATAGCAAACGCGAGTAATTTCATATTGCGAGTATTGATACCCATCGCTTTGGCGGCGATTTCATCCTCCCGAATTGCAATCCAAGCGCGTCCTATTCTTGAACTCTGCAAATGCATGCAAACGATCGCAACGGCAATTGCTAGCAACAGGAGAACAAATAGAACACCAAATACAAACCAGGAATCTTGATAAAGCCCAGGTCCAAGGTTTTGGCAAAGGAGATTCCAAAAAAATTGAATGGGATCAATCGCCGCAATTCCCTTGGGACCATTGGTGAGGTTTAGGGGGCGATCCAGGTTATTCATAAAGATGCGAATAATTTCACCAAACCCCAAAGTCACAATTGCCAAATAATCGCCCCGCAATTGCAGGGTAGGCAAACCTAAAATAATTCCAAATAAAGCAGCCAAAATAATTGAGAAGACCGCAACCATCCAGGGTGAAAAATGCATTCCTTCCGGAAAAGCCGCAGCAATACTTTCAAATTGAGCAGGCAAATGTGGTGACGCCAATAAAGCAAAACTGTAGGCGCCTAATGCATAGAAGGCGATATAACCCAAATCCAAAAGACCTGCGAAGCCCACCACAACATTGAGGCCCAATGCCAACACAATGTAGAGCAAAGCAAAATCGAGCACTCTCACCCAGTAGTTGCCCGCCAATTGTGCCAACTATCCATGGCAAGAGGAGTAAAGCAATGGCGCCAAGCCATAGATAGCTTGCTCTACTGAGATAGTTGAGTCGAATCGCCTTAAGCACGATCAGAAACCTTCTCGCCTAATAGTCCGGTTGGCCTTAAGACCAATACCAAAATTGATACTAAAAAGGCAAAGATGTCTTGGTAGTTTGAGCCAAACACCCCACCAGTCAGTTCGCCAATGTAACCAGCGCCCAATAACTCAATTAAGCCCAAGAGAAGGCCGCCCAACATGGCGCCCTGTAAATTTCCAATGCCGCCAAGAACAGCTGCAGTAAATGCTTTTAGCCCAGGGATAAAACCCATATAGAAATGCACATTGCCATAATTGCTTGCAATCATGACACCAGCTAAGCCAGCTAATGCGCCGCCCAACATGAAGGTAATGGAGATAACGCGATTGGGATTGACCCCCATCAGCGCAGCAATTTGAGCTTGCTCAGCAGTCGCACGCATTGCTCTGCCCAGTTTTGTTTTCTCCACTAGAAACAATAGACCCAACATCACTGCCAAAGCGACCATGATGATCACAATTTCTTTACCGGTAATTGTTGCGCCACTACCCCATAAATCAATCGGACTGGATGGCAGCAATTGTGGATAGGTCATTGGATTACGCGACCAAATCATCATGGCAATCGTCTGCAACAAAATAGACATGCCGATTGCTGAAATTAGAGGGGCCAAGCGAGGCGCATTGCGCAATGGGCGATAAGCAGCGATGCGCTCAATCCAATAGCTCAAGCCCGCGCATACGGCCATGGTGACAGGTAAAACGATCAACAAGGTCAACCAGCCAGGTAAGTCGCTGGTCAGACTCAAAATTAAACGTAGCAATGACAATGACACCATTGCGCCGATCATCAGTACTTCGCCATGTGCAAAGTTAATAATGCCTAAAACCCCGTAAACCATGGTGTAGCCCAAAGCAATTAAGGCGTAAATGCTACCGAGCACTAAGCCATTAATAATTTGCTGTAGAAGGATATCCATTAGGGTTAATAAATGTATTTAGTCTTGATAAAAAAATAGCACCGCAAAAGCGGCGCTATTTTTTACAGAGGAGTCTTACATCTTGATGACATCAAGAACGTTTTTCTTTTTGTCTTTGAAGTCATAGAGTGTGATTACGCCTTCTTTCATATCGCCTTTGTCATCAAAAGCAATATTGCCTACCAAGCCATTCATTTTGGTATCTGGCATCGCAGTCAAGATCTTTGCCGAATCAGTTGAATTGGCACGCTTCATGGAGGAGTCTAGGAGTACGTAAACCGCATCATATAGGTAAACGATGCATAGATTTGAACGTCTGCGTTAAAGCGCTCTTTATAACGCCTCTGGAAGTCGGCGCCCCGGGCCATCTTAGATAGCGCCATACCAGCCTCTGAACAAGTCACATTGACGACCGCCTCACCAGCCAACTCAGCGAGCTTCTCGGTGCACATGCCATCACCACCAACTACCTTTGACTTAATGCCAAGTTCAGCAGCTTGCTTGGTTAATGGGCCGGCCGCCAGTAGCATCCATCCCGCCATACATGATGACATCTATCTGGTTTACTGCCTTTTACTTTAGTCAAAATCGCCTTGTCCTTGTTATTATTACTAGCTTCGCGTGTAACTACTTTCAAACCTGCAGCCTTAACAGTCTTTTCAAACTCATCAGCCAAACCTTTGCCATACTGACTAGAGTCATCAATGATGGCAACTGTTTTTGCCTTTAATGTATTGATAACGTAGTTAGCCAACGCCGGGCCTTGCTGTGCGTCTGTAGCAACCAATCGATAGGTAGTTTTAAAGCCTTGCTTAGTGTAATCAGGGTTAGTTGTAGATGGAGATACCTGAGTAATTCCTGCGTCGCTATAAATTTTTGACGCTGGAATGCTAGTGCCAGAATTTAAGTGTCCAACTACACCTACTACTTTTGCGTCAACCAATTTTTGCGCAACCTGGGTTGCAGTTTTAGGATCTTCTGCGTCATCCTCCGGAACCAATGTGAGCACAACCTTTTTCCCATCAATGGTTAGACCAGATTTATTAATTTCTTCAATAGCCAAACGAGCGCCGTTCTCGTTATCTTTGCCCAAATGGGCAATAGGACCGGTCAGCGGCGCAACGTGACCAATCTGACCTCCACCCCATCGGCAGGAGCTGCAGCAGTTTTATCGCCGCCTTTTCCGCAGCCCGCCAAAATTAAAGTCGCCACTGACAATGCAATAGCGCTCTTCATAAACATCACTTTTGATTTACTCATGTACAGCTCCTCTGTTATGAATGAATATTTCAGTCAACTAAATTTTTAGGCAATGAAAACGTAACATCCTCAACAACACCATCCAAAGCACGCACATGCCTTGGGCCAAACTCTTGGATACGCTGAACAATCGCTTGAGCCAAACTTTCTGAGGCCGAAGCACCTGCTGTTAAACCAACACGCCTCTTACCAGCGAACCATTCTGGCTTTAACTGCTCTGGGGCGTCCACCATATAAGAAGGTACACCCAGCTTTTCAGACAATTCACGCAAACGATTGGAGTTAGAGCTCGTCGCACTCCCCACCACAATCACTACCTCAACCTGCGGGGCCATAAATTTCACAGCATCCTGTCGATTTTGGGTGGCATAACAAATATCTTGTTTGCGAGGCTGAACAATATTAGGAAATTTTTTCGTGAGCGCCTCAACAATTTCTCGAGTCTCGTCAACTGATAGCGTTGTTTGGGTAACAAAGGCGATCTTTTCATCGCTTGCGAAAGACAAGGAATCCACATCACTCAATTTCTCAATCAAGAAGACACCTTCTTTCACTTGGCCCATCGTCCCCTCTACTTCAGGATGACCTGCGTGACCAATCATCAATACCGTAAATCCATCTTTACACATCTTGACAACCTCAAGATGAACCTTGGTTACCAAGGGGCACGTGGCGTCGTAGACCTGCAAGCCACGCTCCTGCGCATCCTTACGGACTTCTTGAGAAACACCATGCGCGCTAAAGACAACGATTCCACCCTTGGGAACCTTATGCAACTCTTCAACAAATACAGCACCTTTATCGCGCAATTCATTAACAACATAAACGTTGTGAACAATCTCATGTCGCACATAAATGGGGGCGCCAAAGCGGGCAAGCGCCTCATTGACGATATTGATAGCGCGATCCACTCCCGCGCAAAATCCACGGGGCTGAGCCATCAAAATTTCGGCGTTGTCGGTCTGACTCATCTTTTAAAGAATGGCAACTATCTGAGCTTCAAATGTAACGGACATGCCAGCCAAGGGATGATTAAAGTCAAACCATGCGCCCTCATCATCAATCGATTGCAATACACCTGCGTACTGTGCGCCACCTGGCGCATTAAATTCAATCACATCACCCAGATTAAATTCCACATCATCATCGCGACCTTCTTTAAGCGCCTTCAAAGAAACCCATTGCACCAAATCTTTTTTGCGCTCACCAAAGCTCTCCCCGGGCTCAAGTAGTGCACTTTTTTTCTCGCCCACCTCAAGACCAAGCAACACTTTTTCAAAGCAAGGAGCAAATTGTCCAGAGCCCATCAGAACCGTCGCAGGACGATCGATAAAAGTATTGATGTAATCCTCCCCATTAGGCAAAGTGAGCCGGTAATTGAGAGTCAAGTAGGAGTTAGGCAAAACAGTAAGCTTGGTCATAAGGTGATTGTATCTAGGCCTGCGCCTGCTGTGCACTCCCCAATTACGGGGTGGCCGAAAAATGAGCAGCCCCGAGAAAAACTACGCATTTATGGAGCCACAGCACTTTCTGACGCAGAGCTGCTTGCCATCTTTCTCAGGGTGGGCGTTAAAGGCAAAAGCGCTGTAGCCCTAGCCAAAGATCTACTGCATCACTTTGGCAGTCTGCCACGCCTATTGGCTTGTGGCCAAGAGGATCTAACGCGAATACATGGAATGGGGCTATCTAAGTGGTCACAAATTCAAGCGGCTTATGAATTGGTTAAACGCAGTCTTGAGGATGGCCTTACCCAAGACCCTATCTTTTCCTCGCCCTGCCATGTCAGAGAGTTTTTGCAGGCAAAAATAGGGCGACTCCCTCATGAGGTATTTCTTTGCCTTTATTTATTTAGACTCTCGACTCCACCTGATTGAGTGCCAGGAGCTCTTTAGAGGGTCGATTCGACAGGCGGCGGTCTACCCCCGAGAAATCCTCAAGGAAGCCCTTGCCAGGAATGCCAGCGCCCTTATCGCGGCCCATAACCACCCCCCCCAGCGGTAACCCCCTGCCAAGCGAGTCAGACCAAGAACTTACTAAAACCATCATCAACGCCCTTCAGCTGGTTGATATCGCCCTTTTAGACCACTGCATTGTGAGTGGCACTGGTTTTTTCTCTTTTTCAGACTCCGGCCTTATGAATATTGACAAAAAATGATAGTAATTACTAACTTAATCGAAATTTCGAGGCATTTCCACCCACCCATTCCCCTGAAGTCGAGAACTAAAGCCAATTAGGGCTAGCCCAAAATAGACTGGGACTGATACAATCTTCTTTTTTCGCAATTAATGTGGAGTTATGCTATGGCAAAAATTTGCCAAGTAACTGGGAAGAAGCCGATGGTTGGCAACAATGTATCCCATGCAAACAATAAAACGAAGCGTCGCTTTTTGCCGAATTTGCAAAACCGTCGTTTCTGGGTTGAATCTGAAAGCCGTTGGATTAGCTTGCGCTTAACCAATGCTGGTTTGCGCGTTATCGACAAGAACGGCATCGATGCTGTGTTGTCTGATCTTCGTGCACGTGGCGAAATTTAAGGAGCGCACAAATGGCTAAAGGCGGCAGAGAAAAAATCAAGTTAGAGTCATCAGCAGGTACTGGTCACTTCTACACAACTTCAAAAAACAAGCGTACTAAGCCTGAGAAAATGGAGATCATGAAATTCGATCCAACCATTCGCAAGCACGTTGCTTATAAAGAAACAAAGTTGAAGTAATCTTTACTTCAAGCAAATAAAAAACCCGCTACATCAGCGGGTTTTTTATTGTCAAAAATTTCTTTGAACTTTTGTTATTTATTTTTCTTGGGATTCGTTAAGCGTAACGGCGTAATCTCAAAGAGAATTCACGCAAGCTCGTTAAGCCGCTATCTTCAGCGCGCTGACACCAAGCATGCAACTGAGAAACCAACTGCTCCCTGGTGGCGCTAGAGCGGCCCCAGATTGCTTGCAGATCACGCCGCATCTCGATCATCTTACGCAACTGAGCGTTACTCGCCATCAACTCTTCGAGGTTCGCTTTTTCTTGCTCCGTTAAGCGAGATTCATCCTTACTTAACCAAGTGCGCGCATCTTTTAAATGCGCCGCTAAAACCTGCATATGCTGAACCTCATTATTGAACAAGCTGCGCAAGGTCTTGCTATAGCGCGCCATGATTTCATAACGATTTGCAATGATCGCTTCGAGTGTTGTTTGATCTGCAGGACGTAAATCGCTCAACACTGGTTTAGGTGGAGTCTTTTTCACGGTAGCTAAACCCACTGCGCTCATGATTTGGATATACATCCAACCAATGTCAAACTCATACCACTTGTTTGATAACTTCGCGCTAGTTGCAAAGGTGTGATGATTGTTGTGCAATTCTTCACCACCAATCAAAATGCCCCAAGGAAAAATATTGGTAGAAGCATCTTCACAATCGAAATTGCGATAACCCCAGTAGTGGCCAATGCCATTGATCACACCAGCAGCAGTGATTGGGATCCACAGCATTTGCACAGCCCATACTGTTAGCCCTATGCCGCCGAATAAAAATACGTCAATGATGAGCATGATGGCAACGCCCTGCCAAGAAAACTTGGAGTAAACATTGCGCTCAATCCAGTCATCCGGAGTGCCGTGTCCAAACTTATCTAAGGTCTCTTGGTTGGCAGCTTCTTTTTTATAAAGCTCAGCGCCCCGAGATAGCACGGTTGTAATTCCTAAAACTTGCGGACTATGCGGGTCATCAACTGTTTCGCATTTAGCGTGATGCTTGCGATGAATAGCTGCCCATTCCTTGGTAACCATGCCTGTGGTTAGCCACAGCCAAAGACGGAAGAAATGGGAAATGATTGGATGCAGTTCCAAAGCGCGGTGCGCTTGGCAGCGATGCAAAAAAATGGTCACTGCAGCAATGGTGATGTGGGTAGCCACGAGGGTGAAAGCAAGAATCTTCCACCAAGCCCAATCCAAATATCCATTGGCAAGCCAGTGGAGGAATAAATCAAAGCCTGAAACTGTATTCAAAAGGGAATCCCTACTAAAGCGGTCTAAAATTCTATTTTAGTTCTTTAGGGTAGGGGTCTTCTTGTTTTTGACCTTAGTCTCTTTTTCCTCGCTTTTTTCGGATTCGAGCACAGGGGCTGCAGCTTTCTTTTGAAAAACAGCCCCGAAGAAACCATCCGTTCCATGAATGTGCGGCCATAGCTGCCACCAAGGATTATCAAGACTGCATCCCAAAGGTAATTTTTCCTTTGGAAACAATGGTTTAAGAACTTCTGCCGCCGGAACAGCCTCAAATTGGGGGTGTTTTGCCAGAAAATCCTCGGCGATTGCCTGATTTTCTTGGGGCAATAGGCTGCAGGTGGCGTAAACCAGGCGTCCGCCTGGCTTTAATAGTCGAGCAGCGGAAGACAGAATGCTCATCTGCTTCTGATTCAGCTCCAATACCCCGGTTGGGGTCTGGCGCCACTTAAGGTCTGGATTGCGGCGTAAGGTACCCATGCCACTGCAAGGGGCATCTACCAGCACGCGGTCAATCTTCCCGGCCAGGCGCTTGATCTTCGTGTCATTCTCACTATCAATCCAAACTGGGTGCACGTTTGAGAGGCCACTGCGAGCCTGCCTTGGCTTCAAGTTTGCCAAGCGACGCTCAGATGTGTCCAAAGCGTATAAACGCCCTGTGGATCGCATTAACGCCCCAATAGCCAAAGTCTTGCCACCAGCGCCAGCGCAAAAATCCACGACCATCTCGCCACGTTTAGGGGCGAGCAAGTAAGCCAACAATTGACTGCCTTCATCTTGCACCTCAAACATACCCTCTTTAAAGCCAGTAGTATTTTGCAAGGCAGGCTTGCCCATGATGCGTACGCCATCCGGCGCGTATGGAGTTGGAATTGCTTGATAGCGGCCACCCAATGCATTCATCTGCGCGAGCAACTCTTCACGATTGGTTTTCATGGTGTTCGCACGCAAATCTAAAAGCGCTGGATGCATTAAAGATTTTGCAAGCTCTTCACGAGTGTCTTCGCCCGGATATTGACCAAACGCATCCCACAACCACTCTGGCAAATTGTTGCGCACGAGAGGATTTAAAGCGGCTGGATCCACCGTTGCAAAACGTTGCAACCACTCGTATTCACCAGACTTCAACACATGTGCTAAGTCAGCAATTGCACTCTCAGCACGATTCGCAGAGCCCAGTCCACCCTCAGATAGTGCGGACAGCAAACCCAATAGGGCTAAGCGTCTAGCCTGGGATCCCTCCCCGCTAGAGGCAAATTGAGAGAACTCGTTTTTACGACGCAAAATAGCAAACGCACTCTCTGCAATCAAAGCACGGTCACGATTTCCAAGTTGCTTCTCTTCTCTGAAATAACGACTGACTACTCGGTCTGCAGGCTGTTCAAAACTCAGCAATTCAGGGAGCAGACGCTCCAGATGAATCGCATGCTGTGGCAATGCTTTTGCATTGGAGAAATTCTTTTGACCTTCAGGCGCAATTAAATTTCCGCTGGCGATACGACGCTCAGGGCGACGCAAAGGATCTTTCGATTTCGTCGCGTAACTTTTGTGTGGGGCTAGTCTGCTGCCAGATCTGCGGGGTGGACGTTCTGCACTCATAATTTAAAAAATTGCGACTCTGGGGGTTGTAGCTTCACTTGATTACCTTCTATTCGCAATCGTCCATCGAGGAACCATTTTACGGCCCGCGGGTAAATTTGATGCTCAGCCGTCAAAACACGGGCTGCCAAGGTGTCCGCATCATCCCCTTCCAACACCGGAACTGAGGCCTGACAAATAATTGGCCCCTCATCTACGCCCTCATTCACAAAATGGACTGTAGCGCCGTGCTTCTTCACACCAGCCTCTAAGGCACGCTCATGGGTGTGCAAACCGGGGAATGCAGGCAATAGGGCGGGATGGATATTGATTAAACGCCCCTCAAAATGACGGATAAAGCTTGGGGTCAAAATTCGCATAAAGCCTGCGAGAACCACCAAATCAGCCCCTAAAGCATCAGTCTGCTGGATTAATGCAGCATCAAAGGATTCGCGAGTGGCATGCTCCTTATGCTCAATAGCAAAGGCCGGGATACCCTGCGAGCGAGCAAAATCAAGGCCCTTAGCCGCTGAGTGATTCGCTATGACCCCGGCAAATGTGACCGGCCATTGCTCTTTTTGAGCTGTTTTGACAATGGCCTCGAAATTAGATCCGCGGCCCGAGATTAAGGTGACGATAGAAGGCATGCCCACAATATAATTGATGGCTACCTGAAAGAGCGATTTTGTGAACGTATTCCGTGGCCCCACCCAGTTTTCTGCAGGGCCAGCTTGTGCCCTAACCATCGGCAATTTCGATGGCGTGCACAGGGGTCATCGCGCCCTGCTCAAGCAGCTGGTGGATAGCGCCAAAGAACGAGGTCTAGTCAGCTGCGTTATGACCTTTGAGCCGCACCCAAAAGAATTCTTTTCCCCTGAACAAGCACCACCCCGCATTCTGAACTTGCGCGATAAGTTAGCCGCGCTTGCACAACTTGGAGTTGATCGTGTCGTGGTTGAGCATTTCAACGCCGCTTTTGCGAAACTCTCGCCAGAAGAGTTTGTTTCAGAAATTATTGTCAAACGTTTAAATGCTAAATGGATTTTGATTGGTGATGATTTTTGCTATGGAGCAAAGCGTGCGGGTAATTTTTCCAACCTAAAAGTGGCCGGTGAAAAATATGGATTTGAAGTTTCCAGTATTCATACCATCTCTGAAAATGGAGAACGCATTTCTAGCTCCGCTCTCCGTACAGCACTTGCTCATGGCGATATGGAGCAGGCTGAAAAATTATTAGGTCGCCCGTATGGAATCTCCGGCCATGTCATTCATGGTCAAAAACTTGGGCGTCAACTTGGCTTCCCTACTTTGAACTTAGCAGTGGCAAATCATCTACATCATCGCAAACCCGCAAGTACTGGCATCTTTACCGCTCAAGTTCTCGGCTTATCCGATAAACCCCTTCCAGCAGTAGCCAGCCTGGGTGTTAGGCCCACAGTAGAAGATGAAGGCCGGGTGCTACTTGAGACCCATATCTTTGATTACAACGCAGATGTTTACGGAAAAATTATTACCGTAGAACTATTAGAAAAAATTCGTGACGAGGCAAAGTACTCCGATCTCGAAACCCTTACAAAAGCGATTGCAGCAGATGCAGCGCATGCCAGAAATTATTTCCAGAAAAAAGCTTATGTCTGAAAAAGAAAACTCTTATCCCGTCAATCTACTAGATACCTCCTTTCCAATGCGAGGAGATCTTGCTAAGCGCGAACCACAATGGGTAGCTGGATGGCAAAAGAATAAGCTTTACGAAAAGATTCGTGCAGCGCATGCCAATCAACCGAAATTCATTTTGCATGATGGGCCTCCATATGCAAATGGCGACATTCATATTGGTCATGCCGTGAATAAGATTCTGAAAGACATGATTGTGAAGTCTCGCTGGCTCATGGGTTTTGACTCTGTGTATGTGCCGGGCTGGGATTGTCATGGCATGCCGATTGAAATTCAGATTGAAAAAGAATTTGGTAAAAATTTACCGACTGCAGAGGTTCAATCCAAGGCACGTGCGTATGCTCACGTCCAAGTAGAAAAACAAAAGAAAGATTTTGAGCGTTTAGGGGTATTGGGAGACTGGAATAACCCCTACCTCACCATGAACTTCCGTAACGAGGCTGATGAAATCCGCGCCCTTGGGAAGATTTGGGAAAAAGGTTATGTCTTCCGCGGCTTAAAACCAGTGAACTGGTGTTTTGATTGCGGCTCCGCTCTTGCCGAAGCTGAAGTGGAATATCAAGATAAAACTGATCCAACGGTAGATGTCGGTTTTGCGTTTGATGATACGCAGCGCCCTCAGTTAGCAAAAGCATTTGGATTGGCTGAGCTTCCGAATAAGCCAGGGCAAATTGTCATTTGGACAACAACACCTTGGACCATTCCAGCCAACCAAGCCATGAACGTTCACCCAGAACTTACATACGCACTGGTAGATATTGGAGATAAGTTATTAATCCTTGCTAAAGATCGTGTAGAAACTTGTTTGCAGGATTACAACTTAGAAGGCAAAGTGATTGCAACTTGCCAAGGCGCTCAGCTAGCAAATATTTCGTTCTGGCATCCTCTAGCACCACTGCATGAAGGCTATGAGCGCCTCTCCCCAATCTATCCAGCGGAATACGTCACACTGGATACCGGAACAGGTATTGTTCACTCTGCGCCTGCTTATGGCGAGGAAGACTTTAAGTCCTGCAAAGCAAACAAACTTGCTGATAAAGATATTCTGAACCCAGTGATGGGTAATGGCGTATATGCATCATGGTTACCGCTCTTTGCCAATGAATATATCTGGAAAGCAAATCCAAAGATTGTTGAAGCCATGCGTGAAGCTGGCAGCCTCTTGCGCGATAAAACCTATACCCACTCATACATGCATTGCTGGCGTCATAAGTCGCCCATCATTTACCGCGCAACCTCACAATGGTTTGCCAGCATGGACAAGAAACCATCTGATGGCAAAGCAAGCTTGCGTGAAACTGCGCTAGCAGGCATTGAGAGTACCGAGTTCTTCCCCGCTTGGGGTAAGCAGCGCCTCAACAGCATGATTGCCAATCGTCCTGACTGGACTTTGTCACGTCAGCGCCAATGGGGCGTACCGATGGCTTTCTTTGTACATAAAGAAAGTGGTGAGCCACATCCACGCACTGTTGAGCTTCTTGAAGAGATCGCTAAGCGCGTAGAAAAAGAAGGTATTGAAGCTTGGCAAAAATTAGAAGTGGCCGATCTGCTTGGCGAAGAAGCTGCGCAATACGAAAAGAATCGTGACACCTTGGATGTTTGGTTTGACTCTGGCACAACCCATTGGCATGTCATTCGAGGCTCACATCGTGATGAACTCCTAACTGCTGATGCAGAAACTCCCAATGGTCGTCTGGCGGATCTATATCTTGAGGGTTCAGACCAACACCGTGGTTGGTTCCACTCCTCTTTACTCACTGGCGCCATGCTAGACGGCAAGCCGCCATACAAAGCACTCTTGACCCACGGCTTTACCGTCGATGGTCAAGGGCGCAAGATGAGCAAGTCCGTAGGTAACGTAATCGCCCCCCAGCAAGTTGCAGATAAGTTGGGCGCCGAGATCATTCGCTTATGGGTTGCCTCTACCGACTATTCCGGTGAAATGACAATCTCTGATGAGATTCTCAAGCGCGTTACCGAGAGCTATCGCCGCATTCGTAACACCCTGCGCTTCTTGCTGGCCAATCTTTCGGATTTTGATCCTAGCAAGCACACCATCCCTACTGAACAATGGCTTGAGATTGATCGCTATGCCGTTGCGCTTGCCAATCAATTACAAGACGATGTGCAAGCTCACTACAAGGCTTATGAATTCCAGCCGGCAGTGGCACGCATGCTCACTTTCTGCTCCGAAGACTTGGGTGGCTTCTATTTGGACATCCTCAAAGATCGTCTTTACATCAGCGCTCCAGACTCACCTGATCGCCGTGCCGCACAGAACGCCTTGTTCCATATCACTCGCAATCTATTGAAGTGGTTGTCGCCATTCCTCTCATTTACCGCAGAAGAAGCATGGAAAGATTTCCCCCATGGCTCAGGAAGCAAGCCTGCTGAATCTATCTTCATGGAAGAATTTAGCGCGTTCCCGCAAATTGCCCATGGTGACGAGTTGCTAGCCAAGTGGGCTCGTATTCGTGAAATACGTTCAGAGGTTACTAAAGCCATTGAGGTTGAACGTGAAGCAGGCAATGTGGGTTCATCCTTGCAGGCTGAGCTCACCATCAAAGTAGGGGATGTGGACTTTGCAATTTTGCATTCGCTAGAAGATGATTTACGCTTTGTCACTATCACCTCAAGCGCCAATATTGAACTCAGCAATGAAGGCTTAGAGGTATTGGTACGTGGTAGCCAATACAAGAAATGTGGACGCTGCTGGCATCACACCAAAGATGTTGGCAGCAATGCCGATCATCCAGACCTATGTGGACGTTGCATCAGTAATTTATTTGGCAACGGCGATCATCGCTTGTTTGCTTAAGAGCCACAACAATGAAGAGTCTTTCATTACTTCGTTATCTCGCAATTGCAATCATGACGCTTTTGCTTGATCAGCTAAGCAAGTGGTCTGCTCTTAGCAATTTACAAATGGGCGTTCCGGATCCAGTGCTCCCTTTTATGAATTGGCTCCTACTCTTTAATCCGGGCGCAGCATTTTCATTTTTAGCGCAAGGCTCTGGTTGGCAACGCTGGTTCTTTACCGTTCTGGGTCTAGTGGCCTCTTTTTACATTATTTGGCTATTACTAAAAAGTCAAAGCGATAAATTACTCTGTGTGGCCTTGAGTCTCATTTTGGGTGGCGCACTTGGAAATGTATTGGATCGAGTGATGTACGGCGCCGTAGTGGACTTTATTGATCTGCATTACGCAAATTGGCATTGGCCCGCATTTAATATTGCCGATAGCGCTATCTGCATTGGTGCAGCCCTAATCATTTGGGGTGAATTACGCAAGTCATTTGGCAAATCCTCTCAATCCCATTAAGCTGGCGCCATGCAATCACTTTTAAATAAGAAAATCGTTCTGGGTATCTCTGGTGGCATTGCAGCCTATAAGGCTCCAGAACTTGCACGCCAACTGATGCAGGAAGGCGCCTCGGTTCAAGTTGTCATGACCGAAGCAGCGCAACAATTTGTTACCCCAGTGACCATGCAAGCTTTAACTGGCAATCCCGTTTACTTGAGTCAATGGGATAGCACCGTTCCAAATAATATGGCCCACATTGAGTTATCTCGTGCTGCAGATGCAATTCTGATTGCGCCTGCAAGCGCTGATCTCATGGCAAAGCTTTCCTTAGGTTTAGCTAATGACTTACTCAGCACGCTTTGCCTGGCAAGAGATTGTCCTCTCTTGCTCACACCAGCAATGAACAAACAGATGTGGGAGCATGCAACCACCCAAAGAAGTGTGCAACGCCTTACAGAAGATGGTATTGCTCTTCTAGGGCCGGCCAGCGGCTTTCAAGCTTGCGGCGAAATAGGGTTGGGCAGAATGCTCGAGCCTGCGGAAATCACAGAGCAAGTCATCGCCTTCTTTCAAAAGAAAACACTAGCAGGCAAAAAAGTATTGATTACTGCTGGCCCAACTTTTGAGGCAATTGATCCAGTACGTGGAATTACTAACCATAGCTCTGGCAAGATGGGCTTTGCAATTGCCCGCGCTGCAATTGAGGCTGGGGCTCAGGTGCATCTCATTGCGGGGCCTTGCGACCTCTCAACACCGCTAAAAGCTACCGGCAGCATTACTCGTACAGATGTAGTGAGCGCCAAAGAAATGCACGCGGCCACTCTTAGCGCGGCAGACTGCGATGTATTTTTTGCGGTTGCCGCAGTGGCTGACTGGGGTATTGCCAAACCAGCCAAGGAAAAAATTATGCGCCAAGGAAAAGATGCGCCAAGTATTGAATTTTCCGCCAATCCAGACATTCTTCTTGATGTAGCTAAGACTGTAAAAACCAAAGGCGGCAAGCCTTACCCCTATTGTGTTGGCTTTGCAGCGGAATCTACCGACCTAGAAAAACATACTGATGAAAAGCGTAAGCGCAAAGGCATCCCGATGATTGTGGGCAATATTGGTCCCGCTACCTTTGGCAGCGACCTCAATCAATTATTAGTAATCGATTCTGCTGGCAGTAAAAAAATTGCTAAGGCAGAAAAGCTGCAATTAGCTCGCCAGCTTATTCAGCTAGTTGCCAAGAAAATTTAAGTAGCACCCCTTTATTTACCTTCCCCGCTTTAGGAAATTTCATGCAATCACTCCAAGTCAAAATTCTCGATGAACGTATGCGCGATCAATTGCCAACATACGGCACACCCGGAAGCGCAGGCTTAGATCTTCGTGCTTGCATTGATGAAGTTATCGAAATTGCCCCCGGTCAAACCGTACTTGTTCCTACGGGCCTGGCAATCTATGTTGAAGATCCGCGCTATGCCGCCTTCATATTGCCGCGCTCAGGACTAGGTCACAAGCATGGCATCGTGCTGGGTAACTTAGTTGGCTTGATTGACTCCGACTATCAAGGTCAATTGATGGTGAGCACCTGGAATCGTGGCTCCACACCATTCAAACTAGAGCCTATGGAGCGCCTTGCCCAATTGGTTGTAATGCCCGTGCAGCAAGTAGAGCTCGTGGTGGTAGAAGAGTTCACCGAGAGTAGTCGTGGCGCAGGCGGCTTTGGCAGCACCGGTAGAGCCTAAGTCAAATACCTCTAGTGCCCAGATTTTTGCTTAAAAAGAAAAGCCACCCAAGGGTGGCTTTTCTTTTTAAGCAAAAATGCTTACTTACGAATGTGCGCTTTACGAGCAGCATCTTGTAACATACCGGCGCCAGCGCCTTCACGAGACTCTTTTTCTGCAGTAATTTCTTTGCGACGCTCTTTACAAGAACCAGCAATCTCTTGCAATGCTTTACGTGCACGGGCAGCAGATGCCTTAATGCCTTTACCGTGAAACTTTTCGTTCTCTGCTTTGTACGTTTCAAAAGCTTCTAATAATTTATCGTGATGAGACATATTTTCCTTTTTGGGTTGTATTTATTGAAATAATGATTTGATTAAATTTCTTCGGCCGGCGCTACGTCTGCCTTAGTGCGCTTTCCTGGCAATACCGGAGCCTCAAAGTTCAATTGAACTTTGCCATCCTCATCGATATCAACATCCACATGGCCACCTTGAGCTAATTTACCAAACAACAACTCATCAGCAAGGGCTTTACGAACGGTGTCCTGAATGATGCGTTGCATAGGACGAGCGCCCATTAATGGGTCAAAGCCATGCTTCGCAAGATGCGCTCTCAATGCAGGGCTAAAGGTAGCGTCCACTTTCTTCTCATGGAGTTGCTCTTCAAGCTGCATCAAAAATTTATCTACTACACGCATGATAATGGACTCATCCAGCGCCTTGAATGAAACGATGGCATCCAAGCGATTGCGGAACTCTGGGGTAAAGAATTTCTTAATATCAGCCATCTCATCGCCAGACTCGCGTGCATTGGTAAAGCCGATAGTCGATTTCTGCATCGCCTCAGCACCAGCATTTGTAGTCATGATGATGATCACGTTACGGAAATCTGTCTTGCGACCGTTGTTGTCCGTCAAGGTTCCATGATCCATTACCTGCAACAAAATATTGAAGATATCTGGATGCGCCTTCTCAACCTCATCAAGCAAGAGCACGCAATGCGGCTTCTTATTTACAGCCTCAGTCAGCAAACCACCCTGATCAAATCCCACATATCCCGGAGGCGCACCAATCAAGCGGCTCACCGCATGGCGCTCCATGTATTCAGACATATCGAAGCGCAGCAATTCAATACCCAGAATATAAGCAAGCTGCTTCGCTACCTCAGTCTTACCAACGCCTGTTGGACCAGAGAATAAGAATGAGCCAATTGGTCTATCAATCTTGCCAAGGCCAGCACGCGTCATCTTGATAGCGCTTGCCAGAGCCTCAATTGCAGGATCTTGACCAAAGACCACACTCTTAATGTCGCGGTCTAAAGTTTGCAACTTGCTACGATCATCCACGGTGACTGATTGCGGCGGTATGCGAGCGATCTTTGCCACAATCTCTTCAATCTCAGGGCGACCAATTGTTTTCTTCTGCTTAGACTTAGGCAAGATGCGTTGCGCAGCTCCGGCCTCATCAATCACATCAATTGCCTTATCAGGCAAATGGCGGTCATTAATATAACGAGCAGAAAGTTCTGCGGCAGCCACCAGAGCGCCAGCCGCATACTTCACGCTGTGGTGCCCTTCAAAGCGAGACTTGAGTCCGCGCAAGATTTGCACTGTCTGATCAACAGTTGGCTCAACAACATCAACCTTCTGGAAGCGACGAGATAAAGCGGCATCCTTCTCAAAGATTCCACGGTATTCAGTAAAGGTGGTTGCACCGATGCATTTGAGCTGGCCGTTGGATAAAGCAGGCTTTAACAAATTGCTTGCATCTAAAGTGCCACCCGATGCCGCGCCAGCACCAATCAAAGTATGAATCTCATCAATAAATAAAACGCCATGAGCGTGATCTTTTAAAGACTTGAGAACACTCTTTAAACGTTGCTCAAAGTCACCACGGTATTTCGTGCCAGCTAAGAGCGTGCCCATATCCAATGAATAGACAGTGGCGTCGGCCAAGATATCAGGCACGTCGCCCTTCACAATTCTCCAGGCCAGGCCTTCGGCAATAGCAGTCTTACCAACGCCAGCCTCACCTACCAACAGTGGATTATTTTTGCGGCGACGGCAAAGTACCTGAATCACCCGCTCCACTTCGCTCTCGCGCCCAATTAATGGGTCGATCTTGCCCTGACGAGCCATAGTGTTAAGGTTCTGGGTGTATTGATCTAAAGGGCTTTCCTTACCTGACGATGCAGCTTCTTCTGACTCCTGAGAAGCCTCAGCAGGCTTGACATGCTCCGCTTGATCTTTACGAACACCGTGGCTGATGAAATTGACAACATCTAAACGTGTTACCCCTTGTTGCTGCAAGAAGTACACCGCATGCGAATCTTTTTCGCCAAAGATGGCAACCAATACATTTGCACCGGTCACTTCTTTCTTACCATTGGATGTAGATTGGACGTGCATGATGGCACGTTGAATCACGCGCTGAAAGCCCAACGTTGGTTGCGTATCCACTTCGTCATTACCTGGCACCACTGGCGTGTTGTCATTAATGAAATTTTTAAGTTGAGCGCGTAGCTCTGCGATGTTGACTGCGCAAGCCTTTAAGACTTCTACGGCCGTCGCGTTATCCAGCAAGGCCGCAAGCAAATGCTCAACCGTAATGAACTCGTGTCGCGATGCCCTTGCGTCAACAAACGCCATGTGCAAACTTACTTCTAGTTCTTGGGCAATCATGCTTCCTCCATAGTGCACTGTAGTGGGTGACCCGCTTCATGGGAGAGTTCGATAACTTGATGCACTTTCGTGGCAGCGACATCGCGAGTAAATACTCCGCAGACACCTTTGCCGACTAAATGAACTTGCAACATGATGCGTGTAGCTGTTTCATGATCTTTATTAAAATACTCCTGAATCACCATCACCACAAATTCCATTGGCGTGTAATCGTCATTCAATAGTAAAACTTTATACATTGAAGGTGCCTTTACTTGCTCGACCTGCTTTTCGAGAAGAATGGTGTCCTCAACGTGAGGATTTCCTGGGATGCCAGTAGTGGGATTTTTTGGTGCGCGACTCATGAGAAACATTCTAAACACAGATATTGAAACTTTAATTTACTGGGGTCTTGTTGCGAAAACCACGCAAAAACCCCTCTTAAACCCATATTGGGGCATTTTTCGATAAAAAAGGGGTATTTACTAGGGGGTAGGGGCATATAACTCCTTGACACCCCTCCAAAAAGGGCAAACAATCGGGGGGTAGGCTTCATCAAGAGAGGTTCTATTTAGGCGTGTTGTGGATTGAGACTGATTAAAAAGTATTTACCCTCATCACGGTTGTTTTAAGTTTATGTAATGGAGTTCGCATGGCGACCGGAATTGTTAAGTGGTTCAATGATGCAAAAGGTTTTGGCTTTATCAAACCTGATAATGGTGAAGAAGAGTTGTTCGCGCATTTCAGCGCAATTACTATGCCTGGGTTCAAAACTCTTAAGGAAAACCAAAAGGTAACGTTTGACATTACCCAAGATCCTAAAGGCAAGCAAGCTACCAATATCCAAGCGGCTTAATAGTCCTTAGATCATTATTAAAAACCCAGGACTTGTTCCTGGGTTTTTTTCGCCCTCAATTTACCTCACATAAAATGCCCTTCATGCATACCCATAAAAACTTCCTAAGCAAATTCTTTGCGGCATTTCTTTTCATTGGTTCAGGCCTGACGCAGGCGCAGGTCAATGTTGGCCTGCCTACAGCTGAATTAAAAACAGGCATCTATCGTATTCAGGCTGAGCTGGCTGATACGCCGAAGGCAAGAGAGGTTGGGCTCATGAACCGCACCAGCATGCCGACCAACTCAGGCATGCTATTTATCTTTGAACAAAAAGCTGGTCATTGTTTCTGGATGAACAACACCAAGATTCCACTCTCCATTGCTTTCATAGCTGATGATGGGAAGATTGTGAATATCGAAGAAATGCAAGCAGAAACCACCAACAACCATTGCCCTAAGGCTGCTGTACGTTACGCGCTAGAGATGAACAAGCAATGGTTCTCCGAGCGCGTGATTGTGCCTGGAGCAGCAGTGATTACCGGACTACCGAAAAAGTAATTGGTCTAGCCGAACGATTTGTCTTGATGCAATAAAAAACGCAGACTGAGGTCTGCGTTTTCTTTAAGTATTGCCGCTCTTACTCAAAATGGCAAACATAATGCACTGGTTGCTCAGCACGAATAATGAAGTAACCGCCCTTTTCCACTTCCCAGCTTTGGCCAGCCTTGAACTCTACTTCAGGGGCGCCATTAATACTCACAAAAGCATTGCCATCGACCACTTCCATAATTTCTTTTGTACTAAGATCGAAGCGCAAAGTGCTTGGTAATACAACGCCAACAGACTTACGCACGCCATTTGGTAATGTCACAGTATGTGAAACACACTTGCCATCAAAAAATACATTGGCTTTCTTGCCTACGGAAACTTGATCAAATTGCATTGCAGTTCTTTCTATTCTGTTTAGTTCTAATATTTTTCTTTGTTGCTGAATTCTTCAATTACTTCTTGGCGCGTTTGCGTCTAGCCGTCTCAGCAATACGCATACGCAAAGCGTTGAGCTTAATAAAGCCGCCAGCATCTGCTTGGTTATAAGCGCCGCCGTCATCGTCAAAGGTTGCAATATTTTGGTCAAACAAAGTATTGGCTGAATCACGTGAAATAACGGAAACAGATCCCTTATAGAGCTTTAAGCGCACAACACCATTTACTGCTTGTTGGGTGTGATCGATCAAAGTCTGCAAAGCTAGGCGCTCTGGAGCCCACCACAAGCCGTTGTAAATCAAGCTTGCATAGCGTGGCATCAGATCATCCTTCAAGTGAGCCACTTCACGATCTAAGGTAATGCTTTCAATGCCGCGATGCGCCTTCAACAGAATCGTGCCGCCAGGAGTTTCATAGCAACCACGGCTCTTCATGCCAACAAAGCGGTTTTCCACCAGGTCAAGACGCCCGATGCCGTGCATGCCACCAATGCGATTGAGCTCAGCCAATAACTCATGTGGCTTATACGCCTTGCCATTGATTGCTACTGGATCACCAGCTTTAAATTCAATCTCAATAATTTCTGGGGCGTCTGGAGCCTTCTCTGGAGAAACTGTCCAACGCCACATAGACTCTTCGGCTTCAGCATTAGGATTCTCTAGATGACGTCCCTCATAGCTAATATGCAATAAGTTGGCATCCATTGAATAAGGTGAGCCACCTTGCTTATGCTTCATCTCCACTGGAATGCCATGCTTTTCTGCATAGGCCATCAACTTCTCACGTGAGAGCAGATCCCACTCACGCCAAGGAGCAATCACTTTGATTCCTGGCTCTAATGCGTAGTAACCCAACTCAAAGCGAACTTGATCGTTACCTTTGCCTGTAGCTCCGTGAGATACAGAATCAGCACCAGTTAAGCGAGCGATCTCAATCTGACGTTTAGCGATCAAAGGGCGCGCAATTGAAGTGCCCAACAAATATTCGCCTTCGTAAATCGTATTCGCGCGGAACATTGGAAATACAAAATCACGCACAAATTCTTCGCGCAAATCATCAATAAAAATATTTTCTGGCTTGATACCAAATTGCAATGCTTTGGCACGCGCTGGTTCCAACTCTTCACCCTGACCCAAGTCGGCGGTAAAGGTCACGATCTCACAACCATATGTATCCTGAAGCCACTTCAAGATCACGCTAGTGTCTAGACCACCGGAATACGCTAAGACTGCTTTTTTAATATCAGACATGTTTTCTTATTCAATCAAAAATAAATTAAAACGACTTACTAAAACCGAGCTATGAACTCAATCCAAACGACCGCAAAGTAAATACTCCATCAAAGCCTTCTGGACGTGCAAACGATTTTCTGCCTCTTCCCACACAATGCTTTGTGGGCCATCAATCACGCCAGCGGAAACCTCTTCGCCGCGGTGGGCTGGCAAGCAATGCATAAATAACGCATCCGGCTTAGCCAAAGACATCAACTCCTCATCGACCATCCAATCTTGGAACGCATTCATGCGTGAAGCATTTTCAGCTTCATATCCCATGCTGGTCCATACATCGGTCGTAACTAAGTCTGCACCCTTGCAGGCATCTTTAGGGTCGACACAAACCGTCAAGTGTTTTGCTGCTTTTGCAGTCAAACGCGCTGGATCCAATTGGTAGCCTTCTGGCGCCGAGAAGCGCAACTGAAAGTCTAAACATTCAGCTGCCTGAAACCAGGTGTAAGCCATATTGTTGGCATCACCTACCCAAGCTACCGTTTTGCCTTGGATTGGGCCACGAACCTCCACATAAGTGAAGATGTCGGCCAGCACTTGGCATGGATGAAATTCGTTCGTTAAGCCGTTGATTACGGGCACGCGAGAATTGGCTGCAAAACGCTCAATAATCTCTTGGCCAAAGGTGCGGATCATGATGATGTCCGTCATCCTTGAAATTACCTGCGCAGCATCCTCTACAGGCTCGCCACGACCTAACTGAGTATCGCGAGTGTTCAGGTATACCGCATGACCTCCAAGCTGGTGTATGCCCGCCTCGAAAGAAAGGCGCGTACGCGTGGAGTGCTTTTCGAAAATCATTGCCAAAGTGCGGTCATGCAAAGGATGCCAGGTCTCGTAGCTCTTAAATTTAGCCTTGAGCCATGCTGATCTTTTCAGCAAGTAGTCATATTCTTCGCGAGTGAGGTCAGAAAACTGCAGGTAGTGCTTTACCTGACCGGGCACTTGGGGCTTTGCCAGAGATGTCATAGTTGAGCTTTCTACTAAAGTTTTGGCTTGCATTTTTTTCTTAAAACATTCAACTGCACGAAAATGGACCCTAAAGTCATATTACGTCCACCTCAGGCTGTTAAGCTAGAAGGCTAAGCAATACTGCTTCTTAACATCATTTGTACGCCAACTTGAACCACAAAAAGCTTTTCATTCAAGGCATTACCACTTCTGGCAAACCGTTTCGGCCCAGCGATTGGGCGGAGCGTCTGTGCGGGGTGATGGCTACTTTCCGCCCTCCCGGCGATTCCGGGGACCCTCGCTTCACTTATTCGCCCTATGTCAGACCAGTGCTCTTATTGCAAAAGTGAAATGCGTTGTTATCGATACTAGGCTGGGCGACTTAGATCCAAGAGCGCTCGACTTTGTCATGAACTTTGCCAAAGACAGCAGCCTACCGATCGAAGAGGCATGTGAGTTCAACCCAACATCCCAAGCCCAGCCTTAAAAACAAAAACCCGCTCTGATGAGGAGCGGGCCTAGGTCGAAACTACTTCGACCAGCCTAAAACTAATACTGTATTACGCTGCCATCGCCTTGATAGCTGCAGACAAACGTGACTTCTGACGAGCTGCAGTGTTCTTGTGTGCAATCTTTTTGTCAGCAATCTTGTCGATTGTTGCTTGAGCGGCTGTAAATACTTTTGCAGCAGCAGCTTTGTCACCAGTTTCGATTGCTTTACGAACTGCCTTGATGGAAGTGCGAAGCTTTGAACGCAAACTGGAATTGTGTTCGTTTTGTTTTACTGCCTGGCGTGCGCGCTTGCGCGCTTGTGCTGTATTGGCCATCTTTAAACCTTGCCTCTCTATAAATTGCAAAATGCGATTAGTTAAAAATCTCGTGGACTTGCCAATTTCCCATAAGCAAGCTCACCAAAACCCAAGATTTTACCTTAAAGGGGCAAAAAAGCCCAGTCCACCCATAAATAGGTGAAAATCGGCTCATGAATCTGCTTTCTGCCGCCGCCAAGGTTAGCTCCCTGACCATGCTGTCCCGCATTACGGGGTTGCTTCGGGAGACCCTCATAGCCCGTAGTTTCGGGGCTTCCGAGTGGACGGACGCCTTTAATGTGGCTTTTAGGCTACCCAATTTACTGCGTCGATTATTTGCGGAAGGGGCCTTTTCCCAGGCTTTTGTACCGATTTTGGGGGAAATTTCCACCAAAGGGGATCAAAAACAGGCTCAAATCCTCGTAAATGCGGTCGCTACGCTCTTATTTTGGGCTTTGCTCCTCACGGTATTGGCAGGGGTTATTGGCGCCCCCTTGCTGATTTTGGCCATTGCCACAGGATTTAGCGGTGGGCCGGCCTATGAGGCCAGCGTTGTGATGACCCGCATTATGTTTCCCTATATCGGCCTGATTTCCATGGTTTCGCTATCCGCCGGCATTTTGAATACCTTCCAGCGTTTTGCCATTCCGGCCTTTACGCCGGTTTTGCTGAATTTAGCCCTCATCACCAGCGCCCCTTTCTTAGCGCCGCACTTGGATCAGCCAATTTACGCCCTCAGTAGCGGTGTTTTAGTTGGCGGCGTTTTGCAACTCGTCATTCAAATTCCAGCACTGTCTCGCTTAGGACTTTTGCCTCGTATTGGTTTATTACCCGGCGCAATCAAAAGCGCCATCGTCAATCCGGAAGCCAGACGCGTTTTAAAGTTGATGGGTCCTGCTGTATTTGCAGTTTCCATTGCCCAAATTTCATTAATCATTAATACAAACATTGCATCACGCTTGCAAGCAGGTAGCGTGTCTTGGCTTTCATACGCTGATCGCCTCATGGAATTTCCGACTGCATTACTTGGCGTTGCCTTAGGCACCGTGCTCTTGCCAAGCCTTAGCAAGGCCAATGCCAAGAATGACTTAGTGCACGCCGGTGAATTACTCATCTGGGGTTTACAGCTGACATTCTTATTAGCTGCGCCCTGTGCACTTGCGCTCTTTATTTTTGGCGAGCCACTAGCAGCCGTGCTGTACCACTACGGCAAATTCAACGCACTGGATGTACTGATGACACAACGTGCATTGGCCGCTTATGGCGTTGGCCTAATTGGATTAATTTTGGTAAAGATTTTGGCTCCAGGGTTTTATTCACGCCAAGATATTCGCACCCCAGTAAAAATTGGCTTATTCGTTTTAGTAGCCACTCAATTAGCCAACCTTGTTTTTGTTCCATGGCTTGGTCATGCCGGCCTGGCCTTATCAGTTGGCACTGGCGCATGCCTTAATGCCGCCCTTCTCTGGGTTGGCCTTCATAAGCGCGGCGCCCTGCCGAGCTCTGCTTGGCTCAAATACCTTGGGCAACTACTCTTTGCATTAATCCCTTTTTCTGCTGTCCTCATTTACGCAGCAGGCGCCCATAACTGGATTGCTTTACAAGCGGAGCCATGGCTACGTATTGGCTTATTAGCCGCATGGTTAGGCATTGCTGCAATTGTGTACTTTGGTTCCCTGGGTTTAGTGGGAATTCGCTGGCAAAAATTCTTGCGTCATGCAAAATTGCCCATATGCCAACACAACAACTCGACTATTTCACCTCCCTAGTTGCCGAAGACGAACACTTCCCTTTAGCGGAAGCAGCGATTGCTGTTGCACAACACGCATATCCTGATTTGGATGTACAGGGCGTTTTAGATCAGCTCGATCAAATGGGCAACAAACTCAAGTCACGCATTACCCCAGATACCTCACCCGTTCAGCGCCTGCAAATACTGAAGCATTTCTTTTATACCGAATTGGGCTTTGGTCCCAATCCAAATGATTTTTATGCGCCCGAAAATTCTTACTTACATTACGTACTTGAGAATCGCAGAGGCATTCCAATCTCCTTGGCTATTTTGATGATGGAGTTGGGCAATCAAATTGGTCTCAAGATTCGCGGAGTCTCATTTCCGAACCATTTCATGATGCGCATCTCATTGCAGCAAGGGGAAGTCATCATGGACCCATTAACCGGTGAATCACTCTCGAAGACTCAGCTACAAGAGATGCTTGATCCGTACTTGGATGCTAAAGGTTATCGAGGTGAGCTTAGCCTGCCGCTCAACATCTTCTTGCGTGCCTCTAGCTCAAGAGAAATTCTGTCGCGCTTTTTAAGAAACCTCAAAATGATTTACTCGGAGCATGAGCGCTGGGAGCGCCTACTGGGGATTCAAGAGCGTTTAGTGATCTTGTTGCCAGACTCCATTGAAGAAGTGCGTGATCGTGGGTTGATCTTTGCGCAACTGGAATATTTACGCTCCGCCTTAGCGGATATGCATCGCTATCTGAGCGAACTCCCTGAAGCAGAAGACGCTAGCGACATTCGCGAGCATATTGCTACGCTAGAAAGCCAAACCAAGCTGCACTAAATTTTTAGCGATCTTTAGTTTTTCTTGCGCTGAAAAATTTTATAGGCGGCTGCAAAAACAGCAGGAACGGCAGCAGCGCCAATCCCAACCAATACGATCACATTTAAATTCTGACGAATGATTGGAATATTGCCGAAGAAGTAGCCGGCAATGACCAATCCGAACACCCAAAGAGCAGCGCCAGCGATATTAAAGAATTGAAAACGGGAGAAGTTCATCTCCGACACGCCAGCAATAAAGGGCGCGAAGGTGCGAATAATTGGCAGAAAGCGCGCAAGAATAATGGTCTTGCCGCCATGCTTTTCATAAAAGGCATGGGTTTTTAATAAGGCGCCTTGATCAATCCAACGAGATGTACTGCTAAAGACGCGTTTGCCAATCCAGCGGCCAATGAAATAGTTCACAGTATTGCCTGCGACCGCGGCAACCAACAAACCAATGCATAAAGTCCAGATATTGAAATGCTCAGTAGCGCAATACGCTCCAGCAATAAATAAAAGAGAGTCGCCCGGCAAGAATGGGGCTACGACCAGGCCAGTTTCTGCAAAAACAATTGCAAATAGCAAGCCATAGGCCCAAGGTCCGTATTGTGAGATCACCACATCGAGATGTTTATCAATATGTAGCAATAAATCACTTATTTGCAAAAGGGTATCCATCAACTCGCTCTTTAACTTATGGTTTGTTGCGGATATTAACAATATTAACAGGCTCTTATAATTAGGCATGCAGACTGAACCCTACATTCAGCCTATGCATGCGCCAGAGTCAAATCCCATTCTCTGTATCGTGGGTCCCACCGGCGCAGGCAAAACTCATCTCGCTATGTCTCTGGCTGAGCATGCTAAATCTATTGGTTTAACCATTGAACTCATCAGCATGGATTCGGCACTGGTTTATCGGGGCCTAGATATTGGCAGCGCAAAACCCACAAAGGCTGAACAAGCAGCAGTTATTCATCACCTCATCGATATTTTGGAACCCACTGAAGTCTATTCAGCGGCACGCTTTGCAAAAGACGCGGCTCGCCTCTGCGTAGAAATTAGAACCCGAGGAAATATTCCAGTTGTCGTAGGTGGAACGATGTTGTATTGGCGTGCTTGGGCGCATGGGCTCTCTTCCCTGCCGCCAGCCAATCCCGAAATACGGGCACGCCTAGACGAAGAGGGTAAAGCTATTGGCTGGCCAGCAATGCATGAAAAACTTTCTCAAGTTGATCCAGAGACTGCTGCTCGCTTAAAGCCAAATGATTCTCAACGCGTACAACGCGCCCTTGAGGTTTTTGAAATCACTGGCAAGCCTATGTCAGAACTGTTGGCCGATTCGCCGAGTGAAGACGGACGTGAAGGTTCGGCGATCCCCCCTTGGATTCATCTCATATCTCTCGAACCCAGTGATCGCAAAAGACTTCATCAAAATTTAGAAAAACGTTTTGATGAAATGTTAGCTGCCGGATTTATGGATGATGTTAAAAAGCTGCGCGCTAATTCAGAATTGCATGCAGATCTCCCTGCAATACGCTCAGTAGGCTATCGCCAGGCCTGGGAATTTCTGAATGGGAAAATTAACGCAGAGGATATGCGCTACAAGGCGCTCGCTGCGACAAGACAGCTTGGAAAGCGGCAGCTCACTTGGTTGCGAGCAATTGAGGGAAGAAAAACATTTGACCCCTTCAACCCAGAAGAGTTGAAGGCAGCCCTAGATTTCTGCAAAAAGAACTTAACGAAGTGATCGTTAAGCTTTCAATCAAAGAGTCTTAGATAACGATTGTTTGTGGCGCGTCTTTCGGGCGCTCCACAACTTCACCAACTGTCCAAGCCTTAAGGCCTTGTGCGCTTAATGATTTGATTGCGGCGTCCGCCTGGTCTGGGGCAACAATCACCACCATGCCAATGCCGCAGTTAAATACACGAACCATTTCTGCATCAGCGACACCGCCCTTCATCTGCAACCAACGGAAGAGTTCTGGCATCTGCCAGCTATCGCGATGTAAAACTGCTTGAGTATTTTCTGGGAGTACACGGGGCACGTTATCTACCAAGCCACCACCGGTGATATGCGCCATTCCTTTTACATTGATTTCAGAGATCAACTTTAGCAAAGGCTTTACATAAATTTCTGTTGGCGCCATCACTACATCACCTAGTGGGCGACCACCCAAATCGTCAGTCGGCTTTGCGCCAGCACGCTCAATAATTTTTCGCACCAATGAATAGCCATTGGAGTGCGCGCCACTAGAACCGATCGCCAAAACTACATCACCAGGAACGATTGTGTTCCCTGTAATGATTTTGGATTTCTCCACGGCACCAACCGCAAAGCCAGCCAAGTCATATTCACCAGGCGGATACATACCTGGCATTTCAGCGGTCTCACCGCCAATCAATGCGCAACCAGATAATTCGCAACCTTTCGCAATGCTACCAACAACTGTGGCAGCTGTATCAACAGTTAGCTTGCCGCAAGCAAAGTAATCCAAGAAAAAGAGGGGCTCAGCGCCCTGAACCAAAATGTCATTCACACTCATGGCCACCAAATCCTGGCCAATGGTTTCATGACGATTCCACTCGAACGCCAATCTCAGCTTTGTACCAACTCCATCGGTGCCCGACACCAACACCGGCTCTTTGTAGCGCTTAGGCACCTCAAAAAGGGCTCCAAAACCACCAATTCCAGCTAAAACGCCTTCGCGCATGGTTTTCTTGGTCAGAGGCTTAATGCGGTCAACTAAATCGACGCCAGCGTCAATATCGACGCCAGCATCACGATAGGAAAGGCCTTTTGAGGAGGAATTGGTAGATGAAGTCATGTCGGAGCCGGAATATTAGTAAAAAATGCTACTTCGTCAGTAGAATCATTGAATTCTAGAGGATTGAAGCAAGATGGCCGAAATTTTTACCCCTTTTTTAACCGCATTCATTCTGGCGTATGCTCTGCGCCCTGTTTGCCTGTGGCTTGAGAGGCATCACCTACCCCGAGGGCTGGCTGCTGCCGTCTCGATGCTGATCGGTTTAGGCCTGGTTTTTTGCATATTTAGCCCCCTCATTAGCCTTCTGAGATATGAAATACCCCTAATTAAGGCTCAACTTCCCGACTGGATCGCCAACACCCACCAGGCTTGGTTGGGACCAAAACTCAGTGAATTTCACATTAATTTTGATTGGGCCACCCTAAAGGCAAGCGTCACGCACAAAATCACAGAACACATTAACGAGAATGCTGATGCGTTAATGAGCTCCACCATTGAGACGGTATTAATGTCAGGAAGCTCAGTCATCGCCGGTTTTGTAAATGCCGTGCTGATTATTTTTGTAATGATTTATTTGCTCATCGACTGGAATCATTTCTTTGGGCTAGTGAAACAATTAGTTCCAGTGCGCGCCCAAGAAACAGTACATCACTTAGCAATGCACACAGATGGTTTGCTTTCTCAATACTTAAGAGGAATGCTAATCGTGATTGCCATCACGGCAGTCTTTTACAGCGCAGGATTGAGCTTCATCGGGGTCAAGGAGCTGCTGCTTTAGGCGTCTTTACTGCACTCATGATCGTCATCCCCTACATTGGTATTACATTGGGGCTCACGCTTGCTGTTTTATCTGCGCCACTTCAATTTGGTCCTGGCACTCAAATCATCGGTGTTCTGATCTTATTTGGCATTGGCCAATTTCTTGAAGGCTTCTTCTTAACACCCCGCTTGGTGGGTGAGCGCATTGGTCTCCACCCAGTTGCCGTCCTATTTGCCCTGCTCTTGTTTGGCAAGTTATTTGGTTTCTTTGACGTATTGCTTGCGCTTCCTATCAGCGCAGTCAGCTTGGTGCTGATGAAATGCCTTTGGTCCGTTTATACGCAAAGCTCCTGGTATCAAAAATAATTTAGTTGTAATGAATACATCTCCGCTACCAAGACAATTTGCTTTAGACATAAGCCACACACCCAAAGCCAGTTTAGAAAATTATTTACCCGGGAAAGATCTTGCGCTGCTATCTGCCTTACAAGATCTACAAAAGGCCTGGACGCAACCTGGCATAGCAGCATCCTCCAATCCACTCAATCAACGCTGGATTTACTGGTGGGGACCCGAAGGTTCTGGTCGCACCCATTTACTCGAAGCAATAGGGCTTGCGGCGCAGACTACGGGGCTGGAGCATTTCAATTTAAACCCAAGTCAGCCGACCACATGGGTGAGGCTTGAAGAAAGAATGGGGGGGCTCTCGCAAGGTGATTTGCCATCTGTTATTACAGTAGATGATGTTGATCGCTTAGACGAGCGCCTGGTTGGCGCACTCTTTCGCATTCTTAATCAGGCTCAAGCCAGCAAAGCCATTCATATTTTCATGGCTGGCAATGAGGCGCCAGCCAACCTAAAACTGCGAGAAGACCTGCGCACCCGCCTTGGCTGGGGCTTAATCTTCCAAACCCAAGTTTTGGCTGATGATGAGAAAATACAGGCACTAGAGCAAGCAGCAAAGGCTCGCGGTTTGGTGTTATCGCCCGATGTTTTGCCTTGGCTGCTAAATCGCTTTTATCGAGATATGCCGAATTTAATGGCTTTGATTGATGCTTTAGATGCGTATTCATTAGAAACTAAACGTGCTGTAACCTTGCCTCTTGTTCGCGAGCTCTTGCAGCCTAAATAATTTAATTCATATTTATTCGTGACCCAGTTAGCCCTTTTCGATTTAGATCACACCCTCCTACCTTGCGATAGCGATTACGAATGGGGTCAATTTTTGGCTCGCATTGGCGTAGTGGATAGTGCGTACTATGCAAAACAAAATGAGCGCTTCTATCAAGATTACAAAGATGGCAAGCTAGATATTCATGAGTTCTTACGTTTTGCTTTAAAACCTTTGTCCGAGCATTCACGAGTCCAACTCAAAGAGTGGCATGACCAATTCATGCAAGAAGTAATTAACGGACAGCTCCGCCAAAAAGCAATGGATTTAGTTAAGCAACATCAAGATGCCGGCGACTTATGTTGCGTAGTAACAGCAACCAATAGTTTTGTTACGCGTCCAATTGTGGAGAGCTTTGGCATTGCGCATTTGATTGCCACCGAGCCCGCTACCGCCCTAAATGACCCGCTAGCCAATTACACCGGGGAAGTAAAAGGCATTCCAAATTTTCGTGAAGGCAAGATTCAGAACCTGCATGATTGGCTGGCCAATCAAAACCTCAACCTGAGCACCCTGCAAAAAAGTTACTTTTATTCCGACTCCATGAATGACCTCCCTTTACTGGAAAAGGTTAGTCACCCAGTTGCCACCAACCCAGATGATCGCCTGCGCACTGAAGCCAATAAGCGCAACTGGCCCATCCTTGAATTGTTCGCATGATTACCAAATTTATTAAACGCATTCTGCGCCGTGACCCAATGGTTAAGCACACGCAGGCAAACAATACTGGGGCACCTAAGCGCATTCCCAAAAAATCGCATCGCATCGATCCTCACTTACTTTCTAAAAATGCAGTGAAGGTTACCCACACTTTGCAGCAAGCAGGTTATGAGGCATTTATTGTGGGCGGTGCTGTACGAGATCTTGCTTTAGGTATTAGCCCAAAAGATTTTGACGTAGCCACTAACGCCACTCCAGAGCAAGTACAAAAACTCTTTCGCAAAGCTCGCCTCATTGGCCGTCGCTTTCAAATTGTTCATGTCACTTTTTTCGGCAAAGGCCACCCCGAAATTATTGAGGTATCGACCTTCAGGGCCCTGCTAGATAACGCTGGAGACCATGTAGCAGAAAGCGGTCGAATCCTGCGTGATAACGTCTGGGGCTCTCAAGGTGAGGATGCTGCAAGGCGCGACTTCACAATCAATGCAATGTATTACGACCCATCTTCCGAGACAGTCTTGGACTATCACGGTGGTATGGCGGACATGGAAAAGAAAACATTGCGCATGATTGGTGATCCTGCAAAACGCTATCGCGAAGATCCTGTTCGCATGCTCAGAGCAATTCGCTTTGCCGCAAAAACCGGCTTTAATTTAGATGATGCAACGCGTACGCCAATTGCAAAGCTGGGCAAACTATTAAATGATGTGCCATCAGCCAGGCTCTTTGATGAAATTCTCAAGCTCCTCATGTCTGGTTATTCATGGGCAGCAATACAAGGACTAAAAGATGCAGGCTTGCATCATGGTCTTCTATTGCCATTGCTAGATCACATACTCGATGATAGTGAAGCTTCTAAAGGCGCCAATAGTTTTGTCAAACTCGCCCTAGCAAACACCGATCAGCGCATTCAATCTGGAAAAAGCGTGTCAGCTGGATTCTTGTTCGCCACCCTGCTTTGGCCAGATCTTTTAAAGAACTGGAAAGGGAATATCGCCAAAGGGGCTGCCAATATTCCAGCACTGCACGATGCGATGGACGACACTATCGCCACTCAAAGCAGCGGCATGACTATTCAGCGACGCTTTGAAAGCGATATGCGTGAAATTTGGTCTATGCAGTCGCGTTTTGAAAGGCGTGTAGGTCGCTACCCCTACTGCCTAATCGAATCCCCTCGTTTTAGAGCGGGTTATGACTTTATGTTGCTTCGCTGCGCCACTGGAGAACTGAACCCTGCAATTGGCCAGTGGTGGACTGACTTCATTGAGGCCGACACAGTCGGTCAAGACGAGCTCATGGCTAGCGTCAAAAATGAATCTGGCAATAGCGCTAGCCCAACCAAGAGACGTCGTCGCAGAAAGCCAAAAGCGGCCCTGCCCCCAGAAGGTGCGGCAAGCTAAGCAGACTTAGAGAAATTTCGGTAAAGTAGCTTTATCTCTAGTTTGGAAGCATATGGCACAGGCATATATCGGATTTGGCGGCAATATTGGCGACACGCGGCAGCTTATTACTGACGCGATTGTCTGCTTAGCATTACGCTCAGAACTGCAAATCTTAGCAAAAAGTTGCTTTTACCAAAGCGCTCCTGTCGAGGCTACTGGCGGTGATTACATTAATGCCGTCATAGAAGTTGAGACTGAATTAACCCCTTATGGCCTTCTGCATGTTTGCCAAGCGATTGAGCAAGAATTTGGCCGAGAGCGCCCCTACGCAAATGCACCCCGCACCCTTGATCTCGATATCCTCTCATTCGAGGGAATTACCCAAAATGAGACTGAACTGATGCTCCCGCATCCAAAAATCATTGAGCGCTCATTTGTTCTGCTACCACTCCTAGAAATAGCGCCTGATATCTTCTTGCCAAACTGGGGTGAACTGAAGGCCTATCTCCCCAATGTTGCCCACCAAAGAATAGAAAAACTACCCCGCAGGAACTGCAATTGCGGGGAAAAGACGTTTATAGCCAATCGGCACATTAATTCACATTAAACTCTCGCCATGGGTTACTTACAAGGCGACAAGCCAATCACAATTACTAAGCTCCTCGCGATGCATGCTGAGGGTGAAAAAATTACTATGCTCACTGCATATGACTCAACCATGTCCGCATTGTTGAATCGTTGCGGAGTTGAGACCATCCTGATTGGTGACTCGTTGGGCAATGTAATCCAAGGTCATTCAAGTACAACGCCCGTTACCGTAGAACAGGTCGCATATCACACTGAGTGTGTAGTTCGCGCCAACTCCCATGCTTTTGTAATTGCCGATCTTCCCTTTGCAAGCTATGGCGACCCTGTGCAAGCATTAGATTCTGCTGCAACACTAATGCGCGCTGGTGCAGATATGGTCAAACTTGAAGGCGGCGACTGGCAAGTCGAAATCATCCGTTATTTAGTTGAACGCAGCGTTCCAGTTTGTGCGCACCTTGGACTACTCCCTCAATCAGTTCATGTATTGGGCGGCTATAAAGTTCAAGGTAAATCTAAAGATGCGGCTAGCGTCATGCTCGAGCAAGCACTTGCTTGCCAGGCAGCTGAAGCTCAAATGGTAGTACTAGAAGCCATTCCCTCTTCATTAGGGGAAAGAATTACTGAAGAGCTCTCCATTCCAACTATTGGAATTGGCGCGGGTTCCGATTGCTCCGGCCAAGTATTAGTACTGCAAGATATGCTGGGTATCAGCCCAGGCAAGCCACCCAAGTTTGTCAAAAACTTTATGGATGGTCACCAGTCCGTCGAAGCTGCTGTCAAAGCTTATGTGCGCGAAGTGAAGTCCGGCAAATTTCCCGGACCTGAGCACGGCTTCGCTGGCTGATTGCCAGCTAGCCCACTCAATCAGTACTAGCTAAAGAAACTCTTTACGCCGTCAAACCAACCCTTTTGTTGAGGGCTGTGCTTATCACCGCCAGACTTTAAGCTGTCATCAAACTTCTGCAGCAATTGTTTTTGCTCGTCAGTGAGTTTGATGGGCGTCTCAACCAACACATGCACAAAGAGGTCGCCCACCAAAGTAGAGCGCAGTCCTTTGATGCCTTTATTGCGTAAGCGGAAAGTCTTGCCAGTTTGCGTCCCTTCTGGAATTGGGAGCTCAACACGCCCAGACAGTGTAGGTACCTCGATTTCGCCGCCAATGGTTGCCGTTGCAAACGAGATTGGCATTTGCACATGCAGATCGCTACCATCACGCTCAAATACTTTATGCGGCTTAACACGCACCTCTACATAAAGATCGCCAGATGGTCCGCCATTAATTCCGGGCTCCCCATTGCCAACAGAGCGAACGCGCATGCCGTCATCAATACCCGCTGGGATTTTGATTTCCAGTGTTTTTTGTTCTTTGTGCTTTCCGCTACCATGGCAAGTTTTGCAAGGCTTCGGAATGTACTCGCCCGTACCGCGACACTTAGGACAAGTTTGCTGCATAGAGAAGAAGCCCTGCTGTACGCGAACCTGACCATGACCATTACAAGTAGTACATGTTTCAGCCTTGGATCCAGGTTCAGCACCCGTGCCATGACAGGGCTTGCAATTACTCCAGCTAGGGACACGAATTTGTGTTGTGTAACCTTCGGCAGCCTGCTCAAGGGTAATGTCCATGTTGTAGCGAAGATCAGCGCCCTTGTAGACTTGTGGGCCAGACTGGCGACCGCCACCTTGCCCAAAAATATCACCGAAGATGTCACCAAAGGCATCGGCAAAGCCGCCGCCGCCAAATCCACCACCCATTGAGGGATCAACGCCAGCATGACCATACTGATCATAAGCAGCGCGCTTGTTTGGATCGGTTAAGGTTTCGTAAGCTTCTTTAGCCTCTTTAAATTGAGCTTCGGCTATTTTGCTATCGGGGTTGCGATCAGGGTGATGCTTCATTGCCATTTTGCGATAAGCCTTTTTGAGCTCTTCATCACTGGCGCCTTTTGCTACACCAAGCACCTCATAAAAATCGCGTTTACTTTTAGGCACGGCCTATTCCTCTCAACAACCTGAATGACACAAGTCGGCACGAGGCCGACTTGTTATTTAAGTACATCAAAACTACGTTAATGAATGTCTGATTTAAGAATTACTTCTTGTCATCAACCTCTTTGAAGTCAGCGTCAACAACATCAGCATCAGGTGTAGCACCGCCAGGAGGAGCAGCACCACCGGCTTTAGCTTGCTCAGCAGCCATGACTTTTTCGCCCAGCTTCTGACTTGCTTTACCTAAAGCTTCTGTTTTTGCTTCAATCGCTTCCTTATCGCTACCTTTGATAGCCTCATCCAAATCCTTTAGAGCAGCTTCAATCGCTTCTTTTTCGGAAGCTTCTAAGCTAGCACCATGCTCTTCCAAGGCTTTCTTGGTTGAGTGAGCCAAGGCATCTGCAGTATTGCGCGCAGTTACCAACTCAAGCGCTTTTTTGTCTTCGGCAGCATTAGCTTCAGCATCCTTCACCATGCGTTGAATTTCTTCTTCAGTTAAACCTGAGTTTGCCTTGATGGTGATCTTGTTCTCTTTGCCAGTAGTTTTATCTTTTGCGGTGACATGCAAAATACCGTTGGCATCAATATCAAAAGTCACTTCAATTTGTGGCATGCCACGTTGTGCTGGAGCAATACCTTCAAGATTAAATTCACCAAGCAACTTGTTAGCAGCAGCCATCTCACGCTCACCTTGGAAGCACTTAATGGTTACGGCAGGCTGATTATCTTCTGCAGTGGAATAAACCTGTGAATGCTTGGTAGGAATTGTTGTGTTCTTAGGAATCATCTTGGTCATGACGCCGCCAAGAGTCTCGATACCCAATGACAATGGGGTAACGTCCAAGAGCAATACGTCCTTACGATCGCCAGACAATACTGAACCCTGAATTGCAGCACCAACAGCAACTGCTTCGTCTGGGTTAACGTCTTTGCGCGGCTCTTTACCAAAGATTTCTTTTACTTTATCTTGAACCGCAGGCATACGTGTTTGACCACCAACCAAAATCACGTCGTCGATATCAGCTACGTTTACGCCAGCATCTTTGATCGCAGTTAAGCAAGGACCAGCGGTACGCTTGATTAATTCCTCAACCAAAGACTCTAACTTGGCACGGGTCAACTTCAAGTTCAAATGCTTAGGACCGCTAGCATCAGCTGTCACGTAAGGCAGGTTGATTTCTGTTTGTTGAGCGGATGACAATTCAATCTTGGCTTTTTCAGCAGCGTCTTTCAAGCGTTGCAAAGCCAATACGTCTTTACTCAAATCAACGCCTTGCTCTTTCTTGAACTCAGCAATGATCCAGTCAATGATGCGTTGGTCAAAGTCTTCACCACCCAAGAAGGTATCGCCGTTGGTGGAGAGCACTTCAAACTGCTTCTCACCGTCAACGTTAGCAATTTCAATAATAGACACGTCGAATGTACCGCCGCCCAAGTCATACACAGCGATCTTGCGATCCACTTTGTCTTGCTTGTCTAAGCCAAACGCCAATGCAGCAGCAGTAGGCTCGTTGATGATGCGCTTAACATCTAAACCAGCAATACGGCCAGCATCTTTAGTTGCTTGGCGCTGGCTATCGTTAAAGTAAGCAGGAACAGTAATCACTGCTTCTGTCACTTCTTCACCGAGATAATCTTCGGCAGTTTTTTTCATCTTGCGCAAGATCTCAGCTGAAACTTGCTGTGGTGCCATTTTTTTATCACGCGCTGATACCCAAGCGTCGCCATTGTCAGCTTGAACAATTTCGTACGGCATGAGGCTAATATCTTTTTGCGCTTCAGGATCTGTAAATTTACGGCCCATCAAGCGCTTTACTGCGTAGATGGTGTTTTTAGGATTCGTCACTGATTGACGTTTTGCTGGCGCACCAACCAATACTTCGCCATCTTCAACGTAAGCGATGATAGATGGAGTTGTGCGACCGCCTTCGGCGTTCTCGACAACTTTAGGTGCATTGTTTTCTACGACTGAAACGCATGAATTCGTGGTTCCTAAGTCGATTCCGATAATCTTTCCCATAATTGCCCCAAAAAATTAAGTTGTTTGTTGTACTAATGAATATTTCGATACCCAGTAAATGGGGTCTAAAAAGGGGATTTCAAGGGGATAAACAGCAAAAAAGGCAGAAATCTGCCTTTTTTATGCTTTTTTGGTGGTTTTTGCGCTTATTTTGGGGCGCTGACCGTCACCAAAGCCGGTCTAAGGACCCTATCAGCCACGGTATAGCCACGCTGCAGGACTGAAACCACCGTATTAGCCTCTTGCTCAGATGGGACTGACGCAATGGCTTGATGATGGTGAGGGTCAAATTTATCTCCAACCGCAGGATTAATTTCGGTCATGCGACCTTTTTCAAAGGCGGACAGCAGCTGCTTCAAGGTGATCTCTAAACCCTCTTTGAAGGCCTTAGCATCACCAGCATCAGTGCTCAAAGCTGCATAGAGGCTATCCGTCACTGGCACTAAATGCTCAGCAAAGCTTTCAATTGCAAACTTGTGCGCCTTGGCAATGTCCTCAACCGCACGACGGCGAATATTTTCACCCTCTGCTTTGGCGCGCAAGAAGTTATCTTGCAACTCGCCAATCTTTTGATTCAGTTCCGCAATTTCTTGCTCTGGAGTCTTGACAGCAGATTCAGCAGATGCAGCCTCATTTGCTTGAGGCTCAGCAGCTGGATTTTCTTGCTCTGGAGTTGGATTTTGATTTTCTTGTGTCATGGACGCTATTTTACTTTTCTATAAAGATTGGCTATTACTTTTCAATATGGGGTTGATTATTTCAATTTCAAGTCTTTGTTTTTTCAGCCAACTCCGCTCTTTCATTGCGCTTAGCTAGCTCAGCCTCAAACTCCACGCCTAATGTCCAGCCCTGCAAATGATGATGAGCAATATCGCCCAGAGCCCCAATCCACTTGGGGTTGCTGTTCAAGCATGGGATATAACGATAGTTTTTTCCGCCATGCTCCAAGAAGATTTCGCGAGCCTCCATGGCGATTTCTTCCAGCGTTTCTAAGCAGTCAGCTGGAAATCCCGGGCAAAAAATATCGATGCGTTGACAACCCTCTTTTGCCAGCTTTTCAATGGTTGGTGCCGTATACGGCTTTAACCATTCAGCCTTACCAAAGCGTGATTGGAAAGTCACAATGTATTGGCCTGGCTCCAAACCTAAGGATTCACCAAGTAAGCGACCTGTTTTTAAACACTCACAATGGTAGGGGTCACCCTTCATCAAATTACGCTTTGGTAATCCGTGAAACGACATGACTAAGCGGTCACCCCTGGAAAAATCAGGGCGTCCATCTTTATCCCAACTACTTAAAACTTGATCACGCAATGCGGAAATATAAGCTGGGTTGTCGTGATAGTGCTTCACAAGACGCAACTCAGGCTGATCGCGCCAAGTACTCAAGACACGAAAGACTTCATCAAAGCTAGATGCCGTAGTGGTGGCCGAGTATTGTGGATACAAAGGCAATAGCAATAAACGCTCCATGCCCTGCGCCTTCAGCCCCTCTAAGACAGATTGCGTTGATGGCTCACCATAACGCATCGCCAAATCTACCAAAACAATATGGCCTTCATTAGCAAATTTTTCACCAAGCTCTTTTGCTTGTAAACGTGAGTAATGCATCAAAGGTGAGCCCAACTTAGGCAACCAAATTGACGCATATTTCTTTGCAGAGGCACCGCTACGAATTGGCAAAATAATGCCATTCAAAATGCACCACCAAATAATGCGCGGAATCTCTACGACACGAGGATCAGAAAGAAATTCTTTTAGATAGGCACGCACCGCTTTTGCTGTAGGCGCAGATGGCGTGCCTAGGTTCAATAACAAAACCGCAGTTCTAGATGCGCGTAGATGCGGATTCTGTTTCAAAGTGTTTATCTCGGTTGAATGGGTTATTTAAGTTTTGAGTAGGAACCCAGCGCTCCGGACAATAGTTTAGAGGTGATATCCACAGTAGGGATCACCCTGTCGTAAGCCATGCGGGTTGGCCCAATAACGCCGAGCGTTCCCACTATCTGCCCATCAACGCTATATGGGGCGCTGATCACAGCCAGATCTTCATAGGGCAGCAGATCGCTTTCGCCGCCAATAAATATTTGAATGCCGTCAGCATGGCTAGATACATCAAGTAGCTGCATGAGTACTGATTTTTGCTCCAACATATCAAACATCTTGCGCAACTTGTCTAGGTTAGAGCTTAAATCGCCAACATTCAGTAAGCGACGTTCGCCAGAGAGAACCATATCGCCGCCGCTCATGTCGTAGTCAGCAACACCGCTTTGTAAAGCCAAAGCCATCAACCCAGAAATATCAGCGCGCAAATTATCTAAATCGGATTTCAAATGCAAGCGGACCTGATCAAAACTTTTTCCAGCAAATTGGGTATTAATAAAGTTACCAGCCTCAATGAGTTGACTCGGCGTGTAATCTTGGGTCGTAGGCAAAATGCGGTTCTGCACGTCGCCCTCTGGGGTGACCATAATCAATAGGATCTTGCCTTCACCTAAGCGTAAGAACTCAATATGTTTAAACACTTGAGCACGCTTGGGCGTCATCACTACCCCTGCAAAATGCGTCAAATTCGACAAAATCTGAGCGGCCGATGTAAGCACCCGCTGCGGGGAGTCCGGCAAAAGCCCCCTTTCAACCTCTCTAGCAGCGATTTCTTCTAGGGGGCGCACCGTCACCATCGTATCCACAAATAAACGATAGCCTCGAGGCGTTGGAATGCGGCCGGCGGAGGTATGGGGGCTGGTCACTAAGCCCATCTCCTCTAAATCGGCCATGACATTGCGGATAGTGGCCGCAGAGAGGTCTAATCCCGAGAATCTCGAGAGCGTACGGGAGCCAATAGGTTGACCCTCCTCGATATAGCGCTCGATGAGGGTTTTTAGTAAGGCGCGGGAACGTTTATCCATGGTGGAAGGGATTTTATGCCTATGGTCTAATCGTCATATGTTAAGCCCATCCCCAAATTCCTCCAAGAAGGCCTTTAGCCGGGTGGCGCTCGTCGGCAAATTTCAGGCTGACGGCATCGAAGAGCACCTCAAAGACCTGGCTAAATTGCTCTCTGACTTAGGCTGCGAGGCCTTTATTGAGTTCGATACAGCGACCCACCTCGCTCTTGCTGGTTACCCCACCAAAACTGCGAAAGACTTTGCTGGAGTAATTGACCTGGTGGTGGTTCTAGGTGGCGATGGCACCATGCTTGGCATTGCCAGGCAGCTTGCAGGCAGCAATGTCCCGCTAGTAGGAATCAATATGGGGCGCCTGGGATATATGACGGATATTCCCATTCAATCTGTTCACACCACCTTACCTAAAATCATTGCAGGTGACTACGAAGCCGATACCCGTACCCTGCTAGATGCGGTGGTTATTCGTAATAGCAAAGAAATTAATCGCGCCCTAGCGCTGAATGATGTAGTTGTAAATCGTTCTGGAATTTCCGGCATGGTTGAGCTGGCAGTGCACGTTAATGGTTCCTTTATGTACAACCAACGCTCTGATGGCCTAATCGTATCGACCCCAACTGGCTCGACTGCTTATGCACTCTCTGCTGGTGGCCCCATTTTGCATCCTCATGTAGCTGGCATTTTATTGGCGCCGATTGCGCCACACTCACTGTCTAACCGCCCGATTGTTCTGCCGCAAGATAGCGTTACCGTAATTGAGGTGGTTGATGGACGCGAGGTGATTGTGAATTTTGATATGCAGTCTCAAACGAATTTACAAAGCGGTGACAAGATTGAAGTGCGTCAATCTAATAAAACGATTGCCCTGCTCCATCCTAGCAACCACAGCGACTACAAAACCTTGCGCGAAAAGCTGCATTGGAATGAATATCCATCGACATTCTGATGTCGAGCTTCTTGCTACGCTAATACATGCTTCAAACTATCTCACTTCGTGACTTTGTCATTGTTGATCAGCTTGAATTAGATTTTTCTTCAGGCTTTACAGTGCTGACTGGTGAAACCGGTGCCGGTAAATCTATTTTGCTAGATGCACTTGGTTTGGTGCTTGGCGAGCGCGCTGATAGCAGCCAAATTCGTGAGGGCAGTAACCGCGCAGAAATCTCCGCCCTTTTTCGCATTGATACCGAACAAGTTAAAGCATTTAGCCAATGGCTTGATGAGCAGGGATTTCCGCTAGAGGATGATGGTCAGAGCTTATTACTCAAAAGAACTGTAGAGGGCAATGGCCGCAGCCGTGCTTTTATTAATGGCAGTGTCGCAACGCTAGTCCAGCTCAGAGAGGCTGGCGACCAATTGGTCGATATTCACGGACAACACGCACACCAGCTTCTATTAAAAGGTGGCGCCCAACGTGAACTACTGGATCGACATGCTGGATTGTTGCCACTAGGCTTGGAAGTGACGCAGGCATTTAAAACGGTTGCCGATTCTCGCCGTCGCTTAGAGCAAGCAGAAAATGCAGGTCAAGACATTGAGCGTGAACGTGAGCGTCTAGAGTGGCAGCTTGAAGAGCTTAATGAGCTCTCACCACAAGAAGGTGAATGGGCAAGCATTCAAAGTGAACATGCAAGGCTAGCAAACGGCGCCAAACTTATTGGTGACTGCCAAGAAGCAATCGAGATTTTGAGTGATGCAGATAACTCCCTCAAATCCAACCTAACCAAAGTATCGGGCAATGTCAGCGCATTGGCTGAGCATGATCCAGCACTTGCTGATATCAGCCAAGCCTTGGAGTCAGCCAGCATACAGTTAGATGAAGCCATTCACGGCCTTAATCGCTACCTACAAAAACTAGATCTAGATCCTGCCAGACTGGCAGAAGTTGAAGAGCGTATGCAAGCACTTCATGGCGCCGCCAGAAAATATCGCACCGAAGTTGACGAGTTGCCAAAACTTCTCACAGAAACAACAGAGCGATTGGAAGCATTAACAGCCTCTCAAAATATTGATGCCCTGCGCGAAAAGGTCAAGCTAGAAGAGGCTGCTTATCTCAAGCTAGCCAAACAACTTTCGCAAAAGCGTGGCAAGGCTGCATCCGAGCTGGGCAAACTTGTAACGGATGCGATGCAGGACTTATCAATGGCTGATGGTCGCCTAGAAATTGCGCTTACTCCATTGAATGAAGGTGGCTCTCATGGTCTCGAACAAATTGAATTCTTAGTTGCTGGTCACGCTGGCAGCACACCGCGCCCACTTGCCAAAGTGGCATCTGGCGGTGAACTAGCCAGGATTAGCTTGGCGATTAGCGTCATCACCAGCAAAGCCTCATTCACGCCAACCCTGATATTTGATGAGGTAGATGCAGGCATTGGTGGTGCAGTTGCTGAAACTGTTGGCAAGCTCTTGCACCAGTTGGGCCAATCTCATCAAATCTTATGCGTTACCCATTTGCCACAGGTAGCCGCCCAAGGCAATCATCACCTCAAGGTGAGTAAGTCACAAAATGCTGAAAAGACTGTTTCACAAGTACAAATTCTTAGCAGAGCTGAACGAGTGGAGGAAGTGGCGCGCATGCTTGGTGGCGCCACTATTACCGACACAACGCGTCGCCATGCTCGTGAACTACTTGAGCAGAACTAACTAGAACTCCACGCAATATCAAATCGTAACGTCTGAAGGTGCTTTAAATATCTCTAACCGGAGTGCTTGAACTGCATCTCTTGCCTGAATGAGCTCAGGCTCATCATCCAGACTCACCCGAGTCTTATCAGCCCCATCCAATCGCAAGCGATGCTGACGAGATCTCAATAAGCGATAGGCGTCACCAACGACTTTGGCCGCTTGCCCAGAAACTAATCCAACCTCACTGGCAATCTGCAGCAAGGCAATATTTCCCAAGTTCCCAATCAGACGAGGGTGTTGATGCGCGAAGGCCAACACTAAAAATTGCACAATGAATTCAATATCCACCATGCCACCGGCATCATGCTTCAAATCAAACTCACCGCCCCCGTTAGGATGGCCTGCATGTACCTTACGACGCATCTCTAAAATCTCTTCGCGAAGATGGTCAACATCTCGCTTTTGACTTAACACCCCTGAGCGCACGGCGTCAAAGAACACGCCCACCTCGGGATCACCTGCAGAAAAACGGGCACGCGTTAATGCCTGGTGCTCCCATACCCAAGCAGCATTGTCGCCTTCACGCATTTGGTACTTCTTAAAAGCCTCTGCGTTGGTTACTAAAAATCCAGCAGATCCATTGGGACGTAAACGGGTATCAATCTCAAACAAACTACCGGTAGAAGTAAACGCTGTCAGCCAATTAATCATCCGCTTCGCAAGCAAGGCATAAATTTCTTGGGCAGCATAATCAGCCTCATCCGCTTGATATAAAAATACCAAGTCCAAATCAGAGGCATAACCCAACTCTTTGCCACCCAACTTTCCATAAGAAATAATCGCAAATGGAGGGCGCACATCTTGCGCAAGTCCAAACTTTTGGGCTACTCCAGGCCAAACACGTTCGTAAGTTGTCTGCAAAATCAGATCTGCCAACGTAGATAGATGATCACTCACTCTTTCCACTGGAAGTGGTTTTGTCACGCCAATACCCAAGTCCGTTAACAAAGTAATAAACGTCTCGTTATGGTGTGTAACACGCAATATATCCATTGCCTGCTCAGATCCATCACCCTCAGCCATGACATCATCTAGGCGCAGATTTAAATGGGCTCTCACCTCAGACCAATACCTCTCGGGCTCCTCGATCAGAGCCCTCTCTGTTTGTGCATTGAGCAGGTAGTCTAATAAATGGGGGTGGCGAGTTAAATACTGAGCGCCCCATTGCGAAGCCCTGAGTAAGTCCAAAATATTAGAAAGCGCTTTGGGGTATTCCACCAAGATCGAAAGATAGGCGCTTCGTCTTGCAATCGCCTCAAGGAGATCAAAAAAGCGTAATAGCGCCTGATCTGCATACGCCCCAGTAGCGCCATCAGACTGCAAGACTTCAGCAGCCTTGCGCATCAAATTATCAAAAATCAGGCGACTCATTTCAGGCAACAACTTTTGCTTAGGACTCTCCGCCCATGCCAACCAACGAGATGAGGGCTCAGGGAAAAGATGTTGATCAGGAACCCAATCTAGCGCCAAAGGCCCTAACTCAAGACGCGCACTATCGCCCAATAAAAATGCTTTTTCAAAAAGAGTGGCGACATTATTTTGATGTCGATCCAAATTAGCCATAAATATGGCTGAATCTTCATTCGAATCTTGCATGGCATCTGCCAGACGAGAACGCGTCACCTCATCATCGGGAAGATAGTGAGTCTGCTGGTCATCCCATACCTGAATACGATGTTCTAAGCGCCTCAGAAAAATATAAGCAGCTTGCAATGCCTCTACATCATTAGCAGGCAATATGCCGCATTGGCGCACAAGATTTAAAACCTCTAGAGTGGGTCGAATTCTAAAGCGAGGGTCTGTTCCGCCGCGCATCAACTGAAACATCTGCGCTAAAAACTCTATCTCCCGAATGCCGCCACGCCCCAATTTGATATCTCTTGAGCGGCCTTGGTGACCCGACGACCTCTTCTCCGCCTCACTCTGAATCTGTGCATGCAAATCTCTGATGGAGGCAATCACGCCATAGTCCAAATGTCTACGATAAACAAAGGGGCGAATGAGTTGATCTAACTCTTTTTGGCAATGCGCAAAATCTAGCGTACCCGGTAAAGGCGCTATTAACCGCCCCTTGATCCAAGCATAGCGCTCCCATTCCCTACCCTGAACCAGTAGGTACTCCTCCAACATATCCAAACTGCAAACGAGTAAGCCCGAATCTCCGTTAGGTCGCAGACGCATATCCACTCGAAATACAAATCCATTAGTATCATGTTCGGCAAGCAACTTAATTAAGCGCTTGCCCATACGAGCAAACCACTCATGATTCGATAAGCTCTTCGGACCCCCAGTAGTCTCACCCTCATGCTCGTATAAAAAAATTAAATCAATGTCAGAGGAGAGGTTTAGCTCTAACCCCCCTAACTTGCCCATGCCAACCACCATCAAAGGCATTTCTGATTGAGTTGAATTGCTCCAGGGCACCCCAAAACGCCCTTTTAAATCCTGGCGAATATAAGCAATTGAGGCGGAAATTGCGAGCTCGGCAAAGTGACTTAAGGCATGAGTCACTTCTTGCAAATCAGCCATACCATTGAGATCTCGAAATGCCACCCAAAGCATCAAACGCTGTCTTGCCAGACGCAAGTTAGACATCCACAAGGCTTCGTCCTGCGCGGAGCCATTGAAGCCGATATCGCATTCCTGAAGCAATTGCTCTATACCAAGAAATTCGACCTTCTTTTGGCCCTGGATTCGCAACCACCCTAACCACTCGGGCTTGGCATTTAACCAGCGGCGCGCATAGGTGGAGTTCTGCTCTAAAAATGCAATTTGTCGGGAAAATTCATCCATTCCTCCATCTTAATCCGACCCAGAAAACCCCTTAGAGAAGATTGGCGATCGGACATGGGCTGACGGATAATAGAGCCCATGCTGCAAAAGATCATTCCGCCCCGCCTCAAGAGCGTATTTGCTAAGCGTCCTCAAGGCTCCGGTGGGCCTTGGCGTAAACGCGCTCTCGTATTGGCTGTTTTTACGGCAGCTCTTCTTGTGCTGGGCCACCTCACTGTGCGCTTTGTTATATGGCCACAAGTTGAAAAATCAAAAGCGTCAATTGAAAAACTCACTGGCGCTCGCATTGGTGTCAACGTATCAATAGATAATTTGCGAGTATCTTGGACGGGCATCAGACCAGATTTTGAAATCGAGGGCTTACGCTTTAATGGCAAGGGAAAAGCAGATCCGACCCTTCAAGTGCAAAAAATTAGCGGGGAACTGAGCTGGAACTCTTTCTATCATTTGGCTCCTCACTTTCATGAGCTCTACCTCGAAGGGGCTCAAATTTATGCACAGAGAAATCAAAAAGGAATTATCAGCATTGCTGGGATTACTACCGATAGCAACTCAAATAATTACAGTTTTGAAAATTGGCTTTTTTCTCAAAACAATATTGACATTAAAAACGTCAAAATAATTTGGGATGATCAGCTGAATAAAAAATCGATTTCCGATATCAATATTCAAACACTATCCTTAAGCAATGGCATTCGTAGGCACATTGGAAAACTCCAAACAACAACACCATGGACTAGCGGTCCACTAAATCTTGAGGTGAACTTTATCCCGTATCTTGGCGGCCAAGCGGGCGATTGGCATGATTGGATTGGCACAGTCTCTTGGAATTTGACAGACCTTAATTTAGATCGGCTTGCCAAGGAATTTGCATTACCCCTTAATGCTCTTGAGGGAAAACTCAGTACAAATGGAAAAATAAAAATTGATAATGGCAAGCCCGATGGTGGCGAGGCCTTCATTGCCGCTGACAACCTCATTATTCAACTCTCCAAAGGTGAAGATGCTATCGCCTTAGGAAGACTAGAAACAAGCCTCAGCCAAGAAGCTGATGGCGGTCTTATCTCTGTCACCACCAAAAATTTTGCTTGGCGTGATATTGATAGCCCTAAAACTGCTCCACTAGAAAGTCTAAGTCCCATGACTTTCCGTTGGCGCCCTCCTGCTGCCGATGGAGAAATTAAAGAATTTGGTTTTTCATCTCCAAAAATTTCTGTGGATGACATAGCGCTATTTGCACTAAATTTACCTCTATCTAAAAAAGTGCATGGGTGGATTAAGGCTTCAAAAGCAGAGGGTGAGTTACAGAATTTAGATATCAGCTGGTCAGAGAGTAAATCCCCTTTATCAGCCCTCAACATTCCCGGTGGCTGGTTCAAATCAAACAAGATTGACTTTTCAATTAGCGCAAAGCTGATTGATCTCAGCTTTGTTGGCATTAATAAATCAATGCCAACCGTATCCAATCTATCTGGCTTTCTAACAGCAAACCAGAATCAAGGCAGCTTTTCAGTCAACTCCAACAACCTTGACTTAGAAGTCAACGGACTGTTAGCAGACCCCAAAATTCAACTGGATCAGGCCAATGGTCAAATCAACTGGTCAAAAAGCAAGGGTAATTGGGTCATCAGCACTAAGAAGCTTTCTCTAAGCAATCCTGAGATCACTACGAACCTGAGCATTAACTACATTATTGGCGGACCTAAAGATCCTGACTCGATGAATCTGGATATGGATTTTTCTAACGCGAAACTTGTTAGTGCATATCGCTACCTACCGGTTAGCATGGATAAGGATACTCAAACCTATTTAAGCAAAGCATTTGCTGGCGGAGTTATTCAAAATGGCAGCCTGCACATAAAAGGAGATCCAAATGCGATCCCGTTTCCAAAAGGGGTTGATGGCGAGTTTTCTCTAAAGCTTCCAATTGTTGGGGCAACCTTTAGCCCCGCCCCTAGCTCACCTGGCAGCCAAGTTGCCTGGCCTGCATTCACCAATGTGAATGGTGTCATTGCGATGCAGAACTCAAACTTTACCGTTGATATTTCCAAGGCCAACTACAAGCAAGTTGCACTCAATCAATTCCACGCAGAAATTCCAAACGTAAGCGCAAAGCAATTAGTTCTCTCTGTTAATGGCAACGCACAAGGTGAGGCTCCACAGATGCTGGACTACTTGCTCTCCTCCCCGGTAGGTAAAAAACAAGTCAAGTTAGAAAAAAACTTGCAAATTTCAGGTCCGGCCAATCTTGTTCTTGGTCTAAAGGTTCCGCTCTCAGGCAGCGGCAATACCAATACCGACATCCAACTAGACTTCCCAGGCAATAAGGTGCAGCGGTCAGATCTACCTCCGTTTGAGAATCTCAAAGGGAAAATTCGCATTACTGAAGTCAATCCAGAGTTTGAAGATGTCACAGCCAATTTCCTTGGCGGCTCAATCAAGATCACAAGCAACCCAACATCCCAGGGTAACCAAAGCTTCAGCATTTCAGGCGATATTGCCGCAAACTTCATTAGGAATTATTTTTCTAATAACGCCAGCCAGCAATCAATCGCCCTATTGCAAGCAATGAATGGCTCCTCAAAATACGAAGGCACTATTTACTTCAACAAAGGTGGCAGTGAAACACTGCTTAAAATAGATCTTCGCGACTGGGCCAGCAGCGCGCCCGCCCCGCTCAAAAAAGCCGCTGGCTCGCCAATGCTCGGCCAAATCACGGTTCGAACAAGTACTAGCTCAGACTTAAGCACTGGTGCTGGCCGAATTTCTTGGAATGGGAAGATTGGCGATCAATACTTTGTGCAAGGCGAATTGGGTAAAGATGATGAAATTCGTCAGGCAATTGGTATTGGAGCGCCAGCAAACCTACCGCAGCAAGGCATTCAATTGTACATAGCGAGTAGCGAGCTAAATTTAGATGCCTGGCAAGATTTTTTAGGAAATCAGAATAAAAATATCGCCGCACCAAAGAGCGGCAAATTAAATTCAGGCAACATTCAGATCTCAGGGCAAGTCAAAAAGCTTGGGTTATTTGACCGCACTTGGCCAGACTTCACTTTAAGTGCAAGTAATAAAAACAATGCCTGGCAGATCAAAATGAGCTCCCCAGCAATCGCTGGAAATCTTCAGTACCAAGAACCCAGCAACGCGGATTCAAGCGGCTTAATCAGCGGCCGCCTTGCACACTTAAAGATTCCCGATGCGATCGCAAGCCCCATTAATACAAAAAAACCAAGCCCCAAAAAAACTTCGGGAAGCGGCAAGGTAGAGCCAGGCAGCATCCCAAGTTTAGATATCAGCATTGATGATTTTTTATGGGGCAAAGCACAACTTGGTCAAATTAAGCTGAAATCCAAAACCAGCGGCAATTTACTCAAGATTGAGTCGTTGCAAATTAGTAACCCGCAGGGTAGCTCAGTTTTTTCAGGGCAATGGCGAGGCGCCACCCAAACTGACGCTGAGCAAACCGAACTGAACGCCAATTTAGATGTGAAAGATGCGGGGCAAATCATTGCGCACTGGAGCAGCCAAAAATCAGTAGAGGGCGGCCAAGGTCAGGTAGGTGTCAATGCACAGTGGGAAGGATCACCTTTTGCACCTAAGTATGAAACACTTTCAGGTAAGGCGAATTTAAACCTGACAAAGGGACGTCTATTAGAAGTTAATTCAAGTGGCGCAAAACTGTTAGATGTTCTTAGTCTACAAAGTTTATTTCGATTTGCCACCCTTGATCTCAAAGGAAGCCTTGGAAATATTGTTACCAAAGGAACTCCTTTTAATTCCATTGATGCCAACTTTGACATTAGCGCTGGTCTAGCGCAAACAAAACAATTCAACGTGGTTCTAGATCAGGCGCGCGTTGCCATGACTGGGCAGATCAATATTCCCAAGCAAACACAGGACTTACGTGTCACTATTTTCCCTACGATTGATGCTACCGCAGGATCATTGGCTGCATTTGCAATTAATCCAATCGTCGGTCTTGGGGCTTTGGTAGGCCAGTACCTCATCACCAACCAAATTAACCGCAACTTACAATCAGATTATTTAGTGCAGGGCTCATGGGAAAATCCAGAGGTCATTCCTTTAGATCAAAAGGGACAGCCAATTGACTCCAAAACATTAGAGAATATTCGCAGCAAAGATTTACTGAAAGAGCAGGTCAAGCCCGGCTCGAACCCTCCGCCCACCCCCGCGCAAAACCGCCCAGCCAATCCAGGTTAATAGATCGCCATGAGTACACCAGAACACTGCACAGAACTCAAAGTCGCCTCTATTCAGATGGTATCGACTCCTGATTTGAAAGAAAATTTATCGGCAGCCAGTCGACTCATTAAAGCTGCTGCCAACGATGGCGCGCAAGTCATTGCACTTCCAGAATATTTCTGTCTCATGGGCCTTAAAGATACGGACAAAGTTCAAGCACGCGAAAATTTTGGGAGCGGGCCCATTCAAGAGCAACTTGCCGCTTCTGCCAAAGAAAATGGCATTCATCTCATTGCTGGCACCATTCCCCTTAAAGCTAAAGATGAGAACAAGGTCTTAAATACCACTCTCGCATTTGATCCCCAGGGCAAGACTATTGGCCGGTACGACAAAATTCATTTGTTTGGCTTTCAAACTCAAACTGAGCGCTACCAAGAATCTGAAACCATTGAGCCCGGAGAAATTCCTAGCCTCTTGAGAATTTCAGTTAATCAAGAGGTATGGTCCTTTGGTCTTAGTATTTGCTACGACCTGCGTTTTCCAGAGCTTTATCGCTCTTTAGGCCAAGTTGACTGTCACGTTATTCCTGCTGCCTTTACTTATACAACCGGCAAAGATCATTGGGAAATTCTCTTGCGCGCAAGAGCGATTGAAAATCAATGCTACGTCTTGGCTTCAGCTCAGGGTGGCACACATCAAAACCAACGTCGCACTTGGGGTCAAAGTATGTTGATAGACCCCTGGGGCACAATATTGGCTCAACTTGCAGAAGGCGAAGGCTTTATTTCTGGGGTTTTGTGCAAAGAAAAATTAAACGAGGTACGCTCTAAGTTACCCGCTCTTGCACACCGCAAGCTTTAACGAAAGATCACCTGAATCAGATGAATGCACCAGAAGCACTATTTCCAGCTAGCTGGACTAAAGCTAAAAATCAAGCAGACCTCATCAAACTAGCGAAGTCAATCTTGCTTGAGCCAACAGGGCTATCAGAGCAAGATCTACACCATACATTTGGCAATATGTTTACCCATCGCCTCGATGATGCGGACCTCTATTTCCAACACACCCGCAGCGAAAGCTGGAGTCTTGAAGAAGGCATTGTGAAATCCGGTAGCTTTAATATCGATCGAGGTGTTGGTGTCAGGGCAATTTATGGCGACAAAACTGCTTTTGCCTATTCAGATGAAATTAATTTAGAAACCTTAAATAAAGCAGCAAAAGCTACCCGAGTGATTGGGCCTGAAGGCGGTAAACAAGCTGTTGCAAGCAAACTCTTTAACCCAGTATCCAATAAGCTTTACTCTGATCTCAACCCCTTGGATTCCTTGCAGCCTAAGGAAAAAATTGCTTTACTAGAAAGTATTGAGCGCCGTGCAAAAGCGCGTGATCCGCGCATCATTCAAGTGATGACCAGTCTAGCTGGTGAGTTTGATGTTGTCCTTGTAGTAAGGGCAGATGGCCTCCTAGCGGCCGACGTGCGTCCACTGGTGCGGGTTTCTGTTCATGTGATTGCGGAACAAAATGGTCGTCGCGAATCTGGCTCATCTGGTGGGGGCGCGCGTCACGACTATCTCTACTTTGATGCCGATCTCATCAATCGTTATGTTGATGAGGCAGTAGATGGCGCTCTAGTAAATCTAGAATCACGCCCCGCCCCTGCTGGACCAATGACTGTAGTCATGGGTCCAGGTTGGCCCGGTGTTCTTTTACATGAAGCAGTTGGCCACGGTTTAGAAGGCGATTTTAATCGCAAAGGTTCTTCGGCTTTTGCTGGTCGCATTGGTCAACGCGTTGCCGCCAAAGATGTAACCGTTGTCGATGATGGAACACTTTCTGGGCGCAGAGGATCCTTAAACATTGATGACGAAGGTACTCCTACTCAGTGCACAACCTTAATTGAAGATGGCATTTTGAAAGGTTATATTCAAGATAGCCTTAACGCTCGCCTGATGAATATGCCCCTTACGGGAAATGGACGACGCGAAAGTTTTGCGTCCCTCCCGATGCCACGCATGACCAATACCTACATGCTTGCCGGCAAAGATGATCCCCAAGAAATTGTGACCAGCATTAAGCGAGGCCTCTATGCAGTGAATTTCGGCGGTGGTCAGGTAGATATCACAAGTGGCAAATTTGTTTTTTCTGCCTCCGAGGCTTATTGGGTTGAAAACGGCAAAATTCAATACCCCGTTAAAGGCGCCACCATTATCGGTAGCGGTCCTGAGTCCTTAAAGCAGGTCTCCATGATTGGAAACGACCTCAAGCTAGATGGCGGCGTAGGGGTTTGCGGCAAAGAAGGGCAAAGCGTTCCTGTCGGGGTTGGGCAGCCCACCCTGAGGATTGATAGCCTGACCGTGGGCGGTACTGCCTGAGATTGCCAAATTACGGCTTAAAATAGCCGTATGAGCCAACAAAATACAAATCCAGCTAATTGGTACTCCGCAGTCGACAAGACTTCGGATACCGACGATCAACGCATTCACAACATCTCTGTTCTGCCTCCGCCAGAGCATTTGATTCGTTTCTTTCCAATTTCTGGAACACCAACTGAAGCGTTGATTAGCAAAACTCGTCAAAAGATTCGCGACATTATTCATGGCAAAGATGATCGTTTACTCGTCATCATCGGACCATGCTCTATTCACGATCCAAAAGCAGCACTTGAATACTGCCAACGTCTTTTGGCTGAGCGCGAGCGTTTTTCCGGTGAATTAGAAATTGTGATGCGCGTGTATTTTGAAAAACCGCGCACCACTGTTGGCTGGAAAGGGTTGATTAATGACCCATACCTCGACGAAAGCTATCGCATCGAAGAAGGACTCCGTCTTGCGCGTCAAGTATTGATGGAAATTAATCGCTTAGGCATGCCAGCTGGTAGCGAATTCTTAGACGTAATTTCTCCACAATATATTGCTGACCTGATTTCATGGGGCGCAATTGGTGCACGCACCACTGAGAGTCAAGTGCATCGCGAACTGGCTTCTGGATTATCTGCACCAATCGGATTTAAGAATGGCACTGATGGCAACATCAAAATTGCTACTGACGCTATTCAAGCCGCAGGTCATCCGCACCACTTCTTATCTGTTCATAAGAACGGTCAAGTATCGGTTGTGGAAACCAAAGGAAATAAAGATTGCCACGTGATTTTACGTGGTGGCAAAGAGCCTAACTATGAAGTAAAGTTTGTGCAGGCTGCTTGCGCAGAGCTAGAAGCAGCAAAGCTTCCAGCCAGTTTGATGGTTGATCTGTCACATGCCAATTCAAGCAAAGAACATGAGCGTCAAATCATTGTTGCTGATGATGTCGCACAACAAATTGAATCTGGATCTCATCAGATTTTTGGCGTAATGGTTGAGAGCCACCTGAATGACGGCGCTCAAAAATTCACGCCAGGCAAAGATGATCCAAGCAAACTAGAGTATGGCCGCAGCATTACCGATGCGTGTATTAATTGGGATGACTCAGTACAAGTTTTAGAACGTCTTGCTAACGCAGTTAAGAATCGTAGAAGCAAGAAAAAATAATCTAGCCGTCCTTGCTAAGTAGTATAGCTAAAAGAGACTAATTTATTTAGTCTCTTTTTTCGTGCTTCCAAAGCACGTCAGAGCCACCTGCCGCACGATTAAGAATGCGCGCAATAACAAAGAGTAGATCGGATAAGCGATTGACATATTGACGGGGAGAATCGTACAAAGGCTCTTCCCACCCCAAACGGACAATTGAACGCTCCGCTCTTCGACAAACGGTGCGACAGACATGCGCTTGTGCAGCGGCACGAGTACCACCAGGCAAAATGAATTCTGTCAAAGGTGGTAACTGCTGGTTATATTTTTCTAGCCAAACATCGAGCTGGGCAACATGCTCAGGATTGAGTAGTTTGTAGTTAGGAATACAAAGCTCACCGCCCAAATCAAATAAGTCATGCTGGACCTGCAGGAAAAGCTCACGCATTTCAGTAGAAACACCCTCTGGGATGTCTTCAGTCATCAAAACGCCGATTTCAGAGTTCAACTCATCGACATCCCCCATGGCGCAGATCCGCAGATGGTCTTTCTCAACGCGACTTCCATCGCCCAAGCCGGTCATTCCTGCATCACCTGTTCTGGTGGCGATTTTTGATAGTCGATTTCCCATAAGCTTAATTATAGGTAAATGGCTAAAATGATTCTTATGAATATGGTGACCCCACCCCCCGATTTAGCCGCTATTAGCGCCCTTCAGTCCAAACTGGTGAAGGCATTGCGTCCAATCCTTCCGGAACATGCCCTTTTATGGCAACCGGAAGACACTATTATTCCCTACGAATGCGATGGTTTAGCGGCTTATAGACGTATGCCTCTAGCAGTAGCACTTCCGGAAACAGAAGAGCAAGTCGCCCAAATTTTGAAGATTTGCTACGCGATGCAAATTCCAGTGGTTCCCCGTGGATCTGGAACTGGCCTGTCCGGCGGCGCAATGCCTCTTTCTCAAGGCTTGGTGCTTTCATTAGCCAAGCTTAAAAAAATTATCAGTATTGATCCATTTACTCGCACAGCAGTGGTCCAGCCTGGCGTTCGCAATCTTGCGATCTCAGAAGCGGTGGCACATCTTGGTCTGTACTACGCGCCAGATCCTTCATCACAAATTGCTTGCTCGATAGGCGGTAACGTTAATGAAAACTCTGGCGGCGTGCATTGCCTTAAGTACGGACTTACTCTCCACAATGTTTTACGCGTCCGCGGAATACTGATGAACGGTGAGATTGTGGAATTTGGTGGTTTAGCACCAGATGCCCCCGGTCTTGATTTGCTGGCAATCATGATGGGTAGTGAAGGCATGCTCGCAGTAGTTACTGAAGTCACCGTGAAATTAGTTGCTAAACCAAAATTAGCGCGCGTGATTATGGCCAGCTTTGATGGCATTGAAAAAGGCGGTAATGCTGTTGCCGCCATCATTGCTGCCGGCATCATCCCTGCTGGTTTGGAGATGATGGATAAGGCTACTACCCGCGCCGTAGAAGAGTTTGTACGCGCAGGATATGACCTCGATGCTGTAGCAATTTTACTCTGCGAATCTGATGGCACCCCAGAAGAAGTTGCTGAAGAAATCGAACGCATGACCAAGGTGCTCGAAGAAGCTGGTGCCAGCGGCATCCAAATCTCTAAAGATGAGAGTGAGCGCCTAAAGTTTTGGAGTGGCCGCAAGAACGCCTTCCCTGCCGCCGGTCGCTTAGCGCCTGACTACTACTGCATGGACGGCACTATTCCTCGCCGCCATATTGCCACCCTACCCTACTCAAACGCATTCAGGGCATGGAAGAGAAATATGGCCTTGGTTGTTTGAATGTTTTTCATGCTGGTGATGGCAATATGCATCCGCTCATTCTATTTAACGGCGCTGACCAAGAAGAATGGCATCGTGCTGAAGAATTCGGTACAGAAATTTTGGAGGCCTGTGTAGAGCTTGGCGGCACTATCACCGGTGAGCATGGCGTTGGCATTGAAAAAATTAATTCGATGTGCGCCCAATTTGGCGAAGGTGAGCGTGAATCTTTCTGGGGCGTGAAGAGCGCTTTTGATCCGGAGAAGTTACTGAACCCAGATAAAGCCATTCCAACATTGAATCGCTGCGCCGAGTACGGTCGCATGAGAATTAGTGGTGGCCAATTGCCTCACCCAGAATTGGAGCGCTTCTAATGACAATCTCCAATCCGCAGATCAATGCATTCCGCGAGCAAATTCTAAATGCAGCCAAGAATAAGGCTTCGCTCTCAATTGAAGGTGGCGGTACAAAGTCTTGGTATGGGAATGCCAATAGCCATGAGAAGCTCGATACACGCCCTTACTCAGGAATCCTGGAATACCAACCGGAAGAACTGGTGATCACAGCATGTGCAGGTACTCCGTTAAAGGAAATTGAAGCGGCACTGAAAGAAAAAAATCAGGTACTCGCTTTTGAGCCGCCTCATTTTGGTGAGAACGCAACATTTGGTGGCGCCATTGCTGCTGGCTTAGCGGGTCCAGGGCGCATTACGGTTGGCAATTTCCGTGACTTCGTATTGGGCGCTCGCATTCTGGATGGTAAAGGTCAAGACCTTTCATTTGGCGGCAAGGTCATGAAGAACGTAGCTGGGTATGATGTTTCGCGCCTGATTCCCGGATCCTTGGGAACTCTGGCACTTTTATTGGAAGCCTCAGTCAAGGTGCTGCCAAAGCCTGCCGCTACAGTTACATTACGTTGCAAGATTTCCCAAGAAAAAGCTCTGCAAGCATTAAATCAGTGGGCTGGCCAACCCCTACCTTTATCAGCTAGCTGCTGGATTGGCTCAGGTAAGGACCAAGATGGAGAGCTCACTTTCCGTCTCGCAGGCGCAGCTGCTGCAGTTAAGGCAGCAATTCCTTTGATGAGTTCTTTGCTAAATGCTACGGAACTCAACGCAGAAGTTGCTGAAAATTTCTGGAATGAATTACGCGAACAAAAAATCGCTGCATTTAATAATCTTGGCACCGATCAAACTCTCTACCGCTTGGCATTGCCTGCGGCGTGTGGACCCATTGCGATTGCCGGCGCCGATGATGAAATTGTTTTGGAGTGGCACGGCCAACAACGCTGGATTAAAGCGCCTGGTGATGAAGCTACCTTTAATACACTCAAAGCATTAGCAAACTCTCATGGTGGACATGCGACTCGCTTTAGACAGGGCGAAAACGTTGACCCTGCTTATCAGCGTTTTACATTGCTATCAGAACAATCTCATTCCAAAGCCCTCGAGGCAGTACAAGAACGCCTAAGATCAGCCTTTGATCCTGCTGGTGTATTTGCTACTAAACGTCTTCCATAAGTATTTCTATGCAAACTCAACTCGCCCCTCAATTTGCCAACACACCGGAAGGTATCGAGGCAGCCCGCATTCTGGGTAAATGCGTTCACTGCGGTTTCTGTACTGCAACCTGCCCTACCTATCAGCTGCTTGGAGACGAATTAGATGGTCCACGCGGACGTATCTATCTGATCAAGCAGATTGCGGAAGGTCAGGCGCCTACCGAAAAGACTCGCCTGCATTTAGACCGCTGCTTAACCTGCCGTAATTGCGAGAGCACTTGCCCTAGCGGCGTGCAATACGGCAATCTAGTGGACATTGGCCGTAAATGGGCGGAAGAAAATACGCCTGCACATCCAATGGCACAACGTCTAACTCGTTGGGCCTTAAAAGAAGGCTCAACAACACCAGCTTTATTCAATGCAGCCATGACCTTGGGTCGATTGGTGCGCCCGTTAATGCCTAGCGGAATCAAACGCAAAATTCCATTGGCGGTAAATAAAGCATTGGCTAGCAGCACTGATGCCTATGCAAGGCCGACTGCAATTCATCAGCGCAAAATGGTTTTGCTTGAAGGTTGCGTTCAACCTGGAATGCTGCCGAACATCAATTCAGCAACTGCCCGCGTACTGAATGCTTTAAAGATTCAATTAATTAGCGCGCCGAGCGCTACTTGTTGTGGAGCACTGCGCTATCACCTCAATGATCAAGCTGGAGGCATAGATAATGCCAAGCAAAATATTGATGCCTGGTGGCCTCTAGTTGAAGGTGGTATTGAAGCTATTGTGATGACAGCCTCTGGATGCGGCGTCATGGTGAAGGACTATGGCCATTTATTTGCTAATGATCCTGCTTACGCAAATAAGGCCAAAAAAATCTCTGAGTTAACCAAAGATATTTCTGAAATTCTTCCAGCCCTCGAAAATGAACTCGTACAGTTGATTGGCACAGATCCAAAACCAGGCGTGGTGTATCACCCACCTTGCACTTTGCAGCATGGGCAACAAATTCGCGGAAAGGTAGAGGGTTTACTTTCTAGCATTGGGGTTGGTGTACGTTTATGCGCAGACAGTCATCTTTGCTGCGGTTCTGCCGGCATCTATTCAGTTACTCAGTCAGAGCTATCCGAGCAGCTCCGCAGAAATAAACTGACTCACTTAAATGCAGCCTGCGAGGAATCTGGGGTGGAGGTCATTGTCTCCGGAAACATTGGCTGCATCACCCATCTTCAGCAAGATGACACCCCAGTGGTGCATTGGATCGAAATCGTAGATCAATTGATCAGAAACTCTTCTAAGGCATTATGAATTCAATTGTTGTAAACCTAATACAAGTTAGGGAACGCATTGAGCTTGCTGCTTTAACAGCAAAGCGAGAGCCTAAAGAAATTGAACTCTTGGCTGTTAGCAAAACTTTTCCTGCTTCAGCAGTAGAAGAAGCAATGCATGCAGGTCAATCGGCTTTTGGCGAAAACTATGTCCAAGAAGCAGGCGAAAAGATTGAAAAGCTTGCCAAATTACGCCCTTGGTTGGTATGGCATTTTATCGGCCCATTACAAAGCAATAAAACGAGAGAAGTAGCAGAGCACTTCGATTGGGTGCACAGTGTGGATAGACTCAAGATTGCCGAGCGCTTATCTGCCCAGCGCGGTGAATTTCCAGACTTACCCCCCTTGCAAGTTTGCGTGCAAATGAATGTCAGCGATGAAGATACTAAAAGCGGGGTTTTCCTGTCGGAAGTAGAAGATCTTTGTAATGCCATTACCTCTTTACCAAACCTGGTTCTCAGAGGCTTAATGGCTATTCCAGCACCGAACCCAGACCCCATACAGCAACGGCAGACTTTTGCAGTTGTACAAGATTGCTTTAGGAAAATTCAAAACGCACATGCCACTGAACTGGGATACCAATTCTTTGACACCCTTTCGATGGGTATGTCGGATGATTTAGAGGCTGCCATTGCCGAAGGAAGCACCATGGTTCGCATTGGTACAGCCATTTTTGGGAAGCGCGATAAGATTAGCAAATGAGCACAAATAAATCTGCACAAAATAATAGCAACGCCCACATTACCTTTATTGGTGGCGGCAATATGGGACGCGCCCTCATTAGCGGTTTGCTTGCAAATGGGTTTGAGTCTAACCAAATTTCTGTTGTAGAAGCCAACGCCCCTACAGCCCTAAAACTTTACGAAGATTTTGGAGTGCAAGGCATTGGCGCTTTAGAGCAAATCGCTTTTGACTTCTCTAAAAATGATGTTGTTGTGATGGCAATAAAACCACAAGACTTCAATGTCGTTGCCAAAGGATTAGCCTCAAAACTAAAACATGCCAGCGCGCCCGGCCCACTAATTCTGAGTATCGCCGCTGGTATTCGTCTCAAAGATATGAGTCGTTGGTTAGACCATACACGTTGTGTTCGCGCCATGCCAAATACCCCCGCTTTAATTGGCAAAGGAATTACAGGTTTATTTGCAGACGCTGCCGTTGATGAATCTGACCGCGCCTTGGCTGAAACTATTTGCGATGCAGTGGGACAAGCAATATGGGTTTCAGAAGAAAAACTAATGGATGCTGTGACCGCTGTTTCTGGTAGCGGCCCCGCTTATGTCTTTGCCTTCTTGGAAGCCATGCAATCTGCCGGAGAGAAGCTTGGACTTGATGCCCAGACTGCACGCAAACTAGCGTATGCAACCCTAGAAGGCGCCACACAGCTAGCCCATAACTCTGATGAGCATGCAGGCGTTCTACGAGAAAGAGTGACCTCTAAGGGTGGCACAGCAGCAGCAGCTTTGGATGTGATGAAGCAGCAAGGTTGGCATGAGATTTTGGAGAAAGCGATTGATGCGGCTAATCAACACGGTAAAGCCATGGGTGACGAGCTCGGAAAGAGCTAATTCAGACTTAAACCCAAAACAATTCCAAGAAACAAAAAACCGCCTAACCAGTTATTGTGGCGAAAAGCCTTGAAGCAATCTTCTCTATTGCGAGTAGATACCAGTTTTAAGTGATAGATTGCGCAAGCCAATGCCGCAAACCAGCCGACTAGAAAATAATTACTGAGATTAGCTAATTGCGCCACCCATAGCTGGCTCAGAAAATGCATCCCGTAGCTGATTGCGATTGCAATTACATCAAACTCACCAAAAGTGATAGCAGAGGTTCTGAGCCCCAAACGCAAGTCATCATCTCGATCGACCATTGCGTAAGCAGTGTCGTAGGCGATCGCCCAAAATATATTGCCAATAAATAAGAACCAAGCCTCTAAGGGAATGAAATCCAGAATTGCCGCATAGGCCATAGGAATACCAAAGCCGAAGGCAATTCCTAAAATGGCTTGAGGCATTGCAAAGAAACGTTTGGTAAAGGGGTAAACAAAAGCAACCAATAGAGCAAGTACTGACAATTGCTTTGTAAATGGATTTAGGGGTTGAATCAAGAGAAAGGCAATCAATGCTAATGCGCTAGCTACTGCAACAGCTTCTTTGCCAGAGATTTTCCCGCTAGTAACTGGGCGGCCTTGCGTTCTCTTTACATGACGATCAAAGTCGCGGTCCGCATAGTCGTTCATCGCACAACCAGCGCTACGCATAAGGAACGTGCCCGCCACAAAGATAGCCAAGATGGATAAGTCAGGTACACCGCTGCTTGCCAACCAAAGAGCCCAGAGAGTGGGCCACAACAGCAATAAGGTCCCAATAGGCTTATCCAGCCTGATTAAATATTCATAGGAAATTAAACGCTCTTGTAAATTCATATAGAAATTATCAAGCCTTTAGAAATTCTGCGCGAGATCCAAGCCAATGCTCTAAATGGCGCTCAACCAAATCGCCATGATCTAGGAGTAAACGATCCGCCGCCTGCTGAGCCAACTCAATTAACCAGGCATCCCGCTGCAAATCCACAAAGCGCAACATGGCATCACCGGACTGCTTTGCACCCAAAAGCTCTCCTGAACCACGAAGCGAGAGATCACGCTCAGCAATCACAAACCCATCCGATGTCTCGCGCAATGTTTGTAAGCGCTCCTTAGCCGCCATAGAAAGTGGCTCGGCGTACATCAAAATACAAACAGAATCCGCAGAGCCCCTGCCCACGCGCCCACGCAATTGATGAATCTGAGCGTAACCAAAACGCTCAGCATGCTCAATAACCATCAGCGCGGCATTAGGGACATCAACACCAACCTCAATAACCGTAGTGGCAACTAAGAGTTGAATCTCATTCGCTTTGAAAGCAGCCATTACCGCCGCCTTTTCATCAGCCTTTAATCTACCGTGCACTAAACCCACTGTAAAACCAGGTAGGGCTTGTGTAAGCTGCTCAAAACTTTCTTCTGCCGTTTGAAGTTGCAGCACTTCAGACTCTTCAATTAAGGGGCAAACCCAATATGCCTGCAATCCCTTAGATAGCCAGCTTTGTAAACCCCCAATGACTTCATCGCGGCGACTCGCTTTCACTACTTTAGTTGCAATTGGCTTGCGGCCAGGAGGCAATTCATCGATTACTGAAACATCCAAGTCGGCGTAATAAGTCATCGCCAAGGTACGTGGAATAGGCGTAGCTGACATCATCAACTGGTGACAATAAAATAATTCAGATCCAACACGTTGCTGAATTTCCAAACGCTGCCTCACCCCAAAGCGATGCTGCTCATCAATAACCGCTAGACCCAATTTTGCAAACCTGACGTTCTCCTGAATTAAGGCATGCGTACCAACAATTAATTGCGCCTGCCCATTCTCAATCATCTCTTGTGCAAGTCTTTTTTCTTTAGCCTTCAAACTTCCTGATAACCAGGCAATTTGAACTCCTAGAGGCTCGAACCATTCCTTCATTTTGAGGTAATGCTGTTCTGCCAAGATTTCAGTAGGGGCCATGATGGCAGCTTGATAGCCTTGGTCCATCACCCTGGCGGCAGCCAAGGCGGCCACCACTGTCTTACCACTACCGACATCGCCCTGAAGCAGGCGATTCATGGGAAAAGACTTGGAAAGATCATTGCTAATTTCCGACCAAACACGCTCTTGTACGTTTGTTAATTTAAACGGCAAAACTTTTAGCAGCCCCTCTTCAAAACTTTGCTTCTTTTCTTTTTCTTCTTTTGTAAAACTTGGAGCATGTCGCTCACGACGAATCGCATGCGCGCGTTTCAAAGAAATTTGTTGGGCCAACAGTTCTTCAAATTGCACTCGACGCCATGCCAGGTGAGTACGTTCTAGTAATGATTGAGTATTTACGTCTGCTGGCGGTTGATGCAAATAAGTAATTGCTGCCTGTAAATTTGGCCAATCATTGCTAGGCAACAACTCTGCCATCAGTTTTTTAGGCAAAAATTCCGCCAAGCTATCTTGCAGACTTGGGTCTCGCAAGGCTTGCGTAACCGCTTTACGAATAATGGTTTGCGAGACTCCGACACTCGCTGGATAGACTGGAGTCAAACTAGCGGGTAATGGAGCATCTGGCGCTACCGCTCGAACCGTAGGATGAACCATTTCTGGACCCTGAAAACCCTCTCGCACATCTCCGCGTACCCGCACATGGACGCCGACCGCCATTTGCTTTTGTTGGCTCGGATAAAAATTCAGAAAGCGTAGATTTAAGGTTTCTGTCTCATCTTCGATAGTGACGACCATTTGTCGCCTGGGCCGAAATAAGACCTGATTACGGATAACCACACCTTGAGTCTGCGCTGAGGCAAACCTACCCCGGGCAATAGCCTCCTCGATGGTAAGAAGCTCAGTCTCATCCTCATAGCGAGAAGGTAAATGCAAAGCAAGGGCCATTGGGCTGTCTAAACCCATCTTTTGGAGTGTGCCTGGCGCTTGTTTAGTAGTCATCGTTAAAATCTAATACCTGATGATGGTAATGCTATGCAACTCTCCGGCTTCAATTACGAACTCCCGCCCGATCTAATCGCCCAACATCCTTTGGCGAATAGGACTGATAGCCGCCTCTTAGAGGTCAAGGCTGACAGGGAAAAACACGTCCAATTGGTAGATCGACAGTTTAAGGACATTCTTAGCCTTGTGAAGCCTGGGGATTTATTAGTCTTCAACGACACTAAGGTAATTCCGGCGCGCTTACACGGCAAAAAAAAAACTGGCGGGGTTGTTGAGCTTCTCATTGAGCGGATTAGCGGCGAAAAGCAGGCTTGGGTTCAAATTCGAGCCTCAAAGGTTCCCAAAACCGGAATGATTGTCCATATTCATAACCAAGCAGGCGAAACCTTCCCCGTTGAGATGATTGGTTATGACGGGCGCTTTTATGAGGTCCGCTTTCCGGAAAATGCTTTTTCATTATTAGAGCGCTTTGGCGAACTCCCTCTACCCCCCTATATCGAGCATCAGCCTGACGGCGAAGATGCACAGCGCTATCAAACAGTCGTTGCTAAAAATCCAGGAGCAGTGGCAGCCCCAACAGCAGGCCTGCATTTTGATGAAGCGATCCTGCAAAAGCTAAAAGAGTTGGGCGTAAACCAAGCAACGGTCACATTGCATGTAGGTGCTGGAACATTTACCCCTGTACGAGAAGAAGATCTCTCAAAACATAAGATGCACTACGAGTGGTACTCCATTCCTGAGCAAACTTTGCAGACCATCGAAGCTACCAAAAAAAATGGTGGAAGAGTGATTGCCGTTGGTACCACCAGCCTACGCGCCCTAGAGAGCCAGGCAGCTAGCGGGCAAAGTAGTGGTGAGACCAATCTGTTTATTACCCCAGGCTATCAATTTAAAACCGTGAATTGTTTGTTAACAAACTTTCATCTGCCAAAATCTACCCTGTTAATGCTGGTTAGCGCTTTTGCAGGGATGGATAATATTCGTACCGCCTATCAACATGCCATTCATCAGAAGTATCGTTTCTTTAGTTATGGAGATGCGATGTTTCTTTGCCGACTCGAGAATACAAAGTTATGACCAAACCTGTTCACTTCAATATTTTGGCACGTGACTCCCAAAGTCCAGCCCGCCTTGGTCAACTTGATCTTCCACACGGCAGTGTGCAAACACCTATCTTTATGCCGGTAGGAACATATGGCACCGTCAAAGCAATGACGCCACGTGATTTACATGAAGCTAAAGCACAAATTATTTTGGGAAATACATTTCATCTTTGGTTGAGACCGGGATTAGATGTCATTAAAAAGCATGGTGGCTTACATCGATTTATGGGTTGGGATAAACCGATCCTGACTGATTCAGGCGGCTTTCAAGTATTTAGCTTGGGCGCACTGCGTAAAATTTCTGAAGAAGGTGTGACCTTCGCTTCACCGATTAATGGCGACAAATTATTCATGTCTCCAGAAGTATCAATGGAAATTCAGGCGGTGCTCAATAGCGATATCGCAATGCAATTTGACGAATGCACTCCTTATGAGATTAAGGGCCAACCCACCTCTGAAAAAACTGCACGCGCTTCGCTAGAGATGTCCTTACGCTGGGGTGACCGCTCCCTAAAACGTTTTCGTGAACTCAATACTGGCAATGGTCTTTTTGGAATCGTCCAAGGAGGCATGTTCGAGAATCTTCGTGAATTTTCTTTGGATGCCGTAAGCCAGCAAGGTTTTGATGGAATCGCCATTGGCGGCTTGTCAGTGGGCGAACCAAAACCTGAATTTGAGCGAATTCTGAACTTCACCGCACCAAAGCTGCCCGAGCATATGCCTCACTACTTAATGGGGGTAGGGACTCCAGAAGACTTGATTTTGGGCGTTAGCCTGGGAATTGATATGTTCGACTGCGTGATGCCTACACGCAATGCCCGTAACGGCTGGCTCTTTACGCGCTTTGGCGACCTCAAACTACGTAATTCAGGCTATAAGGACGATGATCGCCCTGTTGACCCGACTTGCGCCTGCTACACCTGCCAAAACTTCACCAGATCCTACTTAAATCACCTCCAAAAGGCCAATGAGATCCTGGGGTCCCAGCTCAATACCATCCACAATCTCTCCTACTACCTTCAGCTCATGACAGAGGTCCGCGAGGCCCTGAGCAAAGACCGTTTTAGCGCCTATCGCGAAGAATTTCATAGCAATCGCCAACGTGGCGTTGAGCCTGGACAGAACTAATAGCCCTAAAGGGGGCAAAGCCCTCTGCAAATCACCCTCAAAGCCCCACACAGTTTAGAATTGCGGGTTACGGCCTCTGATTTATAGGTCGAAAAACAAAGCAGTTTCTAATTAGTGATTAACGGAGGTTTTGTATGTGGATTAGTAACGCTTTTGCCCAAGCTCCAGCAGCGGGCGCAGATTCTGGTGGCTTGATGAGCTTCCTCCCATTGATCTTGATGTTTGCTGTCTTGTACTTCATCATGATTCGCCCACAAATGAAGCGTCAAAAAGAAACTAAGGCAATGCTCGAATCATTGGGCGTTGGCGATGAAATCGTTACAGTTGGCGGCATCATGGGCAAAGTAACAGCACTAAAAGACCAGGTAGTTACGGTTGAAATTTCTGCTGGCACTGAAGTGCAATTGCAAAAAGGCGCCATCACTACAGTATTGCCAAAAGGCACTCTGAAGTCTGCTTAATGCATTTGCTTAATACGTCTTACTAAAAGTATCTCAATATGAATCGCTACCCTCTCTGGAAATATCTAGTCATCGCCGTTGCCTTGCTGATCGGCGGACTGTATTCATTACCCAATTTCTATGGTGAGGCCCCAGCGGTTCAAGTCTCGTCTGCCAAACCAACCGTTAAGGTTGATTTGGCAACACAGGCTCGTGTCGAAAAAATTCTTACTGAAGCCAATATCAACAACACTGGCGTCTTCTTTGAAGTCGCTGGCAATGTTGGCTCTATCAAAGTTCGTTTTAATAACACTGATATTCAATTGCGTGCGCGCGATCTCTTGCAGCAAAAATTGAACATCGATCAAAATGATTCTGATTACACCGTTGCGTTAAATCTCCTATCCAATACGCCTGGATGGCTCAATGCAATGAATGCACTACCCATGCCCTTAGGTCTTGACTTGCGTGGTGGCGTTTACTTCCTCTTGCAAGTAGATATGAAAGGTGCCGTTCAAAAGAAGGTAACTTCGCTTGCAACTGATATCCGCGGTCAACTACGAGACAAGAGTATTCGCCATCAAGGCATTGAGCGTGGCGCTGATTTCATCTCCATTAACTTTGGTAGCACTGATGATGCCAATGCTGCTCGCACCCTATTAATGACAGCTCAGCCAGATCTCGTATGGCAAGTAAAGCCTACCGGTCTGTCTCCAAAGTTGGTAGGCGAATTTAAGCCAGCTGCACTAAAAGAAATTCAAGATAACGCCGTTAAGCAAAACATCATTACCCTCAATAAACGAGTGAATGAATTAGCGGTTAAAGAACCTGCAATCCAACAACAAGGTGCAGAGCGCATTGTGGTGCAGTTGCCTGGCGTTCAAGATACGGCTCGGGCCAAAGACATTATTGGCCGTACAGCAACACTCGAATCACGCTTGGCTGATCCATTGGTTTCTACCATCGGCATTGGCGAAACTCCACCTCCAGGCATGGATACCTTCCGCTTTGGTGCAAACCGTTTAGGCGTATTTAAAAAATCCGTCATCTTCAGCGGTGACCGTATCACCGATGCAAGCGCAGGATTTGATCAAAACCAACGCCCTGCTGTCAACATCTCCTTAGATGCTGCTGGCGGCCGCGTAATGCAAGAAGTGACTCGTGAAAATATCGGTAAACCGATGGGTATGATCCTGTTTGAAAAGGGCAAAGGCGAAGTTCTCACGATTGCAACCATTCAAAGCGAATTCGGCTCCAAGTTTCAAATTACTGGTCAACCAACTACTGAGAGCGCAAACGACTTAGCGCTCCTATTGCGCGCCGGATCTTTAGCTGCGCCAATGGAAATTATTGAAGAGCGCACTATTGGACCAAGTTTGGGTGCTGAAAATATTGAAAAAGGCTTTAAGTCGCTATTGATTGGTTTTACCGCTATCGCAATTTTTATGATGGCCTATTACCTTTTGTTTGGCACCTTCTCAGTTGTCGCTTTAGCAGTGAACTTACTCTTGCTCATCTCCGTACTGTCGATGCTGCAAGCCACCCTCACCTTGCCAGGTATCGCCGCGATGGCACTTGCTCTAGGTATGGCGATTGACTCGAACGTGTTGATCAATGAACGTATTCGTGAAGAGTTGCGTAATGGCGCCTCGCCACAAACTGCGATAGCCGTAGGCTTCGATAAAGCATGGGCAACCATTTTGGATTCCAACGTCACTGCCTTAATTGCGGGTCTGGCTTTGTTGGCATTTGGTTCGGGACCTATCAAAGGCTTCGCAGTGGTTCACTGCTTAGGCATTCTGACTTCAATGTTCTCGGCTGTCTTCTTCTCGCGTGGCCTTGTTAACCTCTGGTACGGCAGACATAAGAAGATTCAAAAACTCGCTATCGGCCAAGTTTGGCGCCCACAGGAGAAATAAGCCATGGAATTTTTCCGAATCAAAAAAGATATTCCCTTTATGCGCCATGCATTGGCGCTCAATGCAATTTCTTTAATTACTTTTTTAGCGGCAGTCTTTTTCCTCTGGCATAACGGCCTGCATCTTTCCATCGAATTTACTGGTGGTACGGTAATGGAGGCCAGCTACCCACAAACTGCACCGCTGGACTCTATTCGCTCGAAAGTTGAGAAACTCGGCTATGCGGATACCCAGATTCAGAACTTTGGTAGCTCACGTGATGTAATGATTCGCCTGCCCTTGCAAAAAGATGCTGAAGGTAAATTGATTTCATCTGCCGATCAGAGCACCGCAGTAATGCAAGCACTCGATCCTGCGACTACCGGCGTAAAACTGCAGCGCGTAGAATTTGTTGGCCCACAAGTTGGTCAAGAGCTAGCAATTGATGGATTAAAAGCGCTGATCTTTGTGATCATTGGCATTGTGGTGTATCTGTCATTCCGATTTGAATGGAAGTTTGCGGTCGCCGGCATTATTGCGAACTTGCATGACGTGGTCATCATTCTAGGATTCTTTGCATTTTTCCAATGGGAGTTCTCTCTGTCAGTATTGGCTGCAGTACTCGCAGTGCTAGGCTACTCAGTAAATGAGTCCGTGGTAATCTTTGACCGTATTCGCGAGAACTTCCGCAAGTACCGCAAGATGAATACGCGTGAAATCATTGATAACGCGATTACCAGCACAATTAGCCGTACCGTCATCACTCACGGAAGCACTGAAATGATGGTTTTGGCTATGCTGATCTTCGGCGGCCCGACACTCTTTTATTTCGCCCTAGCTCTCACGATCGGTATTTTGTTTGGTATCTACTCTTCAGTTTTCGTTGCTGCAGCACTGGCCATGTGGCTCGGTGTAACACGCGAAGATTTAGTGAAGGGTGATAAAAAGCCTGATGACAATGCCCGGAACGATGACCCTAACTTTGGGGCGCGGGTTTAACTAAAGAATTTTTAGTTAAGAGAGAAGTTTTGTTGATCAAGGGCAACTAGGATTCTGTGAGTTGCACCTTGATGCTCAACTGAGTAAGTCTTAGCAGCCCTACTCATCTTTGCCAGCTCAGCAGTATTGAGGAGGGATTCTTTTAAAGCCTCCATCAAAGCGATTGGCTCACCTAAAAGCAAGTCCCCGCGAATGCGCTTCGCAGCACCAACTTCAATAGCATCTAAGGCCGCTTGCTGAAAGTTATAAGTATGCTCACCCAATAAAACAGGGCAGCCAGCTGCGCATGCCTCAATCAGGTTTTGACCGCCAAAGGGCAATAAGCTTCCACCCATTAATACCAAGTCCGATGCGCTGTAATACATTGGCATCTCACCCATGGAGTCGCCTAAAACAACATCTAAGCCAACACATTCCTTTGGAGTATTAGGCCACTCACTACGGCGGCGAAACTTTAAGCCAGCAGCATTGATTTGATCTGCTACTTCTGTAAATCGCTCTGGATGGCGCGGCACTAAACAAAGCAAGGGAGTGATTACAAAGGCATTGCTCAAGAGTAAGTCTTTCCAGGCTTTGAGAATAATGACTTCCTCTCCATCACGCGTACTGGCAGCACACACCATTAAACGATTGCCTGCGTGTAAATCTTCTTGCCAATGCTTTCCTTGCTCTACTAGATTGATATCTAGCGGCACATCAAATTTCAAGTTACCCACAATCTGCACATTGGTGACACCCAAGCTACGGTAACGCTGGGCATCAAACTCGGTTTGCGCCAAAATGCCTGAAAAAGCTTGAAACAATGCACGCCCTGCTTTGCCAAATTGATTGACGCGACGCGCACTTCTCTCGGAAAGTCGAGCATTTACCAGAGATAAAGGTAAGCCAATTTGTTTGCAACGAAAAACTACCGTTGGCCATGCCTCGGTTTCCATGAAGAGACCTAATTTTGGCTTAAACGTTTTTAAGAAATGTTCTACCGACCAACACAGGTCATATGGCAAATAGGCTTGACGAATTTTCCCTGAAGCAATCGCCTGAGCAAACAGTTGCTTACCAGTGCGTCGCCCATTGAGCGTCATGTGCGTTAATAAAATGGACTCACCTCTAGCCAAATAGGCTTCAATCAAAGGCTGGGCGGCACGTGTCTCACCAACAGATACCGCATGAATCCAAATAGAGCCCTGAGTAACTGGTTTGCTATAACCAAAGCCCAGACGCTCAGGAATGTGATGCATATAGGAGAAGGAATGGCGCGCACGCCAAGCCAGTCGGATGCATGCCAGCGGCAACAACAAATGCCACAGCAATTGATATACAGCAAACCAGATCCGGGGACGCGCCCCGTATTCTGAATTGGTATTCAAATTCACTTTTTCAGACGTTCGGTCAATTCGACCGCCTTACCTAAATAAGAGGATGGAGTCATCTCCAATAAACGTGCTTTTGCATCCTCAGGAATCTTCAAGCCACGAATAAAGGCTTGGAGGTCTGCTTGATTGATGCCCTTACCGCGAGTCAATTCCTTCAACTGCTCGTATGGGTTCTCAATGCCGTAACGGCGCATGACGGTTTGCACAGGCTCAGCCAACACTTCCCAGCACGCATCTAAATCAGCAGCGATCGCCACAAGATTCACCTCTAACTTTCCAAGCCCGCGCAAGGCGCTGTCATAAGCCAACACACTATGACCAAATGCAGGGCCTAGGTTACGCAATACAGTTGAGTCAGTAAGGTCACGCTGCCAGCGAGAGATCGGTAATTTTTCAGCGAGGTGACGAAATAAAGCATTCGCAACACCTAGGTTGCCTTCAGAATTTTCGAAGTCAATTGGGTTTACTTTATGCGGCATCGTAGACGAACCAATCTCACCCGCTTTAGTACGCTGCTTAAAGTAACCGACAGAAATATAGGCCCAGAAGTCACGATCCATATCCAAGAGAATCGTATTGGCACGAGCAATCGCATCAAAGAGTTGCGCCATACCATCGTGCGGCTCGATCTGAATGGTGTACGGATTAAAAGTGAGGCCAAGGCGCTTCTCAACTACATTCTTGGAAAAGTTCTCCCAATCAAAGTCAGGGTAGGCAGACAAATGAGCGTTGTAGTTTCCAACAGCACCATTCATTTTTCCCAACAAAGGAACTGCAGCAATCGCCTCTATCGCGCGCTCTAGTCGCATTGCAATATTAGCGATCTCTTTACCTAAAGTACTAGGTGAGGCTGGTTGGCCATGGGTGCGAGATAACAAAGGTACCTTAGCGTGCTCAATTGCTAAATCAGTTAATACTGAAAGTACTTTTCTAAGTTGCGGCAATAACACTTCATCACGTGCGCCACGCAACATCAAACCATGCGAAGTATTGTTGATGTCTTCTGAAGTACAAGCAAAGTGTATGAACTCACTAGCTTTCAATAAGTCCGGACGGCCTGCAACTTTTTCTTTTAAGAAATATTCCACCGCCTTCACATCGTGATTGGTCACCGCTTCGATATCTTTAATACGCTGCGCATCAGCATCAGAGAAGTTTTCAGGAAGCGAGAGTAAGAAGGCTTCGTCAGCAGCATTAATTTTAGGAACATTGGGAAGGCCGGCAGCTGCCAAAGCCAAAAGCCAATGAATTTCCACAAAAACACGTTGGCGCATAAAAGCCGCTTCGGAAAGCCAAGGACGCAAAGCGTCTAATTTTCCGGCGTAGCGACCATCTAAAGGGGAAAGTGCATTAAGGGTAGAAGGCGGCTGACTCACGAATATTGCCTTTGCATTGAAGATGTCAATAAAAGCTAATTTTAATGTGTTTGGGGGGCTCTGCAAGAGGGAAATAGGATGGCTATACTAGGCCCATGAAACTCATCGGATCCCTCACTAGCCCCTACCTACGTACGCAAGGTACGCATTGTTTTTAACGAGAAAAAGGTCGATGTAGACCTCGAATTAGAGAATGTTTGGGCCGCAGACACCAAAATTGGGGTCAACAACCCCCTTGGAAAGGTCCCCTGCCTGATTTCTGACGATGGAGAGGCCATTTATGACTCTCGGGTAATCGCCGAATATGCTGATGGCCTAAGCCCTGTAAGCAAGCTCATTCCAGCCGATAACCGTGAAAGAGCTTCGGTTAAAACCTGGGAAGCCCTGGCTGACGGCGTTATGGATGCGGGCATCCTGGCCCGTTTGGAGCGCACCCTACGTCCGGTAGAGCAGCAAAGCCAAACTTGGTATGACCGCCAAATGGGCAAGATTGATGCCGCCCTTCGCCAAATGTCTGAACAACTTGGTGAAAACGCATGGTGTCATGGCAATCAAATTACTTTGGCGGACATTGCTGTCGGCTGTGCAATTGGATATCTATTGTTTCGCTTTCCAGAAGTGAAATGGCAAACACAATATCCAAACTTAGATCGCCTGCATAAAAAGTTATTGCAACGACCCTCTTTCATTGAGGCTGAACCACCTGCTGCTTAATTAAAAAATGCCAATCAAAACTGATTGGCATTTTTCTTTCCAGCGCAAGGCGATGAGACTTATGCGGAAATAATTCCGCCGCCCAAACAAATATCTCCGTCGTAAAGGACGGCAGATTGTCCGGGGGTAACTGCCCACTGCGCATCAGGAAAACTTAATTCAAAACTGAGTGCTTCACTTGTAGTACTCAATACACAAGCAGAGTCTGCTTGACGATAACGGGTCTTCGCTGAATAGCTTCCGGGCACTGGCATCTCACCGGAAACCCAGCTTGCATCCATCGCAGATAGCTTGTTAGCCAATAGCCACGGGTGTTCGTGGCCCTGAGCTACATACAGCGTGTTGTTCGCGATATCTTTACGAGCAACATACCAAGCGTCACCATTACCATCCTGACTACCCCCCAAACCAATACCTTTGCGTTGCCCTAGGGTAAAGAAAGCCAGGCCCATATGCTCACCAACGGTCTTACCTTCTGGCGTTTTAATGGGGCCTGGTACACGCGGTAAATAACGATTTAAGAATTCTCTAAAGGGACGCTCCCCAATAAAACAAATTCCAGTGGAGTCTTTCTTTTTTGCATTGTGCAAACCAATCTGCTCAGCAATTTTTCTGACTTCAGTCTTTGGAATCTCCCCAAGCGGGAACATGACATTCGCTAATTGTTGTTGCGTTAAGCGATGCAAGAAATAACTTTGATCTTTGCTGGCATCAACCGCTTTTAATAGTTGAACTTTGCCGCCCTCATGGCGAACACGTGCATAGTGGCCGGTAGCAATTGCATCAGCCCCCAAACTCATGGAGTGATCCAAAAAGGCTTTGAACTTGATTTCAGCGTTGCACAAGACATCAGGATTTGGTGTTCGCCCTGCGGCGTATTCACACAAAAACTCAGCAAATACGCGCTCGCGGTATTCGGCAGCGAAATTGACTGCCTCTACATCGATTCCGATCATATCGGCTACTGAAACAACATCCAGCCAATCCTGACGAGCCGAACAGTACTCGTCGTTATCGTCATCTTCCCAATTCTTCATAAAAAGGCCAATAACTTCAAAGCCCTGCTCCTTGAGCATCCAAGCTGCCACTGACGAATCTACCCCTCCAGACATGCCAATAACGACTTTCTTGGGCCTAGAAGATGGGATTGCGGAAGAATTGAGCGGGATCATCAAAAAATGCGAGAATTCAATATAAGCTGACAGACCATATTGTAGAAGTCTTAGCCCAATTTCACAGAAATTTAGGCAAAAACCAAGCAAGCGGACTTAGGGATAAGTAAATAGGCGCAATGAGCCCTATTTAACTAAAATAGATTTTTTATAAATTTTGCTTTTGGAGACATGCCATGCGCATAGGAGTGCCACTGGAAACAAGGCCTGGGGAAGCTCGAGTAGCCGCCACACCAGAAACCGTTAAAAAATTCATCGGTCAAGGTCATACCGTCGTTATCCAAAAAGACGCCGGATTAAAAGCAAGTCAACCTGACTCCGCATATGAAGCTGTAGGCGCAACTATTGGTAGCGCTGCAGATGCATTTGGCGCTGAGATTGTTCTTAAGGTGCGCGCTCCTGAACCAGCAGAACTCAAGCAGATTAAATCTGGTGCAGTTCTCTTGGGAATGTTGGATCCATTCGATAACGACATGATTGCAGCAATGGCTGCCCAAGGCGTTACTGCATTCTCTTTAGAAGCTGCGCCACGCACAACGCGTGCGCAAAGCATGGACGTTTTGTCATCCCAAGCAAACATCGCTGGATACAAAGCAGTCATGGTTGCTGCAAATGAATATCAACGCTTCATGCCAATGCTGATGACTGCTGCTGGCACTGTTAAAGCAGCGCGTGTATTAATCTTGGGTGCTGGCGTTGCAGGCCTGCAAGCAATTGCTACTGCAAAGCGCCTTGGCGCTGTGATTGAAGCTTCTGATGTTCGCCCTGCCGCTAAAGAGCAAATTGAATCTTTGGGTGCTAAGTTTGTTGACGTTCCTTATGAGACTGATGAAGAGCGCGAAATTGCACAAGGCGTCGGCGGTTATGCCCGTCCAATGCCAGAAGCCTGGATGAAGCGTCAAGCCGCCTTAGTTGCTGAACGCGCACAACAAGCTGACGTCGTCATTACCACTGCATTGATTCCCGGACGCAAACCACCAGTTCTGTTGCATAGCGACACTGTTGCCAATATGAAACCAGGCTCAATCGTGATCGACTTAGCTGCCGGTAAAGGTGATAACGGTTCAGGCAACTGTCCTTTGACACAGGCTGACAAAGTGGTTGATGTGAATGGCGTGAAGATTGTTGGCTACACCAATTTAGCTAGCATGGTTGGTGCTGATGCTTCTGCACTCTACTCACGTAACTTGCTCGACTTTATGAAACTCATTATCGATAAAGATGCGAAGTTAGTTATCCCAAGTGATGATGACATCGTTACCGCTTGCTTAATGTGTCGTGATGGCCAAGCCATCCGCAAAAACTAATAGTAAAAATACTAAGGAAACACTATGGATCTCGCTGCCTTTCAAAGCATCCTCACCGTTCAAAACATTACCGTGTTTGTATTAGCCATTTTTGTTGGCTACCACGTTGTTTGGAACGTAACACCAGCATTGCATACGCCTTTGATGGCCGTTACTAATGCGATCTCCGGAATCATCATTGTTGGCGCCTTACTGCAAACCGAGGTGATCGGCGGTGATGAAATCACACTCACTAGCATTATTGGTGCAGTTGCTGTTTTCCTTGCCTCTATCAATATTTTTGGTGGCTTTATGGCCACCCGTCGCATGCTTGAAATGTTCAAGAAAAAAGCCCCAAAAGCTGATGCGGCTGGAACTAAATAAACCCAGAATAAGACCTATATAGAGACCAAAACTATGTCAAACATAACCGCTATTTCCTATCTCATCTCATCGGTGTTGTTCATCCTCGCTTTGCGCGGCCTATCTTCACCAACTACATCACGCCAAGGCAATACCTTTGGCATGATTGGTATGTTGCTGGCAGTCATCACCACTTTCTTTATTCCTGACTTCAAACCAGTTATCTCTTTAATTGGCGTTGCGATTGTTGGTGGCGCCATCATTGGAACGATTGCCGCTAAGCGCGTGCAAATGACCAAGATGCCGGAGTTGGTTGCTTTAATGCACTCTTTTGTTGGTTTGTCAGCTGTATTGATTGCGGTTGCCGCCGTGTTTAATCCAGCGCACGACCATACTGGCGCTCAGAAGATCGAGCTCTTTATTGGCGCGTTTATTGGCGCAATTACCTTTACCGCATCTGTTATTGCTTTCGGCAAGTTATCAGGCAAGGTCAGCGGCAAACCCGTCAGCTTCGCTGGTCAGCATTTACTCAATTTAATCTTGGCCGTTTCCATGGTGGGCGCAGGTATTGCTTACTACATGGGCGACAGCCACGCAGCCTTCTTGGCAATGTGTGCGATTGCATTGGTATTGGGTGTGACCTTAATCATTCCTATTGGCGGCGCTGATATGCCAGTGGTTGTATCTATGCTGAACAGCTACTCCGGTTGGGCGGCTGCGGGCATTGGTTTTACTTTGAATAACCCAGTATTGATCATCGCTGGTGCTTTCGTTGGATCCTCAGGCGCAATTCTGTCTTACATCATGTGTAAGGCAATGAACCGCTCCATTCTGGCTGTATTGCTTGGTGGCTTCGGTGCCGAAGCTGCTGCAGGCGGTGGCGATGATGGCGGCCCTAAGAATTACAAAACAGGTTCACCTGAAGATGCAGCTTTCCTTATGGAAAATGCTGACACCGTCATCATCGTTCCAGGTTATGGCTTGGCAGTGGCTCGCGCGCAACATGCATTGAAAGAACTGACTGAAAAGTTAACTCATCATGGCGTGACTGTGAAATACGCGATTCACCCAGTAGCAGGTCGTATGCCTGGTCATATGAATGTACTGTTGGCTGAAGCTGAAGTACCATACGATCAAGTATTTGAGATGGAAGACATCAACAGCGATTTTGGTCAGGCTGACGTAGTTCTGGTGCTTGGTGCAAACGACGTAGTTAACCCAGCAGCGCGCACTCCGGGCAGCCCAATCTTTGGTATGCCAATCTTGGAAGCATTTAAAGCTAAAACCATTATTGTGAACAAACGTTCAATGGCAGCGGGTTATGCAGGCCTTGATAACGAACTCTTCTACATGGATAAAACCATGATGGTCTTCGGTGATGCGAAGAAAGTGGTTGAGGAGATGGTTAAGGCCGTTGAATAAGATTATTTATCAAAACCATTAAATAAATGACCACCTTCGGGCGGTTTTTTATTACACTAATTACACCTATCAACCAAGTCATACCACCGTCCAAAGGTTAGTCATGCATTACCTTATTGAAGGCCACCTTAATGTAGTGAAGTTTGCACCCTACATATTCCTTATCTCAATTGTGATTTTTTTGGGTATTGGCTGGTTCTTTGGAAAATACCGGCTTCGTACCTCACAAAAAGTCGTGGTGCGAGACTCTTTGGCTGCCGCCATCTTTGGCCTATCCGCACTTGTTCTGGGCTTTACATTTTCGAGTGCTAATGACCATTTTGATGTTCGTATTGCCCTCAATCGCGCCCAAGCAGATGCCATTGGTCAAGTTTATGAATCAAGCAAGTATCTCAATCCAGCAGATCAAGTCGCAGTGCGAAATACCCTCAAGGAGATTCTTTCAGCCCGTATTTCCGTTTACCAAAACGTCAAATCATTCGACTCTCTAAATGAAAATCTAGGCCGAGTAAAAGGGAAAATAAACAACCTTAATGAGTTAATAGTGACAAGCATTGCTCGCGCATCAGGAGTCAATAAAGACTTGGCCGACAAGATCTTAGGGCCTCAAACAGAACATCTATTCGAAGTATTTAAATCTGGAATTCTCAACGCCAGACATCATCCCCCGGTAATTATTGAGCGCTTTTTATTTGCACTTCTCACAATTGGCGCACTATTAAGCGGTTATGCCATGGCAGTTCAAAAAGAAGAAGATTGGTTCTTAACCATTATTTGCCTTGGAATAATGGGGCTTGCACTCTATGTGATCTTTTCCTTGGAGTTTCCGAATGAACTTTTCCCATACGAATCAATGAATGCCGATTTTTTACGCGTTCAAAAGTTATTGCAATAAATTAAGATGGCATCTATCGCCTCTGATAGGCCTCTGATAGCTGTTGGATAAATTGTCCTGTAATACATAGGCGATACCATTTGCAATTAAAGACAAATCCTTCTCCAACAGTCTGCTGCTATAAACCCAGCCAGCCGGAAGCTTGAGTTGCTTATCAAGCAGAGAAAGATCTTGCATGCTTAGTGATGATTCAACAATCTGAGAATAAGACTGCATCACATAAACATCTCCAGCAGGTGAAGTGAGCTCATAAATAGGGCTTCCTGCTTTATAGATAAAATTGGTCGTCCTGGTTATTTGATTGGGGGTGTAATGCTTGCTCCCTATTAGTTGTTTAAATAAGCTCAGATCAATAGTGGCACGTAAATTCATCTCAATACCACCAAAAGACTCTTTAACGCCATTGATGGTTGCGCCTGCAGCCTGAATCTCATCCATCATCCAGTAGCGAGGGCCATTCAATAAAACAAATGAAGCATCATGAGTTTTGGCAATCGATTCTTTGCTTAAAGATTTCCACTGGGCCTCAGGGCAAAGGTTAAGTCCTTGCGTATTAAATACCCCCACTTCCAGCTGAAGCCAATTACGCTTCCCCACCAAAACCTCGCAATATCGCTGATTGCGCAAGTTCGTTATGCTTTTCTCAAATACTGGGATTGCTTGTGGGGAAGTCTGGGCGTATGCCGCACCAAAAGACAGGATAAGAAAGGCAGCTATCAACTTGAGGTATTTATTCATGGGTTCACTGTAACAAATAAAAAACGCCTAGTCCTTTGAACTAGGCGTTTTAGTTTCTACAGCCAGAGGGCTGAGGAAATTGACGGCTATTACATCATGCCGCCCATGCCGCCCATGCCGCCCATATCAGGCATACCGCCACCAGCAGAGTCATCTTTTGGTGCTTCGGAGATTGCACAGTCAGTAGTCAACAACAATCCTGCAACAGAAGCAGCATTTACCAATGCAGTCTTAGTTACTTTGGTTGGGTCAATCACGCCTTGTGCAACGAGGTCACCATACTCGCCGGTAGCCGCGTTGTAGCCGTTATTACCTTTGCTTGCTTGCACAGCATTAACAACCACACCAGCGTCTTCACCGGCATTACTTACGATCGTACGTAATGGCTCTTGCATAGCGCGCAATACGATGCTGATACCAGCGTCTTGATCAGCGTTATCGCCTTTCAAGCCCTTGATACCTTGCATTGCACGAATCAAGGCTACGCCACCGCCAGGAACGATGCCCTCTTCAACAGCTGCACGAGTTGCATGCAATGCGTCATCAACGCGGGCTTTCTTCTCTTTCATCTCGACTTCAGTAGCGGCACCAACACGAATCACTGCAACACCGCCAGCCAATTTGGCTACACGCTCTTGCAATTTTTCTTTGTCGTAGTCGCTAGTTGCTTCTTCGATCTGAACACGGATGTTCTTCACGCGAGCTTCAATCGCTTTAGCATCGCCAGCACCGTCAATGATGATAGTGTTTTCTTTGCCTACTTCGATACGTTTAGCTTGACCCAAGTGCTCAAGAGTTGTTTTCTCGAGTGTGAGTCCGATTTCTTCAGCGATTACTGTACCGCCAGTCAAAATCGCGATGTCTTCCAACATAGCTTTACGACGATCACCAAAGCCTGGAGCCTTAACAGCACAAGTCTTAATAATTCCGCGAATGTTATTCACAACTAAAGTTGCCAAGGCTTCGCCTTCAACATCTTCAGCAATGATCAACAATGGGCGACCAGACTTCGCTACTTGCTCGAGTACTGGGAGCAAATCACGAATGTTGGCAATCTTCTTGTCAAACAAGAGAACGTATGGGCTTTCCAATACGGCAACTTGCTTTTCTGGTTGATTGATGAAGTATGGAGAGAGGTAGCCACGATCAAACTGCATACCTTCAACTACTTCAAGCTCGTCTTCCAAAGACTTGCCATCTTCAACAGTGATAACGCCTTCTTTGCCTACTTTTTCCATCGCCTCTGCAATGCGCTGACCAATGCTATGGTCGCTGTTTGCAGAGATAGAGCCTACTTGAGCAATTTCTTTAGTAGTTGTGCAAGGCTTGCTGATTTTTGCCAGCTCTTCGATTGCGGCTGTAATAGCCTTATCAATACCGCGCTTGAGGTCCATTGGGTTATGGCCTGAAACAACATATTTCATACCTTCGCGAACGATAGACTGAGCCAACACAGTAGCGGTAGTTGTACCGTCACCTGCGATGTCAGCAGTTTTGGAAGCAACTTCCTTAACCATCTGCGCACCCATATTCTGGAGCTTGTCTTTGAGTTCGATTTCTTTTGCAACAGATACACCATCTTTAGTGATTGTTGGTCCACCGAATGAACGCTCGATCACAACATTGCGACCCTTTGGCCCCAAAGTTGTTTTAACTGCATTAGCAAGAATATTCACGCCTTCGACCATCTTGGTGCGAGCGCTATCTCCAAATACAACGTCTTTTGCTGCCATGATTAAATTCCTCTCTTAAATACCGAAATTACTTCTGTACAACAGCCATGATGTCGTCTTCACGCATCACGATGAGTTCTTCGCTGTCAACTTTTACTGTTTGACCTGCATATTTACCAAACAACACGCGATCGCCTACTTTGACGTCAGGTGCGTTTAATTTGCCGCTGTCATCGCGCTTACCTGGGCCTACTGCCAAAACTTCACCTTGATCAGGTTTCTCTGCAGCAGCATCAGGAATGATGATTCCGGAAGCAGTTTTTGATTCTTGATCTAAACGCTTGATGATTACGCGATCATGTAAGGGACGCAAATTCATCTCTTCTCCTATGTTAGTAAGTGTTAACTATTTAAATAAACTATATAAATCAATGATTTACAATCTCATTACACGCAAATTAGGGTGAATTTACAAATAAACTGCCTATATTGTAGCACTCGCATGTAGGGAGTGCTGATTATATAGGTCTGATTCAGCGGATTTCAAGGGCGGATCACCTTAAATTCTTTATGGATTTAAGCCCTATCTATACTGGGGACAGGTAAGTAGGCCTTTTCCTACAGATAAATCAGCCTTAAGCCCTTACCCCTCCAATCCGTCCTGCCTAGACTGGACAGTCACCGATTGGAAAATGCTGATGAGCCCGAAATCCCGGCTGTACACGCTTGTAAAGGCATGGAAGAACAAACCCTTCCAAGAAGTACGAGACGCCTGTGGCGCACCTTGGCATTAGCAGCCAAGCCCTTGAAGAACATCAATCCTGGTCCAAGCGACAAGCGATTAGCCATGAACCCATATTTAATTGCAAGGGGACAAAACTGATCGGATCTTTATTTAGACCATTAATCACCGCAACTGATATGCAGTTTCTACGCCTTTTTTTATGGAAGGCCTAGATGCTTCTCTTACTGGCATCGTAGCGGAAGATTTATTCCTGGAATCTTGCCCGTTCCAACAAATGTCATGGCATCGAGCGAGTATGTAGACGCCATGAGTGATCTGATTTTGAATTCACGCCTACCAGTCGGATTGGTAGCTATCGGACTTCAGTCTATTCCCGAGTACAGCATGTCATCCACATATAAAGATGGCTTACTGCGAATGCGCCGTCTAGGAGCGTTGCTGCACTTTCTCAATTTTTCAGGCAGCGTTGAGCAATTGCAGTGGGTGGAAGAGATGCAAATGGATGGCGTTCATATTGATATGACTCAACTCCGAAACGAGATGCTGCCGTTTGATGCGCTCTCACAAATAAGACGGCCTGCGTACTCATCAACACAAATTTACGCTAGCAATATTGCGCTTGTAAAAGATATTGAAAATGCCGCTGAGTGGCAGATAGACTATTGCTATGGCGGTTTGATGATGCCCCCATTAAGTAGGCACCAAACCTTACAAATTAATGATAGCAGAATTGCTAAAGCCATTTTTTCGCTGCACCCTCATCAACACCCAAACCAAAACGGAGATAAGTAATGAGAAAACGCGTGATGTTGGTAGACGACCATCCAGCTATGCTGATGGCTCTTAAAAGTATGTTGCAAGATCAGTTGTTGTTTGAAATTGTCGGACAAGCCCAAAATGGCGAGGAATGTCTGAGATCCATGAAAGAAGTAAATCCAAACATGGTGATTCTAGATTTGGATATGCCAAAGACAGATGGCTTCGACGTTATCCGACGCATTGGCTTAATGCATCCCGAAGTTCGCATGCTGGTGCTATCTAGTATGGATGAGGCGGTTTATGGAGGTAGGGTGCGATCTTTAGGCGGACATGGATTTGTCAATAAAACTGCTGGGGCCGATGTCATTCTTGCAGCTTGCGTTGCTATCTCACAGGGATACAACTTTTTTACTCACGGAAAAAATGGCAATAGCCCTCTGAGTGACAACGATAAGCTAGCCTTAATCTCTGATCGTGAATTGCAAGTCATGAAATACCTCGGAAAAGGCAATACCAACCAACAAATTTCAGACATGCTTCACATCAGCAATAAAACGGTCGCCACATACAAGACACGAGTATTCGATAAATTAGGCATAAACAATATTGCAGACTTAATTTTGTTCTGCCGCATGAATAAGATTATCGAAAGCTAAAGTAAGCATGCATCGGTTCATTATCTTTTTAGCCCTTGTTGCCTCCATACTGGCAAATGGAACTATCCATGCGCACACTCTAGGCCATGAAGAGCGGCAATGGATCGATGCTCACCCAATTGTTCGATTTAGCATTCATGAAAAGTATGCGCCATACTTGCAAAGCAAACAGGGCAGCGCAGATGCTGGTGTATTTCACATGCTTCTTGAAAAGCTAGGGAACTACACTCAACAGCAATTTCTACCGACATGGAGAAAAACAGATAAGGAAGGCTTACGTCAGCTAGCTAATGGCGAAGTAGGCTTCATCATTGATCCACCTGCGCTCGATGAGGAGTATCTTCGATTCGGCGCATTATCGGAAGCCATTTTTTGGGGTCATGATGCCATCCTTACCAACACCGCTAAGGGGATAAATTGACCCCAATAATGTTGCGTATTTTGATCGCGGCTTTGAGGGCCAGCTTTTTATCACAGAGCCCAATGCAAATATATCTAGCCAAATCGACAAGCTAACCTTTGACTTGCTCAAAAATGATATTGACGCCCTGATTCTCCCGATACGCCTGGCTCAGCAATGGATAAAAAAGTTGGATAAGGTAGAACTGCGTATAGATGGCCTCTACACCAGGGAGCCTTTTGCATATCGCTGGCTCATCTCACATCAGGATGCCCCGCTCAATCAAATTCTTGATGACTTCCTCGAAAACCTTGATCCAATTGAATCGCGCCATTTATTTGCTATTCACCCCCTAGAGTTGCAGTCTAGTAATAGCCCTCACTGGAACAAGCTAGCTTGGATTTCAACTCTCTTACTACTAATGGTCGGGACATTGATGATGTGGCGCTGGCAAAGAACGAAAGCGCTTCAAGAGCAAATCACGACAAACTTGATTTTTTCTAAGGAGATTGCAGAAAAAGCAAATGCGGCTAAATCTGCCTTCCTAGCAACTATGAGCCATGAGATTCGCACGCCGATGAATGCCATTCTGGGAGTACAGGAGCTATTACTCACGAGCCAGAAATTTCCAGCGAACGATAAATTACTCTTAAAGAGCGCTTATGCTTCCGCAGAATCACTCTTGGGCATTTTGAATCAGGTTTTAGATCTCTCCAAAATAGAGGCAGGAAAATTAACGCTCAATTTAGAGCCTTACTGCCTCAATTCTCTGATTGATGACATTGACTCAACCTTCGCAACGGTAGCCAATAAACATAAGCTCGCGCTGTATACCATTAAAGACCCGCGTATTGCCCCCGTCCTCATGATGGACGCCTTACGACTTCGTCAAATCCTGCAAAACTTACTAAGCAATGCAATTAAATTTACCGATCAAGGTGAAATTTACTTCTCCATTGGCGTATTGGCCGATGACCATGCTGGACAACTGATTGAGTTTCGCGTTATTGATACTGGTATTGGCATGGGCAAAGAAGAAATCAAGCTAGTACTTCAAGCCTTTGAACAAGTACCAGGAAAAACAGATCAAACCAATGGAACCGGGCTCGGCCTTACCATCACCAATCATCTAGTGACATCAATGAACAGCCAACTGTACTTTGAGAGCGATCCTGGATTTGGAAGCAACATCCATTTCAGCATTGCATTTCCTCGTACAGGTATGGCAGCGTCGAAGACCGGCGCTGATAGCAGCCAAATACTGCTCTCTAGGAAAATTGTCTCTAATAGCTCTGTGGCCGAGAAACGAACGCTCCACGCATTGGTAGTTGAGAACCATCCCGCTAGCCGCCACAAATCATATCCTTACAGCTGGAGGCATTCGGCATTGAAGTGAAAGTCTGTGAAAGTGCATTCATAGCAATAGAGCTGCTTTCAAAACAGCATTTTGATTTACTCATTACCGATCAATCCATCCCAGGAATGCAGGGGTCTGATTTGGCTAAGAAGATTCGTTCGCTGGGATTTACGGATCTCATCATCATCGGAGTAACGGCAGATATCTATGCTCTAGATTCTCGCCATCGGTTTTTGGCGGCCGGAATGAACGGGGTATTAATTAAACCGCTTAGCCTAATGAGCCTTAAAAATGAACTTGCCCGCTATTTCAAGATTATTGAAGTTGACGCCTTAGAAGGCTTACAAAATACTTCGGATGAATATACCTTTGACGCCTTCGCGAATCTCTTAAGAGAAAAGCCAAATCAAGTCGTAGTGATACTCGATGAGATTAAAAAAGTGCACGACGAAGTCTTGGAGATGTTACAGAACAAGCCAGTCAATGAGGTCTTATTAAAAAGCCTAATTCATAAAGTAAAAGGGGGTGCTCAGTTACTCAGCGCTCAAGAATTCATTCAATCTTGTGAACGCCTGGAGAATGAAGCCTCCCTCCCCACAACAATAGAGTCATTTCAACTAGTCCTACAGGATCAAAACCAGAATATTCTTCGTCACATGAAGAAGTTTTCAGATTCTTAAGTAATTTTGATATCTGATAGCGGGGGTTTATTCTATGGGGGATGCGACACTTTTTTAAATGCCTTCGTAAACCCACTTTAGCCGCCCTAACGGTCTGTGCTGGCTTACTCACCCCTTCAGTTCATGCGGATGATGTCAATGGATCCATTCCCAAGGCAGTAAGCAATAGCCTAGAGCGCAATCAAATCCCAAAAGACTCCATCAGCATTTCGGTCATTGAAATCGAACCCAGCAACCCAGGGAAATATGTTGGCAAGAGCGTTTTAGATTGGCGTGCAGCAGAGGCCATGAAGCTAGTAACAACGCTTACGGGCCTAGACATTCTGGGATCTAAATATCGCTGGCACACCAATATATATACCGATGGACTGATTCGACAAGGAACACTGAAGGGCAACTTGTATTTACAAGGCACAGGTGATCCAAAGCTTATTCTAGAGGAGCTGGCTAAGCTCATGAAAGAATTGCAGAATCTGGGAATACAAAAAATTGATGGCAATTTATTCTTTGATCGTAGTGCCTATGCGCCAAGCGTCATGGAACACAATACGATCGACGGTGAGTCGCTGCGCGCGTACAACGTTCCGCCGGATCCTTTGCTTTATGCATTTAGAACGCTCTCCTTTCAGCTAGGTAAATCGCGTACTGCCGACTTCATAGATGTCAACTACACACCCACTCTATCGGGGCTAAAAATTGATAACCAAATGCAATTGGTTGATCGGTCATGTGACAGCTGGAAAAGTAATATCCAATTTAATCTTGACCCAGAGGGTGGAAGTGGCACTAGCCAACTATTGACTGCACAATTCTCTGGCGCATTTCCAAGCGGTTGTAAAGGCGTTAATTACAACGTAGTTGCTCTGGATGCCGATACATTTTTGACCCAAGGATTTACTGCTGCCTGGGAATTAGCTGGTGGAAGCTGGGTGCAGCCACCAATTGGTAAAAATGCTACGGCACCACTTGCGGCCCGCTTACTACTGTAATATGAAGGCATCACCCTGGGTGAGGATGTGCAGGATATTAACAAGTACTCCAATAATGTCATGGCTCGTCAGGTCCTCTTAACGCTGGCATTGGAAAAAATGGGTAAGCCTGCCACTACCGCCAACGGAGAATTGGTTATTCAAAGTTGGCTCAAGCAGAATGGCCTTGGTTTCTCTGGCCTGGTAATTGAAAATGGCTCTGGACTCTCTCGCAATGAAGCGATTACTGCAGGGAATATGAACCAACTACTATTAACCGCGCGTAATCTGCCAGTGGGAGATATCTTCTACAACAGCCTGCCAATTGCCGGAACTGATGGCACGATGCGCAATCGCTTAATGACACAACTCAGAAAATTTTTACATCTTAAGAAAAAACCTGAGGCCAGAATTAAAACCGGATCACTAGCAGATGTGCGCGCTATCTCAGGCTATGTATTGAGCAAATCCGGAAAGATGTATGCGGTAACTTCTTTTATTAACCGCCCCAATGCATGGAGAGGTCTTGAGGCACATGATCAGTTATTGACGTGGCTGCTTGAGGATGGTCCAGAACCAAAACACGCGCGCTGAAGTCGATCTCTAACGCCATCCCATTCCTCGCCTGCAGGCAGCTCAGGAAACAAAATTAAATCCCAGTCCTGCTGATCCAAATCACGTAATGAACGATAAAGCCGGCTAGCAAAAGCTGCGCTATCGCTAGGCACTTCCACTTCCTTAAAGCACACCGATGGATGTCCGTCATCGCCAAGCGATGACTCTGAGTCCCAAACACCAACAGCTACGCGAGACTTGGTATCCGGGAATTCGCTTAAGGCATCCAATACACGGCCAGGCGCATATAAACGTAATGGCGTCGTAGGAGCGTAATGCGCTCGTAAACCTCCAGAAACCCTTGGCAGACTCTCTCCCTCGCCGGTTTCTTGATTTTCTCCACGCTGAAATACCTTGATTCCAGTCTTAGCCAGAATCTCACCAGGCGTAATGACACCGGGCCTGAGAAGGATTGCTTTGTCACCCGAAGATAAATCGATGATGGTGGACTCAATGCCGACCTCACAGTCACCGCCATCCAAAATCATGAGATCTAAAACACCCTCAAATTCATGACGAACGTCTGCAGCGCTAGTGGGAGATACCTTACCGAAACGATTGGCCGATGGTGCGACTACACCACCCTTAAATTTTCGCAATAACTCTTGTGCTACCGGGTGTGCTGGTGCGCGTATGGCAACAGTATCCTGACCACCCGTTAATTCATTCAGAACACTTTTATCTTTTATAAAGACTAGCGTTAATGGCCCCGGCCAAAAAGCATTCATCAGACGTAAAGCATCCTCAGATATATCCCTTACCCATGGAGCCAAGATAGGGACCCAATCTACCTGCGTCTGATCAAATTTATCTGGCGCTGCCAAATGCACAATCAATGGATGATTGGAAGGTCGCCCTTTGGTGGCAAAGATTTTTTTGATGGCCTCAGGATTTTTAGCGTCTGCGCCCAATCCATAGACAGTCTCGGTTGGGAACGCAACTAAACCACCGTCACGCAAGGTTTGCACTGCCTCATTCATCACTACGGAAGATTGTGGTGACTGACTATCAGCTGTGTCCGTAGACATTTCTAGGGCTCGATCCCTAATTCAGAAGCAACGGCTGCGCAATTTTGACGAGCCTCACCTAAACAGTTGATGTGACCCATTTTTCTTCCGATACGCGGATCTGATTTACCGTAAAGATGAAGTTTTGCATCTGGATGTGCAAGCACCTTATTCCAGGCGGGTTCTTTTGCGCGATCCTCACTACCTTCAAACCAAAGGTCGCCCAATAGATTAAGCATTGATACTGGCGCCAACTGACGTGTGTCGCCGAGAGGTAGACGTGCCATTGCTCTCACCTGCTGCTCAAACTGACTGCTGACGCAAGCATCCATCGTGTAGTGGCCAGAGTTATGCGGACGAGGAGCGATTTCATTGGCAACAATATCGCCGTTTTTCAATATAAAGAATTCGATGCAAAGTACGCCAACGTAATCAATCTTTCGAATCAGCGCTTTAGCAGCTTCGATAATTTTCTTTTCTTGCGCCGGCTTGAGGGATGGAGCTGGCACAGTCGAGGTATGCAAAATACCATCACGGTGAATATTTTGAGATACAGGATAAGCAACTACAGCATCGTCATAACCACGCACGACCAATGCCGAAACTTCAAAATCTAAATCCATGCGCTTTTCTAATACGCAAGGAACGCGACCAAAATTATTCCAAACCGTTTTCAAACCTTCTGAGTCATAGACAGTGGCCTGACCTTTTCCGTCATAGCCCATGCGCGCGGTCTTCAAAATTCCGGGAAAAAGGTCTGCGGGAACATGATCGATATCGGCATCATACTCAATCACAAAGTTGGGTGCGGGACCAATATTCGTTTCGGATTTCCAGGTGGCTAAAAATTTCTTCTCGGCTACCCGATTTTGCGCTAAAGATACGCAGCTACTGCGTGGGGCGACAAAGACACCCAATGACTCGAGCTCATCCAACGCCTGTGCTGGCACATTCTCAAACTCCGTACTAACTGATGCACAAAGTGAGGCCATCTCTTTTAGAGCAGCAGAATCCGTGTAATCCGCTTGGATAAATTTTTCTGCAATTGAGCCAGCAGGGCTATTGGATCCAGGATCCAAAACGCAAACTTTGTAACCCATTGACTGGGCGGCTTGAGTAAACATCCGACCCAATTGACCGCCACCTAATATTCCTAAATATGAACCCGGCAAAATGGGCTCCATACGATCTGCCATTGCTTAATATCCCGGCAAATTCATAGAGCGCGCAGTATCAGACTGCTTAACGCGAAACTCTTCTAACCGCTTTGCTAAATCTGCATCATGCAAAGCTAAGCCTGCAATCACATGCAAGGCTGCATTAGCAGCACCCGCTTCACCGATAGCAAAGGTTGCAACAGGAATGCCTTTGGGCATCTGCACAATTGAATACAAGGAATCTTCGCCGCGCAAATATTTACTTGCCACAGGTACACCATAAACAGGAACGATTGTCTTGGAAGCGAGCATTCCCGGTAAATGGGCCGCACCACCAGCGCCTGCAATGATTGCCTGCAAGCCATTGGCCTGTGCTTTTTCTGCGTACCGAAACATGTCATCGGGCATACGGTGTGCCGATAGAACTTTAGCCTCATGGGCGATTCCAAACTGCTCAAGCATTTGGGCGGCATGTTGCATGGTTTCCCAATCCGAATTGGAACCCATCACTATCCCGACTATTGGCTTTTTACTCATTTACCTCTCCAAATGCCTTCAATATCAACTCAATACTTTCTAAGACTCTATTATCCCTGAGTTAGGCGGGTCAGAGCTTCACGATACTTTTGGGCAGTCTTTTCAATGACGTCAGCAGGCAATTGCGGTGCTGGAGCGGTCTTGGGCCATAACTTACCATTCACTTCGGCTGTTTCAAGCCAATCACGCACAAATTGCTTGTCATATGACGGAGGATTTGAGCCAACATAATAGGTTTCAGCAGGCCAAAAACGAGAAGAGTCTGCAGTGAGAATTTCGTCCATCAAAACCGGTTGACCAGCATCATCTAAACCAAACTCAAACTTTGTGTCGGCAATGATGATTCCGCGAGTAGCCGCATATTCTGATGCTTCCTTGTACAAGCGAATACTAACTTCACGAATTTGATTGGCTAACTTCTCGCCAATTAATTCGATGACTTTTTCAAAAGAAATATTTTCATCGTGCTCGCCTACTTCAGCTTTAGCGGCTGGAGTAAAAATTGGCTCAGGCAGTTTTTGCGCATTCTCTAAGCCTGCTGGCAAAGCAATGCCGCAAACCTTGCCGGTTTCTTTGTAATCTTTCCAACCGCTACCTGCTAAGTAACCACGAACCACCGCCTCGACCAAAATAGGCTTTAAGCGCTTAGCTACCACTGCGCGGCCCTTTACCTGACTAACCTCATCCGCACTGACGACAGTTGCAGGATCAATGCCTGTTAAATGATTGGGGATGACTGATGCCAATTTCTCAAACCAAAAATTAGCCATCTGATTCAGTACAACACCCTTTTCAGGAATCGGCTCGCCCATTACGACATCGAATGCAGACAAACGATCAGTAGTGATCATCAATAACTTGTCATCACCCAAGGCGTATACATCGCGCACCTTGCCTTTGGATAGCAAAGGTAATGACTTAATAGAAGTTGCGTATAAACCAGCCATATTTAAATCACTTCACGATCTGAGTTAGTTTGCCGCTCTTATAAAGTTCAGCCATTTTTTCTAGGGAGATAGGTTTAATCTTGGAAGCCTGTCCAGCAGAACCAAAAGCTTGAAAGCGTGCAACACAGACTTTTTTGGCTGCTTCACGCGCCGGTTTCAAGTAATCACGTGGATCAAACTTGCTTGGATTCTCAATGAAGTAACGACGAATAGCGCCAGTCATTGCCAAACGAATATCGGTATCAATATTAATTTTGCGAACACCGTTCTTGATGCCCTCTTGGATCTCTTCAACCGGTACGCCGTAGGTTTCCTTCATATCACCACCAAACTCACGGATCTCAGCAAGCAGCTCTTGCGGAACGCTGGATGAGCCGTGCATTACTAAGTGGGTATTTGGGATGCGTGCGTGGATTTCTTTAATGCGATCAATCGCCAAGATATCGCCAGTTGGTTTTTTGCTGAACTTATATGCGCCATGACTAGTGCCAATCGCAATTGCCAAAGCATCACATTGAGTTGCCTTCACAAAATCTGCTGCCTGCTCAACATCTGTCAATAACTGCTCACGCGTCATCTTGCCGTCAGCACCATGACCATCTTCTTTATCGCCCTGCATAGTTTCAAGCGAACCCAACACTCCAAGCTCAGCCTCTACAGTGACTCCGATGGAGTGAGAAAACTTCACCACTTCCTTAGAAACATCTACGTTGTATTCGTAACTTGCAACCGTCTTTCCATCAGCCTCGAGAGAGCCATCCATCATGACACTAGTAAAACCACTTTTAATTGCAGCCATACAAACCGCTGGGCTTTGGCCATGGTCTTGATGCATGACGACTGGGATATGTGGGTAAGCCTCTACTGCCGCGGAAATGAGGTGGCGCAAGAATGCTTCACCAGCATATTTGCGCGCCCCAGCAGATGCCTGCATGATGACCGGAGAATCCGCTTCATTGGCTGCCTCCATAATCGCAGTAACTTGCTCTAAGTTATTTACGTTGAATGCTGGCAAGCCATAACCATTCTCTGCAGCATGATCCAAGAGTTGTCGTAAAGATACTAAAGCCATGATGTTCTCTTAATTAGTGTTGTTTAAAGTAGTGAATAGACTGTGAATTACTTCACGTGAATGATTTTGAGGTTATTGGTGCCACCAGGCTCACCCATTGGCTCACCCGAAGTTAATACCACCGTATCACCCTTGTTGACTGCGCCAGCCTTTTTCAAGCAAGCTTCCACTTCTTGCAAAGCGGTGTCGCGATCCTTGGTGTAATCAAGGCCAATTGGCGTCACGTTGCGATAAGTGCTTAATGCACGCTGAGTTGCAATCTTAGAGGTTAGAGCAAAAATCGGCACATGAATGTTATGACGGCTCATCCAAATAGCCGTTGACCCAGAATCAGTCAGGGCTGCAATCGCATTAGCATGCAAGTGGTGGGCGGTGAACAAGGCGCCTAATGCAATCGTTTGATCAATACGTGTAAAGGTTTGATCCAGAAAATCCGTATCCAACTTCACGGGGTCTGACTTTTCTGCTTCGATACAAATTTCTGCCATCGCTTTAATTGTTTGGACAGGATATGAACCTGCAGCAGATTCAGCAGAAAGCATCACTGCATCAGTGCCATCCAAAACCGCGTTAGCAACGTCGCTGACTTCTGCACGCGTAGGCACGGGAGCATTAATCATAGACTCCATCATTTGCGTAGCAGTAATCGTAAATTTATCCGCCTCACGCGCCCACTTAATCATGCGCTTTTGTAATGCAGGCACTGCCGCATTGCCAACTTCAATCGCTAAGTCACCACGTGCAACCATAATGCCGTCACTCTCAGCAATAATGCTTTTCAGGGCTTCGGGCTCAATAGCTTCTGCGCGCTCAACCTTGGCAATAGTGCGCACCTTACCAACACCATACTTTGCACTAGCTGCATCTGCCAGCTTACGAGCGTAAGCTATGTCAGCACCATCCTTTGGAAAGCTAATCGCCAAGAAGTCAACGCCCATAGCAATAGCGGCATCTAAGTCAGCAATATCTTTTTCAGTCAGAGCGGGCGCAGTTAAGCCGCCGCCGGCACGGTTAATACCTTTGTTATTTGAGAGTGGGCCGCCTTGCTCAACAAGGGTAAAAATCTCCCCGCCCTTGACGCTTTCGACACGCAAAACCACCAAGCCGTCATTTAATAAGAGTCGATCTCCAGGCTTAACATCATTTGGTAGCTCTTTGTAATCAAGACCAACACGGCCTTGATCGCCTACTTCACACGCGATATCCAAAATAAACTTCTCGCCTTCTTTTAGAAGAATTTTGGTGTCGGCAAATTTGCCCACACGAATTTTTGGACCCTGCAAATCGGCCATGATGCCAACTTCTTTACCCACCTCAGCAGAAATACTTCTCACCAAATCATGACGCGCTTTATGGTCAGCAACTGTGCCATGGGAAAAGTTCATACGTACTACATCTACACCTGCACGAATCATGTCACGCAATACTTCTGGTTTTTCTGATGCAGGACCAAGTGTTGCAATGATTTTTGTTGCTCGAAGCATATTTAGTCTTTCGCCCGTTCGGCCAATACTGCAAAGGCTGGCAATGTTTTACCTTCGAGGAACTCCAAGAAGGCGCCACCGCCAGTTGAGATGTAATCCACTTGATTTTCAATACCGTATTTCGCAATTGCTGCCAAGGTATCCCCACCACCAGCAATAGAGAAAGCTGGTGAATGCGCAATGGCTGCAGCAAGCATCTTTGTGCCGCCACCAAACTGATCAATTTCAAATACGCCCAACGGGCCATTCCAAACAATCGTGCCAGCGTGTGCAAGCATGATGGAAAGTCTTGCAGCTGTCTTAGGGCCAATATCCAAAATCATGTCATCTTCAGCAACTTGATCTGCAGGGACGCGGTTTGCACGTGCGAGTGGCGACAATTCATTTGCAACAACCACATCCTCAGGAATAGGCACATGCGCGCCACGCTTTTCCATGAGCGCCATAATTTCTCTAGCTTCATCAACCAAGTCTGGCTCAGCAAGTGATTTACCGATTGGTAAACCTTTGGCCAACATGAAAGTGTTTGCAATGCCGCCGCCAACAATAAGTTCATCTACCTTCTCTGATAACGCTTTCAGAATAGTGAGCTTAGAAGACACCTTAGAGCCAGCAACAATTGCTACGAGAGGGCGCTTAGGGCTTGCCAGTGCACGGCTCAAAGCATCTAATTCGGCAGCCATCAATGGACCAGCACAAGCAACTGGAGCAAACTTCGCCACACCATTAGTTGTTGCCTCTGCACGATGCGCAGTACCAAAAGCATCATTTACATAAACATCGCACAAGCCAGCAATCTTTTTTGATAGCTCGTCATTATTTTTTTTCTCACCAACATTCAAGCGGCAGTTTTCTAGCAAGACCACTTCGCCAGGATTGACTTCAAAGCCACCATTTATCCAGTCGCTAATTAAGGGGACTTTACGGTTGAGCAAAGTAGCAATGCGATCTGCCACTGGAGCAAGGCTATCTTCAGGCTTAAATTCACCCTCGGTTGGACGCCCTAAATGTGAAGTCACCATTACAGCAGCGCCAGCATCGAGACACATTTGTACGGCAGGCATAGAAGCCCGAATTCGAGTGTCTTCGGTAATATTTCCAGCCTCATCTTGGGGCACATTCAGGTCGGCGCGGATAAATACTCGCTTTCCCTTGAGTTGGCCTGACTGGGCTAAATCGCTTAAACGCTTAACTTTGAATAATGATTCCGGCATGAGATTGGGGCAAATATGATGGTTTATGGGGAATGCTCCATTCTAAATGCTCTGGGCCACCAAAACCAATGGAATGGGCCGATCTGACTGCGCTGCCTGCTCTACAATAGAGATAGAGACTTGGACGCAATTTGGCCCCAGAATGAATAAACCCCTAGCCTAGCGCCCCGATTAACCCGGTTTAATAGATATAAAAAGGTAGAGAAAATGTCGATGTCCGACCACGATGGCTTTATTTGGTCCGATGGGAAGCTGATTCCCTGGCGTGAGGCCAATGTTCACGTCCTAACCCATAGTCTCCACTACGGAATGGGCGTTTTTGAGGGTATTCGAGCCTACAAAACCCCCCAGGGCACAGCCATTTTCCGCCTCCAGGAGCACGTAAAGCGCCTTTTCAATGGAACCAAGATATTCCAAATGAATATGCCTTACAGCCAGGAAGAGATCACCAAAGGCATTATTGAGGTGGTTAACAGCAATAAGCTGGAATCTTGCTACATTCGCCCCATCATTTTTATTGGCTCCCAAAAGCTTGGGATTTCCCCAAAAGGTAACAGCATTCATACGGCTATTGCGGCCTGGGAATGGGGTGCTTATCTGGGTGAAGACGGCCTAAATAAGGGCATCCGCGTAAAAACCTCCTCTTTTACACGCCATTTTGTAAATTCCTCACTCGTTCGCGCAAAAGCATCTGGCTATTACATTAATTCGATTTTGGCCAATCAAGAAGTAACTGCAAACGGATATGACGAAGCTTTATCGCTCGATACAGAAGGCTATGTTTCTGAAGGCTCTGGTGAAAACCTTTTCATGGTTCGTAATGGCATCGTTTACACACCTGATCTTGCCTCTTGTCTTGATGGCATCACGCGTGACTCAGTCATGCAGATTGCAAAAGATCTTGGCTACGAAGTTCGTGAGAAGCGCATTACTCGCGATGAAGTGTATTCCGCTGATGAAGCCTTCTTCACTGGTACCGCTGCTGAAGTAACGCCAATTCGCGAACTCGACGATCGCACAATTGGCGATGGCAAGCGTGGCCCTATTACTGAAAAAATTCAGAAGACTTATTTTGATGCCGTCTACGGCAGAGATAGCAAATACAAAGCGTGGCTTACTTACGTTAAGTAATTAGGAAAAGAGATATGACTCAAGCTCAAGTAACAATGGTGGATGGTAAAGATTTGCCGCTGCATTGCCCCACCAATAAAACTCCAGCCTGGAATTCGCATCCACGCGTCTTTCTAGATATCACTAAAACCGGGGAAGCGAAGTGTCCATATTGCGGCACTGAATATAAGCTGATTCCGGGTACCGAACCACACGGTCACTAAGCCTTATCAGCGCCCTCAGGGGCGCTGAGTCGGGATACATCTCATGCGCAGTATTCTGATCATTGCCCCAAACTGGATTGGGGATGCGGTAATGACGCAGCCTTTACTGGCAAGCCTCAAAGCACTTTATCCAGAATCAAAAATTGATGTTCTAGCTAGCAGTTGGGTTGCGCCGATTTATCGCGCCTGCTCAGAAGTTCATGAAGTTATTGAAGTCAAATTTGAGCACAAGAAATTGCAATGGGGTATGCGCAAACAACTCGCGCAAGAATTGGCGGCGAAAAACTATCAAGCTTGTTTTGTCTTGCCCAATAGCTTTAAGTCCGCACTCATTCCATGGTTAGCAAATATTCCATTTCGCATTGGTTACCGCGGTGAACTGCGTTATGGACTAATCAATCTTTCGCTAGACAACCCAAGCAAAGTAAACCGACCACCAATGGTTGATCACTACCTTGCACTAAACCAACTACTCAGCGATCATTCTGAAAAAATGCCAGCTGACAAGCCGGTGCCAACATTAAATGTTTCCGCTCTCGCAAAGAGAGTTGTAGAAAAAAATTTAGCGGCAGCGAATATCACTGGTTCAGTTTACGTAATGTGTCCAGGTGCTGAATATGGACCTACAAAGCGCTGGCCTACAGAGCACTTTGCAAAGCTTGCTCAATCCCTAATCGCCAACAATTCAGATAATCACGTCATCTTGCTTGGCAGCAAAAGTGACTTCGCGCTAGCTCAAGAGATCCTCTCCCAGGCTCCCAACTCAAGCAAGCTTCATAACTGGTGCGGCAATACTTCGCTTGATGAAGCCATCGCCTTGATTGGTCTAAGCAAGGCAGTGATCAGCAATGACTCTGGATTAATGCACATTGCCGCAGCCCTTAAAACACCACAAGTGGCCATCTTTGGATCCAGCGATCCGTCACACACCCCGCCTCTATCGGAAGAGGCCAAGATCATTTGGCTAAATTTTCCGTGCAGTCCATGCCATAAGAGAGAGTGCCCACTAGGTCACTTGAAGTGCCTAAAAGATATCCTCCCAGAGCAAGTTTTAGCTACACTCAATAGCTTGCAATAGTCATTCAAGGAATGTAAGCCATGCCAAAACTTGTCAGACTTTTTCACAATGCTGATGATGTTGTAGAGGCCTGGCGCGATGCCTTACGTCATCGCGATGTTAAGAGCGCCTTAGATATTTGGCTTGATGATGATTCGATTACTTGCGTTCTTCCAGAAGGGCATCGCTTAAGTGGTCACGCTGAAATTCGTGATGGTCTGGAGAGACTGTTAGCCAAACAACCTTTATTCCTAGAACCCATTGCCTGTATCAGCCACTCCGTTTTAGGCGCTGCGGTATACGACACCACTGAGGCAGTGCACCTCAGAGCAGATCAAATTGAGGCTGAGTTTTTTCTCAGCATCACACTCGTTCTTCTACAAGACAGTCAAGGGTGGAGAATTGCCCATCTTCATGCCAGTCGCTCAACTGAAGATACATTTGACGCCCCCTCTACGCCACACGGCCTGCATTAACTACAACAGATATGGATGAACAAGTACTGCGGTCACTAGCAAAGTGGCCAAATGTGCCTGATTGTTTTGGTTGGCTTGCTTTAGATCGTCGCGGCCAATGGCGGATGCGTGATGAGTTCACACAAGCAAATAAATTGCCAGGCCAAGTCATAGAGCATCTGGCTTTTAAGGAATATATCTCCAGAAATTATTCCTGCGACTCCCTGGGAAGATATTTTTTTCAAAATGGTCCGCAAAGGGTTTTTGTCACTTTAGATGCCACGCCTTGGATTGCCCGAATTACCCCCTCCGACGAGGGTCTGAAACTGATGACACAATGTCGCAGCCGCATTGAACCAAGCGGCGCATTAAGCGATGAGAACGGTAACATTTATATTGTTGGGCAAGTTGATCAAACAACTTATCAAGACCGCGTAAGTCATTCATTTACCCAGCACAAAAATCTCACCGTCGCCCTGCTGCATGATCACGATTTAGATCACTTTTCTGAGTTGGCGACTTTACGTGAGGAGGCTTGTAGTTTTGGTGGCTCCTGGAATTGGCATGACAGGCAATTACCCCTAGACCCGATTCACTCGGATGAACTTGCCGCGCAATTTCATTTTATAGCTACACCAAATCCAAGCGGCCAGACTTAGCCAGGCATTTGCTTGCCCTGCTCCCTGAGCTCATCTTGATACTGTCTTTGCATTTCACGAAGACGAGCATCAATACTAGATCCTTGATAGTAATCTGCACCGCCCGCTGAGCGCGCGATCTTGAGTTGCTCAATCGCTGAAGGCCAAGCACCCTCAAGAGCATACTTTTCTCCAAGGGCGTAATGTCGCATCGGAATATTTTTGGCTTGATCATAAGATTTAGAAAGCAATTCCCACCAAACAATTTCATTCGGCTGCGATCTGGTGCGTGCCTTAAGCCATGTAATCGCATCATTGGTTCGACCTAGCCTAAGATCAGCATTGATCATTGCAGCACCAGCAGCATAGGACTGCGGGAAGGCCCGTAAGGTTGCCTGAGCAATCTGTAAGGCTTCCTCACCTTTGCCTTTAGCCAAAGCTAATTCGGAAGCGGTGATATCAAGTGAGAGACTTTGTCTTTGAATCAGAGAACCGGGCGCACTAGCGGTCTGAGCCAAATTGCGAGCTTGCTGCAGGTAAGTTTCGGCTTGGTCTATTTTCCCTTGGCGCTGAGCAACGAGAGCAAGGCCATAAAAACCTTCCATTTGTTTACCAATAGGCGCTTGCTTACTGAGACTCTCAAAGGTATTTTTTAAATCGTACATGCCACTAGATGTGCCAGATTGCTCCATTCGCGCTCTAGCCTTAATAAAATAAAACTCAATAGCAGTAGATACATTACGCGAGGGAATAATCGTGCGCACTCTATCTTGCATGTCTGCAATACGATCGGTCGTTAATGGGTGAGTTCGGACATAAGCTGGTACGCCCTTATCCATAACGCCTGTGATTTTTTGAAGGCGCTGAAAAAATCCTGGGGCACCATTTACATCATATCCACTGGCATCCAAAATCTGGAATCCAATGCGATCCGCTTCTCGCTCCGCATCCCTTGAATAAGAAAGTTGATTATTTACTGCTGCTGCCTGACCGCCCTGTATGAGGCCCGCGCCCGCAGATGGATTGCGTGACATCGCTAAGGCACCAAGCACCATGCCCGCAAGTGCAATCATGGTGTTGGTAGCCTGTTTATCCATTTGGCGCGCTAAATGTCTTTGCAGGACGTGACCAGTTTCATGCCCCATGACTGAAGCCACCTCAGAGTCTGACTCAGCACTAACAATCAATCCAGTATTAAAGCCAATGAAACCACCAGGCAATGCAAACGCATTGATGCCGCTGTCTTTAACTGCAAACACTTCAAAGTTATAAGCCCCGCTACCCTGCTCATTCGCACCCCCAAGCTGTAATTTTTTAGCAGCTTGTAATAAACGGCGCTCCATTTGATTGAGATAGTCATATAACGGCAAGTCGTTGGAATATTCTGGATCAGGCCGTATCTGACGCATGATCATCTCGCCATACTTGCGCTCATCCACCCTACTTAGAGTATCCCCGCCTGGGTCACCCATATCGGGCAAGACAATATTTGGCTGGACTTGGAGAGTATTACGTGTTGGCAGCTTTGACGAGCGAGCATCAGGCGATTGCATTGCTCTGCCAATATTTTGAATTGCAGCAGAGTTACCATCAACCGTAACATCGCCAGCAGCTGAGGCTGCAAAGGCAGGCGTAATACCCGCACAACTTAAGGCAAACATCAGCTGCACAGCCAATAGGCGCTGTAAAAAAGAGGGTTTTTTAACTGACTTTATGTCTTGCATGCCTATATGGTAAAACTAATCCTATGAACAAACTAACCCATTTTGATGCCAGCGGCCAAGCCCACATGGTAAATGTTGGCGATAAGCCCACATGGTAAATGTTGGCGATAAGCCCAATACTCATAGAGTTGCAGTTGCTACAGGTACGATTTCGATGTTACCCGAAACCTTCAAAATGGTTGAAGCCGGGACCCACAAAAAAGGTGATGTCTTAGGTATTGCCCGAATTGCAGGGATTCAAGCGTCCAAGAAAACATCAGACCTCATTCCGCTTTGTCACCCGCTGGCCCTGACTCATGTCGGCCTAGAATTTAGGCTCAACCCTAAAGAAAGTAGTGTCACCTGCCAAGTTAAAGCAGAAACTACCGGGCCTACTGGCGTTGAAATGGAAGCCCTCACTGCAGTCCAAGTTGCCCTACTCACAATCTACGATATGTGCAAAGCAGTAGATCGAGGGATGGTGATGGGTGATGTGAAACTCTTAGAGAAGAGTGGCGGCAAGAGTGGTGAGTGGAAGGCGGGGAAGTAAACCTCAATAACGGCCGCTATACTGAAAAATAAATTAATCGTATCAGCGGAGGTTGTATTTCAAAATGCAATAAATCGCACGAAATCCGTCTCTCCAACCTATCTTCTTATCTTCGTCATAGGTACGGCCATAGTACGAAATGCCCACTTCATATAATGTGGCAGTTTAATTTAGATACTTTGGCAGTAATTTCAGGCTCAAAACCAAAGCGATTTTCTTCGCTTGGAATACTTTGAATAATCTCTCTGCGAAATACTTTGTAGCAAGTTTCCATATCGGATAGGTTGAGATTGGTGAACATATTGGACATTAAAGTAAGCATGCCGTTGCCAACTCGATGCCAAAAATAAAGTACACGATGTGCGTCGCCACCTAGAAATCGAGACCCAAAAACCACATCAGCCCGATTCTTTAAAATAGGTTCCACCAGACGAGGATACTCATTTGGATCATATTCCATACCTGCGTCTTGAATAATGACCAAATCTCCAGTGGCAGCAGCTATCCCAGTTCTTAATGCGGCACCTTTGCCTTGATTGATGTCATGGTAGAGGACTTGGTGAACTTTGCCAGAATGCTCAATAGTGGATTTTAATTTTTCGCGCGTCCCATCGGTAGAATAATCGTCTACGATAATAATTTCCTTATCAGGATAGGGGGCAGCATTTACAGCTTCGATAATTGCATCAATAGTAGTTAATTCATTGAAACAGGGGATGATGATAGATAAGCGCATTTTTAACTTTCTAATTAATCAAGAGAATTATGTATGAATTATTTTTTGTGACTAAACCCATCATCTATATTTTTACTCCCAACCCCTTGACCCCCAAGCCTAAGCTCTTGATTAAAGTAAGGGGTGCATGGGAGAGGTGAATCCCAACACTGGTTTCCCAATTTAGGCACAAAAACTCTCAATCCAGACGAGGTTACCTCCTCCTTAGTTTCGACCGCTGGAATGGCAAATTTTTCAAATCCGCCTTTTGAATCATCAGCAACAGAACTATTGCGCCAAAAAAAAGAGGGATCAAATAGACAGGCAACCTCTCAATATAGCGAGCAACTCCAGTGGGGGTGAAATATCTAACCAATATGAATCCAGATAAGGCTACATATAGCTGAGGGATGGCGCCGAAGAAGCGCCAATTAGACGCGGTAATGAACCAAAACAGCATGCCAGCCAAGAGGGGAACATATAGGACATATAAATCTTTTTCTACTCGTTGTTTTTTAAATAGTAAGGCCATTAAATTCAATGCCGTCAGTATTAAACAGCCATATACGTATCGCCAATGCTCCTTGAGTAGACGCACCCCCCAATCCGGAAACCAGGCCCATGAATCCAACACTTCACTAGGAATTTTATTTGGCGTCCTTGCCCAGCTATATATCCAATCCGCCTCGTTCTTTACTTGCTCATAAGATACAGCCCAGTCAAGATCCCACATTGCTCCAAGGGTACTTGGATAGATCGCAAGCCCAGAATTCAAAAATCCTCTAAGGAGATGCACCCCAACGAGGGAACCTCCCAGCAGAAATGAATTGAGATATATTTTTTTATTCTGATGAAAATCTTTAACAAGCGCTGGCAAAACAATTATTATCGACATTAAGGCAAAAACCGCAGCACTAACTTTTACGGGGTTACCACTAAACAAGATAACAAAAGCACCATTGCCACATTGGAGGCAACATCATCAACAGTCTGGAATTTTCTAGAATATATTTGCAATAGAAATATAAAAATGCAAGACTCAACGAGAGTTACCGCGATATCCGGACTTGGTGAGGCCGTATTAGACACCCCAATAAATGCTACAAAAATCCAAATATTTAACCACCAGCCGCCCCTAATATCTTTTAGGCGAGCCTCCATAAGAGTGGCAGCAGAAATTACTAGCATCAATAGGCCGCCCAATGCATAACCCCTGTTGAAAAATGGAAAGAAATTTAATAGCCCTACAAAACTAAAATAGGCCTGATTAAATCCTAATCGCCCATGTACATTTCCCAGTCCTAGCACTACAGGAAATTCATTAAGCCACCTAATGCTTTGAAAATGATAAAGGCCTGAATCATAGTTCGCAGGAGCAGTCAAAGCCAAAGAGCCCACCACCAAAAGTATTACAAATCCGATTAAAGATGGAATTGGGTTTACGCCAAGAAACGACTTCAACTTTAGAACTTGATGGCTAGGATTACTCTTAATAAAACTCAATAGCCCTATCATCAAAAATAGAACGGAAACCTTTCAATCTATTGGGACCCAAATATTGCAAGCCTCAACCAGCAAAATCGCAGTAACAAGCCCCAGCCAAGCATCTGAGAATTTGAGCCTATGGTTAAGCCCAATAATATTTTTTGTAAGAATCCCCCATCCAATAAAGCTCAAGAGCCAAATAGATAAACCAAAAAATAAGCCGCCTAAGTCAAGAAGATGAGAATTCATCACATTTATTGAAATTTAATTAACACATTAGGAACTCGCACCATGATCGAGACATCAAACATAAAGCAAACGTTTTTCTTGGGGCTTAAATCTTATTGAGTGCTCAGTAAAATCAGTGTTAATAAGCTTTGGATTGATGAATATTTTGTATCCATTCTGAACAATCCCCAAATGCAAAGAGGCATGGTCAACAATTTCTACCCCTTCACTATTTAAGCCTACATACTTAGAATTACTATCAAGGAGTGTCTCGCGCTTGTAGATTGCCAAGCCACCAAATGCAGACGAAACCTCAATCCACTCCGCATCCATAGGAATGACAATCATTTTTGAATATACGGCTGCATAAAGTAGATTGGCGCTATCTTCCGGATTTTTTGCAAACCGGTTCAAATACCTAAACTGCTCCCAGCAGTCTCCCGGACGCCAGATAGGGTGACGAAGTGCCCAAATATCATAGTAATTTCCACGCTGATTTGCCGTGCATACATCCCAGATATCTCTCTCAAAACAAGAGTAGATACCTTCTTTCGTCAGAAGGTTATTTACCCCATCTAAGTCAGCCACAGCAACATAGTCAAAATCACTGTAAGTTGAATTATTTCTTATTTCATCGAGATAAATGTTTCGGCAAAATGCAAGGCGCTGGGTACGCAAAGGCATCTTCTCGGACAATGCGCCAGCAGACTTATAGTGGAAATTTTTAACATCTTGACTTAACTCAGACAATTTTTTAATTGTATTGTCGCTGCTGTCAGATTCAATAATTAGCCAATGTATTTCTGAAAAATCACTAAATGCATTTTGAAGACTATAAATCTCAGGCGCAATAGTGTTTTCACCATTTCTAATAACACCAACAATAAGTATTTTTTATCAGCCCATTTATTGGCTTCGGAATATTTTCTAGTACTATACATTTTATATTCCGTCCCTTAAGACAAATTCATTCAGATGAAAAAAACATTGATGTTTCAGTGGTTTGATTGCAAAGATATAGCTCGAAAGCAAGAGCTAACTGACTGCATTAACCATAATTTAGCCATTGGATTTGATGAGGTAATTATTTACAACGATTCTGTCGATCCTATTTTTCACGGTCAAAATATAAAAAACGTATCAACCCATAGCCGAATTACTTACAGCGACTATATTAACGTAGTAAAGGATCCCAGTAACTATGGTTCTCTCGTTGTGCTTACGAATACCGATATCAAGCTAGATAAAGATATTCTGTCTCTTGATAGCCTTATCAAAGAAAAAACTTTGATTGCTCTAAGTAGATACGAAAAAAAACGGAATACTTGCAGACTTCCCATGGTGCACGCAGGATGTATGGGCAATGCTTTCGCAACCAATTCACAAAAGCGTGATTCATCAATGCGATATTCCATTGGGGCTGCCGGGCTGTGAAGTCAGATTCTCAGAAATCCTTTTCAGTACGGGTTTTGCTGTCTTCAACCCCCGTCTGGACATTAAAAATACGCATGTTCACTCCAATCAGACGCCCCACTTAGATGACAACAGGATGTATGGTGCCTATTTATTTACTCCAGCATGCACTCTAGAGGATATTAGAGCTGGTAATCCACAAATTACACCGTCACCTCACCGCAATATCTAACCAGCTTTATTCCAAAGCTTTTTTCCATTCAGTAATCCCACTAATTCAAAATTTCCCAAACATAATTATTCTGGACAAAATCCGGCAATAGAAACCCCACATTCTTGTGTTAATCTTTGTCCAGGCAAACCTCAAGATTTGAGCTATCAATCCCGCAGGGGAATGAATTTCAATACCCCTCATAATTTATGGTGTCTGTAAAGTATTAGACCGAGGGATAGTAATGGGGAATGTGAAGCCACTTGAAACAGTGGCGGTAAGATTAGTGAGGGTAAGACTTCTTAGCCTTACCGTACTGCCAAATCAAAAATTTTGAATGCCACCGTAAGGTTATGAATACAAATAAAACTCTCATTTTTTGCACGTCCTATGCTGAAAATGATGCTCAATGGACTCAAAGATATAAAAAATGGTTGGACTTTGTTAAAAAGAGTTCTTTAGAGCGGACAGATATTAATCATTGATGATGGCAGTCCTGTTTTGCCTGACTGGAGTGATCTAAGTATATGCAAGGAGCCAGATCTACCCGATGTGGTGAAAAGTGAATGTGCACTTTTCACTTTAATTCACGCCTGGGAAGAAGTAGTCTTTTAAATTACCCTGGATGGTACAGAAGCTATACCTTCGCAAGCATTTGGGCCAAGCAATATAACTTCAATAAAATTATTCATATTGAAAGTGATAGCTTTATATTCTCTGAGAGATTAACGACCCACATTAATCAACTCAACACAGGGTGGACAAGCCTTTACTGCCCAAGTCAAAATTTACCTGAAAACTGCATACAAATTATTTGCGAAGATCAGATTAAAAAGTTTTTGAAATTCGGCAGGCATGATTACGACATTAATTTTGCCAACAAGCCGATTGAGCTTTTGATGCCCTACACCAATATTGAAAAAGGATTTGTTGGCGATCGATATGGTGAATTAATAGGTGTTAGCAGCCTTCCCAAGGGAATTGATTACGCCGCTAATATTCCGAGCGATTGGCTTGCGCCCTAAGTAACTCTATTTACTAGATAAATAATTAGCGAAGCTTCTCTAGATCTAACTTAACTTTCTCGAGAACGCTGTCCCAATCACCCATCGTGGGCTGCCTATAGAGACATAATGAGGGGTACCATGGGCTGTCATTTCGATTTGTAAGCCAGCGCCAATCCGCTAAATAAGACAAAAGAATCCAAGTCTTTTTATTTAACGCCGCACTCAAGTGCGGAATGCTGGTGCATGTACTCACAACCAAATCTAGACATTCAATTAATGCTGCAGTGTCACTAAAGTCATTCAGCTCATCACCGAAGAAGCGAATATTTTGATAGTTTGCAAAAAATTCTTTATCGCATTCCTTTAATTCTTTTTGCAAACAAACGTGCTCAAATCCCTCATCCGGTAATGACTTTACAAAGTCTGCAAGCCTGAGACTTCTATTGGCATCCCCCTCAAACAAGGAGGTGCTACTCCAAGCTAAGCCAACTCGTATCTTTTTACTCTCGCCCAGCTTGAGCTTCCATTCAGACACATTATTGGCATCAGCCGCTAAGCAAGGCCCATCCCAAGGAATATTTAATAGAGTTGTTTTCAAGGCTAGCGGCAAACTCAATAAAGGGCATTGGTAGTCAAAAGCTGGAAGCGCATCCCCCTGGGGCAACTAACTGGGCGACGCCCTTCAAAGAACGCATTAAGCCCACCAGAGGAAGCGGAACTTCTAATACGACCCTGGCACCTAAATCAGCAACCAATTGAACATACCTACAAAATTGAATGTAATCACCGAAGCCCTGCTCCCCATAGATCAAAATGGTTTTATCTTTAAGGGATTCAATGCCCAACCAGGTTGGCTTATCAAAAGTTCGCTTACCAGCGCTTACGCTCCGCTTATCGGATTTCCATCTACTTTCATAGAGTGGCAAGCCATTCTCAAAATCACCCTGCAATAACAGCGAAAGGCTTTTATTCCAGGTAGCCTCGTGATATTCGGGGTTAATGCTAAGCGCCTTGTCGTAACAGGCAAGCGCTTCATCAAAACGTTTGAGCTCTTGTAAGGCAACAGCTTTATTGGTCAATGCTTCGTAATAATTCGACTTAAGGCCGATAGCCTTGTCAAAATGAATTAACGCCTCTTCATAGCGCCTTAGCTCTTGCAGAGAAACACCCTTGTTTGACCATGCCTCGTGAGAGATTGATGGCTATGGCTGCTCAGCAAACTCGATAGCCCCTTCATAACGACCAAGCTCTTTTAGAGTTGCGCCTTTATTTATGGCAGCTTCAGCGTAGTCAGGCTTGAGACGAGACCCAGCGCCTTTTCATAGTATGACAAAGCATCTTCGCATCTTCCTAAACTCGATGCAGTCTTACCGTAATTAAGCCATGCCTCTGGATTATTTGGATTCAGCTCAACCGCTTTTTTGTGGTGAGCAACAGCCTCTCTATTGCGCCCTGAATCGGACAAGGCTTTAGCTAAATTGTATTGAATGGAGGCATCATCCGGACAAATGCGAGCAGCCCTCAGCAATAAATCCGCAGCTTCCTTATAGTTGTTTTGTGAAGCCTTGATTAATCCCAGCACGTGCAATGCAGGCAAATTTTTTGAATCAACCTGAATGACTCTTTTTAAAATTAAGTCAGCGCTTGCATAATTCCCGCCCTGAAAGGCTTGTATTGCTTGCTGAAGCATTATTTTTTGGAGCTGGGAATTCATGAATGTATTTTATAGCATGTATCCGCCAGCGATCTAAGCCGTTAATGGTGTCAATGCATTTAAATCAAAACTTTAAACCCATGACTTTCATCAGTCTTTATTTACTAATTCTGCATTCAGATGGCAAGAGCTGAGAAATCAGATTAGTTTCGCTAGATCTGCAAGACCAACCGCCAGCCCAAGTAGCGCCCTCTGGTTTAGACAAATCAATAGGCTTGGGTGAATTCGCATCCGGCTCGTTAGTAGGGACTAGATGAAGCGTGTTTTTGCCCTCTGGGGCTACGCTCACCTGATAGTCAATGGCAATAGCACCAGATGGTGTGATTTCAATTAACTTCACGCTGCGTGTTGGTGTAAATGTAAAAGCCCCATTAGTAGCGTCATCCATTGGTACGGTACCTCGACTAGCAAATGCTTCGGTAACCGCTAGCTTTGCGCTAGAAGACAAGTTCATACCTTCCACCACTCGACTACGTGCAATATAATCCTGATACTGAGGAACTGCTACTGCTACCAAGATTCCAATAATGGCTACTACAACCATTACTTCAATCAGCGTAAATCCAGCCTCTTGATCTTGTTCCAGATGATGTTGTTTTGAGTTCTGCATGTATTTTGGCTCCTGAGGTTAAATACCCCATCTTCCAGTCTATACCCTTAGCGCACAAGGAAGTCGGAAGCAAAAAAGCCGGCTTTAAAGGCCGCCTTTTCTGATTTGATGCGGAGTAATTACGCCGCTTCTTTATGCTTCTGCTTCTTTTTGAGATAAGTGCCAACCAACAGCACAATAGCAACTCCAATTCCCTCAAAAATCATATGCGCATCTTCAAAAGCAGCCTGCATCGACTCTTTAATTGCCGGATCTTCTACCAACATTCCACCAGCCAACAAGCCCAATAGGCCTGCGCCTAAAGTAATGATGATCGGGAATCGATCCATTACTTTTAATAGCAAGGCACTACCAAAAATAATCAATGGGATGGATAAGCCCAAGCCAATGATGAGCAATAACAAGCGAGTTTCCTCTGGACCCTTTTGAGCGGCAGCTGCCACAGCCAAAACGTTATCCAAGCTCATTACTAAGTCTGCGACCAAAATCGTACGAATTGCACCCCAAATATTTGGATGCGCATGCATATCTTCTTCTTCACCGCTATCGGCTAAGAGCTGAACACCAATGTAAAGAAGCAAAATTGCTCCAATGATTTTGAGATAAGGCAGCGTCAACAACTGAACGGCTGTAATGGTTAGAACTACACGCGAAATAATCGCTGCAGCGCTACCCCAAAAGATAGCCTTCTTTTGCTGGACTGGTGGCAAATTACGTGATGCCAATGCAATCACAACAGCGTTATCGCCTGACAGCAAAATATTCGCAACAATAATTGATAAAAGAGCGGCCCAGAATGCTGGTCCTGAAAATACTAAAAAATCCATGATGTCTCCCTACGTTTTTTTATGTTTTAACTGCTATTTTCACTACTAGGCACTACAAAAAAGGATGCTGTTTTATCAGCACCCTTTTCCAATCACTAATTACAACATGGCTTTCAACAAAGCAGCCATTTCTGATGGGTTCTTTGTGACTTTGAAGCCACACTCTTCCATCACAGCCAATTTGGCATCAGCTGTATCGGCACCACCAGAAATCAATGCGCCAGCATGGCCCATACGCTTACCTGGAGGCGCTGTTACGCCAGCAATAAAGCCAACTACTGGCTTCTTCATATTGTCTTTGCACCAACGAGCAGCTTCCGCCTCGTCTGGTCCACCGATTTCGCCAATCATGATCACAGCATCAGTCTCTGGATCTTCATTAAACATTCTCATGATGTCGATGTGCTTCAGGCCATTAATTGGGTCGCCACCAATACCAACTGCTGTGGACTGACCTAAGCCAATAGCTGTTAACTGACCAACCGCTTCATAAGTCAATGTACCGGAACGGCTAACCACACCAATACGACCCTTCTTATGAATATGACCAGGCATGATGCCAACCTTGATTTCATCAGGAGTAATGATGCCTGGGCAGTTAGGGCCGAGCAATAAAGTCTTCTTGCCACCAGCCGCTTCTTTTGCATGCATCTTGTTACGTACTTCAAGCATGTCACGCACTGGAATGCCTTCAGCAATACAGATAACAAAGTCGAGGTCAGCTTCAACAGCTTCCCAAATCGCAGCAGCAGCACCAGGAGGTGGAACATAAATTACAGAAGTAGTTGCGCCAGTTTGCTGGGCTGCCTCTTTAACAGTTGCATAAATTGGAATGTTAAAAATAGACTCGCCTGCTTTTTTAGGATTTACACCAGCAACGAAACAATTCTTGCCGTTTGCGTATTCCTGACATTTTTCAGTATGGAACTGACCTGTCTTACCAGTGATACCTTGTGTAATGACTTTGGTGTTTTTATTGATCAAAATAGACATATTGAAATTCCTGGATTATTTGTTTTTGGCAACAGCAGCAACTACCTTAGTAGCAGCTTCAGCCATTGAATCAGCGCTAATAATTGGCAAACCAGAGTCCGCAAGAATCTTCTTGCCCAACTCTTCGTTTGTACCCTTCATACGCACAACCAAAGGAACTGTGAGGTTTACTGCTTTACATGCAGTCACAACACCATCAGCGATCACGTCACAACGCATAATGCCGCCGAAAATGTTAACCAAAATCGCTTCAACGCTCTTGTTCTTCAACATGATCTTGAATGCTTCAGTTACTTTTTCTGCTGTAGCACCACCACCAACGTCCAAGAAGTTTGCTGGCTCGCCGCCAAACAACTTAATGGTGTCCATAGTTGCCATTGCCAAACCTGCACCGTTTACTAAACAGCCGATATTGCCGTCTAGAGGGATGTAAGCGAGGTCAAATTTAGAAGCTTCGATTTCAGCAGCATCTTCTTCGTCGATATCGCGGTAAGCAACGATTTCTGGATGACGGAACAATGCATTTGGATCAAAGTTGAACTTTGCGTCCAAGGCCTTGATCTTGCCGTTACCTTCAAGAATCAATGGGTTGATTTCAACCAATGAAGCATCGGTATCCCAATAAGTCTTGTAGAGGTTTTTGAAAACGTCACGTGCCATCGGGATAGACGCTTCTGGAACGCCAATGCCTTTGGCAACGATGTCGCAGTCAGCATCTGTCAAACCAACCATTGGATTAACAAATACTTTGATAATTTTTTCTGGATGAGATTCGGCAACTTCCTCAATATCCATGCCGCCTTCACTAGAAGCCATGATTACATTCTTCTGTGTTCCACGGTCTGTAACGATACTGAAGTAATACTCTTTTTTGATGTCAGCGCCGTCTTCGATTAAGAGGCGATTTGCTTTTTGACCTTCTGGACCCGTTTGATGTGTCTTGAGTTGCATACCCAAGATTTCAGAAGCGTATTTCTTCACTTCATCCATGCTCTTTGCCAACTTCACGCCGCCACCCTTACCGCGTCCACCAGCATGAATCTGCGCTTTAACAACCCATACTGGGCCACCGAGTTTTTCAGCAGCTTTTACTGCCTCATCAACACTGAATGCGGGAATGCCGTTTGGAACTGGCACATTAAATTGGCGAAGAAGTTCTTTGCCTTGGTACTCGTGAATTTTCATAATTACTCCGAAACGGTATCTTTTTTAGCAAGCGATGAGGATTAGTAAAACCGATGTCGCCACAAATCTCATACTTACTCTGGAAATGGCTAAAAATGCCAAATAAATTTGAATAAATGCGAACGGCTTGACCGACTCCATAAGTCTATCATGCTGCAACGCCGCAAATGGCGTTTTCTGAACCGTAATTGCCCTAATCAGGCGTTTGCCCGCCTATTACCTTAGCAACGATATCGGACCCAAATCCCTTGGAAGCTAAAAACCGATACTGCCTGGCTTTCTCCTTTTGATCCTGGGGGCGAACACCGTATTTCCTGGTCCAGAGATCAAAAGCCCGCTGAAACTCAGTCTCTTTTAAAGCCACAAGCAACTTAGCTGATCGCTTGGAATCCACGCCAGCCCTTTCAAGCTCATCGGCAATCTTTCTCATGCCATAGCGCTCGTTGCGTCGACGGACCAAAGCCTCAGCAAAGCGCTCGTCGGATAACCATCCTCGGACCTCAAAATCATCCAAAACAACCTCAATTTGAGAAAGCCTAGACTCTGGAGTTTGCTCTGCCTGCTCACCGCCCAACTTGCTCCATCTAGCCTCTGATTCAGCCAATTTGGCAGCCAAGCCCTTCCGGCTATATTCTCGCTGCGACAAAAGGCGCAAAGCCCGAGCTTTGAGACTCGGGCTTTGTTTAACCTTCTGATTGCTGCTTAACTCTGACATTGAATTATTCGACGCACTTATTCGACTTCTTCTTCCTCGCTCAGCACATCAGCAACCACTGCTGAACCAGACTTCACACCCAATTTCTCACGAATCTTTACTTCGATGTCTTTGGCAATGGCTGGATTCTCTTTTAGGAACTCGCGCACATTATCTTTGCCTTGACCAATACGATCACCGTTGTAGCTATACCAAGAGCCTGACTTTTCAACGAGGTCAGCTTCAACGCCCATATCAATGATTTCGCCCTCTCTAGAAATGCCAGCACCGTACATGATGTCAAAGATAGCTTCGCGGAACGGAGGACACACTTTGTTCTTCACAACCTTCACGCGAGTCTCATTACCAACAACCTCATCGCCTTTTTTGATACTACCGATACGACGGATGTCTAAGCGCATAGAAGCGTAGAACTTAAGTGCATTACCACCAGTAGTGGTTTCAGGGGATCCAAACATCACACCAATCTTCATACGAATTTGGTTAATGAAGATCACAGTGGTGTTTGTGCGCTTGATAGCACCAGTCAACTTACGTAAGGCTTGGCTCATCAAACGTGCTTGCAAGCCTGGCAAAGAATCGCCCATATCGCCTTCGATCTCAGCCCTTGGAACCAAAGCGGCAACTGAGTCGATCACGATCAGATCAATCGAGCCTGAGCGCACTAATGCATCCGCAATTTCTAAAGCTTGCTCACCAGTATCTGGTTGGGAGATCAACAAATTATTTACATCAACACCGAGGCGTGATGCGTACTGCACATCCAACGCATGTTCAGCATCAATAAATGCGCAAGTCCCACCAAGCTTTTGCATTTCTGCAATCGCGTGCAAGGTCAATGTTGTTTTACCTGAAGATTCTGGGCCGTAGATCTCAATGACGCGACCACGCGCAAGGCCGCCAACTCCAAGAGCGATATCTAATCCGAGTGAACCGCTAGAAACCACCTGAATATCTTGACTAATTTCGGCATCGCCCAATCTCATGATTGAACCTTTGCCAAACTGTTTCTCAATTTGTGCCAGCGCTGCAGTTAATGCTTTTTGTTTGTCTCCACTCATTCCTTCAAATTCTGAAGAGGCGGATTGCTTTTTATTATCCAAGGCCATTTTTTATTCCCTTTTCACTATGTACTGGGCTTTTTCCCGAAGTTTTATCTACTGTTTAACAACTTAGGAGTTACTGTATATAAAAACAGTATTCTTGGCAAGCGACTTTTTAATGGAATTTACGGATTTTTTACTAAGCCATGCTCGATTGGGGTGCGATCCCAGTAGAAAAAGAGGGGGATAGCTATAGCCCAGACCACGCCCACTAAGATAAATCCAATGGTTTGACCTCCAGGAGGCCACGCTCCAGCACCCATTCGAATGCCGGCTTCATAAGACATTGGACCGCAAATAGCGCCCAAAACTGGCCTGCCACGCAGCCAAGATAGAGAACCATTAATGGTGGTGGCCACCAAAACCCAAAGAACCCACATCCAAACCGGCGACAAATAGGCTGAGGGCCATGGATCTTGAAAATCTAAATAGCCTACTAGATGCACGATCAGGGTATCGACTACAACCCCATAGATGAGTGCTCTCGTCAATAGGCGCAATGATCTTCGGGGTTGGTCTAAGTTCCAAACATGGAAAGCTATATAGGCCATGGTTCCAAGAACCGCCCACAGCACCTGCTTATTGGCTGCACCTAATACACAAGCAAACCAACCGAGCTGGGGAAAAAGATAAAGTTCCAAAATTTACTCATACGAAGCGCCTAGCGAGCCTAAGAAAAAGGCCACTGCCGGTGGGCAATGGCCTTTAGATTTGGTGGCGAATCAGGGATTTGAACCCCGGACCTGCGGATTATGATTCCGTCGCTCTAACCAGCTGAGCTAATTCGCCGAACTCGCTATTTATTGTAAATGATCGGAATCCATCTGTCTAAAGGAATGAACCTTTTGATGGCTAAGGCCTTATTTGCTACTTATTTGATCTGAAAAACGCTAATAGCCTCTTCTCGGCCATAGAGCACATTAAATTCGATCTTTTTTGCCAAAAAGGGCTTTTTTAGGACCTCATCCTTATTCTCAAAAACAATGGCTGTTTGCTCAGGGAACCGAGAAAAGGGGTCGCTAGTGATATCCACAACCACACCATCAATCTTCATTTGCTTTATCGACCGCTTATAGAGCCTGTCAGGGCGTATAAAAAATTAAGCGCTTTACATACTTTATCCAAGACGAGCTTTTGACCCTGTTCATTCGTCTTGTAGTAATAAACTAACTCTTCCTTGCCATTCGTAGTCATGTCACATTCTTCATCCCACTTGGCATATAGATTTTGACTGAGTGCGCAAAAGCTAAACGCCAAGAACACTCTGATGGATAAAAAACAGTTTTCTTGCTAGATGAGATGGTCATATTAGCCGAACCCATGCATACAAAATCAGAAAGCGTAATATTCCCGAATAATGAATCAATTTTTCTACATGCGCCCAGTCCTGCTCCTCATAAGCATCTGCTTTTCTATGCACGCATCTGCCGCGCAAATCTTTGTTACCAATTACCCATCAGAAGCCAATGCCAAAGTCTATGTCACAAAGTACCAATCAGAGGCGAACTGCATTGTGTATGACACCCAATACTCCAGCGATAACGAGCCTGGCGTTTGGTTCTATACGAAATACAAAGGCGATGCTCGCGCAGTGATTTACTACACCCAATACAAGTCAGAAGCAGATCTCATTGTGTATTTCACCAAATATAAGAGTGAAGCGCGCTGTCGCTACTAGAAAACTTGTCACTTCATGAGAATTCTTTCTATTTCAGCGGGAATAGTAACGCCCTTGTTTGGCAACCATCACCCCAACTACAAGTCTGTTGCCTCGGCGATTCGCAAGACAAGCATTAGCAATCTAGAAAATCCCAAATTAGTTGAAATTGGATTGCTTGGAGTTAAGGGTGACGAACAGGCTGATCTTTCTGTACATGGCGGAATAGAAAAAGCGATTTACGCTTATCCAGCAGAACACTATGCTTTCTGGAACGCGCTGCTAACTCGCGAAACCAAGAGGCCTGTTGATCTACAGTACGGCGCTATTGGTGAGAACTTCACGATTGAAGGTTTGGTAGAAACCGAAGTATTCGTTGGCGATCGACTACAAATTGGCGAACTAGAATTTGTCGTTGTAAAGCTACGCGAACCTTGCTTCAAATTTAATGCCGCCATGGGCTATAAAGGCGCAAGCAAAGCGATGCTGCAGTCTGGCTTTAGTGGCTGGTATTTGCGTGTTTTAAAAACAGGCACATTGAATGCTGGTAGTGCCATTACGGTCATCCCCGGCTCTAGAGAAATCTCCATCGCCCAACAAAATCAAAAGCTATTAAATAATCGCAATCAAAAGGATTTGTGGGAATAAGAAACCCGACCATTTCTGATCGGGTTTCTTATTTGATGCGGACTAAAAATGCTTAGTTACGTGCGTAGATATCTACGTCTTTAGTTTCACGTACAAACAGCGTACCGATTACCAATGTCATCGCAGCGATGATGATTGGGTACCAGAGACCGTAGTAAATGTTACCGTTTTGCGCTACCAAGGCGAAGGAGATCGTTGGCAACAAGCCGCCGAACCAACCGTTACCAATGTGGTATGGCAAGGACATAGAGGTGTAACGAATACGAGTTGGGAACATCTCAACCAGCATCGCAGCGATTGGACCATAAACCATGGTTACCAAGATCACCAAGTACACCAACAAGAGCAATACAGCTACGTAGTTGATTTGTGATGGATCAGCTTTAGCTGGCTAGCCAGCAGCATTCAACGCATCACGAATTTGCTTTTTAAACTCAGCATCTTTTGCTTTTGCATCAGCTGGAGCCATGCCTACAGGTGTGTAGCCAGTGATTTCTGTATCACCAATCTTCACAACAGCAAGACCGCCTGCAGGACCAGCAATGGTGCTGTAACTAGCAGATTGAGACGCCATCACTTGTTTTGCGATATCGCAAGAACTTGTGAACTTAGCTGTACCAGTTGGGTTGAACTGGAATGTACATTCACTTACACGTCAGCAGTAATCGTTGCTGGTGAAGTTGCCATTGCCTTTTCCAACGCTGGGTTAGCAAAGTGTGTCAAAGCATTGAACACTGAAACTGGAGTGTTAGGGATGTAAGTGATTGCAGCCAATAACAAACCACCCATGATGATCACTTTACGGCCGATCTTGTCAGACAAGCTACCGAAGATCACAAAGAATGGTGTGCCGATTACCAATGAAGCAGCAATCAACAAGTTCGCAGTCTTAGCATCTACTTTCAACACTTGTGTGAGGTAGAACAAAGCGTAGAACTGACCTGTATACCAAACCACCGCTTGACCTGCAACCAGACCAAACAATGCCAAGATAACAATCTTCAAGTTCTTCCATTGACCGAAAGACTCGGACAAAGGAGCTTTAGATAATTTGCCTTCTTCTTTCATCTTCTTGAAAGCTGGTGATTCATTCATGGACAAACGAATCCATACAGAAACCGCCAACAATGCGATAGAAAGGATGAAAGGAATACGCCAGCCCCAAACATCAAAGTCTGGACCAGTGAATTCACGTGTGAACAAAATCATGAGCAAGGAGAGGAACAAGCCTAAAGTAGCAGTTGTTTGAATCCAAGCTGTGTATGCACCACGACGACCATGAGGAGCATGTTCTGTAACATAAGTAGCACCACCACCGTATTCACCGCCCAAAGCCAAACCTTGAAGCATACGCAATGCGATCAAGATAACTGGAGCAGCAACACCGATAGTTGCGTAGTTAGGCAGAATACCCACGATGAAAGTTGCGCCACCCATTAAGAGGATGGTGACCAAGAACGTATATTTACGTCCGATCAAATCGCCTAAGCGACCGAACACCAACGCGCCAAATGGACGCACGATGAAACCAGCAGCAAACGCTAACAAAGCGAAAATGAAGGCTGAACCTGCATCTAGGCCTGAGAAAAACTGCTTGGCAATAACGGCAGCCAAAGAACCGTAAAAATAAAAGTCGTACCACTCAAAAACCGTACCTAAAGATGAAGCAAAAATAACTTTGCGTTCTTCCGCGGTCATTGGGGCTGCTTTAGTTGATGTTGACATCAGTAGCTCCTAACTATTTTTATTAAATAAAAAACAACGGGTCGATTATGCTTTGAAAAAATTCAAAGAAATCCACTACTTAGGGTAATTCCCCATCAAATAGGATCGGGGTTTTCCCGAAAAATCTAGAATCTAGAGGCATTAATGCAACAAGTCTTAGCCTAGCGTCTAATAGCAAGGTGGCACTTATATATTGAGGATGAGGATGAGGATGAAATAACCATGCAACAAAAATGGGGAATTAGAGGAATGGCGGTTGCACCGCACTCCCTGGCTTCGGAATCGGCTTTAGCGGTTCTTCGGGAGGGTGGTAATGCGCTCGAGGCAATGGTGGCCGCAGCTGCAACCATTGCCGTGGTGTATCCACACATGAACTCTATTGGCGGCGACTCCTTCTGGGTGGTGCACTCCCCAGGCAAGGCTATGGGCGGCATTGATGCCTGTGGCGCAGCAGCAGGTTTAGCTTCCAAACAATGGTATGCGGAACGCGGCATTTCTAAGACCATACCTTTTCGCGGTCCAGTTGCAGCCAATACGGTCGCTGGAACTATCTCAGGCTGGGGCGCTGCACACAAACTTTCCAAACAAGGTTTGGGCGGCAAAATTCCACTCTCTCGTCTATTGGCAGATGCAATTCATTACGCGCAGGCGGGTGTGCCGGTCACCTATAGCCAGTCGAGTTTGACTGCAAAAAAACGTGAAGAGCTTGGCCTCATCCCAGGATTTGCCAAAACTTTTTTAGTGGATGGTAAAGCGCCAGCGGTTGGCAGCATCTTTAAACAAGAGCGCCTTGCGAAAACTTTACGCCAAATTGCGGAAAAAGGAACTAACGATTTTTATCGCGGCGATCTTGCTAACCTACTCGGTAAAGAGCTGGCAGATATTGGTAGCCCACTTAGAGTTGACGATCTTCAACGTCATCACGCAAAACTGATTGACCCCCTAGAGCTCAAACATAGCCTGGGCAAGGTATACAACATGATTCCGCCAACTCAAGGGGTTGTCTCCTTGATGATCATTGGCATCTTGGATCAACTGAACTTAAAACGCTTTAAGGTGGATAGCGCCGAGTATGCTCATCACTGCGTTGAGGCCACGAAGCAAGCTTTTAAGATTCGCGATCAATTTGTGACGGATCCGGCGTATATGACAAAGAATGCACAGTCTTTTTTATCGCCAGCGTTCCTCAAAAAACTAGCTAAAAAATATTGATCCTAATAAAGCTTTGCCTTGGGTCCAAGGCAAAGGCCCAGCGGATACCATTTGGATGGGTGTGATTGATGGTGACGGTAACTGCGTCTCCTTCATTCAAAGTATTCATCACGAGTTTGGTGCCGGTATTGTTCTACCCAAATCTGGAGTCAATTGGCAGAACCGAGTATGCAGCTTCTCTCTGGATCCAAAAACTCTCAATCACCTAGAGCCCTATCGCAAACCATTCCATACCTTAAACCCAGCGATGGCCTTATTCAAAGATGGTCGCTCTATGGTTTACGGAACGATGGGTGGTGATGGCCAACCGCAAACTCAATGTGCAGTCTTTACCCGAACTGCCACTTACGGCCTTGACCCACAAGATGCAATCAGTCGTCCGCGCTGGCTCTTAGGCAGAACGTGGGGGCAAACAAGCGACAGTCTGAAATTGGAATCACGCTTTAGCCCTTGGGTCGCAAAAGAATTGCATGCGTTAGGTCATGAAATTGAAATGCTCGATGCGTTTGATGAGACCGTTGGTCATGCAGGCTGCATCATCCGCGATCCTTCTGGCACCTTGCGTGGCGGCGGCTGGGATCCCCGCAGCGATGGCGCAGTTAGCGCGTTTTAGTAATAAACATTTTGGGTACGCGCAGATCCCAATGAATAGCGGCTGCGCGTAGTCCAAAAATTGCCAGCATGCAAAAGGCAGATCCCTCAAGCGCATATTGTGGCAAGAAGTTCAAAACCAATACATAAGCACAGCAACCCAAGGTCACAGGAACGGCATAAAGTTCATGCGACATGATGAGCGTTTTTCTGCCCGCCAAAATATCTCGTATCAAGCCACCGCCAATCGCTGTAATCACACCCAGAATGACAGGGGCAACCGGTAAGCCATAACCCATACTCCAGGCTTTATCGGCCCCCCGAATTCCGAAGAGAGCTGCACCAAAACCGTCGATATATATCATCCAGCGATAAATTTGCGGCTGGGTAAAAAAGGATTCGGCTACAAAGGTCAAAATACTTGCGCCCAATGCAAGCCAAACATAGATCTGGTTTTCAGACCAAAAGACCGGGGCCTCCAGAATGATGTCGCGAATCGTGCCCCCGCCAATGGCAGTAATTAGTCCAAGCACCAAAACACCAAAGAGATCAACGCCACGATCCGCAATCGCGAGCACGCCAGTCACCGCAAACGCCATGGTTGCAATGATGCCAATCCAAAATTGAATCTGTTCCATAGCAGCCAGTCTAATGCAATTTAGATTGATGCAAGGCTGATAATGAGAACGGATCCACAGAAAGCCCTTCATGAATGCAAAACCTAAGCTGTACAGTTTCTGACGAAGCTCTGCCGCATTTCGCGTTCGAATTGCTTTGAATCTGAAGAGCATGGATTACGAAATCATTCCCGTGCACCTGGGTAAAAATGGTGGCGAGCAAATGGGTGATGAATATAGCAATAAGAACCCAAATCGCTTGGTGCCTTTATTTGATGATGGGAAAAATACCATCCATCAATCACTTGCCATCATTGAGTACCTCAATGAAATAAAACCAGAACCGCCATTGCTGCCGGTCTCAGCGACAGATCGCGCCTGGGTTCGCGCACTTGCAATGGACATTGCCAGCGACATTCACCCTATCAATAATTTAAGGGTGCTGCGCTATCTCATTAAACAACTAGGCGTCAGCACGGAGGCAAAAGATATTTGGTATCAACATTGGATTGAGCTTGGATTGGCAAACTTAGAAAAACATTTAAGCAATGATTCAAGGGTTGGGAAATTTGCCTATGGCAATCAACCAGGTTTAATTGACATCTGCCTAGTGCCGCAAATATTTAATGCCTTAAGTAGCAAAATGGATGTAAGTCCCTACCCCAGGCTCATGAAGATCTTCGATGAGTGTATGACCTTGCCCGCCTTTATCAATGCCTCATGGGAAAAGCAAATTGATGCTGAGGGATCAAACCCCGTTGCTCATCCACAGGAATAGGGAAAGGGTCAGCAAGGAACCTACCGTCGTGATTAGTACCACCCGAGAAATCACGCTACCATCCGCTTTGTAATATTGTGCCAACATAAATGGGCCGGTACCGGTTGGCAGGGCACTCAAAATCACAATGGCTGTTACCCACAAGCCGGGCAAATCCAAAATGGGGCTGGCAATTATCCAAGCGATTAGAGGCTGAACAAACAGCTTGGCAAAACTAATGCCCCATGCCTGACTTGCTGGAGCATCACTTTTTTGCAATAAAAATAATCCGATTGAAACCAATGCGCACGGCGTTGAGGCAGCAGCTAAAAAGGCAATCACTTGTGCAATCGGGTCATATATCTGTAAATCACTTGCAGCCCACAATAAGCCAGCTACTGGCGCAATGAGCAAAGGATTGGTGCACAAGGACTTTGCCACACTCAAAATAATTTCATGAGATTTTTTATGAGAAAGAATGCCGATTTCAATAAATACCGTTGCTAAGGCAAACATCACGAAGACAATAAAGGTAGAAATAATTGCAGGCGCCAAGCCATCTTGACCAAGTGCTAATGCACACAGCGGGATCCCCATGTAACCAGTATTAGAGTAGGAGGCGCTTAATCCATTAAAGCTAGCTGCCGCCAAATCCCCCGTCCGATGCCAGCTGATAAACAGTACTAGAGCAAACACTAGCAAACAACTCAAGAAGAAGGCTGCAATAAATCCCGGTTGCCAAAGAGTCTGCCAACCACTGTTAGCGGCAAAGTTAAATAGCTGCGCAGGTAAAGCCAACCAGACAACAAACCGGTTTAACTCGATAGATGCGCTTGTGCCTAACTTACCTGTACGCCCACACAAATAGCCAATCAATATGAGGGCAAAAACTGGTAGAACTACATTAAATACGTAGAGCACTTTTTATCAATACTTAAGAGATTTTTTTCAGGGTCTTGCTGTAGCGCTGAGCATTTATAACGTAACGCCCAGAAATAGAAATATCGTGAATGCCAGAAATCCGCTCTGGAGTGAGTTCTTTCACCGCCTTGGCGGGCGTTCCTAAGATCATGGAGCCATCTGGAAATTCTTTACCCTCTGTAACGAGAGCGCCAGCACCAACTAAACAATTTTTGCCAATCTTTGCGCCATTCAAAATGACTGCACCAATGCCAATCAAACTACCATCACCAATAGTGCAGCCATGAAGCATGACCTGATGACCTACCGTGACATCTTTGCCAATCTTGAGCGGAAAGCCAGGATCGGTATGCAAGATTGAAGTGTCTTGTACATTACTACCTTCGCCTATTTGAATGAGGTCGTTATCGCCGCGGATAACTACCTTGGGCCAGACGCTCGCATTTTTATGAAGTTCGACCTTGCCGATAACTTCGGCACTCTCTGCTACCCAAGCGCCCTCAGCTAACTGGGGCACATTTCCGTCAAGTTCATATATAGCCATGACTCATTATAGGTATGAATCAGGCTATATATTGAGCTGCATAAAACTACCAGTTAGGTTCGCAGTCTGGCGTAGAAGAAATGCGATGAACACTCAGATCAGCGCCTTCAAATTCTTCTTCCTGAGACATACGAATACCGAGCACGGCTTTTAAAGTGCCGTAGACCACAATTCCACCGACCAGGGCAATACCAACGCCAAGCGCGCTACCGATCAGCTGCCCAGTAAAGGTAACCCCACCAATTCCACCAAGCGCTTTAGCACCAAATATGCCCGCAGCCAAACCACCCCAGAGACCGCACAAACCATGCAAAGGCCATACACCTAAAACATCATCAATCTTCCAGCGGTTTTGCACTAGCGTAAACATGTACACAAACAAAGCGCCCGCTACTAAACCAACGAACAAAGCGCCAACTGGATGCATTAAGTCAGAGCCTGCACAAACCGCCACCAATCCAGCCAGCGGGCCGTTGTAAGTAAAGCCCGGATCATTGCGACCAACAACCCACGCTGCCAAAGTACCGCCAACCATTGCCATTAATTAATGAATTGATTGCTACTATACTAAACCACTAATCTTGTCAATGGTTTGCGCACTCATCACATTAAAACCAAACCAACCTACCGCCAAAATCCAAGCACCCAATGCTAGGAAGGGAATGCTTGATGGAGGATGAGCGGAGATTTGCCCTTCCTTGGTGTAGCGACCACGACGCGCACCCAAAAGAATCACAGCAGGCAGCGCAATCCAACCACCGACTGCATGCACTACCACTGAGCCTGCAAAGTCATGAAACTCTTCACCGGTCAAACCCTTGATCCACGCTTGAATCCCATAGTGTTGGCTCCAGGCGATACCTTCAAAGAAGGGATAGATAAAACCAACCAATACAAATGTCGCGATCAGTTGTGGATTAAATTTAGCGCGCTCAGCAATGCCGCCAGAAATAATCGCAGGAATCGCTGCAGCAAATGTCAGCAAAAAGAAAAACTTCACGAGCTCATAGCCATTTTTCTCGGCCAATAATTCAGCGCCTGAGAAAAAGTTCACGCCATAGGCAATGCTGTAGCCAATGAAGAAGTAAGCGATAGTAGAAACCGCAAAGTCGACCAAGATTTTGACAAGTGCATTGACTTGGTTCTTTTTACGAACCGTACCAAGCTCTAAAAATGCAAAACCAGCATGCATCGCCAACACCATGATGGCGCCAAGCAGAATGAATAAAGCATCACTACCGGATTTCAGAATTTCCATGAAATTTCCCCTCTTATTTTTTGCATCATTATGGGGAATCAAAAAACCCAAAAAAGTGCAGATTGCGCCTATTTAGGGCATAAAACTGTCCTATTTATCGTTTATGATGAATTTACATACACTTAAGAGAGAACCCATAAAGAAATTCCTCGTTGTTTTAGCCACTCTTGCGACATTTTCCGGAGTTGCACAAGCCCAAGAATCCATCAAGGTAACTAGCACTCAGGAACTCGCAAATACCTGCAAGCCCAGAATCACGTAGCTTTTGTATTGGCTTTACAACTGCCGTGTATGAGACCTATTTGGCAACACGCCATCCACAACGCGCTAAGCCATTTATTTGCGTAAAACAACCGGCACCAGCTCGCGATGAAGTGATCGGCGATTTTGTGAAGTTTGCACAAAGCACCCCTCAAGTTGGCGACAAACCAGCAGCAGGTGTTTTATTAGGCTTCTTGGCTTCACGCTTCCCTTGCGCAAGAAAATAAACCGAACAACTTACCCAAACTAATACACATTTAAAGGATCAGTTGATATGAAAAAAATTATCGCGGTTACAGCAGCAACTTTAGCAATCGCTGGTTGTTCAAATATGAGCAACACAGAACAACGCACACTCTCAGGCGCCGGCATTGGTGCAGCAGCTGGTGCAGTTGGCACTGCCATTTTCCACGGCAACCCAATCTGGGGCGCAGTAGGTGGCGCAGCAGTTGGCGCAGCATCAGGCTATGTTTACGACGCTTACAAGAAAAATGAAGCCTCTATAATTACAATGCAGGCTATAACGCTGGTAAAAGCAATCAGCCAGCTAAAGCGCCTAACTAAGTTTCACAGCTAGGCCTTTTGAGGTCATAGCGGAGCAATACCAAACCCAGCTCATATTAATATTAATTTACCAGCTGGGTTTTTATTTGGATCTCGCCAGCTAAGGCTTTGTGTATCGGGCACTTATCAGCTATCTCCAATAGGCGCTCTTTTTCTTCAGCAGTTAAATCGCCCATCAATTGAATGTCACGGGAAAATTCTTCGACGTTGTCGACTCGTTCGATATCCGCAGTGACAATCGCATTTTCTAATTTCATATCTTTGCGACCGGCGTACATCTTTAGAGTCATTGACGTACAAGCAGCTAAAGCTGCACCCAGATATTCATGGGGGCTTGGCCCAGTTCCGGAGCCTCCTTTTGAGACCTCTGCATCAGATACAAAATGTAAGTCTCCGGCAGTTAATTTTTGCTGAAGCGGGCCCTGGCCAAACTGTGAGATTACTTTTCTCATATCTATCCTAAAAAATGAACTCTATTAATTGCATGACACATTTACTTTAACTGGAGTGGGGCTTGCCTGCTCTTTCGGCTACAGGGAGCTGCGCGCTCTTCCATGCGCTAAAGCCGCCCTCTAAATGACAAATATTTGGCACACCCATTCTTTGCAAGGTTTGGGTTGCTAAGGCTGAACGCCAAGCGGAAGCACAATACAGAATGAGTTTTTTGCCTTCGCCAAACACGGGCTTGTAATAAGGACTTTCAGGATCAACCCAGAACTCCAGCATCCCTCTTGGTGCGTGAAGAGCATTTGGAATCATACCCTCTCGCTCCAATTCACGGACGTCGCGAATGTCCACAAACATTACATTGGGATCCTCTAACAATTTCTGAGCCATTTCTGCCGGAAGCGTCTCGATTTCATTCATCGCATCCTGAATGAGCTCTTGATATCCAATCTTTAATTTCACCAAAATCTCCTAAATTAACAAAGCCCGCCTTTAATCAAGTACCTGCTACCATTCTGCTATGAACTTTACCCCCACAGAACTTGGCGCAAGTATTATTTTTGCAATTGCCGTTTTGCATACCTTTTGCACAGGTTATTTTGAATCTATTGCCAAAAAATCTCCACGGCATGCTGGGCTATGGCACCTCTTAGGTGAAGTTGAAATTGTTTTTGGGTTTTGGGCTGCTGTACTGGTTATTTTTATTGGCTTTAAAGATGATCTAAGTACAGCAAAAGAGTTTCTGAATAAACGCAATTTCACAGAGCCGCTCTTTGTTTTTGCCATCATGATCGTTGCTGGCACCAAACCAATTTTGCATATCTCTACCCAAGCACTTCATGGGCTAGCAAAAATATTGCAGACCACATTGCGTATCAAGAGTGCGCCCGCTCTATATTTCTTAACCCTAGGCGTCACGCCGCTCCTAGGTTCCTTAATTACTGAGCTTGCAGCAATGACCTTGGCGGCCTTTCTACTGCGCGACTTAGTCTATCGTCACAAGTGTTCTAAGGCACTCTTGTTTGGCACGCTTGGAGTTTTGTTTGTCAACATATCGATTGGCGGTACGCTGACGAACTTTGCAGCTCCACCAGTATTGATGGTTGCTTCCACCTGGGGCTGGAGTTCAGCATTTATGTTTGCGAACTTTGGCCTGGAGTCCTGCATAGCAATCTTTATCAATGCACTCGCTGCTACTCTTATATTTCATCGCCAGCTGATTGAACCGAACACTGACAAAAAAGAGGTGAATATACCTGCAGCAGTTATTTGCATGCACTTGCTATTTTTGTGCGGCATTGTTGTCTTTGCCCACGATCCCATTATTTTTATGTGGATACTTTTATTCTTTATTGGCTACACCACTGCCCACCCAAAACATCAAAGCCCTCTTATTTTGAAAGAGGCGCTATTAGTAGGGTTCTTCTTGGGTGGCTTAGTGGTCTTGGGTGCTCTACAGGGATGGTGGCTACAACCAATTTTAGAAATGATGAGCCCTACCGCAGTCTTCTACGGCAGTCTTGTTCTCACGGCATTTACAGATAACGCGGCGCTAACGTACTTAGGCTCCTTGGTTACGGGTATATCACCAGAATTTAAATTGGCTCTTGTTGGCGGCGCAGTTGCTGGTGGCGGCCTTACTGTCATTGCGAATGCCCCAAATCCTGCCGGTATTGCGATCCTGAGACAGCACTTCCCAAACGGTGCGGTATCAGCTCTCTTTCTATTAATAGCCGCAATACCTCCAACCCTGGTCGCCATCCTGGTCTATAGACTCATCTAAAGCCCACAAAGGCCTTAGGCAGTAAAATCTGAGCTTCGCCCCCAGCTATAAACCTGAGAACGGCATATGAAAAAGCTCTATATCAAAACCTTTGGCTGTCAAATGAACGAGTATGACTCGGGCAAGATGGCCGACCTCTTGCATGCCGATGAAGGCATGGTCATGACAGATAGCCCCGAAGATGCCGATGTGGTTCTTCTGAATACCTGTTCCATTCGCGAAAAGGCTGAAGACAAAGTCTTTTCCGATCTTGGGCGATTGCGTGAGCTTAAGAAAAGTAAGCCTAATTTATTAATTGGCGTGGGTGGTTGTGTTGCCAGTCAAGAAGGCCAGCAAATTGTGAGTCGCGCACCTTATGTTGATGTTGTCTTTGGGCCCCAAACATTGCATCGCTTATCGGACCTCATTGCAAAGCGACGCAAAACAGGCCTCTCTCAAGTAGATATTTCATTTCCAGAAATTGAAAAATTTGATCATCTGCCTGCATCTCGCCAAACACGCGGCTCTGCATATGTTTCCATCATGGAAGGTTGCTCCAAATATTGCAGCTACTGTGTAGTGCCATATACGCGCGGCGAGGAAGTATCGCGCCCCTTTGATGATGTACTAACCGAAGTTGCTGGCTTAGCAAGCAAAGGTGTTAAAGAAATTGTTTTGCTAGGACAAAACGTTAACGCCTATCTTGGCAAGATGGGTGACACCGAAGAGATTGCTGACTTTGCTCTGCTCATTGAGTACATTGCTGAGATTCCTGGTGTTGAGCGTATTCGCTTTACCACCAGCCATCCAAAAGAATTTACACAGCGCCTCATTGATGTCTATGCCAAAGTGCCGAAGCTAGTGAGTCACCTCCACCTGCCAGTGCAGCATGGCTCTGACACCATGCTATCAGCCATGAAACGTGGTTACACTGCTCTCGAATTTAAAAGTATTATTCGCAAAATGCGTGCCGTGCGCCCAGACCTCACTCTGTCAAGTGACTTTATTGTCGGCTTTCCGGGTGAAACTGAAGCTGACTTTGAAAAATTATTGAAGATGGTGAAGGATCTGGAATTTGATAATAGTTTTTGCTTTATCTTCAGTCCACGTCCAGGCACTCCTGCTGCGAATTTAAGTGATGACACACCCTACGAAGTAAAACTCAAACGCTTACAAACACTTTTAGCGTTAGTAGAGAGTCAAGCCAATCAAATCAGTCAAAAAATGTTAGGCAAAACTGAGAAGGTGCTTATTGAAGGTCTTGCTAAAGATGGAATCAACTTACAAGGCCGCTCTGAAAATAATCGCGTTATTCATTTCACAGCACCTGATCAAGACATCGAAACCCTTATTGGGCAAATAGTCGATATTCGTATCACCGAGGTTCTAAATTACACCCTAAGAGGTGAACTGGTTGAAGCCCATGTCCACTAAATTGAATGCCTCAAAATTGGCGATCGATATTCAATGCGCAACCAATGCGCTTGAGGACAAACTCAATGAGGCAGCGAGCCCTAGCTTAATTAAAAAATGGGTCAAATCTACGACTAACCGTAATGGCTTACTCACGCTTCGGTTTGTAAATGCAACCGAGGGAAAGAAGTTGAACCTAGCCTTTCGTAAAAAAGATTACGCAACCAACGTCTTAACTTTTCCATACGAGCTCACTAAAAATTCCTTGATGGCCGATATCATTTTTTGCTTGCCAGTCATTCAAAAGGAGGCAAAAGAGCAAAATAAAACCTTCAAGGCACATTTGGCGCATTTAGTAGTCCATGGCTGTCTTCACGCCCAGGGCCTTGACCATGAGATAGAGAGGGATGCTAAAAAAATGGAATTCCTTGAAATCAAAATTCTTCAAAAATTGGGTTTTGCTAACCCCCTACTGATTGTTTGACTTATTTCTAAGCTATCCTTGCTATATGCCCGACCCCACTAAATCCCTTTTAGACCGCTTGGCTGATTTTTTAACTCCTCAGCCAACCAACCCCAGCGAACGTCGCCAAGAATTAATAGATACCCTGCGTGAAGCGCAAGCCGAGAGGTTAATTGATGCAGATGCACTATCAATGATTGAGGGTGTTTTTCAAGTAGGGCAATTATGCGCTCGAGATATTTTGGTGCCACGAGCTCAGATTGACTGGATTGACATCAACCTTCCTTTATCTGAAATCATTAAGAGCGTGATTGAGGCAGCCCATTCGCGCTTCCCAGTATTCGAAGGATCACGAGATAACGTCATCGGCATCTTGCTAGCCAAAGATTTGCTGCGACATGCAACAGAAAAAGATTTTCAAGTGCGTGATTGGCTTCGTCCAGCGGTATTCATTCCCGAATCAAAACGCTTAAGCGTTTTGTTGCGCGACTTTAAAGATAATCGCAATCATCTTGCTGTTGTGGTTGATGAATATAGTGGGATTGCCGGGATTATTACGATTGAAGATGTTCTTGAGCAGATTGTTGGCGACATTGAAGATGAACATGACGTCGACGAAGAGGCGGATAATTTGATCGCTCTGGACAATGGTGATATTCGTGTCAAAGGCATTACTGAGCTTGATCAATTTAATGAAAAACTCGGCACTCAGTTTGAGGAAGATGACATTGAAACTGTTGCGGGGCTAGTTATTCAGCACCTTGGCAGAGTCCCTAAAATGGGAGAACTCGTAACGATTGACGACATCGAGTTTGAAGTACAGCGAGCAGACCCCCGACAAATTCATATTTTGTTGGCTCGACAAATTCCCAAAAAATCTGACTGAGATCTACCTTGGTCATTTTGCATTCCATTAGGCATCAACGTAGCATCAACGCATTCATACTCTTTACACTAGGAGCGCTGCTTGCCGGTATTGCAGAGCTGCCTTATGGCGGTTGGCTACAGATTCCATTACTGAGTATTGTTTGGTGGCGACTCGACCTTGAATCCAGGTCCACGTTTAAATCTTTTTTTAGCGTTGGTTTGATTTTTGGGCTAGGTTACTTTGTGGCGGCTCTGTGGTGGCTATATATCAGCCTGCACGATGTTGGCGGAATTAATAGCTTGTTTTCTTGCATGGCTGTTTTTTTACTTTCTGGATATGTTGCGCTGTACTTTTCCGCCGCAACGTTAGCAATTCGCATATTTGACAGCTCGCGTATTCAAGGTCTTTTGCTTGCCGCTAGCTGGGTGGTGATGGAGTTCTTACGCGGATATATCTTTACCGGTTTTCCATGGATGGGCTTTGCAGAAACACAATTTAATGGGCCATTTGCACCCATTGCCCCATTCTTTGGCGGCTTGGCATGCACTTTTTTAGTTGTATGGACTTCTTGGGAAATGACTCAGGTGCGCAAACGGGTGGTGTGGAGTGTGTTTAGTATTATCTGCGTCCTATCTCTTACACAACTTGCAAGTTTTATCAGCTTTACCAAACCCACTGGCGAACCAATCAGCGTTAGACTCATTCAGGGAAATTTTGAGCAGCGCTTAAAGTTTGATCCATTAGCAATTAACCAGCAAATTAATTTTTACACTGCGGAAATTAAAAAATCAGCAGCAGATCTCATCATCATTCCTGAGACTGCATTTCCTTGGCCACAAAATAATTTGCCAGTTGGCTTAATGAACTACCTGCAGGATTTTTCAAACGCCAGTTCAAGCAACCTACTATTAGGATTGATTGGTGAGGTGCCCGGTGATCAAACGATGCAGTACTCAAATCGCGCCACAGGTTTATCACCCAACACCCCTCCGTATAACTACGACAAGGCACACCTAGTCCCATTTGGCGAATTCATTCCACCAGGCTTCCATTGGTTTGTGAGTGCATTTCATGTGCCCATGAGCGACTTTGCAAGAGGCAGTCTAGACCAATCCCCTTTCAAGATTGTGCGCAAAGATCAAGTAGATGCTTACGCCGCAATAACTATTTGCTATGAGGATGTCTTTGGTGGCGAGCTTGCTTCTCGCATCAAGAATAGCGATCAGCCAGTTAACCTCCTGATCAATATGACCAATCTGGCATGGTTTGGAAAATCCCAAGCCTCCACGCAACAATTAAGACTCTCCCAGTTGCAATCTTTAGAAGCAGGTCTGCCTGCGTTACGCGCAACCAATACTGGCATCACGGCAGTACTTGGTGCTGACGGGAAGGTGCTGGCAAACCTGCCGGAATTTACCCAAAGCACCCTAGTCACGCAAGTGCAGAGCTACGCAGGCAAAACGCCCTTTGTAATTTGGGGAAATTTGCCAATTTTGAGCATTTCATGCCTCTTGTTGATATGGGGTTTGTTGCGTCACAGACGTTTTTAGAGATTTTTAGCTTCAGGCCGCTCTAGCCATGTAAAATCAATGGCTTAGCCAGGTTAATCATGCTTACTTTTCAGCAAATCATTCTAAAACTTCAAGATTATTGGGACCAACAAGGTTGTGCCCTATTGCAACCCATCGACCTCGAGGTAGGCGCCGGTACATCCCATACCGCGACCTTCTTAAGGGCCATCGGTCCGGAGCCATGGAAAGCTGCCTATGTTCAGCCATCCCGTAGACCCAAAGATGGTCGTTATGGTGAAAATCCAAACCGCTTGCAGCACTACTATCAATATCAAGTAGTTCTCAAACCAGCCCCCGAAAATATTTTGGATCTGTATTTGGGATCCCTTGCAGCTCTAGGTTTAGACCTCAAAGAAAATGATGTTCGTTTTGTTGAGGACGACTGGGAAAACCCAACGCTTGGAGCATGGGGTTTAGGCTGGGAAGTTTGGCTAAATGGCATGGAAGTAACTCAGTTCACTTACTTCCAACAAGTTGGTGGCCTTGACTGCAAGCCAGTGCTTGGCGAAATCACTTACGGCATTGAACGCTTAGCGATGTACATTCAAAATTGTTCGAACGTTTACGATCTCGTGTGGGCTGATGGCATCTCTTATGGCGACGTCTATCATCAAAATGAAGTGGAGCAATCTTGCTACAACTTCGAGCACTCCAATACTGACTTACTCTTTGCCAACTTCACGAATTACGAAAGTGAAGCAAAGCGTTTAATGGAAGTTCCTTTGGCTCTTCCTGCATATGAAATGGTTCTCAAAGCTGCGCATACCTTTAACTTGCTGGACGCCCGCGGCGCCATCTCGGTAACTGAGCGCGCTGCCTATATTGGCCGCATTCGCAACCTCTCACGTGCAGTTGCTCAGGCTTACTTTGAGTCCCGCGAAAAGCTGGGCTTCCCTATGTGTCAACGTCAAGCTAAAGCGCAGGCTTAAGCGCATCGAGATTTTTGCAATCTATTTATGAGCACATCTAATTCAAAACCTCAATTAGCCACTTTGTTGATTGAGGTATTTACAAAAGAACTACCTCCAAAGTCTTTGCGTCGCCTGGGAGATGCATTTAGTGAAGGTATCTTTGCGGCGCTGAAAGCAGCGGGCCTAACATCAGACTCATCTAAGGCTACAGGCTTTGCGACTCCACGCCGCTTAGCAGTTCAAATCACAAACGTTTTAAATCAGGCGTCGAATTACCCTGTGCGCGAAAAATTATTGCCTACGAGTATTGCGTTTGATGCCGAAGGTAAAGCAACTCCGCCTTTGCTAAAAAAACTAGGGTCTCTTGGTTATGCTGATGTTGATCTCACCACTTTAGAAAAAGCTGGCGAAGGCAAGAATGAAGCGCTTTATCTCAATGTGATTGCTAAAGGCGCCGCACTTGAACAAACTGCTCAAACAGCACTCGAGCAAACACTCAATAAGCTGCCTATCGCCAAAATGATGCACTACCAAGTGCAGCAAAAAAATGGTCAATTAGCAGATGTGCAATTTGCCCGCCCTGCCCATCGTATTGTTGCCCTTCATGGAAATGCAGTCCTCAACATCAGCGCCCTTGGTATTAATGCACACAATCAAACCGAAGGACATCGTTTCTTAGCCCCAGGGAACGTTACGATCGACAATGCCGATCAATATGAATCTGATTTAGAGTCCAAAGCCAAAATTGTTCCGAGTTTTAATAAGCGTCGCGCGCAGATTGAAGCTGCGCTCCTCAAGGCGGCAGGCGATGATCTGGTGTTAATGCCTGACAGTCTTCTAGATGAAGTTACTGCCTTAGTTGAATGGCCGGCTATTTACGAATGTCATTTCGACCAAGAGTTCTTAGAGGTCCCACAAGAGTGCTTGATTTTGACAATGCAAACAAATCAAAAGTACTTTGCGTTGACTGATAAACACGGCAAGCTACGCAATCGCTTTCTGATTGTTTCCAATATTGAAACTAACAAACCGGACGCCATCATCTCAGGTAATGAGCGCGTTGTTCGTCCACGCCTTTCAGATGCTCGCTTCTTCTTCCAGCAGGATCAAAAACGCGCGCTAGGATCGCGTGTGGTTGATCTTGGCAAGGTGGTTTATCACAATCAACTAGGCAATCAACTTGATCGCACTAAACGCGTTCAGGGAATTGCCGCCGGTATTGCCAAAAAACTCAAGGCTGACAAAACACTTGTGCTTAGAGCGGCAGAAATCGCTAAGACAGACCTTCTAACCGATATGGTCGGTGAGTTTCCAGAACTGCAAGGAATCATGGGGCGCTATTACGCCAATCATGATGGTGAGAATGCTGAAGTTGCAGCAGCATGTAGCGAACACTATATGCCACGCTTTGCTGGCGATGCACTACCAAAAACCCAAACCGGAACAATCCTAGCAATTGCTGACAAATTAGAAACGCTTGTTGGCATTTGGGGGGTAGGTCTTGCTCCAACAGGAGATAAGGACCCGTACGCTCTACGTCGCCATGCCCTTGGCATCTGTCGTCTTTTAGCAGAAAACAATTTGTCATTAAGCCTGCCTGAGTTAATTGACTTAGCTCGCGCGCAGTTTCCACAGAAAGATGTTCAGGAGAAGGCCAAGAGTGCCGATATCTACGCATTCATCATTGATCGCCTGCGCGCATATTTACGTGATCAATCGGTGGCTGGAAAACCATTTACTAGCGCTGAAATTGATGCTGTGCTCAGCCAGGATCCAGCGCAAATTAATGACCTAATTGCACGCTTAACCGCACTTCGTGAATTCAACTCGCTCACAGAGGCAGCCCAACTAGCTGCTGCCAATAAGCGTATTAGCAATATTCTCAAAAAGACTACTACCGCTATTCCTGCGACTTGCTCAAAGCAGTTATTGCAGATACCGGCTGAAACTTCTCTGCATCAAGCCCTGGAAGCGATCGCGCCTGCATTAAATGCTGCTTATGAAAAGCATCAATTTGTGGAGCTCTTAAAAGCACTGGTTGCTTTGAGTGCGCCAATTGACCAATTCTTTGCCGATGTAATGGTGATGGATCCAAATCCCGAGCTGCGCGACAATCGCCTAGCACTCCTGCAACAACTTCACCAGAAAATGAATCTCGTTGCCGATTTCGGCAAATTAGCATGAGCCATAGCTCCTCCAAGCTAATTATTCTTGATCGCGATGGAGTGATCAATGAAGATCGTGATGATTATGTAAAGTCTGTAGATGAGTGGGTTCCTTTACCAGGAAGCCTAGAAGCCATCGCACTACTCACACAAGCAGGCTATCAAATCGCAATAGCAACTAATCAATCAGGTCTATCGAGGGGCTACTTCACCATTAATGACTTGCACGCGATGTATAGCAAAATGGAGTTGCTACTCAAGCCGCTAGGCGGACATATTGACAGCATCTTTTTCTGTCCGCATGTTGATTCTCACCAGTGTGATTGTCGTAAGCCGGCCCCTGGCCTCATGAAAGAAATTGCGCTGCGCTATAAGAAAAATGACAGCGCACATCCTTTACTGGGAGTGCCGATCGTAGGTGACTCTTTGCGCGACCTTCAAGCAGGCATCGCTCTAGGTGCCACGCCACATCTGGTTTTAACAGGCAAGGGCCAAAAAACTCTTACTAAAGGTGGCTTGCCTGAAGACACACAAATACATGCTGATCTCATGGCTTTTGCACAAGCAATTTTAGAAAATAAGGTCTAAGGCAATCATGATTTATGTCCGCTCAATTCTCTTTGCTTTATTTTTACTGATCTTCACGCCAGTTTGGTCGGTGTTGTGCATGTTGGCCTTCCCATTTTTAAGCCCTGAGAATCGCTATCGCTTTATTGGTCTTTGGAACAAAGTAGTCATCTGGCTGTTATGGCACCTCTGCGGAATTCGTTACGAGATCCGTGGCATGGAACATATGCAAGCGGTTCTGAATGAGCCGGTAGTGATTTTGAGTAAGCATCAATCTGCCTACGAAACTATTGCCTATATCGCCCTCCTACCAAAACAACTGTGTTTTGTATTTAAGCGTGAATTGCTATGGATTCCTTTCTTTGGTTGGGCTCTAGCTTTATTAAAGATGATTCACATCAACCGGTCTAATAAACAGACGGCTGCACTTTCTGTTGCGAGTCAGGGACGTAAGCGGCTGGCGGAAGGTAAGTGGATCATGCTCTTTCCAGAGGGCACCAGAACACCTACTGGCTCTAATAAGCCCTACCGTAAGGGTGGTGCGCGTCTAGCAAGCGCTACTGGCGCACTAGTGATTCCTATTGCACATAATGCAGGTCGTTACTGGCCTAAAAATGGATTCTTAAAACATCCCGGTACCGTGATCTTCTCAATCGGTCCCGCCATTGTTTCCACCGGAAAATCTGGGGAAGAACTGCAACAAGAGGTGGAGGGTTGGATTGAAGCGGAAATGCGCGTCATCGATCCAAGCGCATATAAATAATTGATGGGTCTAAGAAGCTAAAGTCTTCGCCCATTCAACGTAACGCGCTACAGAAATATCTTGAGCTCTTGCTTTGAGCTCTATCTCAGTCAAATTAAGCCTATCCGCAAAAGCTTGTAAATTCGTACGCAGCATTTTTCTTCTTTGTGAGAATGCCGCTGCAACCACCTTCTCTAAAGAGCGCCACTGTGGATCACTTAAATCAAAATCCCTTCTAGGGATCATGCGGACCACAGCAGAATTCACCTTAGGCATTGGATCAAAAGCCTCAGGGGGAACCTCTAAAACCAACTCCATATCGTAGCGAGCTTGAAGCATTACGGATAATCTACTGAAATCTGAGCTTCCCGCCTCAGCCACCATACGCTCTACGACTTCTGCTTGCAGCATAAATACTTGCTCATCAATTTCTTCTGCTGCCGATACTAAATGAAATAGCAATGGGGAAGAGATGTTGTAGGGGAGGTTTCCTACAACCTTGCATAGACCCTTTTTATCGGCACGATTTGTAGCCCACTCCAAAAAATCAAATTTCAGGGCATCACCTTCAATTACTTTTAAGCCTGTTAGATTTTCTTTATTCCAGCAAGCGACTAAGTCACGATCGATCTCTAAAAGATCTAATTGATCAAGATTACTCAACAAGGGTCTAGTGAGTGCGCCTAGGCCTGGGCCAATCTCAATCACATGCATGTCTGAGCTTGGATTAATCAAGGCTACTATGGAATGAATAATCCCATTGTCTTGTAAAAAGTTCTGACCAAATCGTTTACGAGCGCGATGCATTTATTTAGATTTTTTCTCTGATTTACTGCCCCAATTGATAAGCCAAACTAAGGGCTTCAAACATGCTTCCAGAATCTGCCACCCCTTTACCCGCAATATCCAATGCCGTACCGTGATCAACCGATGTACGAATAATTGGTAAGCCCAAGGTGACATTGACGCCACCACCAAAACTAACAAATTTAAATGGGGCTAAGCCTTGATCGTGAAACATCGCTATATAAGCATCAACGCTTGTCAATGAAGAGGCGTCGAACATGGTGTCACCTGGATAAGGTCCCGTCACGTTAATACCCATCGTTTTTGCAGCCTCAATAGCAGGAGAGATGAACTCAATTTCTTCATGTCCAATATAGCCCGACTCTCCCGCATGGGGATTCAATCCTGCGACACGTATGACCGGCTTAGAAATGCCAAATTTATTCTGTAAGTCCTCATTTACAATTTGAATGGTTTCCAGAACTAATTCATAACTGAGAGCTAACGGCACCTCTCTGACTGGAAGATGCGTAGTCACTAAGGCAACCCTCAAGTTCCTCGATGCCTTAAGCCCAAGGAATCCAGCTGGCAAAGGAGCGCATAGCATCATGACAACATGCTTTACCTTGCAACGATGCTCTAGATATTCTGTGTGCCCCGTAAAAGGAATCCCGCTTTCGTTAATAATGCTTTTTTGTATTGGGGCGGTCACCATTGCATCGAATCGACCATCGAGACAACCGTCTGCAGCATTATTCAGTAACTGTAAAACGTATTGAGCATTTGCTGGATTTAAAGTGCCTGGAATTACAGGCTTAGAAATAGAAATGGCCTCTATCTTGAGGCGATCAGTTAATGTGGGGCTAATTACTTGAGTTGATGTCAATAAATCAACATCCCCAAGTAAAGTGATCTGAACATCTGAATGCTTCTGCAAAAAGGCTTGTGCAGCTGCTACAGAAACCTCAGGACCAACACCGGCAGGCTCGCCAGTGGTAACGGCCAGCTTAACGAGGGGCGCTAGTTGCTGCATCTTCCACATTCAGAATCTTGACAGTTGCTGTATCGCGCAGCTCACGCAACCAATCCTGATAGGCCTGCTCAAACTTTTTCTCACGAATAGCTGCGAGAGCAAACTGTCGTTGCTTTTCAATAGTCAGCTGAGCTTCACGGCGCTCTAGCACCTGAATTAAATGCCAACCAAACTCCGTTTTAACAGGATTGCTGACCTCACCAACTTGCAGGCGGTTCATGGCTTGATCAAACTCGGGCACCAAATCACCAGGCCCCATCCAACCTAAGTTTCCGCCGTTCGCAGCAGAGCCATCTTCAGAATACTTTTTGGCAAGCTCGCCAAAGTCCGCTGTCTTGGCGCGAACCTGATCTCTATATCCCTGAAGACGTCTCTCGGCATCTTGGTTAGATAAGCCAGGACGATTGCGCAACAAAATATGGCGCGACATTGTTTGCGTAACCATAATATTTTGCAGAGTAGTAGAAGCAGCCTCCTGTGGAGCAGCCTGAGGTTCAGGGGCAGCGCCAGCAACAAGCGCGCGACGATCCAATACTTTGAGCACATGGTAACCAGCTGGACTCTTCACGACATTACTGGCAACCTGGCCACCGCCAGTATTTCTAATGGCTTCATAAAATAATTGAGGCAAACGATCTGGAGTGCGATAACCCAGATCCTGAAACTTAATGCTTGGATTATCTTTAGCAGCCATTGCACCCAGTTGCATAAAATCAGCATCGCCGCGGGCTTGACGCAATAAAGCGTCTGCAAGTTTCTTGACTTCAGCTTGAGTGCCGGCCCCAGCTCCCGCATTTACGGGAATAAAAATCTGTGCAACATCGATTTCTTCTGGAGCGCCCTTTGCGGCTGGCGCAGATCGCTGAACAGGACCACCCGTGACGGCAGCTCTACGATCCGCAATAAAGTTATCGATTTCAGCATCAGAAATCTTAATCTTGCCTTCAACCTCACGCTCACGATAACGACTCACAATAATTTCATCGCGCAACATTTCTTTGTAACGTGCAAAAGTAGTACCCGAAGCTTCAATTTTCACTTTGAGCTCTGCATACGTTAATTTATTTTTTGCCGCAATATCGCCAACGATTTTATTAATTTCTTTGTCCGTAATTTTTACGCCATCTTGTTCGGCATTTTGGAGTTGAATTTTCTCAACAATTAAACGCTCGAGAATGACTTTTCGTAAAGTAGCATCGTCTGGCAGCTTTGCCCCCTGCTTTTTAAGGGCAGCAATTCGATCATCAATCTCTTTACGTGTAACGTAGCCTGTATTAACAACTGCCGCAACTCCGTCAATATTCCGAACCTTGCTATCGACAACAGCACCACTGCGAGCAGAATCTTGCGCAGCGCTGAAGCTAGAAAATGAAGCAAGGCCGCAAAATAAAATAGCGGCACTAAGGTGTTTAAGGCGATTCCTGCAAAGCATCATTGATAGTTCTCATAAATTGAGGGTGGAATTGGCTTAGAGGTAGGCATATATCCAGGGACATTTAACTTCATAATATCAACTGGATCTGGATTGCTTCCCGCACTAGCAAAGCCTCTAAATTCTATTTGGAATAGGATTTGGGTGGTGGTCATCTGTGATGTATTGGCCACTTGAGAGTACGCGCCACGGAAAGTCCAGCAATCACGAGTCCACTCTAAAGCCATTAAAGAATTTAAGGTTTTGGCAGCCAAAGCATCATATCCCCAACGGCCCAGCAACGACACTTCACGAGTAATCGGCCACTGCCCAGAAATATTGTATTGATCGGTTGTTGTTGCAGCCGGAACGAAAGTTTGATTGTTTTGTATCGAAGCCTGAACTGGTGGTGACCATACATTGCGATAGCCAAAATTTAAACTTCTGCCGGGAGTTGGTCGCCAGCTACCGCCAACAGTACTCTGCACAAATTTATTTAGCTGGGTGTTGTATTGTCCAAATACATCTGCACTGAAGTTACCAAGCAAACGAATCGATCCCGAACCCAATGTATCCGAATACGTTGTAGGGCTAGCAATGTTGCCGTTCAAGCCAACTCTTTGACCTACAAATTGCTGCTTCTGAGCAAGCGTCACGTTTGCACGCTCAGTACCAGTGTTTGACTCAATGATGCGACTAGTTAAACCCAGTGTTGCAGCGTTGCTGTCAGCAATACGGTCATTACCGACAAATGTGTTTTCACTAAAAATTTTGGAGACGCCAAAACCTGCATCAGCAGTATCGAAGATCGGCGTTTGCGCTTGGCTCTGATAAGGCGTGTACAGATAAAACGCTCGCGGCTCCATAGTCAACAGCATATCGCGACCATAAAATCCTTTTAGCTCAGCTGCTTCACGCTCAAGAGCCAAACCAGAATCTAGACTAAAGGTCGGAATAGTAAAGCCTTGCACAATCGGGACAGTGCCCGTAGTAAATTGGGTTGCATTGTAAGTATTTGACTGAAAACTCACTTTGGGAGTTAAGTAATATCCTGGCGTCACCTGTGGGAGTGACATTGCACCCTTGAGAACAGTTCTATCAGCCTGGCTATATACACCTGGCGCTGTAGCCGCTAAATTGCCGCCGATGTTATAAGAAAAGCGTGTGAAGTCAGATGAGAAAGTTGTAACAGGCCCACTTGGTAACGCTAAATACTTTCCGCTGTAATCCGCTGCTGCTGGAGTCAAGCGGTTGTTATAGGTAGCAGTAATGTTTGGCAATATGTTGTAAGGCGCTTGCACCGTAACCGTTGGATCGGGTTGCAAAGTTTGAAATGTTGCCGCTTTAGCGCCCACAGTCCAGTTACTCAAACTGCCTGTCAGATTTTTAGCGGTTCCAACCTCCTGACGAAATTGACTTGTGACAGCTCCAGCAATACTTTGTGAAAAATCTGTTGGATACATATTGTCAGAGACTCTTGCCATGTTGGCGTAGCCCGTCCATGAACCCGGTAAGGGCACACCGCCAGGTCCTGTCCCACCACTGAAAATCTGTCGCTGTTGCCAGTCGTACTTCCAGCGATCTGTGCCCGTCTTCTTATCGTAAGACATGAACTCACCCATGGCAGTGCCGGAATATTGACTATCCAAGAATCGGTACTGAGCGCCAAGCATAGCGCCGCGTTGATTCATATAACGGGGCAATAACAGCAAGTCGCGGTTGGGCGCAATATTTACATAGTAGGGCTGAGTAACATCAAATCCATTGTTGGAGTTATAGCCCGCAACCGGGGCGAGTAAGCCTGAGCGACGCTGGCCACCGGTTGGTGCGGTGAAATACGGAACGTAGGCAATAGGCACATCAAAGAAATGCATGACGCCGTGCGTACTAACCATTTCTTTTTGTTCGTTATCAATCTCCATTGAGTTGACCGTGAAATACCAATCCATGTTTTCTGGTGTACACGTGGTGTAAGTAGCTTTATCAAATACAAACACATCAGCACTTTGCACGGTTAATTTACTTGCCGAGCCATTACCACCGTTATTGCGCAATTGGTATATAGGGGACTCCATTGCACCCTCGCGCGCATCCACTTTGAACTGTCCTTTAGGACCCTTAAACGTAACGTTGCCTTTTGATAACTCCGCGTTGCCTAATAGGTCTGCAATATCAGTGTCCGGATCATAAGTAATTTCATCTGCTTTCAGTACAGCTCCATTACGACGAATTTGCGCGCGACCTTTAAGATGNCTTTGCACGGTTAATTTACTTGCCGAGCCATTACCACCGTTATTGCGCAATTGGTATATAGGGGACTCCATTGCACCCTCGCGCGCATCCACTTTGAACTGTCCTTTAGGACCCTTAAACGTAACGTTGCCTTTTGATAACTCCGCGTTGCCTAATAGGTCTGCAATATCAGTGTCCGGATCATAAGTAATTTCATCTGCTTTCAGTACAGCTCCATTACGACGAATTTGCGCGCGACCTTTAAGATGCATATCACGATCAACAACACCATCAATAGAATCGCTAGAAGTAAAAGTGAGCGCTTTGCTATCACTGATCGGCTGACCCACACGCAACTGATCATCTAACTTTAAAATGGTTACATTTCCGCGATCGGGAAGCAAAATAGAATTGATTGAAGACTGTCCAAGGGCGGGCAATGGAGCTGGTGCCTGAGCATGCCCCGGAAGCACGAAAATAAAGAATGCCACCCCCATCATTACGCGCAGGGTTGCAGCTGTTAAAAGAGGGGCGCAAAGGCCGGCGCGACGGCGATAATGACTCATAGATACAGTGACTCATAGATACAGACCCGCCTTATTATACGAATCGACCATGACTGACTCTCGCTTAAATACCCTTCGCAGCTGGCTAAAAGGCCTACAAGCTAACTGGCAATTAGATCTCGACACTCTGACCCCCGCATCAGCAGATGCCAGCTTTCGGCGGTATTTCCGGATTGAGTCCAAAAAGGCAGATTTTCCAACCTTAACCATCATGGATGCCCCTCCGCAACATGAGCCTTTAGATGCCTTCATTCAGGTCGATTTATTGTTCTCAGAGGCAGGCCTAAATGTCCCCAAAATTCTTGAGCAAGACCTCGTTAATGGCTTCCTTTTATTAAACGATCTTGGCAATAAAACATACCTTGCAGAGCTCAAGAACGAGAGTGCAGATCATCTTTACAAAGATGCGGCACATGCATTGGTACAAATGCAACTTGCTAGCAAACCTAATGTGCTTCCAAACTATGATGAAGCACTCCTGCAACGTGAATTGGATTTATTTCCAGAGTGGTATTTAAAGAAACATCTCAATATTCAATTGAATGATTTGCAAGATGAGCAGTTAAAAAATCTTTTGAGCTCATCATTGAAAATAATTTAGCCCAAGCAAAAGTCTATGTGCATCGCGACTACCATTCGCGCAATTTGATGGTGACTGAAAAAAATAATCCGGGCGTCATTGATTTCCAAGATGCTGTCTACGGCCCCATTACCTATGATGCCGCTTCGCTCTGGCGCGATGCTTACATTGCCTGGCCTGAGGAGCGCGTAATCGACTGGGTAATTAAGTTTTGGGAAGAAGGTCGCAAGGCTGGGCTTCCCATGCCTAATGACTTTGGTCAGTTCTACCGTGATTTTGAATGGATGGGTCTCCAGCGCCACCTGAAGGTTCTTGGTATTTTTGCAAGACTATTTCATCGTGATGGAAAAGATGGTTACCTCAAAGATATCCCTTTGGTTCTTGAATATGCCATTGCCTGCGCCCACCGCTATATTGAATTGAAACCTTTGGCACGAATTTTAGAGGCCACTCGCTCATGAATAAGAGCATGCTGATTCCCTGTTTTCTGCTTGCTGCAGGTAGAGGTGAACGCATGCGTCCTCTTACAGATGATCTACCAAAGCCCCTCTTAACAATCCAAAATAAGTCTCTATTGCAATGGCATATAGAAGCATTAGCGAAAGCTGGAATTCAAAACATCGTTATCAACCACGCTTGGTTGGGTAAAAAAATTGAGAAGGCCTTGGATGATGGAAGCCAATTTAACCTACACATCAAATACTCCCCCGAAGAAACGGCTTTAGAAACTGCTGGCGGAATACGCCAAGCGCTTCCCATCCTGAATCCAGGGGATTACTTTTTAGTAATCAATGGGGATGTATTTAGTCCAAACCTGCCAATTTCCCAGCTCTTGGATGCTGCCACCAAGATGGGTTTGGATAGTCATCAGCCTTTGGCCCACCTGCTGATGGTCCCCAACCCCGTCCAGCACCCCGAGGGAGATTTCTACCTCCAGGGCTCGTCCGTAAAGAATTCAGCAGCGCCCAATGCTGAAAAGCTCACATTCTCAGGAATTGGCATTTATCACAAAGACTTATTTAAGGGCCTGGAATATGGGGCTCCAGCTAAGCTCGCCCCTTTATTGCAAACTGCAATGGAGCAAAATAAAGTGTCTGGTGAAAAATATATCGGCCCATGGCACGATGTAGGTACGCCACAACGCTTACAAGAGCTCAATGCAGCATATGAATAAAAACGATATTTATCAGCTTCGTAGAATTGCCCTAGCAAAACAGATGCTTGCCAAAACTGGCGGGGGCATTGCTGTGATCTCGACAGCACCAGAACTTGCCCGCAACCGCGATAGCGAATTTCCCTATCGTCATGATAGTGATTTTTTCTACTTAACGGGCTTTGAAGAGCCTGGCGCAACGCTTGTCATGAAGGTTGATGGCAGCGCAGGAAATATTCAACTTCAATCTCATTTATTTTGCAGACCTAAAGATCTTGAACGAGAAATTTGGGATGGCATACGCCTTGGTCCTGAGGCGGCCCCAAAAGTTTTAGGCCTTGAATTTGCACGCAGCAATCAAGAACTCGATCAAAAACTTGGCGAACTATTGGCTGATGAAGATGCAGTCTACGTACGCCTGTCAGAAAGCGCTGAAGCCGATAGGCGCTTACGCCATTGGATGAAACAAGTTCGCAGTCAAGCCCGCTCCGGAGTAAACCCGCCTTCAGAATTTCATGATGTTGAAGCGCTAATTCATGAAATGCGTTTGTTTAAGGACGCTCACGAAATCGACATTATGCGTCGTGCTGCAGCCATCTCTGCACGCGCCCATATCCGAGCAATGCAAATTTGTAAGCCTGGCATGCGTGAATATCAACTCGAAGCAGAATTACTCCATGAGTTCCGCAATAGTGGTGCACAAAGTGTTGCATATAACAGCATTGTTGCGGGCGGCGAGAACTCTTGCATCCTCCACTATCGTGCTGGTGCAACTGAATTGCGCAGTGGTGAGCTATGTTTAATTGATGCCGGTTGTGAGTTGGATGGCTATGCTTCAGATATCACCCGCACATTTCCAGTGAATGGAAAATTTACCGGACCACAACGCGCTTTATATGACATCACGCTAGCAGCGCAAGAAGCTGCTATTGCAGCAACCAAAGTAGGCAACACTTTCATGCAACCTCATGAGGCGGCGCTCAAAGCTCTCACTCAGGGATTATTAGATGAAAAGTTGCTTAAGCTCTCTGAATTAGGCTCTTTGGATAACGCCATTGAAACAGCAGCTTACCGCCGTTTCTACATGCATCGCACCTCACATTGGCTCGGCATGGATGTTCACGATGTTGGCTCGTATCGCGAGACATCACAAGACACATCCAACACAGAAAAGCCCTGGCGCATCCTGAAAAGCGGCATGGTCATCACAATTGAGCCGGGTTTATATGTCAGACCCGCGGACGACATTGATGAGGCCTTCTGGAACATTGGGATTCGCATTGAGGATGACGCCGTAATTAATGACTCTGGATGCGAATTGATTTCGCGTGGCGTACCGGTCAAATCGGATGAGATTGAAGCGCTCATGAAAAACTCGTAGAGCTGACTAAAAAATGAGCTCATCTAATTGCGACATTTTGATTCAAGGCGGCGGTCCAGTAGGGTTGGCCTGTGCCGCCTGGACATTACAAAAATTTCCGGATGCCAGGATCACATTGCTTGATCGCAACCCGGTAAGCGATGAAGATCTAGCAAACTCAGACAGTCGTGGTATCGCCCTCTCACATGGTAGCAAGCTGTTACTCGACACCATTCATGCCTGGCCAAAAGAGTCTGCACAAATTCATCAAGTACATGTTTCTCAAGCTGGGCGCTTTGGCCGCGCACTAATGACACGTGAAGAACTTAAGCAAGATGCTCTAGGGCACATCATTCGCTATCGCGATATCCATGTCACGCTTCGCCAAGCTCTTAGGGGAATTCAAACAATAAGTAAAAACTTCGTTTGGCGGCATATTAGTGATGGCGCGGAAGAAAATACTATTCAGGCTAAATGCATTGTGCATGCTGAGGGTGGATTGTTTAAGAAGCAAGATTGGGTGGAATCTGGTCGTGATTATGGCCAATCTGCTTTAGTTGGCCTAGTAGAAGTAGAAAATGCAGCGCCCCACCAAGCCTGGGAGCGTTTTACATCAGAGGGCCCTCTAGCAGTTCTGCCAAGTCACTATGGTTCTAACATTCTGAATCTCGTTTGGTGTGGTTCGCCCGCTTCATCACAACACCGCTTACAACTGAGTGATGCAGATTTTTTAGATGCATTACAAAATGAATTTGGTTCACGCATTGGACGCTTTTTAAAGATTCAAGATCGTCGCTTATACGAACTGGGTCTGAACTACCGTAAAGAAATCACCAAAGATAATGAAGTTTGGATTGGTAATGCTGCGCAAACTCTGCACCCTGTAGCAGGACAAGGCCTTAACTTGGGTCTGCGTGATGCCTACCTTTTGTCAGAAAAATTGGTTGGGGCATTTTCTGGATCTGAGCAATCTCCCATCGAAATCCAAAACGCTCTCCAAAGCTATGCCCAAAGTCGCAAAGCTGATAGAACAACCACCATTGGGCTGACAGACTTTATGGCCAGAGTATTTACATCCAATCTAGCCCCGATTGTGCTCGCTCGCGGACTAGCTTTATCGGCCCTTCAGTGGGTTCCGTCAGTCAAGACAGCCTTAGCCCGCCAGATGATGTTTGGCAGGCGCTAAAGGGCTTAAATCGCCCTCAAAATCCAAGCTCTCCGCATTTGATCTAAAACAAGCAATCTGCCTAAAAAATAGGCAGATTTAGGGTTGATTGTGCTAAAGTGTCATGCTTTCGGCCCAAGCCGACACTGCAATAGCGAATTTCTCAATTCCCAAGCCTTTTTAGATGAATATTGGTCCTCACTTACTCGCAAACAAGCTTTTTGTGGCCCCTATGGCCGGGGTAACTGATCGTCCTTTTAGACAGCTTTGCAAAAAATTAGGTGCTGGCTATGCCGTCTCTGAAATGGTGGCCTCTAATGCCCTGCTTTGGAAAAGCGAAAAAACGCAACGTCGCGCAAATCACGTTGGCGAATTCAAACCGATCGCCGTACAAATTGCAGGCGCCGATCCTGCCATGATGGCGGCGGCTGCAAAAATCAACGTAGATCATGGCGCCCAAATTATTGATATCAACATGGGCTGTCCCGCAAAAAAAGTTTGTAATGTTGCTGCAGGCTCTGCGTTATTACGTGACGAACCTTTGGTTCAACAAATTTTGGAGGCGGTCGTTAATGCTGTTGGAGTTGGCCCAGACGCAGTGCCAGTCACTTTGAAGATTCGTACCGGTTGGGATCGTGAACATAAAAATGCAATTGAGATTGCGCGCTTGGCTGAAAAAAGTGGCATCTCCATGTTGACTGTTCACGGCCGCACTAGAGCAGACCTGTATCACGGCGAAGCAGAATACGAAACGATTACCGCCGTTAAAAATAGTGTGGGCATACCGGTGGTGGCTAATGGCGACATCAATAGCCCTGAAAAAGCAGAGCAAGTTTTAAAGGTCACCGGTGCAGACGCCATCATGATTGGTCGAGCCGCACAAGGACGCCCTTGGATTTTTCGAGAAATCAATCATTACCTAGAAACTGGTGGCAAGCTTCCGACCCCGGAGATCAATGAGATCCAGGCCATCATGAATGCTCACCTTCTGGATCACTATGAGTTTTACGGCGAGCACATTGGCCTTCGCACCGCACGTAAACACATTGGCTGGTATTGCAAGGGCTTACGTGACTCACATGCTTTCCGCCAGCGCATGAATACTGCTGATGATTGCAAAACGCAACTACAAATGGTGAATGATTATTTTGATGAGATGAAATCTCATTCTGACCGTTTGCTGTTTTTAGAAGCTGCTTAATTATTTTTTTTTATATTTGTTTTTGTATTGATAGATTGTTATGACCAATAAGCACCCAATTACTGAATGTATTGAAACCCAATTACAAGGTTACCTAAATGACCTTAAAGGAACGGCACCTACTGATATCTATCAAATGGTATTGGCTGTTGTAGAAAAGCCGATGCTGGAGTTAGTGATGCAACATGCCAAACACAACCAGTCCCTAGCAGCTCAATACCTCGGTATTAATCGCAATACCCTTCATAAGAAGTTAGTTGAACATCAGCTACTGAAATAAGAATCAACAGTCTTTAACGTAATTTTTAATTAAACCCTCCGAAAAATATGATCCGTACAGCCCTTCTCTCTGTCTCCGATAAAAATGGCATCGTGCCTTTTGCTAAAGCCCTTCATGATCAAGGTATCAAGCTAATTTCAACCGGAGGCACCGCAAAGCTCTTGGCTGGGAACAATTTGCCTGTTGTAGAAGTTTCGTCCCTGACTAAATTTCCAGAAATGCTTGATGGCCGCGTTAAAACGCTCCACCCCATGGTGCATGGCGGTCTACTAGCGCGCAGAGGCTTCCCGGAACATATGGCGGCGCTTAAAGAGCACGGCATCGACACAATCGACATGCTGGTAATTAATCTGTATCCATTTAATGAGACTGTTGCCAAGGAAAACTGCTCATTTGAAGATGCGGTTGAAAATATTGATATCGGCGGTCCAGCCATGTTGCGCGCTGCCGCCAAGAATCATCAAGACGTTACCGTACTGATTTCACCCGAAGATTACGCCCCAGTCTTGGCTGAAATGAAATCCAATAAGAATGTTGTTTCATACAAGACCAATTTAGCTTTAGCTAAAAAAGTATTTGCTCATACCGCCCAATATGATGGTGCAATCGCCAACTATCTCTCAGCGTTGGGTGATGACTTAGATCATAAGGCTCGCTCTGCCCATCCAGAAACCCTGCATCTTGCCTTTGAAAAGGTACAAGAGATGCGTTATGGAGAGAACCCACATCAGTCTGCTGCTTTCTACAAAGATATTTATCCTGTAGATGGTGCGCTTGCAAACTACAAGCAATTGCAGGGCAAAGAACTTTCCTATAACAATATTGCCGATGCTGATTCAGCCTGGGAATGTGTCAAGAGCTTTACCGGCAATGCTGGCGGCGCTGCTGCGTGCGTCATCATCAAACACGCCAATCCTTGCGGTGTAGCCGTTGGTGCGACAGCGCCTGAAGCCTACCAAAAAGCATTTAAAACCGACCCAAGCTCTGCCTTTGGCGGCATCATTGCATTTAACGTTCCATGTGATGGCGCTGCAGCTGAAGCCATCTCCAAACAGTTTGTGGAAGTATTAATTGCCCCTGGCTTTAGCGATGAAGCAAAAGCAATTTTTGCTGCCAAACAAAATGTTCGTCTTTTGGAAATCCCACTAGGTACTGCGTTTAATACATTTGATTTCAAACGCGTAGGTGGTGGCTTGCTTGTGCAATCCCCTGATGCGAAGAATGTTCTTGAAAATGAAATGCGTGTTGTGAGCAAACGCTTGCCAACCCCAAGCGAGATGCACGACATGATGTTTGCATGGCGCGTTGCTAAGTTTGTGAAGTCTAATGCAATCGTATATTGCGCAAATGGCATGACACTCGGAATTGGTGCAGGCCAAATGAGTCGCGTGGACTCTGCCCGCATGGCTAGCATCAAGGCAGAGAATGCTGGTCTTAGCCTGAAAGGCTCTGCGGTGGCAAGCGATGCGTTCTTCCCATTCCGCGATGGCCTAGATGTAGTTGTCAATGGTGGCGCAAGTTGCGCAATTCAACCGGGTGGCAGCATGCGTGATGATGAAATCATTGCGGCAGCTGATGAGCACGGCATTGCCATGATCTTTACTGGCACCCGCCTCTTCCGTCACTAAGCAAGCTCAATCAACATGCGCTGGATAGGAATCGACCCAGGTCTTCGTACTACCGGTTTTGGCGTCATTGACGTTGACGGCCAAAAACTGACCTACGTTGCCTCAGGCACGATTGAAAGCGGTGATCCAGCAAAAGGGCTACCAGAGCGATTAGGGGCCCTCTACGCTGGCGTGAAAGAAGTTCTGGATACCTATCATCCAGAGTCTGCTGCGATTGAGGAAGTCTTCTTAAATGTGAATCCTCGATCTACCCTGATGCTAGGACAAGCCAGAGGAGCAGTGATTGCCACCCTAGTTTCTCAAAAACTTCCTGTAGCCGAGTACAGCGCCTTGAGAGTCAAACAAGCAATCGTAGGTACTGGTCGCGCGGCTAAGCCACAGGTTCAGGAAATGGTGAAACGCCTTCTCAGGCTGAATCGCGCACCAGGAACCGATGCCTCAGATGCGCTGGGCGTTGCTATCTGTGCAGCCCATCATGCGCAAATACCAAAAGCGATTACTGCTGCCACCGCGGCCTTAAACCCCAAGAAACGCACTAAGTAAAAATACACATCACAGGTTAAGATCTCTACATGATTGGTCGCATACAAGGTACTCTCGTTTCCGTTCACCCTCCTCGACTCCTGGTTGATTGTCATGGCATTGGCTATGAGGTAGATGTGCCGATGAGCACTTTGTATCAATTGCCTTCGACTGGCGAAAAAATTACGCTTCTTACACACTTTCAAGTTCGTGAAGATGCGCAGCAACTTTTTGGCTTTGCCACTGAAACTGAACGTGAAGCATTTAGACAACTCATAAAAATTAGTGGTGTTGGCTCCCGTACGGCACTAGCAGTCCTCTCTGGTATGGGCGTTAATGAATTAGCCCAAGCAATTGCGCTCCAAGAGGCTGGTCGACTAACTCAAGTTCCAGGCATAGGCAAGAAAACTGCTGAGCGCCTTTGCCTAGAACTTAAAGGCAAGCTAGCTCCAGACCTTGGCATTACTGGCGGCAAGCCACAAGCAATTGAAGCGAGCAGCGAAGTATTACAAGCGCTCCTGGCGCTGGGCTACTCAGAAAAAGAGGCGTTATTGGCACTCAAACAAATCCCACCAGATACCAGTGTTTCTGATGGCATTCGTATGGGTTTGAAGTACTTATCTAAAGCCTGATCTTAGATAGAAGCAATTCTCAATAAGCACTACACTTGTAGCATGGCAATTCATACCGACGATCTAAGCTCAATTCCTGAAGATATCCCGGAAGGTAACGACCGCATTGTGAGCGGCGCTGCCGGAAACGCAGAGGCTGTATTTGAAAGAGCCTTGCGACCTAAGCAGCTCGACGAGTGCGTTGGACAAACTAAAGCCAGAGCGCAATTAGAAATTTTTATTAGCGCCACAAGAGCACGTCAAGAAGCCTTAGATCACGTCCTACTATTTGGGCCTCCTGGTCTTGGTAAAACAACCCTTGCCCACATCATCGCCAGAGAGCTTGGCGTAAATCTGCGTCAAACCAGCGGACCCGTTTTAGATAGGCCTGGTGACCTCGCAGCTTTACTCACGAATCTAGAAGCAAACGATGTGCTATTTATTGATGAAATTCATCGCCTCTCTCCAGTCGTAGAAGAAATTCTGTACCCTGCACTTGAAGACTACAGCCTAGACATCATGATTGGCGAAGGCCCTGCAGCACGCAGCGTCAAAATTGATCTCAAACCTTTCACACTGATTGGTGCAACTACTCGTGCCGGCATGCTCACTAATCCATTGCGCGATCGCTTTGGCATTGTGGCAAGACTTGAGTTCTATACAACGGAAGAGCTCACTAAGATCATCAACCGCTCTGCCAGCTTGTTAAAGGCGAATATTGATCCAGAAGGATCTATTGAGATTGCGAAGCGTGCGCGCGGTACTCCTCGTATTGCCAACCGCTTATTACGTCGCGTAAGAGACTATGCAGAAGTCAAAGGCACAGGCACGATTACCAAAGCCATGGCTGATGCAGCACTCAAAATGCTAGATGTAGACCCAAGTGGCTTTGATGTTATGGACCGAAAATTACTAGAAGCCATCTTGCATAAATTTGATGGCGGTCCAGTGGGCATTGATAATTTGGCTGCAGCTATTGGCGAAGAGCGCGACACTATTGAAGATGTTCTAGAGCCATACTTGATTCAGCAGGGCTATCTACAAAGAACCTCACGTGGCCGAGTGGCTACTCGCCAAGCTTATGAGCACTTTGGGTTAACGCCACCTAGCGGCAGTGCTAGCTTGGATATTTAAGCTAGCGTCACCTTCGCAAACTTACGTTTGCCAACTTGCACGACGTAAGTACCAGCTTCAATCTTTAACTGCTTATCAGTAATTGTTGCGCCGTCAATCTTTGCACCATTTTGCTCAATATTGCGATTAGCTTCAGACGTTGATGGTGCTAAGCCTGCAGCCTTCAAAAGGCTAGCAATTTGCATTGGTGCACCAGAGAGACTGAGCTCTGGAATGTCATCCGGCACGCCGCCTTTAGCGCGGTGATTAAAGTCTTCTAATGCTTTTTCAGCTGCCGCTTGTGGGTGAAAACGCGCCACGATTTCTTGTGCGAGAAGTACTTTGCAGTCCTTTGGATTACGACCGGCAGCAACCTCTTGTTTCATGAGATCAATTTCAGCCATTGGCCTAAATGAAAGCAATGTGAAGTAATCCCACATCAATTCATCGGAGATGCTCAAAAGCTTGCCAAACATCTCGCCAGCAGGTTCGCTGATGCCAATGTAATTGCCTTTTGACTTGCTCATCTTGTCCACGCCATCTAAACCAACCAGCAGCGGCATTGTCAAAATACATTGAGGCTCTTGGCCATATTCACGCTGGAGCTCACGCCCAACTAAGAGATTAAATTTTTGATCCGTACCGCCGAGCTCTAAATCGCTCTTGAGTGCAACAGAGTCGTAACCTTGCATCAATGGATACAAGAACTCATGTACAGAAATGGGTACGCCACTACGGTAGCGTTTTGTAAAGTCATCGCGCTCTAACATTTGCGCAACGGTATATCGCGCTGCCAACTGAATCATGCCACGTGCACCCAAGGGATCACACCACTTACTGTTGTAGCGCACTTCAGTTTTAGCAGGATCAAGCACCATGCTTGCCTGACGATAGTAGGTCTCAGCGTTGACGGCGATCTCTTCAGCAGTCAAAGGTGGGCGAGTAGCATTGCGGCCGGACGGATCACCAATCATGCTGGTGAAGTCACCAATCAAGAAAATAACGGTATGGCCCAAATCCTGTAGCTGGCGCAATTTATTCAGAACTACCGTATGACCAAGATGAATATCTGGAGCCGTAGGATCTAGACCCAATTTAATTCTGAGCGAGGTATTGGTTGCCTGGCTACGAGCCAACTTCTGAACCCAATCAGCCTCCACCAATAGCTCATCGCAGCCACGTTTAGTGGCCTCGAGTGCCGCAAAGACTTCTGGGGTCAAAGGATATTTTTGTTCTGGTTTAGCCATCATGCTGATTCGGGTTACTGATTCAGTTAAATTAGTAGTTAAATTGCTAAAGCATAATTGTCGCATTCCTGAGAACCACATGAACAAACCCCATTCCCTCTATATCGGCCTCATGTCCGGCACTAGCCTGGACGGGATAGATGCTGTTCTAGCCAAGATTGGTGGCAATGGGGAGGCAACCGCTCTAGAGGCAATCAGCACAGCTTTCTCACCAGAGCTCCGCAAGGCCTTATTTGAGCTTCAAAGTCCTGGCCCCAACGAGCTCCACCGCGAAAAGCAGGCAGGCAATGCGCTAGCCCTAGCTTATGCGGATGCCGTTGAACAGCTCCTGAAAAAGGCCAAACTCCAAGCTTCAGATATTGCTGCTATCGGTGCACACGGCCAAACTATTCGCCATCAACCGCATCTTGGCGATATGGCTTACACCCATCAGACATTAAACCCAGCCCTCTTAGCCGAAAAAACTGGCATTGATGTCATCGCCGATTTTAGAAGTCGCGATTTAGCAGCCGGTGGACATGGCGCACCTTTAGTACCCGCGTTTCATGCACAGCAATTTGTAGAAGATAAAAATTTAGCCATTCTCAATATTGGTGGAATTGCCAATCTCACACTACTTCCCAAGACTGGCAAAGTCACTGGCTTTGATTGTGGCCCTGGAAACATGCTGATGGATGCATAGATACACGAACATCAAGGCAATGCTTTTGATGAGAATGGGCGTTGGGCATTACAAGGCAAAGTTAATGAGGCATTGCTTACAAAAATGCTGGCCGATTCTTTCTTTGCAAAAGCGCCTCCCAAGAGCACCGGTAGAGACGACTTTCACCTGAATTGGCTGCAAGAAAAATTGGGTGGTGAAAATTATCTTTGCGAAGATGTGCAAGCGACCTTGCTACATTTGACAGCGCACTCCGCCCTCGAAGCTTTAGCCCGTCATGCCCCGCAAACCCAGAAGCTGATTGTCTGTGGAGGCGGCGCTCGCAATACTGCCTTGATGAATTTATTCAAAGTCAAAGCACAACATTTTTTAAAGCAGTCTTTAGAAATTACTACTAGCGACTCTGCCGGCATTGATCCACAGCTAGTGGAAGGTCTTGCTTTTGCTTGGCTTGCATGGGCGGCTCACAAAGAAAAACGGCCAGCAAATTTGCCAGCCGTTACGGGAGCCGAAGGGTCCTAGAATTCTAGGCGCTTGCTATCCAGCTTAAGTCGATAAACCTTTCTCTCTTTAAGCAGAGAAAGAGGATCCACAACCACAAGTAGTTTGAGCATTTGGATTCTTAATGACAAACTGTGAGCCATTGATATCTTCTTTGTAATCAATCTCAGCGCCAACTAAATATTGGAAGCTCATTGAATCCACCAATAAAGTAACGCCATTTTTTTCAAAGAGGGTGTCATCTTCATTCACAGCATCATCAAATGTGAAGCCATACTGAAATCCTGAGCAGCCGCCGCCTTGAACAAATACACGCAACTTCAACTCTGGATTACCTTCTTCAGCAATCAAGTCCGCTACTTTTGCAGCAGCGCTATCCGTGAACACCAATGGAGTTGGTGGCTCTGCCAAGTCTTCAGTAGGTTTTGTCGCTAATTCGGTCATGATTTACTCCTAATTCAAAAGGCAATGTCCTATTTTAGGCTTTTAATGTCCAGTTTGCTGAAGGGTCATTACGTCCTGATTACGGTGATACAGCGATCTGGGTAAGGCCTGTAGTCTCTGGCAAGCCAAACATCAGGTTCATGCACTGCACACCTTGGCCTGAAGCACCCTTCACCAAATTGTCTTCAACCACCAAAATAACTAAAGTGTCGCCGCCGCCTGGACGATGAATCGCAATCCGAATGCCATTGCTACCCCGTACAGAACGCGTCTCAGGATGACTACCTGCTGGCATTACATCGACAAACGGCTCATCTTTATAAAAACTCTCGTAAAGCTTTTGGTAGTCAACCTCTTTACCCGCGTCAGTCAAACGAACGTACAAAGTCGAATGAATACCTCTAATCATTGGCGTTAAATGCGGCACAAAGGTCAGGCCAATCTGATCATGGCCAGCAATCGCTTTTAAGCCTTGCTCGATCTCCGGCAAATGACGATGCCCTTTAACGCTGTAGGCTTTGAAGTTGTCACTCGCCTCAGACAGCAGGGTGCCGATCTCGGCCTTACGGCCAGCACCAGAGGTGCCTGACTTGGAATCAGAGATGATGTGCGTACCATCGATTAAATGCTTGCCGCCAGTTGATTTTGGTGACAGCAAAGGTGCGAGGCCAAGCTGCACAGAAGTTGGATAGCAACCCGCCAAACCAACTACGCGAGCCTTCTTAATTGCATCGCGGTTGATCTCTGGCAAACCATAAACCGCTTCAGCCAAAATTTCTGGGCAGCCGTGCTCCATGCCATACCATTTTGCAAACTCTTTAGTGTCTTTCAAACGAAAGTCAGCAGCAAGATCCAAAATCTTCACATTATTAGCAAGCAACTCTTTTGCTTGTGCCATGGCAACGCCATGCGGAGTTGCAAAGAACACAGCATCGCACTCGCTGAGCTTAGCTTCATCAGGCGTCGTAAATTTCAGAGCAACGCGACCACGCAACGATGGAAACATCTCAGCCACTGGCATGCCAGCTTCTGTACGAGAAGTAATTGCAGTGAGCTCTACCTCGGGATGCTGCGCTAATAAACGTAGCAATTCCACTCCGGTATAACCAGTGCCACCTACGATGCCAACTTTAATCATGCCATTCTCCAAAATACCAACAGATGAATTTTATTTCTTTATTACCTAGATTGTAGAAACAAAAAGGGCCGCTTGCGCGACCCTTTCGATAAAACTTAAGCGACTGAAAGAATTAGCGCTTGCTGAACTGCTTACGACGACGCGCGCCGTGCAGACCAACTTTTTTACGCTCAACTTCACGAGCATCGCGAGTTACCAAACCTGCTTTAGACAGGGTTGGCTTCAAAGCGTTGTCGTAGTCGATCAATGCACGAGTAACACCGTGACGAACCGCACCAGCTTGGCCAGTTTCACCGCCACCAGAAACGTTTACTTTGATATCAAAGGTTGTTAAGTGGGCTGTGAGAGCCAAAGGCTGACGAGCGATCATGTGTGATGTTTCACGAGCAAAATATACATCGATAGGCTTACCATTAACAATGATTTCGCCTTTGCCAGATTTAATGAATACGCGCGCAACAGAACTCTTGCGGCGACCAGTACCGTAATTCCAATTTCCGTAATTAATAGCCATTTGGTTTCCTTAAATCTCTAACGCTTTTGGCTGTTGAGCCGCATGCGGATGATTGGCGTCGCCGTAGACTTTTAATTTCTTGATCATGGCATAGCCTAGTGGGCCTTTTGGCAACATACCTTTCACAGCCTTCTCCAAAGCGCGACCTGGGAAACGGTCTTGCATCTTGTCGAAGTTAGTCGAGCTAATACCACCTGGGTATCCGCTGTGACGGTAATAAATCTTGTTCAAGCCTTTAGTGCCTGTGACACGGAGCTTAGAAGAATTGATAACGACAATAAAGTCGCCAGTATCAACGTGTGGGGTGTATTCAGGCTTGTGCTTGCCGCGTAGACGGAGTGCCACTTCACTGGCGACACGACCGAGGACTTTGTCCGTAGCGTCAATCACGAACCATTCATGCACTACCTCATGGGATTTTGCAGAAAAAGTTTTCATGATTTCTCAAATTGTTATGGTCAAAAAAAATTACCCCAACCAAACTACATCCACCTTGGCCCTGCTTATGTTTGCAAGCTCGCAGATTCTGCAATTTAACTGGTACAACAAATTACCGCTGACCGGCTAGGTAATTCAGTAAAGCCTTGAATTGTAACCTAAAAAAACCCAGGAACGAGTCCTGGGTTGGAATCCACCTATGTTTGGGTGGAGGAGACACTGGGAGGTAAGTCGCAGTCTTATACAAATACAAGACTGACTACCAATATAGTTATTCTACACAAACAATATGGTGCAACGCAAGAAAATTGACTAAAATCGATTTTTTGATGTTTTTTGGCTATTTTTATCACCAAACAAAGCGCTGTAAATATTGGTAAACTATTGATAATATTGATTAATTTAGTAAGTTAGGGGTCACTAATATGGATTGTCGAGTATCTTGGTTGGGTAATGGCGGAATGGCTTTTTCAGCTGAAACTGGCAGTGGCCACCTCGTAAATATGGATGGAGCCCCTGAAGCGGGCGGAAGAAACCTGGCCCCAAGGCCAATGGAGCTGCTTTTAGCCGGCGCAGGCGGTTGCTCTGCATTTGATGTGGTTTTAATCCTACAGAGGGCTCGCCAGGCCATTAATGGCTGCGAAGTGGTCCTTCAGGCCGAACGGGGTACTGAAGACCCCAAAGTCTTCACTAAGATCAATTTGCACTTTATTGTCAAAGGGAAAAATCTTGACCAGGCAAAAGTAGATCGCGCGGTGAAGCTTTCTCATGAAAAGTATTGCTCAGCAACCACTATGTTGGCTAAAACTGCAGAACTGACTTACAGCGTCGAAATCGTTTCAGAATAAGTGCAGAGTCAATCGATAAGCCGGATTCTGTCGCCTAGATTTGCATCTAGGGGCAATCATTCCTCTAGGCCGGCAGTTACCTGACGGCTCAAGCTCCCTACCCGCAGACTCAGCGGGACGCCTCATCGCCTGCTTACTTGAGATTGCTCCAGGTGGAGGTTACCGCGTTTCACCGTAACTAAATACGCTCGTCTCTGTGGCCCTATTCCTCACGTCGCCGTGGATGGCCGTTAGCCACATCACCCTTCCCTATGGAGTCCGGACTTTCCTCCCCCTCAATAAAGAGGCGGCGATTGCCCAATTGACTCTGCGCCTGCAGTCTAACGCAGTCAGGACAATTTGACCAAGAAAGCAATGATTTGAGTATTTAAACGAGTGACCAAGCAATCGTTTCGCCAGCACGAAGCGGAACAATAGTGGCATCGCCTAACGGCAATTCTGCGGGGATGTTTTGAGCTTGCTTTGCCAAGGTAATAGTTTTGCTATTGCGTGGCAGAGAATAAAAATCAGGGCCGAAGAAACTAGCAAAACCTTCTAACTTATCAAGCTTGCCAACACTCTCAAACGCTTCGGCATATAAACCCAATGCGTTAAATGCACTGTAACAACCCGCGCAACCACAAGCAGCCTCTTTAGCACCTTTCGCATGAGGCGCGCTATCGGTTCCCAGGAAGAAACGAGGGCTTCCGCTAGTGGCTACCTCTAATAATGCAACGCGATGTTCTTCGCGTTTGAGTACTGGCAAACAATAATTATGCGGACGAATACCGCCAGCAAAAATCGCATTGCGGTTCATCAGCAAATGCTGAGGAGTAATCGTGGCTGCTATGGAATTTTTTCCGTCAGTAACCACATCACGAACAAAGTGGGCAGCCTGCTTAGTGGTGATGTGCTCAAAGACAATTTTGAGTTCAGGAAATTTTTTACGTAACGGCTCTAACACCGTATCTATAAATACAGCCTCGCGATCAAAAATATCAATCTCAGAGCTGGTTACCTCGCCATGCACCAAGAGCGGTATACTGACAGCTTGCATCGCCTCTAGAGCTGCATGGCAATGCTTCAGGTCACTAACGCCAGCGTCACTATTTGTAGTTGCGCCCGCTGGATACAACTTAAACCCTACAATGCCTGCAGCCTTAGCCTTACGAACCTCATCCGCAGATGTGTTGTCAGTGAGGTACAGCGTCATCAAAGGAGTAAAACTACTTACTCCCAACGACTTTAAATTCGATTCAATACGTGCTTGGTAGGCCTTAGCTAAATCGACAGTTGTCACTGGTGGCCTGAGATTGGGCATGATAATTGCGCGGGCGAATTGTCGCGCTGTGTCGGCTAATACATCCTTCATGACTTCGCCATCACGAATATGCAAATGCCAATCGTCTGGCTGTATCAGTTGAATTTGAGTTGGACTATTGGACATATTATTTTTCTAGCAAGATGATGCGAAAATCATTCACATTGGTAATGTGTAGGGCCAGTTTCCACCAAAGCGCCAAATTCTGCAAAGAAGCCGTAGCAATCATGCGCCGATAAGAAATTTTCTGGCGCGCGATCTGCTGGCTGGCTGGCTGGCTGGCTTTACGAATAGTCGCATCAAACCAAGCTCCTGCATTCTTTTCGCTGCCATCAATGCCATCGGTATCGGCCGCCAAAGCAGCAATATTAGGTAAATCAGAACTGGCTGCAAATAGGGAGAGTAAATATTCACTGCAACGACCGCCGCGTCCTTTAACACCAGCTGGAATAGTCACAGTACATTCACCGCCGGAGATCAAGGCTCGCGGTTTATCAATCCCTTTAGTCAAATAGTCACGCACTAAAGTGGCCTGCTCGACACCAACCTCTTGTGTCTCACCAGTAATCGTGTCACCCAAAATAATTGGCTCATATCCCTGGGTGCGTACATAAGCAGCGGCAGCCTCTAGACTTTTATATGCAGTTGCAATGACATGATTAGTTACTTGAGCATTTACCAAATCCACATCTTTCAGAGTCTCAGGTTTTTCTCCAGCTAAACCTTGCTTGAGATGATTGCGCACTGATGCAGGAACAGCAGATCCATCTAAGTCATATTTTTGCAAAATATTGAGCGCATCTAAATAGGTAGAGTAATCAGCAGCGCATGGACCACTGGCAATATCTGCCGGCGAATCGCCAGTTACATCAGAAATTAATAGCGCCTCCACTCGTGCGCCACGAGTAATTGCCACTCTGGCTAAGTTACCACCCAAGATTGCAGATAGATGTTTCCGAACTACGTTCATTTCTTCAATTGGGGGGCACCGCTACGCAACAGCGCTTCGGTCGTTTGGCGCATGTCATCAATCGAAATACCTTCTTATGGCAAGGTCAATAAGCTAGAGCCGCCGCCAGATACCAAGGCAATGAGCACATCACCTTGCTTCAAGTGGTTTGTGAGTGCCAGGACTTCTTTGGCGCCATCCATACCAGCCTGGTCGGGCGCTGGATGTCCAGCCTCAATAATTTTGATATGACTGGTTGGGGCGAGTTATGTCCATAACGCGTAAGAACAATGCCCTTAATTTCAGTATGCGGCCAATACACTTGCGCATACGACTCTAAAGCACTAGCCATGGAGGCACTTGCTTTGCCAGCACCAACTACTAAGCACCTACCCTTAGGCTCCTGCCCCTTTGGAAATATCTTGGCTAAATATTGCGAAACAATTACTTTTGGGTCAGCAACCGCTACAGCAGCAGCAAACGCATTTTTGAGAGTTGCCTCTTTAGTTGCCGACATAGAAGGTGAAAAGCTGTTTTGAGTCATCAAGCTATTCTAATTAAGACTAGCGCGCTCTTGCATTTGCCACATCTCTGCATATTTTCCCTTAAGCGCAAGTAGCTCCATATGGGTTCCTCGTTCCACAATTTGCCCATGATCCATCGCTAGAATTTGATCTGCATGAACAATCGTTGAGAGTCGATGGGCGATGATGAGTGTTGTGCGATTCTTCGCCAAACTTAACAACTCTTCCTGAAAAGCGCGCTCTGTTTTGGAGTCCAAGGCTGAAGTGGCCTCATCAAATATCAACATCGCCGGCTTTTTAAGTAGTGTCCTAGTAATTGCTACCTGTTATTTTTCACCGCCAGAAAGCTTTAAGCCTCTTTCACCCACTTGAGTGTCGTAACCCTCTGGCAAGCGTTTAATGAAGCCGTCAATTTGAGCCGCCCTTGCCGCTTCTTGCACCTCTTCAATTGTTGCTGAGGGATTGCCATAGGCAATGTTGTAGCCAATCGTGTCATTGAACAGAACGGTATCTTACGGAACGATCCCAATAGCCTTACGTAAGCTGGCCTGTGTCACATCCTGAATATTTTGTCCATCAATTTGGATTTTTCCTGACTGAACATCATAAAAGCGAAATAACAGTCGAGCCAAAGTACTTTACTTTTACCAGCACCGCTCTGGCCTACTACTGCTGTAATCGCTCCTGCGGGAATATTAAAACTCACATCACGCAAAATCTCACGCTTGGCATCATAGTGAAAAGACACATGCTCAAAGCGAACATCGGGGCCGTCACTTTGGTTCTGAACTTGCAATGGCTTTGCATCTGGTGAATCAGCGATTTCTTTATCCGTATTGAGTAAAGAGAACATACGATCCATATCAGTCAACGACTGTTTGATTTCTCTATAAATGACACCCAAGAAATTGAGCGGTATATAGGGCTGAATCATTAAGGTGTTAACCAGCACCAAGTCGCCCAGGGTCATTGTGCCGTTGACTACACCTACGGTCGCACGCCACAAAATCAGCATCAGACCAACTGCAATAATGATCTGCTAGCCAAGATTAAGAAAGGCCAAGGTCTTTTGTGACTTCACCGCTGCCGCCTGGTAGCGCAGCAGATTTTCGTCGTAACGACTAGCCTCAAAAGCCTCGTTACCAAAATACTTCACCGTTTCAAAGTTCAATAGAGAATCAATGGCCTTCTGGTTAGCCTTTGAATCCATATCATTCATGGTGCGGCGATAGTGCGTACGCCACTCTGTCACCACAATCGTGAAAGCGATATAAAGAACTAGAGCGGACAAAGTAATGGCAGCAAACCAAATGTCGTATGAATATGCAAAGTAGCCAAGCACCAAACAAAACTCAATCAATGTTGGCAAGATGCTATACAACGAATAAGAAATCAGCGACTGAATGCCGCGAGTCCCACGTTCAATATCTCGACTGACGCCACCAGTCTGACGCGCTAGATGAAAGCTCAACGCTAAAGAATGCAAATGCTCAAATACCTGAAGTGCGACTTTATGAACAGCATTCTGTGTAACCTTGGCAAACAAGGCCTCACGCAATTCTGTAAATAGAGATGCAGAAATTCTTAAAAGACCATAAGCAACAATAATTCCCAAAGGAACCACCAGAAGCGCTTGCGGGGAATTTGCTTTGATATCTAAAGAGTCAATTAACTCTTTCATGACAATCGGAATGCCCAGATTGGCCACCTTAGCCGCAACCAAGCAACTCAGGGCGATCATTACTCGAAGGCGATACTCTAGAAGGTAAGGCAGTAGGTCGCGTATAACGCGCCAGTCACCTCGTTGAGGCGTCTTTGAATCTGCGTTACTGTGATGATGTCCCGATGAATGTCTCATCGCTCTATCTTATTCCTAATTAGAAATTGGATTTAGCTTAGCTTGCTGAGAACAACTTCAAAATAGCCTCGCCGTTGCTGCGAGAAAAACATTTCAGAGAAGCTTCTTGATAAGGTAGCCATTCATAAGCCACATGCTCTCTTGGCGCCAACTTAACCACAGTATTATCGGGGACTTGCAGTGCAAACCAATGCTCAATATTACGAGTTACACCAGGGGCATATCGAAAACGCCACTCAGGATAGATCTCATATTCAATTTGATGATGCATATTTTGCAAGGCGCCCTTGGGCAAGGAATCTACCGCAATACCTGTTTCCTCACAAACCTCGCGGGTAGCGGCCAGAGCAAGATCTTCGTCCAGAGCATCAAGGCTGCCGGTTACTGACTGCCAGAAACCAGCACGATCAGCGCGCTCTATTAATAAAACATCCCCATTCGATTTATAGATAACTACTAAAACCGAAATAGGGATTTTCAAAGGAGTATTGCTGTATTTGTATTACGCGGCAGGCGTAGCTTGACGCAAGCGGATGTGCAACTCACGCAACTGACGCTCGTCCACTGGACTAGGAGCCTGAGTTAATAAGCACTGTGCACGTTGCGTTTTAGGGAAAGCAATCACATCACGAATTGATTCTGCACCAGTCATCATGGTGACGATACGATCCAGACCAAACGCGATGCCACCATGAGGAGGCGCGCCATATTGGAGTGCATCCAACAAGAAACCAAACTTCGCTTGAGCTTCTTCTGCATCAATCTTCAATGCACGGAATATCTGGCTTTGAACCGCTTCTTGGTGAATACGTACAGAACCGCCACCAATTTCACTACCGTTCAGAACCATGTCATAAGCTTTGGCTAAGCACTTGCCTGGGTCAGTCTCCAAGTACTGCATGTGCTCATCTTTAGGACTAGTAAATGGATGGTGACAAGCAACCCAACGGGCTTCGCCTTCATCGTAATCAAACATTGGGAAATCCACTACCCACAATGGCTTCCAACCTTCTGTAAAGAGGCCATGCTCTTTACCCCAAGCGGACTGACCAATGCGCAGACGTAAATTACCAATAGCATCGTTCACTACTTTTTCTTTATCAGCACCGAAGAAAATAATATCGCCGTCTTTTGCGCCAGTGCGCTTCAAGATGCCTTCGATCGCAGCGTCATGTAAATTCTTGACGATTGGTGACTGCAAACCATTACGGCCTTCAGCAACAGAATTCACCTTAATCCAAGCCAAGCCCTTAGCACCATAGATGCTTACGAACTGGGTGTAGTCATCAATTTCGCTACGGCTGATTTCAGCTCCGCCAGGAACGCACAATCCCACTACACGGCCACCAACTTGATTAGCAGCGCCTGAGAAGACCTTGAAATCAACGTCTTTCATCAAATCCGTTAATTCTGTGAATTCGAAATTTACACGTAAATCTGGCTTGTCAGAGCCAAAACGCGCCATACCTTCTGAATAAGGCATGGTTGGGAATGGGTTAGGCAACTCTACATTCATTGTCTTCTTGAAAATATGACAAATCATGTTTTCAAACAAATCACGAATCTCTAGCTCGCTCAAGAAAGCTGTTTCACAGTCAATCTGTGTAAATTCTGGCTGACGATCCGCACGCAAATCTTCATCACGGAAACACTTTGTAATTTGGTAGTAACGATCAAAGCCGGCCACCATCAACAACTGCTTAAATAATTGAGGAGATTGTGGCAATGCAAAGAATTGACCATCATGCACGCGAGATGGAACTAAATAGTCACGCGCACCCTCTGGAGTGCTCTTAGTGAGCATTGGCGTCTCGATATCGATAAAACCAGCATCATCTAAATAACGACGGCATTCCATCGCTACGTTGTAACGCAAGCGCAAATTCTTTTGCATTTGTGGACGACGCAAATCCAGTACGCGATGAGTCAAGCGAGTTGTCTCAGATAAATTCTCATCATCAATCTGGAATGGTGGCGTTACAGAAGCATTCAGAATCACCAAGCTATGGCAAAGAATTTCTACTTTTCCACTTACCAAATCGGTATTTTCAGTACCAGCAGGACGCGCGCGCACAAGACCTTTAATCTGGATACAAAACTCACTACGCACTTGCTCAGCAAGCGCAAACATTTCTGGGCGATCTGGATCGCAAACTACCTGTACGAAACCTTCGCGGTCACGCAAGTCAATAAAGATAACGCCTCCGTGGTCACGGCGGCAATTTACCCATCCAGAGAGGGTGACTTCTTGACCAATGAGTGAATCAGTTACCTGGCCGCAGGTATGGCTTCGCATCGACATAACAATTTCCTATAAATCAAAAATGGTGTGGCAACTGGGATGCAGTTAAACCACTAGAGGGGGGAACAGAACCCATTGAAACAATGTGCTTCAGAGCCTCTTCCACACTCATCTCTAATTCAATCGTTTGTGCACGTGGCACGATCATGAAAAAACCAGAGGTGGGGTTTGGGGTTGTTGGCAAAAATACGTTAATGTAATCTTCACCTAATTTAGCAGTCACTTCTTTTGCAGGAGTGCCCGTTTGAAATGCAATCACCCAAGAATCAGCATGGGGATAGCGAATCAATAGTGCCTTACTAAAGGCCTGGCCGCTTCCAGAAAATAAAGTGGATGAAACTTGTTGAACACTAGAGTAAATAGAGCGCACAACTGGAATGCGATTAATCTGCTTATTCCACATCCGAATCCACCATTGCCCAGCAAAGCTAATTGCTACTAGACCTGTAAGCATGATGACCGCAATCACGATCAATATGCCAACGCCTGGTAGATCACGGAAATTCTGAACATCTACCGCAGCATCATGGGGAAGAACCACGATGATGGCGTGCATCACGGATCCAAATACGCCGTCAAGCAAGCCCAAGCCCCAAGCAATCACCCAAACGGTGATCGACAATGGTGCCCAAACGAGGATGCCTGCGATAAAGTATTTTTTCATGTGTTCTGCCTAACCCGCTATTTTAGCGGGTTAGCGGCCAACCAACCAGCGAGAGACTAATAAATGCCCAGGCCGATGATCAAAATTCCAGCCAAAAACCCGCCAGCAAAGAGCAAAGCACCCACCAAAAGGCGGTGTATACGTCTTTCCTGGAGCAAAAGGGCTTTTAAGACCTCTAATTCACCATTTTGGTCTTTTATTTGAACCCGGCTCTGGGCCAGACTCTCTGCAATCAAGCGGGGTAAGGTTGGCAGGATTTTGGCCCAAGTTGGTGCCTCTTCCTTAAGGCCATCCAGTAAACCGCGCCAACCCAACTGCTTGCTCACCCACTTCTCCAGAATTGGCTTTGCCGTTTTCCAAAGATCTAGGTCGGGATCGAGCTGACGAGCTAACCCCTCCACATTAAGGAGGGTTTTTTGCAACAAAGTCAGTTGAGGCTGAATTTCCACTTTAAAACGTCGCGACGTTTGGAATAGACGCATCAGGACAATGCCCAAGGAAATTTCTTTTAGCGGACGATCAAAATACGGCTCACAAACAGAACGTACTGCGCCCTCTAATTCTTCAACCCGCGTATTAGCAGGAACCCAACCGGACTCGATGTGCAATTCAGCAACGCGGCGGTAATCACGATTAAAGAATGCCAAGAAATTCAGCGCCAAATAATTTTTATCTGGCTCACTCAAAGCACCCACAATTCCAAAATCAAGCGAGATGAAGCGGCCAAATGTTTCCGGCTCCAAGCTAATCATGATATTTCCAGGGTGCATGTCCGCATGGAAAAATCCATACTCAAATACTTGCGTAAAGAATATTTCAACGCCATCTGCGGCTAATTTTTTAAAGTCAACACCAGCCTCTCGCAGAGCTGCAGTTTTACCAATGGAGACGCCATACATTCGCTCCATGACAATGACATTGGTATGGCATAAATCCCAATACATCTCTGGAATCATTAACTGCTTCGAGTCTGCAAACTGCCTGCGAAGCTGACTTGCATTTGCTGCTTCGCGCATGAGATCTAACTCATCATGCAAATAAGTATCGAACTCAGAAACGTTCTCGCGAGGCTTGAGACGACGACCATCCTCGGAACTTTTTTCAATAACCTTGGCCAAGTCATACATTAAGGCTAGATCGCCTTCAATCACCGGCAGAATGCCAGGGCGCAAAACCTTAATAGCGACTGCGCGCCCTTCCCACTCAGGGTGCTTGGCCGTGCCACGCAACACTCCGAAGTGAACCTGCGCTACCGAAGCGCTGGCTACTGGCGTTGCATCGAAGCTAACAAAAACTTCTTCAATCGGCTGCCCCAGGTCTTGCTCAATCAAGCGACGAGATTCTTCGTTTGAGAATGGCGGAACTTGGTCTTGCAACTTAGTCAATTCATTTGCAATATCTTCGGGCAATAAATCGCGGCGCGTAGAAAGGACTTGTCCAAACTTTACAAAAATAGGACCAAGAGCCTCTAGCGTTAAGCGGATACGCTCACCTCTAGGCAAGTGGTTGCCTGGAGAAACCCAACAAAGGGCAGTTAAAAAGCCACGACGAATTCCGGGCTTTAAGAGATCATGCAGGAGTGGCAACAAGCTATAGCGCCAAGCGGTAAAGAAAATGAAAAAGAGACGAGCAATTCGACGCACGATTTATTTAGCCTTTTGCTCTAAGAATTGAATACGTTTTTCGATGCGATCCACAGATTCGCGCAATTCACTTAATTCGGATTTACGAACCATAAAGTCTCGTTTGTTTAAAAGCCCTTTCTTTTCTTCGCTGACATACTCCACTACATTGTCCAGCAAATCAGCAGCTGCAGAACGAGTTGCAGATACAAACTTTTTACCCTGTCTAACCGCAAAGTTAGCAGGCGCATCACCCACTAGGCGAGCCAAATCTTCTTCATACTCCCAACGCAGCTGGCCGGCTAGGCGAGCCAATAACTGCGCAAGGTCAGCATCACCGGTGATTTTGACGGCCTTAAAAGCCTGCTCCCTCAAGGAGCCAGAGCTACCAGCCAAATCACTTAATGCCGCGGCAGAAACTTCCAAAGTCAGTGAAGGGGAGTCGCTCTCTTTCAAGCTAACCAATAAACCGTCAGGCTTTATCTCAAAACAAAGGTTACCCAGGGGCAGCTGTAACAAAATGGTTTTACCCGCATGGCGAGCCAATTCAGCAGATGCCCAAGGCTCACTCCCCAAAACATGGTTAATACCCCGGCATGCAGCGCCAGAAGCAATTGTGTGGGTAGTCGAAAAATGTGTATTCATGAGTGTAAAAAACCCGCACTAGTGCGGGTTTTCCGACGGCAAGTACCTAAAGGCTTAAACCAACTGGGAGATACCCACCAGTACCCAGCCGCCAGGGCCATCTACCGGCTTACTTAAATTCCAGATTTCAGAGAAATCACTCGCAGGAGTGCCTTGTTGCTCTCGAATCATCCCGCCGAACTGAACGCTGCAGTAATAGTGAGCATCTGCAGTCTCAATTCCCAAGAGCTGGGCATTGATAGTAACAACATCGGTTTGATTGCTGCCATCAGTTCGGCCCGCCAAATCCTGCTGAATCGTTGCAAACATCTCAGGCGTTGTAAATTCACGCAAAGATGCAAGATCGCCCTGGTCCCAAGCTTTCTGCAAAGTTATAAAATACTGCTTTGCATTTTCTAAAAAAGCTTGCTGATCAAATCCAGGCGGCAAAGTAGACTGAAATGGTTCTGGAGCAGCGCCAACACCACCAAATGCATTTGCCGCAGGAGTAAATGCCGGCTCCTGTCTTTGGATCTCGGCATTGCTACGCTGCATACCCTGTGATGGGATATTCGAATTCTGACCAGCGCCAGACATTGCAGGCAACATTTTGCGAATCACAAACATGATTGCAAAACCTGCCAACATCGCAATGAGCAAACCGGTGATCAAAGAAGGGGCCGCTTCACCTAAACCAAAATGGGACAAAAGATAGCCGATACCTAAGCCAGCTGCTAAGCCACCCAATATGCCACCCATTCCACCAAAGCGACTTGGTGCTGGAGTTTGAGGGGCCGGAGCTGGAGCTGCAGGTTGAGCTTGTTGCGCAGGCTTTTGAACTGGCGCAGCTTGTTTTTGCATTGGGGCACTAGGTGCACGTCCGATACTTTTGCCGCCGCCTAAACGTGCAGCCTCAACATGGCCAACCGTTGCAAATACCAAAGTCAGACTTAAAAGCGCAGCTTTAAAAAAATGTTTATTCATTAATCTTTACTCCTTCTTATAACCACTCAACTTCTTTAGTTTTTAAGACTTTAAAAACTATACAACTATCAGTATTTAATACTAATATGTAAGGCGACGATACCCCCAGTCATTCTGTGGGTTTCCACTTCATCAAAACCCACTCCCAACATCATTTCTTTGAGGGTTTGCGCATCTGGATGCATGCGAATAGATTCTGCCAAGTAGCGATAGCTTTCTGAATCCTGTGCAATTTTCTCGCCCAACCATGGCAACACCTTAAAAGAATAGGTGTCATATACCGGCTGTAAAAAAGCATCCGGCTTGGAAAACTCCAATACCAAAACTCGACCGCCCGGCTTAATCACACGACGCATTTCACCTAAAGCAACATCTTTATGAGTCATATTGCGCAAACCGAATGCCACTGTCACTACGTCAAAATGATTATTTGGGAAAGGGATCTTCTCAGCGTCAAACTGGACACAAGGCAGAGCCATACCGCGATCCAATAAACGATCACGGCCAACTCCCAACATGGAAGCATTGATATCACTTAACCAAACTTGAGCGTCAGGGTTGCGACCCCAGTCGGCGGCTTTAGCAAATGCAGCGGCTAGATCACCAGTGCCACCGGCAATATCCAATACCTTTTGGCCCGGGCGAACGTTTGCACGCGCTATCGTAATTTTTTTCCAAAGACGATGCAATCCAAAAGACATCAAGTCATTCATCACATCATATTTACTTGCTACCGAATGAAAAACTTCAGCAACCTTGCCGGCTTTCTCAGCCTCATCAACACTTTGATAACCGAAGTGCGTTTTACTCATTAGTGACTTCCACAAGAATGGCCATGCGAATGTCCAGCTTGCACCATAGGCGCATCCCGATCAAGACCTGCAGCAGCCAATTTATCTAAATGCTCTTTCCATAATTGTTCCTGGTTCTCACACAGGAACAATAAGTAATCCCATGTATACAACCCAGAGTCATGTCCGTCTGAAAAGCTCGGCTTGAGCGCATAGTGCCCCACTGGCTCGAGATGAGCAATCAGAACATCGCGCTTGCCGGTTTGCAATGTTTCCTGTCCAGGGCCATGGCCTTGTACTTCAGCGGAAGGAGACAGCACTCTTAACAACTCAAAAGGTAGGCGATAAGTATTGCCATTCTCATAAGAGAGCTCTAAGACTTTAGATTGCTGATGCACAACCACATTACTTGGAATCATTAAACGAGAACCCTCTCGATACCACCTTGGTTTGCCTTGGCTACGTAGTCTTGCATCCATTCTTTGCCAAGCAGCTTCTGAGCCATTTCAACCACAATGTAATCAGCTGTTGTATCGCTATCAGCATCAAAGCGTGTGAGACCTTGCAAGCAGGATGGGCAGCTAGTTAAGACTTTGACATCACCAGTGAAATCACCTTTGCGCAAATCATTGGCAGCTTTTTCCATCTCAATCTGCTTACGGAAGCGCACTTGAGTGGAAATATCAGGACGCGTCACAGCAAGAGTTCCAGACTCCCCACAGCAACGATCATTCTTCTGAATAGATTTGCTATCCTCTAACTGAATCAGCTCATTGACCGTCTTCAATGGATCCTGCAACTTCATTGGAGAGTGGCAAGGATCGTGGTACATGTATTTCACGCCTGTAACGCCAGAGAGCTTCACGCCCTTCTCAGCCAAGAACTCATGAATATCAATAATGCGACAACCAGGGAAAATCTGCTCAAACTGATAGCCAGCCAATTGGTCGTAACAAGTGCCGCACGAAACAACCACGGTCTTGATATCTAGGTAATTGAGCGTATTGGCAACGCGATGGAATAACACACGGTTATCCGTAATCATCTTCTCAGCTTTATCAAAGTCGCCATTTCCACGCTGCGGATAGCCGCAGCACAGGTAACCTGGAGGAAGAACAGTTTGCACGCCAACATTCCACAACATAGCTTGTGTGGCTAAGCCAACTTGCGAGAACAAACGCTCAGAACCACAGCCCGGGAAATAAAACACTGCCTCAGTATCAGCAGAAGTGGTCTTAGGATCTCGAATAATCGGAACGTAGTTCGCATCTTCAATATCTAACAAAGCGCGGGCTGTTTTCTTCGGCAAATTGCCAGGCATCTTCTTGTTGACAAAGAAAATTACCTGCTCTTTAACGCTTGGCTTGCCGACCGTTGCGGGAGGATGTGCGGTTTGTTGTTTTGCAAACTTACGCAACACATCATTACCCAAACGCTGCAACTTATAACCCCAACCAATCATGGTCTTGCGCGCAAGATTAATGCTTTCTGGACTAGTTGCATTCAAGAAGAACATGGATGCAGCAGTACCAGGATTAAAGCGCTGCTGCCCCATCTTACGCAAGAGATTGCGCATGTTCATGGTCACATCGCCAAAGTCAATATTGACCGGGCAAGGCGTTAAACACTTGTGGCAGACAGTGCAGTGTGCAGCAACATCATCAAACATTTCCCAGTGACGAATCGAAACACCGCGTCGGGTTTGCTCTTCATAAAGAAAGGCTTCGATCAATAAAGAAGTTGCGAGGATCTTGTCGCGTGGGCTGTAAAGTAAGTTTGCACGTGGCACATGCGTTGAGCAAACAGGTTTACATTTACCACAACGTAAGCAATCTTTAACGCTATCGGCAATTGCTCCAATATCGCTTTGCTGCATGATGATGGACTCATGACCCATCAAACCAAAGCTTGGTGTGTACGCCATGCTGAGATCCGCATGCGGCATCAACTTGCCTTTATTAAAGCGGCCTTCAGGATCAACGCGGTTCTTATAGCTACGGAAGTCTTTTAATTCAGCTTCAGTTAAGTACTCTAGCTTGGTAATACCAATGCCGTGCTCTCCAGAAATAACGCCATCTAGTGAGCGCGCTAATTTCATGATGCGATCTACAGCACGATGAGCATCTTGCAACATCTCATAGTCACCAGAGTTCACAGGAATATTGGTGTGAACATTGCCATCACCAGCATGCATATGCAAAGCCACAAATACACGCTTACGCAAAGTATTTTTATGAATGGCCTCGAGCTCAGCTAGGATAGGCTCGAATGCAAGACCACCAAAGATGATGCGCAATTCAGATCGCACTTCCTCTTTCCAAGAGGCGCGCAAGCTATAGTTTTGTAGTTGCGGGAAATACGTATCCATCTGCGTGAGCCAATCAGCCCAGCGTGCCCGCACCCTGGCAATAAGCTCTAAAGCCTGCTGAACCTGATCTCCCAAGATTTCTGCGGTTGGAATCTCATATTCCTCGTCACTCTTACCCAACGGCAAAGCACTCTTTTTCAAGAAAGCTTCTAGGCCATCTAGTACTTGCAGCTTATTTTTAAGAGAGAGTTCAATATTGATGCGATCAATGCCATCGGTGTACTCACCCATACGTGGCAAGGGAATCACAACATCTTCATTGATCTTAAATGCATTGGTATGACGGGCAATTGCAGCTGTACGAGCACGATCAAGCCAGAACTTTTTACGGGCTTCAGCACTAACAGCAACAAATCCTTCGCCAACCCGCAAATTCGCCATGCGCACTACTTCACTAGTTGCGGCAGCAACCGCTTCTTCGTCATCTCCAGCAATATCGCCAATCAATACCATTTTTGGCAAGCTATTGCGCTTGGATTTAGTGGAGTAACCCACCGCTCTCAAATAGCGATCATCCAAATGCTCAAGACCAGCCAAGATTGGGCCGCCCTGCTTGCTTAAACCATCCAAGTAAGCTTTAATCTCAACAATGCTTGAAATGGCTTCGCGCGCTTGTCCAAAAAATTCAAGACAAACAGTACGCATGAACTTCGGCATGCGATGCAATACCCAAGTTGCGCTAGTAATCAAACCATCGCAACCTTCTTTTTGTACGCCAGGCAAGCCAGATAAAAATTTATCCGTAACGTCCTTGCCTAAACCTTCTTTGCGGAAACGTTTACCTTCAACCTCTAGCAATTCTGTTTTAAGAATGCGCTGACCCGGCTCACTATTTCCATCGGACCAAGTTAACTGAAAACGTACTGTAGTCACATCATGGATCTTGCCCATGTTGTGCTCAAGACGCTCAACATCCAACCAGTTGCCTTGCGGATCAACCATACGCCAGCTAGCTAAGTTATCAAGAGCGGTACCCCAAAGCACTGCTTTTTTACCGCCAGCATTCATTGCAATATTGCCGCCAATGCAACTTGCATCAGCAGAGGTAGGATCAACCGCAAAGACAAGGCCAGCATGCTCTGCAGCATCTGATACGCGCCGTGTAACAACGCCTGCGCCAGTGAAGATTGTGGAAACTTCGCGGTCAAGCCCAGGTAACTGCTTAGATTTAACGCCACCAATGTCTTGTAGCTTTTCTGTATTAATTACCGCAGACATTGCGTAAAGCGGAATTGCGCCACCGGTATAGCCAGTGCCTCCCCCACGAGGAATAATCGTGAGACCTAATGCAATACAAGCCTTAACTAAGCCTGGGATTTCAGATTCGTAATCAGGCTTAAGAACAACTAGCGGAAACTCAACACGCCAGTCAGTTGCATCAGTAACGTGCGCAGCACGAGATACGCCATCGAAACAAATATTGTCTGCAGCAGTATGGCGGCCTAATTCTTTGCGAGCACGCTTACGAATCTGCTCAACTTCTTTAAAACCATTTTCAAAATTTTCAATTGCGCGATACGCAGCACTCAACAGCACCTCTACTTGCTCAGTAGAGTCGCCAATATTTCTTTTCTTAACTTCGCCCAGGCGATGCCAGAGCGCATCAATTAGCTGTTGACGACGGCTTGGGCTATCTAATAAATCATCTTGCAAGAAGGGGTTGCGCTGAACTACCCAGATATCCCCCAGGATTTCGAACAACATTCGCGCAGAACGGCCAGTACGACGAACACCGCGCAGATCATTTAGAACGCGCCATGACTCCTCGCCCAACAAACGAATAACAATCTCTCGATCAGAAAAGGAGGTGTAGTTGTAGGGAATTTCACGCAGGCGGGGGGAACCTGCCTCAGCGTCCAACAACTGGTTCAAAGCTAATGGGGCGTTCATAGCGACATATTTGATAAATAAGCATTTTAATTGAGCAAACCTGATACTGGCAGGATTCCTGGAAAGTTGCTCCCGAAATGGATAAACCCTTGCAAATCTAAAGGCTTAGAAGCCATCCGTGGTACGCTCATCGGATGGCAACGAACTATTTAAAGAAAATTTTATCGGCTCGCGTCTATGACGTAGCCAGAGAAACCGAGCTTCAGCTCGCCCCAGAACTAACAAAACGTTTGGGTAACCAGGCTCTCCTTAAAAGAGAGGATAACCAGCCGGTTTTCTCATTCAAACTCCGTGGCGCCTATAACAAAATGGCCCATTTACCCCCAGAAGCCCTAAAACGGGGGGTAATCGCTGCTTCAGCAGGCAACCATGCCCAAGGCGTAGCCCTTTCTGCCGCCAAAATGAAGTGCAAAGCCGTCATCGTGATGCCGGTGACCACTCCGAGCGTCAAAATTGATGCAGTAAAGGCCAGAGGCGGATCTTGGGTTGAAGTCATCCTCCATGGCGAGTCTTACAGCGATGCTTTTAAGCACTCAGAAATTTTGGGCAAAAAACGAGGCCTAACCTTTGTTCATCCATTTGATGATCCTGATGTCATTGCAGGCCAAGGAACGATTGCCCATGAAATTTTTACTCAATACGAAAAACCCATCGATGCTGTCTTCGTAGCAATTGGTGGCGGCGGTTTGATTGCGGGTATTGGTGAATACATCAAAGCCGTCAGCCTAAAAACAAAAGTGATCGGCGTGCAAGCTTCCGATTCGGATGCGATGAATCAATCACTCAAAGCAAACAAACGTATTGAGATGAAAGACGTGGGTTTGTTCTCGGATGGTACTGCTGTGAAATTGGTCGGCAAAGAAACATTCCGCATTTGCAAAAAAGTAGTAGATGAAATTATTACTGTCGATACCGATGAAATCTGCGCAGCAATTAACGATGTCTTTACTGATACTCGCAGCATCCTTGAGCCTGCTGGCGCGCTAGCTATCGCAGGGATGAAGAAGTACGTAGAAAAGAAACGCATCAAGAAGAAAACCTTGGTGGCTGTGGCTTGCGGGGCCAATATGAACTTTAGCCGCCTTCGCTTTGTGGCCGAACGTGCAGATGTTGGCGAGTTCCGTGAAGCAGTATTTGCGGTAACCATTCCTGAAGAGCGCGGCTCTTTCAAACGCTTTTGTGAACTACTTGGCAAACGTAACGTTATGGAATTTAACTATCGTATTGGCGATCAAAGTGAAGCACATATTTTTGTTGGCATCAGCACACAAAAAGCCGGCGATAGTGAAGTCATCGCAAAGCATTTCCGAAAAGCAAAGTTTGCAACGATTGACCTCACGCATGATGAGCTAGCCAAGTCGCATTTACGTCACATGGTTGGCGGACACTCTGCACTTGCCAAAGATGAGTTGCTCTATCGCTTTGAATTCCCCGAGCGTCCAGGCGCTTTGATGAAATTCTTAACCAGCATGGCACCCAACTGGAATATCAGCCTGTTCCATTACCGCAATCATGGCGCAGACTACGGTCGCATTTTGGTAGGGCTTCAAGTTCCCAAGAATGAGCAGAAGAAATTCCAAAACTTCTTGGCCGGCCTAGGCTATCCGCATTGGGATGAAAGCAATAATCCCGCCTACCGCCTATTTCTCAAATAGGATTCAGCCGCAAGATGTCATATACGCTCACCGGAAAACTTGTCGTTGCGATTTCATCGCGCGCCCTGTTTGATTTTGAAGAAGAAAATCGCATTTTCGAATCTGCCGACGACAGCGCATATATGAAGTTGCAGCTTGAGCGTCTTAGTGAGGCAGCTCAAAAAGGGGTTGCATTTCCTCTAGTAAAAAAACTATTGGCGTTTAATGATGAGGGTGAACAACGAGTTGAAGTGGTGATCCTCTCCCGTAATGACCCCGTAAGCGGCTTGCGAGTCTTTCGCTCTGCAGAACACCATGGCTTGCATCTTGAGCGCGGTGTATTTACAAGAGGTCGTCCGCCCTACCATTACCTACGCTCGCTTCATGCCAACCTCTTCCTATCTGCAAATGAAGATGATGTGAGGGCAACTATTGATGCTGGTTTTCCAGCGGCCCGCGTATATCCAGAGTCCAGTAAAACCGCTGAATCTCATCCTAATGAAATTCGGATCGCATTTGACGGAGACGCAGTACTTTTTTCTGATGAAGCAGAGCAAGTATTTCAGAAAAAGGGGCTTGAAGCCTTTGTTGACCACGAGAGCAAAATGGTAGACATTCCTTTGCCTCCAGGCCCCTTTAAGCCTTTGCTTGAGGCTCTTCATAGGCTGCAACGCTCCACCAGCGAAAACGGTATGCGTATTCGTACTGCGCTGGTAACTGCGCGCTCTGCACCTGCACACGAACGCGCCATTCGAACCTTGATGGCATGGGGTATTGATGTAGATGAAGCCATGTTCTTAGGCGGCCTCTCCAAGAGCGAGTTCTTGCGAGAATTTGAGCCCGACTTTTTCTTTGATGATCAAACTGGCCACTGCCAATCGGCTGCATCAGTTGCACCCACCGGCCATGTTGTATCAGGTGTATCCAATAAAGCCAAGTAATAAAAAAATAAACAAAGTTATTTATGGCAACGTTACCGCTCGGTCAATCAACACAATACCCAGATCAATACGATCCAAACTTGTTGTTTCCCACTCCAAGAACAGAGAACAGAAAAAAGTTAGGTCTGACAGAAGGTCAAGCACTGCCATTTGTTGGTGTTGATATTTGGAGTGCCTTTGAGCTAAGCTGGCTCAATAAAAAAGGAAAGCCGCAGATTGCATTGGCGGAGTTTCAAATTCCTGCCGACTCACCAAACATGATTGAGTCAAAATCATTCAAGCTTTACCTCAACAGCCTCAATAGCGCGCGCTTCGAGGATGAGAATGAAGTTAAAGAGAAGCTTATTGCTGACTTATCAGCAGTTGCTGGTAGCAAGATCACTACTCGTATTAACCCAACGGAATCAATCTCCAAAAAAGGGATGCAGGAGATGAGCGGGATTTTGATGGATAGATTGGATATTGAGGTAGATCCCAGTCTGGCTGCAGACCCAAGCCTGTTGGGCGTGAACGAATCCTTTGGCCCGATTGAGCAATGCTTAGTATCACACCTTCTGAAATCTAATTGCCCTGTAACTGGCCAGCCAGATTGGGCTAGTGTGCAAATTCGCTACCAAGGCCGGCCTATTCTTGAAGAAGGCTTGTTGCGTTACCTCATTGGCTTCAGACAATTAGGTGAATTCCATGAGCATTGCGTTGAAACTATCTTCACGGATATCAAGCGCCAGTGCAAGCCAGAAAAACTTTCTGTGTATGCCCGTTACACAAGACGCGGCGGCTTAGATATCAACCCATTTCGCACTGACTACAACTCGCCTTGGCCAGAAAACATTCGGCACGCACGGCGATAAACTCTTCCAGAGAATAGGCAAAGAAAAACCCCTTACAGGAAATCTGGAAGGGGTTTTTACTATTTAACCCACCAGCTTATGGCCGATGAATTTTTTGGTATTGCTTAAAACGGAATATCGTCGTCCATTGCGCCCAATGACGCAGCATTTGAGGCTGCTGGAGCGGATTGCTCAGCCGGCTTTGAGCGGCTATAGCTTTCGCCACCGTCACCACTTCCGCCCACTGGCTTGCCACCAAGCATTTGCATTGTCTCTGCAACAATCTCAGTGGAATACTTTTCTTGGCCACTAGCATCAGTCCATTTGCGTGTACGCAAACGACCTTCAACATAAACCTGTGAACCTTTTTTGAGGTACTGACCGGCGATTTCTGCGAGCTTGCCAAAGAATGCAACGCGATGCCATTCTGTGGTTTCTTTCATTTCACCAGTTTGCTTGTCTTTGTAGCGATCAGATGTTGCTACTGAAATGTTTGTAACGGCGTCGCCGCTTGGCATGTACCGTGTTTCTGGATCACGTCCTACGTTACCTACGATGATGACCTTATTTACCGAAGCCATGTTGTCTCCCGAAGAAAAATACTACTGTTATTATTACTGCTAAAAAATAAACTGCTCGCTTAAATTAAATTTATGAAGCTGCGGTTATGTCTTTGTGGCTACATCCTTTGATTCTGTTGCTCTCGTTGGCATTTCACCCATCGACCAAGCAATTATAAGCCAGCAAACTAAGAGTGCTGCACCCATCGCAAAGACCGATAAATCACCATGGCTATCCATTAAATAACCCCCAATTACAGCCCCAGAAAAGAGGCCAATTGATTGAGTGGTGTTGTAAACGCCCAGTGCTGTACCTTTGGATTCTTTTGCAAAACGCGACACCAGGGAAGGCTGCAATGCCTCGAGCAAATTAAAGCCTACAAAATAAATCAGTAGCGCTACTGCAATAGCCATCACAGATGAGGCTTGTGTAAACAACGATTCAGCAATTAACAATAAAACAATCGCAACTAACAACACGGTTCTTAATTTCTGCTTCTTCTCACCGTAAATGATTGCGGGCGCCATAAAGACAAATGAGAGCAGTACAACAGGAAGATAAATTTCCCAATGGGACGAGAGTGGCAACCCTGCCTGCACCAATAAACGTGGCACTACCAAGAACATCGCAACCTGAGTTGCATGCAATACAAATACACCAATATTTAGGCGCATTAATTCAGGCCTAAAGAAAACTTCTTTTAACGAAGCTTGCTGAACTTTTACTTCTGGCTGAGCTGTCGGTAATACGTAAAAAGTTACAAACATGGCAATAACACCCAATGCTGCCAAGACTACGAAAATTCCACTAAGACTGATCACGCGATAAATGGGGGCGGCGATCACTAGAGATAAGGCAAATGACAGGGCAATGCTGCCGCCAACCAAAGCCATAGCCCGGGTACGCACTTGTTCGCGAGTTAAGTCGGCAACCCAGGCAGAAATCGCTGCTGAAACTGCCCCAGCACCCATCACGCCGCGCCCAATGGCAATCCATAGCAAATCATCCTTGGCCGCACAGATCAAGGCGCCAGCTACAAATAAGGACAGACCCCATAAAACAACCGGTTTACGGCCAATTCGGTCAGATAAACGGCCCAAAGGGATATAAAAACAGGCCTGGACGATATTGAAGATGCCAAGGGTCAAACCCACCCAAAGAGCGTGCTCTCCACCCGGTAAGCCTCGCGCATGAATGCTAAAGATGGGCAATAGCAAAAACAGGCCCAGCATGCGTAGGCCAAAGATGCCCGCTAAGGCCAGAGTAGATCGGAGTTCAGAAGGATTCATGGGAAAAAGCTATATTAACAAGTTACGCTAAAAAATCATGAATAACGAAATCAAGATCCGCGGTGCCCGCACCCACAACCTCAAAAACATCAATCTAGACATCCCTAGAGAGAAACTCGTCGTCCTTACTGGCTTATCAGGCTCAGGCAAAAGCTCATTGGCTTTTGACACCCTCTATGCAGAAGGTCAACGCCGCTATGTTGAATCTCTCTCAGCTTACGCCCGTCAGTTTTTGCAACTCATGGAAAAGCCAGATGTCGACACGATTGAAGGTCTTTCACCTGCGATTTCGATTGAGCAAAAAGCTACAAGTCACAATCCACGATCTACCGTTGGTACTGTTACGGAAATTCATGATTACCTGCGCTTGTTATTTGCGCGCGCTGGAACGCCACATTGCCCGGACCACGACCTGCCACTAGAAGCGCAAAGCGTTTCTCAAATGGTCGACACCGTTCTTTCGACGCCAGAAGATACGAAGTTGATGATTCTGGCTCCAGTAGTTAGCGAGCGCAAAGGTGAGTTCGTTGACCTCTTCCAAGACCTGCAAGCACAAGGCTTTGTGCGCTTCCGCGTCCGCTCGGGTGGCGGCACTGCAAACGTTGCTAAAGCAGAAATTTTTGAAGTCGATCAATTGCCAACACTCAAGAAAAACGATAAACATTCGATTGAGGTAGTTGTTGATCGAATTAAGGTGCGCCCTGATATTCAGCAACGGCTCGCCGAGTCTTTTGAGACTGCTTTACGCCTAGCGGATGGCAAGGCCATGATTGTGGACATGGATACCGGCAAAGAGATGATCTTCTCAAGCAAATTTGCTTGCCCAGTTTGCTCATACTCCCTACAAGAATTAGAGCCACGCCTCTTCTCCTTCAACAACCCAATGGGCGCCTGCCCTTCCTGTGATGGGCTTGGACATCAGTCCTTCTTTGACCCAAAGCGCATCGTCGCTCACCCAGACCTATCACTAGCTTCTGGTGCGATTAAAGGTTGGGACCGTCGCAATCAGTTCTACTTCAAGCTTCTCCAAACCCTTGCTAAGCACGGTGGTTTTGATGTGGAAAAACCTTTTGAAACAATGTCCAAGAAACAACAAGATCTTATTCTTTTAGGTTCTGGTGATGTCACCATTCCTTTTGAGTACATCAACGAGCGCGGCAAGAACAGTATTCGTGAACATGCTTTTGAAGGCATTGTTGCTAACTTCGAAAGACGCTATCGCGAAACCGACTCCATGACTGTGCGCGAGGAACTATCTCGTTATCAGAATGTGCAAACCTGCCCTGAATGCAATGGCAGTCGCTTGCGCAAAGAAGCGCGCTTTGTCAAAGTTGGCGAGAAAAAGCAATCACGCGCAATTTATGAAATCAGCGCACTGCCACTCAAAGAAGCCAAAGAATATTTTGAGGCACTCGAACTTAAAGGCGCTAAACGAGAAATCGCCGACAAAATTGTCAAAGAAATTAGTGCTCGTCTACGCTTCTTAAATGACGTTGGCCTAGACTATCTCTCTCTTGAACGCAGAGCCGACACCCTGTCTGGCGGTGAAGCGCAGCGTATCCGCCTGGCAAGCCAGATCGGCTCCGGCTTAACGGGCGTGATGTATGTTTTAGATGAGCCGTCAATTGGATTGCATCAACGCGATAACGATCGCCTGATTGGAACTCTTAAACACCTGCGTGATTTAGGTAATAGCGTCTTAGTGGTTGAGCATGACGAAGACATGATCCGCGCTTCTGACTGGGTGATTGATATTGGCCCGGGCGCAGGTGTTCATGGCGGCGAAGTCGTTGCCCAAGGCACTCCAGCAGAAGTCGAAGCCAACCCAAACTCGTTAACCGGCGCCTATCTCGCTGGACGCGAAGCTATTGCTGTTCCCGAAAAACGCATTCCAGTGAACGATCGCTTCCTAGAAATCATTGGCGCGCGTGGAAATAATTTGCAATCGGTGCATGCCAAGATTCCTGTTGGCCTATTAACTTGTGTGACCGGTGTATCGGGTTCAGGCAAATCCACCTTAATTAATGACACCCTGCACCACGCTGTTGCCCAACATCTGTATGGCTCAAATGCAGAGCCAGCAGCGCATGACGCAATCAAAGGTTTAGAACATTTCGATAAAGTCATCAGCGTCGATCAATCTCCAATTGGAAGAACACCACGTTCTAACCCGGCCACCTATACAGGCTTATTTACTCCCATTAGAGAGCTCTTTGCTGGCGTTCCTGCATCACGTGAGCGTGGCTACGAAGCCGGTAGATTCTCTTTTAACGTCAAGGGTGGCCGCTGCGATTCTTGCGAAGGCGATGGTGTTCTTAAAGTGGAGATGCACTTCTTGCCGGATGTCTATGTACCCTGTGACGTTTGTCATGGGAAGCGCTATAACCGAGAGACCTTAGATATTCGCTACAAGGGTAAGAATATTCATGAAGTGCTTTCGATGACCATCGAACAAGCTCATGAGTTCTTTGAAGCAGTACCAGTCGTGAAGCGCAAACTCAAAACATTGCTTGATGTTGGTCTTGGCTACGTAAAGCTTGGCCAGAGTGCTACCACCCTATCGGGCGGAGAAGCTCAACGCGTCAAACTTTCTCTTGAATTGTCTAAGCGCGATACTGGTAGTACTTTGTACATTCTGGATGAGCCAACCACTGGCCTGCATTTCCATGACATTCAGTTATTACTAACAGTTATCCAGACACTCAAGAAACAGGGCAATACGATTGTCATCATTGAGCACAACCTAGATGTCATTAAGACTGCGGATTGGATTATTGACTTGGGACCTAAAGGTGGCGCTGGTGGTGGACAAATTATCGCCACTGGAACACCAGAGGATGTGGCCAAGAATGAAGCAAGTTTTACCGGCCACTACTTAGCACCCTTACTGACACGCAAATCCCCCGCCCCCGCGGTCAGCAAGAAGAAAAAGTAAATCCTGAAATAAAGTGTTTGAACGATCTCAGAGTAATTTGGCTTCAGCTAAATCTGTTGCCTCTGAATTGCCTGAGATCACTAAAATATCATTGTCTTCCAGACGTAAATCTGGTTTAGGGTCTAGCTTCACATAATCGGCATTCAGCCCCTTACGGCGTACCGCCTGAACATTGACGCCTTCCTTCTCAAGATCTAGATCACCCAGAGTCTTTCCAATAGCCTGAGAATTCGGCAAGAGGGTAATAGCATGCAGCCGCCAAGATTCATTAGAGCCAAAGTCATCATCAGCTGAACCCCGGAAGTAACCTCTTAATAAGCTATAGCGCTCTTCCCGTGCCGTTGTGATGCGTCGCACTACCTTGCGCATCGGCACACCCATGATGAGCAGTACATGGGAAGCAATCATCAAACTGCCTTCAATCAACTCCGGGATAACTTCGGTAGCACCAGCGGCTTGCAACTTAGCAATATTTGCATCATCTCTGGTGCGAACTAATACAGTCATACCGGGACGTAAGTGCTCAACCTGACGAAGTACGCGCAGACTCGCCCCAGTATCAGCATAGGTAATCACCACTGCTTTTGCTCTAGAGAGGCCAGCGGCCACCAAATAATTTTCGCGGCTCGCATCGCCATAGACAACATTGTCGCCAGCAGCCGCAGCTTCTTTGACGCGATCAGGATCTAAATCCAAAGCAATGTACGGAATTTTTTCTTGATCAAGCATGCGAGCCAAACTTTGGCCCGACCTTCCAAACCCGCAAATGACCACATGATTTTCATTGCGAACACTTTTTGCAGCTACACGCGTTAAAGCAAGTGATTGCAATAACCACTCATTGCTTGAGAAACGCATTGCAATGCGATCGCTATATTCAATTAAAAATGGTGCGCAGAACATCGAGAGCAACATTGCCGCAAGAACTGCTTGACTTAAGGTGGGATCAATCAAATCTAAACCATCGATTTGATTAAGCAATACAAACCCAAACTCACCCGCCTGGGCAAGGCACAAACCGGTTCTGATGGAGATGCCTGGGCTTGAACCAAACACCCGAGAGAGCAAGGCAATCAGTCCAAACTTAAATACCAATGGGCCAATTAATAGCAAGAGCACTAACACCCACTGCTGACCAATGACACTGAAGTCAAGCAGCATACCGATCGTAATAAAGAAGAGTCCCAACAAAACATCGCGGAACGGCTTTACATCTTCTTCCACCTGATGGCGATACGGCGTTTCTGAAATCAACATGCCCGCCAAAAACGCACCGAGCGCTAAAGACAAACCAAAGTGCTCCGTTAATCCTGCCATGCCAAGCACAATCAATAACAGATTGAGCATGAATAATTCTTGTGAGCGTAGCTTTGCAACTAACCTAAACCAGCGGCTCATGAGCGTTTGACCGATGAAGAAAATCAGCGTCAATGCAATTGTTATTTTGATCGATGCTGCAGTCAGGGCTACGAAGAGGTCTTTAGGATTTTTTCCGAGGGACGGCAGCAAGATCAACAAGAAAACTACCGCCAAATCTTGAAATAACAAAATACCCACTACATTGCGACCGTGCTCAGTTTCCAATTCCGCGCGATCCGAAATCAGTTTTGTCACAATCGCGGTAGAAGACATCGCCAGAGCGCCGCCTAACGCAATCGCTGCCTGCCAAGAAATAGGGTAAATCCAGTTCATCAGCAAACTGGCAGGAATTGCCAGCAACATCGTCAAAATGACCTGACTGCCGCCAAGACCAAATACGATAGATCGTATTGCCCTTAACTTATGGAGGTTAAATTCCAGGCCGATGGAGAACATCAAGAAAACAACCCCAAATTCAGCCAAATACTTCACGGTGGCTGAATCGTTCGCTATACCCAGGGCATTTGGCCCAATCAGCACGCCAATAGCCAAATAGCCCAAAATCGGGGGTAGCCCAAAATAGCGGAAAATAACCACTCCGGCCACACCCGAGGCCAGAAGAATGAGGGTTAATTGAAGGACTGACGGCATATACTTACTTGATGATAGCTAAGACTCGTGAACGTACCCTAAAGCTTGCGCGCGACACCCTCACTATTGAGGCTGCTGCACTGCAAACCATGCACGATCGCCTTGAAGGCACCAATGCTGATGCCTTAGTGCTTGCAGTTGAGCTTTTACAAGGCTGTAAGGGCCGAATTGTGGTTTCCGGAATCGGTAAATCCGGTCATATCGCCCGCAAAATTGCGGCGACATTTGCCTCAACCGGTTCGCCTGCTTTTTTTGTTCACCCTGCTGAAGCCAGTCATGGCGATTTAGGCATGGTGACTAGAGACGATGTTTTTGTTGCACTCTCAAATTCTGGCGAAACGGACGAGTTACTCACTATCGTTCCGATCGTAAAACGCACCGGCGCAAAATTAATTGCCTTAACTGGCGCACCAAACTCATCGCTCGCTAAGCTTGCTGATGCACATTTAGATACCAGCGTTGAAAAAGAAGCATGCCCTTTAAATCTTGCGCCAACCACTAGCACGACAGCTGCTCTCGCTATGGGCGACGCATTGGCCGTAGCTTTGTTAGATGCCAGGGGATTTCAGGCGGAAGATTTCATTCGCTCACATCCAGGCGGTAGACTTGGTCGCAAGCAATTAATGCATGTTAGCGAAGTCATGCGCAGCCTTGAAGACACGCCAAAGATTTCTGTTGACGCCTCCCTGCAAGACGCTTTACTGGAAATGACTTCCAAGCGCATGGGCGTGGTGGTGATCTTGGATGCTCAACAAAAAGTATTTGGCATCTTGACTGATGGTGACTTACGCCGTCTTTTGGAAAAAACTACTAATCTTGGCGATATCAAGCTCGCAAGCGCCACCACCCCTGATCCACGCACCATCCCAGCAGAACTCTTGGCAGAAGTAGCCATTGAAATGATGGAGAAGCATCGCATCAATCACCTAGTGGTTACGGATAGCAACGGGTGCCTACTAGGCGCCCTTAATCTGCATGACTTATTCGCAGCAAAAGTTATTTAACTCTGTAAGTAAACCGAATTGAATTTTTATGCCCAGTGCTTTTAATACTCACAACACCAATCCTTTGACGCAATACCCGCAAGCCTGGGAGCGCGCTGGCAAAGTGAAGTTGCTCGTACTGGATGTCGATGGCGTGTTAACGAATGGCCAGGTTTGGATTGGTGCTGATGGCAAAGAATCGCTTAAAGCTTTTGATATCCAAGACGGATTGGGCATCAAACTTTTAGAGCAATGCGGCATCTTAACTGCCATCATTACCGGCAGAAGTTCCAAAATGGTTTTAGCCCGCTGCGAAGAGTTGGGCATTAAACATGTACATATGGGCGTAGAAAACAAAGCTGTTGCCCTAGAACAAACTCTGAAATCTCTGAGTCTTACACCAGCAGACTGTGCCGTGATGGGTGATGACTGGCCAGACTTCCAAATGATGAAAAATGCAGGCCTAAGAATTTGTCCTGCGCAGGGTCATGAAGCGGTAAAAGAATTTGCCCACTTCGTCACCACGCTTGTAGGCGGCAATGGTGCAGTTCGCGAAGCATGTGATCTCATCCTTAAAGCGCAAGATCGTTATAACGAACTTCTCAAGCAAGCACGCTCTTAAGTAATGCAACTGAATCCTCGGCAAATCAAACTTAGTATTGGGCGTGCACTATTACGACTGATGCCTTTGATTCTGATGGGGGCACTAACTTTGGCCACTTTTTGGCTAGTAGAAAAAAACACGCCTCCAGAAAAATCTCCCTTGGCACGAGTACGCCTTCATGAGCCTGACTACACCATTAAAGATGGCGCCCTTTCTGCTCTAAATGAATTTGGTAATACCAAATATCGAATTCTCGGCGTTAAATTTACCCACTATGACGATGACGCTTCAATTGACATCCTTACGCCTCGCATGCGTTTATTCCAAGCCGAAAAAGCCCCTGTTACTGTGAAATCCGACACCGGACATCTGGATGGCGACCTTACGATTTTGGACTTATTTGACAATGCATCGATCTTTCGTCCAGCTCAAGCAGCAAGCGCAACACAGCCTGCGACCTTAAGAATGCTTGCCAGCTCAAACTACTTTAAAGTGCTCATCAATGATGACATTGTTGAAACAAATACGCCCATTACGCTTGAGCAAGGTATGTCTATCATGAACTCTACTGAAGGTGGAGTGTTTAATAATGTTGAGCAGAGTATGACACTCAGAGGCCAGGTTAAAGGTCGTATCGAGCGAGCTCCTCGCAGCACCCAATAAAATGTTATCTACTCATTACCTGCTAATCTGTCGCGCAATACTTTGCTTTGGCGCTCTGGGTGCGGCTCTCACTGGCACTGCATACGCAGAAAAAGCAGACCAAGATAAGCCGGTAATCCTCGAGGCTAAAAAAGTTTCTGTAAATGATGTTCGGCAGATCTACGACCTCAGCGGACAAGTGCTCCTTATTAAAGGCAGCATTGTGGTGACCGGAGAAAATGGTCATATTGAAGTAGATCCTGAAGGCTACGAATATGTAGACGTAGAGGGTTCGCCTGATACAACGGCAAGCTTCAGACAGCGTCGCGAAGGACCGGCCGATGAATTCATGCAGGGTCGCGGGGCCCAAGTGAACTACAACGCTAAAACTGAAGTGTTAACAATCACTGGCGATGCCAGCCTCAAGCGTTTATTAAATATGCAAATGCTCGATCAATTACGTGGCTGGAAAATTGAGTACGATGATGTAAAACAGTACTATCGCGTCACTCCACCTGAAGCTGCAAAACCTGAGGATTTACCTTTAGCAAGAGCAATCCTTTCACCAAGAAGAAAAGCCGCATTAGAGAAATGACAACGGATTTAGCTCAAACCAATAGCCCAGCAATGCTGAGCGCACATAACCTTCAAAAACGTTATGGCTCCAGAACCGTAGTGCGGGACGTTTCCATTCAGGTCAAATGCGGCGAAGTAGTGGGTTTACTAGGTCCAAATGGTGCTGGCAAAACCACCTCTTTCTACATGATTGTTGGCCTAGTGCCGCTTGATGGTGGAAATATTGTGCTGGATGGAGCTGACATCACCCATCTGCCGATTCATAAGCGCGCCCGCATAGGTCTCTCCTATCTCCCCCAAGAGGCATCTGTTTTTAGAAAGCTGAATGTTGCCGAAAATATCCAAGCTGTCCTAGAGCTGCAAGTGCAAGGCGGTAAGCCATTATCCAAAGCGGAAATAGCCCGTCGACTAGATGAGCTCTTGGGCGAACTACAGATTAGCCACCTTCGCAATAATCCAGCGCTCTCACTCTCTGGCGGCGAGCGCCGTCGCGTTGAGATCGCTAGGGCCCTAGCTTCACAACCAAAATTTATCCTGCTTGATGAGCCCTTTGCGGGCGTTGACCCTATTGCCGTTGGGGAAATTCAGCGGATTGTACGTTTCTTGCGAGATCGCCAAATTGGCGTATTGATCACCGACCACAACGTCCGCGAAACCCTAGGTATATGTGATCACGCCTACATCATCAGCGAAGGTAGCGTATTGGCCGCGGGTAAGCCAGACGAAATCATTCAAAACGATGCTGTTCGCAGAGTCTATCTAGGCGAAAACTTCAGAATGTAAGCCGGCCGGGGGTCTGCCAGGATATGTAATAAAAATTTTAATTCCCTCTTGGTTTTCAGCAAATTCACTGATACGCTGGAGGCTCATGGATTATTTTCCAAAAAAACAGTTCAAAAAATTTCAGGGGCTTGCTGCGCACCCCAGGCACGCCCATGCGCACGCGTCTATAAAAGGAGTTGCTGATGAATTTGAAAATCAATAGCCGTCATGTAGAAGTTACCCCTGCCATGCGCTCGCACCTTGAGGCGGGATTAGCCAAAATTCGCAAGCACTTTGATCATGTTATCGACGCCTCAGCCTTTCTGGTAGTAGATAAGGTAAAAGAAAAGGATCTTCGCCAAAGCGCGGAAATCACTATTCACCTAAAGGGAAAGGATTTGTTCGCTGAAGCACACAATGCCGACCTGTACCATGCAATGGATACAGTGGTCGATAAACTCGAGCGCCCAAGTCGTAAAACATAAAGAAAAGATTCAAGATCATCACCACGAAAAGCATTTTGAGTAATCTTGCGCGTCAGGACACCTATAATCAATTCGCATGAATGCCCTGACTAATCTTTTCACCCCCGACTGCATTGCATTAGATAACCCTGCTAAAAACAGGTCTGATGCATTTGCAGCCGCCGGGGAACTCTTCGCTCAACGAGTTGGCATTGATGCCGCTGAAGTTGTTGGCTTTCTAAATGCTCGCGAAGATTTGGGCTCCACCGCCCTTGGTGCTGGCGTAGCAATCCCTCACGGTCGCGTTAAAGGCCTTAAACAGCCATCAGCAGCAATGATGAGGCTTAAAGACCCTATTGAATTTGCCGCACCTGACGGCGAACCCGTTTCTACCCTAATATTTTTGCTGGTGCCTGAAAAAGCAACGCAACAGCATCTTGAAATTCTCTCCTCAATTGCGCAACTTTTATCTGATGCGCAAGCACGTCAATTGCTAAGCACCGCCGTAGATCCAATCAAAGTATGCGAGCTATTGCAACACTGGGGTAGCACAAAATGACTCAGCCATTACTTCTAGACGGAGTAACTGCTCAGCAGATTTTCGATGGCAACGTTTCAGATTTAAAACTGTCTTGGATTGGCGGCCTTGAAGGCGCTGATCGCACCTTTCCACCAGAAGCAGTAAAAGCTGCTGCTGCCAGCTCAGACTTAGTTGGTCACTTAAATCTCATTCACCCAAGTCGCATTCAAATCTTTGGTGAGCAAGAGGTTGACTATCACGCAATGCTGGAGCCTAAGCAAAGGCAAGAGCAAATTGCGAGCTTGATTTCCAAAACACCTCCATGCGTCATCGTTGCCGATGGAAAAGCGGCAGATCCGGATTTGCAGCTGTTTTGTCAGCGCTCATCCACACCTTTATTTACTACAGCCATCTCTGCTGCAGAGGTCATCGATCACCTACGTACCTATTTGACCAAAATTGGCGCCCCTCAAATCACCATGCACGGCGTCTTTATGGACATCCTAGGCTTGGGCGTTCTTCTCACCGGTGAATCTGGTCTTGGCAAAAGCGAGTTAGGGCTTGAGCTTATCTCTCATGGACATGGCTTGGTGGCTGATGATGCCGTGGATTTTGCTCGCCTTGGTCCAGACTACATCGAAGGACGCTGCCCAGTCATCTTGCGCAACCTACTTGAGGTTCGTGGGTTAGGGCTCTTAGATATTCGCACCATATTTGGTGAAACGGCCGTACGTCGCAAGCTAAAGCTTCGTCTTATTGTTCAATTGGTTCGTCGCACCGACGGTGAATTTGAACGATTACCGCTAGAGGCGCAGCACGTAGACGTATTGGGCATTCCAATTCGTACCGTCAAAATTCAAGTGGCTGCAGGTCGTAACTTGGCAGTACTAGTTGAGGCCGCAGTCCGAAATACCATTTTGCAGTTACGCGGCATTGACACCTTAAAAGAATTTATCGAGCGTCAACGCTTGCAAATGGAATGCTGAAGCAGATTCAGCCAAATCTCAGGGACGCTTACTTTAAGTTATGCAAATTAATCTGATTACCGGAATCTCAGGCTCAGGTAAATCAGTAGCCCTAAGAGCTTTTGAGGATGCTGGTTATGACTGTGTAGACAACCTACCAATATCTCTTCTAGAGAGTCTTATCAGCACCCTTGAAAAAGAAAAAAGTGAGCGTATTGCCGTCGCAATAGATGCACGCCGTGGTCAATCAATTGCTGACCTGCCATTGATCCTCGAAAACTTACGCAAAAACCATCAAGTAGGAGTCGTTTTTCTCAACGCAGACACCAAGACTTTGGTGCAACGGTTTTCTGAGACACGTCGACGTCATCCGCTCTCTACAAATGCCAAGCAATCTCAGTCAGCCACTCTAATAGAGGCGATCAATAGCGAACGTAGCCTAGTAGAGCCCTTGCGCGCTCATGCACATAGCATCGATACCAGCAACATACCCGCTCATGCGTTGCGCTCCTGGATTCAGGACCTTCTCAAAGATAAGCCTGCTGGCCTCACTGTGGTGTTTGAATCCTTTGGCTTTAAAAAAGGTGTTCCCACCGAGGCAGACCTAGTTTTTGATGTGCGCTGTTTACCGAACCCCCACTACGACAAAGTATTAAGACCCCTTACAGGCAATGACAAGCCCGTCAAAGAATTCTTAGAAAAAATTCCAGAGGTAGTCAACATGGAAGCGCACATCACGCAATTTATTCATCGTTGGCTTCCGCATTACATTGCTGATGGTCGCAGTTACTTAACGGTTGCCATTGGATGCACGGGGGGCCAACATCGCTCGGTCTATCTGGTGAATCGCCTTAGCGAATACTTCCGCAACCAAAAAGACTTCAGCAACTTACAGCTTAATTTTCTAGATCGTCACCGCGAGCTAGACTCAAACCCTGTAACAAAATCTTAATCGGCTGCGGAAGCCCATATCGCCCGAGCTGACTTAGGGAAACCCACTTTAGATCTGGATTTGCAAACTGCAATTCTTTGACGCTACTTGTTTGCCAAATATGCATCCATAAACGGCGATGCGTAAATACATGTTTGATTTCTTCTATCTTCTCTAATGCTTTGCATAACTTCATATGTGCGCTAGATTTTTCGCCTGGCAATGTCAATGCAAATAACGCTTTCACACTCATATGAACACCAGCATCTGCAGGCGCCTTAGGCGTCCAAGCAGACTCAGGCAGAGACCAAAGGCTGCCCCATATCGCCTTACTGGGACGCTTTTGCAACAGCACAGAATTGCCAGATCGAATCAAGAGCATATTGCAGTCAAACTCAGGAGATTTTGCTTTTACCGTCTTTTGTGGAAGTAAAAGCACCTGATCACTTAAGTTAGCCTGACACTCTTTGATGAATGGGCATTTCTTTTCACCAGTCAAACATACTGGCTTGCGAGCCGTACACCAAGTTGCTCCAAAGTCCATCAAGGCTTGCGTATACACCGGCATATCTTGCGGGCTGGTAGGCAGCAACTCTTTTGCTAAGGCCCATAAACGGTCATTGACCACCTTATCTTGAATGGCTCCCTCAATAGCAAACAAGCGCGCCAAAATACGCTTTACATTGGCATCCAAAATTGGGGCTCGCTCATGAAATGCAAATGCGGCGATAGCGCCTGCAGTAGAACGTCCAATGCCTTTTAATTGCTCCAGCAATAACGGATCGCTTGGAAACTTTCCAGCAAAGTCTGTCACCACTGCTTGCGCACAAGCATGTAAATTGCGTGCACGCGAGTAATAACCCAAGCCAGCCCACTCAGCTAACACGCCATCAATATCGGCAACGGCTAATTTTTTCACAGTCGGGAAACGTTTCATAAAGCGGGGATAGCGCTCCAGAACCGTGGCTACCTGAGTTTGCTGCAACATGATTTCCGATACCCATACCGCATAAGGGTCGCGATTGTTTTGCCATGGTAGGCCCGATCGCCCGCTCACCCCATGCCAAGCAATCAGCTTCTTGGCAAACGTATTAATCAGCGCTTTTGACATTGAGGGCAAAAATAAGTGGACCGCTGCCCCTGCACAATTTGTGCAATCGGCGTTTTACAAATCTTGCACGGCAAACCTTTGCGATCGTAGACTTTGGTTTGCATCATGAAGTGACCAGGATCGCCTTCACTGTTTACAAAATCTTTTAAAGAACTTCCGCCTGCATCAATTGCTTTTTTGAGAATATGTCTTACCGCAGCTGCCAAACGCATACACTGCGGACGCGTCAGCTTACCAGCCGCTTTTGCAGGATGAATGCCCGCATCAAACAAACTTTCTGAGCAATAGATATTGCCAACCCCGACGACAGCCTGACCCGCCAACAAAAACTGCTTCACAGCCAAGCTTCGCTTACGAGAGAATTGATACAAAATATCAGTGCCCTTATCGCCTGCAAATTCAGATGCGAATGGTTCCACTCCAAGCTTTTGCAATAAGGGATTCTTTTCAACGGGTCCTTTTGTTTTTGGATGCCACAAGACTGCGCCAAATTTTCGGGGATCATGCAAACGCAAACTCAATCTACCAAATTCAAAAATCACGCGATCATGGGTTTTTAAAGCCTCACTACTTGGCAAGACTCGTAAGGTTCCCGTCATACCCAAATGAATCAGCAAATGGCCCGTATCCATCTCCAACAGCAAGTACTTTCCTCGTCTTTGGATGGATTGCACTTTTTGCCCTGGGAGGGTTTTTGGCAAGCTACTGGGCACAGGCCAGCGCAAGCGACCATCTAGCACTTTGACGGCGCTTACTTTCTTACCCTCAAGATGTGGGGCAATTCCGAGACGAGTGACTTCTACTTCAGGAAGTTCTGGCATAAATGGATTGTAGATTCGCGGATTAGAATGTGCTTATGAGCAAATTCCTACTCAAACCCTTTTTGAAGGTATTGGCCTTTGCAACGCTCGCTGGGGGCGCCCTCTTATCCGCGCCCGCTAACGCCCAGACAAACGCCATCCAGACGGGCGAAGCAATCTTTGAGGTACTCGCATCTGAGATTGCACTACAACGGGGTGAAGCGGGCCTGGCGTACAACACCTATATGGAAATGGCGCGCCAATATCAAGACCCGAGACTGGCACAGCGAGCAATGGAAATTGCGATCGCCGGCGGGTCCCCGGACCTCGCTTTACATGCCGCCAAGTCTTGGGATGAGCTCTCCCCACCCAATCAAACCAAACCCAAAGAGGTGTTGGTCACCCTTCTAGTGCTAAGCGGTCGCTGGAATGATGCTGTTAAGCCAGGTATTGCATTGCTGCGCCAGCAAAATCCAGCGCAACAAGAAAACACCCTCCTGCAATTACAAGCGCTCCTTGCTAAGGCAAAAGATGAGTCTGAGGCAATGCGTGCATTCTATGAAATTACCTCCACTGCAAAACCCCAGCCTAAAGATTTGGGTCTGCTGTATACCTATGCCATGTCTGCCGAAAAAGCAGGCCACATTGATGTCATGGAAAAAACATTGCGTGAAATTTTGCGCAGAAATCCTAACGATGCAAATTCTCTTAATGCATTGGGTTATTCATTAGCAGATCGCAACCTCAAATTACCAGAGGCATTCACACTCATCAGCAAGGCACACCAAGTCGCCCCAAAAGATGCATTCATTTTGGATAGCTTGGGCTGGGTCAATTTTCGTATGGGGAAAAATGCGCTTGCACTAGAGCAATTACAACAAGCATTTTCCATGAAGCCGGAGGCAGATATTGCTGCGCACCTTGGTGAGGTGTTGTGGACAATGAATCGTCGTAGCGAAGCTGAAGATATGTGGCGTCAAGGTCAAAAAATAGATGCCAACAACTCCACTCTAAAAGAAACTTTGCAGCGCTTAAAGCCTGATTGGTCAAACACAAATCAAGCCGCGAATGGCGCATGGGATGGTCGTTTTGCAGTCAAGGTCACGGGGCTTACAGACAGTCAGAACCAAGGTGGATCTGGCGGCTTTACCTTAACGCAAGAGTCTTTAAAAGATATCTTAGAAATTCGCAATCCAATGGGTGGCTCTATTGCAAAAATTACCATTACGCCAGGCGAAGCAACGCTTGAGCGCGACGGTCAGGTAGTAACTGCAGTGGATGCAGACACCTTGGTACAAAACACCCTTGGCCTTCCATTACCAGCACGTGGCCTATCAAACTGGTTAAGGGGTGAGACTCGACCAGGTAGCGAAGCAAGTGTTGAACAAAATGCTAAAGGACAGGTCAGCAAAATTAGTCAGGATGGCTGGAGTCTGGCTTATATCTGGAGCAACTCCAATCGTCTCGATAAGCTCACTATGACTCGTAGCTCTAATATTGGGTCTATTGATATTCGTCTAGTACTTGATCATCCGAATGAGTAATGAAAATTTAAATTCGGATTACTTATCACTCCGCTCCCCAGCGAAGCTCAATCTATTTCTGCACATTGTTGGTCGTAAACCAGATGGCTATCACTTGCTGCAATCTGTTTTTCAACTGATTGACTGGTGCGACACGATTACCTTAAAACGCATTTCACAAAATGAAGTGCGTCGAATAAATCCAATTCCTGGCGCTTTACCCGAAGATGATTTGGTGGTGCGCGCAGCAAATCTATTAAAAGATTTTTGCAAGACAGATGTCGGCGTAGAAATTGATGTCAAAAAAGAAATTCCCATGGGAGCTGGAATGGGAGGCGGATCCTCGAATGCTGCCACCACACTGATTGGTCTGAATGCCCTTTGGAATCTTAAGCTTGATAAAGAGACCCTCTGCAATCTGGGCTTAAAGCTTGGAGCAGATGTGCCATTTTTCATCTTTGGCCAAAATGCATTTGTGGAGGGTATCGGCGAGAAAATTCAAGAAATTGCCCTTGAAAAACGTGACTTTTTGGTTATTTTCCCCAATCAAGGCATTCCTACCGTAGGTATTTTTCAAGACCCTGAATTGACCCGAGATCATGCTCAGATTACAATTGATGGCTTTCTTGCATCGTCATGGTCGGATCTGACGAATGATTGTCAGGCTGTAGCGATGCGGATTTGTCCTGAAGTGAAGCAAGCTTTGGATTGGATTACCCAGGCAGTACCGGGCTCAGCGCCCCGAATGTCTGGCTCTGGAAGTAGTGTTTTTGCCGTCTTAGACCCTAAGATCGACACCGCGAAACTGGAAAATCTTTTGCAAAATCTTCCTAAAGGATGGGTAGGTCGGGTTGTTCGGAGGCTAAATAAAAATCCCGCTTACAATTTGATTTCTTCAGATTGACCTGTAGGGGAATCGCCAAGCTGGTTAAGGCACTGGATTTTGATTCCAGCATGCGAAGGTTCGAATCCTTCTTCCCCTGCCAAATACTGTAGAAACGACAAAGATAACCTTTTGACCCCTCAATACCCTTAAGACTATGTCCTCCATAAACGCTGATTTACTGACACTTTTCACAGGCAACGCAAATCCCGTTTTGGCTGAGGCTGTAGCCAAAGAACTCAAACTCCCAATGGGGAAAGCCTTTGTTGGCCGCTTCTCTGATGGTGAGATCCAAGTAGAAATTCAAGAAAACGTCCGCGGCAAGAATGTCGTGGTGATTCAATCAACCTGTGCGCCAACAAACGACAGTTTGATGGAACTCATGATCATGATTGATGCCCTTAAACGAGCATCTGCAAGCCGCGTAACCGCAGTGATTCCTTACTTCGGTTACGCCCGTCAAGACCGCCGCCCTCGTTCCGCCCGTGTTGCGATCTCTGCGCGCATTGTGGCAAACATGCTGCAATCGGTTGCCGGTATTGAGCGCGTACTGACAATGGATCTTCATGCCGACCAAATTCAGGGCTTTTTCGACATTCCAGTAGACAACATCTACGCTTCCCCAGTGCTATTGGCTGACCTGCAGGCTCAGAAGACTCAAAAAGACCTCATCATCGTCTCCCCTGATATTGGTGGCGTAGTGCGCGCCCGTGCGATGGCCAAGCAATTGGGCACCGATTTGGCAATTATTGATAAACGCCGCCCTAAAGCTAACGTCTCCGAAGTAATGCACCTCATCGGCGAAGTAGAAGGCCGTCATTGCGTCATCATGGATGACATCATCGATACCGGTGGAACCCTCTGTAAAGCTGCTGAGGCGCTTAAAGAGCGCGGCGCTAAGGGCGTTACCGCCTACTGTACTCACGCAGTCCTCTCAGGCGGTGCTGTGGCCCGTATTGCGGCCTCTAAATTGGATGAGTTGGTTGTTACCGACACCATTCCCCTGACCCCAGAGGCAATGAAAGTAAGCAAAATTCGTCAATTGACTGTAGCCCCCCTGTTGGCCGAGACCCTATCGCGCATCAGCAAAGGCGATTCAGTCATGTCCATGTTCGCCGAATAAGCAAAAAAACGCTGTTTTATACCCCGTTTTTTGGCAGTTCCAAGCCTTTTCTAGGCAAAAACACCCTTTCCCACGATATAATCGAAGGCTTTTCTGTTTGGTCGCGAACGGAAATTAACCTTAACTAGGGAATTAATTATGAAAGTAGTAGCTTTTGAAAGAAGCGTACAGGGAACGGGTGCGAGCCGCCGTCTGCGCAATGCCGGAAAAACTCCAGGCATCGTTTACGGTAGTAAAGATCCAGCCTTGGTCATTGAGTTAGACCATAACGCGTTATTCCATGCTCTCCGCAAGGAAGCATTCCACTCATCCATTTTGGATTTGGAAATTGGCGGCAAAACACAAAAAGTGTTGTTGCGCGATTACCAGATGCATCCATTTAAGCCATTGGTATTGCACATTGACTTCCAGCGCGTATCCGCAACTGAGAAAGTTCACATGCGCGTTCCATTGCACTTCACAAACGCTGACACTTCAGACGCAGTGAAATTGCAAGGCGCAGTTGTTAGCCGCATCGCTACTGAACTCGAAGTATCTTGCTTACCTGCAGACCTGCCAGAGTTCATTGAAGTGGACTTACAGAAAATTGAAGTGGGTCACTCTATTCACGCTAAAGACATCGCATTACCAAAAGGCGTTAGCTTGGTAATGCATGTTGAGCAAGAGAACCCAGTGCTTGCAAACGCACGTTTCCCAGCAGTTAAAGCTGCTGAGCCTACAGATGCGCCTGCTGCACCAGCTGCTGAAGCACCTGCTGCTGAAGCACCAAAGGATAAAGCTTAATTATTTAGCTAAATTGCTTGTACTGGAAGGCCTGCGCAAGCGGGCCTTTTTTATTGCCCCAAGTTTTCATTCTTTTTTGGCGAAATACTTTTATATCTTTAAACTCTCGATATGACTAAATTAATTGTTGGCCTAGGCAATCCTGGAGATGAGCATGAAGAAGATCGGCACAATGCTGGCTTCTGGTTCGTTGACGCGCTGGCAAAACAATTAAACACTCGCTTTGAAACTGAAAAACGCTTCCATGGAAAAGTTGCAAAAGCAAAGTGGGAAGGTGAAGACCTCTTTCTACTCAAGCCAAGCACTTATATGAATCTCAGTGGACAAGCTGTTGGCGCTCTATGTCGCTTTCACAAAATTACACCTGCAGATATTTTGGTAGTTCAAGATGAGCTTGATCTCAAGCCCGGGACTGCACGCCTAAAGCTAGGCGGGGGGGGCACTGGTGGTCACAATGGCCTCAAAGATATTCAGGCGCATTTAAGCACTCCTGATTACTGGCGCTTACGTCTTGGTATTGGTCACCCAAGAGATTTGGCCGGTGACGGTCGACCCATGGATGTTGCTGATTACGTCTTACGCAGACCACAATTGGCCGAACAAAAACTCATCGATGCCAGCATAGAAAATGGCTTGCAAAGCTTGCCAATCTTCTTAAAGGGCGACACCCAAACTGCCATGATGGAGCTGCACTCCAAGAGATAAGGAAATGAAGCGCTCAGTTAAGCTGAGTTTGCTTTTTTAACTGCGGTGAGCTGGCGGTATTTAGCCATCAACTGATCTTGGGATTCCACAAACTCTGGATTGAAAGGGATGCAATCCACTGGGCAGACCTGACGGCACTGAGGTGCGTCATAGTGACCGACGCATTCAGTGCACTTGTCTGGATCAATCTCGTAAATCTCTAGACCCATATAAATCGCATCATTCGGACATTCAGGCTCACACACATCGCAGTTGATGCATTCGTTCGTAATCATTAAGGCCATGCTTTACTCGCTAGCCTTATTCTTTGTTCTGAGCGCCAGAGGCGATCTTTTCTACCAGCCATTTTTCAACGGATGGAAATACAAACTTGCTGACGTCTCCACCCATGGAGGCGATCTCACGCACAAAGGTACCAGAGATAAATTGGTATTGATCTGATGGCGTTAAAAATAATGTTTCAACATCTGGCAAAAGATATCTATTCATGCCGGCCATCTGGAATTCATACTCAAAGTCAGAGACCGCGCGCAAACCGCGCACAATCACGCACGCATTATGCTCACGCGCAAAATCTTTTAGGAGGCCAGAAAATCCAACAACCTTGACGTTGGAGTAATGACCAAGCACTTCTTTTGTAATATCAATACGCTCTTGCAATGTAAAGAATGGGCGCTTGCTACGACTATCAGCCACACCAACAATGAGCTCTTTAAAAATGCTGGATGCGCGACGAACCAAATCCTCGTGACCACGGGTAAATGGATCAAATGTTCCGGGATATACAGCGACAGTCATAACTCTCCTAGGGCTTTATCAGCTACAGGCAAGAGTTTAGCCTCTTCCACCTCGAAATAGACAGGCCTTTACCTGGCCTGCCTCTAAGTATTTTCCACAATGCCAGTCTGGCAGTAGGGTCTCAACCTCCTCGCGTGTGCAAGTAGTAGAGGGAAATTCAACATAAATACCGCCTCCAGAAGAGTCATCACATACTCTGCCCGCCTCAATGACCACTTGATCAAATAGGCTGGTCTCTTGGAAGGGTGGATCAATAAAAATTAAATTGCTAGATCGATCCGCCTGTTGTTTTAGATACTCCAAGCTATCCCTATGCAGTATCTCAACGATTCCAGAAGCAGGGGAAGACTGCAATAACGCAAAATTTGTTTTTAGGCTTGCATGTGCCTTTTTATCTTTTTCTAACAGCACCACTAAATCAGAGCCTCTTGAAGCGGCCTCAAAACCCAAGGCGCCGGTTCCCGCAAAAAGATCAAGGCAACGCAATCCAGTTAAATCTTGCCCAAGCCAATTGAATAATGTTTCTCGAATACGATCCGTGGTGGGGCGCAAACCTGGAAGATCAACTACAGTTAGCAAGCGGCTGCGCCAATTACCGCCAATGATGCGAATCTTTTTGGATGGCTCAGTCTTTGGGCTCTTAATAGGCTTATTTATTTTGGGCTCCCAATACAACAATCTTCATGCGATCCATTGCAAGATACTTTTGGAAAGCGGCTTTTACTTGCTCCAAAGTCACCGCCTCAACTTGCTTAGTCCAAATCTCCATCGCATCGAGCGGCAAATTATTCCAAGCAATCGATGAAACGTTATCAAGCAACTTACGATTGTTATCAATTCGCAATGGATAACCATTCACTAGATTTGCTTTAGCGGCAAGTAACTCTGCTGGTGTAGGGCCATCTGCAATAAATTGCGCAATGGTCGAACTCATTACCTCAAGCGCTAAGGCGCCCTGATCACTCTTGGTCTGCAGGCCTGCTTGAAAAATACCAGTGTCCTTGCCGGGAGCAAAGTAACTAAATACGCTATATGCCAAACCGCGTTTTTCGCGCACCTCTGACATTAAGCGAGATACAAAACCTCCACCACCCAAAACATAGTTACCCACCATTAAAGGAAAGTAATCGGGATTATTGCGTGTCACCGCCGTCATACCCATTGCAATGTGGGCTTGCTGCGAATCAAACGGAATTTGAATCTCTCTCTGCCTTAAAGGCTCAACAGGTGATCGCATGAACTCTGGAAGACTCGCAACAGATGCGCCTGTTTGTGGGATCTGCTTGAGTAAGGCCTGCACAATTTCATTGGCTTGAGTACGATCAACATCGCCAACAATACTTACGATCATGCGATCGCCACGATAAAACTGCTTGTGAAACTGCGTTAAATCCGCAGCACTAACTGCGGCAACTGTCTTCACAGTTGGAGCATTAGCTAACGGGTAACTCCCATAAACTGATTTTTTAAACTGTCGTTCAAGAACAAATTCTGGCTTTGTTTCCGCCTCTAGCAAGCTGGTAATAGTTCTTTGTTTTTCGCGCTCGACAATTTTGGGATCGTATGTTGGTGCACTCAACATTGCGGATGCCAGTTCAACCGCTCTATCACGCAAATCTTTTCTGCTTAAGCTACGAATGCGCAATATTGCGCGCTCATCACCCACCGATAAACCAATATTGGCACCCAAATCTGCGATTTCATCAGCAATTTGTGCCTCACTAAGGGCGCCCTTACTGCCTCGCGCCCCATAATGCATCAGGCCTGCAGTCATATCTGCCAACCCGCTCTTGCCCACAGGATCGTACCGATCTCCAGCATCAATACTGATCTCGATATCCACCATAGGCAAAGCTTTGGTTTGCACTAAATATGCTTTTGCACCTTTATAAGAATCTAGTGGCTCAATCGGCAAGATTGCATGAGCGAAGCCCACGTGAGCAACAGCTACCCAAAATATCAGAGCGCATTTATTGAGAGCTTTCATTATTTGCTCTTCTTACTTGCAGCCGATTTACGCGCCTGCGGATCTAAAACAGCAATTGTTAAGCCCGAATCTACTAGATATTTTTTTGCAACCGCCTGCACCTGTTCTGGCGTGATGGTTTGCATTTTCTCCAACATATAGTCTATGTCTTTCCAAGAAAATCCTGCCATTTCGGTGCTGCCAATTTCCATCGCCTGTCCGAAGATGGAATCACGCTTATAAATTTGTTCAGACAAGATGCGCACCTCTATTCGCTTAAGCTCAGACTCCAAGATCCCTTTTTGCTTTAGCTCATCGAGCGCTTTACGAATACTTGCCTGCGCTTGCTCAACGGTTTTTCCCTTAGCCATCGTCGCGCTAATTAAGAACAGTTCCGGCCCACGGGAGATCATGTCGTAGCCTACACCAACGTCATTTACTACCTTTTCCTGTTTAACGAGTGTGCGATTTAAGCGGGCGTTGTCATAGCCGTCCAGAACGGCTGTCAGCAACTCCAAGGCATAGGGCTCAACATCATCCAGCTTGCCAGGCTCAAGGCGCGGAGCTTTCCATGCCATAGCTAATTGCGCGCTATCTGCTGGCGCCTTTACCTGCACCTGTTTGATACCTTTTTGAGGGGGCTCTATTTGGGGCTTACGAACGGGCAACTCTTGTGCAGCAATTGCACCGTAGTATTTTTGTACCGCACTCAGAATTTGCTTGGGGTCCACATCACCACTAATCACCACTGTTGCATTATTCGGCTTGTACCAACTGCGGTACCAATCACGCGCATCAGAAGCGGTCATATTCTGCAGATCATTCATCCAGCCGACTACTGGATGACGATATGGAGAACTCATAAATGCAGTTGCCATCAGCGATTCATTAAGAAGGCTGCTTGGGTTATCTTCCGTCCGTAGACGACGCTCCTCCATCACCACCTGGATTTCTTTTAAGAATTCCGCATCATCAAAATTAAGGTTAGACATTCGATCTGCCTCAAGCTTGATAACCTCTTCTAGTTTTGATTTTTCAACTTGTTGAAAGTACGCAGTGTAGTCACGTGAAGTGAATGCATTTTCGCGCCCACCTACAGCAGCAACTAAGCGTGAGAATTCGCCAGCCTTTACCTTGTGAGTGCCCTTAAACATCATATGCTCAAGCACATGGGCAACACCAGTGCGGCCATTTGTCTCATCCATGGATCCTGCGCGATACCAGACCATATGCGCTACCGTTGGAGCGCGATGATCTTCTCTCACAATCAATTTGAGCCCATTACTCAATTGATATTCATGTGTATCTGGAGAATCACCAGTAGCTGCCCAGGATATTTGGGCAAATAAGATGAATAAGAAGGAAATTCGAAGTAAATTGGAAAGCATCTGCTAAATCACCATACCTTAAGAATTAAATTGATAAGATGCATATTTTAAATTGTATCAATTATGTTCGGCCTACGTAAAACCCTCGGATCTCTTTTCAAATCAAGCAAAGTTGACGAAGCTTGGTTTGATCATTTAGAAGAATCACTCATTCAAAGTGATGTGGGGCTACCTACGACCGAACAACTCATCAACAAGCTACGCAAAGCAGCGAAATCTGAAAAAGCCTCAAGCCCTGAGGAGTTGCAATCACTGCTCATTCAAGAGGTAAGCACGCTCCTTACGGCTATTGAAACTTCACCAAACCCACTATTTATAAGCCAGAAAGCCAATACACCAGAGGTATGGCTGGTTGTAGGGGTAAACGGTGCAGGCAAGACAACAACAATAGGCAAGCTTTGCAAACTCTTTCAGTCTCAAGGTAAATCTGTTCTCTTGGCCGCTGGCGATACCTTTAGAGCTGCCGCCCGCAATCAACTACAAGAGTGGGGTGATCGCAATCAGGTAGACGTTATCACCCAGGATGGCGGTGATGCTGCCGCTGTTGCGCATGATGCTATTCATGCTGCCGTTTCTCGCAAAAATGACATTCTTATTATTGATACCGCAGGCCGTCTTGCCACGCAGGACAACCTGATGGAAGAGCTGAAGAAGGTAAAGCGCGTGATCGGCAAGGCACTTCCTGGTGCGCCACACCACACTCTGCTTGTTTTAGATGGCAACACAGGGCAAAACGGCTTAAGCCAGGTCAAAGCCTTTCATGCTGCCCTGGGCCTAACTGGGATCATCGTTACCAAGCTGGATGGGACTGCCAAGGGCGGTGTTATCTGCGCCCTAGCCCACACCCTACAAGATGGTCCAAAACCCGCTGTGCTAGCCCTAGGGAAGGGCGAAGGAATTGATGATTTAGCCCCCTTTACAGCAGGGCAATATTCATCCGAATTATTCAATTAAATCAATAACTTAAATTGCTTTAAAACCATTAGCACTCTCTTAACAAGAGTGCTAAAATAGACTTCTTTCTATTAACACCTCATATTTATAAGAAAAAATGGTTCAAAAGAAATCTGACAAACCGAGCATGCAAATACTGCCAGTCGCGCAGACTGCGGCGGCGTCTGCATTTCCAATGCTGCCAACTCTTGGAGTTGGCACTCTCGATTCCTACATTGCGTACGTTAATCGCGTACCAATGCTCAGCGCTGCTGAAGAGTTACATCTTGCGCAGGAATTTCGTCGCACTGAAAATGTTGATGCCGCTAAAACTTTAGTGCTCTCACATTTGCGTTTAGTAGTTTCTGTTGCTCGCCAATATCTTGGCTATGGCATTCCACACTCTGACTTAATTCAAGAAGGCAATATTGGCTTGATGAAAGCTGTTAAACGCTACGATCCAAACAATGGTGCGCGTTTAGTGTCTTATGTAATTCACTGGATCAAGGCAGAAATTCATGAGTACATTCTCAAGAATTGGCGCCTAGTCAAAACTACAACCACCAAAGCACAACGCAAACTGTTCTTTAACTTGCGCAGTAACAAACCCACATTAAGCGCACTTACTCCGAGTGAAGTAGAGGCTTTAGCTAAAGCACTCGATGTAAAGGGTTCTGACGTTAAAGAAATGGAAATGCGTCTTGCGGGTGGCGATGTTGCACTTGACGGCGACGACAGTGATGATGATGCGGCTTACGCACCCATTCAATGGCTGGCTGATAACACCCAAGAGCCAACCGCTCGCATTGCTAGTGCTGAGGCTGATGCCTTGCAAGGCCCTAAACTCGATCAAGCCCTGATGGCTTTGGACGAGCGCAGCCGCGATATCGTTCAGTCTCGGTGGCTGGCAATGGATGCCGAAGGCAATGGCGCCAAAACATTGCATGATCTTGCCGCTGAATACGGCATTTCTGCAGAGCGTGTCCGCCAAATCGAAACCGCTGCCCTCAAAAAAATGCGTGGCTTGCTACAAGCAGCCTAAGTAGCGCAGCACTTTCTCTTACTTTAGCAATTCTTTCAAGTCATGCGCCAAGGTCTCAGGACCTTGAGCGTGCTTGATATATAAACGCAAACGTCCCTCGGGATCAAAAGCGTAGCTACCAGCGGTGTGGTCCATCGTGTAAGTACCTGGCTTACTACCTGGAACTTTCTTGTAGTAAATCTTAAAGTCTTTAGTGACCTTCTCCAAAGCAGCCTCATCCGCAGGACGAAGACCCAAGAAGCGTGGATCAAATGCAGGAACATACTGCTTGAGAATTTCAGCAGTGTCTCGCTCGGGATCAACCGTTACAAAAAGCACCTGGACTTTATCCGACTGAGGACCCATCAGCGCCATCACTTGCTGCATCTCTGTCAGCGTTGTTGGACAAATATCAGGGCACTGGGTGTAGCCAAAGAACATCACCACTACTTTGCCCTTAAAGTCTGCCAGAGTTCTTACCTTGCCATCTGGATCAAGCAGACTAAAGTCCTTGCCAAAGGCAGTGCTGCCGGTGATATCAATGTTTTTGAATTCTGACTTTGGGCTACAAGCTGTCAATACAACACACAGTATCACCAAAAGAAAAAAGCACAGAAATTTCATATGACTCTCAGAGGAAATAGTGGTCTACCAATAGCGCTGCAAAAAGTAGCGATAAATAGGTAATCGAAAAGCGGAAAGTTTTCTTGGCTAAAGCATCGCTATAAGAAATGAATAGCGCAACTACATAAGCCAAAAATAGTAAGCCCAAAATAATTGCAGACACCAAATACACAATGCCGCTCATGCCATAGATGTAAGGCAACAAAGTAGCTGCGATCAAAATTAAGGTATAGAGAACGATATTCAATAAAGTAAAGCGCTCTCCATGGGTTACCGGCAACATTGGAAGACCAGACTGAACATAGTCATCACGACGATACAAAGCAAGCGCCCAAAAATGTGGTGGCGTCCATACAAAAATAATCAGCACCAATAGCCACGCTTCAGCAGAAAGCGTATTGGTTACTGCGGCCCAACCAAGAGCTGGCGGCATTGCACCAGATAAACCGCCAATCACGATATTTTGTGGCGTTGCAGGCTTAAGCAACCAGGTGTAAATCACTGCATACCCAACAAAGGTAGAAAGAGTTAACCACATCGTTAAAGGGTTGCAGAAGTTCCACAAAATAATCATTCCGAGCGAACCCAAAATGATAGAAAAAATAATGATATGAAACGGTGTCACTTCTCCCGTTGCTGAAGGGCGCCAAGAGGTGCGCTTCATCTTGGCATCGACTGCCTGCTCGATCAAACAATTAACCGCAAATGCAGCGCCTGCCAAAAGCCAGATGCCAACGATGCCGCCAAAGAGCACGGGATAGGGAACCATGCCAGGGGTTGCCAAGAACATGCCAATCACAGCACAAAAGACGGCGAGCTGCGTCACTCTGGGCTTAGTTAAAACCCAATATTGACGCCAACGTGGCATAGCCACCGGTGTAGTTGTTTGAGGAGTACTCATATTTATGCCATCTTCTTTTGAATGAAAGGCTTCCAAGAAGCCCAATAGCTCATTCTGACTAGACAGAATACCAAAGCAGCGGAGCCGCCGGTATGCAATAAAGCAGCCAATAAAGGCCACTGGAAAATCACATTAGAAATACCTGTAATGAGCTGCAACAAAAGCAAGCCCAGCAAAAGCTTAGCTATTTGACTAAGACCAGTTAACACTGGAGCAGCAAGCTGGAGCGCTCTCCAACCTAAGGCACCAAGCACAACTAAAACTACCATAGCAAAGAGGCGATGTGTCCAATGGATGGTCTGCAACGCAAGCGGGGAGATGAATTCACCATGCGCATTTAAACCTAATTGACGCCAAAGCGTAAAGCCTTCGCCCCAATTTGTCTCGGGCCAAAAACTGCCTAAGCAGGTTGGAAAATCTGGACAGGCTAATACTGCGTAATTGGTGCTCACCCAAGCGCCTAAAAAAACCTGAGTAAATAAAACAAAGAACGATAAAACTAAAAGCTGTGCGGAAAGCGGTCGAACTCGGATAGAGCGAATTGCTGAGTCCTTGCTCTCCCAAGGCTGTTGTGCATAGGCTGTTAAACAAGCCAACAACACTAAAGCCAACATCAAATGAATGGCGACAATGATCGGTTGCAACTTCAGGGTAACAGTCCAGGCACCAAATGCACCTTGCACGCAAACTAAAACTAATAAGCCCACACTACCAAGCAAGGGATTCTTTCCAAACTTCTTCAGCTTGGTAAAAGCAATACCCACTTGAACCAAAATTAAAGCACCTACCGTCATCGCCAAATAACGATGGATCATTTCAATCCAGGCCTTAATTACCGTCACAGGCCCTGTAGGCAAGGCGCTCTCCGCTTGCTGTATGTCGCTAAGTGCATGAAAAGGATTGGAAGTACCATAACACCCAGGCCAATCAGGACAGCCTAAGCCTGAATCAGTTAAGCGGGTAAAGGCGCCAAACACAATCAGATCAAAAGTCGTAAAGACCAATACCCAATTGAGTTTTTGGAAAAAGCTATAGCCCGGCTTTCCCCAAAGATAGAGTAGCGGTAGCCCAGCAAAAACAATCGCAATTGCGGCAAGCTCTAAAAATAAAAACAAACTCGGCATTACAGGTTCTCGCCCTTATGATTTAGCTTCAAGAGCTTTTCCAAATCTTTTTTCATGCTGGAAAATTCTTTAGGAGAATTTGTCACAGGGAAATGCATCATCTTGGCAGGGCTTGGATCAATTAACTGGATCTGTTGGCCGGCGCCTTCTTTATTCAACCAAGCCTCAAATTCAGCTTTGAGTTTGGGATCCGATGGAGCTGCAACCACCTTAAGACCCGCTACCTTTTCGTCATAAATCTTGATGACTTCAGGATCAACAGGCTTGCCATCGGTATTGACCCAGATAAGCTGCAAGCGTCCGCTTTCTCTGCCCATAGCAACTCTCGTCTGACGCATCAAAAAGAGCGCCTCGATGCATTTCTCATCTTTGATTTGGCACTCTCCGGCCGGGCGAGCAATCAAAAGCGTCCACTTACCTTTCACTGGCGCCTCAAGCCATGCGACATTGAAATCTTGAGCTGGATACACCAGTGTGCCAAGATTGGTTTTGCCGCCTGCTGGCTTAATCACATAGTATGCAAAATAAGAGGCTATGACTGGAGAGGCGCAAGCCAGCAATAACAAAAGCATCTGTATGCGGCCACGACGAGTGCGCGCATTAATAGCTGATGCATCTATCTGAGATGCTGGAATTAATAACTCATTATCACTCACTCTTGATCCCCATTCACGAATCCACGACGTTTATATTGCCGCAGACCACTGACTAACCAAAATACAAACCCAGCAAAAGCCAAGGCAAACCACTGGAATGCATAAGCATAATGGCGATCGACCCCAGTTGTCAGAGGGGCCCAATCGCGGAGTAAGCCATCTTCTGAGCCGGCCTCAACCTCCCGCAAGATAAATGGGCTTTGCATCCAGCCATGCAGCTTCCCTTCTGCAGCTAAATCAAAGTTTTGTTCAATTTTGGGTTTGTTTACATCAGCAGAAATCTTGCTTCCACCCAATTCATACACCTTACCAGGATGAGAAAATACGATGCCCTCAACATTGATCGCCTTATTGGGCGTTTGGACGGGCGGCAGAGTTTCACGATTGTCGTTATTACGCGGCGCCCAACCTCGGTTGACCCAAAGAACCTCTTCCCTGCCCTCAAGCCTCAAAGGCATCATGAGATAAAAACCTGACTGTGAATTAGTACTTCCGACTGGAGGTATAGGTCTGGGTCGGTTATCAAGCCAGATAGCTGCCTCAGGGATGTACTGGCCACGTGCAATCATGCGGCGTTCAGCGGCCTCTTCCAAGGTCCAAGGGCCTGCATTCGCACTCAAGATAGGCATCTGTTGCCTCGCGAGTAAATTGGCCGCTAGGGTAATTTTGGTATCAGCCCTGCCTAGTTGCCAAATGCCAGCTCCACAGCCAATCGCAATGACCAGCAAGGCTGATACAGTAGCAACTATGCGCTTAGCAATGAGGGCAGTAAATAGACTATTCAAGAGATTTAAAATAAGGATTCAAGATGAAGTGGCTTATTCCTATTGTCCTACTAATGATTGTTTTTAGCTTAGGTTCCGCCCTGTATTACATGATGAAAGATAGGGGCAACAGCTCTCGCATGGTTCACTCATTAATGTTGCGGATTGGCTTATCTATCGCCCTATTTCTGGGGATTCTTTTGGCCCACTATTTCGGCCTGATTGAGGCCACCGGAATCAAGGTGGGCACCAACTAAAGAGTGCATCCATTAATGGGCACTTAAAAACAAATCGGGGCTTTACTTTAAGCCCCGATTTTTTATTTCATTACATCCAATAAACAGCGATGTAGAGACCCAGCCAGACTACGTCAACAAAGTGCCAGTACCAAGCCGCACCTTCAAATGCAAAGTGATGCTTAGATGTGAAGTCGCCACGAATCATGCGACGCAACACAATCACCAACATAGTGCCGCCAAGGAACACGTGGAAGCCGTGGAAGCCAGTCAACATGAAGAAAGTTGAACCATAGATACCTGAAGTCAATTTCAAGTTCAACGCATGGTATGCATGGTAGTACTCATAAACCTGGAAGCCCAAGAAAACTACGCCCAAGCCTACAGTTGCTGCTAAGCCAATGATGGCTTTTTTCATGTGGTTTTCTACTAACGCATGGTGCGCGATAGTAATCGTCACGCCTGAGCTCAAGAGCAACAATGTGTTGATTGTTGGAATTGGCCATGGACCCATCGTGGTGAATTTCTCAACCAATCCAGCAGGACCATCATTTGGCCAAACAGCTTGGAAATTAGGCCAAAGCAATTTGTTTTCTACATCACCCATCCAAGGTATTGCAATATTGCGCGCATAGAACAGGGCTGCGAAGAACGCGCCAAAGAACATAATTTCTGAGAAGATGAACCATGCCATTGACCAGCGATAAGAGATGTCAACGTTAACGCCATTCTTGCCGGCATTTGATTCTGCAATGGTGTCGCCGAACCAGTTGTAAAGAATAAAGATAACCCAGGCCACACCGGTAAGGGTTAATGGGCCGCCCCAAGAAGCGTGGTTAACCCATCCAGATATACCGAATCCAAAGGCGATCAAACCTAGTGCCGCCATGGCTGGATGTTTAGATAGTCCAGGGACGAAATAGTATGGGGTTGAATTGGATGACATCTTATTCTCTCTATTCAATCAAAAAATAATCAATGGGACACAACTGCTTTCACGATCAACAGGAGAACGCCCATAAAAATCAAGGCGCCAATTACACCTGCAATGATAATGTGCACAAAACTTAATGAAGCAGCAACATCTTCCTGCAAACCTGACTTCTTACGCACACCCAAAAAGCCCCACAAAACGGCTTTCATAGATTGCATAAAACTACTTTTCTTTTTCATGAAGCCATCCTTGTTTTTGGGGCTGGAGGAGTACCGCCTAAGCCCAATTCAAAGAAGGTATATGACAAAGTAATTGTTTTTACATCATCCGGTAAACCTGCATCGATCACAAAGACTACCGGCATCTTTTTTATTTCGTTTGCTGCTAGCGTTTGCTCCTGAAAGCAAAAGCACTCTAATTTCGTAAAAAACTCTGTTGCACTTTTAGGCGCATAACTCGGTATTGCTTGAGCGCGTACCGGACGATTTTGATTGTTTGTTACTTCATAAACAATCTCGGTCATTTCACCGGGATGCACTTCTAAAAAATTCTTTACTGGCTTAAACGTAAACGGGCCGCGACTGTTTGAGTCAAACTCAATGGTTACCGTGCGAGCATAGTTAACCTGTGTATTGCCAACCTTATTCGGGCTAAAGGCTCTGACACCATAATCATTCTTGCTTGTCACTACGTTAATTCCGGTGACCTCACACAAGGCCTTGTACATCGGAACCAACGCGTAACCAAAACCAAACATCATTACTGCTGCAATTAGCAGTTTTAATAAAATCTGGCGATTCAGTGATTGAGTTGAAACCATCGTCATCGAGGGGATTAACCCAACATACTCCGCTTAATCACAATACCAATAAAAAAAGTTACTACAACACTCAAAAGAATGAAGCCCACCCTGCGATTATTCGCAGCAAGGGCTTGCTTCTCTGAAGAATTAAATTCCGGCTTCACGCATTTGCTCTGCATTAGGCGGAGTTTCAAAAGTGTGGTGCGGTGCTGGTGATGGAATTGTCCACTCCAAACCTTTAGCGCCATCCCATGGCTTCATTGGGGCTTTCTCACCTTTGCCGCTATAAGCTGGCATTACCACGAAGAGCAAGAAATAAACCTGTGCCAAACCAAAGCCTAAAGCACCAATCGAAGCAACCGCATTGAAGTCAGCAAACTGAGTTGGATAGTCAGCATAGCGACGTGGCATACCTGCTAAGCCCAAGAAGTGCATTGGGAAGAAGGTGATGTTAAAGAAAACCATGGAAGCCCAGAAATGGATCTTGCCGCGAGTTTCACTAGCCATATAGCCAGTCCACTTAGGACACCAGTAGTAGAAGCTAGCAAACATTGCGAACAATGAACCTGCTACCAATACATAGTGGAAGTGAGCCACAACGTAGTAAGTATCTTGAACACCAATATCAATTGGCGCCATCGCCAAGATCAAACCAGTAAAGCCACCCATTGTGAAAACGAAGATGAAGCCGATTGCCCACAACATTGGAGTCTCAAAGGTCATTGAACCTTTCCACATTGTTGCAACCCAGTTAAAAATCTTCACGCCGGTTGGAACAGCGATCAACATTGTTGCGTACATGAAGAACAACTGACCTGTTACCGGCATACCGGTTGCAAACATGTGGTGAGCCCAAACGATAAATGACAAGATCGCAATAGATGCGGTTGCATAAACCATTGAGCTGTAACCAAATAATGTTTTTCTAGAGAACGCTGGAACGATTTCACTGATGATTCCGAATGCAGGAAGAATCATGATGTAAACCTCTGGGTGACCAAAGAACCAGAAAATATGCTGGAACATGATTGGGTCGCCACCGCCAACAGCAGAGAAGAATGAAGTACCGAAATGACGGTCAGTCAGAGCCATGGTGATCGCGCCAGCCAATACAGGCATCACAGCAATCAACAAGTAAGCAGTGATCAACCAAGTCCAGCAGAACATTGGCATCTTCATCAATGTCATGCCAGGAGCGCGCATATTCAAAATGGTCACGATGATGTTGATCGAACCCATGATGGAAGAAGCGCCTAACAAGTGGAGAGCAAAAATTGCCATGTCCATGCCAGGGCCCATTTGTGAAGTCAATGGAGCATAGATAGTCCAGCCGCCCGATGGAGCGCCGCCAGGAACGAGGAATGAGCTCAATAACAATGTTGCTGCTACTGGAAGAATCCAGAAGCTAAAGTTATTCATACGAGCAAATGCCATGTCAGATGCGCCGATTTGCAAAGGCACCATCCAGTTAGCAAAACCAACGAAGGCTGGCATGATCGCGCCGAACACCATCACCAAACCGTGCATGGTTGTGAGCTGATTGAAGAACTCTGGGCGCAAGAACTGCAAACCAGGTTGGAATAATTCCAAACGAATTCCCAATGCCATCACACCGCCAGCTAACAAGCTAACAAATGAGAAGATCAAATACATCGTGCCGATGTCTTTGTGGTTGGTTGCGAACAGCCAACGACGCCAGCCGTGTGGCGTGTGATCATCATGCGCGTGATTGTGGGTAGTAGAGACTGTGCTCATGGATTACTCCGGTTTCGTTTTATCTGTACTTGTTAATCGAATTACTTGCCGCCGCGCGCAGTAATAATTTCTTGGGTCTGAATCACTTCACCCGTCTTATTACCCCATGCGTTACGTGTGTAGTAGGTCATTACTGCAGCGATATCGCCATCAGAAATCACACCAGCCCACTTCGGCATCGCGCCCTTACCATTGATAAGGATGTTGAATTGACCAGCCTTATAGGACCGTTAACAACTTTGCTGCCGTCCAATGCTGGGAATGCGCCCGCACCTTTACCGTTAGGTTGGTGACAAGCTGCACAGTTCGCTGCATATACTTTTGCGCCGCGTTCTTTTTGCTCATCTAATGTGTAAACCTTAGATGGATCATCACCGCCAGCACCCATCTCTTTTTTCTTCTCTTCTACCCACTTGGTGTAGTCCTCTTGTGAGACAACTCTCACAACGATCGGCATAAAGGCATGCTCTGCACCGCAGAGCTCAGAACACTGACCGCGGAATGTACCAATCTTGTCAGCTCTAAACCAAGTGTCACGAACGAAGCCTGGGATCGCATCTTGCTTAACGCCAAACGCTGGAATAGTCCAAGCGTGAATCACGTCGTTAGCAGTTGTGATCAAGCGAATTTTTTTACTTACTGGCACAACCATTTCATTGTCTACTTCCATCAAGTAGGTGTTTGATTTTGGAGCCAAGTTATTGATTGCTTCACGTGAAGTTGACAAGGTAGATAAAAAGCTAATGCCTTCGCCTTCACCTTTGATGTAGTCGTAACCCCACTTCCACTGGTAACCAGTTGTCTTAATAGTGATGTCAGAGTTGGTGGTGTCTTTCATCGCCACAACAGTTTTAGTTGCAGGCAATGCCATACCGATAACGATGAGCAACGGAATCACTGTCCAAATAATTTCTACAGTGGTGCTCTCATGGAAAGAAGCAGATTTATGACCGAGTGATTTACGGTGCTTGAGGATGGAATAAAACATCACTCCAAAAACGCCCACAAAAATCAATGCGCAAATTACCAACATCATCCAATGCAACCAATGAATCTCTTGCATGATTTTGGTGGCAGGAGGCGCAAAATTCAGCTGATTAACAGCTGGGCCACCAGGCATGTTCTCTGCTGCATGAGCAAAAGCAGTGCCAAAAGCTACTGCGAAATAGAGCGAAGCCCTAGTGAATTTTCCAAATAAATTCATCTTATTCTCTGTTTATTGTCGTGAGCAAAGCAGCAAAAATGCCACAAAATGCCCAAAAAACGGTCTCAAGCCAATACATCCTGCCGTGATTATAGGGTTAATTAGGCGCAACAACAAACAGGGTTAACCCAGCTTGATCCAATCTTGGCCAAGGTTTAAATGATAGTAAGCACTTACACTTAAGCAGAATTTGACCTAGTCTTGCGTCCAATTTGATTTAGATCAATATAGGCAACGTTGTCCTTAGCCTTAGCAAGATGCTTTCCTATGACCCAGGCATGCCCATAAACCACCTCTAAAGTCAGTTTTTGCGGCAAAACGTCTGTTTTAGAGATCTCCAATGCAGAAGAATTTGATAGTTTTAGCGCCTCTATGTCGGCAATCAACAATGCTGGCTTTTCATAGTCCAGGGTGAGGTACTCCATATCCATCACGGGATCAGAAAAACGCTCTCCAAGCAGTGCGTCGCCCATATCGTGCATATCCCAGGGGCTTAATAAATTCTTCAGCTGCAAGTCGGATGGCTCAAGGGCTCGCAACTCTTTAGCGGAATCGGGCCCATAATAACTAAAAGCAATCAATCCCCCCTCCCTTAAGACTCGCCAACATTCCTGCAGAAAATGCTTTGGATCGGAAAGATCCTGAATTAGGAGATCACTAAAGACCAAATCAACAGAATTGTCAGGAAGATCAAATTTGCCAGTGGATTGGTAATGCGCAAATGGGGCTGCATTGAAGCGAAATAAACTACGCCAATTCGACGAGGCCTTAGAGCGCCAGAGGGCAAATTCTGAAATACCTTCCTCAGCAAGGCTATGAATAGTTGCTCGTGGGTAACGGCTTGCGAATACTGCCAAATGCTTCCCGGGGAAGTCGGGAACGATTAAGACATCCTTCATATCGAGTTTGACGATATCCAATTTTTGCAGCATGCGTTCTGCAATTTCATCTTGTAGCCATCTGATTGGCTGGGTCATTGGCTCAGTATACTCAGCGCCCCATGCGATTTCTAGAGAAGATTTTTCAATCCCTTAGCTATCAAGTTTTACCAACGGCCTGCATTATCTGTGGACACTTTCAAAAGTTATCCCTTTGCAATAAATGCCTCTCCTTCTTGCAGACAGATGGTTTATTAAATTACGAATGCTGCACGCAATGTGGCATTGCATTACGTGAATCTGAAATTCCAAGAAAACTCTGCACTCAATGCATCAACCATCCACCATCTTTTGATCACATACTCTGCCTTGATCGATACGATGGCATTTTGCAAGAAGGATTACACCAACTGAAATATCAAAAACGGATTGCATTTGCTGATGGGCTTTCTAGAGCGTGGAATCAAGTTATCGCCAGTCAAACAATGAATATGTCTGCTGATTACTTGTTGCCCGTTCCGCTTAGTATTCAAAAATTGGGGGTCAGGGGATTTAATCAAAGCTGGGAACTAGCCAGGCGCATTGACTGCGCGCCCCACATTCAACAATCACCCTACATTCTGAAGCGCCATCATTACTCAGAGAATCAAGCAGGCAACCCCCTTGTCAACAGACAAACTTCTATACGGGGGATGTTTTATATTGAGCCCATACATATTGATTTACTAGCAGGGAAAATTGTCGTCGTGTTTGATGATGTCATGACTAGCGGAGCAACCCTCAATGAGATTGCAAGCATTCTGAAGGACAATGGCGTATCACGTGTTATCAACTGGGTTTTGCTGAGAACCTCAAGACCCACTTAAAAAGCAAAAAGAAATGTTTAACATTGTTTTATTTGAACCAGAAATTCCACCTAATACAGGCAACATTATTCGCTTGTGTGCAAACACTGGCGCAAAATTACACCTGATTGAGCCGCTTGGCTTCCCCATGGAAGATGCAAAGCTACGCCGGGCAGGCTTGGATTATCACGAGTTCGCCAAAGTCAAAGTTCATTCAAATTGGTCGCAGTTCTTAAAAGGTGAGGGCCCAGATCCACAGCATTTGATTGCGCTCACCACGAAAGGTAGTGGCAGCTTTCATGAGGGGAAATATTCTCCAAATGATTACTTTGTTTTTGGTTCTGAAACCAAAGGCATTACTGATGAAGTGAGAAGCTCAATACCTACTGAAAATCAAATGCGCCTAGCCATGCAAGATAGCAGTCGAAGTTTGAATCTATCGAATACAGTAGCTATCGTAGTTTATGAAGCTTGGCGCCAGAATGGTTTGACTGGAGGTAAGTAAAGTACATTACCTTAGGCTTCGATTTTAGGATCGCGGCCCATTAATTTTTTAACGGCTTCTGATGTGGTGAGTTTTCCGGAGAGCACTTCTCCCATCATCGCAGTAATTGGCATATCAACATTTAAACGTTTTGCCAAATCACCAACAGCTGCAGCACAGAGCACACCTTCAGCTACATGCCCTAATCCAGCCAATATCTCGCTCAAAGATTTTCCTGCTGCAAGCTCAAGACCAACACGACGATTGCGAGACAAATCACCAGTAGCAGTCAGAATGAGGTCGCCAACACCAGTAAGGCCCATGCAAGTCTCTGGCCTACCGCCTGCAGCCTTCACAATCCGCATCATCTCTGCAAGGCCACGCGTTAACACTGCTGCACGCGCATTTAAACCAAGATCTAAGCCGTCGCCGATGCCGGCGGCGATTGCTAACACGTTCTTAATAGCCCCACCCAACTCCACACCAATCAAATCATCACTGGAGTAAACGCGCATATTGCCATGATGAAAAGCGGCTTGAACTGTCTCGCACAACTTCGGCGATTTGCTTGCAACCGTTAATGCGCAAGGCATTCCCGCCCCTACTTCACGCGCAAAACTCGGCCCAGATAAAGCGCCATAAGAATGGAATAGGCCATGACTATGTAATGCATCTTCGCGCTCCACAACTTGATGGGGCAACAATGCAGTCTTCGGCTCCAAACCTTTGCACAACCAAATAATATTTAAAGGATGATCAGCAATCTTTAAAACCTGAGCAATCGTTTCAGACAGACCAGACATCGGTGTCGCAATGACTAATAAATCAGTGCTAGAAAGTTTTTTGATTGCCCTTGTAAAGTCATTCTCAAATAGCAAGTTTTGAGGAAGCTTAATACCAAGCAAGCAAGAGCAGTTCTCACCACTCTGCTGAATTTCAGTTAATTGATCTGCGCTACGAGACCATAAGCAGACTTCACCCTGAAGATGGCGGGCGGCTTGCACCGCCATCGCCGTTCCCCATGCACCAGCGCCAAGCAGGGTCACTTTCATGATCTGTGCGCTCGCTATAAAAGCTTAGTGAGGAAGAATAATTTTGCTCTCATCAGCAGCGTCATCATTCTTTGCTGATGCAGCTTGATGGGCCTGCATCAAGCGATGCTCGTACATGCCGTGGAAATTAATTTCATTCAAATGAATCGGCTGGAAGCCGGCACGACTAATGGTATCGGCAATGTTAGAGCGCAAGTAAGGGTACAAGATAGTTGGACATGTAATGCCTAACATAGGGTCTACCTGCTCTGGCGGAATATTGCTAAATTCGAAAATGCCCGCTTGCTTTGCTTCAACCAAGAACAATACTTCGCCGTCGACTTTTGCTGTAACAGTTGAGCTTAGAGCAACTTCAAAAATCTCGTTGCTAACAGGGCTCACGGCTATATCGATCTCTACTTGCACCTGAGGCTCTGAAGTCACCAACAAAATTTGGGGTGCATTAGGCTGCTCCAGCGACAAGTCTTTCAAATAAATGCGCTGAATTCGAAATGAAGGGGCATTTGCGTTGTCGGTGCCTTCTTGAGGCGCAGAAGATTGTTCAGTCATTGCTAACTTTCTTTTGTAAATTCATTAAACCAATAAAGGATCGAGGTTTCCTGCTCGATCTAAGGCGACCAAGTCATCATATCCGCCAACATGGGTCTCGCCAATATAAATCTGAGGTACGGTGCGTCGACCAGTGCGAGTCATCATGATTTCGCGCTGTGATGGGTCTCGATCAATCAAGATCTTTTCAAGATTGCTTGCGCCTTTTTTAAGCAGAAGCTTTTCAGCTATGACGCAATATGGGCAAACTTGGGTGCTGTACATCGTTACTGGAGGCATCATTACTCCTTATTTCACCAGAGGAAGCGCTGCGGCCTTCCAGGCCTGGACGCCACCATCTAAAGCGCCAACCTCAACAAAACCCATTTTTTGGGTTTCTGCAACAAACTTGCGAGATTGCGCCCCTGTTTCGCATACCAAAACAACTGGATGCTTGCGCTCTAGTTTCAGCTTTTCAATTCCAGCAGCCAAACCAGCCGTGCCAAGCAGTTTTGCCCCAGGCAAATGTCCCGCCTTGAACGCCTCTTCTGAGCGCAAATCCAAAACGTAGGCCTTGCGGCGATTAATCCAGATTGTGGCTTCTGTAGGAGATAAGCCTTTACCGCCAATAAGCGTAGATAATGTTGGTAGGAAAAGCGCGGCGCCCGAAACCAATAGGAGGGCGATAAGCGCTAAATTATCAATTTGTGTGAGAAAGTTCATCACCGGATTATAGAATGGCTCTATGAAACAACTTGCCCTTATTCGTCATGGCGAATCCGCCTGGAACCTTGAAAACCGCTTTACTGGCTGGGCGGATGTTGACTTAACCCCTAAGGGCGCAGAACAAGCGCTTGCCGCAGGTGAAAACCTACGAAAAGCGGGGTATGAGTTTGATGTCGCGTACACCTCTGTTTTAAGGCGCGCTATTCGTACGCTTTGGCACGTTCAAGACACAATGGATCTAATGTGGATTCCAGTGGTTCATAGCTGGAGATTGAACGAGCGTCATTACGGCGCATTGACTGGTCTGAATAAAGCAGAAACTGCAGCCAAGTACGGCGATGAACAAGTGCATATCTGGCGCCGGTCTTACGATGTGCGTCCACCACTTTTAGAAGGCGATGATGAACGCAACCCAAAAAATGATCGTCGCTACTCAAAATTAAATTCTTCTGATATTCCTCTAGGTGAATGTCTTAAAGATAATGTGGAGCGAGTACTTCCGCTATGGAATGAATCTATTGCGCCAGCACTTAAAGCTAACAAGCGTGTTTTATTAGTAGCGCATGGCAACAGCATTCGCTCTTTGATTAAGCATTTAGATCAAATGTCTGACGAAGCCATTATGGAAGTTAACGTTCCTAATGGAGTTCCTCTTGTATATGAGTTGGATGACAACCTCAAACCCATTAAACATTTTTACTTGGAATAAAGTACAAAACACATGCGCCAATTTCTGAAGAACTTTGCCCTCATTTCGGTTGGCCTCATTGCTGGTGTTGCGGCAACTATTCAGCTTTCTGCTACTGCCCAACAATGCGCGCAACTCCCGCTGGATGAGCTTCGCACACTCTCAAATGTTTTTGCGCAGATCAAACGTGAATATGTTGAGCCTATTAAAGACAAGCAGCTTCTTACTGATGCCGTAAAGGGAATGGTAAGCAGTCTTGATCCGCACTCCACATTCTTAGACAAAAAAGATTTCTCCGAAATGCAAGAACAAACTTCTGGTAAGTTTGCTGGTCTTGGCATTGAAATCACTTCCGAAGACGGTGTAGCAAAAGTTCTGAATCCAATTGAGGGTAGTCCTGCAGCACGTGCAGGCTTACAAGCTGGCGACTTAATTACTCGACTCGATGACAAGCCTGTTCGTGGCATGTCACTTGATAAAGCAGTACGCACCATGCGCGGAACGTCCGGAACAAAAATTACGTTAACGATTTATCGCAAAAGTGAAGAGCGCAGCTTCCCCGTCACCATCACTCGCGCAGAAATTAAAGTGCAGTCCGTTAAAACCAAAATACTGGATAACGATATTGCATGGGTTCGGATTACCAGCTTCCAAGAGCGTACCGTTCCAGATTTAGCCAAGAAGCTCACTGAAATTGCCAATCAAGATCCGAAGCTCAAAGGTATTATTTTGGATCTTCGCAATAATGGTGGCGGCCTCCTACAAGGTGCCGTAGGAGTGGCTGCCGCCTTTTTACCTGCAGATGTTGTGATTGTGTCTACTAAAGGCCAGTCCCCAGACTCCAAACAAGTTTTTAATGCCACTCCAGCCATGTACCGCTTAAGCGAGCCTGGCGATCCATTGGCTGGCGTACCTGAAATGTTTAAAAAGCTACCAATGGTGGTTTTGGTAAACGCCTACTCCGCGTCAGCATCCGAAATTGTTGCGGGCGCATTGCAAGACTACAAACGCGCGACGATTATTGGCAAAACCACTTTTGGTAAAGGTTCCGTGCAAACAGTACACCCCCTAACTAGTGATTCAGCCCTAAAGATCACAACCGCCTACTACTACACGCCAAGTGGAAAATCTATTCAGGCCTACGGTGTGAAGCCTGATATTCCAGTGGATCAAAATAAAGATGGCGATCCAGACGATGTGTTGATCGCCCGCGAAATCGATAGCGAGAAGCATCTGCGCAACAAGCAGTCTGCTGAAGACAAGCTCATTAAGGATCGCGAGCAACGTCGTCTTGAGGAGTTACAGCGCATTGAAGAAAAAAATGCCAAGAAAACTCCTGAAGAAAAAGAGAAAGATAAGAACAAAAAACCGCCTGAGCTTGGTAGTGCAGATGACTTTATGTTGACACAAGCAGTCGCATTTATTAATGGTCAGCCGGTAAAGCGCTCTTCATCCAAGCTCGAATAATTCAAAACAACATTCTTGGCCTACAAATGAATGATGAGCAGTTACTTCGCTATTCAAGGCAAGGCATTTACTGCTTGATGACATCGATGTCGTAGGTCAAGAAAAGTTACTAGCCTCACACATACTAGTGATCGGCGCGGGCGGCCTAGGCAGCGCTGCCGCCCCCTATCTAGCAGCCGCTGGGGTTGGGCATATCACCCTTGTAGAGCTGACAAATCTTCAACGTCAAATCATGCATGCCGAAAGTACTGTGGGCAAAAGCAAGGTTGATTTTGGGAAACAATTTCTACAGCATCTTAATTCCAGTATTCACATTGAAACTATCCAAGCAAAAGCAACTGCATCCCTGCTCGATGAGCTACTACCAAGCGTAGATGTTGTTTTAGATTGCACTGATAACTTCACAACACGTCATTTAATTAATGCTTGCTGTGTAAAACATCAAAAGCCGCTAGTCTCTGGATCTGCCCTGCGCTTTGATGGACAAGTAAGCGTCTTTGATCCGCGTAACTCAACATCGCCTTGCTATGCCTGTATCTTTTCACCAGAAGAGCAATTCGAAGAGGTCAATTGCGCAAGCATGGGCGTCTTCTCTCCCTTAGTTGGAATTATTGGCACTATGCAAGCAGCTCAGGCGCTTCAAGTCATCATTGGTTTTGGAGAGCCGTTAGTCGGACGCATGCTTTTATGGAATGCGCGCAGCACGCAAATTGATGAATTTAAAATTTCTCGCAATCCCGAATGTTCGGTTTGCGGAACGCCCCACTAGCCCTTAAGAAAGCAGGCGCTCAAGAGCTGCGGCTTGGGCTTCCGGCTCATATGCCTTCAGGAGTCTAGGCACTCTGACTTTTAGTAAACCTACATTTGCTTTTAATATCTCGCGCTTGACAAGCAGCAGTTGACTAAAGTGCATTGAAAAATCAGTTAATCCCAGCGCCAATAAAAGTCTAGTAAGCGCAGGGTCGCCTGCCATCTCGCCACATACAGCAATAGACACATTGGCCCGTTTTGCCTGCTCAATAATATTAGCCAACAAATTCAGGATCGCTGGGTGCAAGGGATCATATAAATGCGCAACAGCATGATCTGCGCGATCAATCGCCAAGGTGTACTGAATTAAATCGTTTGTGCCAATCGACAGAAAATCAAAGCGATTAATAAACAAAGGTAATACCAACGCTGCCGCAGGGATTTCAATCATGGCACCCACTTGAATATTGGGGTTAAATGATTGTCCGCGTTGATGCAGCTGTTGCTTTGCTTTTTCAATTAATCGAAGCGTCTCATCAATCTCTTTTGCATGAGCCAACATCGGAATCATGATGCGCGCTTGACCATGGGCAGAAGCGCGCAATATAGCTCTTAGTTGAGTTAAAAATATTTCTGGCTCAGCGAGAGACCAACGAATAGCCCGCAAACCCAATGGGGACGTACCTGTTTGAGAAACATCCGTTCCGCCGGCTCCCAGCGCCTTATCAGCACCAACGTCAATCGTCCTAATATTCACAGGCAAGCCGTGCATTAAATCAACAACCCGACGGTATTCTTGATATTGCTGCTCTTCGTCTGGCAAGGCCTGCTTACGATCCATAAATAAAAACTCGGAGCGGAACAGGCCGACGCCCACTGCCCCCAGCTTCACCGCTTGAATCGCATCTTCAGGCAATTCAATGTTTGCGAATAACTCAATATCAACGCCATCTGCGGTTTCAGTTTTAGCGTGCTTAAATTGCTGTAGCTTGCGAGCTTCTTTTAAAGCCTGACTTTGTAATTTACGGTATTCGGTCAACAGCTGTTCGTCAGGCGCCACAACTACAACACCCCGCTCGCCATCCAAGACCAACCAATCGCCATGACGAATCATTTCGCTGGCATGGCGCACTCCTACTACCGCAGGAATTTCCATGCTGCGAGCCACAATTGCTGTATGTGATGTCTTGCTGCCTAGATCGGTTACAAACCCGGTGAACGCACGTTCTTTAAAGCGTAACATATCGTGCGGGGCAATATCATGCGCCACGATAATTGACTCAATACCAATATCACTTGAGGGCAAGAAATCTGCTCCATCAATTGCATCTTTCTTTTGGAAATTTAATGCCTTAATTACCCTCTCAGCGACCTGGCGAATATCGTTAGCGCGCTCTTTTAGGTAAGGGTCTTCGATCTCGGCAAATTGCTCCAAAAGGTCGTTTAATTCTGTGGTGAGCGCCCAGGCGGCATTGAGCCTTTGGGTGCGAATCAACTTAATCGGCTTCTCCGCCAATGCGGGATCGGCCAAGATCATGCCGTGCACATCCAAGAATGCAGCCATCTCTTGTGGCGCATCTTTAGGCAAGCCTTGACGTAATTGTTCTAACTCAAGGTGCGCCTGATCAAATGCATTTAAAAGTTTTTGGGCCTCAGCCTCTTCTTTGCCAGCCTCAACTAAATAGTGACTTACTTCTAGTGCTGCGCGTGAAATCAGTACCGCCTTGCCAATGGCAATGCCTTTTGATACCGGAATTCCATGCAGCGCAAATGTCATGCTTATTCACCCTCGCCAAAGCGGTCGTTAATTAATGCAGTAAGCGCAGTCATTGCTTCATCTGCTTGATCGCCCACGGTCTCTAAGGTCACAGTGCTGCCAATACCTGCGGCCAACATCATGACGCCCATAATGCTCTTAGCATTAATTTGACGACCATTACGTGACAGAAATATTTCACAAGGAAACTGTGCAGCTAATTGGGATAGCTTGGCGGATGCACGAGCATGCAAACCCAATTTGTTGATGATCTCGATTTCAGCGATTGGCATTGAGCGATTGGCCCCTCTTATTCTTGATTCATTTTTGCGCCAAGACGCAAAATTCCATTTTGTCCACCTGCTAGCGCTTTTTTCGCCAACTCTTCGAGGCTTTCGCCACGGTGAGAGATGCAGCGCATCAGCATCGGCAGATTTAAACCAGCCAACACGATCACAGGGGCATTTAATCCAGATAGTGGGCCCAAGCTTTCAAGCTTGGAGGCTACGTTTGCAGGGGTTGCACCCATGACGTCAGTCAAAATTAAGACGCCGTTGCCAGTGTTGACGCCATAAGCCGCTTTCAATACACGATCAAAACTCACTTTGGTATCTTCATACGGAGGTATGTCAACTGCTCTGACACGTTCGGGAAGGACTCCAAAAGTGTGCTCGGCAAAACTGAGCATTGCACTTGCAACAGGTGTATGAGCAACGATTACGATTCCAGCCATATTAAGACAATGCCTTCTCGAGCGCTTTTAACCAAAAATGAGGAACATCAAAACCACTTTGATCCGTTATCTCTACAAAACAAGTAGGGCTAGTAACGTTAATTTCCGTCAAGTAGCCGCCAATTAAGTCTAGTCCAACCAAGAATAAACCGCGTTGATTTAATTTGGGGGCAAGCATTTGGGCAATCTTCATTTCGGTATCAGACAAAGGCATGGCAACACCCTTGCCTCCAGCTGCCAAATTGCCACGAATTTCACTACCCTGAGGAATGCGCGCCAAAGCAAAAGGCACGACCTCGCCGCCAATCAAGAGAACCCGCTTATCGCCTTGCGCGATTTCAGGCAAGAAGCGTTGAATCATTAGGGTCCTAGCACCATTCTCGCCCAAGGTCTCAACAATACTTGCAAGATTTAAGCCATCCGGCCCCACACGAAATACACCCATGCCACCCATACCATCTAATGGCTTAATCACAATATCTTGGTGAGTGCGGTGAAAGTCTTCAACCGCGCTGAGTTCACGAGTCACCAAAGTTGGGGGTATTAGCTCAGGAAACTCCGTAATCGATAATTTTTCGGAGTGATCGCGTACGGCTGAAGGCTCATTAAATACCTTAGCCCCCTGACGAACGGCTGCAGAAAGCAGCCAAGTGGTATTGAGGTATTCAATATCAAATGGCGGATCAGTTCGTATTAATACTGCTGAAAAAGAATTTAGCGCTCTAGACTCTATTTGACCCAACTCAAACCAAGAAGTAGAGCTTGGTTTAATTGTCAAAGACTGACAATCCGCGTGGACGACATTTTCCTTCGACAATACATTGCGACTCTGGCAAAACCAAAGTTGATGGCCGGCCTCTTGCGCTACGCGCATCATTGCTAATGTGGAATCTTTTTTAACCTTGAAAGATTCAAGCGGATCGGCAATGAATAAAAAATTCATAGTCTTTATGCAACTTCAGCATTTGGGTCGGTGCGCTCTAGCTCCAACGAGGCCGCGAGAAGCGCCAAGCGGGCAACAACACCGTACAAATAGAAACGATTTGGAGCTGCACTACCTGGTTTAGCACCAAGATCAGGCATGGAATTCTGCTCGAAAGCGAGCGGCACAAAATGCATACCTGGAGCATTGAGGTTTTCATCTGGACCACGATCTGTATGAACGCGATAGAAGCCGCCAATGACGTAACGATCAATCATGTACACCACAGGCTCTGCAACCGCTTCATTGACCTTTTCAAAGGTGTAAACACCCTCTTGAATCAAGACATCACTAACCTCTAGACCCTCTTTAACCACGCTCATCTTATTGCGGTCTTTGCGGTTCAAACCCTTAAGTTGAGCTGGATCATGCACAACCATGACGCCCATGCCATAAGTGCCAGCATCCGCTTTCACAACGACATGTGGTTTTTCTTTAATGCCGTATTCACGATACTTTTTGGCAGTCTTTTTCAGAACTTGCTCTACTGCTGTTTGCAGCTCATCTTCGCCTTTACGTTCATGAAAATTAATATTTGAGCAACTCGCAAAATATGGATTAATCATCCATGGATCAATGTCGACTACTTTGGCAAATTTCTTTGCGACCTCTTCATAGGCAGCAAAGTGATTTGATTTACGACGCACATGCCAACCCGCATGCAAACCAGGCAATAAATATTGCTCGTAAATATTTTCCAAAATAGGAGGAATACCAGCTGATAAATCGTTGTTGAGCAAGATAGAGCAAGGATCAAAATCCTTAAGACCCAGACGCTGCTTTTTCAAGCCAAGGCGGGATAAAGGCTCCATCAGGAGGCGATTGCCATCAGGCAACTCAATCCAGGTTGGCTTCTTAATTTCTTCAGAGAAAGTGCCGAGGCTAACATTCAAACCTGCCTGACGCAGGATTGAAGACAGGCGCGCAATATTTTGCAAGTAAAAAGTATTGCGCGTATGTTTCTCGGGAATGAGTAATAAATTTTTTGCTTCTGGGCAAATCTTCTCAATAGCGGCCATTGCGGCTTGCACAGCCAAAGGCAACATTTGTGGAGAGAGATTATTAAAACCACCCGGAAATAAATTGGTATCGACTGGGGCAAGCTTAAAACCAGAGTTGCGCAAATCGACAGAACAGTAAAAAGGCGGGGTGTGCTCTTGCCACTCCAATCTAAACCAACGCTCAATGGTTGGAGTCGCTTCTAGAACCTTTGACTCTAATTCGAGCAAAGGGCTGCTTAAGGCAGTAATGAGATGTGGAACCATTCCACCATTGTAAGATTATTAAAAGAAAGACGCGGGATCCTAGGATCACGCGCTTAAAACCGGGCAGCCAACCAGGGCCGCCCAGTGAGGGGTAAATCTACAGATTAAGACTCGTAGGCAGTCTCACCATGTGAGCTGATATCCAAGCCTTCGCGCTCTCCTTCTTCCTTAACGCGCAAACCAATCACGATATCGATTAATTTGAAGGCTACGTAAGAAACTACGCCAGACCAAATTACAGTGGTAATCACGCCTTGAGCTTGGATCCATAGTTGGCTAGCAATAGAGTAATCAGGAGCAACTGCATTAGCTACATAATCCCAAATACCAGAGCCACCCAATGCTGGGTCAGCAAATACACCAGTCAATAGTGCACCAGTAATGCCGCCTACGCCGTGCACACCAAATACGTCCAAGCTGTCATCTGAACCCAAAATCTTCTTAAGGCCAGTAACACCCCAGAGGCAAACTACACCAGCGATCAAACCAATGATGATTGCCCCCATTGGGCCAGCAAAACCAGCCGCTGGAGTAATTGCTACCAAACCAGCTACGCAACCAGATGCAGCGCCCAACATAGATGGTTTGCCTTTGAGAACCCATTCAGCAACTGACCAACCCAATACAGCAGCAGTAGTAGCCAAATAAGTATTCACGAATGCCAAACATGCAGTGCCATTTGCTTCAAGCGCTGAACCAGCATTGAAGCCGAACCAGCCGAACCACAAGAGAGCGGCGCCAGTCATTACATAAACTAAGTTATGTGGCTTCATTGCCATAGCCCAAACGCTTGCCGATCACAAAGGAATCAACCAAACCAGCGATCGCCACATTGATGTGCGCAACAGTACCGCCAGCAAAGTCGAGAACACCTTTTTGCCATAACCAACCAGCACGAGCGGTAATTGCTTCGAGTGATGCAGCATCTTTGATGTCATCTGGGCCAGGCCAGAACCAAACCATGTGAGCGATTGGCAAGTAGCTCAAAGTGAACCAAATCACCATGAATACCAAAATTGCAGAGAACTTAGCGCGCTCAGCAAAAGAGCCAATGATCAAACAGCAAGTGATTGTTGCGAACACCGCTTGGAAAGCCATAAACACATACTCAGGAATCACAACGCCCTTACCAAAGGTTGCCGCTACTGAGTCAGGGTTAATGCCACCCAAGAACAAGCGATCTAATCCACCAATGAATGCTCCACCTTCCGTGAATGCGAAGCTATAGCCATAAATAGCCCATAGCACCGTAATCAAAGAGAAGACCATGAAACATTGCATGCAGATAGACAAAATGTTCTTGCTGCGGGTTAAGCCGCCGTAGAACAAAGCCAAGCCAGGAAGAGTCATCAACAGCACTAATGCTGTACAAACCATCATCCAAGCGATATCTGCTTTATTGCGCTTTTCAGAGCCAAGTACTGGAGCAGGAGTTGCTGCAGGAGCTGTTACAGCAGGTTTTTTACTTCATCAGCATGCGCTGGCGAAGTAACCAATACACCAGTAGCGCTAATAGCTAAAGCCATAGCACCACCAGCAACGAGTCGTTTCATCCAAGTTAACATTTTGAACCTCTCTTTAAAGTGCTGACGCACCGGTTTCACCGGTACGAATACGAATGACGTGCTCAACTGGTGAGACAAAAATCTTGTCTGTACGTGCAGATTTTTCAATTGCTTCAATCGCACGCTCCAAGATGCCATCTTCAACAGCAGCTTCAATTTTTACTTTAGGTAAAAAATCAACAACATACTCAGCACCGCAATACAACTCGGTGTGACCTTTTTGACGACCAAAGCCTTTAACTTCAGTGACGGTAATGCCCGAAACTCCCACTTCAGAGAGAGCTTCGCGCACTTCGTCAAGCTTGAAAGGCTTGATGATTGCGGTAATTAATTTCATGTGTTTCTCCGTTCAGAGGTGGAAATTAGAAAGTTTTTGTTAAAGAAACTAAGCCGCCAGCCTTACCGAGGTTTTTACCGCTCGGGCTAGAGTAAAAATATCCGCCTAAAGATGTTGCTGCGGTTGTGCCTACGTACGCAAGAGCAGCAGATAAACCACCACCGAAGTCTTTAGTTACGCCCAATTTCCAATCGGTATAGCTATACAAGCTGCTGTTGCTTGTGCCATTTGCAATCGCATTACCAACCCAGTTGACCGAGCCATTTTTTGTGTTGCCGGCAACATATTGGTAACCAACGTGACCATTCAATGCCAAGCCCCAAACGCCAGTGTCGTAGTTCACGGTTAAGTCTGGATAGTAAGAGCCGGTTGAGTTAACAGTGCCAAACAATGTGCTTACCGCATAAGATACTTTTGCAAAGCCAGTAAACGCACCGAATGTGAAATTCTGAGCTGCGTAGATTTCAGTTGTATTTGGGTTAGCAGTGTATCCACCAGTATTTAGAATGCCTGATGTTGGGTAGTAGTACTGCAAAACACCCAAATCACTTGCAAAACCTTCACCAATCAATTCCTTCTTAATACCAGCATAGAAATCCATTTCAATTGGGGCGCTTACTGGACCGACGGTAGCGCCTTTTCCAGAGATACCGCCATTAGGTCCATATGCATCACTGATCCAACTGATTGAGCTGTTCCAGTTACCAACATAAAGACCGCTTTCATGAGCGTAGTCAAAGCCACCTTGAATTGCTGGCTTAAAGTTTGACTGACTGATACCACGACAGCGGTAGTCATTTACGATAGTTACGTTAGCTGTAATTGGGCTGGCTTCAGGAGCTGCTGGAGCTGACTGCGCAAATGCAGAAGTTGCAAATAGGCCAGAGGCTGCTAGAGCAATAGCTGTCTTTTGAATTGTTTTCATGTGTTACTCCTTACTGTTTGTAATCAAAAAAGGGTTTGAATGCTTAATGCATGGAGTGATCATGAAGCGCGCACCCATTTGGGATTCCCCTGCATTCCCCTTATTAATGCCTATGCACTTATTTGGTGCTTAATATTGCACCATAGGGGTGAAAATTAAGCCTTTTCAGGGTTTTTTGCTGTTTTGCCCCTTTTTCGCTACCCAGCTTAAAATAGCGACGTGTATCTTTTATGCAACTTTTTATAGAGCTGCGAAATACCATCATGCAAAAACCCGGCGAAATCCTCGAGCAAATTCAACGTATGGCAAGTGATATGCAGAACAAGGTGGGTGATGCCATTCGCAATTCACCAGCGCAAGAGATTGAAAAAAATGTGCGCGCCATGATGAATCAGGGTTTTCAGAAAATGGACTTGGTAACGCGTGAAGAGTTTGACCTTCAGAGTAAGGTGCTGGCCAAAACGAGGGGGAAATTAGAAGCGCTTGAAGCTAAAGTTGCAGCACTCGAGAAAGCGCAGTAATTTTCTGAGCTCTATTCTGGAGAAAAACCGCCAAAGAAGTTTTCATACTCTTCTTTAGATAAAAGCGTTTTAGCATCATCCACACTTCCATCTGGATGTAACACAGATACTTGATAGATCCACATTTCGCAATTGGTGCGGCACGCGTAATCCAGCGCACTCGCATCAATTGCGACGCCTTCCCGTTTGATTTCAAAACAAGAAAGTAATCTTTGCTTGCCAACTTTTGACGGCTACCAAGCTGGTAAGTTGTGCCCAACACCTCTACGCTACCCCCAGAAGCTTTGGCCCTATCCAATAAATTACTTTGCAACTGCTGAATTAGATTTGGCAGCAGCACTGTTTGATTAGCTAGCAATTTAATACTGCTAATAGAGTAAATATCATCGTCAATTTTTACTGCCTCAAGAGTCTGCCAAAACTCTTGTCCTTGATATGGTATTTGACGCTCTAACTTATCGGGTTTGCCTGGAAATAAGGCGCTATATCTCTTGAGGAGATTGAACGGTACGCCAATCTAATTTTGGACTGCACGCGAGTAAGGCAAGGGATGTTGCCCATAGAACGGCAACCTTTAAAACCACTCTAGACAACCCCAGCTCCATGGGCCTGTTGATCTGCGTGATAGCTAGAGCGCACCATCGCGCCCACTGCTGCATGGGAGAAGCCCATGGCATAAGCCTTCTCTTCAAACATCTTAAATACATCAGGGTGCACATAGCGCTGCACCGGTAGATGATGACCTGATGGCGCCAAATATTGGCCGATCGTCAACATATCAATGTTGTGCTCACGCATATCGCGCATTACTTCCAAAATCTCTTCGTCAGTTTCACCAAGGCCAACCATCAAACCGCTCTTGGTAGGCACATGTGGAAAACGCTCTTTGAAATCCTTTAACAATTTCAAAGAATGGGCATAGTCAGCACCAGGCCTAGCTTGTTTATACAAACGTGGCACTGTTTCTAGATTGTGATTCATCACATCAGGCAAACCATTTGGTGCATGCTCAGAAAAAATATCAAGCGCCTTATCTAAGCGACCACGGAAATCAGGAACCAAAACCTCAATTCGAGTATTGGGGGATGAAGCGCGTGATTGAGAAATGCAGTCTACATAATGCATAGCACCACCATCACGCAGGTCATCACGGTCGACGCTAGTAATCACGACATAGTTGAGCTTGAGAGCAGCAATCGTGCGAGCTAAGTTAGCCGGCTCTTTTGTATCTAAAGGATCTGGTCTGCCATGCCCTACATCGCAAAATGGGCAACGACGTGTGCACTTGTCGCCCATGATCATAAAAGTAGCAGTCCCTTTGCCAAAGCACTCGCCAATGTTTGGGCAACTTGCTTCTTCGCAAACGGTAACCAGTTCATTCTCACGCAAAATCTTTTTAATCTCAGCAAAGCGTGAGTTACCTGATGCTGCTTTCACACGAATCCAATCGGGCTTCTTGAGCACTTCTTCAAGGGGAACGATTTTGATTGGAATACGCGCAGTTTTTTCGCTCGACTTTTGTTTGCGCGATGCGTCGTAATTCAGATCTTGGCGACCCTCAATAGATGTCTTGGTGTCAGGATTATTTGTTGTCATGTGGCATCAGTTGCTTTTGTAAGTGCTGCAAAAGCCTTTGGCTAATAGTGTCTATATTGTCCTTGATCCCAAGGGTTTGCATATCGACTGTCTTTAAGCCCTCATAGCCACAGGGGTGGATGCGCTTAAAAGCCTCTAAATCAGTGGCTACATTCAAGGCTAAGCCATGATAGGAGCAGCTTTTGGATACCTTTAAGCCCAAGGCAGCAACCTTAGCGCCAAACCACTCTGAGGGCACTCCAGGCTGCTCAGAGACATATATCCCGGGTGCGCCAGCATGTCTTTCGGCCGCAATCCCAAAATCTGCCAAGGTATCCATCAAAGCCTGCTCAATACGTGAAACCAATTCTTTTACAAAAATTCCCAGGCGCTTGAGATCTAACAGAAGGTAGGCCACGATCTGACCAGGGCCGTGATATGTAATCTCTCCACCACGGTCAACTTGTACCAACGGAATTTGATTACTTGGTGAATGCAAGTTACCAGCATCTCCTGCCAGACCCAAAGTAAACACCGGGGGGTGCTCTAAAACCCAAATCTCATCTGGAGTTTGACTATTGCGCTCCTTAGCAAATACTTGCATCGCCTCATAAGTCGAGAGGTACTCTACCGTTCCAAGTTGTTTTACTAAAAATGGCATCAGGAATAAATTAGAGCACGATGCTAACTAATGGGTGTGTAGATAAAGTTCTGTACAGCTCGTCTAACTGCTCGCGGCTAGTGGCTGTAATTGGCAAGGTAATACCCAAATAATTTCCATCCTTTGATGGGCGCTGCTCAACCTTGCTCTCGTCAAATGTTGGATCAAATTGCTTGACAATATGAATAATTGCAGGCAAATACTCCGGGTTTGCTTTGCCCATCACCTTAATTGGAAAGAGCGATGGATACTCGATTAATGATTTTTCTTCTGACATTGCTTCAATCCTTTTATTGTTTTCGATGATCGGGCATACCCAACCACGCGCCCCCGTAATGATGTTGCGAATGCAATGCAATCTGCGATGAAAAAAGTGGTCTGCTCCTGGCACCACTTGAACAGTTAACTCTTGGGGGCGCGCCCAATCCAATACATCAGCCAATGGAATAGTTTCATCAACCTCACCATGTATCACCACCGTATCGGTGGGCACATTAGCAAGCTTCCATTTACCAGCGGCACTGCCAACCATCACCAAACGCTCAGCGGGACGACCCAGCTCTGCCAACTTCTCGACTAGGTGGCTACCAACAAAGCTGCCAAACGAAAATCCAGAAACAACCAAAGGCAATGTATTGGCGCCGGATACCCATGATTGATTTGCAGTCGCTTCAAATTGATCCCAGCTTGATGGTGTGCGCATCCAATCTGTCACATGTAGCAAATCGTCTAGCTCGCCAACGCCATCATCATGCACGCCGGCAGTACCGCCTACGCCACGAAAGTTTGGTCGTACGCTGACGTAACCAAGCTGATTAAAAGCCCTGGCCATTGTTTGGGCAACCTTGTTATCCATTGTCCCGCCCATTAATGGGTGTGGGTGTGCAACCAAAGCCAAACCACGCACAACAAATGATGGATCATTTTTTAATTCATCCGGAAGATTAATGGACATTTCCATCGATCCAACAATGCCTTCAATATGAATTACTTTTGTGCGGCTATTCATGGGAAAACTTTCAACAAAAACGAATGACTTAAAAGAACTACAAAGTTAACTGAAGGCGCTCTACGGGGCGCCCTGAAATCAAATGTGACTGAATAATCTCTTCTACGTCTTGTACATCGATCATGGTGTACCAGACACCCTCTGGATAGACCACCATCACAGGGCCATCAGCGCAGCGGTCCAAGCATCCCGCTTTGTTCACGCGAATCTTTCCCGGACCAGATAGTCCAAGCACTTTTACTCTATTTTTTGCGTACTCAAACAAAGCAAATGCATTATGACGATCACAACAATCTTCGCCATTACTACGCTGGTTCAAACAAAAAAATAGGCGCTTAGAAAAACTCATAGAAAAATTATATTCATCAATGCTGCGATTTAAATTCAGTAACGTTACGAATCATCCAAACTAAGGCGATTGGTAACCATACCACCGAAACCCACTGCATCAGATCATTAAAGTGTAATAAACGCCCTTGATGCCAGTGCCGTAAAGTCAATATGAAATAAGGATTATCCGGCAATATGTTGATGGCAATCGTGCCGCTAACAAGACAAAAAAACGCCAGCCAAAATTTTGCTACTTGACTTAGCTTTAATGCCAGTCTCAATAAGATCATTGCCAGAGCCATTCCCCATAATGCACCGGCAGTAAACCATATCAAACCAAATTCTCCACCAAATTGAAGTGCTGTGAATAAGGTTTTAATTGCGACAGTGAAGAAAAGTAAGCCATTCAAAATGCACCACTGCGGCGCCTTTGGTCTAAGACCTAGTGAAAGCAATAAGGCGACTCCTAACCAACATAGCGCAGTAATAAGCGTTTCTTGCGCTACGTGGTTAACAACCGTTGTTCCCCAATCAATCGAGCCAAAGATCGCATGACCCCAAACTCCCGTCCCGAGCCATGAACTTTGGGGATAAATTTGTGACCAGGGAAATAATAAGAAGAGCGCGCATGCGCCCCAATGAAGTCCGAACCACTGATCAAAGCGACGGCGGATGGCGCTACCAGATAGCCATTGGGGGCCCAAGGGAATTGCTAGCAGGCCGCCCAGGAGGCCGCCGAGCACATTGGCCCACCAGTCCATTTGACTTGGTATTCTGGTTGGCAGCCAGGACTGTAAGGATTCGACAGTCAATGCCAATAGCGCACTCAAACTTAAAGCCAAGGCAACAAAATTACGCCAACGTGGATATGCAGCAAAAACCAGTAAAAATCCAAATGGGATATAGGCAAGAATATTGACGGAAACATCAAATAAAGTGATGAAACGAGGCAAAGGGGCATCTATCCAGGCCCAAGCTGTTATGCCATTCTGAAAGTCAAAATCAAATGGATTTAGACTCACATAAATAATCAATAACACATAACTCACACTCATGAACCTAGCCAAAGGCATGGCCTGAAGTGGCCATACAAATTTACGGGGGCGCTGGTCTTTTTGATGCATTCCACAATTCTAGGTCAGACCTTTCTACAATGGCGAAATGACTGCTAATTGCATCCTTGAGCGCGTAAACGAAACAAGATCAACCAATGACGATCTTTTAGAGCGCTGGCGCGCCGGTCAATTAATTGATCCAGTCGCCCGCATTGCCCACAAACAGACTGCCGGCAAAGGCAGGGTGGGTCGCGTATGGCTAGCCAACCCTGAAGACTCTATTTGCTTTTCTCTAGCCTTCCCTTTCAAAAGAACCCCTGCACAGCTCACCGGGATAAGCCTTGTAGTCGGCCTGGCGGTGATTTCTGGCTTAGCTCAGGCTTCCGGGCTGAATGAAGAAACGCTTCATTCAGCCGGTCTTCGTCTCAAGTGGCCAAACGATCTATTGCTCAATAACGCCAAACTGGGGGGCATCCTTATCGAAGGGGGTCAATCCAATCCCCAGGAACCAACATGGATGATTGTTGGCGTTGGCCTGAACTTACGAAATGCTGCACTCATTGAATCTAGCCTTGGGGGCGGACAAAAGGTTGGGGCTCTTGATCAAATTTTGGGGGCATCGACAAAACTTCCCGACACTGAATATTTGTGGCTCAAACTCATCGCCTCTTTTGAGGATCATTTTAAAAACTTTGATCAACATGGATTTGAGTTTTACAGAGAGCAATGGGGAAAGTGGGACGCCTATAAAGATCAAGCGGCGTCTATTTCCGGTGCAGGTAAAGAATCTATTTACGGAACCGCTAAAGGCGTAGATCAAGCTGGCGCACTTCTCTTACAGCAAGAAAATAAAACCGTTGCCATACATGCAGGCGATATTTCATTGCGAGTTCAATCATGAGTCTGTATTTATTATTTGACGTTGGTAATACGCGCCTTAAATGGGCGGCCGTTGAATCAACGCAACAACCGTCGGATCGACAAAAAAAATTATGGGCTTATTCAGGCTCAATCAGCAGCAAATCTCTCAGCTCCAAAGAACATAAAGCTGAGTTAGCTGACTATATTTCCAAAACATTACCTAAGCCTGATGCCATTGCTTTTTGCTGTGTCGCAGGTAAAGAGGCAATCGAAAACCTCCAATCCTTATTTCCGCAATGGGGTGATATTGCTTGGCAGCAACTGAAGGGTGACACCCCTTTTACCGGAATGCGCACCCTGTACCAAAACCCCAGCCAGCTTGGCGCCGATCGCTGGGCGGCAGTCATAGGTGCACGCGCCTTATCAAGTAATAGCACTTTGATAGTGAACGCTGGCACTGCTACCACCATTGATTTACTTGGTTCAAATGGTGTACATTACGGCGGTTGGATTTTGCCTGGCTTAGAGATGATGCAAACCAGTCTTCAGAGCAACACCGCGCAATTACCTTTGGCGACTCGTGAAGAACATCATGGATTTGCTACCAATACAAATAATGCGATTATTGGCGGATGTGATGCTGCGCAAATTGGTGCAATTCAATACGCCATGCAACATGCAAAAGAAATCAATTGCCCGGTTGAGAGAATTTGGATTGATGGCGGCAATGCAAAAATTTTAGCCAATGAAATTGCTAAGTTAAAACTGCCAACCTCAATAGCAATAGAGCCTATCGACGGGCTCGTATTACGTGGTGCTTGGTCTTGGTTGCTGCAAAACGTTTAAGAACGAATCTTTCCTAGCAAGCTCGTAGTAGAGCGCTCATAAAGAAATGGAATGGCGAGGGCCTTTCCACCCCAGCTTTTTACTAAGTGAGTTTCAGCCAGGGTATCGATTTCATAGTCGCCGCCCTTCACGTAAATATCCGGACGAATCTTCTCAATCAACTCTACGGGCGTTTGCTCAACAAACAAGACGGCCATGTCGACGCTTTCAAGCGCAGCCAATAAGGCCTGACGATCGGCCCCAGTATTGATCGGTCGATCATCGCCTTTACCAAGCATTTTGACTGAGGCATCTGAATTCACGCCAACCACCAAGCTAGCGCCTAGAGCTCTAGCCTGATCTAGATAACTCGCATGGCCGCGATGAAGAATATCGAATACCCCATTAGTAAATACCAATGGCCTAGGTAGCTTGGCTATGCGGCTAGCAAGCTGATCTAAAGGGCAAACCTTAGATTCAAAAGATGGTGGCAAAAGAGAGCTCATGGCTCAATATTAAAGGCAATACTCACCACCCTGCGATATTGGCCAGAATGTCTTAGACTTGAGCACTCCAAACCCAATAAAGAAGGCGCTCTATGCACCGTTTTGTGATCTCTTGGCTCCTTACCGTTGCCGCCGTTTTATCGATAGCTTCTAGCGCCAATGCGGCGGCCAGTTGCAGCCCACTTTTGTCGCACACCTTTGCTCATCTACAAGACGAGGCTCCACAGAACCTTTGCCAATACCAGGGAAAGGTGCTGCTAGTGGTGAATACAGCCAGCTTTTGCGGCTTTACAAGCCAATACGAAGGTCTAGAGAAAATTTACGCTAAATACAAAGATCAGGGTTTTGTAGTTTTAGGATTTCCATCGAATGATTTTGGAAAATAAGAGCCGGGCAGCAATAAAGAGATCGCCGACTTTTGCAAGAATACCTATGACGTGAAATTTCCAATGTTTTCTAAAAGCCAAGTTTCTGGAAGCAGCCCTAACCCACTCTTCAAAATGTTGATCGCTAAAACAGGTACAACACCGAAGTGGAATTTTTATAAATATCTAATTGATCGCAATGGTAATGTTGTCGATTCGTTTGGAAGTGTTACAAAACCTACAAGCAGTAGCATTACTGCTGAAATTGAAAAGCTCTTAGGGGAAAAAGCGCAGTGAGCAAGAAACGTATTGCCATTATTGGAGCAGGCATCTCCGGTCTAGGGTGTGCTTATGCCCTAAGACAACATCCTGAATTTGACGTTACCCTATATGAGTCTGGAGACCACATTGGCGGTCACAGCAATACGGTGAACTTTACATGTGAAGTGGGTGGCGAATCTATCACGCACGGTGTTGATACTGGATTCTTAGTATTTAATCGTAAAACATATCCACGCTTGGTTCGCCTGTTTGAAGAAATTCAAGCGCCTGCATCACCCTCTGAAATGTCTTTTTCTGTATCAATTGATTCATCCGAAAGATCAAGCCATCCGAGAAAAATTGAGTGGGCTGGCAACGACATCAATTCATTTTTTGGTCAACGCACTAATCTTCTGTCTCCATCGTTTTGGCGCATGGCTTACGACATCCTGCGCTTTAACCGCATGGGCCACCAACTTAGCGCTTACGCAAATTGAAGGGGGCCACCAATACAAAGAGTCCGACGAAACTATTGCAAATTTCTTGGATCGCAATCACTTGAGTCAAAGCTTTAGAGAGAACTATTTTCTCCCAATGATTGGTGCAATCTGGTCTTGCTCTGTTGAACAAATGCTGGAGTTCCCGATTCAAACAATGGTGCGCAATAAATGAACCAACCAAAGATTAACTTTGGAGTAGTGAAGCATCGGCGCCTAAGACCCGCCAAGAATGCATTTGGCTATGGCGTCTTTACCATTTCCATTCCAATGCGATCCAGGAAAGCAGAACCAGAAATTCTGCATACGAGAGGCTTAAGAGATAACCGCCTTGGGCTCTTTTCCTTCCTCGATAAAGATCACGGGGCAGGCCAACAAGATAGTTTGGATTGGATTGGATTGGATTGGATTGGATTGGATTGGATTGGATTGAGAAGATTTTGGAAGAGAACCATATTCCCAATGTCGATGGAGAGATTTGGTTGCAAACTTTTCCAAGAGTCATGGGTTACGTCTTTAATCCAGTTAGCTTTTGGATATGCACTCGATCCACCGGGAAAGTTCAGGCGGTATTGGCGGAGGTTAATAACACCTTTGGCGAGCGTCATTGCTATTTGCTATACAAGGACTCTGGCGAAGAACTGCTCTCCGGAGAAACGCTCATGAGCAAAAAAGTCTTTCATGTATCGCCATTTTGTGAAGTGCGCGGCGAATACCATTTTCGTTTCTTATTTCCACAAGACAGCATTACAGGCAAGAACTCAGTATGTCGCATTGAATTACATGAAGATGGGCAACCACTCATCACCACAAGCATCAGCGGCACGAGTCGTGAACTAAGTCGCTCAGCCCTTTATTTAGCCTTTTTACGCTACCCCCTAATGAGTCTTGGGGTCATTTTCAGAATCCACTGGTAGGCATTGAAATTATGGGTAAAAGGTGTACCCTTTCATTCGAAGCCTAAGCCACCAGAACTCGAAATCAGCGGATGAATCGCCCCGGACAATCATTACTTTCTAGACTAAATTTTTCACGCACACAAAACAAAGTGGCGTCCTCGCATCGCCACCAAGTGAGTGCAGCGGCATTACTGCAGCTTCTTTCCCAATTAAGCAGCGGCTACCTAAGAATGACTTTGCCAAACGGCGAACAACGCGAGTTTGGCAATCGTTCGGATGCCTTGCATGCTGAAATTGCAGTTTTAGATTGGTCCGTATTTAAAGACGTCATGTCTCATGGTGATATTGGCTTCGCAGAAAGCTATATTCGCGGGCAATGGAATACGCCAGACCTAAAAGCCATACTCGAACTTGCTATCCGCAATAGAACCATTCTTGAGAAGGCCATTTACGGAAGCTGGTACGGCTCGATTTTTTATCGCCTTAAACACTGGCTGCGAGATAACACTAAAACTGGTAGCCGTAAGAACATTCACGCCCACTATGACCTTGGAAATGCCTTCTTCTATACGCCCTGGCTAGACCCAACTATGAGCTATTCAAGCGCTTGGTTTTCTGAGGGAGATAAACAATCTCTTGCTGATGCTCAATACGCCAAAATTCGACGCATCCTGGACTCGATTGAAGTGAAGTCAGGCGGTCATATCTTGGAAATTGGCTGTGGATGGGGCGGGGTTATGGAACAAGCACTCCGCAATAAACTCTCCATCACAGGCCTAACCCTATCAACCGAACAAAAGGCGTTTGCCGAAAAAAGACTGCAAGTAGTTCGAGGTGAGGCAAGCTTAAATACTTCATACGAAGTACGTTTGCAAGATTACCGAGATTGTCAGGACAAATTTGACGGCATTGCTTCTGTTGAAATGTTTGAGGCTGTAGGTGAAAAGCATTGGCCTGAGTATTTTGATGCGATTGCGAACTGCCTAAAGACTGGTGGCAAGGCTTGTATTCAAACTATTGTGATCGCAGAAGATCTATTTGAACGCTATCGCCACAACACTGACTTTATTCAACAGTATGTTTTTCCAGGAGGCATGCTCCCTTCGCGCACCAGATTCAGAGCTAGCGCAGCTAAAGCAGGCCTTAAAGTCGAAGGTGAATTTGCCTTTGGCTCCGATTACGCCAAGACACTGTGCCTGTGGCGAGATAACTTCAATCAAAAACTACAAGAGGTTCGTCAACTTGGATTTGACGAGGCTTTTATCCGACTTTGGAATTTTTACCTCATGTACTGTGCGGCCGGTTTTTCAGAGCGCAATATTGATGTAGTGCAATTCACACTCAGTCACAATCCCACCAGGACATCCTCGGATGCATTAAGCGCATGAAGCAAAAAGGTATCCCAAGTTTTTCAGGAAAGCGCATATGGGTAATTGGCGCCTCCAGCGGCATTGGCGAAGCTTGTGCAAAAGAATTCATCGCGGCAGGTGCCAAAGTTGCACTATCGAGCCGCAGGGTTGAGCGCTTAAACCAAATTTCTGAAACTTCTCAAAAAGATCAAACCCTTACGGTTCCGCTAGACGTCACCACTCAATCCCAACTGCAAAATGGTTATCAAACGATTTTAGATGCCTGGGGCGGAGTAGATTTAATGCTCTTTGTTTCTGGTGTTTACACCCCATTGCGAGCAGATGATTTTGATATTCAAGTCGCAGAAAAAACGATTGGCGCAAACCTACTCGGACCAATGAGGGCTGTAGCCCTGGTGCTGCCAGAGATGCTAAAGACCCACTCTGGTCATATCGCTATTGTTGGGAGCGTTGCAGGCTATAGCGGGCTGCCAAAAGCGCTGGCATACGGACCCAGCAAAGCAGCCATCATTAATTTTTGCGAGAACCTGTATTACGACCTACTACCAACAGGAATCAGCGTTCATATGATTTCCCCTGGCTTTGTGGCAACAGAAGCCAGGGCTCAAAATGATTTTGAGATGCCGGCCTTAATCAGCGCAGAAGAAGCAGCCACTGAAATTTTGACAGGAATAAAAAATGGGGAGTTTGATATTCACTTCCCCAAGCGGTTCTCAAGATTCTTAAAATTTCTCAGAATCTTGCCTTACCCCCTGTACTTCTGGATTGTGCGACGCTTTGTCAAAATCTAATCGGCACCAAAGCACTGTACCGATTAGCAAGAATTACTTGTATTTATCTCTGCGAATCTTTTCTTCGAGATAATCCATCACAGCAATTGCCTTGGCTTTAGAGCCGGCTATAGAAGGAGAAGTAACGTACTTTCCTTGCATCACAATAGTTGGAACACCATCAATGCGATATGCCTCTGTTAGCTGCTTGGCAGCCCGCGCCTTAGAAACCACCGCAAAAGAACGATAAGTAGCTAAGAAGGAATTGCGGTCAATACCTTGAGAGGCAACCCAATCTGCAATCTCGGGTTCTGTGAGTAGGCGCTTATTCTCTTTATGCATTGCATACATCACTTTGTCATTGAGAGCATCACCCTTACCCATAGCTTCAAGCGCATAAAACAACTGGCTATGCGGCAAGAAATTATCACGAAATGCTACCGGCACCCTGTGGAATGCAACATCTTTAGGCTGACGCTTAACCCACGCGCTGAGCTCTGGCTCGAAGTCATAGCAGTGTGGGCAGCCATACCAAAAGAACTCAATAACCTCGACCTTGCCTTTTGTTTCAACTGGCTGAGCCATTGGCAATATGCGGTAATAAAAACCCTCTTCAATCTTTTGCGCCTGCGCACCAACAAGGCCACTTAAAGAAAGTAAGGTCAATACAGTAAAAATACGTTTGCTTAATGAAATCATGATTTACTAGATTTAATGAGGGTTGATTTAATGCCTAAGCCATTCAACTTATCGCGTACAGGATTGCTCTCCTCAACGCTGTTGTAGGGCCCAACACGAACACGCCACAGCGTATTCCCCTCGCTGGTTACCTCGCTAAGCTGCGCCTGTAAGCCTTGAATTGCTAAATTTGCTTTTTGCGCATCAGCATCAGAACGCTTTACAAAAACACCCACTTGCAAGAAATAAATCGCGTCACTTTTAGCGGCTGGAGGTGGAGTGGATTCTGCAGGTTTCTTGCCATTAACTAAATCGCCAATGGGATCTGCGGCAGCAGTAGCTGGCGCCTTGCCCTGCAATGGCTTATTTAAGTCCAATTGCTCAACCGGAGCGGCGGCCTCACCTTCAGCCGGAGTACCAGAAGGTTTGATCGTCAAAGGTAAGCTTGGTGCCCGTACGCCAGGTCTTTCTTGAGGTGTATTTTTGGATAGATAAAAGGCAATTACAAACGCAATCCCTAATCCGGCGCCTAGGCCCAAAATGAAGCCCAAAATAGTGCCCCCATATTGGGCGTCTTTGCCATTCACTACAGCGCTAGGTCTCTCAATGAAGCCAGCTTGTTGATTCGGTTTTTTCATCATTTCCTCATCTTACAGTTTCACTTCATATCTTGCCATTACATCTTGGCTGGTGCAGATACCCCTAATACTTTTAAACCATTTTGCAAGACCTGACGGGTTGCCAAGAGAAGCGCTAAGCGCGCCATTTTTAAATTCTGATCGTCTACTAACACGCGGTCAGCATTATAAAAAGTATGGAAATCTCCCGCTAAGTCGCGCAAGTAGAAAGCAAGTGCATGCGGTGCCATTTCCTCTGCGGCGTCAGTAAGCACCTCTGGATACTCAGCTAAACGACGCAGTAGATGGTCGGATGCCTTGCTTTGTAGGAGCGATAAATCTGCAGAGGCTAGATCAGATGTTTGACCATCCCACTGTTGCAAAATTGAATTAATTCGCGCATGAGCATATTGAACATAAAACACTGGGTTCTCATCGTTTTGCTGCAAGGCCAAATCAATATCAAATACAAATTCAGTATCCGCTTTACGTGAGATCAAGAAAAAGCGGACGGCATCGCGACCGCGCTGCAAAGCCAACTCTCTTTCTTCAGGAGTCATCTCTGGTGTTACGCCGCCAGACCACTCTACTAAATCACGCACAGTGACATACGAACCAGCGCGCTTAGAAATTTTGACCTCTTCACCATGACGCATTATGGTCACCATCTTATGCAAAACATAATCTGGATAGGTTTTAGGAATATCCCAACCGCGCTTCTGAGCTACGCCCTGCAAGCCCGAGCGCACACGGGCAATCGTGCCATGGTGATCACTGCCTTGTACATTAATCACCTTCTGAAAGCCACGACTCCATTTGCTCGTGTGATAAGCGACATCAGGAACGAAGTAAGTAAAGCTACCATCCGACTTGCGCATCACGCGATCTTTATCGTCACCATCATCAGTCGTTTTTAACCACAACGCACCTTCAGATTCATAGGTCTTACCAATGGATTGCAATTCATCAACGATTTTGGCAACACTACCATCGGTATACAAAGAAGACTCTAGGTAATAGCAGTCAAATTTCACGCCGAAGGTTTTTAAATCGATATCTTGTTCATTGCGTAAATAAGCAACAGCAAACTGACGAATCGCTTCGATGCCATCTTTAAATTCTGGAGAAGCTTTAAATGCAGTAGCAATTTCAGCAATGTATTCACCGTTGTAGGCCTGCTCTGGCCAAGCGGCATCACCCGGCTTTAATCCATTTAAACGAGCTTGCACCGACAAAGCTAAGTTTGCAATTTGCACGCCAGCATCGTTGTAATAAAACTCACGATGCACTTTGATACCTTGCGTAGCCAATAAGTTTGCCAAGGCATCACCGAGCGCAGCTTGTCTTCCATGGCCAACATGCAAAGGGCCCGTTGGATTTGCTGAGACAAACTCAATCATCGCGCTTGGCACTGCAGCACTGCTGGAAGGAAGCTCACCAAAATGAGTTCCGGCTGAGAGTATTTCACCAACAACTGCCGTCTTTGCGGCATTGCTCAAGCGAAAATTAATAAATCCAGGCCCTGCGATTTCACAAGAAGCAATTAATTGCTCAAAACCGGGTTGCTGCTGCAAACGCTCTATCAGCGCCTGTGCAAGCTCCCGCGGATTGAGCTTCCAAGCCTTGGACAGCTGGAGGGCGATATTGCAGGCAACATCACCATGATCTACCGCCTTAGGGCGCTCCAAACGAGGGCTTGGTGCATCTCCCAGGCCGCGCTCCTGAGCCAAGCCCTGAAGGGCGCTGCTCAACATTTCAATTAAACGATTTTTATTAGTTAACAACATAGTTAGGTGAGTTTATCAGGTGGTAAGCTATCGAAATGATCTATCAATTTCGCTCAAAAGCTGGTCCAGATGTCATCATGCTGGCCGATCTGACCAAGCGAATCTTCGATATTTTGGGGCGCCCTTTAGAGCCCAGGGGAATTCTCACGGTTGAGCAACTTCCCGATCTCATCACTGCCTTAGAAACGGCCATTTTGAAAGATTTAGAAGAAAGATCCAAAGCTAAGTCCGAGACCGAAGATGGCGCTGAAAAACCGAAGCTTGCAGACCGGCTTGGGCAAAGAGCCTACCCATTCCTAGAATTAATGAAGCAGGCAAAGTCCAAAGACGAACCCGTAATGTGGGGTGTTTAATCTAATAAGCTAGCAAGTTGACGGCGAGTGTCTTCCACTGATTGGCCACGACGCTTAGCCAAGTCTTCCACCTGATCATCCGAGAGTTTGCCTACGTTAAAGTAACGGGCATCTGGATGGGCCAAATAGAAACCGCTTACGCTTGAGGCTGGATTCATAGCCATAGATTCTGTCAAGGTCATGCCGATATCCTCAGACCCAATCACGCGCAATAAATCTTCTTTAACTTCATGTGCAGGGCAGGCTGGATAGCCAGGCGCTGGACGAATACCACGGTATTCCTCATTGATCATTTGATCGTTTGTCAAAATCTCATCCGTTGCATATCCCCACAAATCGGTGCGTACGCGATGGTGCATTAACTCAGCAAACGCTTCAGCCAAACGATCCGCCAAAGCCTTCAACATAATTGCGCTGTAATCATCATGCTTTGCTTGAAACTCAGCCACTTTCTTTTCTACGCCATGGCCTGTTGTCACAGCAAAACAACCGAGGTAATCAGCAACACCTAAATCTTTTGGCGCAATATAATCAGCCAAACAACGATTTGGTCTGCGAACGCCCTCTACAACCGGTCTCTCAGATTGTTGGCGCAAGTTATGCCACACAAACAAAGGATGCTCACGAGCTTCATCGCTATACAAAACGATATCGTCACCAATTGTGTTGGCAGGATAAAAAGCAACTACTGCATCAGCCTGCAGCCATTGGCCTTTAATCAACTTATCGAGCAAGGCCTGAGCATCTTCAAATACCTTGCGCGCCTCGACACCAACGATCTCATCATCCAGGATTGCCGGGAATTTGCCAGCCAAATCCCAAGTCTGAAAGAATGGCGTCCAGTCGATATACTTCGCGATATCGCTTAGTGCAAAGTTCTTAAATACACGACGTCCAATAAATTTAGGTTTCTCTGGCACGTAAGATGACCAGTCAATCATCTCGCGGTTCTTACGTGCCGCCTCCAATGAAATGGTTGGCGCAGCTTTTTTATTGGCATGCTGCTCACGGATACGCACGTAGTCATCGCGTAGATCCTGAATAAACTTTTTAGCACTTTCATCCGAAAGCAAGCTAGAAGCAACTGATACAGAACGTGAAGCATCTGGCACATAAACCACCGGACCATCGTAGTGTGGAGCAATTTTTACTGCAGTATGAACGCGGGATGTTGTTGCGCCACCAATCATCAACGGAATTTGACGCTCACGGAACCAGTCGTCACGCTGCATCTCTTGGGCAACATACGTCATCTCTTCCAGGGACGGTGTAATTAATCCTGATAGGCCAACAATGTCTGCATTCTCTTCCTTTGCACGCTTGAGAATCTCTGCACAAGGAACCATTACACCCATATTGGCAACTTCAAAGTTATTACATTGCAGAACTACAGTCACAATATTTTTTCCAATATCGTGAACGTCGCCTTTAACAGTGGCCATCACAATTTTGCCCTTGGCTTTAGCTTCACCACCTGCAGCGATATGCTGACGCTTCTCTTCCTCAATATAAGGAATCAAAATAGCCACTGCTTGCTTCATCACACGAGCACTCTTAACCACCTGAGGCAAGAACATTTTGCCGGCACCAAACAGATCGCCAACCACATTCATGCCATCCATCAGCGGGCCTTCAATCACCTCAATTGGCCGACCGCCTGCACCCATGATTTCTGCGCGCAACTCTTCGGTATCACCTTCAATATAAGTTGTAATGCCATGAACTAATGCGTGGGTTAAGCGCTCACGTACTGGCGCCTCACGCCAAACCAAGTTCTCAACTTGTTTAGCGCCACCACCTTTAAATTGATCAGCGATATCAAGTAAGCGCTCAGTTGGTGTCTTGCCATCTTTTTCTTTAAAGCGATTGAGCACCACATCTTCTACACGCTCGCGCAAGTCAGGATCTAGATCGGCGTACACACCTAACTGACCAGCATTCACAATGCCCATGTCCATGCCAGCTTGAATGGCGTGATACAGGAACACCGTATGAATTGCTTCACGAACACGATCATTGCCGCGGAACGAGAAGCTCACATTAGAAACGCCACCACTTACTTTGGCGCCAGGCAGATTTTCTTTAATCCAGCGAGTAGCATTGATGAAGTCAACTGCGTAGTTGTCGTGCTCTTCAATACCAGTAGCAATGGCAAAAATATTGGGGTCAAAGATAATGTCTTCTGCAGGAAAACCGATCTCGTTTACCAAGATCTCATAGCAGCGCTGACAGATCTCTGTCTTACGTTTAAATGTATCAGCCTGACCAACCTCATCAAAAGCCATTACTACCGAAGCCGCTCCGTAGCGACGAATTAAACGTGCTTGCTTTCTGAAAGGCTCCTCGCCCTCTTTAAGAGAGATCGAGTTAACAATCGGCTTACCTTGAATACATTTCAAACCCGCTTCGATCACACTCCACTTTGAGGAGTCAATCATGATGGGTACACGAGCAATATCAGGCTCTGACGCAATGAGATTTAAGAAGCGTGTCATAGCCGCTTCAGAATCAAGCATCGCCTCATCCATATTGATGTCGATGACTTGAGCGCCGTTTTCAACTTGTTGACGCGCTACTGCTAACGCCTCATCAAATTGATTATTTAAAATCATGCGGGCAAACGCTTTTGAACCTGTGACGTTAGTACGCTCACCAATATTCACGAAGCCGACATCAGCTGTAACGTTAAAAGGTTCGAGACCGGAGAGCTTCATCGCTGGCATAGATTTTTTCTCTAGCTTGCTCATGCTGCCACCCCTGCATTTTCACGATAGAACGCACGAGGTTTGCGCTTGGTAACAGCATCTGCAATTGCGCGAATATGGTCAGGAGTAGTGCCGCAACAGCCGCCCACTAAATTTACTAAGCCGTCTTTAGCAAAGCCATCTACCAAGCTAGAAGTAATTTCAGGCGTTTCATCAAAGCCCGTATCGCTCATTGGATTAGGTAAGCCGGCATTGGGGTAGCAAGAAACTGCGGCATCACAAATCCTTGCCAGCTCTGCGATGTAGGGGCGCATTAGTGCAGCACCTAGAGCACAGTTCAGACCAAAAGTCAGCGGCTTAATGTGACGCAAGCTGTTCCAAAACGCCTCAACAGTTTGTCCAGACAAAATACGACCCGATGCATCAGTAACCGTTCCAGAAATCATGACAGGCAAACGTTCGCCAGTATCCTCAAAGAATTCATCCAGCGCAAACAATGCCGCTTTGGCATTCAGTGTGTCAAAAATAGTTTCGACTAAAAATAAATCTACACCACCCGCAAATAAACCTTCAATCTGTTCACGATAAGAAGCGCGTAGAGCATCGAAAGTGACGTTGCGCGCACCCGGATCATTTACGTCAGGAGAAATGCTGGCAGTCTTTGGGGTAGGCCCAATCGCGCCCGCAGCAAAGCGCGGCTTTTCAGGGGTGCTGTATTTTTCACATGCAGCGCGCGCCAATTTTGCAGAGACTTCATTCATCTCGCGCGCTAAGCCAGTCATTTTGTAGTCTTCTTGTGCAACTGAGGTTGCGCCAAAAGTATTGGTTTCAATAATGTCCGCACCGGCATCTAGATACTGCTCATGAATTTTGCTAATAATTTGTGGCTGGGTCAGAACTAAAAGTTCGTTATTGCCTTTGATGTCGCCTGGATGATCCGCAAAACGAGTATTCCCCGGCAGCCCACGATAGTCAGCTTCAGTTAATTTGTATTGCTGGATCATGGTGCCCATAGCCCCATCCAAAATGAGGATGCGCTGCTTTAGCAGCTCAGGAAGTGCCTGACCGCGGGTATAAGGCTGGGATAAACCATTAAATTGCATTGTTGAACCGGGAATAATCTCTAGAATCCCTTATTCTATTGGACTATTGGAAAAGCCACTTTTCATTTACCCCGGAGCCCCTATGTTTGGAACCATTCCAGAATTCAACCAAAGCCTTGATATGTTTAAAACCATGTGGGGTCAAGGTGCAGCGGCACAAGCCGGACAGTTTCCCTTTTCCGCTGACGCCTCTAAGGCCGGCGGCGGTGGCTTTGGGGCAGCCTTTCCTGGCTTAGATGTAGATGAGCTAGAAAAACGCATTAAAGACCTTAAAAGCGTTGAAAACTGGCTCAATTTGAATCTGAATATCCTGAAATCGACCATTCAAGGTCTTGAGGTGCAACACGCCACGATGATGGCGCTCAAATCCTTTGGTGACGCAGTGTCAGCCGCTGGAGCTGCAGCAACAAGCCCTAGCGAAAGCTCTGAAACTGCATCAACTAAGTCGACTAAAGCTAAACCGCGGAAAACCTCAGCACGCCGTCCTCGCAAAGCTGGCGATCCAACTTTCCTCGACGAAGTAGGTAATTCAGATGAGCAATAGCCTCACCCATCGCAAATGTGAGTTGATGAATATCTAATTCACGTTTAAACAAAGCCGGCACTATCTCTCGAGCATGTGCCGGTTTTTTACATGCGGCTAAAGTATCCGCCAAACGTTCGTCATGATGTGCCTTCAGTTGTGCAATGCGTGGGAGCATCCCCTGAAAAGGCTTGCCATGAGAAGGCAATACCAAAGTATCCGCTGGCAATGCTGAATACTTTTCAATCGAGTCTAAATAAAGCCCCAATGGATCGGCATCATAAACACTGACGTTCGTTGAGATGCGCGGTAAGAGCATGTCGCCAGAAATTAGTACGCCAATCTCTTTGCAATATAAAGATGCATGCTCGGGTGCATGACCATACCCCATAATAATTTGCCAGCTTCTACCGCCAATCAAAATGTTCTCGCCTTCCATAATGTGCGGCGATATTGACGTGGAACTCCAGGAACCATATTGCTGTAGTAATTGGTGCGCGCCCGAATTTTTTCTAAATCCTGTGACGCTGTTAATCCATGTTTCTGAAAATGATCTGCTGAGCCGCCGCTGCCCGCGCGCGCACCAATCGCTGCGCCACCCTCTTTGCAACTCAACCACTGAGCAGTAAGGTAATCCGTCATGGAAATCCATAAAGGTACTTTCCACTTTTCACATAGCCATTGCGATAGGCCAACATGATCCGGATTTGAGTGCTCATGGTCTAGCGTTTTCTTTTATGTTTATTTTGTTTTAGGCTTACTTTGACTACCGCTCCATCGCCTTGCGTTAATTGGTGTGATATCAACCCAGAAAATGGTTATTGCCGTGGTTGTTATCGTACGCTTACTGAAATTGCAAATTGGTCTGAGCTCTCAAATCCTGAAAAGCTTGAGGTATGGTCATTATTAGCAGATCGCAAACCTCAAGCATCAGAATAGGTGCCACTACTTATTGTTTGGGTTATTTGTTCACATCCACAATTAAACGGCCGCGCACATTGCCCGCCATTAACTCTTGCGCATACTTTAATGATTCCTCTAAAGTAATTTCATGAGAAATTTCATCCAATGTTTTGAGATCCACTAATTTACTGAGTTGCTCATACGCCGCAATACGTTTTGCACGTGGCACAGTTACGCTATATATTCCATATAAAGTTACGCCTCGCAAAATAAATGGCGCAACAGTAGAGGGGAAATCCATTCCCTGGGCAAGGCCGCATGCAGCGACAGCCCCATCGCTCTTAGTCTGGGCGCATGCATTTGCCAAGGTATGACTGCCAACGCTATCCACTACTGCAGCCCAACGCTCTTTAGCCAATGGCTTGCCTGGAGCAGACAGAGCTGCACGGTTAATCACTTCTGCAGCGCCTAATTTTTTCAGGTAATCCGCTTCTGCCATACGGCCCGTACTAGCAACCACAGTAAAACCTAATTTACTCAAAAGGGTGATCGCAAAACTACCAACGCCGCCTGCAGCGCCAGTTACCAAAACTTCGCCATCGCTAGGCTTAAGACCGTGCTTTTGCAACGCCATCACACACAACATTGCTGTATACCCAGCCGTTCCAATTGCCAATACCTGTTTAGCTGTAAAGCCCTTAGGCAGAGGAATCAACCAATCTCCCTTTACGCGAGCCTGTTGCGCTAACCCCCCAATGGCCTTCGCCCACACCCCAGCCATTTAGGAGAACCATGTCACCAGTCTTAAAGTCTGAGTTGCTGCTTTCGATCACTTCACCAGCAAAATCTATTCCGGGGACCATCGGAAAACTACGCACCACCGGTCCTTTGCCAGTAATGGCTAAACCGTCTTTATAGTTCAGGGTTGAATAGAGCACCTTTACCCTGACATCGCCTTCTGGGAGACTTGCTTCATCAGCTTGTCCAAGCTCAGCACGATAGCCTTGCTCATCTTTATTGACCAAAATTGCCTTAAACATATCTCTTCCTTGTAGAACGAACGATTTCCCCGCAACAATTGCTTAATAGGTTTATCCTAACGAGCATTGCTGATTATGGAGGTTTCCATGAAAAAAATTCTACTATTAACTGTAATTTCTGGCTCGCTACTATCTGGGTGCTATTCCACGCAGATCAATATGTCGATGGGCAATATGCGCCTGATCTCTTCTAGCGCCAATCCCCAGGATGTGATGGATTTCGCCACCCAGACCTGCAAAGATGACTTCTACCAAGGTGCAAGCTTTTTATCCAAGGCTGGCAAGCAATATCGCTTTAAATGCGTAAAAGCTGAAGAAAATGAGATTTTGATTCCTATTCCAGGCACAACAATTGCTGCTGAACCAGCAGCTGCAGCTAAATAAGCAAAAATTGATGACCCCGTTTACCTCACGAGAGTTGCGCAAAGGATTTGCATCGTTTGCAACCGGGGTCACCGTGATCACCTGCCTTGATGAAGAAAAAAATTCTCATGGCATCACTATCAGCGCTTTCAATACCGTTTCTTTAGAGCCGCCACTTATTTTGTGGAGCCTGAAAAAACACTCGCGCCTCATGCCTTGGGTTGAGATGGGGAAAAAACATCTCATTCATGTGCTTGAACGCTCCCAAGAAAATTTAGCGATGCACTTTGCTACGGTAAAGATCGATCAATTCTCCGGGGTGGCGCATAAGCAAGCTGCAAGCGGACTTACCCAAATTGATGGCTGCGTCGCCTACTACGAATGCGAAACCGTTTGCGTTCATACCGGTGGAGATCACAACATCATTGTTGCAAAAGTGATCAACTTAAAAAATCATCCCGAAAATGAGCCGCTGATTTTTGCTCGCAGTAAATTCGTTGGTCTAGATTTCTCTGAAGCTAAAACTGCTTAAAACCAATTAATACTCACAAGGAATTACCATGATGCGTTTATGGGGTCGCAAAAGTTCCATCAATGTTCAAAAAGTCTTGTGGTGCCTTGCGGAGCTTGGGCTCAAAGAAGGCAAAGATTTTGAGCGCATCGATGCAGGACTTCATTTTGGGAAAAACAATACGCCTGAGTTTCTCAAAACGAATCCGAATGGACTTGTGCCTACGCTCGAAGATGGCGATATGGTGCTTTGGGAGTCCAACACCATCTTGCGCTACCTGAGTTCGCAGTACGATAAAAATGGGCGCTTTCCTAAAGGCATTGCAGCCCAATACAGCTCTGAAAAGATGATGGATTGGCAATTAGCTACTCTATGGCCACCTTTGCGAACGGCTTTTCTGGGACTTACCAGAACACCAGAAAAAGATCGTGATTACGACGCGATCTACAAGGGCTATCAAACAACCAACCAAACTCTCAGCTTGCTCGATAACATCCTAGCTTCGCAAGATTACTGCTCTGGCAATCAATTTAATATCGGCGATATTGTGGTGGCCTTGGGTGTTCATCGCTGGGTTTTGCTGAACGATACGTTTCCAGAAAAAACGGGTCCACGCACCGAACTGAAGAATGTAGAGCGCTGGTTAAAGAAACTAAGAGCTGAAACTTGTTTTAGCGAATTTGCCGATAAAGAACTTAATATCGTTAAATAAGCCTCAAGGCTCAGCAACCTTATTGTTGCTTGAACTTTTTAGCGTGGTGATCTGCGCCGATAAACAGATACATGGCCGGCACAACAAACAAGGTAAAGAGTGTGCCGATGGATAGGCCGGTAAAGATGACGATGCCCATTGACTGACGTCCTGCAGCGCCAGCTCCAGAGGCAATCACCAAAGGCAAGACACCCAAGACCATCGCTGCTGTAGTCATCAGAATTGGTCTTAAACGCATGCTGCTAGCCTCAACAATCGCATCGACCTTGCTACGCCCCGCCTCTTGCAACTCATTTGCAAACTCTACGATCAAAATACCGTGCTTACTAATGAGGCCCATTAACGTTACCAATCCCACCTGCGTATAAACGTTTAAGGTAGTGAATCCCAGATTAATAAATATCAGAGCGCCAAATAAAGCCAGCGGAACTGAAACCAGAATCACGATCGGATCACGGAAGCTTTCAAACTGAGCGGCTAACACGAGGAATACGATCAGGATCGCAAAGAACATTGTCACCAAGAATCCACCGGACTCAGCCATAAACTGTCTAGATGGACCAGCGTAGTCCATGCTGTAGCCATTAGGCGCGACCTCTTTGAGGGTTTGACGCATGAACTCCAACAAATCCGCTTGTGAAATAAACGGTGTACTTACTCCAGAAATCGTTGCGGAGTTTAATTGCTGAAAGTGATTAATCGATTGGGGAACTACTTTTTGTTTAATGCTAGCAATCGTGCGCGCCTGAATCATTGCACCACTAGGAGTACGTATGTAGTAATCCAAAATCTGATCAGGATTTAAACGATCCACTTGTTTTACTTGTGGAATCACTCGGTATGAGCGTCCTGCAACTGAGAAGTAGTTTACGTATCCGCCACCCAAAGCCGCAGATAAGGCTGCATCCACTTGCTGTTGAGTCATTCCCAGTGCGGCAACCTTTTCGCGATCAATCACCAGTACATCTTGTGGCTTATCAATTTTCAAATCTGAATCGACGAAGAAGAAGTTACCGCTGCGACGTGCTTTATCCAACACCGCTTGGGACACTTCATTTAATTGCTCATAAGACTCGGTAGTGTTAATCACCGCCTGCACTGGCAAGCCTTGTGCGCCTGGCAAAGCTGGGAACTGGAAGGCTGCAACTCTTGCGCCAGCAATCGTGTTCCATTTTTGTTGCATGTCTTCTTGGAACTTGGTTGCGTTGCGACTACGCTCCTTCCAATCTTTCAATAGCACACCACCGAAGCTACTAGTTGGGCTGGTGATTTGGAACATTTGCTCGTATTCAGGTTCAGCGCTAGAGATCTGGTAAATCTGATCTGCGTACGTCTGCATCTGATTAACGGTGCTATCAGGCGGACCCGAAGCCTGCATCAATACGATGCCCTGGTCTTCAGTAGGCGCTAATTCTGCCCTTGCTGTTGCATACAAATACGCTACTCCGCCTAACAAGATTGCGCCCATCACAATAATTACCTGCCAAGTGCTTAACAAGTCACGCAATGTTGTTTGATAGCTGTGATGTACTTTGTCAAAAATCTTGTCAATTTTTTGCATAAAAGAGGATGCCTCTTGCTCTTCAGTAAAGATGCGGGAGCACATCATTGGCGAAAGCGTCAGCGCAATCAAGCCAGAGACGGCAACAGCACTTGCCAAAGTGAAGGCGAACTCAGTAAAGAGTGCGCCAGTAAGACCGCCCTGGAAACCAATTGGAATGTACACGGCAATCAACACAACTGTCATTGCCAAGATTGGGCCGCCCAGCTCCCTAGCAGCAATCAGAGAAGCCTCCAACGGAGACTTACCCTCTTTCCATATGACGGTCAACGTTTTCCACCACAATGATGGCGTCGTCCACCACCAAACCAATGGCCAACACTAGAGCAAGCAGAGTAAGCAGGTTGATGGAGTAACCCAATACCTGCATCAAGAAGAAGGTGCCAATCAATGAGAGTGGCATTGCAATCACCGGGACAGCAACAGCGCGCACACTTCCCAAGAATAGATAAATCACGATTGTCACAATCACCAAGGCCTCTAATAAGGTAGATACAACCTCATCAATAGAGCTGGTAATAAATTCTGTAGAGTCATAAACAATTTTGCCCGTCATACCGATAGGCAATTGCTTCTGAATATCTGGAACAACATCACGGACACGTTGCGCAACATCAAGCAAGTTCGCTTGAGGTGCCACCTTGATGGCAATAAAGACCGACTTCTTACCGCTAAATGCTACGTTAGTGTTGTAATCCTCAGAACCCAAAGTAACCGTAGCAACCTGGTCAAGATAAACAATATTGACGCCATCTTTTTTGACAACCAGCTTACGGAACTCTTCTAGGGTATGCAAATCTGTGCCAGCCACCAGATCTACAGCAACCATATCGCCTTTGGTGCTACCGACTGCTGAGAGGTAATTATTTGCGGACATAGCGCTATAGACATCATCGGCACCAATCCCGAGGCCAGCCATCTTCTCGCGATCTAACCAGGCGCGTAGCGCAAACTTTCTGCCGCCAGTAATTTCTGCGTTCTGCACACCCTCAACAGAATCTAATTTTGGTGTTACAACACGCAATAAATAATCAGTAATGGCGTTATTAGGAATGTCATCGCTATAAAAGCCCATATACATTGCCGCAGTTGATTGGCCAACTTGAACGGTTAATACGGGCTGCTGCGCTTGGGGTGGGAGTTGATTTTTTACTGCGCTAATTTGAGTCTGAATCTGCGTTAATGCGGCATTAGAGTCATAGTTCAACTTGAGGGTGGCAATAATTGTAGAGACGCCACTCACACTAGTTGAAGATAAGTAATCAATTCCTTGCGCCTGTGCAACCGATGCTTCGAGAGGCTGAGTAATAAAGCCTGCAATCGTCTCAGGATCAGCGCCATAGTAAGCGGTGGTAATAGTCACAATCGCATTTTGCGTTTGTGGGTACTGATTTACCGGCAATGAGCCAATCGCCTTCAATCCAAACACCAAGACGAGCGCACTCACAACCAGTGAGAGCACCGGCCTGCGGATGAATATGTCAGCCCAATTCATCTGCTATTTATTCCTGTGGCTTAGGGTCAGGTGAATTTGCAGGGAGCACCTTGTTATTAATGATCAATGGTGTGCCATTTTTGAGCTTCAACTGACCACTAGTAACAACCGTAGCACCTTCATCAACCCCTTTAAGAATTGCAACCTGATCACCACGAGTCGTGCCAGTTGTGACAAACACTTGTTGCGCCTCATAGGCAGGCTTACCTTGCTTATCTTTCTTACCAGTCGGTTTGGCGATAAACACTGTAGACCCGTAAGGGTTATAAGTGACAGCTGTTTGTGGCAAAGTCAATAGCTGCACTTGATCGCCCACTTTAATGTTCACATTGGCGAACATACCTGGCAGAATTTTCTTATCGGGATTAGCGATTTGCGCCTCAACCTGAATATTTCTAGTGTTGGTATCCACCTTTGGACTTACTGCAGTGATCTTGCCAGTGAAGCTCGCATCCTTGAATGCATCAGTGGTCACTACGACATCTTGCCCAACCTGAATTTGTTCGGCATTGTTTTGCGGCAAATTAAAGTCAACAAAAATAGGATCCAAAGTTTGGAGGGTTAACAGCTCATCGCCTGGATTAACGTACTGACCAGGGTTAATGGCCACAATACCGATGCGACCAGTAAATGGCGCCTTCAGATTTTTCTTAGCAACGAGTGCTGTTTGTTGCTCTACCTGGGCTTGCTTAGATTTAGCATCGGCTGCACTGGTATCAAACACGTTCTTACTAATGGCCTGAATAGCTAACTGCTGTCTATCGCGCTCATTAATCACCTTAGCCAAATCAGCCAAGGCCTTTAAAGAGTTCAGTTGTGCAACATCAGAAGCATCGTTTAATTTAATGAGCAATTCACCTTCTTTAACGTCTTGGCCCGATTTCACTGGCACGGTTTGCACCAAACCGCCAATCTCAGTGCTGAGTTCTACACCTCTAAATGCACGAACGTTACCTACGCTAGTAAGTTTTGGCTGCCATTCAGAAGTAGCAATCACCATTGTGGAAACAGTCGCAGGCGGCAGACCCATTCCAGAGATGAAATGCTTAATCATGAAAGTCTTGAGTTGATTAAAAGTAAAAATCAATCCAAGCAATATGAAAACACCGCACAATATAATAGTCATACGACGTTGCAATGGCTCCATCGCCATGAGCTTTGCGTAAGCCTTGGTATTGCGCCACTTCGCGCCCATACGCGCATAGAAGGCCTTAGCCTTTTCCCAAAGCGCAATCACCTTCTCATGCAATTTCCACTCAATTGCTTTGCGTTGAGTCCATGCCCACAGGGCAAGAACAGCAGCAATCAGCTTGCTCTTAATTGTTTCCAGAAGTTTCATTTTGATCTTTGTTCGCTATCTATGTCTTTTGGTTTAAATGCGGGGCCTTCGCGATTCCACCAGCCACCACCTAATGCTGCAAATAAAGCTGCGGTATCAGAGAACCGTGTTGCTTGCGCAGAAACGGACTTGACCTTCGCAAGTTGATATTGATTTTGGTAATACAAAACTGCTAAATAACTTGCTGTGCCCAGCTTGTATTGCTGCTGTACCAAGTCCAATGTTTCGTAGGCATAGCGTTCTGCATCCGATGCGGACTTTAATGCTTGAGCTCCCGTCTCCAAAGCACGTAACGCATCCGCAACTTCCTGAAATGCTTTCAACACTGTTGCTTGATATTGAAACGCCGCTTGTTCATAGTTGGCGATTGCGCCACGACGCTGAGCCAATAATTGTCCGCCCTGGAATAAAGGTTGCAAGATGCCGCCGCCCAAAGTCCATAAAGCAGAATTTGGCCCAAACAAGGAGCTCGATGTCAGCGCTGCAGCTCCAGCAGAACCGGTGATCGTAAATTGCGGCAGTAAATTGGCTGTTGCCACACCTACAAACGCATTCTGAGCTTTTAATTGAGCCTCTGCAGCACGTACATCAGGGCGCTGACGCACTAGACTCGATGGCACTGAAAGTGGTAATTTTGCTGGCAGATGCAAAGTGCTTAAATCAAATTTCGCAATATCAGCACTGCTTGGTAATTCGCCAATGAGCACTGCTAATTGATTGCGAGCGAATGCTAAATTTCTCTCATAGTTAAATAAATCAACTTGAGAGTTGGAAACTAATGTTCTTTGTGATGTGACGTCCACCCTTGATACAGTACCAATCACTAATTGTTTCTCAGTCACCTCAGCAAGATTAGTTTGTGCTTTCAGAATTTCTTCTGTTGCTTGCATCTGCGCACGCAGCGCCGCTTCTCGCACTGCACTTGTAACAATGTTTGCTGTTAGTGAAAGGTAAGCCGCCCTCTAGTTGAAACTGAGCAACCTCAGCCTGGGCTCTAGCGCCCTCTACAGCACGACGCGCGCCACCAAACACATCAAGCTTATAACTAACATTCACCGAGGTGTTGTATAGGTTGTAAGTATCCGTTCCGTAGTTCATGCCATAGACTGCAGAAGGCTGCTTTTGGCGTAAGGCATTAGCGCCAACACCAATTGCCGGAAAGTATTGGCCGCCAATTTGTGCATTGACGTTTTCTTGGGCTGCACGCAGTGCTGCATCTGCTGCGCCTAAATTTGGATTTTGCTGAAGCGCTTTTTTAATCAACGCATCAAGTTCTGGAGATTTATAAAGCTCCCACCACTGCGCCTCTATGTCGGCACCTTCAACGAACTCTTGATCGGATCCGCCAGGTACACCTTCAGCAGTGGCTAATTTTTTGGAGAGAGTTGTCTCTGTATAAGAGGAGGTATTGGGTGCGTCTGGCTGCTTAAAGTCTGGGCCCACTGCGCAAGCAGATAACGCGCCTACACAAACGAGCGCAAGTAAATGCAAGCGGGAGACTAGGGGTGCTTTCGACAGAAACATGAGTTGCGACAAATATCCTCTTTTACAAGAGTTATTTGAACACAAAAATGCAATCAGGGCCTCGTAAAGCCCTGATTTATCTACCTAAATTTGTTCACAGCTTGAAGCAAAAGTCAAACAAGATCAAAAAAATTATTCAACCGTTACGCTCTTAGCTAAGTTTCTTGGCTTATCAACATCAGTCCCGCGAGCACAGGCTGTGTGATACGCCAGAAGCTGTAGTGGCACTACGTGAAGAATAGGCGAGAGATTGCCGTAGTGCTCAGACAATCGAATGACGTTGATGCCGTCACTGTTCACAATCTCAGTATCGTGATCAGCAAACACATAAAGCTTTCCGCCGCGCGCCTTAACTTCTTGCATATTCGATTTGAGCTTTTCCAGAAGCTCATCTTTTGGAGCAACTGTCACCACTGGCATTTTGTCTGTCACCAGGGCCAATGGGCCATGCTTTAACTCACCAGCTGGATAGGCTTCAGCATGGATATAAGAAATTTCTTTTAATTTGAGCGCGCCCTCGAGTGCAATTGGGTAATGCATTCCGCGCCCCAAAAAGAGCGCATTCTCACATTTAGCAAAAGCTTCGCTCCAAGCGATGATCTGCGGCTCAAGTGCCAGTACTGCATGCAGCGCTTTTGGCAAATGGCGCAATTCACGAAGTAATGAATTTTCTTTCTCGGCTGAAATCTTGCCTGCGCGCTTCGCAATAGAAGCCGCTAAAAGATAAAGTGCTAAGAGTTGAGTGGTAAATGCCTTGGTTGAAGCAACGCCAATCTCTGTCCCGGCTTTGGTCAAGAAATGCCAATTCGTTTCGCGAACCATAGCGCTGCTAGCCACGTTGCAAATGGCTAAGGTGTATTGATGACCTAAGCTCTTAGCATGTCGCAATGCTGCCAAGGTATCCGCAGTCTCACCAGATTGAGAAACCACAACAATTAATGTTTTGGGATTTGGTACCGTGGTGCGATAGCGATACTCGCTAGCAATTTCCACTTGCGTAGGAATGCCTGCAATATCTTCTAGCCAATATTTAGCAACACATGCAGAGTAGTAACTCGTTCCGCAAGCCAAAATTAATATTTGATCGAAAGATTTCCAGTCTTCTGGATTCGCACCAAATAGTTCTGGCCCAAATGTAGCGATATTTGCAAGAGTGTCGCCAATTGCACGTGGCTGCTCAAAGATTTCTTTTTGCATGTAGTGCTGATAGGGGCCCAGATCAACGGAATCAGCCTGCGGTGGCATTGGCTTGAGCTCTCTTTGGGCTGTTCTACCAGCTTGATCAATCACTTCAACGCTATCTGCCTTCAAGACCGCAACATCGCCCTCTTCCAAATACATCATGGAATGCGCGCGCCCAGCCAAAGCTAAAGCATCAGATGCCAAGAAGTTTTCTTTTTCACCAAGCGCAACCACTAGGGGCGAACCAACGCGGGCGCCCACCAAAGTGGTTGGGTTGTCTTGCGCAATCACGCCAATAGCATAGGCGCCAAGCAATCTAGGCAATACTGCTTTTACCGATTGGGCAATATCTTTTTGTCCGCCAGCAACGTATTGCTGATGAATTAAATGCGCAATGACTTCTGTGTCTGTCTCAGATGTAAATACATATCCGGCAGCTTTTAATTCAGCACGTAGCGCTTCATAGTTTTCAATAATGCCGTTATGCACTACTGCAATCAAACCGTTTGAAATATGAGGGTGGGCATTTTGTGTATCAGGCTTACCGTGGGTTGCCCAACGCGTATGGGCAATGCCTAAAGTCCCATGAAAATCTTTGCCCTGCTCAGCAAGCTCAGAAACTCGAGCAGTAGTGCGCGCTCTTTCAATCGGGTGCTTTACATCGTCGCCGTTAATAACTGCAAAACCGCAAGAGTCATAGCCACGGTACTCCAAGCGACGCAAGCCCTCAACCAAAGCATCAGCAATATTCTTATGAGAAGCCGCACCAACAATACCGCACATTATTTTTTACCCTTTGCAGTTTTCTTAACCGTCTTTTTAACCACTTTCTTCACAGCTTTCTTTGCTGCCGGTTTTTTTGTGGGCAATTTTTTATCTTGCTTTATAGGGCGCTGCCACTGCAAAGAAATTTGTTTTGCTCTAGATACGGTTAGTTGATTTGCTGGGGCATCTTTGGTGAGTGTTGTGCCTGCACCCAATGTAGCGCCGCGGCCTACTCTGACCGGTGCAACTAACTGTGCATCCGAACCAATGAATACGTCATCTTCAATAATGGTTTGATGTTTATTAACGCCATCGTAGTTACAGGTAATCGTACCAGCGCCAATATTGACTCTTGAACCAACAATCGAGTCACCAACATAAGCCAAATGATTCGCTTTGCTATTGGCAGCAATTTTGCTGTTCTTTACTTCTACGAAATTACCAATATGTACATCGTTTGATAAGTCCGCACCTGGACGTAAACGAGCATAAGGACCAATCAATGATTGATTGCCTACTTTTGCGCCGTCTACATGGCTATACGCATGAATGGATACACCTTTACCAATAACGCTATTGCGAATCACGCAATAAGGCCCAATCTTTGTGCCAGCGCCTAAAGTGACGCAGCCCTCAAATACACAACCAACATCAATCGATACATCGGTGCCACACTCTAATGTGCCGCGCACATCAATGCGAGCTGGATCCGCAAGCGAAACGCCTGCATCCATTAATTGATTGGCAATATTGAGTTGATGTACGCGCTCTAGTGCAGCCAGTTGATCGCGACTATTGACGCCAACAGTTTCAAACTCATCATCGGCTTGTGTTGTACGAATCGACACGCCATCTTTCGCTGCCATGGCGATTACATCAGTTAAGTAATACTCGCCCTGAGCATTGCTAGAGCGTAAAGCCTTTAACCACTTCTTTAGGGAATTCGTTGGCAACACCATGATGCCGGTATTGATTTCTTGAATTAATTTTTGCGCTGCTGTGGCGTCTTTTTCTTCAACAATCTCTTTTACCGAACCATCAGCATCGCGCACAATGCGACCGTATCCAGTTGGATTGCTTAGGTTCTGTGTCAGCAAAGCCAATGCGCAATCTTGCCCTCTTACACCATCGGCTAATTTTGCTAATTTACTAAGCGTCTTTTTAGTTGTCAGAGGAACGTCGCCATACAAAACCAATGTCGGCTCTTGTACATCTAACTTAGGCAATGCTTGCAAGAGTGCGCGACCCGTACCCTTTTGCTCGGCTTGTAGTGCAGTTACTACTTTGCTAAATCCCGCATCTTCTTTGCTTGCGCTCACTAAGAATGCTTTAACGTCAGCAGCCCCATGACCCACTACAACAACAGGACCCGCCTTAGCTTGCTTGCCCTGCAATGAGAGGGCAGTAGTCAGTACATGTTGCAGGAGAGGTTTTCCTGCCAGAGTTTGCAGGACCTTGGGCAAAGCGGATTTCATCCGCTTTCCTTGCCCAGCAGCCAATATGACGATATTCATAAAGGGGGATTATAAGTCCCCTGAATCATGGTTCCACAGGCTAATTCATCCAAATCAGCCTCATCAATTACCCTATCACCCGCTGATCTAGCGGCAATACCCGATAGCTCAGTCGAAATCTCTAGATTTTTGAAATCAAAGGCTTCGCCATCCATCAAATGGGATGGAACGATATGGTGCATTGAGCGGAATAAGTTTTCCACTCGGCCCGGATGCTTCTTTTCCCATTCGCGCAGCATTTCTTTCATGACCTGGCGCTGTAAATTGGGCTGACTGCCACACAAATCACATGGAATGATCGGGAGATTCATATCTGTCGCATAACGTTCAAGCAACTTTTCGGGCACATAAGCCAAAGGACGAATCACAATGTGTTTGCCGTCATCAGAACGCAACTTTGGTGGCATTCCTTTAAGTTTGCCCGCATAGAACATGTTGAGCATCAAGGTTTCTAAAATGTCATCGCGATGATGCCCTAGAGCAATTTTCGTTGCGCCCAACTCATCTGCCACGCGATACAAAATGCCGCGACGTAAACGTGAGCACAATCCGCAGGTAGTTTTACCTTCAGGAATAACGCGCTTCACAATACTGTAAGTATCTTGCTCTTCAATGTGATACTGAACGCCCAAGCCCTTTAAATAATTAGGCAAAATTTCAGCAGGGAAATTAGGTTGCTTTTGATCTAAGTTGACAGCCACGATTTCAAAGTTAATCGGCGCACGCTCACGTAACTTCAACAGAATATCGAGCATGGCATAACTGTCTTTTCCGCCAGATACACAGACCATGACTTTGTCGCCATCCTCAATCATGCCAAAGTCACCAATAGCTTGACCTACCAAACGACAGAGTTTTTTCTCTAACTTGTTTTCTTCGAAGACAACTTTACGAATATCGCCCATAAGCGTTCTTTTCTAAATTCTTTAACTCAAGATGTCTTAATACGAAACACTTCAACGCCCACTGAGTGGCAATCTGGATACACGTCAGGCTTGGCTGTGCTGACGCGTGCAGCTAAGACTTTAGGGTGCAGCAGCATAGCTGTCACGATGTCGTCGCACAAGGTTTCCTGCAAATGGATATGGCCCTGAGAGGCTCTAGCCTTAATGGTCTCGCGCATAAAGTCATAATCCACCACCTCATCCAATTGATCTTGAGTGGGCGCATTCATCGCCAGTGGAATATAGAGATCGACATTTAAGATAACACGTTGTTCCGCTTTTTTCTCAAAGTCATGAACGCCGATGTTGAGATATAGATTTCATAGTCGCGCAAAAATAAGCGGCGGCAATCAACAAGGGCAGGATGAGAAAGAATTGCGTGCATGTATATTTACTTTTTAAAATACTTAATGGGTTTTAAACATCACATCGCGTGATGATGGCAGCAAGTGCTGTCCACCGTCGACATATAAAGTTGTTCCAGTGATCGCGCCCGAGTCAGCCAGAAATACAGCTGCTTTTTCTATGTCTGCAGGGGTAGAAGATTTTCCCAATGGCGTCATTTGATGCGCTTTAGAAAAACCATCGTGCGTTTGATCGCCGGATGGCAGAGAGATTCCTGGAGCCAATCCAACTACTCGTAAATGCGGCGCAAAATCCATTGCTAATAATTCAACAGAGGAAAGTAGTGCGGCCTTAGATAAGGTGTAAGACAAATAATCTGGATTGAGATTGATCAGCTTTTGATCAAGCAATTGAATTACCGCCGGAATGATTTCCAGCTTATTTGTTTTATTTTTCTGATATTCAAACATCAGCTGAGATAACAAGATTGGTGCCGTCAAATTCACCTGCATGTGATCTTGCAAGCTTTTCCCTGTTAAAGGGGTTTTTGAGTTGGCGCGATCGTATTCAAAGATAGATGCGCTATTTACTAAACAGGCCAAATTTGGGAAAGCTTTGCTCGCAGCCAAGAAAAGATCTTTGGTCGATGCCTCATTGGCCAAATCTGCCTGAAAAGCCTGAGCCTTGACACCTAAATCCTGAATTTCCTGGACTGTTTGGGCGGCCTCTTGCTCTGAACGCCCATAATGAACAGCAATATCCCAGCCCTGACGGGCAAACTGCAAAGCAATTTCACGACCAAGGCGCTTGGCGGCGCCAGTCACTAAAACTGCCTTTTTTTGCTGGGATGGTGATGTTGAACTAGGGTTCAATTAAATTCTCTTAGACTAGCAAGCTATGGATATTACCTTGACCAGCCTTGAAACGGAGCATAGTGCGCTTCTAAAGGCCAAAATAGCCTCTCAGATCGCCTCACAGGCCGGCTGGCTGCCCTTTTCTCGCTATATGGAGATGGCCCTCTACGAGCCCGGGATGGGCTATTACAGCGCCGGAGCTCACAAACTAGGAGCTGGTGGCGATTTCACCACCACCCCCGAATTAAGCCCCCTCTTTGGAGCGGCTATTTGCTCAACGCTCTTGCCGGTTCTTGAGGGCCTAAAGGAAAAAGGACTCCCGACACAAATTCTGGAGTTTGGTGCCGGGACTGGCAAGCTAGCAACATCCATATTGACCCGCTTAAGTGATCTTGGATTTCAATTAGACCGTTACGACATCATTGAGATTTCGCCAGACTTAGCGCAACGTCAGCAAGAAAGAATTGGCGCAACTGTTAAACAACTTAATAGCAACACTCAATGTAGCTGGCTTTCTCAGTTGCCAGAAAATTTCAAAGGCGTCATTTTGGCAAACGAAGTGATTGATGCCATTCCTTGTGATGCCATCATTTATCAAAATGGATTTTGGTATTGGTATGGTGTTTCTTCTGAGGGCGACAATCTACTTTGGAAAGCAGGCGCTCCGGTTGAGCAAAAATTGCTTCCCGAAAGTCTCCTCAGCGGAAACCTCTCAGAAGGTTATGTCACCGAACTGCACACCCCAGCAAACGCATGGATGCAACAAGTTGCCAAGCATTTAGAAGTGGGCTTATTTCTAACTTTTGATTATGGCTTTCCTGAGAGCGAGTATTACCACCCACAAAGACTTGAAGGCACCTTGATGGCTCACCATCGCCATCATGCAATTCAGGACCCATTTCACCTGCCTGGTCTTTGTGACTTAACAACTCACGTTGAGTGGTCACAAATTGCTCGTAGTGCATTGGCTGAAAATGTAGATGATGTTTATCTCACCAACCAGGCCGCATACTTGTTAGATGCGGGCATTGGCGATATCGCCCTGGAGACTGGTGATCCGAGCGATCCAGAGACTTTTCTACCAATCTCAAACTCTTTGCAAAAGTTATTGTCTGAGGCGGAGATGGGCGAACTCTTTAAGGCATTTGCGTTTTCTAAGAGCTTAGAAAGTTTGCTGCCCGGCCATGTGCTTGAGGATCTGCCAGGTTTACGCGGCAGAAATCGACTATAGATTTTTGCTTAGCTCTCTAGAGCCGCGGTAATTGCAGCCAATCTGGCAGATTCAAATGCGCTACCAATGCGCTCACCATTAGATCGATCTTCCGCAGCAACGCCAGCAATAATTTCTGCTGTATTGATTGCCTGTGCGTTGCGCATCGCTTTCATTAAAGGCGAAACATTTAGTCCTAAATTTTCCGCAAGATTCAAAATTGCCTGACTGCGATCTGGCTTGCGCCAAACATCAGCGCGATTAAACCAAGCCAAAATATCTACTGCTTGATAAGAGTGATTGGGGTATTGATTTATTAATACTCTCAGATCGCTAAATATTTCACTGAAATCTCTTACTTCAATTGGCATACGGACACAATCAGCCCAGGAACGAATTTCCTTGGCCGGCAAATCCATCAATGCAATGGCACAGCGCTCTTCCAGACTATTGCCAGCCAATGAAAAGTGCGTGATCAACACTTCACGGAAAGGCTCTTCAGCCAGCCTGGCGGTCAGGGCAGCCGGCAATATCGCGCTAGCGGCACCGGTATTTAATAAGACCTGAAATAGGTGCATCGGCTTGGTGGCAACCAAACCTCTGGCTAACTCCTGCCAAATACGCTCTGCTGACAACGCATTTAATTCACCAGACTGAACAATTGCCTTAAGAGCGATCAATGTTTCTTCTGCAACTGTAAATTCTGGGAAACGAGCGGCAAAGCGAGCAATTCTTAATAGACGCAATGGGTCTTCAGCAAATGCATCGGATACATGACGAAATACCTTATGAGCCAAATCCTCTTGGCCGTTATGAGGATCAATAATGGGGCCGAATTGTTTGCCGTCTGCGCCCACTTCTTGCGCCATTGCATTAATCGTTAAATCACGACGCTCTAAATCCTGCTCCAAGGTGACGGAAGGATCTGCATAAAAATGAAAGCCTTTATAACCTTTTCCGGTCTTACGCTCAGTACGCGCAAGCGCATACTCTGCTTGCGTCTCTGGATGTAAAAACACCGGAAAATCTTTGCCAACAGGTCGAAAACCTTTGGCAACCATCTCTTCTACGCTTGAGCCCACTACAACATAATCAATGTCGTGCACGGGCAAACCCATCAAGGTGTCCCGAATTGCTCCGCCGACAGCGTAAATTTTCATTACTGCATGCCCTCTAGGCTGCGGCGACTCAATTTAAATACTTCAGTCAACGCGTCAACACCATTTACCGGCAAGGTATTGGGCAATTTCATCGAGGCAATATTGTCACGAGACATTAAAGTTGGCCCCGGCAAGAACTCAAATGCCAAAGCTTGTAGATAACCGACAAATGCTGGAACCGGAATAATCGCACATGATGTTTTCGCTTTACGCGCAGCAAACTCGACAATCTCTTTCATGGTGTAAACCGTTGGGCCCACCAGGTCATAGGACCGATGAATTGTTTGCGGCATGCTTAATGATTTTACAAATGCACTCGCAACATCATCTACTCTTACTGGCTGAAATTTAGCCTGATGATTGGCTAAGGGCATTGCTGGAAATAACTTAGTCAATTTAGAAAATAAGTTAATAAATTGATCTTGGGCACCAAAGATGACTGAAGGCCTAAAGATAGTCCAATCAAGAGAGCTGGCCTTAACAGCCGCCTCACCGTCACCCTTGCTACGTTGATACATAGATGGGCCTTGGGAATCTGCGCCCAGCGCACTCATGTGCAAATAGCGCTTTAGACCATGCAACTGCATTGCAGTCATAATATTTTTTGGCAACTCCACATGCGCCGCCCTAAACACTTTTCCATAAGGTTTAGCAGGCCTATCGTGAAGCATGCCAACCAAATTAATCACAGCGCCATTTGGTTTGATGCGCTCACAAAGACTCTGTAATTCATCGAACTCATGAATATCAGCTTCTTCAACATGCACCTTAGGTAGCATGCGCAATTCGCGCGCCGCACCTAAATGGCTTGTTGGGATCAAGACAGAATAGCCAGCAAGCTGAAGTTGCGCAGCAATCACTCGCCCAACAAATCCATTGCCGCCAATCAGAAGAATGTCATATTTCATCAGAAGCTTTCTTTGCTTGCGCAGAAGTGAATTGTTTAAGGGAGCTCAGATTGAGTGGCAGCCTTAGGTGTAATTACACCTAAGCGTTGTTTTAAAGATTGTGTCTGACCATTCATCACCGATGAATAGTAACTTGCGTTGGAGAGAACATTCTTTACGTAGACTCGAGTTTCCGTAAGCGGAATAGTCTCAGCAAAAATTGCTCCCTCGGTTGGGCCTGATAACTTTTCACGCCAAGCCTTTGAGCGAGAAGGACCTGCGTTATAGGCGGCCGAGGCTAAAACCCAAGAACCATCTAGATCGACAAGGACCATATTTAAATAATTACTACCTAATGTCAGATTGGTGTTGGTATCGCTCAACTTGTCATTGGTGTAGTTGGTCATGCCAATTTTCTTAGCCACATACTTGGCGGTGTTCGGCATTACTTGCATTAATCCAGACGCACCCACGGAGGATGCTGCATTCATGATGAAGCGGGATTCTTGGCGAATCAGGCCATAAGCCCAAGCAAGATTCAAATCGATCTGTCGTGCAATTGGCGACAACTCTTCTTTATACGGAGTTGGATAGCGCAAACTAAAATCATGCTCTTGTTTTGTACGATCAGCAGTATTAACAACACGGTCATATAGATTGATCCGTTTCGCATACTCTGCGGCAGCCAATAATTGCTTATCGGTCATATTGCGCAATTCCCAATTCCACTCGCGATTACCCTCGAAGCGAAGATTCATGGCATACAAGCGCTCACCGCGAATGAAACCCTTACGACTCGCCATTGCATCAATTTCTTGCTTGCTTACTTTGGTTCGGGCGGGCGCATGATTTGATCTACCCAATTCTTCGCGGGCGAGTTGGCCATAAAAATTGTATTGATCGGCAATTAACTCAAAACTCTCTTTGGCTTTTGTGTCCTGCCCCTCTGCCTTTAGCGCGCGACCATACCAGTAAGTCCATGCTGGATCTTTGCTGCGCACTGCAGGGTTCATACCATCAATAGCATTCTTTACCAAAACCCAATCTTTAGCGCGCAAGCCTGCACGTACCTTCCACTCTTGTGATTCGGTCGAAAGCAATTCGTTATAGCCCAACTCTTGTTGCATACGATAAGCATCATCTGCATTGGGATCTAGTTTCTTAGCCAGAAATTGTCCGATCACGCCCCATGCAACAGCTTGATTCTCTTTGCTATAACGCGAAGCGTTTTGTGAGAAGTCGCGATACGCTTTTGCTGGATCTGCTTTGGCCGCCTTAACAATATCGGCAATAGGATCTTCACCACCAAGTCGGCGTGACATCGTGTCAAAGCCACGTTCGCTTGCAGCGCGGCCAATCGCCTTCGCTTCGCTTGGGCTCATCCCACCAGCAGCAACGAGTGACGGCACCAACTCCTGACATGCCTGACCAAAGTAACCCGGGTCTAACAAAATAGATCTGGAGTCCATTGCTAATTTTGTTGGATTCTCGCCCCGGGATAACTTTGACAACAACGAATAGCACTTCACTTGCATATCGTCATCCAAAACAAACTTAGCGTACTCAGCATCAAAGCGTGCCCAGTCCTTGCGCTTACCTAAAACCAAGAGCCAATCATTGCGCATTCGGTCAGCCAAGGCTGTCCCTTGATATTGATTTAGAAATGAAGCCACTTGAGAGTCGGCGCTGTAATCCCCTCGTGCAGCACCTGCACTATCAAACAATTGTGGTTTGATGCGGAAATACGTTACGCAGTCATCAAATGGGTAACCCACCAAATTAGAAGACAACTGCTGAGTACGAAATACATCGTTTTTTTTTGCAGCTTCGCGCAAATCAATAAACATCCGATCGGTATCAGTAATTTCTGCTGGTGCAGCCTTGCTTTCATAGGACTTAGGCAGAATTGGCTTTTTGGACTTTTCCGCAAACGCATTTGGAAAGGGCAGCGTTAGACCCAAAATCAGCGTTGTGATCCATACGCGGGATTGCCATTGACGAATTTCAAACTGCTTTTTCACTATCTAACCTTTTATCTGTAATTACTGAGTGTTATCTTATTTGCTATATCTTCTAATTTTCGCCTGATAATGCTTGATATGCACGAGAATTCGCCAAAATCTCTTCGTCAAAATTTACTAAAGCAACGTACTGCGTTTGCTGCTGAGCAAAATTACGCTCAAATGCAGGCCGACCTCATTGATCACTTAAATCAACTGCTTTTAGAAGAAGGTAGCTCATGGCAATCTGTTGCCCTCTATTGGCCCATTCAAGATGAAGTCGATTTGCGCTCTACTTTGCTAGCCTGGGTCAAAAAAGCCCCCCAGCGAACTCTAGCGCTGCCATTTGCTCGTCCTGATAAACATCTCGATTTTTATCAATGGCTACAGGGGGATCAATTGATTCCTAGTAAGCATGGTGTACCAGAGCCGGACCCCGATAACGCCGAAAGACCACTTAGCAGGCCAGGCTGCATTCTCATCCCCTGTGTTGGCTGGTCGAGCTCAGTCGCCGAAGGAAAAAAGCATTACTGGCGTTTAGGGTATGGGGGTGGATATTTTGATCGCACCCTGGCTGACCTCAGAAAGAAAAATCCCAAGCTAGTTTGCATTGGGATTGGTTTTGATTGGCAAGAACTTAATGATGACCAGTGGTCAGCGCAGACTCATGATGAGCCACTAGATATGCTCATCACAGAGTCAGGACTATACAGCTAGATTACTTCGTTAAGTCTAGATTGTCTGCAATGGCCAAAACAGCATCGGCCTGGTTTAACGAGTAGAAGTGAATGCCAGGAGCGCCCGCAGTTAATAGCTGATCACATAAGTCTGTTACAACCTCTTCGCCAAATGCGCGGATAGAAGCAACGTCATCCCCGTAGGACTGAAGACGCAAACGAATCCAGCGTGGAATTTCAGCACCACACGCATCCGAGAAGCGCAATAATTGAGTACTATTAGTAATCGGCATAATGCCGGCGATGATGGGTTGAGTTACACCAAGATCGTAGGCTTCATCCACAAAGCGAAAGTAAGCATCGCTGTTGTAAAAGTATTGAGTAACAGCTGAATTTGCACCTGCCTTCATTTTCTGCACAAAAAAATCCACATCGCTCGCTGGTGACTTGGCCTGGGGGTGCGTCTCTGGATATGCAGCTACGTCGATATGAAACCAATCGCCTGTTTCTGAACGAATAAATTCAACCAACTCATTGGCATGATGAAATTCTCCATACTGACCCATGCCAGAAGGCAAGTCGCCACGCAAAGCCACAATTCGCTTCACGCCTAAGGCTTGGTACTGCTTCAACATTTCGCGCACGCTTTCACGTGAGCTGCCAACACAAGATAAGTGTGGAGCAACCGCTGCACCAGCAGCATGAATATCACTCACCACTTTTAATGTGCCAGACTGAGTAGAGCCACCGGCACCAAAGGTCACGGAATAAAACGCTGGCTTGAGCGTTTCACTAAAGCGCTCACGCACAAGGTGCAACTTACTCTCACCTTCAGGTGTTTTAGGAGGAAAGAATTCGACGCTTAATTCCATGATTTTGGGCCTAGGTATCTATTGAACAGTGATTGGATTAATAACGATAGTGGTCAGCCTTGTATGGGCCTTCCTTCGTTACGCCAATATAAGAAGCTTGCTGATCAGACAGCACAGTTAACTCTGCATTCAGAGTCTTGAGTTGTAAACGAGCAACCTTCTCATCCAAATGCTTAGGCAATGTGTAAACACCGATTGGGTATTTATCCGTGCCTACCGCATTCCACAATTCGATTTGGGCAATCACTTGATTTGCAAATGAAGAGCTCATTACATAAGAAGGGTGTCCTGTTCCACAACCCAGGTTTACCAAACGACCCTTGGCCAAAATGATGATGCGCTTTTCAGGCTTGCCATTAGCGGCTGGGAAAATCACGTGGTCAACTTGTGGCTTGATCTCTTCCCATTTGTATTTTTCAATACCAGCAACATCGATCTCATTATCAAAGTGGCCAATATTACAAACGATGGCTTGATTCTTCATCTTCGCCATATGGTCGTGTGTAATCACATGGTAGTTGCCAGTTGCAGAAACAAAGATGTCTGCTTTATCCGCGGCGTAATCCATAGTCACAACGCGGTAGCCTTCCATCGCAGCTTGCAAAGCACAGATTGGATCTACCTCAGTAACCCAAACTTGAGCAGACAAAGCACGCAATGCTTGTGCTGAGCCCTTACCCACATCGCCGTAGCCGCAAACTACCGCAACCTTACCCGCCACCATCACGTCAGTAGCGCGCTTGATCGCGTCCACTAAGGACTCGCGGCAACCATAGAGGTTGTCGAATTTGCTCTTAGTAACAGAGTCATTTACGTTGATCGCAGGGAACTTCAAGTCGCCCTTAGCAAACATTTGATACAGGCGATGTACACCTGTAGTGGTTTCTTCAGTAACGCCTTTTACTTTTTCCAAGCGTGTTGAGTACCAAGTTGGATCTTGCGCCAATTTTTTCTTAATGGCTGCAAACAAAATAGTTTCTTCTTCGCTAGTTGGGTTACTCAAGCAAGCTTGATCTTTTTCAGCGCGGGCACCGAGGTGTAACAACAAAGTAGCATCGCCACCGTCGTCCAAAATCATATTGGTGTAACCGCCATCAGCCCATTCAAAAATGCGATGCGTAAAGTCCCAATATTGCTCAAGGGTTTCGCCCTTGATTGCGAACACTGGTGTGCCATTAGCAGCGATAGCTGCAGCAGCATGATCTTGTGTTGAGAAAATGTTGCAAGATGCCCATTGAACTTCCGCACCAAGCGCCTCAAGCGTCTCGATCAACACAGCGGTTTGAATAGTCATATGCAATGAGCCAGTAATGCGTGCGCCACGCAATGGCTGCTGCGCAGCAAACTCGTCACGAATAGCGATCAAGCCAGGCATCTCTGTTTCAGCAATAGCGATTTCTTTACGACCAAAGTCAGCCAAAGAAATATCGGCAATTGCGCAACGAGTTGCTACAAAGTTATTTAAATCAGAAACGGTATTCATTAATGCTCCAGCCAAATACGATCCAATGCTGGAGTAGAAACTCGCTAGCCATTGAATCATGGGTTAGCGAGCGCGGTTGCAATTAGCAAACTCCGTTTAGGAGTCCACTCCCTTCAAGCCTGGGGAAGTACTGGGTCTCAGCATTCCTTGCAACGCTCCTTGAAGGTATGCCGTAATTGTAAACAATTACGGCATATTTCGCCTCAATACACCTACAAACTGCGTATTTCCTACTTACAGACCTGCTGCTGCACGTAATGCAGCCGCTTTGTCTGTTTGCTCCCAAGTAAATTCTGGCTCTTCGCGACCAAAGTGGCCATAAGCAGCAGTCTTTTTATAAATTGGGCGCAAGAGATTGAGCATCTTCACGATGCCTTTTGGACGCAAGTCAAAGTGCTCAGAAACCAATTGAGCAATCTTTTCATCCGAAATCTTACCTGTACCGAAGGTGCTCACCATTACTGAAGTTGGCTTGGCAACACCAATCGCGTAAGAAATCTGAATCAAGCATTTGCTTGCTAAACCAGCAGCAACCACGTTCTTCGCAACATAACGTCCAGCGTATGCAGCAGAGCGGTCAACCTTAGAAGGATCTTTACCAGAGAAAGCGCCACCGCCGTGAGGGGCTGCGCCACCGTAGGTATCAACAATAATTTTGCGGCCAGTTAAACCGCAATCGCCTTGTGGGCCGCCGATAACAAAACGACCTGTTGGGTTAACCAAGAAATTAATGGCGCCTTTGATCAAATGCTTTGGCAATACTGGTTTGATGATTTCTTCGATCACTGCTTCACGCAATTTCTCAAGAGAAATATCTTCGTCATGTTGAGTAGAGAGCACAACAGTGTCGATAGAGTCAGGTTTGCCATCCACGTAACGCAAGGTCACTTGTGACTTCGCATCAGGACGCAACCAGTTCAAACGACCGTCACGACGCAGCTGTGATTGGCGCTCAACCAAACGGTGCGACAAATGAATTGGTAAAGGCATGAGCTCTGCCGTCTCATCACAAGCGTAGCCAAACATTAAGCCTTGGTCACCAGCACCTTGATCTAAGCCGTCATCATGCGCCTTATCAACGCCTTGAGCGATATCAGGGCTTTGCTTGTCGTAGGCAACTAAGACCGCGCAACCCTTGTAATCAATACCGTAAGCAGTGTTGTCGTAACCAATTTCACGCAAGGTATTGCGTGCAACCTGAATGTAGTCAACGTTAGCGTTGGTGGTAATTTCACCAGCCAAAACTACTAAGCCGGTATTACATAAAGTTTCTGCTGCAACACGCGCAGTTGGATCTTGAGCCAAGATGGCATCGAGGATCGAATCAGAGATTTGGTCTGCTACTTTATCGGGGTGACCTTCAGAAACGGATTCTGAGGTAAAGAAGTAATCATTAGCCATTGCATATTCCTTAATTTATTAACACGATCATTGGGACAACTCACGTGCCAAGAACCACAACGGCGACGCTTTAGCAGAATTTATGAATCGCTCTGCAAGTTGTCTTAACTCAGCGATGGGGTGAATTCTATCCGAAAAATGCCATATTGAGCAAGGCACCTTGAAATCCACACACCAAGAGCTGCTGCATTGAATATCATTAAGGAGGTGCGAAAACTCTTTTTTAAGCTCTGCCTCAATACGATTGCCGCGCTTCCTCTTGCGCTAGTACAGGTGATTGGGGCTTTTTTGGGCATTCTGGCTTACATCGGCTCAAAGCAATACCGATCCCTCTTTCGCCCTCAATATGAAGCCGTTGTTAATGCCAGGGGATTGCCCTTCAGCCTATGGGATGCGGTAAGAGTCTCTGGAATGCTGTTTTCAGATAGTTTGTGGATTTGGCGCAATCCTCAAAAAGCCCTGTCATTGGTAGAGGTTCAAAACTGGGATCTTGTAGAGGCTGCGATTGGAGAGGGTCATGGCCTAGTCATGCTTACCCCGCACCTTGGTGGCTTTGAAATCATTCCGCGCGTACTCGCTCAGCACTTCCCCGCAACCATTCTTTATCGTCCCCCACGCCAGGAGTGGCTAAATCAAGTGGTGGTGGAAGGACGGGCCTATCCCAATGTGCATTTTGTGCCGACAAACCTAAACGGTGTGCGTCAAATGACTCGTGCGCTCACACGCGGAGAAGCCATCGGAATCCTTCCGGATCAAGTTCCAAGTGGAGGCGAAGGTGTATGGGTTCCTTTCTTTGGACGCCCTGCGTACACTACGCCCTTGCCAGCTCGGCTTGCAAATCGCAATAGCACGCCGGTAATTATGTTTACCGCCAAACGCAAAGGTATTGGTGCAGGCTGGCTCATGCAAGCAACCCGTCTTGCGCCTTTTTCTGAGGACACCAGCATAGCTGCCGCAGAAATTAATATGGCGATTGAAAATGCCGTACTCGTCGCACCAGAACAATTCATTTGGTCATACAACCGTTACAAGCATCCCGCCGGTGCAGAATTGCCTCCAAGCAACTAGTTATAAAATTTCGAAATGACCTGGTTACAAAACCCCTTCAATTTCTTAGCGCTGAGTCTCTTGCGCCTTTTTGCCTTACACCATCACCGTCCATGTAGGCTATGGCTTGGGCTGGCTTGCAGCCCATATTCCAAATGGTCGCAGCCGCGTTGTCAAAACCAATTTACGCTTGTGTTTTCCAAATCTAAGCGAAAAAGAAATTGATGAGCTTGCAATTGAGCATTGGAAACTTTTTGGTCGCAGCGTATTAGAAAGAAGTTGCATTTGGCTTGGAAGCGGCAAACAAATTACTGACATTGTGACAATCGAATCAACCCTCACTCTAGGCAATCGAAAGCCACGTCTTTTAATCAACCCTCACTTTGTGGGGCTCGAGGGCGGCTTCATGGCTTTATCAGTATTAGCCAGTCAACATGACTGGCCGCGTGGCGCAGGCCTGTATCAAAACATGAAGAACCCGTTCTTTAATCAAAAAATGATTGAGTGGAGAAATCGTTTTGGCGGCAAGCCAATCGAAAGGCAAAGTCGCTTGCGTGATCTCATTTGCGAAATTCAAACGGGGAACTTTATTTTTATTGCCCCAGATATCGACTTGGGTCCGCGTGACTCAGTCTTTGTTCCTTTTTTTGGCGTACAAACCAACACCATCACCTCAGTGTCTCGCCTAGCAAGGCTCAGCGGGGCTGAGGTCTGCCTGATGACAACTACGCTAAACAAAGATCGCAAGGGCTACACCTGTCACATCAGCGAACCTCTGCCAAACTTTCCGAGCGATGACGTAGAAAAAGATACTGCGCGCTTAAATCAATACATCGAAGAACTTGTTCACGAAAGACCGGCAGAGTACTATTGGGTACACAAGCGCTTTAAACATAGATCGCCTGGCGAGCCCAGTCTTTACGATTAAATGGAAATATTTTGAGCGCCAATACAAGCAACCCAGTACGCAAGCTGCGCTTCACCAAAATGCATGGTGCTGGCAATGACTTCATTGTGCTCAGTGGAATCGATCAAGATCTTAGTGGCATTACGCGCGAGCAATGGCAAACATTGGCTCACCGTCAATTTGGCATTGGCGCAGATCAAATTCTTTTGGTAGAAAAAGCAACGCGTGCAGACGCTGATTTTCGCTATCGCATTTTTAATGCAGATGGCGGCGAAGTAGAACAGTGCGGTAACGGCTCTCGATGCTTTGTACGTTATGTATTGGATCAAGGCCTATCCAATAAAAATCCCTTGAGAGTAGAAGTTGCCCATACCGTTCTGACCCTTAAATCTCATCCTGATGGTCAGGTTGAAGTGGATATGGGCGCACCTATTTTTGAACATAGCAGCATTCCATTTAATGCAAATGGTTTAGCGAGCATTCAGGAGTTTCAGGAAACGCTATACGCACTCCCCCTAAACCAACCCGCTACGCATGACAGTTTTGTTGGCGTTCTTTCTATGGGCAACCCGCACGCCGTACAAGTTGTCGGGGATGTTGATAGCGCGCCGGTCTTAGAAGAGGGCCCTGAAATTGAAAAGTTTGTCGCGTTTCCAAAAAAGGTAAACGTAGGCTATCTACAAGTCATCAATCGCAACGAAGTAAAGTTGCGCGTCTTTGAACGCGGCGCGGGAGAAACATTAGCTTGCGGCACTGGCGCTTGTGCGGCCGTGGTTTCTGGCATCCGCAGAGGTCTTTTAGATTCGCCCGTGAAAGTTCATACACGTGGAGGAGACTTGCAGATTGCTTGGGGCGGCATTATTAATAACGTTATTCAGCCCGTCATCATGTCCGGCCCAGCGGTCACGGTCTTCGAAGGCGAAACAACAATCTAAATGCCGTATTTTTCGCGGTAGGCTTTTACTGCAGGCAAGTAATTGGTCAACTGAGCATCGCTTGAAGAGGTTAAAAAAGACATTAGCCCGGCCAAGCTTGCAATTGCAATAACTGGCAAACCAAATTCTTGCTCCACTGCCTGCACAGCAGACTTATCTCCAATTTCAACTGCATTCCCCGAGCGCTCCATGCGATCAAGCGCAATAAGTACTGCTGCCGGCTCTGCACCGGCACCACGAATAAGATCTACCGACTCTCTCACTGAAGTGCCGGCTGAAATCACGTCATCAATAATCACCACCCTACCCTTAACTGGCGCACCAACCAGCATGCCACCTTCGCCGTGGTCTTTGGCTTCTTTGCGGTTGTAGGCATACGGCACATTAATGCCGTTATCTGCCAAAGCAATTGCTGTGGCAGCAGCAAGCGTGATTCCCTTGTATGCAGGGCCATACAACATATCGAACTGAATATTCGACTCTTGCAAGGCTTTAGCGTAATAGCGACCCAATGCGCTCAAGCGAGCTCCATCATTAAATTCACCCGCATTAAAGAAATAAGGCGAGAGTCTTCCGGCTTTAGTTTTAAACTCCCCGAAGGACAAAACCTTTGCCTCTAAGGCAAAGCGAATAAAGTTATCTTGATTTGAATTATTTGAGCTCATAGGCCTACATGTTACGCATCATTTCAGCGAACCTCAACGGTATCCGTTCCGCAGTCAAAAAAGGCTTTCTGCCATGGGCCGTTCAGCAAAAAGCAGACTTCATTTGCATGCAAGAGCTCAAGGCTCAGCGCGACGATCTAGAGAACGCCATCCTTAACCCAGATGGGATGCATGGCTTTTTCCACCATGCAGAAAAAAAGGGTTACAGCGGCTGTGGCATTTATACCCCCCACAAACCAGATGAAGTCTTGTATGGATATGGCAATGAAGAGTTTGATGCGGAAGGGCGTTATGTAGAGGCGCGCTTTAAAGGGCTTTCTGTGATTTCGGTCTATATGCCCTCAGGCTCAGGCTCACCAGAGCGCCAAGAGGCCAAATATCGCTATCTCGACAGCTTTTTGCCGCACCTCATATCCCTTAAAAAATCTGGGCGTGAAATTGTGCTTTGCGGCGACGTTAATATTGCACACCAAGAAATTGATCTTAAGAACTGGAAAGGCAACCTCAAAAATTCAGGCTTCTTACCTGAAGAGCGCGCATGGCTCACAAATCTTTTTAACAAGGTTGGCTATGTAGATGTGTATCGTCAGCTCGAGCCTGAGGCAACTGAGAGCTGTTACACCTGGTGGAGCAATCGCGGTCAAGCCTATGCAAAAAATGTAGGTTGGCGTATCGACTATCACATCAGCACACTAGGCATTGCCGCCACCGCCAAAAAAACTGCTGTTTACAAAGATGAGAAATTTTCAGACCATGCGCCACTCACCGTGGACTATGACTGGAAGCTTTGAAAAAGCTAGGGGGAGAAGTTACCCCCCTTCTTTTTTGATCTGAACGATCTTGAAATGAATCGTCGCCCAAATTAAGAGCAGGGCTGGGGCGCCAATAATGGCGGTGCCATAGAAGAAAGCTTGATATCCAAAGTTATCAACAAACGCGCCTGAGAATCCCGCCAACCATTTGGGCAAGAGCAACATCATCGAGCTAAACAAAGCGTACTGCGTTGCTGAGTAGCGGATGTTCGTTAGCGAAGATAGGAAGGCAATGAATGCCGCGCTTGCAATGCCTGAGCTTAAGTTATCGGCAGAGATCACCCAAATCAAACCATGTAAATCATGCCCTTGCGTTGCAAGCCAGGCAAATAACAAATTGCTTACCGCTGATAGCACTGCGCCAACAAAGAGAATTCGCAAAACACCAAAACGCAGCGTGAGCACACCCCCAACAAAAGCACCAACCAAAGTCATCACAACGCCAAACACCTTGCTCACAGCAGCCACCTCATCTTTGGTGTAGCCCATATCAACATAAAATGGATTAGCCATGATGCCCATCACTACATCGCTAATGCGATATACGGCAATTAAAGACAGAATCAAAACGGCATGCCAGCGATAGCGTGTAATAAATTCTGCAAATGGTTCAACTAAGGTTTGATAAAGCCATGCTTTTGCAGTGCGCACTTGTGCCAACTCATATCTCGCAGGCTCTTTACTTAATAAGGTTGTTATAACGCCAATACCAATCGATGCCGCCATGCAAAGATAAGCAAACTGCCACGCACCCGCATCATATCCACTGCCTGTTTCAGCCCGCGCAGCAAGCCAGAGAACGCCGGCACCAGCCCAAATCAAAGCAAGTCGGTATCCAGTTTGATAAGTTGCAGCCAAGGCCGCCTGATGGTCGCTGTTGGCTGATTCAATACGAAAAGCATCTAATGCAATATCTTGAGTCGCAGAACCAAACGCAACCAGTAGCGCACACCAAACAATGGAATTTAAGGCGAGCTTAGGATCTAGTGTCGACATCCCAACAAGACCCAAAATAATGAGCGCTTGTGCAAAAAGTAGCCAGCTTCGACGACGTCCAAACAACTTCGTCAGCAATGGGATTTGCAAACGATCAACGAGAGGAGCCCAAACCCACTTAAAGACATAGATCAAGCCTACCCAGGTTAAATAACCGATGGTGCTGCGATCAATTCCTGCTTCTCGCAACCAAAAACTCAACGTCCCTAGAATCAGCAGCAAAGGAAGGCCTGCGGAGAAGCCTAAGAAGAGCATGCGTAAGCAAGGCCACTCGAGATAGACCCGAAAGTCTTTAAGCCATGACTGCACTACATTGAGTAGCTTGTTAGGCACGACGAATACGGAACAAGGCAAGACTGCCAAAAAGGTTTGGCATCAAGGTAACTTGGCGCCCTTCATGCAAGATGCATTGATCAATCACCTTCAGGCCAAGGCTTGAGGCTAGCTTCTCAAAGTCTGCAACTGTTAACACGCGCACGTTTGGCGTGTTGTACCACTGATAAGGCAAACTCTTAGACACCGGCATACGGCCCAGACCAACGGCGAGGCGATGAGACCAATGTCCAAAGTTTGGAAACGAAATGACCGATTCTTTTCCAACGCGAACCACTTCACGCAAAATCTTTTCAGTTTGATGAATCGTTTGCAATGTTTGTGACAAGACTACCGTATCAAAACTATTGTCTTCAAAGAGTGCTAAGCCACCCTCTAAATCTTGCTGAAGCACATTCAAACCTTTTTGAACGCAAGACAGCACTCGCGCATCATCAATTTCTACGCCATAGGTATGAACTGGTTTTTGTTTCTGCAAAAACTCTAAAAAACTACCGTCGCTACAGCCCAGGTCAAGCACTTGAGTATTCGGTGCAATCCAATTGGCTATAGCAGCAAAGTCTGCGCGCTTGTTGAAATTACTCATACTTGAGCCTCGCGCATTTGCTTAAAGTAGGCCCGTACTAAATTGTGATAACGCTCATCATCCAATAAGAATGCATCATGTCCATGCGGTGCATCAATCTCTGCATAGGTAACTTCACTCTTATTACTCAGCAAAGACTGGACAATCTCGCGACTCCGATTTGGCGGGAAACGCCAGTCGGTTGAAAAGCTAACCACCAAGAACTTGGCCTGCACTTCTGCTAAGGCACGGTTCAGACTGCCATCAAAGCGACGCGCAGGATCAAAGTAATCAAGTGCGCGGGTAATTAATAAATAGGTGTTTGCATCAAAGTAGGTTGAAAACTTATCGCCCTGATGGCGCAAGTAACTTTCAACCTCAAATTCGACATCAAAACTAAACCGGTAATCGTTTGACTCACCGTTAGGACGCTGTAGTTCACGTCCAAACTTTTCAGCCATGTCATCATCAGACAGATAAGTAATATGTCCGACCATGCGAGCCAAACGCAAACCGCGCTTTGGCACAACGCCATGCTCGTAATAGTTGCCGCCATGAAAATCTGGGTCAGACAATATGGCATTGCGTGCCACTTCATTGAATGCGATATTTTGGGCGCTCAGCTTTGGGGTCGACGCAACAACTACGCAGTGATCTAGACGCTTAGGGAACTGAATAGCCCAAGCCATTGCCTGCATGCCACCTAAACTGCCCCCCATGACTGCGGCAAATTTCCGAATACCTAATTTATCCGCTAAACGAGCTTGTGTATTAACCCAATCCTCAACCGTTACAACCGGAAAGTCTGCACCATAAGGTTTGCTGCCAGTCGCCGGATTAATGCTCATCGGCCCAGTAGAGCCAAAGCAAGAGCCTAGATTATTGACGCCAATAACAAAGAAGTGGTTGGTGTCTACCGGCTTGCCGGGGCCAATCATGTTGTCCCACCAGCCGATATCTTCTGGATCCTCAGGGCTTGGGCCGGCCACATGGTGAGATGCATTGAGCGCATGACATACCAGTACCGCATTACTTTTATCGGCATTGAGCTTGCCGTAAGTTTCAATAACTAAATCGTAGCCGGACAACATGGCGCCACTCTGCAAAGGCAAGGGCTCGACAAAGTGAATAGTATTTCTAGAGAGGTGTAGCTCGCTCATTCTGACAGGAGAAGGCGCAAACTAACATCGGAGGCTTCAGTCGGCAATTTCCTAAATCCGCTACGGGCGAATCGATGCCAACGACCCAAAACAAAACTCATCAACATGGCAGCGCGAATGCTAACTTCTTCTTGACCCAGCTGCGCCCAATTTCCACCTTGTGTTTGGGCAATACGCAGGGCTTGCTTTAGAGACGCCTCAACTTGATCTAACACCTGAGTGATGCGCTCTTGCAAGCGGTCATCCTCCTGCAATAAAGCATCGCCCAACAAAACACGGGTCATGCCTGGATTTTTTTCAGCAAAGAACAAAAGCATTTGCAAAATACCGCGCGCTTGAGCAAGACCAGATTCTTCCTTCTGATTAATTTGGTTAATCAATCCGAAAACTGTTTGCTCAATAAAAGAAATCAGCCCCTCGAACATCTGCGCTTTACTTGCGAAATGACGATAAAGAGCTGCTTCAGATACTTCAATCTTTGCCGCTAAGGCAGCAGTAGTAACGCGCTCGCCCTTTGGGTTTTGCAGTATCTCAGCGAGCACCTGCAGAATCTGTAAGCGGCGCTCGCCAGGACGTGGGCGCTTGCGCACCTTACCGGCGTCAGCGCTGCTGTCGTTAATATCTGTCGGCCCTAAAGATTCACGCATGCTTATCTACTTATCTTGAGCGGATCATCGTGCCGAATGCTTGCTCGGTCAGAATTTCTAGCAATAAAGAGTGCTCAATGCGGCCATCGATGATGTGCACTGAATTCACGCCGCTCTTAGCCGCATCCAATGCAGAAGAAATCTTTGGCAACATGCCGCCAGAAATCGTACCGTCAGCGAACAATGCATCAATTTCTCGTGCCGTTAAATCTGTCAGTAATTTGCCGTCTTTATCCATCACGCCAGGAATATTGGTCATCATGACCAACTTCTCCGCATGAAGAGTTTCCGCCACCTTGCCGGCCACTAAGTCTGCATTGATGTTGTATGCCTGACCTTCTACACTAAAGCCAATCGGAGAAATCACCGGGATAAACGCGTCGTCTTGCAATGCTTTAACAACCGCAGGATTAATTGCTTCAATTTCACCCACAAAACCGATATCTACTTTTTTACCTGGCTCTGTATCGCTTGGAATCATCATTTTCTTGGCGTGAATGAGTCCGCCGTCTTTGCCGGTCAAGCCAACAGCTTGGCCGCCAAAGTGGTTAATCAACATCACGATATCTTGCTGCACTTCGCCACCAAGAACCCATTCCACTACTTCCATGGTTTCTTCATCGGTCACGCGCATACCTTGAATAAAGGTACCAGTCTTGCCGATTTTCTTAAGGGCTTCATCAATTTGTGGGCCGCCGCCATGAACCACAACCGGATTCATGCCAACCAATTTCAACAAAATGACATCGCGCGCAAAGCTTTCTTTGAGGCGCTCTTCAACCATGGCATTTCCGCCGTACTTAATCACGATGGTCTTGCCGTGATACGCGCGGATATAAGGCAAAGCCTCAGCAAGAATCTCCGCCTTTAACAAAGGGGAGATATCACTAATGGTTGGTAAATGCTTAGTCATTGCTACTTAAAATTTATTCGCCAAACAATTTTTGACGGAGTTCACGACGCTCTTGAGCTTCAAGAGACAAATTGGCTGTAGGCCTTGCAATTAAACGGTTCAGGCCAATTGGCTCGCCAGTTTCTTCGCACCAACCGTAATCGCCAGACTCAATGCGTGCCAACGCTTGCTCTACTTTTTTCAGCAACTTACGCTCACGATCGCGAGTACGCAATTCCAGCGCATGCTCTTCTTCAATCGTTGCACGATCAGCAGGGTCTGGAACCAAAATATTTTCACGCAGATGCTCAGTGGTCTCGGATGCATTTTTCAAAATGTCATCTTTAAGAGTGAGTAATTTTTGACGGAAAAAATCTAACTGGGCAGCACTCATGTAGTCCTTCTCGGACATCTTGAGTAATTCCACTTCAGTTAATGGAGCACCTTTTGCAACTTTAGCGCTCGCAGCTTTGCTGCTAGCTTTTGCAGCGGTCGCTGGTTTTGTTGCTGTTTTTACCGTCATCTCATTCTTTCCTGGTTTGAAGCATTATTGCCTCATTCTGCCAAACTTTTACAGCCTTTATTAATATTGACCGTGGCGGCGGCGGATTGTACCCGAATCTTTCTAGGCCAAACATCCCTCAAGCCCAGCCAGTAGGGTATCTTTAGGCAAATCAATGCCAATAAACACCATACGGGTTTGCTTAGATTCTGCACCCCAAGGACCGGCTAAATCGCTGCCCATCATCTGATGAACCCCCTGGAACACCACTTTTCGGCTGCTTCCCTTCACATAGAGCACGCCTTTATAGCGCAGCATCTTCTCGCCAAAGACCTCCCTCCAAAATGCCCCCAAGGAAGTCTTCCAATTTTTTATGATTAAAGGGTTTATCACTACGAAAAACAAAGGATTGAATACGGTCTGTATGGCCAGCATGCCCATGATGGTGATGGTGGTCATGACTATGGTCATGGCCGCAGGTGCTGTGATCGTGATCATGGCTATGGTCATGGCCACAATGCTCGTGGTCATAGTCGTCCTGCTCCAAGAAATGGGGGTCAATATCCAGCTTGGCGTTCAAATTGAAGCCTTTGAGATCCAAAACGGCATTTAATGGCACTATGCCCTTAGAAATGCCTGCAATAGGCGCTCTTGGGTTCATATGCATCAGGCGATTACGCAAAGCGTCTACTTCTGCAGGACTTACCAAATCGGTTTTGGTAATAAAGAATCTGATCGGCAAAACCAACTTGGCGCTGCGCCTCTTCGTGTTCATTCAGCTGCTGCTGGCCATGCTTAGCGTCTACTAAGGTGACTACAGCATCTAGGACGTAATGGTCAGCAACATCATCATCCACAAAGAAAGTCTGGGTCACTGGGCCTGGATTAGCAACGCCCGTGGTTTCAATCACTACACGATCAAAGCTAATTTTCTTGTCTTTGCGTTGCTCCCAAAGCTCATTAAGAGCCTCTACAAGATCACCACGGATGTGGTGCAGCAAATACAGCCATTACTCATTTGCACAATGTTCTCTTGGTTGTCTTGCACCAAGATATCGTTATCAATGTTTTCTTCACCGAACTCATTCTCGATCACGGCAATTTTTTTGCCATGTTCTTCAGTCAGAATGTGTTTAAGCAAAGTTGTTTTACCGCTTCCTAAGAAGCCCGTCAAAATGGTTACCGGAATTAATGCCATGGATGATCCAATCAAAATCTAAAAGCCAAGATTTCCCAAAGCGGGAAACCTTCTATATTACCGAGTTCCTCAGTCTTTACCAGCCTTTGCGCGAGGATGCGCTTTATCGTATGCCTGAGCTAGGTGCTGAAAATCTAAGGACGTATAAATCTGGGTGCTAGCGATGCTGGCGTGCCCCAACATCTCCTGTACGGCGCGCAAATCTTTCGAGGATTGCAAAACATGGCTTGCAAAACTGTGTCGCATCATATGCGGATGAACATGGGTGGGCAAGCCTGCACGCATCGCCAGAGTACGCAACCGCGCCTGCACGGTGCGAGGAGATAGGCGCTTACCAGTCACAGACAAAAATAAAGCTATCGACTCTTGGGCATAGGTTCCCGCATCACGCAACTCTCTCCATGCTGCAAGAGACTTCATTGCAGGCGCACCCACTGGAACAGAACGGCGCTTACCGCCTTTACCTAAAACCGTTACCTCAGCAGCATCCCAATCTAGCCATCCCGCAGATTCATGTTGGCGATCTTTGCTTTGCATCACATCAATCCCTAAAAGCTCTGAAAGACGCAAGCCCGAGGCGTAAAGCAAGTCAATGATTGCTGCATCACGTATCGATTCCAAATCTTTGCTTTCTTCAACCTCTTTGACAGCCTGATTTACAAGGGAGAGCGCCTGCTCTACCGATAGCGCCTTAGGCAAGGACCTTAGGCGCCTTGGCGCCTTTACGTCATCAACAGGATTGGCAATTAAATTATTAGTTACCTTGCCTGCACGCGCATCGCGCTTGGCATCTTTTTCAGTAAGCCAGTCATACCATCCGCGCCACGCAGAAAGTGCTCTTGCAATACTTCTTGAGGATTTGCCTTTGGAATGCAAACGCCCAGCCCATCGACGCACGTGACCATTGCTAACTTTTAGTAATTCAACGCTGTCTTCTAGGGCGAAATTTTGCAGATCGCTCAGATCCATGCCATAGGCTTTTAGCGTATGGGGCGAGAGTTGACGCAGCACATGCAACTCATGCAAATACTCTTGCATGAGTGGATGAAGATCAGTCGCCTTTAATTTCATAAGCCTGGATACGATCCAAAGCTGCAGCAGTTAATTCAGCGATCTGGCGCAAATAGAACGCGCCCATATCTGCCGTAAAGCGAGACTCATCTTTGCTAGCCAACAGCAATACCGCAGGAGATTGAGTGGTGCCAGTACTCTTGCCCAAAGGAAGGCCAATCGCCACCATGCTTTGCCACTCAGGCTCAATTGTGGTTTGGCTTGCTAATAGATCCACGCTGGCAGCGGCCAACTCCTTAGCCGAGCCGCAAAGCGGTGTATCTACCCATGGGCCAAAAGCAGAATTGGGGGACAGCGATTGCGCAGACTCCACCTCAAACACTTCGGCCTTATTGTTAGCCCTCATTAAGCGCAACAACCACGCAACTAAACTTTGTTGTGTTTTATCGTTGCGACTACCAAAGTGCAGCATCTCACTAAGACGACGATTGAGCTCTTGGTTCTGTGTACGCAATACTGTCATCTGACGCTCTTGCAAAGAAATTGTGCGATCCTCATGTGGATGCTTAATCCGAATCCCATTAAAGAGATCAGCGTAGCGCTCAAAAAAAGCCTGGGGTTACACGTAACCACTCAGCAACCAACTCTTCTTGTTCTGCTTGCTTTGGATCTATTGCGCTCATCAATTTCTTTCTAAATGGTTTCTTTTATTAACTAAGCTTTTTACGCAAGAGCTCATTCACTTGACCAGGATTTGCCTTGCCTTGAGAGGCCTTCATGATTTGGCCCACCAATGCATTAAAGGCCTTCTCTTTACCTGAGCGGAGCTCCTCAACTGATTTCTGATTAGCTGCCAATACTTGATCAATGATGACCTCAATCGCACCGCTATCGCTAATCTGCTTCAAGCCTTTTGCATCAATGACCTGGTCAACCGTACTAATGTCCTTGCCTGCAACAGCGTCTTCCCAAAGAATTGCAAAGATGTCTTTGGCGATCTTGTTGGAGATGGTTCCATCAGCCACACGCATCAGCAAAGGCGCCAAGTGTTCGGCCTTTAATGGCGCATCAGCCATGGCAATGCCAGCACGATTTAATGATGATGCAAGTTCACCAGCAATTAAATTGGCGGCTGCTTTTGCTAATGGCTTACCAACGATTGCCAACAGATCTTCAAATACTTTTGCGGTATCACGGTCTTGAGTGAGCAACTGCGCATCGTATGCGCTTAGACCAAATTCGCTTTGCCACTGCTCGCGCAATTGCGCTGGCAGGGCGGGCATCTTGCTACGAACACCTGCAATCCAAGCATCATCAATCACTACTGGCAATAAATCTGGATCTGGGAAGTAGTGATAGTCATTGGCGTCTTCTTTGCTACGCATGCTACGAGTTTCGCCACGATCAGGGTCGTATAAGCGCGTCTCCTGAACTACAGTGCCGCCATCTTCGATCAATTCAATCTGACGACGCACCTCATACTGAATAGCCTCTTCCAAAAAGCGGAAGGAGTTCAAATTCTTAATTTCGCAACGAGTGCCGAACTCAGCCTGCCCCTTGGGTCGAACAGATACGTTCGCATCACAACGGAATGAGCCTTCTTGCATATTGCCGTCACACACCCCTAACCAAACCACCAGGCCATGCAAAGCTTTGGCATAAGCAACGGCTTCAGCGGCGCTGCGCATTACTGGTTCAGTCACGATTTCTAATAAAGGCGTACCAGCGCGGTTTAAGTCAATGCCGCTTGAAGGTTCGCCATGGGGGCCCGTAAAGCCCTCCTCATGGACCGATTTGCCCGCATCTTCTTCCATATGAGCGCGAGTAAGTTCAACCACCTTCACTTCGTCGCCCACCAGAATTTCAAGATGTCCACCGACCACCACCGGGATCTCCATCTGGCTAATTTGATAGCCCTTAGGTAGATCGGGGTAGAAATAGTTCTTACGCGCAAAAATACTTGCTGGGGAAATCTTCGCATTTACGGCTAAACCAAAACGAATCGCATGCTCAACAGCTTGACGATTGAGCACTGGTAAAACACCAGGTAACGCCAAATCAACCGCACATGCTTGTGTATTTGGTTCTGCTCCAAAGCGCGTGCTTGCGCCACTAAAAATTTTAGATTGTGTTTGTAGTTGTGCGTGGGTCTCTAGACCAATAACGACTTCCCATTGCATCATGCCACCTCGCTTGCTTGACGCAAATGCCAATCACTGGCCTGCTGATATTGATGAGCCACTTGCAACAAGCGCGCTTCAGAAAAATAATTACCGATTAATTGCATGCCAATAGGTAAGTTGTTTGTATTAAATCCACAAGGAACGCTCATCGCCGGTAAGCCAGCTAAGTTAGTGGAGAGCGTATAAATATCCTCTAAATACATTTGCACTGGATCTTTTGATTTCTCGCCCAGGCGCCAGGCCACATCCGGGGCTACAGGCCCCAAGATCACATCGCATTGATTAAATGCAGCCTGAAAATCTGCTGCAATAATGCGGCGAATTTTTTGTGCCTGTAAATAGTAAGCATCGTAGTAACCATGACAAAGAACGTAGGTTCCAATCATGATGCGACGCTTTACCTCAGAACCAAAACCTTCGGTGCGCGACTTCGCATACATGTCGCCAAGGTCACGATATTCATTCGCACGATATCCATAGCGCACGCCATCAAAACGACTCAAATTACTTGATGCCTCGGCCGGCGCCAAGACGTAATAGACCGGAATAGATAACTTAGTTTTTGGCAGACTCACCTCAACAAGACTGGCGCCTAAGCTTTCTAAAAGTTTGGCTGCCTCATTGACGGATTTTGCAATGTCACTTGCCAAACCCTCTGCGAAAAATTCTTTAGGCAAACCAACGCGTAAACCCTCCAATGGTTTTGCAGAATTCGCGCTGCCATCACTCCAACTCTGATTAAGGTAACGACCGTAATCTTCCCCGGAATCAGCCAAAGAAGTGGAGTCGCGTGGGTCGTGAGAAGACATTGCAGACAAGAGGAGCGCGCAGTCCTCTGCAGTCTTGCCCATCGGACCAGCTTGATCGAGTGAAGAGGCGTAGGCAATCATGCCGTAACGAGACACGCGCCCGTAACTAGGCTTAATTCCAGTCAAACCGCAAAATGCCGCTGGCTGGCGAATCGACCCGCCAGTATCAGTTCCTGTGGCGATGGGCGCCAAACCTGCTGCAACCGCTGCCGCAGAACCGCCCGAGGAGCCGCCTGCTACGTGGGCTGCATTCCAAGGATTTAAAGCCGGCCCAAAGGCAGAGTTTTCATTAGATGAGCCCATTGCGAACTCATCCATATTCGTTTTACCCAAACAAACCATGCCAGCACCATGGGGATTGTTTTCATCCGGAATACCCAGATTAGCAACCACTGTAGCGTCGAAGGGGCTTTGATATCCGGACAGGATTTTGGAGGCAGCAGTTGACTTCCAGCCACGCGTTACAAAGACATCCTTATGTGCGACAGGAATGCCCGTCAGCTTGCCGGCCTTCCCTGAAGAAATCAAGTGATCCGCCTTATTTGATTTCTCTAAGCTTAAGTGAGCATTCACATCAAGATAAGCATTCCACTGTTTTCCAGCCTCAATACGGTCCAAAAAGTACTGGGTCAACTCGGTGCTAGAAACCTCTTTTGCAGCAAGCGCTTTTGCCATTAAGACGATAGGGGTGTTGTGCCAACTCATTCGATCACCCTCGGAACTAGGAAGTAGCCATCCTGCTGTGCGGGGGCTGATTGCATGTTTTCGGAGCGATGGTCTTTTTCAGTAACTTGGTCGACCCGCATGGGCTGGGCCAAATCACGCAAAAAGAGGATCGGATGGGCCAAAGGCTCAAGTCCGGTTGTATCAACGGCCTGCATTTCCTCAACCAAGGAAAAAATAGCCTGCAATTGAGGCAAAACTGCCTCGGCTTCTGCCTGATTTAACTCAAGCCTAGAAAGGTGCGCAATGCGCTGGACATCATCAAGTTTCATGGGGCGCTAGAAGAGTATCATTCTTATATATTTTCATTAATACTTTCTATTTTCCCACTACATCATGCTTGATTTTTTCCGCAGCTACTTTTCCAATGACCTAGCCATCGACCTAGGAACCGCCAACACCTTAATTTATATGCGTGAGCGGGGTATTGTCCTCGATGAACCCTCTGTTGTGGCAATTCGCCAAGAAGGTGGCCCTAACGGCAAAAAGACCATTTTGGCCGTTGGTAAAGAGGCAAAAGCAATGTTGGGCCGTGTTCCAGGGAATATTGAGGCAATTCGCCCAATGAAAGACGGCGTTATCGCTGACTTCACCATTACCGAACAAATGCTCAAGCAATTTATCAAGCTTGTGCATGAAAGTAAATTATTAAAGCCAAGCCCACGCATCATCATTTGCGTTCCCTGCGGATCTACTCAAGTTGAACGCCGCGCGATTCGCGAGGCCGCATTAGGCGCTGGTGCATCACAAGTATTTTTGATTGAAGAACCAATGGCAGCTGCAATTGGTTCTGGCTTGCCAGTTTCTGAAGCTGCAGGCTCAATGGTTGTTGACATCGGCGGCGGCACAACTGAAGTTGGCGTGATGTCATTAGGCGGCATGGTTTACAAAGGCTCTGTTCGCGTTGGTGGCGACAAGTTTGATGAAGCGATTACCAATTACATCCGTCGTAACTACGGCATGTTGATCGGTGAGCAAACTGCTGAGTTGCTCAAAAAGGCAATTGGCTCTGCTTTCCCTGGCGCTGAAGTGCGCGAGATGGAAGTAAAAGGTCGCAATCTTTCTGAAGGTATTCCACGCAGCTTCACCGTTACTAGCAATGAAATCCTTGAGGCATTGACTGATCCGTTGAATCAGATCGTGACCGCTGTAAAAGCAGCTCTCGAGCAGATCCCGCCTGAGTTGGCGTCTGATATCGCCGAACGCGGAATGATGCTCACAGGCGGCGGCGCCTTGTTGCGCGACCTTGATCGTCTCTTGCTCGAAGAAACTGGTTTGCCAATTCACGTTGCAGAAGATCCATTAACTTGCGTGGCTCGCGGATGCGGTATCGCACTTGAGCGCATGGATAAGTTAGGCGGAGTGTTCTCGCACGAGTAAGCGACATACACGTCGATCAGGGAATTGCAACATAGCGCTCCACCACTTTTCAGACAGGGCATTCCGGCCTTACTTAAACTGATTGTCTGTCTGTCGATCAGCATCGCTCTGATGCTAATCGATTTTCGCTTTAAAGCACTCGATCCGATTCGCAACAATGTCAATTGGATTTTGCGTCCTCTTGAATATGTCATGATGGCGCCGCGAAATGCGTACGAAGCAACATCAGAATATTTCACAACTAGATCTACTCTTGATCAAGAAAATCAAGTGATGAAAGTTCGCCAAGCTGAACTTTCTCTGCTGGCTAATCAATCCGAATTTCTCATAGTCGAGAACCAAAATTTGCGCGAGCTGATGGCTTTGCAAAAACAGGTTCCATTCAAAGCATTGCCTGTGGAAATTTTGTTTAATCCACCCAACCCAATTTCACAACGTATTGTGATTAATCGCGGCAGCAACGATGGCCTAAAGCTTGGCAACCCGATTGCTAATGATTCCGGCATATTGGGCCAGGTAGTGCGCCTTTATGAGCGCTCTGCAGAGGTTTCCCTGCTAGAGGACCGTGATTTTGCGGTTCCCGTCCAAGTAGCTCGTAACGGGCTTCGAGCTGCGGTATTTGGAGCCGGAAGGGGCAATCCCCTAGAACTTCGCTATTTACCTGTGGCCAGCGACTTGGAAGTGGGCGATATTTTGCTGACCTCAGGAATTGATGGCGTTTATCCCCCTGGGTTTGCGGTAGCGGTAATTAGTAAGATTGAGCGCAATATTGATAAGAACTCTTCTAATGTGTTTTGCGTACCTGTTGCCGCAGTCAATCGCTACCGTCAAGCGCTTGCTCTTTTGTATGACCCACAGTTTGACGCTAAAGCGCCAACCATTAGCAACAAATCTACTTCGGGCGCCCCATTAACGAATACGCCGGGTAGACGCCAAACGCGCGCGCGAGGAATGCAGTGATTGATTTCCAAAGCGGCTACATTCTGCGTCCGGTAAATCTGGTCTTTATTTATTTCAGTTTATTTTGTGCGCTGTTATTAAACCTATTGCCGATTGGCAACTACGGCTGGGTGCCCGACTGGTTAATTCTGTGTATTGTGTTTTGGAATATTCACCAGCATCGCTATGTCAACGTCATCACCGCCTTCATTCTTGGCTTGATGATGGATGTTCACAATTCAGATTTACTGGGCCTACATGCCTTTAGTTATTCACTCGTCGCGTACGTCGCCATCTCATGGCATCGACGCATTGTGGCACTCACCGTTCTCCCGCAGGCCTTGCATCTGCTACCCATCTTTTTATTGGTATCGCTTTTCCCCGTATTGGCGCATTGGCTGCTGAGCGGCGAGCTATATTGGTGGGCCCTCACAGGTGCTATTCAGGCAGTAATTGAAGCGATGCTATGGCCGTTAGCAACACGCATCTTGTTAGCGCCGCAGCGCCGGCCATTAGATGTTGATCACAATCGACCTCTCTAAGAAGCGGTATGGCTTCTTTTAAAAAGCCGGACCTCGACTCATTTCAAGAGCGCATTCATATTGCGACGCTATTCGTCACATTTTGTTTTTTACTGCTCATTACTCGTTTGGTTTGGTTACAGCTTGTTAGTCACGGTAAATACGCCCTTTTAGCGGAGAGTAATCGAATTGCGTTGGTGCCAGCGCCAGCCAACCGAGGCCTTTTGATTGATCGCAATGGCATCGTCATCGGCCGAAATTACTCCGCCCTTACGCTAGATGTAAATGCAGAGGAAGTGAAGGGCAATGTCGACCAGCTAATTAGCGATCTTTCCGAAATCATTGATATTTCCCCGAGGGATCGCCGCAATTTCAAGCGCTTCTTAGAGGATTCTCGCAATATGGGGACATTTCCCCTGCGCTCCATGCTCAATGAGGCCGAAACTGCCCGATTTATGGCCAATCGCTACCGTTTTCCCGGGGTCGAAATCCGCGCCAGGAGCTTCCGGGAGTACCCATATAACGAATTAGCCTCCCATTTAATTGGCTATATTGGCCGCGTTTCTCAGAAGGACAAGGAGCGCATGCAGGCTGAAATTGAGGGCGCCAAATCAGATGATCCAGATGCTTTGCAAGCTTTATTTTTGCCGGGCATTCAATACGTAGGAAAAATTGGCCTAGAGCAAAGTTATGAAACGGTTTTGCGTGGCGTGCCTGGTTACGACCAAGTAGAAATCACTGCTGGCGGAAAACCAGTTCGCACTCTTTCTAGCTCACCTTCAGTGCCCGGTAAAAATGTGGTTCTCTCGGTTGATATCAAGCTGCAATATTTAGTGGAGCAGCTATATGGAAATTTCCGTGGCGCATTCGTTGCAATTGAACCTGAGACAGGCGATGTTTTGGCATTCGTCTCTAAACCTAATTTCAATCCCAATGACTTTGTTGAAGGCATTGACTCAGTTACCTGGAAGGAGCTCAATGACTCTCCACAAAAGCCGCTCTATAACCGTCCACTCAAAGGTATCTACCCGCCAGGATCGACTTATAAGCCCTTCATGGCGCTAGCCGCTCTAGAAAATAAAAAGCGTACGCCATCACAAACGATTTCTGATCCCGGTTACTTTGACTTTGGTAACCATACGTTCCGCGACGATAAAAAAGGTGGTCACGGAATTGTTGGTATGCAAAAGTCTATTGTTGAGTCTTGTGACACTTACTACTACATGCTTGCGCGTGATATGGGCGTGAACATGATGCATGACTTCATGAAGCCACTTGGCTTTGGCCAAATTACCGGAATTGATTTACAAGGCGAAGCAAGAGGCGTTTTGCCGTCTACCGAGTGGAAAAAAAATACATTCAAAAAACCAGAGCAGCAGAAATGGTATGAAGGCGAAACAATTTCATTGGGCATTGGCCAAGGTTATAACGCTTTCACTATTTTGCAATTAGCGCACGCCATGGCAAACGTTGCTAATAATGGCATCGTGATGAAGCCGCACTTAGTGAAAGCAATTGAAGATCCGTTTACTCGTAATAGAGTTCTGACAACACCAAAAGAAAGTTATCGCATTGATCTCAATACAGAGAATATTGAGGTGATTAAAAAGGCCATGCTAGAAGTAAACGTCTCAGGTACTTCAGCAGCAGCATTTAAAGGAACTGGTTATCAGGTTGGCGGAAAGACTGGAACCGCACAGGTCTTTAGCTTGAATTCTAAAGAATATAAACACGGCTCAACTGCAGAATTTTTACGTGACCATGCTTTATATATTGCTTTTGCGCCAGCAGACAAACCAACAATTGTGATTGCAATGGTTGTAGAGAATGCAGGCTTTGGTGCGCAGTATGCAGCTCCGATTGCGCGTAAAGCTTTGGACTTTTACATAGAGGGCAAGTGGCCTAAGGAGATTCCTGAATGGAAAAGAGCCCCTTAATCAAAGTAAAAGCATTTTTCTTTAGTATCTTTGCGGGCTTAGATCACCAGCTAGGCCTTATTCTGCTTGGCTTGGCGGCTGTTGGCTTTTTCACTTTTTTATCGGCAAGCCAAAACACTCCCGTACAAATTGCAGATGAATTGCGCAATCTCGCACTTTCATTTGCCGTGATGTGGATTGTGTCCCGCATTCCACCAAAATGGTTGGAGATGGGTGCAGTATGGATTTACGGATTTGGTGTTGCACTTTTAATCGCAGTAGCTGCGTTTGGACTCATCAAAAAAGGTGCACGTCGATGGCTAAACATTGGCGTTGTAATTCAGCCATCTGAAATTATGAAGATTGCCATGCCATTGATGCTTGCTTGGTATTTCCAGAAACGCGAAGGCATCCAAAAATCTTGGGACTATGGAGTTGCAGCGATTATTTTGGCAATCCCCGTATTCTTAATTGCTCGCCAACCCGACTTAGGTACGGCACTCTTAGTTTTTGCAGCAGGTCTTTATGTCATTATCTTGGCGGGTCTGCCTTGGAAATGGATTCTGCCATTTGTTGGCCTAGGCGTTATTGGCATTTTGTTAATCATTATTTTCGGCAGCACTATTTGCGCGCACGATGTTGTTTGGCCATTTGTACATAACTACCAAAAGCATCGTATCTGCACCTTGCTCGACCCCACTAGCGATCCACTAGGAAAAGGCTTTCATACAATCCAATCCATGATTGCCATCGGATCTGGCGGGTTCTTTGGAAAAGGCTGGTTTCAAGGAACTCAAGCGCATTTGGAATTTATTCCAGAAAAACATACTGACTTTGTCTTTGCTGTGTTCTCAGAAGAATTTGGTCTATTAGGCAACTTAGTATTGCTTGCCCTTTTCTTCTCGCTTATTAAAAGAGGTTTGACCATTTCAGCAAGCGCGCCTAATTTATTCACACGACTATTAGGCGCTGCAGTAACTTTAATTTTCTTTACCTATGCTTTTGTGAACATCGGAATGGTGAGTGGCTTATTGCCGGTTGTTGGGGTGCCGCTGCCATTTATTAGTTACGGCGGCACCGCGCTCGCTACCCTTGGTTTTGGTGCCGGCATCTTGATGAGCATTCATCGCCATCGCCGTTTAGTGCAAAGCTAAATAGAAGTCACTTGCTTGATAAGCCTCAAGAATTATTGAGGAAATAAAAAAGGAAGAATTACTTCTTACGCTTGTTAACTGAATCTTTAAATGCTTTACCAGCAGAAAATTTAACAGTTTTTGCAGCAGCGATTTTGAGTGGCTCGCCAGTTTTTGGGTTGCGACCCATACGTGCAGCACGTTCGCCAGAAGCAAATGTACCAAAGCCGATCAGTTGCACTGAGTCACCTTTAGTAACAGCTTTGATGATTGTGTCGATTGCAGAATTCAATGCGAATTCAGCTTTGGCTTTAGAAATCTCCGCGTCGTCAGCAATCGCTGCGATTAGTTCGGCTTTGTTCAAGTGAAGCTCCTTATAGATATTGATGTCAGCGCACATTACGCTTACATGATTTTAACCACAAAAAATTACAAAAATAAAGTTGCGTTACAGCAATTTTTTACTACGACTACAAATTAGTCATCCAAAACGGTGATATCGGAAACAAAATACTCGGTATCGCCAAAACAAGAAGTTGGCAAACCAATGTGTTGGTCATACTTTAGTGCAACTTTTTTCCCTAAATTGGCATTTATTTTTTGCGCAACAGCATCTTCACGCACCGTAAAGAGGAATTTTTCTGACATGGTGCCCGGCATAGAAACCATCGCCAATTCACCCTCCCAGGTTTTGCATAAATAGCCACGATTGGAGAATTTCTGCACATATCCTGCGCGCTCACCGCTTCCATAGCTCCAATTTAGCATCACCCACGTGTATGCAGAAATACCCACTAACCCAATTAAAACAAGGATTAAGAGCAACTTTATAAAGCTATTTATACGATCTTCCTTAATAAATCTTCACACAAACCTTGGGCAGGTCATTACATCTTCTATATGCAGTATATGTGCATCTCAATATTAAAAACGGCCTCTTTATAGTCAGCGCACTACGTTTATTTGGCGGCCTAAGGCTTGACTCACACCAAAGACAATTAGTCATGCAAATATTTTGAGCGTTTTGTAGGTGGTCGTTTGGTGACTTAGGGTGCCAATATCTGGGCAATCTGTTCCGGACTGATCGCTCCCCATATTTCCACCCGCTTCTTGCGGCTATTTTGACCGGATACAAATTGAATCTGCTTTTGGGGCACCCTCAATTGCCTCGAAAGCCAGGCCAATAAAAGCTCATTGGCCTTATTTTCTAGGGCTGGGGCTTGAAGGGAGATCTTCAGGCAGCCGTCATGCAGCCCAACCACCTTGGTTTGTTTTGCCCCTGGCTGGCAATGCAAACTTAAGATGATTCCGGCAGGGGTTTGCTTTAACCAAATGGGCGTCATTAAAGTACTTTAAACTGAATCTATGACGACTAAGAATTCTCAAGCTCTCGAGCAATTATTTGCAAATAATCGTGCTTGGGCCGAAAGCATGGTGGCAAAGGATGGCGACTTCTTTAAACGCCTAGTTTCCCAGCAGGCCCCTGAATACCTTTGGATAGGTTGCTCTGATAGTCGAGTGCCCGCCAACGATATTGTGAATTTATTACCCGGCGAATTATTTGTTCACCGCAACGTTGCAAACGTCGTAGTTCACACTGATTTAAATTGCCTATCCGTCATTCAGTTTGCTATTGACTTACTCAAGGTCAAACACATATTGGTTGTAGGTCACTATGGCTGTTCCGGCGTGCATGCAGCGCTAACTGACAAACGAGTTGGCTTAGCCGATAACTGGTTGCGTCACGTAAAAGATGTGCACCAAAAACATGAGCGTTACCTAGGGGATGTCATCCCAACGCCAAAACGTCAAGATCGTTTATGCGAACTCAATGTCATTGAGCAGGTTATTAACGTATGCGAGACAACGATCGTGCAAGATGCCTGGGCACATGGCCAGGACCTCACTGTTCATGGCTGGGCTTATCGTCTTGAAACGGGCTTGGTCAATGATTTGGGCATGTCAAGCAGCTCAATCGAAGAAATGACCGAGCGTTATGCCAAGTCCATCAAGCGTTACGAATCAGAGCAAAGCTAATTTGCTCAAATCTTTTTTGAACTACCTGGGGGTTGGCTTTCTTGCGCCCCTCTCGCTTCTTCCTTATAAGCTCTTAGTTGCTATTGGTTATGGCCTGGGCTATATAGCCGCTCGCATCCCGAGCGATAGGGCGCGCGTTGTCAAAACGAATCTGCGCTTATGTTTTCCGAACTTAAACAAAGCCGAAATTGATGAGCTTAGTAAACAGCACTGGCGACTGCTTGGTCGTAGCCTAGTTGAAAAAAGCATCATCTGGTTTGGTAGCTCAAAAAAATTGAGCGAAATGATTGAGGTGAAATCAGCCGTAGATCTTGCCAGCAAAAAACCGCGCATCTTAGTTAATATGCACTTCATAGGAATTGAGGGCAGCATTATTTTGAGTGCTCTCTCTAAAGAAAAGCACTGGCCCCGCACTTCAGGGTTTTTTCAAAGAATGAAAAGTCCGTTTTTTAATCAAAAAAATTGTGGAATGGCGCAATCGCTTTGGCGGCAATTCAATTGAGCGCCAGGGGAATGCCAAAGCCATCATTCGCGAAATTCGCAATGGCGATTTCATCATCATTTCACCTAACATTGATCTGGGGCTTAAGGACTCTGAGTTTGTTCCCTTCTTTGGAATTCAAGCTAATACCATCACCACCATCTCTCGTTTAGCAAAAATTACCGGTGCCGATGCGTGTCTAATGACCACCACTTTAAAAGCAGATGAATCTGGTTATCTTTGCGAAATTAGAGCGCCCTTGGAAAATTTCCCGGGCGCGGATCCAAAGTCAGACACCGCGCGCCTTAATCAATACTTTGAATCTGAAATTCGCCTTCGACCAGCGGAATACTACTGGGTTCATAAGCGCTTCAAAAACCCACCTAATGGCGGCTCAAACCCCTATAACCCTTCTATCTAGAGGCCTTTTGTCCTATCATTAAGGGATGACCGAACGTATTGGGCTTTTTGCCGATCTCCACAGTAATTTAGAAGCTTTTGAGGCCTGTATGGCTCGCGCCGAAGAGCTTGGCGTTACCCGCATGGTCTTCTTAGGCGATCTCGTGGGATATAACGCAGACCCGGTAGCGGTGATTGATTGCATCGCTGCGCTTGTAGAAAGCAAAAAAGCAATTGCCGTTCTTGGCAATCATGATGAGGCAATTTTTAAAGATACGCGCAATCAGATGAATGCTAGCGCGAATGCCGCTATCGAGTGGAGTAAATCTCAACTCCAAAACAGTCATGTAGAGTTTTTAAAAAATCTGCCACTTATTGTTCAGGAAGAAAAAATTTGCTTTGTACAAGCCTCTGCTCACAATCCTGCTGACTGGAATTACATTACCGACAGCATGAGCGCATGGCGCTGCGTACAGAACTCTGGAAAGAGCTATACCTTTGTTGGGCATGCGCATGAACAGGCGCTTTTTTATCAAAGCGCTGTTGGCAAATTAATTCGCTTTACGCCGCATCCTGGCGATGAAATTCCCGTCCTACAGCACCGCCAATGGGGGTGGGCGTTGTTGGATCACTTGGTCAGCCTAGAGACGGTAATCCAGAAGGCTGCTTGGCTGTTTTTGAACCAGAATCTGAAGTGTTGACATTCCACCGCACGCCTTACGATCACTTTACTGCCGCCGACAAAGTACGTCGTGCTGGACTTCCAGAAGATCTGGCGAACCGCCTCATTACAGGCAAATAATATTTATGGGAATTAATACTGATATTGAAGCGGTCGACGATATATTTCAAGAGGGCATCGATATTCCAATCTTGCTAAAGATACCGCGAGTTGGCAGAGATCAGCCGGTAGAGAGTTTGACTGGATTTGAAACTGAGCTCACCATCTTGCGCTCACTAAAAAGTCCTTACGTTCCCAAGTATTTAGGCTCCGGCAATATGGCTACGCGCCCCTATATTGCAATGGAAAGAGTTGTGGGTAGGCCGCTTGAGGACTACATCAAAGAAGGTAAAGTTTTTACGATTGATGAAGTGGTGCGCATTGGCGCAGATTTAGCGCAAGCAGTTCAGTCGCTGCACTCTCAAGATGCCATTCATCTAGATATCAAACCAGAAAATATTTTGGTTGATGACCAAGGTAAGCTGACATTAATTGATTTTGGTTTGTCACGCCATGCACGCTATCCTGACTTGCTTGCAGAAGAGATGCGAAAAGGCGTTGGCTCTGCGCCGTATATTTCTCCTGAGCAAGTAGCAGGTATTCGCTCTGATTCACGAAGCGATATTTTTTCCATTGGCGTGATCATGTATGAACTACTAACTGGCGATTTGCCATTTGGTAATCCACAAACAATGAGCGGGCTGCGCAGACGCATGTGGGCCGAACCCTTCCCATTAAGAGCAATTCGTCGTAAGATTCCTCGCTGGCTACAAGAAGTGGTTCTTAGATGCCTGGAGCCACGCGCTGCCGATCGATATCAAAGTGCTGCGCGCTTGCGTCAAGTATTGCGAGACCCAGAAGGCGTCACGCTTACGGAGCGGGCTGACCGAGTTGAACCTCCCAGCTTTTGGGAAAACCTCAAAGGCATGTTCAAGGCTGCCGGCTACGAACCCTCACCTAGCCCACGCCCCAGTATGGGCAATTTTGATGCGCCCCTCATGATTGCTGCAATTGATACCCGTCAGTCTGATGAAGACTTGCGTGAGCGCATGCAAATTACCGCAAAAAACTTATTACAAGCTTATCCCGAAAGTCGCTTAGTTTGCTTAAGCACTATTAGCAGCACCCCCACATTTGAAGGCAACCAAGAAAATGAAACTGCCAGTGGGATTGTGCGTGGCCACTTGGTGCAATTGATGGATTGGGCCAAGCCTCTTAAATTGCCCCCAGAAAGAATTTCTTATCACGTGCTCGAAGCGCTTGACCCCGCCTCTCGTATTGTGGAGTTTGCCAAAGACAATGATAATGATGCGTCCTTCATTCTGATCGGTGCATCACATAAACTTCCTAACAAGGTAACTCCCTGGAGAACCTCGATGACCAAGATTGTCGAGGAAGCGCCCTACAAGCGTACATATTGTTAGAACCTAGGAAGCCCTAGCGCCCCTTATAGCCTGCATTTGACGGATAATGCAGGCATGGAAGAAAAAGTACGCGTCTCTAAATTGCTCTCCGAGCTAGGCCTATGCTCACGTCGCGAGGCTGACTCATACATTGAACAAGGTTTAGTCACTGTTGATGGTGAGGTTGTAAATGAGCTAGGCGTGCGTGCTTTTCGTCACCAAAAAATTGAATTGCAATCCGGCGCCAAAGCACAACAAGCATCTCGTATTACAGTCATTCTGAACAAACCAGTTGGCTACATCTCTCACTACGATGATGAACAAGAATATCAGCCCGCAGCTTCCTTAATTACACCTGAAAATTACTTTGCTAGCCCGCTAGACAAAGGCAGAAGCCCTCGGTTTAACACTAAGGGCTTAGCGCCTGCAGGAAGACTAGACATTGACTCCACAGGTATGTTGGTTTTAACTCAAGATGGTCGTATTGCTAAATTGCTGATTGGTGAAAATAGCCCGATCGAAAAAGAATATTTAGTCCGCGTTGAGGGGAAGCTTTCATTCGAAGATTTGGATCGCCTAAGACATGGCTTATCACTTGATGGCGTCGAACTAAAACCCGCACAAGTAAGTTGGCAGAATGAAGACCAACTTCGATTTGTATTGCGCGAAGGACGTAAGCGCCAAATTCGCCGGATGTGTGAGATGGTCGGACTTAAGGTGCTCGGCTTAAAGCGCGTGAGAATGGGTCGAATCTCATTAGGTCCGCTGCTACCCGGCCAATGGCGCTATGTAGGGCCTCATGAGCAGTTCTGAGGTACCTTGGCACGCTTATAATTGCGCCCAATCCTAGATTAATCAGCGCAGAATTACCATCGAAACCTTAACCACCAGCACTCCAGGCGCAGAAGTACTTAGACGCCGCAGCTTTGCCATCATCTCCCATCCAGATGCAGGTAAAACTACGCTTACTGAAAAATTATTGCTGTACGCGGGAGCGATTCAAATTGCAGGAAGTGTTAAAGCTCGCAAAGCGAGTCGTCATGCAACATCTGACTGGATGGAAATTGAAAAGCAACGCGGCATTTCTGTAGCGAGCTCAGTGATGCAGATGGAATACCGTGACTGCATCATTAATTTGCTTGACACTCCGGGTCACCAAGACTTCTCTGAAGATACCTATCGTGTACTTACTGCAGTTGACTCCGCCCTGATGGTGATCGATGCAGCAAATGGTGTCGAATCCCAAACCTTGCGCTTGCTTGAAGTTTGCCGTGCGCGCAATACGCCCATTGTGACATTCATCAACAAGATGGACCGTGAGGTAAATCCTCCGATGGAGTTAATGGACGAGATTGAAACTGCTCTTGGCATTGAAGTGGTTCCCTTTACCTGGCCTGTTGGCATGGGCAAATCTTTTGCCGGCGAAATTGATATTGCCAACATGCGCATGCGGATGTTTAAAGCCGGCGAAGATCGTGTCACCGAGGACTCCCATGCAGTGGTTGATGTAAATGATCCCGCGCTGAAAGAGCGCCTAGGCACAGACCTAGAGAATGCATTGGCTGAAGTGGAGCTCATTAAAGAAGCCATGCCAGCATTTGACCTTGAGGCATTTTTAGCTGGGCGTCAGTCACCCGTCTTCTTTGGTTCAGCCATTAACAACTTTGGCGTGCGTGAGATTCTCAATACCTTAGTTGAATTAGCGCCATCGCCAGGTTCACGCAAGGCTTTGCAGCGCGAAGTTAGTCCAGCAGAAAATAAATTCTCTGCCGTCGTGTTCAAGATTCAAGCAAACATGGATCCCGCTCATCGCGACCGCGTAGCGTTTTTACGCATTTGCTCTGGCCACTTTCAGCGCGGCATGAAATTAAAAATTTGTCGCAATGGAAAAGAAGTGCGCACGAACAATGCGCTATCTTTCTTATCCCAGAGGCGTGACATTTTGGATGAAGCCTTTCCTGGTGACATCATTGGCCTGCCAAATCACGGCCTGCTTCGCTTAGGCGACACCCTGACTGAAGGCGAGCAATTGCAATTTACTGGTTTGCCATTCTTTGCGCCAGAAATCTTCCGCATGGTTGAGTCTGCCGATCCATTACGATCAAAGCAATTGCGTACCGGACTGATGCAGTTGGGTGAAGAAGGTGCAATTCAAGTCTTTAGGCCAATGGCGGGAGGCACCATGCTGCTTGGCGCCTTTGGTCAGCTTCAGTTTGAGGTGGTAAGCCATCGCCTGCAGACAGAATATGGCGCAGAAGTACGACTGCTACCGGCTCGCTATAGCCTGGCTCGCTGGGTAAGCTCGGATGATCCTGTTGCCTTGAAAAAATTTACCCAAGAAAATATTCATCGCATGGCAGAGGATGTGGTCGGCGCATCAGTATTTCTAGCCTCGCACAAATCAGAGCTCGATGTAGCGCAACAGCGTTGGGAGTATATTCAATTCCACGCCCTAAGAGAGCATGCTGGCCTGATTTATCAATCAGACTTGGCGGGTTAACTACACCGCCTTTTTATTTCATTGGCGCGTTGTTTTGCAATCAAATACAGTCACTAACTGAGTGTCACTACTTTTGAATGCGGCCACTTTGCCATATTGCTCACAATAGGCGCTTGCTTTTTTGCTTAGCTGCTCCATCGATTCGCCACTGGTATTTAAAAAAGTTACGTGGTTTGCATCTGAGGCATCCGTATACACGGCCGCACATGAACAAAGGACCAAAATACAGCTGATAGCTAATGCTAAAAATTTCAGCGATGTATTCATTTGCTCATCCCCAGTCTATTCAGAATCTTGGCGCTGATCTTGCTGGCCAATGGCCTATAAATCAGAATGCAAACGATGGCTACTGGATAGGCTACCGCCCAAACCTCTAGCCATACTAAGAAGAAATTTTCTGCGAGACCAACGCGCACAAATGTAGTGGCAAGAGTGATGCTTAAGGACATTAAAAAGCCCATTACAAGGGCAAACACAAGATTAGCTAAATTCATCATGCATACATCATAGCGTCTCAAGTGCTTAACTGTTATTCTGAACTGTGATCACTATCGTGCGTCCTAGACAGGGGAATCTCATTAACAATGCTTTGAGATTCATCATTCCATTACTCTAGGAAAATTCATGGCTGTTGGCCAAAATCAAAGATCCAGAAAAAATGACTCTATGCTTACCAAAACAGGTAAAACGCGCCTAGGACCCCTTAACGTAACCCAGCTTACCAAGCTAATAGAAGCGAGCACCAAACCAAAAGAAAAGGGCAAGCTTTTACGAGCGCTCAGCAAACACAAAGTTGTTGCTGCATAACTAAAAAGCCCCGACACAACGGGGCTTTTTTTATTTATATCAAGATAGATTACGCTCTTTTGACCAACATTCTTTTTCCAAGAATGACTGTCGATACAACCAACATAGAAAAAATAAAGTTCATTACCGTCAGTGAGTCTCCAAGTAAAACGCTAGCCGCTACCAGCGTACAAAAAGGTTGCACCAACTGTACTTGGCTAACGCGTGCGATACCGCCAATTGCAAGCCCCTCATACCAAAAGAAGAATCCTAGAAACATCGGGAAGAGGCTTAAATAAACAAAGCTTGTCCAAGCTATTGCGCCAGCATGAATATATTCTGGGCTATAAGTAAGCCAGGCCATTACAGCATTCAACGGCAATGAAATGACCAGCGCTCAGGAAATAACTGCGCGTGGGTTGATCTTCCTAGACAATACGCCACCCTCTACATATCCAACGCATGCACTAATACCACCCAGCACCAACAAGCCATCAACATAAGTAAAGCTGCCTGAGCTCTTGAGGAGGGCGTACAGGACTACAAGGCCGGCGCCCAGAATAGAAACCAGCCAAAATCCTAGCGAAGGTCGTTCTTTAAAACGTAGCACTCCAATAACGGTTGTGGCAAGAGGCATCATTCCTAAAATAACTGCGCCATGTGACGATGAGCCTTGAGTCATCGCAACCGTTGTAAAAATTAGAAAGCCAAATACGACGCCCAAGGATATGATCACAAACTTAATGAAATCCACTTTGCTAGGAATCGCTTCTTTTTTATAAAGAAGATATGCCAGCGCAACCAAGCCTGCCAGCAAGGCTCTGCCAAATGCAATGAAATAGGGGTTAAAGCTTAAAACTGCAATCTTGCTTACCGGCAGCGTTAAGCTGAATATCAAAATGCCAATAAATCCAATTAGCATTCCCTTGCTTTCTCTATTCACTATCGCCCTTTTTTAGTCTTGAATTGATTGTATTAACAATCTGCAAAGCATGGGTTGTAATATGTACTCACTGCTTATGAAACTCAATGCCCACATTCAAGCCATATATATTGCGCCTTCGGCTGGAGCGCCGATGCAAGCTGTCAGCCGCCATGCCAAAGTCGATGCAAATCTAGGCATAGAGGGCGATCGCTATGCGCTTGGGACAGGCGCCTACTCGGACACTAAACCCACAAAGATTCGCCATATCAGCCTGATTGCGTTAGCAGGTATTGAGATTGCGAATGATTGGCTTCGAGCAGGCGATGAGCCCATTTTTGATGGGGCTGAAACGCACCGCAACATTGTGCTCGAGGGCATCACAGCAAACGCACTTAACGACTTAGTTGGAAAGCAATTTTAGCTTGGAGAAATTCTCTTGCTGGGCACTGAACTTTGTACGCCGTGTCAGAGACCAGCTCAACTGCTAAATAGGCCAAGTTTTCTGGATGCATTTGAAGGGCGCGGCGGCATTCGGGCTGAAGTTATCACTTCGGGCATTCTGCAACTTGGCAGCAAACTACTCTTAAATACCGAGAATCTATGATTGAATACCGCGATAACGCCAGCATCACTGCCGAGCAAGCTATTGATTTGTACGCTCGCTCAACACTTGGAGAGCGCCGCCCAATAAACAATGTCAAAACATTTGAAGCAATGCTTAAAAATGCCAACCTCACTATTACCGCCTGGGATGGCGAGAGCTTGGTGGGTATTTCTCGATCACTTACAGACTTTGCTTATGTCGCTTATCTCGCCGATCTGGCCGTAGATCAACAATATCAACGCTCGGGCATTGGCAAGCAATTGATTGAAGAAACTAAATCGCGACTTGACCCAGAATGCATGATTGTTTTGCTGGCCGCCCCCAAAGCCAACGAGTATTACGAGCATATTGGCTTTGAACATAATCCGCGCGCCTGGACTCTCAAAAAATAATCTAGTCCTTATCATCACATCATGACTATTACTCGTTTTTGCTTAGTACGCCATGGTGAAACCGACTGGAATGACGAGCACCGCCTTCAGGGCCATACTGATATTGACCTGAACGGGCGCGGCTTGGCGCAAGCTGAACAAATGGCGCGCGCACTTAAGCGTATCGAGCTCCAGTTTGATGTTTTATATACCAGCGATCTTCAGCGTGCCGCAAAGACTGCCAAAGCTATCGAAGAATTATTTGCAGTATCTGCAATCACAGACGCAGAACTCAGAGAAAGGCATTTGGGCGCACTACAAGGACTCACCACCGAAGAAGCCCCAGAGCGCGAACCTCTGCTTTGGAAATCGCATCTCAGCAGAAATATTGAAGAAAAATTGCGCGATGGTGAAAGTATTCAACAATTTGTTGATCGAATTCATACAGTCCTAGAGAAAATACGCAAGCAATATATCGGACAAACAATCTTATTAGTAAGCCATGGCGGCGCGCTCGACATGATGTACCGACTTGTCAGTAAGCAGCCCCTGGATGCTCAAAAAGTTGTTGCGGTACACGCTCCACCACAAAAAAATTCGGGAAAGATTTGCGACCGTCGCAACCAAAGCAATCACTGGGATCGCCTGGATAGGTCTGTAGAAGTAGACCAAGGCGGGCATGAGAATGATCGTCGTACCAAACCCAATCACGCCACCTAGAACCCCAGCACCAAGACCCAGGGAGCCCAGGACTAAAGCCTGAAGAATAAGCTCAGACAAGTTTGCTCATCTCGATGAATTGAATTAGCGCCAATCGTTTAATGCTGCACCGGTTAACCCAATGACTTTCTCAGGAGCAATAAATCTCTGTTGAACTCCCCAAAGGGCATCAACAAATTAGGGTATTCAAGCGAGAGAATCACATGGAGGCCAAAGCCCATTAAAGGCACATAGATAACCGCTAAAAACCAATCACTCTCTCGCTTTACTGCCATGGTGTAGCCTATCAACAGCGCACCAATACATAACAAAATATATAAAAATCGCATCAACAAAGACGGTGGATGCGCCTTTGTCTTGATCGCACCCGCATTAAATTCGGTCACTAGATTTCGCATTTGTGGAAGTAGAATTTCGTCGATCGCAGCCTTGCTATCTGGGGATGCCCTTAATGAGGCGGCAACCACCTCCTCGTTAATCGCGCTAACCATGGCTAAAACCTTATCGCCACCACGATCAATGTCGCTCATGGATTCAATATTCTCATATGCCCCTAGACGCAAATCTAAAAGATCAGACAAAGACTTCTTAATGACTATTTGATCGTCGGGCTGCAAATACTTCATTGAGGCATACAGGGCCTTAATGCTACCCGCCTGAATTCGAATGGTTTCTATACGCGAATCGTAATGATTTGAGGCACTTGAAAAAGTAAAGCCTAAAACTAGGGCGGATAAACCAAAAATGGTGGCAACTAAGGAATCGCGAACAGCCACTCCGCCCTCTCCGTGCTTCTTAATTCGATAGCGCCCAAAAAGCCAGCCCAACGCCATAAATAATGAGATAGAGATTGCGAAAAAGGCTGGTGCTAAGCGAACTAACTCCAGGCTCAAACCATATAGTGGTTCCATATATTTGCCTATCTACCTTGGCAAGCAAGTGGCATTTCCGATAATGGCTTGCCTTGGCTGAAGTCACAATTCACGCCAATCGGGGACGTACTGCTTGCAGCGCACGCTGCTAGCAGTACCAGAAAATAGTGCCGTTAAAACTGTCTTTGTTGTTCGCTTCATATTCACGTGAAATTGATTAGATCGGTTGTGCTCATTCTCCCACATTGAACCTAATTGATAAACACTAAAACCATCTATAAAGAGGCCAGCCTAAATTCATTGCCACTAAGGTAATGAGCGTGCTGAATGTAAATTTCATTCCAAGCACCCGCTTGCTGAAATCAGGCGGCGGCCGATTAATTCCCACGGCATGGATAAGGCGCCCAATAATTAAAGTAATGCCAGGAATGGCAACCATCCACCAAGGCGCTCCATTTAATTCAAGACAAGCAATTAAGATAATTCCAAAAGGGGCATACTCAGCAAAGTTGCCTTGAGCACGAATAGCCCTCTCTAAATCTTCATGCCCGCCACTGCCTAAACCAATCTTATTCTTCCTGCGAAGGCCAATAACAGTAAAAGAGGGTTTGATAAAAATGATGGCTAAAACAGAGGCGATGATTGAGGTAATGAGTAGCATGAATTTTTCCTTAGATCACTTCTAATACTTTACTAAGTGGGCTACCTTCGTAATTGGGCCTCTCTCCAATCTCTTCAAAGGGGTGGCCTAAACGATTAACCCAAAACACATCAAAACCATACCACTTGGCAGCTAAGGCATCCCAGGCATTACTAGACACAAACAAAATTTCTTCTTTTGTCACAGGGAATGCTTTTAGCAATAACTCATAGGCCTGAGGAGCCGTTTTAAATAGCTGCACATCTTCAATTATTACAACCTTATCTAGATAGGGCTTTAAGCCATTGCTCTCGACAACAGTGGCTAACATTTCTCTACTGCCGTTAGACAAGATCGCAGTAGACAAACCTTTTTCTTTGATGGCCTTAAGTACGGTCAGACTATCTTCAAAGCCAGTGAGCTTGGCATATTGATCCATCAGGCGTTTTTCATATTCAGGCGTGAGATTCAAGCTCATGCGCTTGCACACATACCGCAACGAGCGAATAGTTAGCTCCCAAAACGGGAGGTAGTATTTGCTGCCATTAGCACTAGGATCACTCATCGTCACTAATCGGGTGTATTCGATTTGGCGATCGCGCCACATCAAAGCAAAGGCCTGACCATGCCCTGGAAATAATTCTTCTGCTAATTGCCCCATAGAGTAAACATCAAACAATGTGCCGTAGGCGTCAAAGGCAACGAGTTTATACATCTTGTCTCCGATTTTTATTATGAATTTGATTGCTATTAAAACTGCGTCCCTTACATCAACACGCCAGCCGGGGATATTTAATCCTTATCTGCGTATTGCATCTCGCCATTGCCAAATGACCAGTTTTCTTTATTCACTTCAAGCAAGTTTATGAAGACGTCTTGAGGCCTAACCCCAAGCGCTTGAACTAAAGCCCCGCAGATGGCTTTGTATAAGCTCTTTTTCACCTCAACAGTTCGGCCAAAGCTGATTGTCGCCTGAATAAAAATGATTCCCTCGGAATATTCAATTCCCAGATAGCTTTTGGGAATATTGAGCTCCATTGAATCGTGCCTAGTAATTATTTGAAACTTATCGTCTTCAGGAACATTGATTTGCTCACGCATGACGTTATAGACAATGTCTCCAACTTGCCGAGCAAAGCTTTGGGGGTGCTTGTTGCTTAAATCAATTCTGACTAATGGCATAGTGCCTCTCCTCAATTCTCATCATCTTATACGGGCCCAAGAACTTTCACTTAACTTTGATGCGCCCTAAATAGAAAAACCACCCGAAGGTGGTTCTGGTGTTTCTTGGTAGCCGGGGCGAAAGCGGCCATGGCTAATAATATATGGCTCTAACTACTGCGTAAGGCTGGGTATAGCGCCACTGAAGACCAAATAAAAGCAGTATCCCCACCCCAGCACCAACAAGAGCCCAATCAAATACTGAGGAAATCGAATTGCTTGTTCAGGTAACCCATTTTTTTGCCATTCATCATTGCCAGAACTAAATTTTCTTTTTGAAGTAGGCTCATGATGACTGCCGCAGCAATATGAATGATTACCAAACCCAAAGCAAGGCTGGCAATTGCTTCGTGCGCTCCGCTCATGAAGTCGCCAAGAAACTCCTTAACAGTCCAGTAACCTGTGAGTCCGATTAATAAAATCACCAGCATTAGACCAAGCATCACAATGCCGCCAACTGGATTATGCCCAGGCATTATATGTTGATGACCACCCAACAGCCCCTTGGCATGCGCGATCATTTCTTTAGGGCCTTTAATGAACTGATGAAAGCGAGCGTACTTCGTTCCAATAAAACCCCACACCAACCTAAATAGAACTAAGGCGACAGCGGAATAACCAAATGCGTAGTGAATCATTTGGAGTCGCTCACTCTCTGACGTAAGCCAAGCCCCAGCAAAGCAGATCACCAAGAGCCAATGAAAAACACGGATTGGCACATCCCATACCAAGATAGTTTGTTTATTGTTCATTTGCCTGGTATCGAAACGTTCTTTTCGCTAAAGACTCCTTCTGCCGCACCGGTATGACATGCGCCACAGTTAGCAGGGCTTTTTACACCCTGCCTTTTCCAAACATCGGCCTTGATTTCATCATGCTTACGAATAAACCAGGAGGTTTTTGTAATGCGATTACCCGGGGCTAGCTCAGAATATTTTTGCCTGGTTGCGGCATTTTTCTTAAGCCAATTCGTAATTTCGTTTTTGTCTTTTTCATCAATGCTCGCGTCTGTGCCAAAGTGCTTGCTAAGACTCCCCATCACATTTTGCCAACTCTGCTCGCTTAACAAACCTGGCGGGTAAGCCATGTGGCAGCTAGCGCACTCAGCATCATAAGATTTTGGCATGTCTGATGGCATGGGCATCTTTGCGGCAAATGCTGAGCTCGTAACCAAAGTAACAAGCAAGAATGTAAATAGTTTTTTCATAGACGCCTCACTTAACACTGATAAGCCAAGCAAGAACATCTGCTTTTTCTTGCGCAGTACATTCACGGCCAAGCACATCATTACAGTTTCGCTTGAACCACTTATCTACCTTTGCCTCGTCAGTAAAACGAGCTGGATTGGCCGATGGCGCTAAAGGCTTAATTACTTTTCCAGTAACAATATGCTTTGTGTCGTGATTGGGTGGATTTTCATGACAAGAGGCACAACTCCACTCTTTTCCATGCTTAGCGTTAAAGAATTGCTCACCCTTGCTGGTCGATGCTTTGCCTGATTGAGCTTCGTAGGTTTTTAATAATTCCTGGGGGGTTGTTGCATGTGCCAACCCAAAAATACCCAACGACAAAATAAACAATAAAACTTTCATACCCAATGACTCCTCTATATCTTGTCAGTATGCGCTTATGACAAGCCGGCGAAATCAATGCATCACCAAATTACTGGGGATTAGGCTTTCATTTAAGACAATATCTCTATCTACATAAATGAAAAAACCACCCGAAGGTGGTTTTGGTGTTTCTTGGTGGCCCGGGGCGGAATCGAACCACCGACACAAGGATTTTCAATCCTCTGCTCTACCGACTGAGCTACCAGGCCAAGACTTGGAATTATAACGAATTGGCTTAAGGAGCCCTGAAATTTCCTTTGGATGCCCTTGATATGTCCATTTTCTTGGCAGGGCTGGGCCTGGATTGGGGGCTAGCTTTCACTCTTGTTGCGAGAGGTATCAATTCCCAAGGCTTTGAGCTTGCGATATAGGTGTGTTCGCTCCAGGCCGGTGTACTCAGAAATCTTGGTCATGCTGCCGCCCATGATTTGCATTTGGTGCTCAAAGTAAGCCTTCTCAAATAGATCTCTGGCCTCTCTTAAGGGGAGATCAAAATAGGTTTTTGCGATACCGCTGATGTACTCATCACCCTCTGGTGCAGTAGATGCTACCTCTGAGCTAGCTGGCTTAGGAGCAGCAGTTGCACTTGCGCTTGGTGAGACCGCCTTTTCTTCTTCAGGCTCAATATATTTTGGGGAGCTCTCTAGCGCTTTGCTCACTGTTTTCAAAAGCTTTTGCAGAGCAATTGGCTTTTCTAAAAAGTTTAGTGCGCCAATACGAGTTGCCTCAACCGCAGTATCAATGGTTGCGTGACCAGACATCATCACTACAGGCATAGTGAGCTGACCAGTCTTAGACCACTCTTTTAATAAAGTAATGCCATCAGTATCTGGCATCCAAATATCAAGCAGTACAAGATCAGGACGCATTTGTTCACGAATGGTGCGAGCTTGAACGGCGCTTTCTGCTGCGTAAACAGTATGGCCTTCATCTGTGAGGATCTCATTGAGAAGCTCACGAATTCCCATCTCATCATCAACAACCAAAATACTAGCCATACTTAGGCGGCCTCTTTTGCTAGATTCATAAACAATATTGATACTTGCGCACCAACTACATCTTCTCCGTGCATACGGTTTCTTATTTCAATTTTAGCCGAGTGGTCATCAACAATTTTTTTGACTACCGCCAAACCCAATCCCGTACCTTTACTCTTTGTAGTGACATACGGCTCGAATGCTCTTGCCAATATCTTAGCTGGAAATCCAACTCCACCATCACTTATTGTTAAGCGAACTGCACTTTGTGCTGCGGCATTGTGCTCACCATAAGGAACTAACTCCGTTTTAACCTCTACTGGCTCGTTTGGACGAGGGCCCTCAAGCGCGGCATCTTGTGCATTTTGCAACAAATTATGAATAACTTGTCTTAACTGGGTCGGGTCACCCATGATGTCTGGGCAATGTGGATCAAGTTGAGTGCGCAATGGGCTGCCCTCATATAAACCCAGTATTTCAGATGTTAGGGTATTGATAGAGATTGGCTTGAGCTGTGGTGATGGGGTCTTTGCAAAATCCCTGAAGTCATTGACCATTTCTTTCATCGCCTGCACTTGGCCAATAATGGTTTCAGTGCTGCGATTAATCATCTCTTCCCGCTCTGGACTTAGCTTACCGGCAAGCTTATGTTGCAATCTCTCAGCCGAGAGCTGAATCGGCGTCAATGGATTTTTAATTTCATGCGCCAAGCGTCTAGCAACTTCACTCCACGCAATTGACCTTTGAGCACTAACCACATCGGTGATGTCATCAAACACCACCATACGCAAATCACCAGTAAGCTCTGTTCCGCGCACAAATAAGGTGATGCCCAGTTCATTTTCAAATTCATTGGTGCTGTGCAGTTGAATTTGTTTTTGCCACACAGGAGCATTTTGTGGTGCCCCCTGTGTAGATGCACCCTCACCAGTCACGGCCAATTTCATTGTGGCAAAGCCCTCTTTCACAGCCTCCTCAAACTCCAATAATGCAGGGCTGTTACTCAACGGCTTTCCATCTAGATAAGTTAGGCCTTGGCCAAAAATACGGTCCGCGCCAGCATTGCTAGACACCACGTTGTAATTTTTATCGAAGATACAAACACCCGCAGTTAAGCTTCCAAGAACCCTTTCCAAAAACGCCTTAGATTCTTGCAAGGAAGTGCGTGTGTCCGCCAATTGCCGCGTCATCACGTTAAATTGACGCGTGAGCATGCCTAGCTCGTCCCCAGTGTCTAGCTCTGGCTTTGGCGACAGGTCTCCTTGTGCAACAGCTTGCGTACCTCTTAATAGCATCAAAAGTGGTCGCGCCAGTTGGCGCCCCAACATCAGTGCGAGCGTAATCGCTACAAATACAGCGAAGAACAAGGTCAGCGTTAAAGTGCCGACAAACATTTTGCGAAGACCAGTGCGCCCAAGAGCTTTTTCTTGATATTCACTATAAGCAGACTCGACTGCAAAAATATTCTTGGCAAATGGAGTTGGTATATATCGCACTAACTGTAAAAAATATTTATCCTCTGATTCCTTACCCGCATCCAGCTTGCTATGCGCCAACTTTTTTCGAACTATCGGAATAATTGCCCTTACTCGATAGCCGCGCTGCCCACCCTCTACTTCAATTTGATCTAAAAAGGTAATGCCCTTCTTTTTAAATGCTTCTGCAACAACTTCGGCACTAGGTGCTGGAAAATATTTTTTAGGCCTTAACTCGCTGGTTAAGATTAAATTGCGCTGCATATTGAAAAGGCTTACTTCCTGAATGCCGAATTGGTTGCGGATTTTCATCACCGTAGCGCCAACTTGATCAGAGGTTGCGCCCACAGGAGCTTGAACAACCTGCTCGGCAATGAAACCTCCTTCGGCCAAAATCTCTTCTTGGGCAACTCTTAAAGTAACGCGCGCTAACTCTAGGCCAGAATTTAGTGCTGATTCGACCTTCACATCAAACCAAGTTTCAATACTTCGGGAAACGAACTGAAGAGAAACGCCGTACAAAATTAAGCCAGGAACAATTCCAACCAAAGCAAAAATCATGGCTAGCTTGGCGATAAGGCGCGTACCAAAATGCCCTCGATGCCAACGTACTGCAATTACCCCAACCAAAATCAAAATTACCAAAGTAAGGCAAATACCAATAACTACATTGGCGGCATATAACCAAATAAAGTAGTTATCAAAAAACTCTGTATTGGATGATGCAATAGAAAGCAAAACCAAAAGCAATAAAGCAAATGCGCCAATTAAACCAATCGCAATCGGAATGGCTTTTTTTCTCCAGGCTTTAGAAGTAAAAAACCCTGAGTTCAGAAGGGAGGCAATTGAACTCATCGCTTAATTAAGCTCGGGCCAGTAGGTGAAAGCGGGAAGCGCAGCCAGTCACTGGAAACGCTCCAATCGCGGTTATTAAGCGCATTCACCTGAAACGGCTTGGGTAGCTTGCTCAAGTCCAAAGTCATTCTCAGGCTACCTGTATAGAGCTTGCTGGGGTCAAGTTGCGCATTATCTGCAACGCGCCAACCGCCAATACTTCCTGCGCCCTGCAAGGCCTCAGCAATCGTTCTTGCTGAAAATGTCAGGCCATCTGATGCGATGCGATATTGCTGAGTTAATGGTTGATATGACAAGCGCGTTTGCCTTTGGGCAATCGCTGGCTTTTCATCAAACCAGTACCAGCGAGAGCGAGACAAATCAAACTCGGTCTGAAAATAAAGTACCACTCCTTTTTGCACAGCATCTTCAAGACCAGGGGAAAGCTCAATTTGAAAACTAGCATTTAATAGCCAGTCGTTATCCACCCTCTCCAGCTCAAAGGATTTAATCTTGATTCCTTCTGCATTGACGGCTGTTGAAAAAACAGACATCGCCATCAAGCATAAAAAGATGAATTGTTTAATTCTTTGGCTCATGGCCCATTTTTCTTAAACAAGGCATAGTAAAAACCATCGTTTATCTCAGAGGGCAACAGCTGCCCTGGAGCGTCTAATCGTACCGCATTGCCGTGCTCAGCAGCAAACCAAATTGCTTGCTCCTCACCCTCCTCGGGGAATATAGAGCAAGTCACGTAGAGCATTGTGCCCCCAGGCTTTAGCATCGCCCACGCCTGGGCCAAGATGGCTCGCTGCTTCTGTTGCAAAGCTTTAATATCGGATTCACGCCTTAAAAATGGGATGTCTGGATGCCTTGAAACAATGCCGGCAGCAGAACAGGGGGCATCCAGCAAAATCTTGTCGAACAAAACTCCGTCCCACCACGCGGCTTTAGAGGCATCACCCCTCAATACTTTTACATTCTCAGACTGCAAGCGCAGGCGATCCAAGTTACCGCTGATCTTCCCCAAACGGGCACCATCCAACTCCAGAGCAACCATCTTGCAATCGGATAACTCGAGCATGTGTGCAGTTTTTCCACCAGGGGCAGCGCAAGCATCCAACACCAATTCATTAGGCTGGGGATCAAGCAAAACTGCCGCTAACTGAGCGCCGGCATCCTGTACAGAGACTGCGCCACCATAAAACCCTGGCAATTCAGAAACGGGTACGGGGTCTGCCAACAGGAGCGCTGCAGGCAATTTAATACCAGCAACTTCTTCAATCACACTTGAGAAGATTCCTGCATCATGTAATAGCGCCTGATATTGTTCGCGAGAATATTGTTTTTGATTTACTCGCAAAATCAAAGGCGCTCTCTTTGCTTGCTGAAATAAAATCGTCTGCCAAACTTTGGAGTAATTACGCTTTAAGCTTGCTCGCCACCAAGCTGGCACAAACATCGCGATGGGGTCGGGAGGGTAACGAGTTTCGCCTTCGGGCGGCTGCACCAAAAGGCTCACCTTGCGCAATACCGCATTCACAAAACCTTTGGCATACATCGTCTTGTCATATTCACCGCAAGCCTTCACGGCCTGGTCAACAATCGTGTGAGATGCGTAACCTTTGCCATCGGCTGCGCTCTGCAAAAACAAGGCAATTGCAACGCTCAAAAGATGGTCTACCTCCGGTGGCGGAGTCTTGGGAATAAATTGTTTGATGAGCTCGTGAGAACGATTCCATTTACGCAAAGCATCAAAGCTAAGGCTTTGGACAATAGGACGCTCGTGCGCCTCTAATTCTTCTAGCACCTCCGTGAGTGATCGACCACTCATGACCTCGGTAATGGCTTGCGCTGCAATTGTGATTGCTTCAGAAAGCGGGAGACTACGTGGTGTTTTTTGATCGATCAAATTAATTCGCTCCGGGATATGCCCCGTTTTTTGCCATACTCATCAGGCGAGCCACTCGCTCCTCAGTCGGCGGATGGGTTGAAAACAACTGGGCAAGGCCGCCCGCACTTAAGGGATTCAAAATCATCATTTGGGCAGTTTCAGGATGTTGCTCAACCGCCTGAAATGGGATGCCCTGAGCATAGTTATGAATTTTCTCTAGTGCATGCGCTAACGCCTCGGGATCTGAACTAATTTCTGCTCCTCCGCGATCCGCTTCATATTCTCTTGCGCGTGAAATACTCATCTGAATCAAGCTAGCAGCAATCGGCGCCAGAATTGCCACCATCAAACTGGCTATTGGGTTGTTTGGTCTACCCTCAGAGTCACGCCCACCAAAAAACATCGCGAAGTTTGCTATTGCAGAGATAGCGCCAGCCATTGTGGCGGCGACAGTTGAAATTAAGATATCGCGATGCCGCACGTGCGCCAACTCGTGGGCCATCACACCGCGTAATTCGCGATTAGAGAGTATTTTCAAAATCCCAGTCGTGGCAGCGACCGATGCATTGTCTGGGTTGCGTCCTGTTGCAAAAGCATTGGGTGCATCCTCATCAATTAAAAATACTTTGGGCATTGGAAGGTCGGCCTTTTCGGAAAGCTCCTTAACAAGCCCATAGAACTGAGGCGCAGACCTCTCGTCGACCTGTTGAGCATTGGTCATTTTCAAGACCATCGTGTCTGAGAACCAGTAGCTGAAGAAGTTCATGCCAACAGCCATTAGCAATGCCATCAACATGCCCTGTTCGCCACCAAGCATCCCGCCGACCACAATAAATAAAGCGGTAATTGCGGCCATCAAAACAGCAGTCTTTGCAAAATTAAACATTTCTACTCCTTTGCATGAAAGCACAACAATTTTTCAGTGGGGGTCATAGACTGTATACATGTCTTGGCACTCATTCTTTTTCCGCCTGGCTTTTGCATTTCCAAAACCTCAATGACGCCATTACCAGATTGGACGTATACACCGTCCTCGCTAAAGCCCAATACTTCGCCTACGTTTGTGGTTTCGCTATAAAGGCCTGCTTTTGGAAGACGAGAATCCCAAAACTTGATTGACTGACCTTCGAGAGCGCTTGTTGCACCAGGAAAAGGATTAAACGCACGAATTCGAAAATCTATTTGGCTTGCACTTAAACGCCAATCGATTTCTGCCTCTGTTTTTAATATCTTTTCTGCGTAGGTAATGCCGACTGTCGGCTGCGGCGTTCTGTTTAAGCTTTTGCCTTCTTGCAACTCTCGCAAAACATCCACAATTAATTTAGCGCCTAAATCTGACAGTCGATCGTGTAAGCTCTCACTCGTTTCTCCGGAGGCTATTTCAAGATCTGCGACTAAAACAGTGTCGCCAGTATCGAGCCCTGCGTCCATTTGCATGATGCAAACGCCGGTTTTGGCATCTCCTGCCTCAATCGCTCTTTGAATTGGGGCTGCACCGCGCCAACGCGGCAATAACGAAGCATGAATATTAAAGCTGCCATGTCTACCTGGCTTTTGCGCTATATCTAGAACCTCTTGAGGAAGAATTAAGCCATAAGCCACCACAACCATTGCATCAAATTCAATTTCAGAAAGCAGCCGATAGGTTTCTAAGGCTTGCGCCTTCTTTACAGGATCTGCATGATTGACTTTAAGTGTTTCTGGCTGCAATACAGGGATATGATTTTCTATTGCAAACTCTTTCACGGGGCTTGCTTGTAGGTGCCTTCCCCTGCCCGCACGCCGATCAGGCTGCGTAAGCGCCAAAACAATTTCGTGGCCCGCGCGATGAATTGCACGCATTGCTTGTGCAGCAAATTCTGGGGTACCAGCAAATACAATTTTCATTGGGGCGCTTAGCGCTGACTCTCTAATTCTTTTGCGCGCTTCTTCATTTTTTGTGAAATACGACTGCGCTTGAGAATTGATAAATACTCAACAAACACTTTGCCCTGCAAATGGTCTAGCTCATGCTGCAAGCAAACCGCCAGAAGACCATCTGCATCTAACTCAAATTCCTTGCCTTTAATGTCTAAAGCTTTTACTCGTATCTCGGAAGGTCGCTCAACCTCATCGTAGTAATCGGGCGCTGAAAGACATCCTTCACGCCAAGATTTCTTTTCGGGGCTTGCCCAAATAATTTCTGGGTTGATAAAAACCATGAGCTCGTTTTGATCATCAGACACATCAATGACTACGATGCACTCATGTATATCTACCTGAGTTGCAGCGAGGCCAACGCCCGGTGCCTCATACATAGTCTCTGCCATATCGGCGACTATTTTCTGAATGCGCTCATCCACTTGTGCCACAGGTTTGGCAACCTTGTGCAAGCGCGGGTCTGGATAACAAAGGACGGGTAATAAAGCCATATAAGAATTATCTAACAGAGCAATCCATCTGTCCTGATTGCTGCAATTTCCCTAAAGATCAAAATTGTTTGATGCAGACAATAAAACCATCCGACCCGATCGTCAAAATTGCACGCGGGACCAAATATTACCCGGCGCGTTTAAATGATTTACATGACCCGCCCAGCAATCTATATATAAAAGGGGATGTCCACTTGCTGCGCCAGCCCATGATCGCCATCGTCGGCTCTCGAAACGCCAGCGCCGAAGGCCTACAAAACTCGAGTGTGCTGGCTAAGGCGCTAGCTCGGGCAGGCCTGCTTATCCTCTCTGGGATGGCAAAAGGGGTTGATGGCGCAGCCCATAGAGCTTGTATTGAATTGGGGGTGAATCACTTCACGGGCGCCGTATTTGGGACGGGCGTTGATGTTATTTATCCCAGGGAACATGTTGGGCTAGCAAAAACAATTAGCCAGCAGGGGCTTTTGTTGTCTGAATTTCCTCCGGGAACTGGGGCCCAGCGCCTTCACTTTCCAAGGCGCAACAGAATCATTGCAGCCCTAGCCCTGGGTGTCGTGGTGGTTGAGGCCGCCGAAAAATCAGGCTCTCTTCTCTTATTACTGCGCGCCTAGCCGCAGACCTTGGAAGAGAGGTATTTGCAGTGCCCGGGTCTATTCAGAGCGCCAACTCAGGGGGTTGCCACCTACTTATTCAGCAGGGGGCAAAACTGGTCCGCGGGCTGGCGGACATTCTAGAAGACCTCCATTTATAGGCAAAAACCGTGTTTAAAGGATCTTAAATGGGGTTTTGTAGAAAAATTAGGGGGTTTCTGGGGTCGCCTAAACCGGCTGAAATGTGGCTTTTTGGACTTTTCTTAATTTATCGGTTAATAATAAAAAAGGGGTAAGCAATAGACCAATTCCTGATTTGGTTTAAATTGTTCATCCTTTTTCCTTCCCTATTAAAAACATCATTTCAGGCTCAAATTTAGGCAAACGCGTGGCTAAAGCATCTACCAAAAGCAGCTCAAAGACCTCATCCGTGGACCACCCTAAGGCGCTCATCATTGCCGAGAAGCCCTCGGTTGCAAACGATATCGCCAAAGCCTTGGGTGGCTTTACCAAATACGAGGACTATTTCGAGAGCGGCGACTTCCTAATTTCGTCAGCCGTTGGTCACCTTTTAGAAATCGCCGCCCCAGAAGAATATGACGTTAAGCGCGGTAAATGGTCTTTTGCCAATCTACCTGTTGTGCCGCCTTATTTTGATTTGCGCCCTATCGCCAAGACCGAGTCTCGTCTTAAGGTTTTACAAAAACTCATTAAGCGTAAAGACGTTACTGCTTTAATTAATGCATGTGACGCGGGACGAGAAGGTGAGCTGATTTTCCGTTTAATTGCTCAGCACACCAAAGCATCGCAGTCCATTAAACGTCTTTGGTTGCAATCCATGACACCGGCCACCATTAGAGAAGGCTTTACTAATCTGCGCTCTGATGAAGACATGCAGCCGCTAGCAGATGCAGCGCGTTGTCGCTCCGAAGCAGACTGGTTGGTTGGCATTAATGGCACCCGCGCCATGACTGCTTTTAATAGCAAGAGCGGTGGATTTTTTCTAACAACAGTTGGCCGCGTACAAACACCAACACTTTCAATTGTTGTCGAGCGAGAAGAATTAATTCGTAAATTTGTTTCTAAAGATTACTGGGAAGTTAAAGCTGAATTTATTGCTGCAGCCGGCATCTATGAAGGCCGCTGGTTTGACCCGAAGTTTAAGAAAGATGCCGCCGAACCTGATGCCCGTGAGAATCGTCTCTGGAGCGAGGCTGCTGCACAAAGCATCGTTGCTGCATGCCGTGGAAAAAAAGCAACCGTAACTGAAGAAGCCAAGCCAGCGACGCAATTAGCGCCACAGCTATTTGACTTAACCAGCTTGCAACGCGAGGCAAACGCACGTTTTGGTTTCTCTGCAAAAAATACTTTAGGTCTCGCACAGGCCCTCTATGAGCGCCATAAAGTCTTGACCTATCCACGTACTGATGCCAAAGCGCTTCCCGAAGATTATCTCGATACAGTGAAACAAACTATGGAGAATCTTGCGGAGCATTCGCAAGACTACCGCGCATTTGCTAAGCAAATTTTGCAAGGCGATCCAAAAGATCCGAAAGCAAAAGCGGGCTATGGCTGGGTAAAACCAAATAAGCGTATTTTTGATAATTCCAAAATTTCAGATCACTTTGCGATCATTCCAACCCTTGAGACACCCAAGAGCTTAAGTGAGCCAGAAGCAAAACTTTACGACTTGGTGGTGCGCCGTTTCTTAGCGGTCTTTTATCCTGCGGCTGAATTCCGAGTTACAACCCGAATTACAGAGGCATCTGGACACCATTTCAAGACCGAGGGACGGGTGCTGGTAAATCCAGGCTGGCTCACAGTCTATGGCAAGTCTAACCAGGCCGATGATGAGCTCGTGCCAGTACAAGAGGGTGAAAGCGTTCAGAACGAAGCTGTAGTGGCCGTACCCTTAAAAACTAAGCCTCCTGCACGCTATACCGAGGCGACCTTGCTGTCAGCCATGGAAAGTGCCGGCAAGTGGGTTGATGATGACGAAATGCGCGAGGCGATGGCAGAAAAAGGCCTGGGAACTCCTGCAACGCGCGCGGCCATTATTGAAGGTCTGCTAGCTGAAAAATATATTGTGCGTGAAGCGCGTGAACTTATCCCAACAGCAAAAGCATTTCAATTAATGACTTTGTTGCGCGGCTTAGATGTGGAAGAGTTAACCCGTCCTGACTTAACTGGCAGCTGGGAAAACAAACTCTCGCTCATTGAACAAGGCAAGATGAATCGCGACACCTTCATGCAAGAAATTGCACAGATGACGCAACGCATTGTGAAGCGCGCCAAGGAATATGACAGCGACACCATTCCCGGTGATTACGCAACGATGACCACGCCATGCCCACACTGTAAGGGTCCGGTAAAGGAAAACTATCGTCGCTTTGCTTGCGAGAAGTGTGGATTTACGATTAGCAAAACACCTGGTGGGCGCGCCTTTGAATACCCAGAGGTTGAAGAGTTGTTGCGCGAAAAATCCATCGGACCACTGCAAGGGTTCCGCAGCAAAATGGGGCGCCCATTTGCAGCAATCATTAAGTTAAGCGAAATACCGGAAGATGATGCTGACTATCCAAATGCAGGCTTCAAATTAGAGTTCGACTTTGGCAACACACAGGATGATGAATCCGAGGCCATTGATTTCACGGGACGACTGGCTTTAGGCGCATGTCCTAAATGTTCCGGTGCAGTCTATGAAGATGGCATGCGCTATGTTTGCGAAAGCAACACGGGCCCGAGCAAATCGTGCGACTTTAAAACTGGCAAAGTCGTTTTACGGCAAGCGATTTCGCAAGAACAGGTTCAAAAGTTGTTAAAAGAAGGTAAGACTGATCTTTTAACCAACTTTAAGTCGAACCGCACTGGACATGGCTTTAAGGCTTACTTAGCGTTGGGTGCCGATGGAAAGATTGGCTTTGAATTTGAGGCCAAAGCACCCAAGGCTGCGGGCGCAGCTAAACCAGCAGCGAAGAAACGTGCTGGGGCAAGCGCCGCAACCAAGTCAGCAGCAAAACCTAAGCGCGCCAGCAAAACAAAATCATCCTCTAGCAGTTGAGCTGTAATTAACTTTGCCGCAAGCGCAGACCACAAAACGCCTCGCGATCCCAGGGCAGTAGCCAAGAAAATCCCTGGGCGCCAATGATTGGCAGGCGATCGCCAGCAACACATCGGACGCCTACAAACTCACCTTTTTTATGGAGCTCATCAAGCACGCCGCCCCCATAATTAACTAGGCCGTTGGCTTGTTCGCGATTAAATGCATCGCTGCTATCCCTAGGGGATAAGTCGTCTTCGCCCTCATCAAAACTAGAGCCAACAATCCACTGATAATCGCCACCCTCAAGCCGCTCCGCCGGAAAACAGTAGCCATCGCCAGAGATGCCTACTCTTGGCAATTTTTCTATCCATGAGCTATTTTTTTGAATCGAGAAAATACTTAACTGGCCCCGCACTGGCTTCAGCGGCAGGCGAACGCCAATGCTGCTCATCAAGGCCTTACTTTCAATTGCTGCGGCAACCACCAACTTATCTGCAGACAGAATATATTCATTTTCTGAATTAAATAATTTCCACTTGCCACAGCACTCTCTTCTAATCGAGCAATGCGTGTATTGAACAAGCAGCTCAGTCCATCTTGAGGGCGCAAGAGATCATTGCTCGCCTCAAATAAATTTAAACTCGCACCTCGAGGCAACCAAGTTCCGCTCTGCGCAATGCCGCATTTTTCTTTGGCGTTTTGCGCATCTAAAGCAATCGCCATTTCTTCATCCAACCCAAGAGATTGAAGGTGGGCAGCAAGCTGGGCGTGATCAAAGGCTTTGTCTTTTTTGCTTGGCTGAAATATTCCATGCTGGCGCCAAGCCTTGCCCCATCTAGCTTCAGCCAACAAAAATGCAATGCGCGTTAAACGCAATAAACGTGGCGAATCCTTACCAATATGTGGGTGGGCAATTGCATATGCGTGACTAGAACAGGCTGTGGCGGGAGAGGATGCTGCGTCAACAATGCAGACTGATTTACCGCGATGAAGTAATTCATTGGCATTTGTGGCGCCACAAATGCCTGCCCCAATCACCACTATTTCATGGTGTTGGGGTTTGGTCATTAAACTAATTTAAATAAAACGTTTTGTATTGCTAAGACTATGCGCTGATGCAATTAAGCATTTAAACGTTGTTCAATTTTGGAACGAGTCTCTTTCAACTCTTTTGGTAAACGATCGCCCAAATGATCAAACAACTCGGTGTGTAACTTCAACTCATTCTTCCAGTCATCAATTCCAACATTGATGGCTTTAGTGAAGCTCTCTGCTGAGTAGTCAAGACCACCCCAATGCATATCGGCGTACTCTGGAGTAATACCAAACGGAGTTTCTTTGCCATTTGCCTTGCCTTCTGCACGATTCAAAATCCATGAGAGAACGCGCATGTTTTCACCGAAGCCAGGCCACACAAATTTGCCGTTCTCGTCTTTGCGGAACCAATTCACACAATAGATTTTTGGCAATACTGCGCCTTCAGCCTCAAGCTTCTTGCCAATATTGAGCCAGTGCTGGAAATAGTCGCTCATGTTGTAACCAGCAAATGCGATCATCGCAAATGGGTCACGACGTACAACGCCGATCTGGCCAGTAATTGCTGCGGTAGTTTCTGAGCCCAATGTTGCAGCCATGTAAACACCCTCAACCCAGTCACGCGCTTCGCTAACCAAAGGCACCGTGTTTGAACGACGACCGCCAAACAAGAATGCATCAATTGGAACGCCCTCTGGATCATCCCATTTAGGATCAACTGCTGGGTTATTGGTTGCTGCCACCGTAAAGCGTGAGTTTGGATGTGCGGCTTTGCGTCCAGCAGCACCATCAGCTGGAGTCCAGTCTTTGCCTTGCCAATCAATCAAGTGTGCAGGAGGCGTGTCTGTCAAACCTTCCCACCAAACATCACCATCATCCGTCAAGCCAACGTTAGTAAAGATAACGTCTTGATTCAAAGAGTCGATACAGTTTTGGTTGGTTTGACGATTTGTACCTGGAGCAACGCCAAAGTAACCAGACTCTGGATTAATCGCAAATAAACGGGTCTTACCAGTCACGGCATCTTTACGTGGCTTGATCCATGCAATGTCGTCACCAATAGTGGTTACCTTCCAGCCATCAAAACCTTTTGGCGGAATCATCATGGAGAAATTAGTTTTGCCACAAGCAGACGGGAACGCAGCCGCGATGTGGTATTTCTTGCCTTCAGGTGAAGTCACGCCAAGGATCAACATATGTTCTGCTAACCAGCCTTGATCGCGGCCCATGTTAGAGGCAATGCGCAATGCAAAGCATTTTTTACCTAACAAAGCATTGCCGCCGTAGCCCGAACCAAAAGACCAGATCTCACGAGTCTCTGGGTAATGAACGATGTACTTGTTCTTATTGTTTGGCCATGCAACGTCTTTTTCGCCAGCAGCCAAAGGCTTGCCAACAGTGTGGATACAAGGAACGAATTCGCCATCGGCACCCAACTGATCAATAACTGCCTTGCCCATGCGGGTCATGAGCTTCATATTGATTACAACGTATGGGCTATCGGATAACTCAACGCCGATGTGTGCAATTGGTGAGCCAATTGGGCCCATGGAGAATGGCGCTACATACATTGTTCTGCCGCGCATGCAACCATCAAACAAAGGCTGCAATATTGCGCGCATTTCGCTTGGCTCAACCCAGTTATTAGTCGGGCCTGCATCTTCTTTTTTGGCGGAGCAGATAAATGTACGGTCTTCGACGCGCGCCACATCCCCAGGATCAGAAAGCGCTAAAAATGAGTTTTTGCGCTTGGCTGGATTGAGGCGCTTGAAAACACCTGCTGAAACCAACAGCTCGCAAAGCTCATCGTACTCAGCTTGGGAGCCATCACACCAACGAATTGCATCGGGCTTGGTAAGGGCGGCAACTTCACCTACCCACTCGATTAAACGCTTGTTTTTAACGTAAGCCGGCGCATTTACATTGATCTGGCCGCTGGTAGTTGAAGTCATATGTTTCGTTTCCTTATGAAGATTGAATTTTTTAATAATCCAATGATTTTAACATTTTGGGCAAATTTATACCTTCTGCCCTACACCGCACAAACCCTTTACTTGCCGATGCAGAATTGGCTGAAAATTTTGCCTAAAAGGTCGTCCGGAAGCAGCTTTCCAGTGATTTCTCCAAGGCGGCCCTGGGCCAAAGAGAGCTCTTCTGCAAATAACTCCAGCGAATTGTTGCCATTTGCTGCGAATTCTTCGGATTTTGCAATATGTTCTGCGGCGCGCTCCAGGCAGTCTAAATGCCTTCTGCGAGCGATAATTGCGCCCTCTTGAGAGCCGCCCCAACCTGCGATTTCAAGGATTTTTTGCTTTAGGGCCTCAATTCCATCACCAGTTTTGGCTGAAATCAACAGGGCGTCTTTTAGCTCCGCTTTTGAGCCCTGATCAAGCAAATCTGCCTTGTTAAACACCTCCAATACAGAGCACTTGGATGGTAATGCTGCCAATATTTGCTCTTTTAGGTCATCCTGCCCCTGGTTTGAATGCGAGTCTGACAAGAAAATCACCAAGTCGGCCAAACGAATAGCCTCCCAGGACCGTTCAATGCCTTTTGCTTCAACCACATCAGCCGTTTCTCTCAGGCCGGCCGTATCGATGATGTGCATTGGCACGCCCTCTATCGAAATGCTTTCTTTTACGCGGTCACGAGTAGTTCCTGCAATGGGGGTAACAATGGCCACCTCTTCACCTGCGAGCCTATTTAGCAGCGAGCTTTTTCCAACATTGGGAGCTCCAGCCAAAACCAGCTGTACGCCGTCGCGCAAAATTTTTCCTTGCTTAGCACCTTCGCGCAAGGCTTGTAGTTTTGCTTTCACAGCTGATAAGCGTTGTCTTGCCTGTGCGTTCTCTAGAAACTCAATTTCTTCTTCGGGGAAATCTAGAGTCGACTCAACCAGAATGCGTAATTGGGTAATTTCCTCAATAAGATCATTAATATCATTTGAAAACTCGCCCTGCAAAGAGCGCGCAGCTCCACGCACCGCAGCTTCGCTTTGCGCATCCATGAGGTCAGCAATTGCTTCTGCCTGGGCCAAATCAATTTTGTTATTGAGATAGGCGCGTAAAGTAAATTCACCCGGCTCAGCAATTACCAGGCCTTCATCCTTGCCCAACTCCAAGCAGCGCTTCATTACCAACTCGAGGAGATGAGGGCCTCCATGACATTGAAGCTCTAAAACATCCTCGCCCGTAAAAGATGCAGGCGCAACAAAATGAATGGCAATTAGCTGGTCAATTGCTTGACCGGCAGCATCGCGCAAAGTAAGTAAGTTGGCTTGGCGTGGCGCAAGCTTTTTTTGGAACAGGGCCGCTGCAATAGCATTGAGATTTTGTCCGCTAATGCGGATAACGCCAACCCCGGCTTTGCCTGGGGCAGTAGCTACAGCAATGATGGGCAACTTTCCAGTCATCATTGCTGTGCGTTTTCTATTGAGCTTGGATGCCGTGCTTAATTACTTGGCTGGCTTTTTTCCAAACGTATTGTTGATCTGCCACTGCTGTGCGATCGACAACAAGTTATTCACAACCCAGTACAAAACCAGACCAGCCGGAAAGAAGAAGAACATGATCGAGAAAACGATTGGCATGTACATCATCACCTTAGCCTGAATTGGATCTGGCGGCGTTGGATTAAGTTTGGCTTGTACAAACATAGATACGGCCATAACGACCGGCAAGATGTAATACGGATCTGGAACAGATAAGTCATGTATCCACAAAACCCAAGGTGCGCCGCGCATCTCAACCGATGACAATAACACCCAGTACAAAGAAATGAATACTGGAATCTGAATCACAACAGGCAAACACCCACCCAATGGGTTGATCTTCTCTTTGCGATACATCTCCATCATTGCTTGATTGAGTTTTTGTGGCTCACCCTTATATTGCTCTTTCATGGCAGCTAGGCGTGGCCGGACTTCCTTCATGCGAGCCATAGATTTATAACTAGCAGCAGACAAGGGGAAGAAAACCAGCTTAATGAGGATCGTCAATAGAATGATTGACCAGCCCCAGTTACCCACATATGAGTGAATATTTTCTAGCAACCAGAAAATGGGTTTGGCCAAAATGGTCAAGTAACCATAATCTTTCAACAATTCAAAACCTGGGGCAATAGTTTCCAGAACGCTCTCTTCTTGAGGTCCAACAAAGAGGCGTGCTTTTTCTACCAAAGTAGCGCCAGGGGCAACAACACCAAGGGGTGTCTGCATTCCGATGTGGTACAGGCCGTTATCTATTTTTCCTGCATAAATATCGCGAGCAGATTTGTCGCCGGGAATCCAGGCGCTTGCGAAGTAGTGTTGAACCATAGCAATCCAAGCTGGATCGCCGGCCGCAACTTGCGTAGGAATCGTAATTTTGTTTTTATCAATGGCCGTAAATTCGAGCTTGTTAAATTTCTCTTTTGCAGTATAGACGGCAGGGCCCGTAAAGGTGCTTGCTGAAAAAGCGCCGTCAAATGGGCCAATTTTTTGTTCTTGCGTAGCATCGCGCACGATCTCTGTGTAGAGAACCAAAGGGCTTGCATTGGGTGAAGCCTGTGTAACGCGGTGACCAACATCAACAACATAACTTCCCGGATTTAAAACAAATGTTTTTTCAAGCTTAACGCCATTACGTTCGCTAGCAAAAATCGCAAATGGCCTACCAGAACCATCTTTACCAGATTGAATTAGCTTGAAAGGCGAGGTGTGGTTTGGCAAATCATTGTTGCCCAATGAAATTAAGCCAGATCGCGCAAAGTATTTGTGGGTGGGGGTGTATTGAAACAACTCAACCGGCTTTTTCTCAGGTGTAAGTTGCTTGAGCAATTTTGCGTCAATGACATTTGCGCCGCTTGCGCTGATCTCTAAAACCAGCACATCATTTTGTAGTGTGAATTTTTCGGCGCCCTCAATGGCACCACTATTAACAGCTGGGGTTGCAGCAACTACCGGTGACCCAGACAACTGGGTTGGTACATCAACCTTATTGTTTCCTACAGCCTTATCGGCTGTGGCTGGGGCGCTTACTTGCGCACCACCAAACAAAGATGGTTTGCCTTCATGAACCTGCCAATTGTTGTAGAGCATCAGACCCGACATCGAGAATACTGCCCAAAGAATTGTTTTTTTAAAGTCCATTTGCATTCACTTAATTTAATGAGATGTTTGTTTTACTGCAGGGTCGTGACCGCCTCGTGACCATGGGTTACAGCGCAAAATGCGCCACACCATTAAGCCAAAACTCTTAACGAATCCGTAATGATTGAAGCAGTCGCAAGCGTATTGTGAGCAGCTAGGCACAAACTTGCATTGAGTACCAAAATAAGGGCTAAGGGAAAGTTGATAAATTCTTACCAACTTTACCGCCACATAATTTAGTGGGCGCACCTTAAATCAATCCTGATACTTGTGCGCGCAAGAGCGTCTTTTCTTTTTTTCTGAGTCTGCCACGGGTTTCGCGACCAATTGGTTTTTTAAGCTTCACCACAACATCCTCTTTAAGGTTTGTGGATTGGGCTGCTCGAACCAGTTCGCGAATCATCCGCTTTAAGCGATTTCGGTCTACAGCTCTTTTGGCCAATTTCTTAGCTACCGCAATTCCTAGATCAGGCTTTTGACCGTCCTTGGTGGACGCAAAATACATACCCCAATACAAACTTGTCTTGGGGCGTATTTTTAATAATTCAGAAATCCTTGCGCTGTTCAACGATTAATTAAACAGCTAAACGTTTGCGGCCTTTTGCACGGCGAGCATTTAATACTGCGCGTCCGCTTTTGGTTTTCATGCGAATGCGAAAGCCGTGGGTACGTTTACGACGTGTTACTGAGGGTTGGTATGTTCTTTTCATGATAGATCCCGGGAAAACCAAATATTTTCCTTGTTGCAGAGCAAAAGGTCAATCTATCTTGGTGAATATGTAGGTGTTTTTCTCTATTTTTAGGTGGTTTTTATCTAAATCGTTAATTTAAATAGAGATTTTTTCTTTATTCACAAGTTATCCACAGCTTTTACACGTTTTTCTAGCTTGTGGATAACTTTGGGCTATCGCTACAATGCAATGGATCCTCCAAAAATATGAGCAACCTACACAATCCCCCCACCTTGAATTCAATCAGCCCACTGGGTTTTTGGGATGATGCTATTGGCATTTTATCCCGCGAGCTGTCGCCCCAACAGTTTAAAACATGGATTCAACCATTAACCCTATTGTCGCAAGAGGATTGTGAATACTCACTAACAATTGGCGCTCCCAATAGATTTAAATTGGATTGGATCAAAAAAACATTTGCCGACCGTTTTCAAGAATTGGCAGCGCAGCACTTTGGCCGCCCCATTAATGTCAATTTTGCATTGGCCCCGGAGGGTGCTCCAGCAACCCAAAACACAGGCTCAACTCCAATCCCAGAGGCTGCGATGGCGATGCTGCAACCCTCGACAAGCCCCGAGCCAGACACAACGACATCTCTAGAAGAGGGTGCTTTTGAGATTGGGGATCACTCAAAACTTAACCCAAACCTTACTTTTGAAACTTTTGTGACTGGTAAAGCAAACCAACTGGCAAGGGCGACATCTATTCAGGTGGCACACAACCCGGGCACCTCATATAACCCAATGTTTTTGTATGGCGGCGTGGGTCTGGGTAAAACCCACTTAATACATGCAATTGGAAACCATCTTTTAAAGGAAAAGCCCAACGCACGAATTCGCTACATTCATGCTGAACAGTACGTTTCTGATGTGGTGCGCGCTTATCAACAAAAGGCTTTTGATCGATTTAAGCGCTATTACCACTCGCTTGATTTGTTACTAATTGACGATATTCAGTTCTTTAGCGGCAAATCACGAACTCAAGAGGAGTTCTTTTACGCATTCGAGGCGCTCCTTAGCAATAAGTCCCAAGTCATCATTACTAGCGACACCTATCCCAAAGAGATGGCGGGGATTGACGACCGCCTCATCTCGCGATTTGACTCTGGGCTAACCGTGGCAATTGAGCCACCGGAGCTAGAAATGCGCGTTGCCATCTTAATGAAGAAGGCGATTAGCGAAGGCATCCCCATGAGTGAGGATGTGGCTTTCTTTGTTGCCAAACACCTTCGCTCTAACGTGCGCGAGCTTGAAGGCGCATTACGCAAGATCCTTGCCTTTGTTCGCTTCCACGGCCGTGAGGTCACTATTGATGTGGCCAGGACAGCCTTAAAAGACCTGCTTTCAATCCAAAATCGACAAATTTCCGTGGAAAACATCCAAAAGTCGGTGGCAGACTTTTACAGCATTAAGGTTGCTGATATGTACTCCAAAAAGAGGCCTGCCAATATCACTAGACCACGTCAGATTGCTATGTTTATGGCCAAAGAGCTGACACAAAAAAGCCTTCCCGAGATTGGTGAATTATTTGGTGGCAGGGACCACACAACCGTTTTGCATGCTGTTCGCAAGATAGCGGATGAAAGGGCTCACGATAGTCAGTTAAATCACGAAATTCATGTGATTGAGCAAACCTTAAAGGCTTAAATTTTCCCTGTGAATAAGCCTAGGGATAAGTTTGGGGATTAGATGTGGATAAATTGTGGAAAGATCCAGCTTCATGCAAAAATAGGAGATTGATAAAAAGTTATCCCCTTTTTATGCAGCGTTTATACAAAAGTTTTCCACAGGTTTTTTTGGTTTTAATGTGTTGTTTTTGATGGGGTTTTTGACTTATCCACCGAAATAGAGAGCCCTATTACTATTACTACTAAGATACATACAAGGGTTTAAAAGCAATGCAACTAGTTAATACTTCGCGCGATAACTTACTAAAACCGCTTCAGGTTGTTAGTGGCATTGTTGAACGTAGACACACATTGCCAATTTTGGCAAACCTACTCTTTAAGAAAAATAGAGAAAAGGTTTCTTTTGTCTCTACCGATATCGAGATTCAAATTACAACGAACGCAAATTTCGGCGTTGGTTCTGAAGATGTAACCACTACCGTTGCAGCAAGAAAGTTGTTGGATATTTTGCGTGCACTCCCTGAGGGGCCGGTGGCTTTAAATCTTAAGGACAATCGTATGGTTGTTCAAAGCGGTAAGAGTCGTTTCTCATTACAGACCTTATCGGCTACTGAATTTCCAATCATGCAAACAGTGGGTGAAGTGACTGCAGCTTGGAAGATGACGCAAAAGAATTTCCGTCAGCTAATCAGCCAGGTACATTTTTCAATGGCACAACAAGACATTCGTTACTACTTAAACGGGATGTTGTTGGTGATTGAAGGTAAAGAGGTTGTTGCCGTTGCGACCGATGGCCATCGCTTGGCTTATTCTCAGGTTGAGTTGGCTGAAGCACCTTCTGGGTCTGGTCAAAAGCAAGAAATTATTATTCCTCGCAAAACCATTCTTGAGTTACAGCATCTCTTAGAGGATTCAGATGAGTTGTTGGAAGCACGCTTAACTGCGAAACAGGCAAAATTTGCTTTTGGCGACATTGAACTGATTTCCAAATTGGTTGAGGGTAAATTCCCGGATTTTCAAAGAGTGATTCCAAAAGGCCATAAAAATTCATTGGTTGTTGGTCGCGATGAACTTCAGGCCGCACTCCAACGCGCTGCAATTCTGACCACAGATAAATTTAAAGGTGTGCGCTTCTCTTTATCTCCAAATCGCATCACCATTCAATCTACCAATGCGGAGCAAGAAGAAGCGCAAGAAGAGATTGAAACCGAGTATGGTGGTGATGCGGTTGAGATTGGATTTAACGTAAGTTATTTATTAGATGTTTTATCAAGCCTAAAGACTGAGAAGATTCAAATTAGCTTAGGTGATGCAAACAGCAGTGCTGTAATTACTCTGCCTGGCTCAGAGAACTTTAAGTATGTTGTGATGCCAATGCGTATTTAATTTAGAAAAAAATGACTGAAGAAAAAAAACTAGTAGAGCAGTACGGCGCTGCATCGATTCAAATCTTAGAGGGTCTTGAGGCTGTTCGTAAACGCCCTGGAATGTACATTGGAGACATCTCCGATGGAACAGGTCTACATCACCTTGTTTTTGAGGTTTTAGATAACTCTATTGACGAGGCATTGGCCGGCTATTGTTCTGAGATTACGGTGGTTATTCAAACTGATAACTCTATTTCCATTGTCGATAACGGTCGTGGTGTCCCAACCGGTATTAAATACGATGATAAGCACGAGCCAAAAAGAAGTGCTGCTGAAATCGTAATGACTGAGCTTCATGCTGGCGGTAAGTTCGACCAGAATAGCTACAAAGTTTCTGGTGGTCTTCATGGTGTGGGTGTTAGTTGTGTAAATGCACTATCTAAATGGTTAAAGCTAACCATTCGTCGCGATGGTAAAGCTCATTACATGGAGTTTGCTCGCGGGGTTATACAGAATCGCAATGTAGTTGATGAGAATGGTGTTTCGGTTTCCCTGATTACCGTTACTGGTGACACTGAGTTGTCAGGTACCGAGGTCCACTTTTTAGCTGATGAAGAAATCTTTGGAAACGTAGAGTTTCATTATGAGATTTTAGTTAAGCGCATTCGCGAACTATCTTTCTTAAATAATGGCGTACACATCAAGTTAATTGATCAGCGCACAGGCCAAGAGGAAGATTTTGCTTTCTCTGGTGGTGTTAAAGGATTTGTTGAGTACATCAACCAAACTAAAAATGTCTTACATCCAAATATTTTTTACGCGGAAGGCGTTCGTCCTTCAGATCTCGGCGGTCAAATTACAGCCGAAGTTTCTATGCAGTGGAATGACAGTTTTGGTGAACAGGTGCTTTGTTTTACCAACAACATTCCTCAGCGAGATGGTGGTACCCATCTAACGGGCTTGCGCGCGGCAATGACGCGCGTTATCAATAAATACATTGATGAAAATGAAGTCGCCAAAAAAGCTAAAGTAGAAATCTCTGGCGATGACATGCGCGAAGGTTTGGCCTGTGTTCTTTCTGTCAAAGTTCCTGAGCCAAAGTTTTCAAGCCAAACCAAAGACAAACTTGTATCTAGCGAAGTTCGTGGCCCTGTAGAGGAAATTGTTGCGGAAGCATTAAGTGCATATTTGCAAGAGCGCCCAGCCGATGCAAAGATTTTGTGCGGAAAGATTGTTGATGCTGCGCGCGCTCGAGAAGCTGCTCGCAAAGCGCGCGATATGACTCGTCGCAAGGGCGCTTTAGACGGTTTGGGTTTGCCTGGAAAGCTGGCTGATTGCCAAGAGAAGGACCCATCTAAGTCCGAATTATTTATCGTTGAGGGAGACTCCGCGGGCGGTTCTGCTAAGCAGGGTCGCGATCGTCGCTTCCAGGCCATTCTTCCTTTAAAAGGAAAAATCCTAAACGTTGAAAAAGCGCGCTTTGACAAAATGCTCGCCAGCCAAGAGGTTGTTACCTTAATTACTGTTCTTGGAACGGGTATTGGCATTGAAGAATATAAGGCTGACAAGCTTCGCTATCACCGCATCATCATCATGACCGATGCTGACGTTGACGGAAGTCACATTCGCACACTCTTGTTAACATTCTTCTATAGACAGATGCCGGAGTTAATTGAGCGTGGCCACATCTATATTGCCCAACCACCACTTTATAAGGTGAAGTTTGGTAAGAATGAGCAATACATTAAGGATGACAACGAATTAAACCAACTGTTGTTAAAGATAGCGTTGGAAACCGCGTCCTTGCAGACCCCATCTGGAGAGGTTGTTGAGGGTGATGCACTTAATGAGCTTGCAAAGCACTATCAAGTAATTCAGTCAATTGTTGACCGCCTCTCGCGCACAATAGATGAAGATGCTTTGCGCGCAATCGCTTCTGGTACACCATTAAATCTCGACACCGAGAAATCTGCTAATGAGTCAGCAGATCGTTTACGACAGGCGCTTGCTGATTCACTTAACCCATTGGCTTTACCACCAGAAATTATTGTTCAAAAAGAAGACCGCACTGAGCGTTTCCGTTTGTTGTTGTCACGTCGCATTCACGGAAACCTAAAGCTGTCCTCAATTAACTCCGATTTTGTTCATGGCGATGACTATCAAAGTCTTGCGAATGCGGCAGCTGTTTTGTCTGGCAAGGTGGTGCCGGGTTCAAAAGTTCGCCGCGGCGATCCCGATAAGAATCAGAAAGAGCAAACCATTGGCGACTTTAGGGCCGCATTTGCATGGTTGCTGTCTGAAGCAGAGCGCGTTCTAAGTCGTCAACGCTACAAAGGTCTTGGTGAGATGAATCCTTCGCAGCTGTGGGAAACCACTATGGATGCAAGCTCAAGAACCTTGCTGCAGGTGAAGATTGAAGATGCCATTGCGGCCGATCAAGTCTTTACAACACTTATGGGGGACGAGGTAGAACCTCGCCGCGCGTTTATTGAAAAGAACGCGCTTATTGCTCGCAACCTAGACGTTTAATTTATGGCATCCAAAAAATCAAAGCCACCAAAGGTGGATCGATCTTCTATTGTTGTTAAGTCTTCCCCCATCCACGGGAAAGGCGTCTTTGTTGCTAAGCCGATTAAAAAAGCCAAGCCATTATTGAGTATCAGGGTGAGCGTATTAGTTGGAAGCTGGCTGAAAAGCGCCACCCACACGATCCAAAAGACCCAAATCACACCTTTTATTTTTCTTTAGAAGATGGTCGGGTAATTGATGCTAAGTACGGCGGCAATGCTGCGCGCTGGATTAATCACTCTTGCGCACCCAGTTGCGAGGCGCGTGAGGATGATTTTGGTGGCGAGCCACAGGTATTTATTTATGCAAAGCGCGCACTCAAGGTTGGTGAAGAGTTGTTCTATGACTACTCATTGGATGTTGAGGGCCGCATTACTAAGCAAATGAAAAAAGACTACGAGTGTCGTTGTGGTGCAAAAAAGTGCCGCGGCACTATGCTTGCATCTAAGAGTAAATAAACAGAGTTATTTCTAATGTTGTACGTAACAATCCAAGAGCTTGAGGCCGCCATCAATTACTGGCGCAGCCAGTCGCCATCAGAGGGTGACGAGCTCCGTCTGTGTGCTGAGGCCTCGGCCCTCGCCAAGCCATATGCACTCATGATTATTCAAGGCTCACAACGTATCCCTGTGGATGTTTTGGATGAACTAGCGCGATCTGCGGTGCAAAAATTTACCAAAGTCACCCAAACAAAATAAGCATTTCTCCTTTTCGTATTTAGGGTTATCGCTATATAAGACAAGGCCGTCTTGGGTTATCCTCAATGTCTTGCTCTATTTAGAGGGTAAAAGATTGCAAGAGACGATATTAAAAACAATTGGACTGGGGAAATCTTTTAAAGGATTTTCTGCAGTTACTGATGTCAACCTGGATGTCACCAGGGGGACTATTCACGCGTTGATTGGCCCTAACGGCGCCGGAAAAACAACCTGCTTTAATTTGCTAACAAAGTTTCTGGAGCCAAGTAGCGGCCAAATCTTGTTTAATGGGTTTGATATCACCAATGAGGCGCCGGCTCAAATTGCCCGCCGAGGCGTAATTCGGTCTTTTCAGATCTCCGCTGTGTTTCCGCATCTGACTGTTTTGGAAAACGTTCGTGTTGCACTGCAGCGAGGTTTGGGTACAGAGTTCCACTTTTGGAAATCCGGCAACTCTTTGAATGTTCTAAATGACCGTGCGCTGGAGTTATTGCATGAAGTTGGTTTGGAGGACTTTGCCCATGAAGAGACCTTAAATCTGGATTATGGCCGTAAAAGAGCGCTCGAAATTGCCACCACCTTGGCTATGGAGCCAGAGTTAATGCTCCTGGATGAGCCAACTCAAGGAATGGGCCATGAGGATGTCGAGTGTGTAACCGAATTAATTGATCGCGTGGCCAAGGGCCGCACCATCTTGATGGTTGAGCACAACATGAAGGTTGTTTCATCCATTGCCGACAAAATTACCGTGTTGCAGCGGGGTTCAGTTTTGGCAGAGGGTTCATATCACGAGGTTTCTACCAACCCCTTGGTTGTAGAGGCTTATATGGGTAGCCATGGGGGAGACAACCTATGAGCACAATGGCGTTAGAGGTTAAGAACCTAGAGTCTTGGTATGGCGAGTCCCATATTTTGCACGGCGTTAATTTTGCTGTGCGCGACGGCGAGGTTGTTACTTTGCTTGGGTGCAATGGAGCGGGGCGAAGCACCATACTAAAAACCATTCTTGGCTTAACCAGCAAGAGAACCGGTTCGGTAGAGATCTACGGCACACAAACTATTGATATGCCAACGTACAAAATTGCACGCTTGGGCGTTGGGTTTTGTTCTGAAGAAAGAGGAATCTTTGCTAGCCTAAGTACCGAAGAGAATTTATTACTTTTGCCGGAGATTGCTCCGGGCGGCATGGGTTTGGATGAGATTTACGAAATGTTTCCTAATCTCTATGAGAGGCGCAACAGCCCTGGCACTCGGCTGTCTGGCGGCGAACAACAAATGTTGGCCATGGCGCGAATCTTAAGAACCGGCGCCAAGCTTTTGTTGCTTGACGAAATTACTGAAGGTTTGGCACCAGTGATTGTGCAAAAGTTGGGAGAGGTCGTAACCAGCCTTCGTAACAAGGGCTTCACGATTGTGTTGGTTGAGCAGAATTTCCGTTTTGCGGCACCTTTGGCGGATCGCCATTATGTGGTGGAGCATGGAAATGTGGTTGAGGTTGTAAATCAGAATGAGCTTGCTGAAAAAGCAACGCTATTAAATGAGTATCTTGGTGTTTAGTGGATTTCTATAGGAGACGGTAATGAAGTTAAAGCAAATAACCGCGTGTCTGGTTGCGGCGACCATGTTTGGTTCAAACCCAGTGTTTGCGCAAAATGCACCAAAAGTTAGTGGTGATGTTATTAAGATCGGCGTATTGACCGACCTGTCATCAACTTATTCTGACTTGGCTGGTCCAGGCGCTGTAATTGCAGCAAAGATGGCAATTGCTGATTTTTCTAAAGACGGCACTGTTGTTGGAAAGAAAATTGAGATTGTTAGTGCTGACCACCAAAATAAGGCCGACATTGCCGCTAATAAAGCCCGCGAATGGTATGACAAGGATGGCGTAGACGTTATCGTTGAGCTAGTTTCTACCAACGTTGCCTTGGCTGTAATGGAAGTTGCCGAGCAAAAAAATAAGATTACCTTGGTTTCTGGAGCGGCTTCTTTGCCAATCACCAACGAAAAATGTACTGCCAATAACGTACATTGGACTTACGACACATACGCTCTTTCAAACGGAATAGCCAAAGCGGTTGTAAAACAAGGTAAAAAGAACTGGTACTTCCTAACTGCTGACTATGCTTTTGGCGCAGCTTTGGAAAAAGACTCAACCAACGTTGTGAATGCTAATGGCGGTAAGGTTTTAGGAACCAGCAAGCATCCATTCCCTGATAGCGATTTTTCATCCTATCTTTTGAAGGCGCAGGCTAGTGGAGCTGACGTAGTGGCTTTAGCAAATGCGGGACAGGACACTATTAATAGCGTTAAGCAAGCATCTGAATTCAGTATCAACAAAAAACAAACAGTTGTTCCTCTGTTAATGTTTATCTCTGACGTTCACTCTTTAGGTCTGCCTGCCGCTCAAGGCATGTACCTTACAGAGGGCTTCTATTGGGATAGGGACGACAAGACCCGCGCATTTTCTAAGCGTTTTATTTTGCAGCATAAGCGTATGCCAACCAGCGTTCAAGCTGGCGTTTATTCATCCGTTCTTGCTTACTTAAGTGCAGTACAAAAATCGGGTACCGATGACACACAGGCGGTTATGAAGGCTTTGAAGTCTACAAACATTGATGACGGCCTCTTCAAAGGCAAGATTCGTGCTGACGGCAAATTTGAGCATGACATGTATTTGCTGGAAGTGAAGAAGCCTGCTGACTCTAAGAGCCTATGGGATTATTACAACGTCAAGGCGGTGATTCCTGCTGCTGAAGCTACACAACCGCTCTCATTGTCACGATGCAAGCTGGTTACTAACAAGTAATTAACCTTAATTAAGCATGTTTGAACTTCTCGGAATTACCCCCCCCAAGGGCTGGTAGCCCAGCTCTTGGGGGGGCTTATTAATGGCTCGTTTTACGCCATATTGAGCTTGGGACTGGCCATTATTTTTGGCCTTCTCAACATTATTAATTTTGCTCATGGCGCTCAATACACCATGGGTGCATTTATCGCCTGGATTGGCTTAACTCAGATCAGCCAGTGGCTCGGCTTTCCTGATCTTTCCATCAACTATTGGTTTGCATTGATTGTTGTGCCACTAGTGTTGGCGGGTTTCGGTTTGATTCTTGAGCGAACCATGCTGCGCCGTTTGTATCACCTTGATCACTTATATGGCCTACTCCTCACGTTTGGTTTGGCTTTGATTATTGAGGGTATGTTCCGTCATTGGTATGGCATCTCCGGCGAGAGCTATCCAGCTCCTGAGCTGCTGCAGGGTGCGATCCCCCTTGAGTCTATTGGCATCATCTTGCCAAAATACCGTTTATGGGTAGTAGTTATTTCTTTGGTTGTGTGCTTCTCTACCTGGTATGTAATTGAGAAAACAAAACTCGGGGCTTATCTACGTGCGGGCACTGAAAACCCAAAATTGTTACAAGCTTTTGGTATCAATGTTCCTTTGATGATTTCTTTGGCCTACGCTTATGGCGTTGGTCTTGCGGGCTTCGCTGGTGTTTTGGCTGCCCCAATATTTCAAGTTAACCCATTGATGGGTTCAAACCTCATCATTGTTGTTTTTGCAGTGGTTGTAATCGGTGGTATGGGCTCCATCATGGGCGCCATCTTGACCGGTTTAGGTTTGGGCTTGGTTGAGGGCCTTACCAAAGTCTTTTACCCAGAAGCTTCTGGCGTTGTTATTTTTGTGATCATGGCAATTGTTTTGTTGATTCGCCCTGCTGGACTATTTGGGCGGGAGAAATAATCATGAATCCAAAAACAAAAATGTTGTACGGCATCTTAGTGTTGATTGCCCTATTGCTGCCTTTCCAAGACTTCATTTACCTCGTCTTCGCAATGAAGGTATTGTGTTTCGCTCTCTTTGCTTGTGCTTTTAATTTGTTGCTTGGCTTCACAGGACTATTGTCTTTTGGGCATGCGGCATTTTTCGGAACCGCCGCTTACATTACCGCCTATTTCTGCAAAGAAGCCGGCCTTTCCCCTGAGTTGGGAATCATCTTGGGCGTCTTTGGCTCTGGCACCCTTGGTTTTTTGATTGGTTCTTTGGCTATTCGCAGACAGGGCATCTATTTTGCGATGGTGACCTTGGCTCTATCGCAAATGATTTACTTCCTAGCGGTTCAGCTGCCATTTACTGGTGGTGAGGATGGAATTCAGGGCGTTCCTCGTGGAATGTTGTTTGGTTTGATTGATTTAAAAGACGACGTTGCGATGTATTACTTCGTTTTGGCCGTTTTCTTGTTTGGTTTCGCTCTCATCATGCGCGCGGCCCACTCCCCGTTTGGTCAGGTACTTAAGGCGATTCGTGAAAACGAGCCTCGTGCCATTTCTTTGGGTTACGACGTTGATCGATTCAAGTTGATGTCTTTTGTAATCTCAGCCGCCCTCGCTGGTTTGGCTGGATCAATGAAGTCGTTGGTATTCCAATTGGCAACATTAACCGATGTGCATTGGCATATGTCTGGCGAAGTGGTGTTGATGACATTACTTGGCGGCATGGGAACCATTCTTGGTCCGGTGGTTGGCGCTGGCATTGTTGTCGGCTTGCAGAACTACTTGGCAAACATTGGCTCGTGGAGCACGATCGCAACGGGCTTTATTTTTGTAATTTGCGTTTTAGCATTTCGTCGTGGCGTTGTTGGTGAAATCGCTGCGCACTTCAAAAACAAAAACTGAGTTTTTGTTTTCCTTTTATTATTTGGTTTTAGTGTGGCGCCAATTTTTAATTGCGCCACACTCATTTAATTAAAAGAGACACTCATCGAATTCTCAATTTATATCTGGCCATTGCTGTTAGCGATGGCTTTTTTTGCCGCTCTAGTTGACGCCGTGGCTGGTGGCGGAGGGCCTCATACAGGTGCCCGCCTTGTTTGCGGCTTATCCTGACGTGCCCCCTGCGACCTTGCTTTCAACCAATAAAGTATCTGCTGTTGGTGGAACCTTAAATGCTGCGCGCAGATATTTGCGTCATGTTTCTTTGCCTTGGGCTGTTGTTGGGCCTGCAATTGTTGCGGGTTTTGTTGGTTCACTCTTAGGTGCTAATGCGGTGAGCAATTTTCCCGCGGAGCCTTTGCGCAAAGCGCTCCCATTTTTATTGTTGTTCTTGTTAATTTATACATGGTTCCAGCCTAACCTCGGTCAGGCCCATGCACCCAAGAGTCTTGGGAGACTTCAACAACTTAAAGGGATTGCGCTTGGTTTGATAATTGGTTTTTACGATGGCTTTTTTGGCCCAGGCACCGGAAGCTTTTTATTGTTTGGATTTGTGCGTTTTTTTTGGCTTTGATTTTTTGCACGCATCGGCCGCTACAAAATTAGTGAATGTTGCAACCAACTTAGCTGCAATCTTGATGCTGGCCAGTCTTGGACAAATTAATTGGACTCTGGGTTTTGCCATGATGATTGCCAATATTGCGGGCAGTCAGTTTGGAGGTCGTTTAGCAATTCAGCATGGCTGCACGTTTGTCAGAAAAGCTTTTCTTGTGATTGTGAGTGTGCTGATTCTGAAGTCTGCCTGGAATGCCTATTTTCTCAATTAAATCAAATACTTAGAAAACTTACCTTTATTTTTCTAGGATTTTGTAATCTTTTGTTTCACGTGAAACAAACAAAATGCTATGATCATCGCCCTATCAGAGGCAAATCATGCGTTATTCCAAAAGTTTCGATGTCATAGTGGTTGGTGGCGGTCACGCTGGGACCGAGGCCGCCCTGGCATCGGCGCGCATGGGTTGCGACACCCTATTAATTACCCATAGCATTGAAAACCTGGGTGCGATGAGCTGCAATCCCTCCATTGGCGGGATCGGTAAGGGGCACTTAGTTAAAGAGATTGACGCTATGGGTGGCGCCATGGCCGCCGCTACAGATGAGGCGGGCATTCAATTTCGTATTCTGAACTCCAGTAAGGGCCCTGCTGTTCGTGCTACTCGTGCTCAGGGCGACCGGGTTTTATATAAGGCAGCAATTCGCCGTCGCCTAGAAAATCAACCCAATTTAAGCCTGTTTCAGGCGGCGGCAGATGATCTGTTGGTTAAGGGCGACGAGGTTCAGGGTGTAGTTACTCAAATGGGCCTGGAGTTTATGGCCAAAAAAGTGGTTTTGACGGCCGGCACCTTTTTGGATGGCAAGATCCACGTTGGTTTAAATAATTATGCTGGTGGTCGCGCTGGCGATCCCGCGGCAGCCTCTTTATCTGCAAGACTAAAAGAATTGAAGCTTCCACAAGGAAGACTCAAGACTGGTACTCCGCCCCGGATTGATGGTCGGACGATCGACTTCTCCGTCATGCTTGAGCAGCCTGGTGATCTCGATCCAGTTCCGGTCTTTTCTTATTTGGGCCGTCCTGAGCAGCATCCCAAGCAGGTGCCTTGCTGGATTTCACATACCAACGAGAAAACCCACGACATTATTCGCGGTGGTTTGGATCGTTCGCCAATGTATACCGGCGTTATTGAGGGTGTTGGCCCTCGCTACTGCCCTTCCATTGAAGACAAAATTCATCGCTTTGCCTCTAGAAATAGTCACCAGATCTTTTTGGAGCCCGAGGGCTTAACGACGAACGAGTTTTACCCTAACGGGATATCGACCAGCCTGCCCTTTGATGTGCAGTGGGACTTAGTCCGTAGCATTCGCGGCATGGAGTCTGCGGTTATCGTGCGCCCTGGTTATGCCATTGAGTATGACTTCTTTGATCCGCGCCAATTACGCCATAGTCTAGAGACTAGAGTTATTGGAGGCCTTTACTTTGCTGGTCAAATTAATGGCACTACGGGATATGAAGAGGCTGCAGCGCAGGGAATGCTAGCGGGAATCAATGCTGGCTTAGCCGCCAAAGGCAAGGAGCCTTGGTTGCCAAAGCGAAGCGAGTCCTACATCGGTGTTTTAGTGGATGATTTGATTACCCGTGGAGTTCAAGAGCCCTATCGAATGTTTACAAGCCGCGCGGAATACCGTTTGAGTTTGCGTGAGGACAACGCAGATATGCGTTTATCTACCATTGGGCGAGAGTCGGGACTTGTAGATGACTATCGTTGGGAAGTCTTTTGCAGAAAGCAGGAGGCTGTTTCACGTGAAACATCTCGTTTGCAAAGCATTTGGGTGGGCCCTAAAAGTGAGGCAGCCCCTTTTGTATCCCAATTATTGGGCCAAGATCTTTCCCATGAGTGCAGTTTGGCGGAGCTTTTAAGGCGCCCAGGCGTTACTTATGAATCAATTACTGCGCTTGGCGGCGGAATGTGGGCGCCGGAGACTTTGGATGAGGATCTGGGTTTGGCGGCTCAAATTAGCGATCAAGTGGAAATTTCAGTGAAGTACCAGGGCTACATTGAGCGCCAGGCCACAGAAATCGCTCGCCAAGAACACAATGAGACGTTTCCACTGCCAGAATCGCTTGATTATGCGCAGGTGGTTGGGCTTTCTAAAGAGGTTCAGCAAAAGCTCAATCTCCATAAGCCTGAAACGTTGGGTCAGGCAGGTCGTATTTCTGGGGTAACGCCCGCAGCGCTTTCGCTGCTTTTAGTGCACCTTAAAAAAGGTTTGGGCCGTACCCAAGAAACTCATGAGTGAGGGTTTGCTCGAGCTTGGAATACAGGAGATCGGCCTGGATTTGAGCGCGGCCAATATCGCTGATTTAGAGCTATTTTTGCAAGAAATGGGCCGTTGGAACCAGGTGCATAACCTAACAGCCATTGAGGGTGAAAAGGATTCTGTGCGATTGCATCTCATTGATTCTATTGCAGTTTTACCTGTTCTTAGACGGTTTCTATTGGGCGCATCGCCCAAGATAGCTGACCTGGGTTCAGGTGGCGGCCTGCCAGCGATTCCTATTGCCATTGTGCAGCCCGAGTGGCGGCTTTCCCTGATAGAGGCGATTCGCAAGAAGACAGCGTTTTTGCAGCATGTACGTGGAAAGTTGAAGCTAAAAAATATCGAAGTACTAAGCGAGCGAGTTGAAGATGTTGCACTGCAGCAACCCGGTCAATTTGATGCGGTGATTTCTCGCGCATTTACTAATCTTGCGCGCTTTCTAGAACTCTCGTTGCCTTTTTTAAAGCCAGACGGACTGGTATTTGCCATGAAGGCAAAGCGTGCCGATGAAGAAATGCAGGATGTTTGCATGGATGATTGGCGTTTGGTGGCCGATGAACCTCTTCATATTCCTAATTTAGCGGTAGAGCGACGCCTTTTGGTGTTAGCCCCCGTGAGAAAATCCCCCTCCCCCTTAAAGTAAAACAAAAAGTAGCCATGGCAAAAATCTTCTGTATTGCAAATCAAAAAGGCGGTGTTGGTAAGACCACCACAGCCGTTAACTTGGCGGCGGGTTTGGCTGGTCTTCAGCAGCGCGTCTTGTTGGTGGACTTGGATCCCCAGGGCAACGCAACCATGGGTTCAGGGGTAGAAAAGGCAGACCTAAATACCAGCGTCTATCAAGTCTTGATTGGCATGGCGTCTGTTAAGGAATGTGCACAGCGTTGCGAAAGTTCTGGCTATGACGTATTGCCAGCCAATCGTGATTTGGCTGGTGCTGAAATTGAATTGGTAGATTTAGATTCGCGCGAAGTGCGCCTGAAAGATGCGCTTGCGCAAGTGGCAAATGATTACGATTTTATTTTGATTGATTGCCCGCCTGCTTTATCTCTACTAACGCTCAATGGATTGTGTGCAGCAAATGGTGCAATTGTTCCAATGCAATGCGAATACTTCGCGCTGGAAGGATTGTCTGATTTAGTAAACACCATCAAACAAGTACATGCAAACTTGAATCCGGATTTAGTCATTATTGGTTTATTGCGCGTGATGTTTGATGCGCGCATGACATTGCAACAACAAGTCTCCGATCAACTGCTTGAACACTTTGGCGACAAAGTTTTCAAGTCCATTATTCCGCGTAATGTCCGCCTTGCCGAAGCTCCGTCCTATGGGCTTCCTGGCGTCGCTTTTGATAAGTCATCGCGCGGTGCAAAAGCCTATTTAGAGTTTGGTGCTGAAATGGTTGAGCGCATCAAACACATGTAATTTGTAGAAAGAAAAAGATCATGGTTGCTATTAAGAGAAAAGGTTTGGGTAGAGGTCTTGAAGCCCTGCTTGGAGAAAAGACTCAAGCAGCAAGTCCGTCCACCGATATCAATCGTTTGCCGCTAACGGCGTTGCAAGCGGGCAAATATCAGCCGCGTCAAAAAATGGAAGCGGGCGCTTTGCAAGAGTTAGCAGAAAGCATTCGTGAACAGGGCGTAATGCAACCGCTGTTAGTACGTTTGGTGGCGCCAGGCAAGTACGAAATTATTGCGGGCGAAAGACGTTTTCGTGCGGCCACTATCGCTGGCTTAAAAGAGGTTCCGGTTTTAGTGTCTGGTGCAGATGATCAAGCTGCCGCTGCAATGGCTTTGGTTGAAAACATGCAACGCGAGGACTTAAATCCTCTTGAAGAATCGCAAGGTTTGGCAAGACTGATCGAGGAGTTTGGCTTTACACATGAGCAAGCCGCCAAGGCGGTAGGCAAATCACGCAGCGCCATTACCAATTTATTGCGCCTAGCGCAGCTCGCAAAGCCTGTACAGGCCATGCTGCTAGCTGGCGATATCGATATGGGCCACGCCCGAGCACTTCTACCCCTTCCGGGTTCTAGCCAGGTGGCTTTGGCCCAAAGAATCTCTGCCCAGGGCCTTTCTGTTCGTGAGGCAGAGCGAATGACGGCTGCATTGGTAATTGCTGGTGGGCAAATTGGGGACAAAAAGGCAAATAGTAAACCCGGCACCACAGCGCAGAGTGCAGACCCAGATATGCAGCGTTTAACCCAAGAAATTGCAGATTTGATTGGCCTAAGCACTGAATTTAAGCTTAAAGGCAAGAGTGGAGAGCTCAGAATTCGCTTTAGCCAGTTTGATGAGCTTGATTCCTTATTAAAAAAGTTGGGTATTGAGTCATAAATTAGGTTAAAAAATGTCCCCAAATCCTTTGACATATTGCAGTGCACACATTAAACTTTCGGGGCTAAATTGATTCCTCAAAAAAATCACTTTTCCGATATAGAATGGGATGAGCCCGAAGAAGAAGTTATTCGGGTCTACAGTAAAGAAGAGATTGTTGCGCTGCAGCAAAGTAATGCAACAAAATATCGCGCCCTTTCGCCTTGGAAAATTATTTTGGCCCAAGTGCTAATTACAGCTATCAGCATGGTGGTTTGGTCAATTTTTGGGGAGCTGGTAGGGGTAAGCCATTATACTCAGTCGGCCTTTTTAGGTGGTTTAATTAGCGTCTTGCCTACAACGTTGTTTTTAACAAGGTTGGAGTTGGCAAAAAAATCGCAAAGATTAAATCCAGGAAGATTTTTAGTAGCATTAGTTTCGGGTGAATTTATCAAAATCGCCGTGACGCTGATGTTGTTTATAGGGGTTGCTTATTACATCCCTGGCGTGCTTTGGCCCCCCCTTTTGGTGACTTACCTGCTTGCCTTGAAGTGCGTGTGGCTGGCGTGGATTTGGCGCTAAGTAGTGACAATTGAGATTGAAACAAAGGACTAGTTAAGAGATGTCTAGCGAAGTAAACCAAGCCCACGGGGCAGCAGAGCAGATGACGCCAACGGCGTACATTTCTGAGCATTTACAAAACCTCACCAATACTGGTGGACCTCAGGCATCCATTGTTGATTTCAGCGTAATTAATTTAGATACTATTTTTTGGGCCTCTTTAATGGGCTTCTTAGCAGTATTTATTTTGTTAATTGCAGCGCGTCGCGCAACGCCTGGTGTTCCTGGCCGTTTCCAATGCTTAGTGGAAATGATCGTGGAAATGGTGGATACACAAGCAAAGAGCATTGTTCATGGCAATCGCACTTTCATTGCACCGCTCGCACTCTTCGTGTTCTTTTGGATCATCCTCTTAAATACGCTTGACTTAATTCCAGTGGATTGGGTTTTGGGCGTGAATCATTTCATCGAAAGCTTTGGTGTGCACGTTCCTCACCACAGATTGGTTCCTACAACCGATTTGAATGCCACCATGGGCATGTCACTTTCAGTTTTGGTATTGGTGTTCTTCTATAGCTTCAAAGTAAAAGGTGTTGGCGGCTTCTTGCACGAACTTATTTCTGCCCCATTCGGTGCGAAGTGGTATTTGGCCCCCTTCAATCTTGCATTGAACATCATTGAATATTTGGCGAAAGGCGTTTCTTTAGGAATGCGACTTTTCGGCAATATGTACGCCGGCGAATTGGTCTTCTTATTGATCGCTCTACTCGGTAGCGTATGGACATTTAATTTAGATTTATCCCTGTTCGGATTGGTGGGCCACGTTATTGCTGGATCAGCTTGGGCCATCTTCCACATTTTGGTTATTTTGTTGCAGGCCTTTATTTTCATGATGTTGACTTTGGTTTACATCGGGCAGGCACATAGCCATCACTAAGATTTTATTTTTAACTTACCTCTTTTAACTTCAGGAGTCAGCAACATGCAAGCATTTTTAGCAACTATTCAAGGTTCAACAGCTATCTGTATCGGCATCATCATCGGCCTCGGCGCGATCGGTGCATGTTTGGGTATCGCATTGATGGGTGGTAAATACATCGAAGCTTGTGCACGTCAACCAGAATTGATGGAGCCACTCCAAACTAAGATGTTCCTTTTGGCTGGTTTGATCGACGCTGCGTTCTTGATCGGCGTTGGTGTTGCAATGTTGTTTGCTTTCGCAAACCCACTGCTCGCAGTTATTAAGTAATTGTTTTGGCGTGGATGACCAACGGGTCATCCAACTGTTCTCAACAATACTGAAAGGAATATCGTGAATCTGAACGCGACCCTATTCGCGCAAATGATCGTTTTCTTCGTCTTATGGTGGGTTGTTGCACGCTTTGTGTGGCCACCGCTAGTAAAGGCGTTAGATGAGCGTTCAAGCAAAATTGCTGATGGTTTAGCTGCTGCCGAGCGTGGTAAAGAAGCTCTCGCACTAGCCAGCAATGAAGCTGAGCAAGAATTAACTAAAGCACGCCAAGAAGGTGTTCAACGCGTTGCCGAAGCTGAAAAACGTGCACAAATGTCAGCCGAAGAAATTCGCGCTAACGCACAAGCTGAAGCCGCTCGAATCATTTCCCAAGCGCAGCAAGATGCAGCCCAACAAGTTACTCGCGCACGTGAAGTATTGCGCGCAGAAGTTGCCCTGCTTGCTGTTAAAGGAGCCGAGCAAATTTTGCGTCGTGAAGTTGATGCAAAAGCGCACGGCCAATTGCTTGACCAACTAAAGGCAGAACTTTGATATGGCTGATTTAGCCACTATTGCACGTCCTTATGCGGAAGCGCTTTTTCAAAACGCCAAGTCAGCTGAGCTTGCTGGATGTTTGGAGCAATTAAACGAACTGGCACAGCTTGCTGCTTTGCCAGAAGTTGCTGCTTTATCAAACAATCCAAAAGTATCCGCTGATGATTTAAGCAAGCTACTTACCGGCATGGTTAAAACCAAGCTTGATCCTAAGGTCGCTAGCTTTTTAAATCTTGTGAATCAAAACCACCGCCTAGCAGCTGTTCCTGAAATTGCACATCAATTTGAGGCAATGAAGAACAAGAGCGAAGGTGCAGCAGAAGTAAATATTACTAGCGCATTCCCTCTAGAGGGTTCTGCGTTAAATGATTTGTTGTCAAGTTTGAAGAAGCGCTTTGGGGGTAAAGAATTGCGCCCAACTATTCAAGTTGATCCAACATTGATTGGCGGAGTTCGCATTCAAGTTGGCGATGAAGTGATGGATAGTTCAGTTAAGGCCCAGTTAGCTCAAATGCAAGCAAGTCTTGGCGCATAAGTGATCCCTATTAAGAACATACGAAATAAGACCCAGGAGTAAGTAATGCAACTCAACCCTTCCGAGATCAGCGAGCTGATCAAAAGCCGAATTAGCGAATTGGGCGTTGACTCCCAAGTTCGCAACGAAGGCACTGTTATTTCAGTGACCGACGGTATTTGCCGCGTACATGGCTTGTCAGGCGTTATGCAGGGCGAAATGTTGGAGTTTCCTAACAACACTATCGGCCTCGCGTTAAACCTTGAGCGTGATTCTGTTGGTGCCGTAGTGTTGGGTGAATACACCCACGTTAAAGAAGGCGACCCAGTTAAATGTACTGGCCGCATTTTGGAAGCTCCAGTTGGTCCAGAGTTGCTCGGTCGCGTTGTAAACGCACTCGGTCAACCGATTGATGGCAAAGGCCCAATCAACACCAAGTTAACTGACTTTATTGAAAAAGTAGCTCCTGGCGTTATCGCACGTCAATCTGTTAGCCAGCCAGTTCAAACTGGTTTGAAGGCGATTGATGCGATGGTTCCAATTGGCCGTGGTCAGCGTGAGTTGATCATTGGCGACCGCCAAACAGGTAAGACAGCTGTTGCGGTTGACGCGATCATTAACCAAAAAGGTAAAGGCGTTTATTGCGTTTACGTGGCGATCGGTCAAAAAGCTTCTACTATTGCTAACGTTGTTCGCAAGCTCACAGAATTGGGCGCGATGGAGTACACCGTTGTTGTTGCGGCGAGTGCTTCTGAGTCTGCAGCTATGCAGTACCTCTCTGCATACGCAGGTTGCACAATGGGCGAATACTTCCGTGATCGCGGCGAAGACGCTTTGATTGTTTATGATGACTTGACCAAGCAAGCAGTTGCTTATCGTCAAATCTCCTTGTTGCTCCGCCGCCCACCAGGCCGCGAAGCTTATCCTGGCGACGTGTTCTACCTCCACTCACGCTTGCTCGAGCGCGCTGCTCGTGTAAATGCTGAGTATGTTGAGAAGTTCACCAACGGCGCAGCAAAAGGCAAAACTGGTTCTTTGACCGCATTGCCAATTATTGAAACTCAAGCTGGTGACGTTTCTGCATTCGTTCCAACCAACGTGATTTCGATTACTGACGGCCAGATCTTCTTGGAAGCTGACTTGTTTAACGCTGGCGTACGTCCTGCGATTAACGCCGGTATTTCTGTATCCCGCGTTGGTGGTGCTGCACAAACTAAAGTTATTAAGAAATTGTCTGGTGGTATCCGTACCGACTTAGCGCAATATCGTGAATTGGCAGCGTTTGCTCAGTTCGCATCTGACCTTGACGAAGCAACCCGCAAGCAGCTCGAGCGTGGCCGTCGCGTTACTGAATTATGTAAGCAAGCTCAATACAAGCCACTCCAAGTTTGGGAAATGGCTGCCTCACTGTACGCTGTGAATAACGGCTACTTCGATGACCTCGAAGTGAAGAACGTATTGGCCTTCGAAAAAGGTTTGCAAGATCATTTGAAATCTAAGTACGCTGACTTAGTTGCGCGTATCGAAGAAACCAAAGACTTGAGCAAAGATGACGAAGCTGCTTTGCGCGCTGCTATTGAGGATTACAAGCGTTCTGCCTCTTTCTAAGAGGGCTCGCATAAATCATGGCAAGCACAAAAGAGATACGATCTAAGATCAAGAGCGTGCAAAACACGCGCAAGATCACGAAGGCAATGGAAATGGTCGCCGCATCTAAGATGCGTCGCGCCCAAGAGCGCATGCGTAATGCGCGTCCATACGCTGAAAAAATTCGTGAGATTGTTGCTAACCTTTCAAAAGCAAATCCTGAGTTCCGCCCTGCTTACATGGCAACTCGTGAAGTGAAGAAAGTTGGCACGATTTTGGTTACAACAGACAAAGGCTTGTGCGGCGGTTTAAATACCAACGTCTTGCGTTTGATTGCTAACCAAGTGCGCGATTTGCAAGAAAAAAATATTGAGATCGCTTACACAGCGATTGGTTCAAAAGGCCTGCAGTTTTTGAATCGCTCAAAAGCAAACCTCATTTCTCAAACAATCCAAATTGGTGATACACCGCATATGGATGTTTTGATTGGCGCGATTGTTAGTCAATTAGAAGCGTTTGAGCGTGGCGAGATTGATGCTGTTTATTTGGCATACACCCGCTTTGTAAATGCAATGAAACAAGAGCCTGTTTTGGAAAAGCTCTTGCCTTTAGAGGCAGAAGCTTTAACCCCGCAAGAGAAAACAGGCAATTCTTGGGATTACATCTACGAACCTGATGCAGAGTCCATTTTGAATGGCCTGCTTAAGCGTTACGTTGAAGCAATGATTTATCAGACTGTAGCTGAAAACATGGCTTCTGAGCAGTCTGCACGTATGGTCTCTATGAAGGCCGCTTCAGATAACGCGAAGAACGTAATTGGCGAATTGCAATTGGATTACAACAAGACACGACAGGCTGCTATTACTAAAGAGTTGTCAGAGATTGTTGGCGGAGCGGCTGCTGTTTAAGCGGTCAGCGTTTAGGAATACGAAAGAATTCAGGAATTAAAAGCGGAGAAATGCGATGAGTAACGGAAATATCGTGCAGTGTATCGGTCCAGTGGTGGACATTCAGTTCCCACGCGACAAAATGCCAAACATTTATGATGCATTGACATTAGTTGATAGCGGCGAAAAATCATTTGCTGAAAAAGGTTTGACCTTTGAAGTTCAGCAACAAATCGGTGATGGCGTAGTTCGCGCGATTGCTATGGGTGCGAGCGATGGCTTGCGTCGTGGCATGGAAGTGAAATCTACTGGCAAGCCAATTTCTGTGCCTGTTGGCCCAGCAACTTTGGGTCGCATCATGGACGTTTTGGGTCGCCCAATTGACGACGCAGGTCCGATTGCTACTGAAGAGCGTCGCGCTATTCACCAGCCAGCACCTAAGTTTGATGAGCTCTCTCCTTCTGTTGACTTGCTCGAAACCGGTATTAAGGTTATTGACTTAGTTTGCCCATTCGCTAAAGGCGGTAAGGTTGGCTTGTTCGGTGGTGCGGGTGTTGGTAAGACCGTGAACATGATGGAATTGATTAACAACATTGCTAAGCAACACTCAGGTTTATCTGTGTTTGCCGGTGTTGGTGAGCGTACTCGTGAAGGTAATGACTTCTACCACGAGATGAAAGAATCTAACGTTATCGACAAAGTGGCGATGGTGTTTGGTCAGATGAACGAGCCTCCTGGCAACCGTTTGCGCGTTGCGTTGACTGGTTTGACAATGGCTGAAGCGTTCCGTGACGAAGGCCGTGACATTTTGTTCTTCGTTGACAACATCTACCGTTACACATTGGCCGGTACTGAAGTTTCTGCGTTGCTCGGTCGTATGCCTTCTGCCGTGGGTTACCAACCTACGTTGGCTGAAGAGATGGGTAAATTGCAAGAGCGTATTACTTCTACTAAGACAGGTTCTGTTACTTCTATTCAGGCCGTTTACGTTCCTGCGGATGACTTGACCGATCCGTCACCAGCTACAACCTTCTTGCACTTAGACTCCACAGTTGTGTTGTCACGTGATATCGCTGCATTGGGTATTTACCCAGCGGTTGATCCATTGGATTCAACCAGCCGTCAGCTCGACCCACAAGTGGTTGGTCAAGAGCACTATGAAGTAGCTCGTGATGTACAGATGACATTGCAGCGCTACAAAGAATTGCGCGACATTATTGCGATTTTGGGTATGGACGAATTGTCACCAGAAGACAAATTGGCTGTGTCACGCGCTCGTAAGATTCAACGTTTCTTGTCCCAGCCTTTCCACGTTGCTGAAGTGTTTACTGGTTCACCAGGCAAATACGTTCCATTGAAAGAAACCATCCGTGGTTTCAAAATGATCTGCAGCGGCGAATTGGATCACTTGCCTGAGCAAGCGTTCTACATGGTGGGTTCAATTGATGAAGCCATCGAGAAAGCCAAGAAGCTTTAATCGAACTCATCTAGGGAAATTATGTCAACCATACGCGTCGATGTAGTAAGTGCTGAGCAGTCTATTTTCAGCGGGGAAGCCAAGTTTGTTGCGCTTCCTGGCGAAAGTGGTGAGCTCGGCATTTTGCGCGGCCACACTCCTTTGATTACACGTATTCGTCCAGGCTCAGTTCGCATTGAAAAAGCTGATGGTGACGAAGAGTTTGTTTTCGTAGCAGGTGGCTATTTAGAGGTTCAGCCAGATCACGTTACTGTATTAGCGGATACCGCTATCCGCGGCCATGATCTCGATAAAGCAAAAGCAACTGAAGCTAAGAAGCGCGCTGAAGAAGCCATGCAGAATCGTGGCACAGACTTTGATTTGGCTTTGGCCCAATCTGAGTTTGCAATGGCAGCCGCACAGTTGGCTGCAATTGCTCGTTTCCGTCGTAAAAAGTAATAGCGGGTCATCTCCTTGTTGTTAAATGATCGGTTTTTAAAGGCCTGCCTGGGCGAAGCGGTTGATCAAACACCGCTTTGGCTCATGCGCCAAGCCGGCCGATATCTCCCCGAATACAACGCTACTCGTGCTAGAGCTGAAAGCTTTTTAGGCCTAGCAAAAACACCCGCTTACGCCACTGAAGTAACCCTTCAGCCTTTGGATCGCTATCCACTGGATGCAGCAATTTTGTTCTCCGATATTTTGACTATTCCTGATGCAATGGGATTGGGGCTCAAATTTACTGCCGGCGAAGGCCCAAGCTTTGATCATCCCCTTCGCACAGAGGAAGCAGTTAAGAAATTGCGTGTGGCTGATATGGATCAGCTCAAATATGTTTTTGATGCGGTTTCGGAAATTCGTAAGGCACTTATTCGGGATGGCAAGCAGCGCGTTCCTTTAATTGGCTTCTCTGGAAGTCCATGGACGTTGGCTTGCTATATGGTGGATGGTTCCAGTGCGGATGATTTCCGTCATGCCAAAACCATGATGTTTAGTCGCCCCGACTTGATGCAGCATATCTTGGATATCAATACACAATCTGTTGCTGATTATTTAATTGAACAAGTAAAAGCAGGTGCGCAAGCATTGATGATTTTTGATACCTGGGGCGGAATGCTTCCGGATGGTTGGTATCAAAAGATGTCTTTAGCTTCGATGCAAAAAGTGATTGCTTTGTTGCCACGTGAGCATGAAGGACGAAAAATTCCGGTGATCATGTTTACCAAAGGCGGTGCAATTTGGTTGAGTGATATGGCGCAAGTTGGTGCTGATGTGATTGCTTTGGACTGGACTATGTCGCTGAGTCGCGCAAGAAAACAATTGCTCGCCTTGAACAAGCCTTTGGCATTACAGGGCAACTTAGACCCGCTTATTCTGTTTGCAGGGCCAAAACAAATCGCTGAGCAAGCAAACCTTCTGCTGGAAGATTTAGCGAGCGCTCCAGCCCTTAAAACCGGTTTGCATCCTTTAGACGGCCACGTCTTTAACTTGGGTCACGGCATTTCTCGGTTCACCCCGCCAGAAAGCGTCACGGCCCTTGCTGAGGCAGTGATTTCCAGGTCAAGGGCTATCAGGACCAAGTCTTAATACTGAGTGATTGCTAACTTGCCGCTGGAATTTTTAGCGAAAGTTATGCACAGTTAGTGACAAAATTCGAAATTCAGTGAGATTGCGATTAAAGGTGAAAATTCACTTTCGAATATCACTGTAAGTTATTGATTAATATATAAATTAACTAAAAATCTTTAAAAGGGTGCAAAAAAAGAAAGCTGATAAATTAGCTTATAAATCAGAATCCTTGGATGATATCCACAGACTTATCCACAAGCAAAAATAGAAATTTGAAGTAAAACATGCCCCCTCCAATTGTTGTTCAGGTCGTCGTCGATAAGCCCCTTGCGCAGGGCTTTGACTACCTGTGGGACCAAGATGCGCTCGGAGCTCAGCCAGAGCTTGGAGCAATAGTGGAGGTTCCATTTGGGCGCAGCTATCTTGTTGGTATGGTAATAAAAGTAAGTGCTCACTCTGAATATGAGATGGAAAAGCTCAAGAGCGTTACTCGGGTTGCCCCCCTTCCCCCATTGGATCAGGCAGTTTTAAGACTAATGAATTTTGCTAGCCAGTACTACATTCATGCCCTTGGGGAAACTATCATCCCCACTATCCCGGCGATGTGGAAAAAGCCAGACGACTGGGAAAAGATTCCCAAGAAATTGGCAACTGATGCAGAAAAGAAAAAGAATAAGAGCCTGCAGGGATCAAGCGAAGGATTCATTGATGAAGGCCATTTAAACGAAGGGCAAAAGCTTGCCCTTGAAAAACTTCGCACATGCCCTTCAGATGCATTTAAAGCCATACTTCTGCAAGGGCAAACTGGCAGTGGAAAGACGGCAGTATTTTTAAATTGGCTCAGTGGAATTTTGGAGGACGCTAGTGTGCAAGTGCTGCTCTTAGTCCCTGAAATTAATCTAACACCGCAATTAGAGCGCAGAGTCCGAGCCTATTTTCCAGATAAAAAAATGGTGGTGCTTCACAGCGGAGTGAGTGAAAAAGTGAGAGGTATCGCCTGGCATGATGCGATGACTGGCGCCGCTCAAATTATTTTGGGAACACGCCTGGCAGCATTAACGCCCTTGCCAAAGCTGCGCGCGATTGTTGTTGATGAGGAAAATGACCCCTCCTATAAACAGCAAGATGGCATTCGCTACTCTGCACGTGATATGGCGATTTGGCGGGCGCATGATTTAAAAATACCAATCTTGCTTGCTTCAGCAACTCCATCGCTTGAAACTTGGATGGCAGCAAAGGCAGGCCGCTATGAATATATCTGCCTGGATCAACGCGCACAGGGCGCAAGTTTGCCCAAAGTACATTTGATTAATACGCGTGATCCACAAACGCAATTTAGCCCAGGTGATAGCGAGAAGCCCCAATCAAAAAGTTTGATTACTAAAACGCTGGCCAATGCGGTCAGCAAGAGTCTTGCCTCCAAAGAACAAAGCTTGATCCTCATTAACCGACGTGGCTATGCTCCTGTCCTCAGTTGTAGCGCATGTTCGTGGCTTTCAAAGTGCGAGCAATGCACCTCATATATGGTGCTCCATAAGGCTGGCGCACTGGGTCGGAAGTCGGTATTGAGCTGCCATCACTGTGGTTTGGTAAAGGCCATTCCAAATCATTGCCCTGATTGTGGAAATGCAGATATGAAAACCTTGGGGCAAGGCACTCAAAAGATTGAAGACTCTATAGAGGAAATGTGGCCTGGCGCAAGGGTGCTAAGAGTCGACACAGACTCCAGCAGAAAAAGCAAAGGTGCTGAAGAATTGTTTCAGGAGATACACGAGGGTAACGTCGATATCGTGGTTGGAACCCAGATGATTGCCAAGGGCCATGACTATCAAAACATTGGCTTGGTTGCTGTTTTAGATGCGGATAGTAGACTGTTCTCACAAGACTTTAGGGCTGCAGAAAGATTATTTGCGCAACTAGTTCAAGTTGCAGGGCGTGCTGGACGTTCAAATAAGGACGGTGAAATGGGCGGCGCCATTTATACCGAAACCCAATTTCCAGAGGCGGCTGTTTTTCAGTTTTTACTACGCCACGATGTAGATGGGTTTCTATCATTTACAGCAAATGAAAGAAAAGAGGCCGGGTTGCCGCCGTTTGCCTATCAAGCCCTCATTCATGCCGAAGCAAAAAATCTGGATAAAGCAATTCAGTTTTTGAGTGCCCTGAAGGGGCATGTTAAGTCTCAAGGCCATATAAATAAAGGGCTTAGAGTCTACGACCCGGTTCCCAAGCCGGTAATGCGAGTCGCAGGCACAGAGCGCGCTCAACTATTGGTTGAGTCGGACGATCGTAAGGATTTGCAGGAACTTTTAGAGGCGATAGATCATTATTTGCGCGATCAATCTCAAGGGCGTATTAGCAAAGAGGGCCGCATTCGTTGGCTCATTGAGCGCGACCCTATTTCAATCTAATTGTTATGCGCCGCCGGGGCCCGACTGATAGCTTTCTAGGTCTAGGAGTTGATTTAATTCAGCAGCAAGATTTTCTTCAGAGCTAGGTTTGATTTTGAATAGCCATACACCATAAGGCTTCTCATTCACAATCTCAGGAGAGGCATCCACCTCTTCATTGAGCGCAATAATTTCTCCGCTCACAGGCGCATGAATATCGCTGGCTGCTTTTACCGATTCGATGACGGCTATTGCTTCACCCTGCTTTACTTGCTGGCCAAGCTTTGGTGTCTGGAAAAACATGACATCGCCAAGAGCTTCTTGCGCATGGTTGCTAATACCAACCCACACCAGACCATCACCTTCAAGGTCGGCCCATTCATGGGTTTCAGCAAATTTAAAAGTATCTTGAGTATTCATTGTTCGTCCTTTGGTTTCATTTTATGCGCACTCTCATAAAATGATTAATCATCTAATTATGAATTTATCTTTTGGATATATATGCCGATTAAATTAGGAATTGTCCCTGTTACGCCTTATGAGCAAAACTGCTCTATCTTGGTTTGCCAAGAGACCGGGGATGCTGCTGTGGTGGACCCAGGAGGAGACATTGAAAAGATTCTTGCAGGCGTTCAGCAGATGGGTGGCAAGGTTAAAAAATCTTACTGACACATGGTCACCTGGATCATTGCGCAGCTGCTAAAGATTTAGCTGATCAGCTAGGCGTGCCTATTGAGGGGCCTCAGGAAGATGAGCGTTTCTGGATTGATCAATTGCCTGAGCAAACAGTGCGCTTTGGTTTTGGTCATGCCAAAGTTTTTGAGCCTGATCGTTGGTTAAATAATGGAGATCACGTTCAGTTCAAGTAGGCAATGTAGATCTTGAGGTGTTTCATTGCCCTGGGCATACCCCTGGACACGTTGTATTTTTTGACAAAGAGGATCGACTTGCGATTGTTGGCGATGTGTTGTTCGCTGGCTCGATTGGTAGAACGGATTTTCCGCGCGGCAATCATGCGGACTTAATCAACGCGATTAAAACAAAGTTATGGCCCTTAGGCGATGACGTGCAATTTGTTCCTGGACATGGGCCGATGTCGACGTTTGGCCAAGAACGAAAGACCAACCCCTATGTCGGGGATGGTGCTTAAAATTTTTTACTGCCTTGAAATTAGGTTTTTGCTGAACCGGTACGATGAGTACGGTTGTATAAACAGCTGGCGCAGATCCAACGCTGTTTGCGATTGCTTGTCGGAATCCATGTGCCACCCTCAAGTCGTTTTTCGCGACTGCAAGAAGAGCAAAATTTCAGGCTCTGAGAGGTTTCTTGGGTAGCTGCTGGAGTCGAGGTAGTCATGGGCAATCCGCGGGTAAGGCAAATCTTATACAGAAGATCTATTTTACCCGTTTTGTCCCGCTGGAGCTGGGCTCAGCACAACTCGGACTGAATCAGCCGTCTTATTGCCATCAAAATCGAGCCAAGCCTTGTTTTCGAAGTCATAAAGCTTGCACTTGCGAGCAGTATCGAAATACCAGCCCCAAGAGAACTTTTGCACAAAAATACGCTCTGGAAGGATGGTTTCCAGGGTCTGTTGAGCCTCTGGCAGGCGATAAAGTGGCACGCTCATGTCCACATGATGGGCGGTGTGCTCCATGATGTGGTGCATCAATTTGCCCCAAATCCAGTTAAAAGTCAGGTGAACCGTTGTAGATACAAATGGCTGGGCGCGCAACCATTCAGATTTCTTGTCGTACCAAGAAACTTTTGGATGGGTGTGATGAACGTAGACTACGAAGCCAATCATGCCGTTCCAAAACAAGAAAGGAACAGCAAAGCCTGTGAGTAGCCCAATCCAAATAGATTGACCAGTTGCAATAGCTCCAGCAATTAAGCAGCCAATCCAAACAATCGCAAATGCAGTAACCAACAAATTGTCTTTTAAGAAAATTGGACGATCACCGGGTTTGTTTTTGGCATTTGGGAAGTACTCGCGTCTCCACCAAATTTCAATGAGGTAGTAGAAAACAGGGCCCCAGCCGCTACGATATAAGTGCTCTAGAGCCTTACGCCATGCGGGGAGCGCGTCGTATTCAGATTTTGATAATGGTGCCCAAACGAAATCAAAACCCTTCAGATTGGTTTGACCATGATGAACCACATTGTGACCAACATCCCACAAGCTATATGGTGTAAGTGATGGCAAGAACGCAATACGACCCAAAACTTTATTGAGTTCACGATTAGGCGTGTAGCTTTGATGGCATGCATCATGACCCAAAATAAAGATGCGGCCAGTAACGAAACCAGCAATTAAACCGAAGATGATTTTCAGCAGGATGTTTTCGACAAATACTGCTCCGGCAATGCAGCCAAGCCATAAAAAGGCATCAATGACTAGGAGCATGATTGCGCGGCCAGTTTCGCCTTGCGCCATAGGAATAAGCCAGCTTCGGATAATTTTCCGGTGCGGCAACGGCGCCTCAGGTGGCAAAGGATTTGTCAGAGATGGCTCTGAAAGGGCTGAATTTAGATGTGTAGACACGATAAGAATCAATAAGTTAGGTGCAAATGATAGCGGTTTTAATGATTTTGTGCATGATGTAAGTCAAAAACCCCCTCTGCCCTCTGTTTTGGCGCGCCCGGCAGGAATCGAACCTGCGACCCTTGGCTTCGGAGGCCAATACTCTATCCACTGAGCTACGGGCGCCAGTAGAAAATCTGGCTACCTCACTATTATTGTAAGTGCCTATAACCCTACTCTCTAGTTATAATCACGGCAAACCAACCCTAAAACCCGTCTAACGGTAAAAGTCCTATGAGCGAAGAGCACGGAAATCTAATTAAGTCCCCAAAACAACTCATCATCATGGTGTTTGCAAGCTTCTTTGTGCCACTCATCATTATTTTGCTGTTGATGGTGTTTGTGAACAATGGCAAGCGTGGCGATTCGACAACCACGACCGAACAATTGATTAAGCCGGTAGCCCAGTTAAATTTCAAAGATGCTAGCGAGCGCACCAAAAGAGTTGCAAACTGGCGAGCAAGTTTATAAGGCAGTTTGTTCTTCATGCCACGCTTCAGGCGCAGGGCGCAGCAGGCGCTCCGAAATTTGGTGATACAGGTGCATGGGCTTCACGCTTAGGCAAAGGCTACGATGGATTGCCAACATCCGTACTCAAAGGAAAGGGCGCAAGCCCTGCCGATGTGAGCGACTATGAGTTAGGACGTGCAGTGGTTTATATGGCAAATGGCGCAGGTGGAAAACTGCCTGAACCTAAGGCCCCTGCTGCAGCTAAATAAAAAAAAGTAACGCACTAAAAAGCTGGCTACATGCCAGCTTTTTTATTTCTTGTTGTCGGCGTCTTTTGCATCTAAGGCAATTTGATACGCTTCTTTTTTGGGTAGCCCTAATGTTTGCGAAAGAACCGTAGCAATTTCTTTGCTGCCAAGAAAAGGGCTTAAGGCATTTGCCCACAATAGAAGTGAGGTATGTTCGGGAGCCTCGTCACTGCTGACTGGGCGGCCAGCAACAACAATCACGAATTCACCTTTAAGGCTTTCTGCATTATCTAGCCAAGCGGCAATTTCAGATGCTTGCAGTGAAACTAATTGCTCAAATTTTTTGGTTAACTCACGACACACCAATACTGATCGCTTAGGCTCTAACGTTGAGCCCAGCGATAGTAGAGTGTCGCGAATGTGATGAGGGGATTCAAAAAAGACGCTCGTTTTTTTGCTGCTAGAAATGTCTTGAAGGATGGCGTCGCGCTCTTTGCTTTTGTTCGGCCAAAAGCCTAAAAATTGAAAGCGTCCATCGGAATCTAACATTACAGATCCTGACGCGGAAATCGCGCACGATACGGCGCTTGCCCCGGGAATCGGAATAACTCTAAAGCCTGCTTTTTGTACTTCATTAACGAGGCGAGCTCCTGGGTCTGAGACGCCAGGGGTACCTGCATCGGAAACGTATGCCCAGCGCTCATTATTGGCAAGTCTTTGTATGACCGCCTGAGCACCTTCTAGCTCGTTGTGTTCGTGTAGAGCCATACATTTTTTATGCAGGCCAAATTGCTGTAACAGCGCAACGCTGTGGCGCGTGTCTTCGCAGGCTATACCATCTACGGCATCAAGAACATGAAGGGCGCGAAGCGTTATGTCACCCAGGTTGCCAATCGGCGTGGCCACCATGTATAGGGCTCCAGCCGGCAAATCTTGCTGCTTTAAAAAATCTAATGAGCCTATTTCCATGGGGGTATTGTCTATGCAAGATTAGTGAATAAGCAAGAGAATACGTTGCTTTTGCAGAAGGCCGGACTCACTACAGGCCATGCCTGGTTTGGCGCATAATATTGTTATGGAAAAAAATACTACTGAACGATTGCGCCAGCGCGCTTCCCAGCATTTTTTAGATAGCATTGCCGTCAAGCAAGAGGCTGAAAAAATTCTTCCAGAATTGGTGGCGCAGGGAGTGCTTGCAATGGTGGATTGTTTGCGTGCAGGCGGCAAGGTGATGGCTTGCGGAAACGGGGGCTCAGCTGCCGATGCACAGCACTTTGCAGCAGAACTTATTGGGCGATTTGAAAGAGAGCGCCAAGAACTGGCCGCTATTGCATTAACAACAGACAGCTCGATTTTGACTGCCGTTGGAAATGATTACAGCTATGACGAAGTATTTAGTAAGCAAGTTCGTGGCCTTGGAAAAAAAGGCGATATTCTCCTGGGAATCTCCACCTCAGGTAATTCAAAGAACGTTATTAGAGCAATTGAAGCAGCTAAAAAAATGGGCATCAAAATCATTGCGTTGACTGGCAATGGCGGCGGCAAGATTGCGCAACTGTTGGATAAGGATGACGTTCATTTGTGCGCCCCATCAACACGTACTGCACGCATTCAAGAAACGCATTTAGTTTTACTTCACGCTCTTTGTGACGGCGTTGATCACATCTTGCTAGATTAATTCCCTGTAACCCACTTAAAAAACATCTAATGCAAATTTCTTCATTCATTAAGTTAATTGTTGCTGTAGCTATTGCTTCGCAGGTCACTGCATGTGGAGTGCTGGCCGTTGGCGGCGTTGCTGCAACCGCTTCTGTTGCGACCGATCGTCGCACCCCAGCTGTGCAAGCTATTGATAAAGGTATCGAGCTTGAGGCTGAGAATGCTTTAGCAAAACGCTTTGGCGATGACGCACATATCAATGTCACCTCATTTAATCAAAAAGTTTTACTGACGGGCGAGGTGAAAGATGCCGGCATTAAAGGAGAGGCTGACGCATACGTGAAGTCGATGAAGAATGCGCGCTCTGTATTTAATGAATTAATTGTTGGGCCTAACAGCAGCTATACATCACGCGCCAATGAGTCTTATCTAGAATCAAAGATTAAAACGCAAATGCTATTCACAGAAAAATTACCGTCTAACTCAATGGCGGTTGTTGCAGAGGGAACCAGCGTTTATTTGATGGGCATCTTGACGCAAGGCGAAGTTGATATGGCGAAGAAAATTGCGAGCAACACCAATGGCGTAAAAGATGTTTATGCATACTTTGACCTCATTTCTGAGGCAGAAAAAAATCGTCTTGAAAAGCAAGGCAAGGCAGATGAATCGCAGCCAAGCTCCCCGCCAAAATTTCAGTAAAGTTTTTTAGAAAATCTGATGATGATTAGTTTGTGGCGACATGCAAGAAGTATTTTTGTAGTCGCCATTTTCTTTTTTGGCATCACGCTAGCTCATGCTGATGAAGGTGATAGCAAGGCCTATGCACTCGCAAAACAAAGCGCTTGTTTAGGTTGTCATGCAACCAACAAAAAAATCGTTGGACCTAGCTTCCAATCTGTTGCGGAGAAATATAAGAATCAATCTGACGCACAAAGTTTTTTGAAAAACAAAATCGCCAGAGGGGGCGCAGGTTCATGGGGTGTTGTACCACAATGCCCGCAAATAGCAAATTAAGTGATGCAGATTTATCTTTGTTGGCGCGTTGGATATTGCGTGGCGCCCCGATCGATAATTAACGAGCCATTCCCGGTCTGCCCAAGAGCCACCACCACGCTTGATTGGAGCGTTTAAGCCCTTCTTTCAAGGCGCAATCTAAGTCTGCCCATTGTTCGTTTGCAGCTTCTTCAACGATGGTTGCTGGGCTTGCTGGCGGTAACGTGAGGTAAGCATCAGCATCGCCGTAGGCATATTCAACGCGCATGCCGGCCTTTTGTGCCAAGTGCATCATGGCCTTGTTATTAGATAGACAATGAACGTAGAGCGTTTCAATGCGAGTATTGCGCGAATGGACTGCTGAGCGCTGCAATAAAGCGGTACCAAGGCCTTGTGCCCGGCCTTCTGGCAGCACAGAAACTCCGAATTCAGCGGCTCGTGCCTGGCCTTTAATTTCAGGCAAATAAGCCAAATGGGCTATGCCAATGAGCTTGAGATCAAGATCAAACACCCCAAAAAGTACGTCTCTATTGAAATCAAGACCCTCTACGTAGTGTAAAATGACCTCATCAGGCGTTTGAGTGCCAAAGCGTAAGCGCCTGTCATCCTCATTTAGTTGGAGTAAATGACCCAATATTTCTTGGCGATAGATACCCGGCGTGCAGTTCGCGGACAGGCACAGCCTGCCCTGCCGTATATGGCTTGACAGGTAAGTGATTAATCGCTTTTTTATTGTGCATAGCTTTAACAGAAGCAAGGGAAAAATGCAGGGTTTTCCCCTAGTATGTGGCGTAAACACCATAAAAATGCAGAAAAAGCAGGCCAAATTTGTGGGCCGCACCAAGAATTATCAAAAAACAGAAATTTAAGAAAAAAAGTTAAATTTTTTAAAATGTGTAAGTAACTGTTTTTATTGAAATAATTTTTAATCTAGGAAAAAACCCTGCCTTTTTTAGGAAAAAGACTACGAAAGGTGTTGACGACCCTAAAAAAGTGGGATATAGTCTCATCTCTCTGCTAAATGTTTTTTGAAACAAGAAACAAGTCAGCCCTCTTTAAAAATTAGTCAACCGATAATTGTGGGTACTAAGTGAAAGCATCCAGTCCTTCGGGACAGATGTAAATAAATAGTACTCATAGACAAGACAGTAAAAAGATTTGGTTTTATTACCAAGTCAATTTCTTGAATGTGAGTGCGACGATCCGCAAGGATCACAGGAATTGAACTGAAGAGTTTGATCCTGGCTCAGATTGAACGCTGGCGGCATGCCTTACACATGCAAGTCGAACGGCAGCACGGGTGCTTGCACCTGGTGGCGAGTGGCGAACGGGTGAGTAATACATCGAAACGTACCTTATCGTGGGGGATAACGCAGCGAAAGCTGTGCTAATACCGCATACGCCCTGAGGGGGAAAGCGGGGGATCGAAAGACCTCGCGCGATTAGAGCGGCCGATGCCTGATTAGCTTGTTGGTGGGGTAAAAGCCCACCAAGGCGACGATCAGTAGCTGGTCTGAGAGGACGATCAGCCACACTGGGACTGAGACACGGCCCAGACTCCTACGGGAGGCAGCAGTGGGGAATTTTGGACAATGGGGGCAACCCTGATCCAGCAATGCCGCGTGAGTGAAGAAGGCCTTCGGGTTGTAAAGCCCTTTTGTCAGGGAAAAAACACCGGCTCTAACACAGTCCGGGAATGACGGTACCTGAAGAATAAGCACCGGCTAACTACGTGCCAGCAGCCGCGGTAATACGTAGGGTGCGAGCGTTAATCGGAATTACTGGGCGTAAAGCGTGCGCAGGCGGTTATACAAGACAGGCGTGAAATCCCCGGGCTTAACCTGGGAATGGCGCCTGTGACTGTATAGCTAGAGTGTGTCAGAGGGGGGTAGAATTCCACGTGTAGCAGTGAAATGCGTAGATATGTGGAGGAATACCAATAGCGAAGGCAGCCCCCTGGGATAACACTGACGCTCATGCACGAAAGCGTGGGGAGCAAACAGGATTAGATACCCTGGTAGTCCACGCCCTAAACGATGCTGACTAGTTGTTCGGGATTTACATCCTGAGTAACGTAGCTAACGCGTGAAGTCAGCCGCCTGAGGAGTACGGTCGCAAGATTAAAACTCAAAGGAATTGACGGGGACCCGCACAAGCGGTGGATGATGTGGATTAATTCGATGCAACGCGAAAAACCTTACCTACCCTTGACATGTCACTAACGAAGTAGAGATACATTAGGTGCTCGTAAGAGAAAGTGCACACAGGTGCTGCATGGCTGTCGTCAGCTCGTGTCGTGAGATGTTGGGTTAAGTCCCGCAACGAGCGCAACCCTTGTCTTTAGTTGCTACGCAAGAGCACTCTAAAGAGACTGCCGGTGACAAACCGGAGGAAGGTGGGGATGACGTCAAGTCCTCATGGCCCTTATGGGTAGGGCTTCACACGTCATACAATGGTGCATACAGAGGGTTGCCAACCCGCGAGAGGGAGCTAATCTCAGAAAATGCATCGTAGTCCAGATCGTAGTCTGCAACTCGACTACGTGAAGCTGGAATCGCTAGTAATCGCGGATCAGAATGTCGCGGTGAATACGTTCCCGGGTCTTGTACACACCGCCCGTCATACCATGGGAGTGGGTTTTGCCAGAAGCCGTTAGCCTAACCGCAAGGAGGGCGACTGCCACGGCAGGGTTCATGACTGGGGTAAAGTCGTAACAAGGTAGCCGTATCGGAAGGTGCGGCTGGATCACCTCCTTTCTAGAGAAAAGATGCTAGATCTATAGTGCCCACACTTATCGGTTGACAATAAAAGCCACGGGTCTGTAGCTCAGCTGGTTAGAGCACTGTGTTGATAACGCAGGGGTCGTAGGTTCGAGTCCTACCAGACCCACCACCAGCCAGAAACAAGACTTAGTGGGACGTTGGGGGATTAGCTCAGCTGGGAGAGCACCTGCTTTGCAAGCAGGGGGTCGTCGGTTCGATCCCGTCATCCTCCACCATCATCTAAATGTCAAAACTAAGCGATTTAACGATTGTTTAGTTTTGCCATTTATGGCTGTTCTTTAAAAATTTGAGTAAGCAAAGTGTCAAATGTTTCTTTGAGAGGACATTTGACAATGTAATAAGGGTAAAGATTAAATCATCAATCAGTAATACAAACGAGTTTTACCAAGTTCTTAACAAAGTACTTAGAGTTTGGATTACGGCAAACATGTCAGAAGTAAAAATAAAACCTGTAACAAGTACTAGCAATGGTGCTCGTTATAGGATCAAGTGAATAAGTGCACATGATGGATGCCTTGGCGATTACAGGCGACGAAAGACGTTATAACCTGCGATAAGCCCCGGGGAGCTGGTAAATAAGCTTTGATCCGGGGATTTCTGAATGGGGAAACCCACCACTTTTGTGGTATCCATACCTGAATACATAGGGTATGAGAAGCGAACCTTGTGAACTGAAACATCTAAGTAGCAAGAGGAAAAGACATCAACCGAGATTCCCAAAGTAGTGGCGAGCGAAATGGGAAGAGCCTTCTAGTGATAGCTCAGTAATTAACAGAATAGAATGAAAAGTCCAACAATAAAGGGTGATAGTCCCGTATGTGAAAATTATTGGGTGGTACTAGGCTAGAGACAAGTAGGGCGGGACACGTGAAATCCTGTCTGAATATGGGGGGCCCATCCTCCAAGGCTAAATACTCGTAATCGACCGATAGTGAACAAGTACCGTGAGGGAAAGGCGAAAAGAACCCCGGGAGGGGAGTGAAATAGATCCTGAAATTGTGTGCATACAAACAGTAGGAGCCTCGTAAGGGGGTGACTGCGTACCTTTTGTATAATGGGTCAGCGACTTACATTCAGTAGCAAGCTTAACCGAATAGGGAAGGCGTAGCGAAAGCGAGTCCGAATAGGGCGCTAGTTGCTGGGTGTAGACCCGAAACCAGTTGATCTATCCATGGCCAGGTTGAAGGTGCGGTAACACGTACTGGAGGACCGAACCCACTATCGTTGAAAAGTTAGGGGATGAGCTGTGGATAGGGGTGAAAGGCTAAACAAAACTGGAAATAGCTGGTTCTCTCCGAAAACTATTTAGGTAGTGCCTCGTGTATCACTGTAGGGGGTAGAGCACTGTTATGGTAGTGGGGTCCATTGCGGATTACTGCGCCATAGCAAACTCCGAATACCTACAAGTGCAAGCACGGGAGACAGACATCGGGTGCTAACGTCCGGTGTCAAGAGGGAAACAACCCAGACCGCCAGCTAAGGTCCCTAATATATGCTAAGTGGGAAACGAAGTGAGAAGGCTAAAACAGTCAGGATGTTGGCTTAGAAGCAGCCATCCTTTAAAGAAAGCGTAATAGCTCACTGATCGAGTCGTCCTGCGCGGAAGATGTAACGGGGCTAAGCATATAACCGAAGCTGCGGATCACAGTAATGTGATGGTAGGAGAGCGTTCTGTAAGCCTGTGAAGGTGTCTTGTAAAGGATGCTGGAGGTATCAGAAGTGCGAATGCTGACATGAGTAGCGATAAAGGGGGTGAAAAGCCCCCTCGCCGTAAGCCCAAGGTTTCCTGTTCAACGTTCATCGGAACAGGGTGAGTCGGCCCCTAAGGCGAGGCAGAGATGCGTAGCTGATGGGAACAAGGTTAATATTCCTTGACCATTGTTAGATGCGATGGGGGGACGGATCGCGGAAAGTTGTCCGGGTGTTGGAAGTTCCGGTTCTTGCGTTGGAGATAGCTATTAGGTAAATCCGGTAGCGTAATTCAAGGGCGTGAGACGAGCGAATTTATTCGCGAAGCAATTGGAAGTGGTTCCAAGAAAAGCCTCTAAGCTTCAGTCTAACAAGACCGTACCGCAAACCGACACAGGTGGGCGAGATGAGTATTCTAAGGCGCTTGAGAGAACTCAGGAGAAGGAACTCGGCAAATTTGCACCGTAACTTCGGGATAAGGTGCGCCCTTGTAGTTTGACCGTGAACAACGGAAGGACGAAAGGGTTGCAATAAAAAGGTGGCTGCGACTGTTTAATAAAAACACAGCACTCTGCAAACACGAAAGTGGACGTATAGGGTGTGACGCCTGCCCGGTGCTGGAAGATTAAATGATGGGGTGCAAGCTCTTGATTGAAGTCCCAGTAAACGGCGGCCGTAACTATAACGGTCCTAAGGTAGCGAAATTCCTTGTCGGGTAAGTTCCGACCTGCACGAATGGCGTAACGATGGCCACACTGTCTCCTCCTGAGACTCAGCGAAGTTGAAATGTTTGTGATGATGCAATCTACCCGTGGCTAGACGGAAAGACCCCATGAACCTTTACTGTAGCTTTGCATTGGACTTTAAATCGGTCTGTGTAGGATAGGTGGAAGGCGTTGATAACAGGATGCTAGTTCTGTTGGAGCCAACCTTGAAATACCACCCTGATTTATTTGAGGTTCTAACCTTGGCCCGTTATCCGGGTCGGGAACAGTGCATGGTAGGCAGTTTGACTGGGGCGGTCTCCTCCCAAAATGTAACGGAGGAGTACGAAGGTACGCTTGGTACGGTCGGACATCGTACCTAAAGTGCAATGGCAAAAGCGTGCTTAACTGCGAGACCGACAAGTCGAGCAGGTGCGAAAGCAGGTCATAGTGATCCGGTGGTTCTGTATGGAAGGGCCATCGCTCAACGGATAAAAGGTACTCTGGGGATAACAGGCTGATACCGCCCAAGAGTTCATATCGACGGCGGTGTTTGGCACCTCGATGTCGGCTCATCTCATCCTGGGGCTGTAGCCGGTCCCAAGGGTATGGCTGTTCGCCATTTAAAGAGGTACGTGAGCTGGGTTTAAAACGTCGTGAGACAGTTTGGTCCCTATCTGCCATGGGCGTTGGAGATTTGACGGGGGCTGCTCCTAGTACGAGAGGACCGGAGTGGACATTCCGCTGGTGTACCTGTTGTTTCGCCAGAAGCATCGCAGGGTAGCTATGAATGGAAAAGATAACCGCTGAAAGCATCTAAGTGGGAAACTTGCCTGAAGATGAGATCTCCCGTAGGTTTAACCTACATAAAGGGTCGTTATAGACCACAACGTTGATAGGTCGGGTGTGGAAGTGCAGTAATGCATTAAGCTAACCGATACTAATTGCCCGTTAGGCTTGATCCTATAACCAGCACTATTGTGTTAGATGTTTGCCAGATTTAATCTACATCCTTATTACATGCTTACTCAAATGGAGTTGCTGATTAAATCAACAACTCAACCCTCTACGCCCGGTGACCATAGCAAGTTGGAACCACTCCTTCCCATCCCGAACAGGACAGTGAAACGACTTTACGCCGATGATAGTGCGGATTACCCGTGTGAAAGTAGGTAACTGCCGGGCACCAATACGACGCCCAGACCTAAAAGGGTCTGGGCGTTTTTACTTGTGCAAAGCGTTTAGAGAGATTGACAGAAACTCCATTTGGAGTCAGAATATTTTGGGTTCGCGGAGGGGTGTCCGAGCGGCTAAAGGAGGCAGACTGTAAATCTGTTGGCTATGCCTACGTAGGTTCGAATCCTACCCCCTCCACCAGATGTGCGGGATTAGTTTAATGGTAAAACAGCAGATTTCCAATCTTCGGTCAAGAGTTCGATTCTCTTATCCCGCTCCAGAATTTGTTGCATTAGATTACGCCCATGTGGCTCAGTGGTAGAGCACTCCCTTGGTAAGGGAGAGGTCGGCAGTTCGATCCTGCCCATGGGCACCATGTTTGGTTTTATTAATTGTGTATTTCGTGTTTGGTTTAAGAGTTAACTAAAGGCAGGCAAAAATGGCAAAAGAAAAATTCGAGCGGACAAAACCGCACGTAAACGTAGGCACCATCGGTCACGTTGACCACGGTAAAACCACATTGACAGCAGCAATCGCAACTGTGCTTTCTAAAGCATTCGGTGGCGAAGCTAAAGCATACGATCAGATCGATGCTGCTCCTGAAGAAAAAGCACGTGGTATTACGATTAATACAGCACACGTTGAGTACGAGACAGCGAACCGTCACTATGCTCACGTTGATTGCCCAGGACATGCTGACTACGTTAAGAACATGATTACTGGTGCTGCTCAGATGGACGGCGCAATTTTAGTTTGCTCTGCTGCTGACGGCCCAATGCCACAAACTCGTGAGCACATCCTCTTGGCACGCCAAGTTGGTGTTCCTTACATCGTAGTTTTCTTGAACAAGTGCGACATGGTTGATGACGCTGAATTGCTCGAGTTAGTTGAAATGGAAGTTCGTGAGCTTCTATCTAAGTACAACTTCCCTGGCGATGACACACCAATCATCCAAGGTTCTGCTAAGTTAGCCCTTGAAGGCGACGAAGGCAAATTGGGTAAAGAAGCCATCATGAAATTGGCTGAAGCACTCGACACATACATCCCAACTCCAGAGCGTGCTGTTGACGGCGCGTTCTTGATGCCAGTAGAAGACGTGTTCTCTATCTCCGGTCGCGGTACTGTTGTAACAGGCCGTATCGAGCGCGGTATCGTTAAAGTTGGTGAAGAGATCGAAATCATCGGTATCAAACCAACACTCAAGACAACCTGTACTGGTGTTGAAATGTTCCGCAAATTGCTCGACCAAGGTCAAGCAGGCGATAACGTTGGTATCTTGTTACGCGGTACAAAACGTGAAGAAGTTGAGCGCGGCCAAGTATTGGCTAAGCCAGGTTCAATCACCCCACATACTCACTTTACAGCCGAGGTTTACATCTTGGGTAAAGATGAAGGTGGTCGTCATACTCCATTCTTTAACAACTATCGTCCACAGTTCTACTTCCGCACTACGGACGTAACTGGTTCAATCGAGTTGCCAAAAGACAAAGAAATGGTAATGCCTGGTGATAACGTAACTATTACCGTAAAACTCATCGCTCCTATCGCGATGGAAGAAGGTTTACGTTTTGCGATCCGTGAAGGTGGCCGCACTGTTGGCGCCGGCGTGGTTGCAAAGATTTTGGCTTAATTCGTTTTTATAAAGGGGTGTAGCTCAATTGGCAGAGCGTTGGTCTCCAAAACCAAAGGTTGGGGGTTCGATGCCCTCCGCCCCTGCCACAAATTGAACTGAAAGCAAAATGTCTCAACAAACAGTAAGTCACTCTAAAGAAAAGAGCAGCTGGGTCTCCGGACTCGCTGCTTTAATTGTCGTTGCAGCGCTAGTCCTGTACTACACGCTGATCGATCAATCTTTGCTAGTGCGCTTAGGGGTTTTGTTTGGTGGCATTGCGGCTGCGGTTTTAATTGTGGCGATTTCGCCGGATGGGCGTCGTTTTATCGCCTATGCAAAAGATTCTTGGTATGAAGTAAAAAAGGTTGTTTGGCCGACTCGCAAAGAGACGACTCAAATGACTCTAGTCGTATTTGGCTTTGTTCTGATCATGTCCCTGTTTTTATGGTTCGCAGACAAATTAATTGAATGGCTAGTTTTTTCAGTCTTTTTAGGCTGGAAGTGAGTAAGAAAAATGACTGATTCTGAATTGGCCGTAAATCCACAAGCTACTGGCAATATGCGCTGGTACGTAATCCATGCTTATTCCGGAATGGAAAAAAGCGTGAAAAAAGGCCTTGAAGAGCGTATTGCACGTTCTGGCATGCCTGAAAAATTTGGCCGTATTTTGGTTCCTTCCGAAGAGGTTGTGGAGATCAAATCCGGTACCAAATCAGTTTCTGAGCGTCGTTTCTTCCCGGGATATGTCCTGGTCGAGATGGAGATGACCGACGAGAGCTGGCATTTGGTGAAAAACACGCCAAAAGTGACCGGTTTCGTAGGCGGCGTTCGTAACCGCCCAAGCCCTATTTCTACAGCTGAAGTAGCCAAAATCATGGATCAAATGCAGGCTGGGGTGGATAAGCCTAAGCCCAAGACCCTATTTGAAGTTGGTGAGATCGTGCGAGTTAAAGAAGGCCCATTTGTTGATTTCAACGGAAATATCGAAGAAGTCAATTATGAGAAGTCAAGATTACGCGTTTCTGTTACAATTTTTGGCCGCGGTACCCCAGTTGAGCTGGAGTTCGGCCAAGTAGAAAAGATGTAAAAACAAGGACTTAGTCCTGTTTTGCAGTGCAAAAGTTTGTAGTTTTAAGTGGTTAGCAATAAAACCGAGGAGCGGAGCTAGAAAGCCAAAAACTAGCGAAGCGTTTACTCAACGGCGGTCTTTCCTTATGAGGTTAGGCGCGCTTTAAGGAGCAATACATGGCAAAGAAGATTATTGGGTTTATTAAGCTGCAGATCCCTGCAGGTAAAGCAAATCCATCACCACCCGTAGGTCCAGCATTGGGTCAACGCGGTCTTAACATTATGGAATTCTGTAAGGCGTTTAATGCTCAAACTCAGAGCATGGAACCTGGCCTGCCAATTCCAGTCGTGATTACAGCGTTCGCTGATAAGAGCTTCACATTCATCATGAAGACTCCTCCAGCAACCATCATGATCAAGAAGGCTGCAAAGATCGAAAAAGGTTCGCCACGTCCTCATACCGATAAGGTAGGAAAAATTACACGTGCTCAAGCGGAAGAAATCGCTAAAGCAAAAATGCCAGATTTGACAGCGGCCGATATGGATGCAGCTGTTCGCACAATCGCTGGTAGCGCCCGTTCCATGGGCATCACTGTGGAAGGTCTCTAATCATGACTAAATTATCTAAACGCGTAAAAGCAATTCAATCTAAAGTTGATCGCAACAAGTTCTATTCATTAGACGACGCATTGAACCTCGTTAAAGAGTGTGCAACTGCTAAGTTTGATGAGTCTATCGACGTTGCTGTTCAGTTGGGTATTGATGCTAAGAAATCTGACCAAGTTGTGCGTGGCGCCGTAGTGCTCCCAGCTGGTACAGGTAAGCATGTTCGTGTAGCAGTTTTTGCACAAGGCGAGAAGGCTGAACAAGCTAAAGCTGCTGGTGCAGAAATCGTTGGCATGGAAGATCTTGCTGAACAAATTAAAGGCGGCAAAATTGATTTCGACATTTTGATCGCATCTCCAGACACAATGAAAATTGTTGGTACTTTAGGTCAAGTATTGGGCCCACGTGGTTTGATGCCGAATCCAAAAGTTGGAACAGTGACTCCTGACGTTGCTACTGCTGTTAAGAATGCAAAAGCTGGTCAAGTTCAGTTCCGCGTGGACAAAGCTGGTATCGTGCACGCAAGCATTGGCCGTCGTTCATTCGAAGCAACTGCATTGAAATCTAACTTGCTCGCATTGCTCGAGGCTTTGAATAAAGCGCAGCCACCTGCATCAAAGGGTATTTATTTAAAGAAGGTTGCCGTAAGCAGCACCATGGGTGCAGGCGTACGCGTAGATCAGGCATCGTTACAGGCTGCAGCTTAATTAGCTTGTAATAAAAAAGAACTTTGGGTCGACTCCCACTCTTGTAGTGAGAGTCGAACATCAAAGACCGTTGGTGAATTAGTTGCTAATACAGAGTTAATTCTTAATCGTTACGAAAGTAATAGCCAGCGCAGATGGCGACCCTGAAAAGATTTTCACAAGAACTTTGTGAACAAATGATCAGACGCTGGTGTGTAACCCCAACTGGAAACAGTTGGTTTTTATGGAGTTAAACCGTGCCTTTGAATGTACAAGACAAAAAAGCGATTGTTGCTGATGTCGGCGCTCAATTGGCTGGAGCCCAAACTGTCGTGCTCGCTGAATACCGTGGTATTCCAGTAGAGCAGTTGACAAAGCTACGTGCTAGCGCACGCGATCAAGGTGTATATCTTCGCGTTTTGAAGAACACATTGGCACGCCGTGCTGCACAAGGCACTCAGTTTGAGCCTCTTGCTGATTCGATGGTTGGCCCCTTGATTTACGGCATCTCTGCTGATCCGATTGCTTCGGCAAAAGTATTGCAGGGCTTTGCTAAGACTCAAGATTTGCTAGTCATTAAAGCCGGCTTATATAACGGCAAGTTGTTAGACGTTGCAGGCGTAAAAGCCCTCGCAACAATTCCAAGCCGCGACGAGTTGTTATCTCAGTTGTTAGGTGTGATGTTGGCACCTGTCTCTGCGATGGCTCGCGTATTGGGCGCAGTAGCAGCACAAAAGGCAGCTGGAGCACCCGCTCCCGCAGCAGCCGCAGCCCCAGAAGCTGGAACAGAAGCAAACGAAACCCCTGCCGCTGAATAAGCGACAGATTAACTATTTAAGTATTAGGAGCTAAAAATGGCGATTACTAAAGAAGAAATCATTGAAGCAGTAGGTAGCATGTCCGTTATGGATTTGAACGACTTGGTTAAAGCGTTCGAAGAGAAGTTTGGTGTTTCAGCTGCAGCTATGGCTGTTGTTGGTCCTGCAGGCGGTGGCGCTGCAGCTGGTGGTGGCGAAGAGCAAACAGAATTTACTGTTAACTTGCTCGAAGCTGGCGCAAACAAGGTTTCAGTAATTAAGGCAGTTCGCGAAATTACTGGTCTTGGCTTGAAAGAAGCTAAGGACTTGGTTGACGGTGCACCGAAGCCAATCAAAGAAGGCGTTGACAAGAAAACTGCTGAAGAAGCTAAGAAGAAGCTTGAAGAAGCTGGCGCTAAAGCAGAACTCAAGTAATACAGCACAATGCTGGCGCCTCTCACAAAGGGGCGTTAGCCATGTTGGGTTTGCCTTCTGATACGACTGCAGAATGCAAGTTTGGTCGGACACTAGATCGATCGGTTTAGTGTTGTCCGCCAGTGATTGGTAGTGGCCAATCGCCAAATCTTTGTACAGTCGCTGAATTCGGAGATGAAATGAACTATAGCTTCACCGAACGCAAGCGAGTCCGTAAAAGCTTTGCTAAGCGAGTAAACAACCACCAGGTTCCGTACCTGATCGCAACACAGCTGGAATCCTACGCTAAATTTTTACAGGCTGATAAGCCAGCAATGTCTCGTCTTACTGAGGGACTTCAAGCTGCCTTTACATCAGCGTTCCCAATTGTGTCTAACAACGGCTATGCACGTATGGAATACGTGTCTTACCAGTTATCACAGCCACCATTTGACGTTAAGGAATGTCAGCAACGTGGTTACACATACCACTCTGCCTTACGCGCAAAAGTTCGCTTGGTTATTTATGATCGCGAAGCGCCTACTAAGGTTAAAGAGGTAAAAGAGAGCGAAGTCTACATGGGTGAAATTCCACTCATGACAGAAAATGGTTCTTTTGTGATCAACGGTACTGAGCGCGTGATCGTTTCTCAGTTGCACCGTTCCCCAGGCGTGTTCTTCGAGCACGATAAGGGCAAGACACATAGCTCAGGTAAGTTGCTGTTCTCAGCACGCATCATTCCTTACCGTGGTTCATGGCTCGATTTTGAGTTTGATCCAAAAGATATTCTCTATTTCCGCGTTGACCGTCGTCGTAAGATGCCTGTCACCATTTTGCTCAAAGCAATTGGTTTAAACAACGAACAAATTCTTGCGAACTTCTTCAACTTTGACCATTTCTCATTGACTGCTAATGGCGGCTCAATGGAATTTGTGCCAGAGCGTTTGCGTGGTCAGTTGGCTAGCTTTGATGTGCTCGACAAGAATGGCGTTGTAGTCATTCAAAAAGACAAGCGTATCAATGCAAAGCATATTCGCGAACTCGAAGCTGCAAAAACAATCGCTGTACCAGACGACTATTTAATTGGTCGCGTAGTTGCACGCAATATTGTTGACCCAGACTCTGGTGAAATCTTGGCGTACGCTAATGATGAAATCACTGAAGAGTTGTTGGCAACATCGCGCGATGCAGGTATCAAGCAATTAGAAACCATCTACACCAACGATTTGGATTCTGGTGCGTACATTTCTCAGGTATTGCGTACTGACGAAACTGCGGATCAAATGGCTGCTCGTATCACCATCTACCGCATGATGCGTCCTGGTGAGCCTCCAACAGAGGATGCTGTTGAGGCCTTGTTCCAGCGCTTGTTCTACAGTGAAGATACTTACGATTTGTCACGTGTTGGCCGTATGAAGGTCAACAGCCGTTTGAACCGTCCAGAAATGGAAGGTCCAATGGTACTGTCAAACGAAGATATTCTCGACACCATTAAATCCCTCGTAGATTTGCGTAACGGCAAAGGCGAAGTGGACGATATCGATCACTTAGGTAATCGTCGTGTACGTTGCGTTGGCGAATTGGCTGAAAACCAATTCCGCGCTGGTTTGTCACGTGTTGAGCGTGCGGTTAAAGAACGTCTCGGCCAAGCCGAAACAGAAAACCTCATGCCGCATGATTTGATTAACAGCAAGCCAATCTCTTCTGCTATTCGTGAGTTCTTCGGTTCTTCACAGTTGTCCCAGTTTATGGACCAAACCAACCCACTTTCAGAGATCACGCACAAGCGTCGTATTTCTGCGTTGGGACCTGGTGGTTTGACACGCGAGCGCGCAGGCTTCGAAGTGCGCGACGTGCATCCAACCCACTACGGACGTGTTTGCCCAATCGAAACTCCGGAGGGACCAAACATTGGTTTGATCAACTCACTCGCGTTATTTGCGCGCCTGAATGAGCATGGCTTCCTTGAGACTCCATACCGTAAGGTTTCCAATAGCAAGGTAAGCGATGAAGTGGTTTACCTCTCTGCGATTGAAGAGGCCAAGTATGTGATTGCTCAGGCAAACGCAACGATCGACAAGAGCGGTAAGTTGGCTGATGAATTGGTTTCGGCGCGTCAAGCTGGTGAGACCATGATGGTTGGCCCAGAGCGCATCGATTTCATCGACGTTGCTCCTAGCCAGATCGTTTCTGCTGCTGCTTCACTCGTTCCATTCTTAGAGCACGATGATGCGAACCGTGCGTTGATGGGTGCGAACATGCAGCGTCAAGCGGTTCCTTGCTTGCGTCCAGATAAGCCATTAGTTGGCACAGGTTTAGAGCGCATTGTTGCGGTTGACTCCGGCACTGTTGTATTAGCAACGCGTGGCGGTAACGTTGATTACGTTGATGCGAATCGTATTGTGATTCGTGTGAACGATGATGAAACTGCAGCTGGTGAAGTTGGTGTGGATATTTATAACCTCATCAAATACACTCGTTCAAACCAAAACACCAACATTAACCAACGTCCAATCGTTAAGGTTGGCGATCGTGTAGCCCGTGGCGACGTAGTTGCTGACGGCGCATCTACCGATTTGGGTGAATTGGCATTGGGTCAAAATATGACTGTGGCATTTATGCCATGGAACGGTTACAACTTCGAAGATTCAATCTTGATCTCTGAGAAAGTTGTTGCTGATGATCGCTACACCTCTATTCATATTGAAGAGTTGTCAGTGGTTGCTCGTGACACCAAGCTAGGTTCAGAAGAAATTACACGCGATATCTCCAACTTGGCTGAGTCACAACTCTCCCGCTTGGATGAAAGCGGTATTGTTTATATCGGTGCTGAAGTAGAAGCTGGCGACGTATTGGTTGGTAAGGTAACTCCAAAGGGCGAGACTACTCTCACCCCGGAAGAGAAGCTCCTCCGTGCGATCTTCGGTGAAAAAGCATCTGATGTTAAAGATACTTCTTTGCGCGTTCCATCGGGAATGATCGGTACTGTTATTGATGTTCAGGTCTTCACCCGTGAAGGCATTGAGCGCGATGCACGTGCGCAGTCAATTATTCAAGAAGAATTGCAACGCTATTGTTTGGACTTGAACGACCAGTTGCGTATTGTTGAGGGCGATGCCTTCATGCGTTTAGAAAAGATGTTGATTGGCAAAGTTGCCAACAGCGGTCCTAGGAAATTAGCTAAAGGCACCAAGATCGACAAGGAATACCTTGCTGATTTGGATAAATACCATTGGTTCGATATTCGTCCGGCAGATGACGAAGTTGCCTCACAAGTTGAAGCAATCAAATCTTCTATCGAAGCGAAGCGTAAACAGTTTGACGAAGCTTTTGAAGAAAAGCGCACCAAGCTTACCCAAGGCGATGATTTGCAGCCTGGCGTAACGAAGATGGTTAAGGTGTACTTGGCTGTTAAGCGTCGTTTACAGCCTGGTGACAAGATGGCTGGTCGTCACGGTAACAAAGGTGTGGTTTCTAAAATCGCTCCTGCGGAAGATATGCCATTCATGGCCGACGGACGTCCCGTAGATATCGTCTTGAACCCATTAGGTGTACCTTCCCGTATGAACGTTGGTCAGATCTTGGAAACCCACTTAGGTTGGGCCGCTCAAGGTATCGGTAAGCGTATCGATGAAATGGTTCGTCAACAAGTCAAGCAAGCTGAACTGCGTAAGTTCTTCAAGCAGCTTTACAACGAAATTGGTCGTCAAGAAGACGTCGACAATTTCACTGATGAGCAAATCAATGTGTTGGCTGAGAATCTCCGCCAAGGCTTGCCATTTGCAACGCCAGTGTTTGACGGTGCTACTGAGGCTGAAATCGGTCGCATGCTCGAGTTGGCATACCCAGAAGATGTTGCTGCATCCTTGCAGATGACACCTTCACGCCAGCAAATAGTTCTGTTTGATGGTCGTACTGGCGATAAGTTCGAGCGTCCTGTAACCGTTGGCGTAATGCACGTCTTGAAACTCCACCACTTGGTTGATGACAAGATGCATGCTCGTTCAACTGGACCTTACTCTTTAGTAACGCAACAGCCATTGGGCGGTAAAGCTCAGTTCGGTGGTCAGCGCTTTGGTGAGATGGAAGTCTGGGCCCTCGAAGCATACGGTGCTTCATATGTCTTGCAGGAAATGCTGACAGTGAAGTCCGATGACGTCGCAGGCCGTACCAAGGTTTACAAAAACATCGTCAAGGGCGAGCACACGATTGATGCTGGCATGCCCGAATCCTTCAACGTGCTGGTAAAAGAAATCCGTTCGTTGGGTATTGACATTGACATGGAGCGCAACTGATATGAAAGCATTGCTCGATTTATTTAAGCAAACGCAGGGTGATGAGCAGTTTGATGTCATCAAGATTGGACTCGCATCTCCTGAGAAAATTCGCTCATGGTCTTTTGGTGAAGTACGCAAACCAGAAACTATCAACTACCGGACTTTTAAGCCCGAGCGTGATGGTTTGTTCTGCGCCAAGATTTTTGGACCAACCAAAGACTACGAGTGCTTATGCGGCAAGTACAAGCGCTTAAAGTTCCGTGGCGTTATCTGCGAGAAGTGCGGTGTTGAAGTAACTCTCGCTAAGGTACGTCGTGAGCGCATGGGCCACATTGAGTTGGCAGCCCCTGTAGCGCACATCTGGTTCTTGAAGTCCTTGCCATCCCGTTTGGGCATGGTTCTCGATATGACATTGCGTGATATCGAGCGCGTACTCTACTTTGAAGCATATGTAGTTGTTGATCCTGGCATGACTCCTGAAGGCGCAATGAGGCGTGGTCAGATCATGTCTGAAGATGAATACATTGCTAAGACTGAAGAGTATGGTGACGGTGCATTTACTGCCATCATGGGCGCGGAAGGTATTCGTGACCTCTTGCGTTCGATTGATATCGATCGTGAAGTAGAGACTATTCGTGCTGATTTAAAGGCCACTGGTAGCGATGCCAAGATCAAGAAATACGCTAAGCGCTTAAAAGTGCTCGAGGCGTTCCAGACTTCAGGCATTAAGCCTGACTGGATGATCATGGAAGTGTTGCCAGTATTGCCACCAGAGTTGCGCCCATTGGTGCCATTGGATGGCGGTCGCTTTGCTACTTCCGATTTGAACGACCTCTACCGTCGTGTGATCAACCGTAACAACCGCTTGAAGCGTTTGTTAGAGTTGCGCGCACCAGAGATCATCGTTCGTAACGAAAAGCGCATGTTGCAAGAAGCGGTTGACTCATTGCTTGACAACGGTCGTCGCGGTAAGGCTATGACTGGCGCTAACAAGCGTCCTCTCAAGTCCTTGGCTGAGATGATTAAAGGTAAGAGCGGTCGTTTCCGTCAAAACTTGTTGGGTAAACGCGTTGACTACTCTGGTCGTTCAGTCATCGTGGTTGGTCCTACATTGAAATTGCATCAGTGCGGCTTACCAAAATTGATGGCCTTGGAATTATTCAAGCCATTCATTTTCAACAAGCTGGAAACTTTAGGAATTGCAACCACTATTAAGGCTGCGAAGAAAGAAGTTGAAAGCCAGACTCCAATCGTTTGGGACATTCTCGAAGAAGTGATTCGTGAACATCCAATCATGTTGAACCGTGCTCCTACATTGCACCGTCTCGGTATTCAGGCTTTCGAGCCAATGCTGATTGAAGGTAAAGCAATCCAATTGCACCCATTAGTCTGCGCGGCATTTAACGCTGACTTTGACGGTGACCAAATGGCGGTTCACGTTCCTTTGTCGCTCGAAGCGCAAATGGAAGCACGTACATTGATGTTGGCTTCGAACAACGTATTGTTCCCAGCTAACGGCGAGCCATCAATCGATCCTTCACAGGACGTGGTGTTGGGTCTGTACTACGCTACACGTGACAAGATCAACGGTAAGGGCGAAGGCATGGTTTTCGCCAACATTACTGAAGTAGTGCGTGCATACGAAGCAGGTCAAGTTGAATTGGCTTCTCGTGTTGCTGTGCGTATTACTGAGTATGAGATTGTGGACAAGAAGGCAGAAGGCGATGCGCGTTTTGCTGAGAAGACCAAGATCTATCAAACATCAGTTGGCCGTGCAATCTTGTCTGAGATTTTGCCCAAAGGCATGTCTTTCGAGGAAATTAACAAGCCTTTGAAGAAAAAAGAAATCTCACGTTTGATCAACACATCATTCCGCAAGTGCGGTTTGCGTGAAACAGTGATTTTTGCTGATCGTCTCTTGCAGTCTGGTTTCCGTTTGGCAACCAATGCTGGTATCTCTGTTGCGATCGACGATATGTTGATCGCAACATCCAAAGAACGCATCATTACTGATGCTTCTGCCAAGGTTAAGGAATATGATAAGCAGTTCATGTCAGGTCTCGTAACCAATCAAGAGCGTTATAACAACGTGGTTGATATTTGGGGTGCCGCAGGTGACCAAGTTGGTAAGGCAATGATGGATGAGTTGTCACACGTTGACGTACTCGACCGCAATGGCAAAACTGTGCGTCAAGAATCCTTTAACTCTATCTACATGATGGCGGATTCTGGTGCCCGCGGATCTGCAGCGCAGATTCGTCAGTTGGCTGGTATGCGTGGTTTGATGGCTAAGCCTGATGGCTCCATTATTGAGACCCCAATTACTGCGAACTTCCGTGAAGGTTTGAACGTGTTGCAGTACTTCATCTCAACCCATGGCGCTCGTAAAGGTCTAGCCGATACAGCGTTGAAGACAGCGAACTCTGGTTACTTGACACGTCGTTTATGTGACGTAACTCAAGATCTCGTGGTGATCGAAGAGGATTGCGGCGCAACTTCTGGCGTAACGATGAAGGCGCTTGTTGAAGGCGGCGAAATTATCGAAGCATTGCGTGACCGTATTTTGGGTCGTGTATGTATCGGTGACATCGTTCATCCTGACACACAAGAAGTTATTGTTCCTAACGACACATTGCTCGACGAGGATCATGTTGATCAAATCGTTGCATTGGGCATCGACGAAGTTAAAGTTCGTACAGTATTGTCTTGCTTAACTCGCTTTGGCTTGTGCGCTAAGTGCTACGGACGTGATCTAGGACGCGGTGGTTTGGTGAACGTTGGCGAAGCAGTAGGCGTTATCGCTGCTCAGTCTATCGGTGAGCCGGGCACACAGTTGACTATGCGTACCTTCCACATCGGTGGTGCAGCTTCACGTGCATTGGTTGCGAGCAATATTGAAGCCAAATCAAATGGTTCTTTGAAGTTCTCCGGAACGATGCGCGTTGTTAAAAACGCAAAAGGTGAGCAGATCGTGATTTCACGTTCTGGCGAAGCCTTGATCGTTGACGAGAATGGTCGCGAGCGTGAGCGTCATAAAGTGCCTTACGGTGCAACTCTCTTGTTGAAAGAAGATGCAGCAGTGAAGGCCGGCGCAAGCTTGGCGACATGGGATCCATTAACACGTCCGATTATTTCTGAGTACGCTGGTATCGCTCGTTTCGATAACGTCGAAGAGGGTGTAACTGTTGCGAAGCAGGTTGACGAAGTTACCGGTCTTTCCACTTTGGTGGTTATTGACGGTAAGCGTCGCTCTGCAGCAAGCAAAGGCGTTCGCCCAATGATCAACTTGGTTGATGACAAGGGTAACGAAGTCATGATCGCTGGCACTGATCACCCAGTAAACGTTGGCCTCCAAGTAGGCGCTTTGATTACTGTTAAGGATGGTCAAAAGGTCGAAGTTGGTGAAGTGTTGGCACGTATTCCAATCGAATCACAGAAGACTCGCGACATTACCGGTGGTTTGCCACGTGTTGCAGAATTGTTCGAAGCACGCTCACCAAAAGACGCCGCTGTATTGGCGAAAGTCACTGGAACAGTTTCCTTCGGCAAAGAAACCAAAGGTAAACAACGTTTGGTGATTACCGATATGGATGGTGAAGCCAATGAATTCTTGATTCCTAAAGAGAAGCAAGTTCTCGTTCATGACGGTCAAGTTGTGAACAAGGGCGAGATGATTGTGGAAGGCCCTGCTGATCCACATGACATCTTGACTCTCAAAGGTATCGAAGAGTTGGCTATCTACATCGTTGACGAAGTTCAGGACGTTTATCGTCTCCAGGGTGTGAAGATTAATGACAAGCACATTGAGGTTATCGTGCGTCAGATGTTGCGTCGTGTTCAGGTAACTGATCCAGGCGATACATCATTCATCACTGGTGAACAGGTTGAGCGTTCTAAGTTGTATGACGCAAACGATGCTGTGATTGCCCAAGGTAAGCACCCAGCTCAGTTCGATAACGTGTTGCTTGGTATTACTAAGGCATCCTTGTCGACCGATAGCTTCATTTCAGCGGCTTCTTTCCAAGAAACCACCCGCGTATTGACCGAAGCCGCAATTATGGGCAAAACCGATACACTCCGTGGCCTCAAGGAAAACGTCATTATTGGTCGTCTGATCCCAGCTGGTACCGGCTTGTCATATCGCCGTGCACGCAAGGTCATATCGCAATTCGAGCGTGATCGCGCTCAAATGATTGCCGCCGAAGAGGAGGCAATGGCCAATATGCCTGTAGAAATAGAGGCTGAAGTCGTTGCTCCTACTGGGGAGGCTGATCCAAGCTAATTTGGTAATTCTGGCCTGAAAAGGCCAGTTTTTCCCCTCGAGGTTGACGGGAAGGGCTGGCCAGGCTAGAATGCTAAGTTCTACTGATTCAGAAGAAAGAGGGTTTTTTTGACCTAGAAATTCTCTAAGTCATTGATTTTCTTGAAGAAAGCAACAAAGAAGTACTAACCGAGCTATTTTATGCCAACAATTAATCAATTAATACGCAATCCAAGATCCAGGCTTATCGTTAAAAGCAAGAGCCCTGCAGTGGAAAACAGTCCGCAGCGCCGTGGTGTTTGTACACGTGTGTACACCACTACTCCTAAAAAGCCTAACTCTGCGCTTCGTAAAGTAGCCAAAGTTCGCTTAACCAATGGTTTTGAGGTGATTTCATACATTGGTGGTGAAGGCCATAACCTCCAGGAACACTCAGTAGTGTTAATCCGTGGTGGCCGTGTAAAGGATTTGCCAGGTGTTCGTTACCACATCGTTCGTGGCTCACTTGACTTGCAAGGTGTTAAAGACCGTAAGCAGTCACGTTCCAAGTACGGTGCTAAGCGCGCTAAGAAATCTGCTTAATCTTTCAATAGGTTATTGCTGAAGTATTTGTAGTAAGTCTTCGTTTGTCGGACTTAAAAGACAAGTAAGTGGTTGTTCCGTCTAGGAATCTTCTTAGATAGTAGGGCAACCGGAGCGGATGATTCATGTGAATCATCCCTAACTGAACTGAAGGAGTAGTTATGCCACGTCGTCGTGAAGTTCCCAAACGGGAAATTTTGCCGGATCCAAAATTCGGAAATGTAGAAGTAGCTAAATTCATGAACGTCCTCATGTTGGACGGCAAGAAATCGGTTGCAGAGCGTATCGTTTACGGTGCCTTTGATCACATCGAGAAAAAAGCAAACAAAGAGCCACTCGAAGTTTTCTCAACAGCTATGGGCAACGTTAAGCCAATGGTTGAGGTGAAGAGCCGTCGTGTTGGTGGTGCTAACTATCAGGTTCCTGTTGAAGTTCGCCCATCACGCCGTTCTGCTTTGGCAATGCGCTGGGTGCGCGAAGCCGCTAAAAAGCGCGGTGAGAAATCCATGGCACAACGTTTGGCCAACGAATTATTAGAAGCTGCAGAAGGTCGCGGCGGAGCAATGAAGAAGCGTGAAGAAGTTCACCGTATGGCAGAAGCTAACAAAGCTTTCTCACATTTCCGCTTCTAATCAAATAGCAAAGAAAAGGCACCAACAGTGGCACGTAAAACCCCTATCGACAAATACCGCAATATCGGTATTTCTGCGCACATTGACGCAGGTAAAACAACAACTACAGAACGCGTTTTGTTCTACACCGGTGTTAATCACAAGATCGGTGAAGTGCATGATGGCGCTGCAACCATGGACTGGATGGAGCAAGAGCAAGAGCGTGGTATCACGATTACTTCTGCTGCTACTACAACGTTCTGGAAGGGCATGGCTGGTAATTTCGCAGAGCACCGTATCAATATTATTGATACCCCAGGACACGTAGACTTCACTATTGAGGTTGAGCGTTCTATGCGTGTTTTGGACGGCGCTTGCATGGTTTACTGTGCGGTAGGCGGTGTACAGCCACAATCTGAAACTGTTTGGCGTCAAGCGAACAAGTATCAAGTTCCACGTTTAGCATTCGTAAACAAGATGGACCGTACTGGTGCGAACTTCTTCAAGGTCTACGACCAAATGAGAACTCGCCTTAAAGCGAATCCAATTTTGATCCAAATTCCAATCGGCGCTGAAGAAAACTTCAAAGGCGTTGTAGATTTGGTGAAGATGAAGGCGATCTATTGGGATGAGGCTTCACAAGGTACTAAATTTACCTATGAAGAGATCCCTGCTGAATTGCAAGCTTCTGCTGAAGAGTGGCGCGAGAAGCTGCTCGAAGCTGCTGCTGAAAGCTCAGAAGAGTTGATGGAAAAATATCTCGGCGGCGAAGGCTTGACCGAAGAAGAAATCAAAGCAGCATTGCGTCAACGCACTATTGCTAACGAAATTGTTCCAATGTTGTGCGGAACAGCGTTTAAGAACAAAGGCGTTCAGGCGATGTTGGATGCTGTTGTTGAATTGTTGCCATCCCCATTGGACGTTCCACCAGTTCCATGTGAATTGGAAGATGGAACACCTACAACACGTGAAGCATCTGACAGTGCTAAGTTCTCAGCATTGGTATTTAAGATCATGACTGACCCATTCGTTGGCCAGCTCATTTTCTTCCGTGTTTACTCTGGCGTAATGAAATCTAGCGACACAATCTACAACCCGATCAAGGGCAAGAAAGAGCGTGTTGGTCGTTTGTTGCAGATGCACGCAAATGAACGTGAAGAAATCAAAGAAGTATTTGCTGGCGATATCGCAGCTGCAGTTGGTCTGAAAGACGCTACTACAGGCGAAACATTGTGTGATCCAGATAGCATCGTTATTTTGGAGCGCATGGTATTCCCAGAGCCAGTGATCTCTCAAGCTGTTGAGCCAAAGACTAAAGCTGACCAAGAAAAAATGGGTCTTGCTTTGAATCGCTTGGCGCAAGAAGATCCTTCTTTCCGCGTGAAGACAGACGAAGAATCAGGCCAAACAATTATTTCTGGTATGGGCGAGCTCCACTTGGAAATTTTGGTTGACCGTATGAAGCGTGAATTCGGTGTTGAAGCAACTGTTGGTAAGCCACAAGTTGCATACCGTGAAACGATTCGTAAGGTTTGCGAAGAGATCGAAGGTAAATTCGTTAAGCAGTCTGGTGGTCGTGGTCAATACGGTCACGTGGTACTGAAGTTAGAGCCACAAGCCCCAGGCAAAGGTTTTGAATTCGTTGACGCAATTAAGGGCGGTGTAGTTCCACGTGAATACATCCCTGCAGTTGAAAAGGGCATCATCGAAACATTGAACTCCGGTATTTTGGCTGGTTATCCAGTTGTAGATATCAAGGCAACATTGTTCTTCGGTTCATACCATGACGTTGACTCCAATGAAAACGCATTTAAGATGGCGGGTTCTATGGCGTTCAAAGACGGTATGCGTAAAGCATCCCCAGTGTTGCTTGAGCCGATGATGGCTGTTGAAGTAGAAACTCCAGAAGATTTCATGGGCAACGTAATGGGCGACCTCTCATCACGTCGCGGTATTTTGCAAGGTATGGATGACATTCCAGGCGGCGGCAAGATCGTTCGTGCTGAAGTGCCATTGGCAGAGATGTTTGGTTACTCAACTAGCTTGCGCTCGTTGACCCAAGGTCGCGCTACTTACACCATGGAATTTAAGCATTATTCCGAAGCACCTAAGAACGTTGCTGAAGCAGTTATGGCTGCTAAAGCGAAGTAATTTATCCACATTAATTTTGAATATTGACTAGCTAAAGAAGGCAGGCAAAAATGGCAAAAGAAAAATTCGAGCGGACAAAACCGCACGTAAACGTAGGCACCATCGGTCACGTTGACCACGGTAAAACCACATTGACAGCAGCAATCGCAACTGTGCTTTCTAAAGCATTCGGTGGCGAAGCTAAAGCATACGATCAGATCGATGCTGCTCCTGAAGAAAAAGCACGTGGTATTACGATTAATACAGCACACGTTGAGTACGAGACAGCGAACCGTCACTATGCTCACGTTGATTGCCCAGGACATGCTGACTACGTTAAGAACATGATTACTGGTGCTGCTCAGATGGACGGCGCAATTTTAGTTTGCTCTGCTGCTGACGGCCCAATGCCACAAACTCGTGAGCACATCCTCTTGGCACGCCAAGTTGGTGTTCCTTACATCGTAGTTTTCTTGAACAAGTGCGACATGGTTGATGACGCTGAATTGCTCGAGTTAGTTGAAATGGAAGTTCGTGAGCTTCTATCTAAGTACAACTTCCCTGGCGATGACACACCAATCATCCAAGGTTCTGCTAAGTTAGCCCTTGAAGGCGACGAAGGCAAATTGGGTAAAGAAGCCATCATGAAATTGGCTGAAGCACTCGACACATACATCCCAACTCCAGAGCGTGCTGTTGACGGCGCGTTCTTGATGCCAGTAGAAGACGTGTTCTCTATCTCCGGTCGCGGTACTGTTGTAACAGGCCGTATCGAGCGCGGTATCGTTAAAGTTGGTGAAGAGATCGAAATCATCGGTATCAAACCAACACTCAAGACAACCTGTACTGGTGTTGAAATGTTCCGCAAATTGCTCGACCAAGGTCAAGCAGGCGATAACGTTGGTATCTTGTTACGCGGTACAAAACGTGAAGAAGTTGAGCGCGGCCAAGTATTGGCTAAGCCAGGTTCAATCACCCCACATACTCACTTTACAGCCGAGGTTTACATCTTGGGTAAAGATGAAGGTGGTCGTCATACTCCATTCTTTAACAACTATCGTCCACAGTTCTACTTCCGCACTACGGACGTAACTGGTTCAATCGAGTTGCCAAAAGACAAAGAAATGGTAATGCCTGGTGATAACGTAACTATTACCGTAAAACTCATCGCTCCTATCGCGATGGAAGAAGGTTTACGTTTTGCGATCCGTGAAGGTGGCCGCACTGTTGGCGCCGGCGTGGTTGCAAAGATTTTGGCTTAAGTAGTAAGTATTAAAAATATTTAGCGGTTTGCTAACCGGTGACATCGGTGCTGCTGATGTCACCGAGCTCTTTAGATGTATAACGTGGCAGCACCACAACGCTCTTTGGAATTAATATGCAAAACCAAAAAATTCGTATTCGCCTTAAAGCATTTGACTATCGTTTGATTGACCAGTCTGCAGCTGAAATCGTTGATACAGCTAAACGCACTGGTGCAGTTGTTAAGGGTCCAGTACCTTTGCCAACTCGTATCGAGCGTTTTGATATCTTGCGTTCACCACACGTGAACAAGACATCACGTGATCAGTTAGAGATCCGTACCCATCTCCGTTTGATGGACATCGTTGATCCTACAGAGAAAACTGTAGATGCTTTGATGAAATTAGACCTCCCGGCTGGTGTGGACGTCGAAATTAAGTTGCAGTAATTTGTTGTTTCCGGTCTTTTTGCTTGTCAAGATCGGGTTTTCGGGATAGAATCTAAGGCCTCGCTCAATTATTTGGGCGAAAATCTTAATTTTATCAGCACTAAAAACGTTGTAAGTTATTGATTTATAAGTACTTTTACTTGTAAATCACTTAAATTAATTTTGTTTTGCCGACCAATCGAAGTCGGCGTGGAGCATGAATATGAGCTTAGGCTTAATCGGCCGCAAGGTCGGCATGACCCGTCTATTTACGGACGAAGGGGATTCAATCCCTGTAACCGTAATTGACGTGAGCGACAACAGAATCGCTCAAATCAAGACCCAGGCAACTGATGGCTATGATGCTATCCAGTTGGCACATGGCATACGTAGAGCTACTCGCGTTACTAAAGCAATGGCTGGTCACTTCGCCAAAGCTGGTGTGATGGCTGGTAATGGCCTCAACGAATTCCAATTAGACGCAGCAAAAATCGCAGAAATGACACCAGGACAAGTAATTCCTGCTGACACTGCATTTACTGCTGGTCAAAAAGTGGACGTACAAGGCGTGTCTATCGGTAAGGGCTACGCAGGTACCATCAAGCGTTATCACTTCGCTTCTGGTCGTGCATCCCACGGTAACTCACGTTCACATAACGTACCAGGCTCAATCGGTATGGCGCAAGATCCAGGTCGTGTTTTCCCTGGTAAGCGTATGACCGGTCACTTGGGTGACGTTACACGTACAGTTCAAAATTTAGTCATCGCACGCATTGATGCAGAACGTAATCTCATCATGGTTAAAGGCGCTATTCCAGGTGCCCCAGGCGGTAAAGTTATTGTTACTTCAGCGGTGAAGACACCGCTGAAGAAGAAATAAGGAGAGCGAATATGGAACTTAAGCTTCTCCAGGACAACGGTACTTTAGGTGCAGGCGTACAAGCTTCACCAGAAGTATTCGAACGTGAATATAACGAAGCATTGGTACACCAAGTTGTAGTGGCTTACCAAGCAAATGCACGTAGCGGTAACCGTGCACAAAAAGACCGTGAGCAAGTTAAGCACACAACCAAGAAACCTTGGCGTCAAAAAGGTACTGGTCGTGCACGTGCTGGCATGAGCTCTTCCCCGCTGTGGCGCGGAGGCGGTCGTATATTCCCAAATTCTCCAGAAGAGAATTTCAGCCAAAAAGTAAACAAGAAAATGTACCACGCTGGTATGAGATCAATTTTGTCTCAGTTAGCTCGCGAAGGTCGTTTGAATGTTGTTGATCAATTTTCTCTTGATGCTCCAAAGACTAAAGTTTTAGCTGACAAAGTTAAAGCAATGGGCTTGGATTCAGTGTTGATTATTGTTGATCAAGTTAGCGAGAATTTGTACTTGGCATCACGCAACTTGCATAAGGTTGCTGTATGTGAGCCACAGCATGCTGATCCATTAGCTTTAGTTCAATACAAAAAAGTATTGGTAAGCAAAGCTGCGATCGCAAAAATTGAGGAGTTGCTGAAATGAGCCAAGTCCGTAAAAACGATCACAACCTGATGAAGGTTCTGCTTGGACCGGTTATCTCTGAAAAAGCCACAATGGTTGCAGAGAAAAACGAACAAGTAGTTTTCCAAGTAGCTCGCGACGCAAACAAGAGCGATGTAAAACAAGCAGTTGAATTGCTCTTTAAAGTGCAAGTTGACTCAGTTCAAATCGTAAATCAAAAAGGTAAGCCTAAGCGCTATGGCCGTTTTGAAGGTCGTCGTGACCACACTAAGAAGGCCTATGTGAATTTGAAGCCAGGTCAAGAAATTAACTTTGAAGCGGAGGCGAATTAATCATGCCTTTGATGATGAAGACAAAACCGACCTCACCAGGTCGTCGTTCAATGGTCAAGGTGGTAAATCCTGACCTGCATAAAGGAAAACCTTTTGCAGCGTTGGTAGAGCCACAATTCCAAAAAGCAGGCCGTAATAATAACGGTCACATCACTACCCGTCATAAAGGTGGTGGTCACAAGCATCACTATCGCGTTGTTGATTTCAAATGCAACGACAAAGATGGTATTCCAGCAAAAGTTGAACGCTTGGAATACGATCCAAACCGCAGCGCAAACATTGCATTGATTTTGTTTGCTGATGGTGAGCGTCGCTATATTCCTGCTGCTAAAGGTATGACAGTTGGCCAGGCAATCATGAGTGGTGCAGAAGCTCCAATCAAGTCTGGCAATAACTTGCCAATTCGTAATATTCCAGTTGGTAGCACTATTCACTGTGTAGAAATCATGCCGGGCAAAGGCGCACAAGTTGCGCGTTCAGCTGGTGGTTCAGCAGTATTGTTAGCTCGTGAAGGCGTATACGCTCAAGTGCGTTTGCGCTCCGGTGAAGTTCGCCGTGTTCTGATTGAGTGCCGCGCCACCATTGGTGAAGTTGGTAACGAAGAGCACAGCTTGCGTCAAATTGGTAAAGCAGGTGCAAATCGCTGGCGTGGTATTCGCCCAACCGTTCGCGGTGTGGCAATGAACCCAGTAGATCACTCACACGGTGGTGGTGAAGGTAGAACTGGCGAAGGCCGCGTACCTGTATCTCCATGGGGCACTCCAACCAAAGGTTATCGCACACGTCGCAATAAGCGTACAACTTCGATGATCGTTCAACGTCGTCAAAAACGTTAAGCGATAAGGATGAATAGATATGACACGTTCAGCTAAAAAAGGCCCATTTTGCGAAGCCAGCTTAGTAAATAAAGTTGAAGTCGCACAAGCCAATGAAGACAAAAAACCGATTAAAACTTGGTCACGCCGTTCAACAATCCTACCAGACTTTATTGGTCTGACGATTGCTGTACATAACGGTCGTCAACACGTTCCGGTATATGTATCAGAAAACATGGTGGGTCATAAGTTAGGCGAATTTGCCTTGACCCGTACTTTCAAAGGTCACGCTGCTGACAAGAAAGTAACGAAGAAGTAAGGGGATGATGGAAGTTAAAGCTATTCACAAGGGTGCCCGCATTTCTGCGCAAAAGACACGTTTGGTCGCAGACCAAATTCGTGGTTTGCCGATTGCCCGCGCATTAAACATTTTGAACTTCAGCCCCAAAAAAGCTGCCTTCGTTGTGAAAAAAGTTGTTGAGTCCGCAGTGGCCAACGCTGAACACAATAAAGGTGCTGATATTGATGAGCTTAAGGTTTCAGCAATTATTGTTGATAAAGGCACTTCATTGAAGCGCTTTACCGCACGCGCTAAGGGTCGTGGCAATCAAATTGAAAAACAAACTTGTCACATTAGCGTGACCTTGAGTAACTAAGGAAATATATGGGCCAAAAGATAAACCCAACCGGATTCCGACTCGCGGTAACGAAGAATTGGACATCACGTTGGTATGCAAACAATACTGACTTCGCAAAGATGTTGAAAGAGGACGTTGACGTTCGCATCTATCTGAAGAAGAAGTTGAAGAATGCATCCGTTAGTAAAGTTGTGATTGAGCGTCCTGCAAAGAATGCCCGCATCACTATCTATAGCTCACGTCCAGGTGTTGTAATCGGCAAAAAAGGCGAAGACATTGAAGTTCTCCGTCGCGAATTACAAAAGCGTATAGGCGTTCCAGTTCACGTGAACATCGAAGAAATTCGTAAGCCTGAAGTTGACGCGCAATTGATCGCTGACTCTATTACTCAACAGTTAGAGAAGCGCATTATGTTCCGTCGTGCGATGAAGCGCGCAATGCAAAATGCAATGCGTCTTGGTGCACAAGGCATCAAGATCATGTCATCTGGTCGTTTGAATGGTGCTGAAATTGCACGTCGCGAATGGTACCGTGAAGGTCGCGTTCCACTTCATACATTGAAGGCTGATATTGATTACGCAACATCAGAAGCGGAAACAACATACGGCACCATTGGTGTAAAAGTTTGGGTATACAAAGGCGACACATTGGGTCGTGGTGCAGAAGCTCAAGTAGCTGCTCCATCCGCTGAACCAGCTGCCGAAGAAAAGAAAACTCATCGTGCTCCAAGCAAGACAGCTGCTCGTAAACCAGCTGCTGGCACAGACAAGCCATTAGTTGCTGCTAAACCAGCAGTAAAGCGTGTGCGTAAGGTTGTGAAACACCAGCCGCAGATACGCAGAAGTCAGGAGAGTAAGCATGCTACAACCAAAGCGTCGCAAGTATCGTAAGGAACAAAAAGGCCGTAACACTGGCGTGGCAACACGCGGTAGTTCTGTAGCCTTTGGTGACTTTGGATTGAAGGCCGTTGGCCGTGGTCGTTTGACTGCTCGTCAAGTTGAGTCAGCACGTCGTGCAATGACTCGTCACATTAAACGTGGTGGCCGTATTTGGATTCGCATTTTCCCAGATAAGCCAATTTCACAAAAACCTGCTGAAGTACGTATGGGTAACGGTAAAGGTAACCCAGAGTACTACGTAGCTGAAATTCAACCAGGCAAAGTGCTCTACGAGATGGACGGTGTTGATGAGCAATTGGCGCGCGAAGCTTTCAAGCTTGCTGCTGCTAAGTTGCCTTTACAGACCACTTTCGTGATTCGCCACTTAGGTTGATCGGGATAGAGATTATGAAAAATACAGAATTAGCTTCAAAAGATCTGAATGCATTGAATGCAGAGTTAACCGAGTTGCTTAAGACCGGTTTCAAGCTCCGTATGCAAAAAGGCACTCAGCAACTCACAAATACCAGCCAATTGGGTAAAAATAAGCGCGACATCGCTCGTGTGAAGACTTTTATTGCGCAAAAGACTGCACAGAAATAAGGAAAAAGGGATATGACAGAATTATCTAAACCCTTGCGCCGCACCCTTGTGGGCCGCGTTGTTGGCGACAAAATGCAAAAAACTGTGACGGTGTTGGTTGAGCGTCAAGTTAAGCATCCAGTGATTGGTAAGTACGTTGGCCAGTCCAAAAAGTACCACGCTCATGACGAGGCTGGCACATACAAGATGGGTGATACCGTTGAAATTGCTGAATCTAAGCCAATTTCACGTACTAAATCTTGGGTTGTGACCCGTTTAGTTGAAGCTTCAAAGGGTATTTAAAGAAATATTAGGGATTTTGGCGAAGTTTCTTCCCAAATCCCTGCTGTTTTGCGTAGTATAATAGAAAGCTTCTCTGGTTTTATTGGAGAAGCAGTGTTTTTCATTAATTCCGGGTTTTAGCTTTCGTTAAAACCCATAGACGGAACCAAGACTGTTTGCCTTTGGCCAATAAGTTGGGGATTAGAAATGATACAAACCGAAAGTAGATTACAGGTTGCCGATAACACAGGCGCCAGTGAAGTGTTGTGCATCAAGGTATTGGGCAGCTCTAAGCGTCGTTACGCCAGTATCGGTGATGTCATTAAAGTGACTGTAAAGTCCGCTGCTCCACGTGGCCGTGTAAAAAAAGGTGACATATATAACGCCGTAGTAGTGAGAACTGCTAAGGGTGTTCGCCGTCCAGATGGTTCATTGATTAAGTTCGATGGCAACGCTGCGGTATTGCTCAACGCTAAGTTAGAGCCAATTGGCACACGTATCTTTGGACCAGTGACGCGTGAATTACGTACTGAAAAGTTCATGAAGATCGTTTCTCTCGCCCCCGAAGTTATTTAAGAGGCTGATATGAAAAAGATTCGTAAAGGTGATTCCGTAGTTCTGTTGACTGGCCGCGATAAGGGCAAGCAAGGAGCTGTTACAGCCGTACTCGAGAACAAATTAGTGATCGAAGGCGTAAATATTTATAAAAAGAGCGTTAAGCCAAATCCAGCAGCCGGCGTTACTGGCGGCATGATTGACAAGACGATGCCTGTTCACATTTCTAATGTGGCTGTGGTTGACGGTAACGGCAAACCATCACGTGTTGGTATCAAACTCGTGGACGGTAAAAAGCAACGTTTCCTCAAAACCACTGGCGCAACTTTAAGCGCATAAGGGGCACGGAGAAATTATGAGCACACGTTTTCAAGAACACTATCAAGCTAAAGTAGTTGCAGATTTGATCGCCAAGTTTGGTTACAAGTCTGTGATGGAAGTTCCACGTATCACTAAGGTAACCCTGAACATGGGCTTAGGCGATGCAGTGAACGACAAGAAAATTATTGAAAATGCAGTTGGTGATTTAACTAAAGTTGCTGGCCAAAAGCCTGTTGTAACTAAAGCTAAAAAAGCGATTGCAGGTTTCAAGATTCGTCAAGGCTACCCAATCGGTGCCATGGTGACATTGCGTGGCGCACACATGTACGAATTCTTGGATCGTTTCGTTACTGTTGCATTGCCACGCGTACGCGACTTCCGCGGTATCTCTGGTAAGGCATTTGACGGCCGTGGTAACTACAACATCGGTGTTAAAGAACAGATTATTTTCCCTGAAATCGAATACGACAAGATTGATGCCCTCCGTGGTCTCAATATCAGTATTACGACGACTGCTAAAACCGACGAAGAAGCAAAAGCTTTGTTGGCAGCATTCAAATTCCCTTTCCGCAATTAAGAGAAGAGGCTAACGTGGCAAAACTATCCCTGATTGAGCGCGAGAATAAGCGCGCAAAAACTGTAGAGAAGTACGCTGCCAAGCGTGCTGAACTCAAAGCGATCATTGCTGATCAATCACGCAGCGATGAAGAGCGCTATGAAGCTCGCTTGAAACTACAGGCACTTCCACGTAACGCAAGCCCGATTCGTCAAAGAAATCGTTGTTCATTAACCGGTCGCCCACGTGGCACATTCCGTAAGTTCGGTTTGGCTCGTAGCAAGATTCGTGAAATCGCCTTCCGTGGCGAAATCCCCGGTTTAACCAAGGCCAGCTGGTAAGCGGCGAAAGAATTAGGAGAACTCATGAGTATCAGCGATCCAATCGCCGACATGTTGACAAGGATCCGCAATGCGCAAGCAGTGCAGAAACCCGTAGTCTTGATGCCGTCGTCAAAAGTTAAAGTAGCCATCGCAAAAGTTTTGCAAGATGAAGGCTACATCGAAAGTTTCGAAATCAAAGGTGAAGCAGCTAAGCCAGCGCTCCACATTGATCTCAAATACTATGCAGGCCGTCCTGTTATCGAGCGTATCGACCGTGTTTCTACACCAAGTCTACGTATCTATAAAGGCCGCCATGACATTCCAGAAGTAATGAATGGCTTGGGCATTACAATTATTTCAACCCCTCAAGGCGTAATGACAGACCGTAAAGCACGTGCAACAGGCGTGGGCGGCGAAGTTATTTGCTACGTAGCTTAAGGAGCGAAATATGTCCCGCGTAGGTAAATCACCAATTACAGTTCCTAAGGGCGCTGAAATCGGCATCAACGCTGCAAACATTACTGTTAAGGGTCCATTGGGCACTTTGACACACAACTTGCATCCTTCTGTTGGTTTGAAACAAGAAGATGGCGTATTGACAGTTGTTTTAAATAACGACTCACCAGAAGCTGGTGCTCAGTCAGGTACAGCTCGTGCTTTGGTTAACAACATGGTTGTTGGCGTAACTACTGGCTTTGAGCGCAAGCTCAGCTTGGTAGGCGTTGGTTACCGTGCTGCTGCTCAAGGCGAAACATTGAAATTGCAGTTGGGTTTCTCACACGACATTATTTACAACCTGCCAAAGGGTGTGAAGGCTGAGACTCCAACTCAAACTGAAATCATTATCAAAGGTTCCAACAAGCAACAAGTTGGCCAGGTCGCAGCTGAAGTTCGCGCATACCGTTCACCAGAGCCATACAAAGGCAAGGGTGTTCGCTACGTGGATGAGATTGTGCATCTGAAAGAAACTAAGAAGAAGTAAGCGAGATTAGAAAATGAATAAAGACGAATCCAGACAAAGACGCGCTAGGCAGACTCGTATTCGCATTGCCGAGGCATTGGCAAATCGCTTAACAGTTATCCGTAGCAATACTCATATTTCTGCCCAGGTTTATAGCCCATGCGGAACCAAAGTTGTGGCAGCTGTTTCAACAATGGAAAAAGATTTGCGCCAAGCGATCAAAAACGGCGGCAACGCTGAAGCGGCTAAACAAATCGGCAAGTTAGTTGCTGAGCGTGCTGTTAAGGCAGGCATTGTTGATGTTGCGTTTGATCGTTCCGGTCATCGTTACCACGGCCGTATTAAGGCCTTAGCTGAAGCTGCGCGTGAAGCCGGCCTGAAGTTCTAATAGGGTTTAGGAAAAAACATGGTAAAAGTGCAAACTAAGATGCAAAACGAAGAGCGTGATGATGGTCTTCGCGAGAAGATGATCGCTGTTAATCGTGTAACTAAAGTGGTTAAGGGTGGTCGTATTCTCGGCTTCGCTGCACTCACTGTAGTTGGCGATGGCGATGGCCGCATCGGCATGGGTAAAGGCAAGTCAAAAGAAGTTCCAGTTGCCGTTCAAAAAGCAATGGACGAAGCTCGTCGCAAGATGATCAAAGTTACTTTGCGTAAAGGTACTTTGCAGCACACTGTTACCGGTCAGCATGGCGCGTCACGCGTTTTGATTTCTCCAGCTAAAGACGGTACTGGAATTATTGCCGGCGGCCCAATGCGCGCGATTTTCGACGTAATGGGCGTAACAAACGTGGTTGCTAAGTCACTTGGCTCTACAAACCCATACAACTTGGTTCGTGCAACGATTGATGGTTTGAGCAAGATGAGTACTCCTGCTGAGATTGCTGCTAAGCGCGGTAAGTCAGTTGAAGAGATTCTCGGCTAAGACCAAAAGATTAGGAATCTATAAATGACAACATCTAACTCCAAAGTCAAACTGCAATTAGTACGCAGCTTGATCGGCACACGCGAAAGCCATCGTGCAACTGTACGTGGCTTAGGCCTTGGTCGTATCAATTCAGTTTCTGAATTGGAAGACACTCCAGCTGTACGCGGCATGATTAATAAAGTTTCTTATCTAGTTAAAGTCATTGGCTAATGACTAGCAAGTAAATAGGCGAAGAATATGCAACTCAATACAATCAAACCAGCAGAAGGCTCCAAGAAAAACCGTCGTCGCGTAGGTCGCGGCATTGGTTCTGGCCTTGGTAAAACTGCAGGTCGTGGTCACAAAGGTCAAAAATCCCGTTCAGGTGGTTTCCACAAGGTCGGCTTTGAAGGCGGTCAAATGCCTATGTACCGTCGTTTGCCAAAGCGTGGTTTCGTGTCTTTGACGCGTCGCCATGTTGGTCAAATCACTTTGAATGACTTAGCAAAAATCAACTTGCCAGAAGTAGACTTATTAGTATTGAAGGCACACGGCTTTGCTGGTGAGCAAATCAATGCAGTAAAGGTAATCAAAACTGGCGAACTTAAAATTGCTGTAACCCTCAAGGGCATCACAGCAACTGCCGGCGCCAAAGCAGCTATCGAAGCGGCTGGCGGCAAATTGGTTGAATTGGCTTAAAAGGTCTTTTTAGAAAAATGGCATTAGCACCTACCAATAACGCAAGCACTTCAACAGCAGGAGGCAAGTTTGGCGAATTACGTCATCGCTTGATTTTCCTGGTGTTGGCTTTGCTCGTGTTCCGTTTGGGTGCGCATATTCCGGTTCCTGGGATTGATCCAGACCAATTGGCACAGTTATTTGCTGGGCAAAAAGACGGCATCTTGGGAATGTTCAATCTGTTCTCAGGCGGCGCTTTATCGCGCTTTACAGTGTTTGCCCTGGGAATCATGCCTTATATCTCTGCATCGATCATCATGCAATTGATGACCATTGTTGTTCCATCTTTAGAGTCTTTGAAAAAAGAAGGTCAAGCTGGTCAACGTAAGATTACTCAGTACACCCGTTATGGCACTGTATTTTTGGCAACCTTCCAAGCATTGGGTATCTCTGTTGCTTTGCAGGCTCAACCAGGCTTGGTTGTAAACCCAGGCTTGATGTTTGAATTGAACACTGTAGTTACTTTGGTAACTGGCACAATGTTCTTAATGTGGCTCGGCGAGCAAATTACTGAGCGCGGCTTAGGTAACGGCATTTCCATCATCATTTTCGGTGGCATTGTTTCTGGTTTACCAAATGCATTGGCAAGCTTATTAGAGTTGGTGCGTACTGGCTCAATGAATATTATTTCTGCGTTGCTGATCGTTGTGATTTGCGTAGCAGTAACGTATTTCGTGGTGTTTGTTGAGCGCGGTCAGCGCCGTATCTTGGTTAACTACGCTAAGCGTCAAATTGGCAACAAGATTTATGGTGGTCAGTCCTCTTACTTCCCATTGAAGTTAAATATGGCAGGTGTTATCCCCCCAATTTTTGCGTCTTCAATCATTTTGTTTCCTGCAACGATTGCTGGCTGGTTTACTTCAGGCGAATCCACAAACATGTTTAGCAGAATCATTAAGGATTTGGCGGCTACTTTGGCACCAGGTCAGCCTGTTTACACAATTTTGTATGCGGCAGCAATTATTTTCTTCTGTTTCTTCTATACCGCTTTGGTATTTAACAGTCGTGAGACTGCTGAGAACTTAAAGAAAAGTAGTGCCTTTGTACCAGGTATTCGTCCTGGCGCTCAAACAGCGCGTTACATCGACAAGATCTTGGTGCGTTTGACTTTGGTTGGTGCAATTTATATGGTTCTGGTTTGCTTGTTGCCAGAATTCTTAGTGTTGAAGTACAACGTGCCGTTCTATTTCGGCGGTACTTCATTGTTGATTATTGTTGTTGTTGCAATGGATTTCATGGCTCAAGTTCAGTCATTCGTAATGCAACAGCAGTATGGCTCTTTGATGAAAAAAGCCAACTTTAAGATGGGCGCTTAACTGAATGTCTAAAGACGATGTAATTCAGATGGCGGGGGAAGTTGTAGAGAATTTGCCGAACGCGATGTTTCGCGTGAAGCTGGAAAACGGACATGTGGTTCTAGGACACATTTCTGGAAAGATGCGGATGCATTACATCCGTATTTTGCCGGGAGATAAGGTGATGGTGGAGATGACTCCTTACGACCTGACGCGCGCCAGAATCATTTTCCGTGCGAAGTAAAGATTAAGTAGTACCTATTTTTAAGAGGTGAGTTATGAAAGTTTTAGCATCCGTTAAGTGTATTTGCAGAAATTGCAAGATCATTAAGCGCAAACGCGTTGTGCGCGTGATCTGTTCTTCAGACGCACGTCATAAGCAGCGTCAAGGCTGATCTGGTTAATTAAGAGGAAATCTCATGGCACGTATCGCTGGGGTAAATATCCCAAATCATCAACATACTGTTATCGGTTTAACAGCAATTTTTGGCATTGGCACAACGCGTGCTCGCAAAATTTGTGAAACCACAGGTGTTGCAATCGATAAAAAAGTTAAAGACCTTACTGACGGTGACTTGGAAAGGTTGCGTGATGAAGTAGGTAAATTCATCACTGAAGGCGACCTTCGTCGTGAAGTAACTATGAACATCAAGCGTTTGATGGACTTAGGTTGCTACCGCGGTGTTCGTCATCGTAAGGGCCTGCCTGTGCGTGGTCAACGTACAAAGACTAACGCGCGCACCCGTAAGGGCCCACGTAAGTCTGGCGTGCAACTGAAGAAATAATCAAGAAAGTTTATTGACATGGCAAAACAACAATCCGCTTCCGCCGCTTCACAGCGCGCTCGTAAGAAGGTTAAAAAGAACGTTGCTGACGGTATTGCACACGTTCACGCTTCTTTTAACAACACCATCATTACGATCACTGATCGTCAAGGAAATGCGCTTTCATGGGCAACTTCTGGCGGCCAGGGCTTCAAAGGCTCACGTAAATCAACACCTTTTGCTGCTCAGGTAGCTGCAGAAGTTGCTGGTAAGACAGCCATTGAATGCGGCATCAAGAATTTGGAAGTTCAGATCAAAGGCCCAGGCCCAGGTCGTGAATCAGCAGTTCGTGCTTTGAACTCATTGGGCATCAAGATCACTGAGATTCAGGACGTAACTCCAGTTCCACATAATGGTTGCCGTCCTCCTAAGCGTCGTCGTATCTAAGCTAGGAAGTTGGCAGTACAAGTTTTAGTAGTTTTTTATTAAAGCCCACTGTTCGCTTGATTTAAAGGGCGAACTCACCGCCGGTCGTAAGGCTGCGGCAAAGAAAGGAAAGCATCGTGGCACGTTACTTAGGGCCTAAGGCCAAATTAGCACGTCGGGAAGGTGCCGACTTATTTTTAAAGAGCGCACGTCGCGCCCTGTCAGACAAGTGCAAGTTAGATACTAAGCCTGGTCAACATGGCCGTACATCTGGCTCAAGAACATCTGATTACGGTAATCAATTGCGTGAAAAGCAAAAGGTTAAGCGTATCTATGGCGTATTAGAGCGTCAATTCCGTCGTTACTTCGCAGAAGCTGAGCGTCGTAAGGGCAACACTGGTGAAACATTGCTCCAGTTGCTTGAGTCACGTTTAGACAACGTGGTTTATCGCATGGGCTTTGGTTCAACACGCGCAGAAGCACGTCAGTTGGTTTCCCACTGTGCAATTTTGCTCAATGGCAACCCTGTGAATATTCCATCAATTCAGGTTAAGCCTGGTGATGTAGTTGCTATTCGTGAAAAGGCGAAGAAACAAGCGCGTATTACAGAATCACTCAACTTAGTTGGACAAATGGCAGCTGTTACTTGGGTTTCAGTTGACGCAGCTAAGCTCGAGGGAACATTTAAGCAAGTGCCTGACCGTGAAGATATTAGCGGTGAAATTAATGAAAGTTTGATCGTCGAATTGTATTCACGCTAATTAGGCACTCTCAAGGAAAAAATATGCAAACAAATTTGCTCAAGCCAAAGATTATTTCTGTTGAAGCGCTTACCGCCAACCAAGCTAAGGTTGTTATGGAGCCGTTCGAGCGTGGCTATGGCCACACACTCGGAAATGCATTACGTCGCGTACTCTTGTCCTCGATGGTTGGTTATGCGCCAACTGAAGTAGCTATTGCTGGTGTTGTTCATGAGTACTCCACATTGGATGGAGTTCAAGAGGACGTAGTAAACCTCTTGTTGAACCTCAAAGGTATCGTATTTAAGTTGCAATCACGTGACGAAGTTACTATCAATTTGCGTAAAGAAGGCCCAGGCGTTGTTACTGCAAAAGATATCGATTTGCCACATGATGTAGAAATCATGAACCCTGATCACGTGATCGCTCACTTGTCAGCTGGTGGCAAGTTGGATATGCAGATCAAGGTTGAAAAAGGCCGTGGTTATGTACCAGGTAACGTACGTCAGTACAGCGACGAAGCTACTAAGATTATTGGCCGTATCGTGTTGGATGCTTCATTCAGCCCGGTAAGCCGTGTTAGCTATGCTGTTGAGTCTGCTCGTGTTGAGCAGCGTACCGACCTCGATCGTTTGGTAATGACTATCGAAACTAACGGTGTGTTGTCTCCTGAAGAGGCGATTTGTCAAGCAGCTAGCATCTTGGTTGATCAATTGGTTGTATTCGCGGCCCTCGAAAGCAGCGAAGTTTCTGGTGATTTAGCACCAAGCCGCTCATCAATGGTTGATCCAATGTTGATGCGTCCGGTTGATGATCTCGAGCTCACAGTTCGCTCTGCAAACTGCTTGAAGGCTGAGAACATTTACCACATCGGTGACTTGATTCAACGTACAGAGAATGAATTGTTGAAGACGCCTAATCTAGGTCGCAAATCTTTGAATGAAATCAAAGATGTTTTGGCGGCTCGTGGCTTAAGTCTTGGCATGAAACTCGAAAGCTGGCCTCCAGCTAACCTCGAGAAATAATTAGAAAGGAAGCATCATGCGTCACGGAAACGGCTTACGCAAACTTAACAGAACATCATCACATCGCTTAGCGATGCTGCGCAACATGCCCAATTCTCTTTTGGAGCACGAAGTTATTAAAACAACTTTGCCAAAAGCTAAAGAATTGCGCATGGTTGTTGAGCCTTTGATTACCTTAGGTAAAAAAGATAACTTAGCAAACCGTCGCTTAGCATTCAATCGCACACGCGATCGCGATATCGTGACCAAGCTCTTTACAGAACTCGGCCCACGTTATGCAACACGTCCAGGCGGCTACCTTCGCATTTTGAAGTTTGGCTTCCGTCATGGCGACAATGCACCTATGGCATTGGTTGAGTTGGTTGATCGTCCAGAGGTTGAAGAAACAGCAGCAGTAGCTGAAGGGGCTTAAGTCTCGCAGTTACGGTAGAAAGCCAGGCTTCGGTCTGGCTTTTTTCATTTATCGGTTTATAAATACAGAATGTCTGAAAACCTCCCAGTCAATCCCAGCAAGCTTTTGGTGGTGCTAACCAGTCTTCCTAATATGGAGGCCGGTAAGGGCTTGGCAAGGTCCTTGGTAAAGGAGAATTTAGCCGCTTGTGTGCAAATTACTGAAGGAGTTCACTCAATTTATCGTTGGGAGGGCAAGGTTTGCGAAGAATGCGAAGTATTGCTTTGCGCGAAGACAACTAAAGCAAAGTGGCTTGAGATCTCCACCTTTATTAAAAATGCACATCCATATGATCTTCCCGAGATATTGGCCTTTTCTCCTGAGCAATATGAAGAGCAGTACGGCAAATGGGTGGAGTCTGAGGTAAATTCAAAGTAATGAAATTACATTCTTTCTTGACGAAAATTTTTGCGCTCTTGTTGTTCATCTCAGCACAAGCATTTGCTGCGCAAGATTTCTTACCTCCAGAAAAAGCCTTTCGAGTAGAGGCTACGTGGCTAGAGAATTCCAATCAAATTGAACTGGAATTTTTACCTGCCAAAGGCTATTACATTTATCAAGAGTCTTTGAAGTTTCAAGCCGGTTCACAGGCGGGGAAGCTAGGTAATATAAGACCTTCACTTCCGCCGGGCATAGAAAAGTTTGATGATACTTTTCAGAAAAAACTGCAGGTATACAAAGATCCGTTCTTAGTTTTTTTAGAGATCAAGTCGGTGGCTGGACAGCCCGTTCATTTGGAGGTCACTCTTCAGGGATGCGCTGAAGCAGGTATTTGCTATCCACCCATGACCCTTAAATTTTTACTTGCTGGACCTGGTGTGAAAGCAGCACCAATTCCGGATGTATTAGATGGCGCTCCCTCGTCTAGCGTGAAGGCGAATGACCAATTTAGCTTGGCAGATTTATGGCGTGAGCGTGATGACGTTAATGCTATCAGCCGCTTTTTAGAAAGCACTTCAACTGCCTATTTATTTCTAGCCTTCTTTGTGTTGGGTCTAGCATTGGCATTTACACCCTGTGTACTTCCTATGCTGCCAATTTTGTCGAGCGTTATCTTTGGTACCCAGGGTGGCAAAGCTATCTCTAAGAGTCGTGCAAGCGCCTTAGCGCTCGCGTACGTCTTAGGTATGGCATTGGTATATGCCTTGGCTGGCGTACTCATGGCAGCCCTAGGGGGCAGCGTACAACGCGCCCTGCAAAGCTCTTTTGCGCTCGCTACTTTTGCCCTATTGCTATTGGCCCTATCTGGCAGTCTATTTGGCTTGTATGACTTGCGTCTACCCCAATCGTGGCATCAGCATGTTGATAGGTTGGCAGGGCGCCAAAAGGGCGGCAGCGTATTTGGTGCCTTTGCTTTGGGAGGTATTTCCACCCTGGTAGCTAGCCCCTGTATTACGGCTCCTTTGGCAGGAGTTTTAGCCTTTATTGCCCAAACCGGTTCTATGAGTTTGGGTGCGGGCTTACTCTTTGTGATGGCGTTAGGGATGGGACTGCCGCTGCTATTTATTTCTGTTGAGGCGCGCATCTTGATTCCATCTACTGGAATCTGGATGGTGTGGTTACAGCGCACTTTGGGTGTATTGCTGGTTGCAACAGCAGCTTGGATTGCGTCACCATTGCTGCAAACGAATGATGTTGCGGGAGGCGCAAAAACAGTCAACGGTCAAAGCATTCATCAGGTTGGGGAATTGGCTTTTGTGGTGATTCAGTCGCCGGCACAGCTTGATGCTCAATTGAGCAAAGCAAAAGAAGAAAAGAAATTAGTACTCCTCGATTTTTATGCGGACTGGTGTATCAGTTGCAAAGAGATGGAAGTGAATACTTTTGCAAATCCAGAGGTTAGCAAGGAGCTAAAGCAGTTTCTTTTATTGCAGGCAGATGTAACTGCAAATAGCCCTGAGAACCAAGCATTACTTAAGCGCTTTGGTTTATTCGGCCCACCGGGTATTTTGATCTTTAATCAAAATTCGGAAGAGCAAAAAGAGGTACGCGTGATTGGTTATATGCCGCCACAGCGCTTTATTGAGCGCTTAAGAAATAGATTGAAAAATTAAAGCGGCTAAAAATTATTTAGTCGCTTTAATTAAGCGTGCAGCTTCTAGCGCAAAGTAAGTAAGAACGCCGTCAGCGCCCGCACGTTTAAATGCAAGTAATGATTCCATCATGACGGCATCGTGATCTAGCCAACCATTTTGTGCGGCCGCCTTAAGCATGGCGTATTCACCGCTCACTTGGTAGGCATATGTGGGGTAATTAAATTCTTCTCTTACGCGACGTACGATGTCCAGGTAAGGCATGCCAGGCTTGACCATCACCATATCAGCACCTTCGCTAATATCGAGTGCAACCTCCCGCAAAGCCTCGTCACCATTGGCGCAATCCATTTGGTAGGTTTTTTTATCAGCCTTGCCAAGATTCTTTGCAGAGCCTACGGCATCTCTAAATGGTCCATAAAAAGCGGAGGCGTACTTTGCTGAATAAGCCATGATGCGCGTATGAATCAATTGCTTTTGTTCAAGCGCTTCACGAATTTTTCCAATACGACCATCCATCATGTCGGATGGTGCAACGATATCGACACCAGCTTCAGCTTGAGTGACTGCTTGCTTTACCAAGATTGCGGTAGTCTCATCATTTAGGATTCTGCCTTGCTCATCGAGCACGCCATCTTGGCCATGGCTTGTGTAAGGATCAAGCGCGACATCAGTCATGATGCCTAAATTGGGAAAACGTACTTTTAGTTCGCGGACGGCAGTGGGAACGAGACCCTTGGGATTAAAGGCTTCCTTACCATCCGGCGTCTTTAGTGTTGCATCAATAACTGGAAAGAGTGCAAGCACTGGAATACCCAAGTCAACACACTCTTGCGCAACAGGAAAGAGTAAATCTAAAGAAACGCGATTGACACCAGGCATTGAAGCAACAGCCTCAGACTTGCCTTGGCCTTCTAGTAAAAATACCGGATAAATCAGGTCACTTGCGCGGACAATATTTTCTTGCATGAGACGGCGCGACCAATCATCACGACGCATCCGACGTGGACGATGCTCTGGAAAGTTAAGCAATGATTTAGCTGGCGATCTCATCTTCTTTAGTCTCTGCTTCAAATAACCATTTAATAACAATATTGTCGGCCTCTTCAAGACCAATACGTTTAGTGCTCGAAAATAATTGTGCCGTAAGTTGTTTGGACTCGCCATTGCCATCGGGCAGGGCTGGGTCATATTGCTGCAATTGCTTGCGTACCGCCTCTAGCGCATGCTTGCATTCGCTTTTGTTGAGTTTGTCGCATTTGCTGAGCAAAACGTGGATTGGTTTGCCGGTGGGCACAAACCACTCAATCATTTGCTCGTCCAGGTCGGTGATACCGCGCCTAGAATCCACAATCAGGATCATGCCTACCAACTGCTCTCGCTCCTGGAGATAGTCGCTTAGAAGGGCATTCCAGTGGTATTTAGTCTCATGATTGACGGCTGCATAGCCATAACCGGGCAAGTCCACCAAATAAGCCAAAAGGTCATCTTTGGCAAAAAGGCCAAAATAGTTGATATGTTGGGTGCGTCCAGGGGTTTTACTGGCAAAAGCAAGTCTTTTTTGGTTGCAAAGCACGTTTATAGCGCTGGATTTGCCTGCATTTGAGCGCCCAGCAAAGGCCACCTCACGTAAGGGTGTGGCAGGCAGGCAATGGGTGTCATTGACTGTGGTGGCGAATCGGGCTTGAAAGAGTTTAGACATGTCCAGAAGCTATTGTAAAATCACGCAAAATCATGAAATATCTCATGGTGTTGGGTAAAAGGTTGTAAATGCAGGGCCCAAACACTTTTAGGAATTTTTGCCAAGGTAAACATAATGCGTCAAACCTCTCAAATCTCCAAATTAACTAGCTTGCGTGCTGGTTTTGCGGCTTTCTCTATTTTCGCTCTGATCGGTGTTTCAGGTGCAGTTTTTGCTGCCGATGCTGCTCCGATGGCTCCTGCTGCAGAAGCCAAGACTGCAGTGCCAGGCAAGCCAAAGGTTGATCCGGCTGCTGGTGAGGCGCTCTACTCTAATGGCGATGCATCACGTGGCGTTACTGCCTGCCTTACTTGCCATGGCCCAAAGGGTCAAAGTGCAACGGGTACTTGGCCTAAGTTATCTGCTCAGCATGCGGCTTACACGACCAAGCAATTGAAAAATTTCAAAGATGGCACTCGTGCAAATCCTGTGATGATGGGTATGGCAGCAACTTTGACAGAGCAAGACATGCAGAACATTTCAGCATTCTTGGCTAAGCAACCAATCTCACAAGGCGTTGCTCAAAATAAAGCGTCGATTGAATTGGGTCAAAGCATCTACCGTGGCGGTATTGCTGCTAAAGGCGTTCCAGCTTGTGCTGCATGCCATAGTCCAACTGGCGCTGGCATTCCTGCTCAGTACCCACTCTTAGGTGGTCAATGGGCTGAGTACACAAACACACAATTGCTTGCGTTCCGTGAAGGCGTTCGTAAAAATAGCAGCCAAATGACTACTATCGCTACCAAGCTTTCCGATCAAGAAATGAAAGCAGTTTCTGATTACATCGCTGGTTTACATTAATTAGCGCAAGACTTGAAAAACAAAACCCCGCTGAGTTAGCGGGGTTTTGTTGCTCATGATTTGCTGTTAATTCGGCAGCACCGTTTCACTTGCAAATAAGTCGGCTGTTTTTTCGCGGGCACGAATGACGTAGGCATGCTTTCCATCAACCATAATTTCTGCAGGTTTAGGGCGCGTGTTGTAGTTTGAGGCCATTACAAAACTATAAGCACCAGCGGATAAGATTGCGAGTAGATCGCCTTCTTCCACAGCAAGCTGGCGATCTCTTCCCAGCCAGTCACCAGATTCGCAAACAGGACCAACAACATCATAATTTGCACTCTTTGCTGGTTTAGCTTGAACGGGAACAATGCCGTGATGGGCCTCATAAAGCGCGGGGCGCATTAACTCAGTCATTGCTGCGTCAACGATGCAAAAGTTTTTCTCAACGCCTGGTTTTAGGTATTCCACGGTAGTTAGTAATACACCAGCATTACCTACTAGTGATCTGCCGGGTTCAAGAACAACATCGAGATGACCAAAGCCGCGCTCGGTCACATGGTTCAATAGCGTGTTTGTGAACTCAGTAATATCCGGCGGAGTTTCATCGCTGTAAGAGATTCCAAGGCCACCACCCAGATCTAAGTGATGGATCACGATGCCTTCGCGTTTGAGATGTTCCACTAGATCCAACACTTTATCTAAGGCATCTAAATAGGGTGCGGTGGTTGTGATTTGAGAGCCAATATGACAATCGATACCAACAACATCAATTTGAGAAAGTTGCGAAGCCTCGCGATAGGTCCTTAAAACTTCGTGATAGACAATACCAAACTTATTACCCTTTAATCCGGTAGAAATATAAGGATGTGTTTGTGCATCGACATCTGGATTCACGCGTAAGGAAATCGGTGCGCGGCAGTTCATTGCAGTTGCCACGCGATTAATCTGGTGAAGCTCGGCAATTGACTCCACGTTAATGCATTTGACGCCGGCTTTTAGTGCGGCCGCAATTTCTGAGGCAGATTTTCCAACGCCAGCAAACACCAGGCTTTTTGGGTCGGCGCCAATTGTTAATGCGCGGGCTAGTTCACCACCGCTGACTAGATCAAATCCTGCGCCAAGTTTTTTAAAGCAATCAATTACCGCTAAATTGCTATTGGCTTTCATGGCGTAATGCACTCGGGCGCGACGTTTTCCTTTGGCATCCACACAGGCCTTATCGTAGGCTTGATAAGCTTCAGTCAGAGCCTTCTTGCTATAGATATATAGCGGTGTACCAAATTCTTTTGCCAAATCTGCCAATGGAATTTCTTCGGCATACCAGCTGCCATCACGCTCTGTAAATCCAGATAACTTGGGGAGTGGAATTGCTTTAATTGTCATTGCTTAGTCGATGTCGAGTTGCTTGGGGTGGCAGGGGTTTGAGGTGGGTAAAGCTTGCCCTTAGGTTCAGGCTCTGTAGGAGCGGGTGGAACTGGTGGCACATTTGGCAAATATAGCTGACCCCTAACCCCACATCCAGCAAGGGCTATTAGAAGGCTAATACCGAGGGCTCTATTAAGAATCGCTATCATGAATGTCTCTAAAACGAATGATTGAATATAGCATGCAGGACTCGACTATGAATCCAAATAATTCAGGCGTAGAAGCCATTGATGACAAGCAGTTTTATCAGCTGGGAAGCAATTTATTGCACTCTATTGAGGTGGCATTAGAGGCTGCTGATGATGCGCTGGATCTTGATCTGGACGTAGAGCGCCAAGGCGGCAATGTTATCAATATTCGCTTTAGAGATAAAAGTGTCATCGTGGTGAACACTCAGCCCCCTTTGCATGAAATCTGGGTGGCTGCCAAATCAGGTGGCTATCACTATCGCTGGGCTGGAACGAACGCGCAGCCCTTGTGGCTTGATACCAAGACTGGGAAAGAACTTTTAAGCGACCTAACTGAGTTTGCGAGTGCGCAAGCAGGTCAGGCAGTCAAGATTGGGCTTATAAAAGGTTAGTAATAAATTAAGCAGCACCTGTGGCGCTTAAGGTTTCAATGACCTGGGCATCGGGCGCACTTTTAATTTGAGCTTTGCCAATCTTTTCGAGCACTACGTAACGAATCTGACCACCCTCAGTTTTTTTGTCGACCTGCATTAGCTCCATATATCTAGCGGTACCAAATTTTGGCGGAACAATCGGCAAGTTCATTGACTGAATAATGTTAGTAAGTCTTGCTACATCATTGGCACTAATCAGATTTAAGCGATGGGATAGATTGGCACCCATCACCATTCCACAGCCAACAGCTTCGCCATGCAACCATTCGCCGTATCCCATGCCAGCTTCAATCGCATGACCAAAGGTATGACCAAAGTTTAGGGTTGCACGAATGCCGCCCTCTCTTTCATCGGCGGAAACTACAGCAGACTTAATTTCACAAGAGCGTAATACTGCATGACCCATAGCCTCGGTGTCACATGCTAATAAAGCTTTTGCGTTTGACTCAATCCAATCTAAAAATTGCGCATCAGCAATGGCGCCATGTTTGATTACTTCAGCTAGACCGGCAGACAACTCTCTTGGAGGCAGCGTTTTCAAAGTATTGAGGTCGGCAATAACAGCGGCGGGCTGATGAAAGGCGCCAATCATATTTTTTCCAAGGGGGTGATTGATGCCTGTTTTACCGCCAACAGAAGAGTCAACCTGCGCCAGCAATGTGGTGGGAACCTGAATGAAGCGAACGCCGCGCATAAAGCTCGCTGCAGCAAATCCTGTCATATCTCCAATGACGCCACCACCCAATGCCACTAACATCGTTTGGCGATCGGCGCCAAATTTTAGGAGGTCATCAAAAATCAACTGGAGATTTTTCCAGTCCTTATATGCTTCCCCGTCAGGAAGAATGATGGTTCTAATCGACTTGCCAAAGCTCTCCAAAGTTTTGCTTAAGCGCTGCGCGTAAGGCGGGGCTACGGTTGTGTTTGTAACAATATAGATCGAGGTGGCTTTTTCACAAGCGGAGAATAGACTGGGTTGATCAATGAGATCGGTGCCTATGTATATAGGATAGCTACGATTGCCGAGATCAACTTCTAGTGTTTTCATCATAGTGCCAATGTATTTAAGCGGATAGTTCAAATTGCATGATTAAAGTGTTGACCAGCTGGTTGACACTCGGTTTGCCGGTTTCAATCACATGATCTGCAATTTCTCGATAGAGTGGATCGCGGATAGCGTACAAATTTTCAAGTATTTTTTTTGCATCACCATTCTTTAAAAGAGGGCGTCCCTCACCACCTTTGGTGCGATGCCAAAGTTCGATGGGGTTTGCATGTAAATAAATAACAGTGCCGCGCTCTTTTAATGCCGCGCGATTTTCGGGTAGCAAAACCGCGCCACCACCGGTTGCTAAAACAATATCTTGTTCGCTAGTAACTTCTCGAATGGCTTGTGCCTCGCGTTTGCGAAAACCATCCTCACCTTCCATTTCAAAGATGACTGGAATTTTGACGCCACAGCGTTCTTCAATGACATGATCGGCATCTAAAAAGCGACGACCTAGTTTCTTTGCCAATACTTTTCCGATGGTCGACTTCCCGGCACCCATAAGGCCAATTAGAAAGATGTTGTTTGTCGAAGAGTTCACCCCTCGATTTTATTAGGGTTTGTCGAGAACGGTAGGGGTTAAGAAGACAAGCAGCTCAGTTTTGTCTCGTAACTTAGATTCATGACGAAATAAGTGCCCAATTAGAGGAATATCACCCAGTAGGGGGACTTTGACCTCATCCTCTCGTTCGGTTGTCTGAAAAATGCCTCCGATGATCGCTGTTCCGCCGTTTTCAACCGTTATTTCTGAGCTCAGACTTTTGGTGTCTATGGCATAACCCTGCTCGGTTTTCATACCGATAGTGTCTTTATTGATGCCAACAAGCAATGAAATTTTTCCGTCGGGATGGATCTTGGGAATTACCTCTAAACGAAGATTTGCCTTTCTAAATTGCAACTTACTGCCATTTTGGGAGGTGGTTTGATAGGGAAGCTCCGTACCTTGTTCGATAGTGGCCTTGACCTGATCTCCGGTCATGATTCTGGGATTGGAAAGAATCTTTCCTTGACCATCCGATTCGAGGGCAGATAACTCCACTTGCAAGAGGCGGCTGGCGTTTTTTGAAACCAGTGTTGCTGCCACCGTTGCTGGATTAAATCCATTGAGACCCGTACCGCCCAATTCAAAACCCCCGGAGATTTTTTGATCCGGATTACCTTCGATTGAATTAGCTTGATACCCAAGCTTTACCCCTAGCTCACGGGCAAAGCGTTCATCTGCCTCAACAATACGGGCCTCAATCAGGATCTGCCGTGGACTATGAATATGATCGCCGCCAAAGGGAAGGGCGGCATCTTCGCGACGATATTTTTGAAATGCCAAAATTTCTGTATGTGGCCCAATTCAGTAAATGTCACCGTTTCGCACAATTCGCAAACCTTTGCTTCCCAGTATCGAATGCACTGCGGTTTGCCATGGCGTATGGACAAGGTCTATCGTAATCTTGCCTTTGATGGAATCACTCAGCAGAAAATTTGTAAAAGCTCAACCAAATCGATATCGACAAATTGCAAGCTGATTGGTGTGTGCAAGAAGTTTTGCGAGGGAGTATTCCCTTGGGCGGGGCATGTTAAAAAAATGAGAACAAGCAGCACATTCCCCAAATATTTTTTTAATCTTTCTCGCATGTTTTTTTGGATTCAAGTTCATTCACTCTTAGATGATGTGAGCGTGAGAGATTTCCCCTGGGGGTGCGTCAGGGTGACAGCATCTTTTTGAATACGACTAAGTCGCCAATCTCCTAAAACGGATGCCCCCATTTCGAATGTGGACCTGCCCTTGCCGGTATGGAAATAAGCGCGCTGGGAGTTACCCATTTGTAGGCTCCCCAAATATCGCCAACGGCGTATTTCAGCCTCATGGGAGATGGGTAGAGGCTTGTAGATAGCCTTGTTTTCTGCCTTCTTTTCTTTAAAAGAGTGAATACTCACTTCCAATAAGTCTATTTCTTTATATATATGTCATCCCGGCCATCCTGTAGCTCGTTGCGCAAAACAGCTATTTCTTTTTGAAGCTCAGTTAGTTGGTTTTGGGCGCTTTCAATCTGTGTTTGAGAGTTTGATTTCAATGATTCATAAGCGCCAAACAACATCAATCCGAGGGAGGCTAGACATGCAAACCCAGCGACTAATCCGCCTATCTTTTTGAGTTGAGGTGTTAAGTGAAGACCTTGGAGAGCGTCCAATTTTGGCTGGTTTGTATGTATGCCCAAGGTCTCTGAATAATTATTTTTGGCGGTCTTGGGCTTGCGGATTCCATGGGGGTCTGGGATTGCAGGATCGTCACCAAGATCACTCAAAATCTCATCAAATGCATGGTTGGGAATATGGCGTGATGGCATGCCTACATTTTCAAAGTGAGGGCGTTCAATATCTATAGGCCTAACTTGAATGGCTCGTCAGAATATGACTTGAAAAAAGACAAAAACAAGGGTTTTGGAGCTTTTAGGTAAATTGTCCAAGCACCCTATAATTTGGACATATGGCGCTACCCCCAAAAGACAAGCCGACGCTCAATCAGAGACCAACCCGTCCAATCGACAGACGTCCTCGGCAACCACGAGTTGATGGCGGCATACCTCGCAAGTCCTCCAGTAATCCACTTGTTAAGGCATTGCTCATTATTGGTGTGGTTTTTGCTTTGGTGGTTACCCTCCTGATGGGGTACGCGTTTTTGGTTGCAAAACCAAACTTGCCAAAAATCTCTGCATTAACGGATTACAACCCGAAAATACCTTTGCGTATTTATACGGCCGACAAAGTGTTGATTGGCGAATTTGGTGAAGAGCGTCGCAAAGTGATTCCGCTCAATGAAATTCCTCAAAATATGCGCAATGCAGTTTTAGCTATTGAGGATGATCGCTTTTACTCCCATGGTGGCGTTGATTATGTTGGCATTCTGCGTGCTGCTGTTACGAATTTACGAGGTCACCTCTCACAGGGCGCCTCAACAATCACTATGCAGGTGGCCCGCAATTTTTTCTTGAGTAATGAGAAGACCTTTAGTCGAAAAATTTATGAGGTGTTGCTCGCGTGGGAAATCGAATCGCAACTCACTAAGGACAAAATTCTGGAAATCTACATGAACCAGATTTTCTTGGGGCAGAGGGCGTATGGTTTTTCCAGTGCAGCACAAATTTACTTCGGCAAAGATTTAAAAGACATTACGATCGCTGAGTCGGCAATGTTGGCTGGATTGCCTAAGGCGCCTTCAGCATATAACCCCGTAACAAATTTTCGTCGCGCCAAGATTCGTCAAGAATATATTCTGCAGCGTATGCGTGATCTGGGATACATCTCCTCAGACGAATATCAAAATGCCATGATTGAAGAGCTGCGTATCTGTGGCCTTGGCAATGAGTTTGCGGTACGTGCAGATTTCCCTGCTGAAATGGTTCGCCAACTTCTCTTTACGCAATACGGCGAGGCAATTTACTCGCAGGGAATTGATGTCTACACTACTATTCTGAAGGCAGATCAAGATGCTGCATATAAAGCAGTACGTCGCGGTATTTTTGAATACGATTTACGTCATGCTTATCGTGGCCCAGAAGGGTTTATTGATCTTCCGGAGGACCCCGTAAAACGTCAGCGCGCAATTGACGAGGCTTTGTTGGCCTACCCCCAGTTAGATGATTTGCAGTCTGGTGTAGTGCTTGATGTAAAGCCTAAAGAAATGCAAGTCATGATTGCTACCGGAGATACCATCACCCTCAAAGGCGAAGGCATGAAGTTAGCGGCAGCCTCCTTAACGGATAGCGCTCAACCGAAGAAGCGTTTGCGTCCAGGTGCTGTTGTTAGGTTGCTTTCTGATGCAGGTGTTTGGAAGCTTGCGCAGTTGCCACAAGTAGAGGCCGCCTTCGTTTCCATGAATGCGGAAACGGGCGCGATTCTGTCTTTGGTTGGTGGCTTTGATTTCCGTCGTAATCAATTTAATCACGTGACTCAGGCGCTGCGTCAGCCAGGCTCATCCTTTAAGCCCTTCATATACGCCGCCGCAATTGAAAAAGGTTTTGCACCCAGCACGATGGTGAATGATGCGCCTTTATCTATTGACAGCATGGAGACAGGTAGCCAGGCATGGGAGCCAAAGAACTACGATGGTAAATACGACGGCATGATGCGATTACGCACTGCCTTAGCAAAGTCTAAGAACTTAGTTTCCGTAAGAATTGTCCGGGCGATTGGCCCATCCTATGCTCAAGAATATATTCAGCGCTTTGGATTCGAGCCAGAGAAACACCCACCCTATTTGACAATGGCTTTGGGCGCTGGCTCAGTAACGCCTTTGCAAATGGCATCAGCTTATAGCATGTTTGCAAATGGCGGTTATCGTGTTGATCCTTTCTTAATCGATAAGATGATTGACTCCAAAGGCACGGTTTTGTTTGAGGCTAAACCGACGCATGCGCGACAAGATGCACCAAGGGTATTGGATGCTAGAACTGCATTTGTAATGGATAGCATGCTGCAGGAGGTTACAAAGTCCGGTACGGCTGCAAGTGCACGAGGCAAATTAGGGCGCAATGATATTGCCGGAAAAACCGGAACAACCAACGAGTCTCATGACGCATGGTTTGCAGGCTACAACCCCAAGGTGGTTGCGATTGCCTGGATTGGTTTTGATAAGCCCGCTAGCTTAGGTGATCGAGAAACAGGTGGCGGCTTAGCACTACCAATGTGGATTTCTTATATGTCAGTTGCCCTCAAAGATTCACCACAAGAGGCACGCGAAGTACCTGAGGGCGTAACCCAATTTGATGGTGATTGGTTTATTCCAGAGTTCTCGCGCAATAGCGGTCCACGCGAACTGCAGTAGTGCATCTCTAAAATGGCTCGGCAAGCGCGCACTGTAATACCTGGCCAAGCAATGCATGTCATGGTGCGTGGAAATAATCGAGAGATACTTTTCTTTGGTGATGAGGATCGTCGCATTTATTTAGAGTGGTTGCGCGATGCGGCAAAACAATTTGCATGTGCAGTACATGCATTTGCTCCGATGCCAAATCATGTGCATTTACTGATGACGCCGCAAAATGAAGATTCGCTTGCCAAGACTATGCAGTCTTTGGGGCGTCGTTATGCGCAATGCTTCAAACCAGCTGCACCATCGCTCTGGGACTATTTGGGAGGGGCGCTATTGCTCGTCCTTGATTGACCCAGAATATTTCTTACGTTGCCAGCGGTACATCGAGCTAAATCCAGTGAGGTCTGGTTTTGAATCAAGCCCCCAGGATTCTGGATGGACAAGCTTTTCGAGTCATATTGGCGGAAACCTTGAGCCATGGCTTGTAGATCACCAGTATTTTTGGAAATTGGGTAATACGCCATTTGAGAGGCAAATGGCATGGGCTAGCTTTGTAAAAGAGGGCGCCCCCCACTGGGAAGATAAGCAGATTACAGAATCCTTGATTCGTTCTAAGCCTTGGGTGAGTGATATTTACGCTAACAAGCTATTTAAAGACAACCCAGAACTTGCTCAGATCCGTCATCGTGGGCGTCCAAAGAGAATTACCTCTTTAAATTCAATAACTTAAGAAATTTCTTGCTATCTTTCCCTTGTTTTTAAAGGGATTGAATTTATTGACTCTGTCCCCATATATGTAATTCATGTTGGTGCGACATCAAATTAAATGGGACAGACTCATTTTATTTCTATTGCATCAGCATGGGTATTCACCTATATTTGATCCTCCAAAAGTAATCAGGCCTTTGTCGCCCCTCGGAAACACTATGACTACACAATTGAATTCAGATCTTCGTCCAATCGCTCAAGGTCTATATGACCCACAAAATGAGCATGATGCCTGCGGCGTAGGATTCGTAGCGCACATTAAAGGCAAGAAATCTCATGAGATCGTTTCTCAGGGTTTGCAGATTCTTGAGAACTTAGATCACCGGGGAGCGGTTGGTGCCGATCCTTTGATGGGTGATGGCGCCGGCATTTTGATTCAGATTCCCGATATCTTGTATCGCGAAGAAATGGCCAAGCAAGGTGTGAAATTGCCACCTTTGGGCGAGTATGGCGTTGGCATGATTTTCTTGCCTAAAGAGCACGCTTCTCGTTTGGCTTGCGAACAAGAATTAGAGTGCACTGTTCGCTTAGAGGGTCAGGTTGTTTTGGGTTGGAGAGATGTTCCGGTTGATGTGAAATTGCCAATGTCTCCAACAGTGCAAATGACAGAGCCATTCATTCGTCAAATTTTTATTGGCCGCGGGGGCGCGACATCATGACAACCGATGCGCTTGAGCGTAAGTTGTATGTGATTCGTAAAACAGCAAGTCACGCTATTCAAGATTTACATCTGAAGCACGGTAAAGAATATTTTGTTGCTTCAATGTCCGCCAGAACCATTGTTTATAAGGGTTTGCTGTTGGCTAACCAGGTCGGTGCTTACTACCAGGATTTGCAAGATAAGCGCACTGTATCCGCGCTTGCTTTGGTTCATCAACGCTTCTCTACAAATACTTTCCCTGCATGGGAATTGGCGCATCCATATCGCATGATTGCGCACAACGGTGAGATCAATACCGTTAAAGGCAACGTAAATTGGGTGAATGCACGTGAAGGCGCAATTAGCTCTCCAGTACTTGGTGATGACCTCCAAAAATTGTGGCCACTGATTTATCCAGGACAGTCTGACACTGCATGTTTTGATAACTGTTTAGAGTTGTTGGTAATGTCTGGTTATCCATTGGCTCAAGCCATGATGATGATTCCTGAGGCATGGGAACAGCATGCGTTGATGGACGACAATCGTCGCGCCTCTTCTATGAATATCACGCAGCGATGATGGAGCCATGGGATGGCCCTGCTGCAATGGCATTTACCGATGGTCGTCAAATCGGCGCAACTTTGGATCGTAATGGCTTGCGTCCAGCACGCTACTACGTAACCGATGATGATTTAGTCATCATGGGTTCTGAGGCAGGCGTATTGCCAATTCCAGAAAGCAAGATTGTTCAAAAGCGGCGCCTGCAACCAGGCAAGATGTTCATGATTGACATGGAACAAGGCCGCATCATTGATGACGTTGAGCTCAAGAACGCCGTTTCTAAAGCGAAGCCATATAAGAGTTGGATTGATGCCGTTCGTGTGAAGTTGGATGAGGTTGACGCAAGCAAGGCTGACTTGGTTGATGAGAAAACTACTATTCGTCCAGCCGCAAAATTGCTAGATCGCCAACAGGCATTCGGCTACACCCAAGAAGATATCAAGTACCTCATGGCTCCAATGGCCATGAATGGCGAAGAGGCAATTGGTTCAATGGGTAACGATAGCCCATTGGCAGTTCTCTCTAATAAGAACAAGCCGCTTTATAACTACTTCAAGCAATTGTTTGCGCAAGTTACTAATCCTCCGATTGATCCGATTCGCGAGAACATGGTGATGTCATTGGTGTCGTTTATCGGACCAAAGCCGAACTTGTTAGATACAAACAACATTAATCCACCAATGCGCTTGAAAGTTAGTCAGCCAATTTTGGACTTTGATGACATCACCAAGATTCGTCACATTGGCCACTACACCAATGGTAAGTTCCGCTCATATGAATTGGATATCTGCTACCCGGCTTCATGGGGTAAGGCTGGTATCGAAGCGCGTTTGGCATCTTTGTGTGCTGAAGCGGCTGATGCAGTTCGCTCTGGCTACAACATCTTGATCGTGAGCGATCGCCAGGTTGATGAGAAGCATGTAGCAATTCCTGCGTTGTTAGCTACTTCTGCAATTCATCAGCATTTGGTGCAAAAAGGCTTGCGTACTAGCGTTGGTCTAGTGGTTGAGACAGGTAGCGCTCGCGAGACTCATCACTTTGCCCTCTTGGCTGGTTATGGTGCAGAAGCTGTTCACCCGTACCTCGCAATGGAAACTTTGGCTGAAATGGCCAAAGGCTTGTCTGGAGATTTGTCTGCTGAAAAAGCAGTGAAGAATTTTGTAAAAGCAGTTGGTAAGGGCTTGCAAAAAGTAATGTCCAAAATGGGCATCTCTACTTACATGTCTTACACTGGCTCACAAATTTTTGAAGCCATTGGTTTAAACCGCGACATCATCGATCAGTATTTCAAAGGCACCCCATCAAACGTTGGTGGTATCGGTGTATTTGAAGTTGCTGAAGAAGCCTTGCGTATGCACACTGCTGCGTTTGGCGATGATCCGGTCTTAACTAATATGCTGGACGCTGGCGGGTGAGTACGCTTTCCGTATTCGTGGCGAGAACCATATGTGGACTCCTGACACAATTGCGAAGCTGCAGCATTCCACCCGCATTGGTGCTGAAAAGGGCTATCAGACTTATAAAGAGTACGCGAACATCATCAATGATCAAACCAAGCGTCAAATGACTTTGCGTGGTTTGTTTGAATTCAAGATTGATCCAGCAAAAGCCATTCCATTGGATGAGGTTGAGTCTGCAAAAGAAATCGTTAAGCGTTTTGCAACGGGCGCGATGTCTTTAGGCTCTATCTCTACTGAAGCGCACGCTACTTTAGCGGTGGCAATGAACCGTATTGGCGGTAAGTCCAATACCGGTGAAGGTGGCGAGGATCCAAATCGTTACGTAAACGAACTCAAGGGCATTCCAATTAAGAAGGGCAAGACTTTAGCCAGCATCTTGGGTAGTGATGTTGTTGAAGCCAACATCCCGTTGCTCGATGGCGATTCATTGCGTTCCAAGATCAAGCAAGTGGCTTCTGGCCGCTTTGGTGTGACAACGGAATATTTGCGCTCAGCCGATCAGATTCAGATCAAGATGGCACTGCGGGTCAGAGTTTTGCGGCATTCCTTGCGCGAGGCATCACTTTGGATTTAGTGGGCGATGGTAACGACTATGTTGGCAAAGGCCTCTCTGGTGGACGCGTCATTGTGCGTGCTCCGCATGAGTTCCGTGGCGATACTACTAAGAACATTATTGTTGGTAATACCGTTCTCTACGGCGCAATCGCTGGTGAAGCATTCTTTAACGGTGTGGCTGGCGAGCGTTTTGCAGTGCGTAACTCTGGTGCTACTACTGTTGTTGAAGGTACTGGCGATCACGGTTGTGAATACATGACCGGCGGTACGGTTGTTGTATTGGGTGCTACAGGCAGAAACTTCGCGGCAGGTATGAGCGGTGGTATTGCTTATGTTTATGACGAAGATGGTTTATTCGCTAAGCGTTGCAATACCAGCATGGCAACCTTAGAAAAAGTATTGCCATCTGCAGAGCAAATCGCTAAGGTTCCTCAATCACAGTGGCATGCCCCTGTTGATGTGAAGGACGGTGGTGAGCGCTTAACCGATGAGCAAATTCTGAAGACTTTGATTGAGCGTCATTTCCGTCATATAGGCTCAGAGCGTGCAAAAGCACTCTTGGTTGATTGGGAAAACGCCTGTGGCCGTTTTGTGAAGGTGCTTCCTACTGAGTACAAGCGCGCTCTTGGTGAGCTGTGGGAAAAAGCTCAGAACAAAACAGTTGCAGCTTAAGTCGCTTAACAACCTAGACAGATATTAAGAAAAGATACTAAGGATTAGATATGGGTAAGGTCACTGGATTCATGGAGTTTGAGCGCGTTGATGAAACATACGAAGCGCCGGTTAAACGTCTCCACCATTACAAAGAGTTTGTAGCGGCACTAACTGATGAAGAGGCAAAAGTTCAGGGTGCACGTTGTATGGACTGCGGCATTCCGTTTTGTAATAACGGCTGCCCAGTCAACAACATCATTCCTGAATTTAACGACTTGGTATTTCATAACGACTGGAAGAATGCATTAGATGTATTGCAATCTACCAATAACTTCCCTGAATTTACTGGACGTATTTGCCCTGCGCCATGCGAAGCAGCTTGCACCTTAGGCATTAATCGCGCCCCCGTTGGCATTAAGTCAATTGAGCACGCCATTATTGATAAGGGCTGGGAGAACGGTTGGGTTAAACCACAACCATCTAAGACTAAGACTGGCAAAAAAGTGGCTGTTGTTGGTGGTGGCCCAGCAGGCATGCCAGCTGCACAGCAATTGGCGCGCGTTGGTCATGACGTTACCGTATTTGAGAAAAATGATCGTGTTGGTGGATTGCTGCGTTATGGCATTCCTGATTTCAAAATGGAAAAGTGGTTAATTGACCGTCGCGTTGAGCAGATGCAAGCTGAAGGCGTGAAGTTTGAGACAGGCGTATTTGTTGGCAAAGAAGCAATTGGTGCGGAAGTAAAAAATTATTCCACTAAAACAGTTTCGCCTGAGCAGTTGATGAAAGACTTTGATGCAGTGCTCATTACTGGTGGTGCAGAGCAGCCACGTGATTTGCCTGTGCCTGGCCGTGAATTGGCTGGAGTGCATTACGCATTGGAATTTTTGATTCCACAGAACAAAGAAAATGCAGGCGACTTTAAGAATGAAATTCGTGCAACTGATAAGCACGTAGTCGTTATTGGTGGTGGAGATACGGGCTCTGATTGCGTAGGAACTTCAAATCGTCATGGTGCCACGAAGATCACTCAGTTTGAGTTGCTGCCACAGCCACCAGAAGTTGAGAACAAGCCTTTGGTATGGCCATATTGGCCAACTAAGTTGCGCACATCCTCTTTTCACGAAGAAGGTTGTGATCGTGACTGGTCAGTTGGCACTAAGCGTTTTGAAGGTAAAAACGGCAAAGTTGAAAAGCTGATTGGTGTTCGCTTGGAATGGAAAGACGGCAAGATGGCAGAAGTGCCAAACTCCGAATTTGAGATCAAGGCAGATTTGGTACTTTTAGCGATGGGCTTTGTGTCCCCAGTGCAGCAAGTGTTGAATGCATTTGGTGTTGAAAAGGACGCACGCGGTAATGCTAAAGCCACTGTAGATGGTCAAAATGCCTATCAAACTAATGTTCCTAAGGTATTTGCAGCAGGTGATATGCGTCGTGGGCAGTCTTTGGTGGTTTGGGCGATTCGCGAAGGACGTCAATGCGCTCAAGCAGTGGATGAGTATTTAATGGGATCATCTGTTTTGCCCCGATAATATCGAGGATATGAACAGTGACCAGTTAAACCCTTTGGATGTAAGCAAGCAAGCTACGGGTGAAGTTGTCGTTTTGATCAAGGACGTCAACTTCTCTTACGCTCCAGGCGAGCGTCAAATTCTATCTGGTCTGAATATGGAGTTTCGTCGCGGCCAAGTAGTTGCCGTAATGGGCGGCTCTGGTTGCGGTAAGACAACTATTTTGCGTCTCATTGGCGGTCAATTTACCGCGCAATCTGGACAAGTTTTATTTGAAGGCAAAGACATTGGCAAGATGAGCGGCGACCAGTTAATGGCCGCGCGTCGTCGTATGGGAATGCTTTTTCAGTTCGGCGCTTTATTTACAGACTTAAGTGTTTTTGAAAATGTCGCGTTTCCATTGCGTGAACACACTGATTTAAGTGAAGAATTATTGCGCTCCTTGGTGCTCATGAAATTAAATGCAGTAGGTTTGCGCGGTGCGCGCGATTTAATGCCTTCACAAATTTCTGGCGGCATGGCAAGACGTGTTGCGCTTGCTAGAGCGATTGCTTTAGATCCACCACTCATCATGTATGACGAGCCGTTTGCAGGTTTAGATCCTATTTCTCTTGGCATTACGGCGCGCTTGATCCGTGATCTTAATAACGCCCTGGGAGCCACGAGTTTATTGGTTACACACGATGTTGAAGAGACCTTTGAAATCGCAGATTATGTTTACTTTATTGCAAACGGACAGATTGGCGCACAAGGCACTCCAGAAGAGCTCAGTCGATCAACAGATCCTTTTGTAAGACAGTTTTTGGATGCGTCACCTGATGGTCCAGTGCCTTTCCACTATCCAGGAAAAAGTTTGGCAGAAGATTTTGGAGTGAGATCCGAATGATCATCCTTCAAAAACTTCTTAATCTCTTTGGCGATCTCGGATTTTTCATTCGTCGCAATTTAACGAGTCTTGGTCTCGCTGCCAGAATGTTCACGGCGGTAATTTTGCGCTCTGGATTTTTGCTCAAGAGACCGCGACTAGTGGTTGATCAGATTCTGTTTGTGGGCAATCACTCGTTTGTGATCATTGCAGTATCTGGCTTATTCGTTGGCTTTGTATTGGGTCTGCAGGGTTACTACACCTTAAATCGATATGGCTCAGAACAGGCTCTAGGATTATTGGTGGCTTTATCTCTCACTCGTGAATTGGGTCCAGTAATCACTGCCTTATTGTTTGCTGGTAGAGCTGGCACCTCACTGACCGCAGAAATCGGCCTGATGAAGGCTGGCGAACAGCTGAGTGCAATGGAGATGATGGCTGTGGATCCTTTGGGGCGCGTGATTGCTCCGCGATTATGGGCTGGCATTATTTCAATGCCTATTTTGGCTACGATTTTTACTGCGGTTGGCGTTATAGGCGGCTACTTTGTGGGCGTTCCTCTGATTGGCGTGGATTCAGGGGCATTCTGGTCTCAAATGCAGGGTGGAGTTGACCTCTTTTCGGATATTGGAAATGGCTTAATTAAAAGCATGGTCTTTGGTGTGGCCGTGACTTTTATTGCGCTTTATCAAGGCTATGAAGCCAAACCAACGCCAGAAGGCGTTTCGCAGGCCACCACACGTACCGTGGTGATCTCTTCATTATCGGTTTTAGCATTGGACTTCTTGCTGACCGCAATGATGTTCTCAAATTAGAAAGAATAAACTGGGGCTCTTATGAGAAAAAGTGCAATTGATATTTGGGTGGGCATCTTTGTTGCCATAGGTCTATTGGCCGCATTATTTTTGGCGCTCAAGGTTGGCAATATGAATGCAGTCTCATTTGCGCCAACATACAAAATCTCTGCTCGTTTTGACAATATTGGCGGACTAAAGCCGCGCGCTCCCGTGAAAAGTGCCGGCGTAGTAGTAGGAAGAATTGCCAACATTTCTTTTGATGACAAGACTTATCAAGCCACTGTAGTGATGACCATTGAAGAGGCATACAAATTTCCAAAGGATTCTTCGGCCAAGATTTTGACCTCGGGTTTATTGGGCGAGCAATATATCGGTCTTGAGGCTGGTGGGTCAGACGATATGTTGACCGGCGGCGAAAAGATTGCACAAACTCAATCAGCAATTGTTTTGGAAAATTTGATTAGTCAATTTCTCTATAACAAGGCAGCTGATAGCGGCCAAGACAAGGGCGTAACAAAGTGATGCAGGAAGTTTTGCGTAAAGCCAAGCAAGCTTTTTTGTTTGGCTTTGCCGCTTTATTGCTTGGATGTGCCTCAATTCCTGCGGGTGTAGAACCCTCTCCTCAGGACCCTTGGGAGCCATTTAATCGCTCGGTCTTTGAATTTAACGAGGACTTAGATGCTTATGTGCTTAAGCCAGTAGTTGCGGGCTATCGTTTTGTGTTGCCAGAATTTATGCGCGAAGGGGTTTATAACTTCTTTAGCAATTACAACGATATTTACACCACCCTCTATAACTTATTGCAAGGTAAGCCTGGCTATGCCTTTAATGATTTTATGAGGGTAGTTGTTAATACAACGATGGGTTTAGGCGGGCTTCTCGATATAGCAACATCTGGCGGTCTTGAGAAACATAAAGAAGATTGGGGCCAAACCTTGGGTGTTTGGGGTGTGCCTGCTGGTCCATACGTAGTGTTGCCTTTCTTTGGTCCAAGCAACGTACGAGATACTTTTGGAACGGTTGCAGATTTAGAGTCTGACTATCTCTTCCGCTTGCTCCCAGATGTTGCCTTGCGAAACAGTTTGACAGGTTTGCGAGTTGTTAATGCTCGAAATACGTATTACGAGGCCGGAGATTTGTTGGATGGCGCTGCAATTGATAAATACAGTTTTATGCGTGATGCCTATATTCAAAGACGTGCCTATCAAATCAATGAGGGCAGGGATGATGAAGAGCCACAAATGCCTGTATACGAAAATCCGTACGAATAAGTAATGTAGTCGATAGGGCTAAAATTAGCCCTAATCCAGTTTAGATAATGGCAGTAAATAAAGAGGGCAGGACAAGGGATTATGAAAAGCCATAAAAGAATTTCTCAATACTTGGTTGCAAGTTTGCTTCTGGTCTCGGGTTCTATTTTTGCGCAAACCCCTGATCAATCAACACCTCCTGATGCCCTCATTAAGATGGTCGTCACCGATGTCATGGACACAGTCAAATCTGACCCAGATATTCAAAAAGGAAGCATTCCTAAGATTGTGGATTTGGTTGAGAAGAAAATTGTTCCTTATACCGATATGCGTCGTACGACTGAAATGGCGATGGGACCCAATTGGAAAAAAGCGACACCAGAACAGCAGGCCCAGCTCTCAATGGAGTTTAAGAATTTATTGATTCGTACATACTCAGGTGCCTTGAGTCAATTGCGTGATCAAACCGTTCAATTTAAGCCTTTGCGCGCTGCTCCCGATGACAAGGAGGTTGTTGTCAAGACGGTTGTGATGGGTCGTGGAGATCCGGTTCCTCTCGATTACCGTTTGGAAAAGACTGCAAGCGGCTGGAAGGTCTATGACATGAATATCATGGGCGTTTGGTTGGTAGAGGCTTATCGCAATCAGTTCTCCAATCAAATTAGTCAAAATGGCATTGAGGGCTTGGTGAAATTTTTACAAGACCGCAATAAACAATTAGCTGCTGCTAAGCCATCCAACTAATCGAAAAGCCCATACATCATGCGGCGCCTTGTGAAACAGGGATTAAATAGACCTCCTCTTGAGTATGGCAGCGGTTTTCCGACGCTTTTACATAAAGAGATAAAGCGTTTTTATAAAGTTGCGTTCCAAACGGTTGCTGCACCAGTCTTAACGGCAGTGTTGTATCTCATGATCTTTGGCCACGTGCTCGAAGGTAGAGAAGTTTATGGTCGCCTGAGTTATACGGCCTTCTTGATACCGGGTTTAGTCATGATGAGCGTTTTGCAAAATGCCTTTGCAAATACTTCCTCATCGCTGATTCAGTCAAAAGTAACCGGTAACCTCGTATTTGTCTTGCTTGCCCCCTTAAGTCACCTTGAGTTTTATGCAGCTTATATTTTGGCGGCAGTTTTCAGAGGGGTTGTGGTTGGTTTGGGCGTCTTCTTAATTACCGCATGGTACGGTCTTGCCCTCTTTAGAATACCCATTATGGATTCTGGCGTTTGCTTTTTTAGGCGCTGCCATACTAGGCAGCCTGGGTTTGATCGCAGGTATTTGGGCTGATAAATATGATCAGCTTGCCGCTTTTCAGAACTTCATCATCATGCCTGCCACGATGTTGTCGGGTGTGTTTTATTCAATACACTCTTTGCCACCTGCATAGCAAGTTGTTTCCCATTTCAATCCATTTTTCTACATGATTGATGGATTTCGCTATGGCTTCTTTGGGGTTTCAGATATCTCCCCTTGGAATAGTTTGGCGATTGTTGCTTGTTTCTTTGTGGTGGTATCGGCGATCGCGTTAAGACTGCTACAAAAAGGCTATAAGCTTAGACATTAAGTGATTTCAGGAGAGAACATGTTACCCACCCCGGAACAAATTGAAGGCTACATCAAGCAAGGTATTCAATGTACCCATATTCAGGTGGAAGGTGACGGCCAGCATTTCTTTGCAACCATCGTGAGCCCTGAGTTTGAGGGAAAGCGTTTAGTTCAATGCCATCAATTGGTATATGGCGCAATGGGCGATCGTATGAAAGCTGAAGTGCATGCTCTATCTATTAAGGCATTTACGCCCGAAGAATTTGCACAAAATTCTGCCGTATAAACATATTAGTTATTAATTACCTGTTTTTTCTGGAAGTGTTTCATGGATAAATTACGAATGGTTGGCGGAACTCCACTCAAGGGTGAGGTACTTATCGCTGGCGCAAAAAATGCAGTATTACCTATTCTCTGCGCTTGCCTTTTAACTGATCAACCGGTTGTATTACGCAACGTTCCAGATTTGCAAGATGTGCGCACCATGCTCAAGATTTTGCAAGAGATTGGCGTATCAGTCAGCTTTCCAGATGCTGGTGATCGCAGCCACGTCGTTTTAAGTGCAGCAGTAATTAAAAGCGCAGAAGCAACTTATGAAATGGTTAAGACCATGCGCGCCTCTATCCTGGCTCTTGGACCACTCTTGGCCAGAATGCATTCTGCTAAGGTTTCCTTGCCGGGTGGTTGCGCAATTGGCGCGCGTCCAGTCGACCAGCATATTAAAGGTCTAAAGGCGATGGGTGCTGTGATCAAAATAAAGAGCGGATATATTCAGGCGGAGACTAAGTCGGAAAATAATCGACTTAAGGGCGCATCAATTTTGACCGACATGATTACAGTGACCGGCACAGAAAATTTATTAATGGCTGCTACATTGGCATCCGGAACAACCATTTTGGAGAATGCTGCACGCGAGCCCGAGGTGGGTGATTTGGCTGAGTTGCTAGTGAAGATGGGCGCCAGAATTACTGGAATTGGTAGCGATCGCCTTGTTATTGAGGGCGTTGAAAAGTTGCATGGTGCAGAGCACTCGGTAATTCCTGATCGTGTTGAAGCGGGCACCTTCTTGTGTGCAGTTGCTGCTATTGGTGGTGAGATCGTAGTACAGCGCTGTCGCCCCGATACATTGGATGCAGTCATTGTGAAGTTGAAAGAAGCTGGTCTAAATATGGAGGTTGGCCCAGACTGGATCAAAGCTTCAATGCAAGGACGCCCAAAGGCTGTAAGTTTTCGCACTTCCGAATATCCCGCCTTTCCAACCGATATGCAGGCCCAATTAATGACGGTCAATGCTGTTGCGAGTGGAAGCTCAACGATTACCGAGACGATTTTTGAGAACCGATTTATGCACGTTCAAGAATTAAATCGCCTAGGTGCTGATATTACAATTGAAGGTAATACCGCTATTGCCCAGGGGGTAGAAAAGCTTTCTGGCGCGATTGTGATGGCTACCGATCTTCGTGCTTCTGCTAGCCTGGTGATTGCAGGTCTGGCAGCCCAAGGCGAAACCCAGGTCGACCGGATCTACCATTTAGATCGGGGTTATGACCGCATGGAGCAGAAATTAACACTCTTGGGCGCCAACATTGAGCGCGTGAAGTAAGCCTGAGAGATAATTAGGTCATGAAATTGACTTTAGCCCTCTCCAAAGGGCGCATCTTCGAAGAGACCGCAGAGATCCTATCCAAGGTTGGCATCGTGCCGCTGGAGGATCCTGAGAAGTCACGCAAGCTTATTATTGAGACTACCAATCCTGATGTTCGTTTGATCATTGTGCGCGCTTCAGATGTACCCACATACGTTCAGTTTGGCGGTGCAGATTTCGGTGTTGCTGGTTTAGACGTGTTGATGGAAAAAGGTACGGATGGTTTGTATGTACCTTACGACTTAAACATTGCAAAGTGCCGCATGTCAGTCGCTGTGCGCGAAGGTTTTGATTACGCTGGCGCAGTTAAGCAAGGATCTCGTCTTAAGGTTGCCACTAAGTATGTCAATTGTGCGCGTGAACACTTTGCCAATAAAGGTGTGCACATCGACACTATTCAGCTCTACGGTTCCATGGAGCTTGCGCCTTTGGTTGGCTTGGCCGATGCTATCGTGGATTTAGTTTCCACTGGCAATACGCTTAAAGCGAATGGCTTAGTTGAGGTAGAGCCGATTGCTGACATCAGTGCACGTTTAGTTGTTAATCAAGCCTCTTACAAGCGTAAGCGTGATCAGCTGCAACCTATTTTTGAGTTGCTGAAGTAACTAGCAACCATATAGAAGTTTTCAATCCATGTCTTCACCGACCAACATTAATCGTTTAAACAGCAAGGATGCTGGCTTTAGAGAGACTTTGCTATCCAGTCTTTCTTTGCCCATGGCTGATGACGAAGCTATAGATGCTGCAGTAGTCAAAATTTTGGCAGCGGTGAAAGCAAAGGGTGATGAGGCGGTATTAGGCTTTACAAAGCAATTTGATCGCTTAGATGTTGCAACGGTTTCTGACTTAGAAGTTTCCCGTAAAGATTTAGAGCAGGCCTATAAATCTTTATCTGCTGATCAAAAAAATGCACTTGATGTTGCCGCGCAAAGAGTACGCGCTTATCACGAGAGGCAAAAAATCGAAGCGGGATGTCACTCTTGGGAATATGAAGAGGCGGACGGTACCCGCTTAGGTCAAAAAGTAACGCCACTAGACCGTGTGGGCATTTATGTTCCTGGCGGTAAGGCTGCTTACCCATCGTCTGTATTAATGAATGCTATTCCCGCAAAGGTGGCGGGTGTTGCCGAGGTCATCATGGTTGTGCCTACCCCAGATGGTGCGCGCAATCCATTGGTTCTGGCAGCCGCTTATATTGCAGGCGTTGATCGCGTCTTTACGATTGGCGGTGCCCAGGCAGTGGGTGCCCTAGCGTATGGCACCGATGCGATACCTGCAGTAGACAAAATTGTTGGACCCGGCAATGCTTATGTGGCAGCCGCTAAGCGCAGAGTGTTTGGAGCTGTGGGCATTGATATGATCGCCGGCCCCTCAGAAATATTGGTGCTTTGTGATGGCTCTAGCAATCCAGATTGGATTGCCATGGACTTGTTTTCTCAAGCCGAGCACGACGAGCAAGCCCAATCGATTTTGCTTTGCCCGGACGCGGCCTTTATTGAGCAAGTTCAAGAAAGCATTAATAGATTGCTTCCAGAAATGCCGCGAGCCAAAGTCATTGAGGCATCGTTAAGTAATCGTGCTTTATTGATTCAAGTAAAAGATATGCAAGAAGCCTGCGAGATTGCGAATGCGATTGCAGCGGAGCATTTAGAAATTTGCGCACTTGATCCACGTAAGTGGGCGGATCAAATTCGTCATGCTGGCGCGATCTTTATGGGTAACTACACCAGTGAGTCACTCGGTGATTATTGCGCCGGACCAAATCATGTATTGCCCACTGCGCGCACTGCGCGCTTCTCTTCGCCATTAGGTGTTTATGACTTCATCAAGCGTTCAAGCATGATTGAAGTTAGCGAGGCGGGAGCTCAAACATTAGGGGCGGTGGCGAGTACGCTGGCTCACGGCGAAGGTCTGCAGGCCCATGCGCGTGCAGCCGAGATGCGTCTTAAAAAATAATTCGAAATAAATTCGCAGTTAACTTAAGCGAGAATTTCTTTTAAAGCGGCGACGAGTTCGCCGCTTTGTTCATCTGTGCCTATCGTAATGCGCAAGAACTCATCTATGCGTGAAGACTTGAAGTGACGCACGATGATGCCTCGATCGCGCAACGCTTGATATAGCTTGGCTCCAGCATGTTTTGGATGACGAGTAAAAATAAAGTTTGCCGTAGATGGTAGCGTCTCAAAACCCAAAGTATTCAACTCATCCACCAATGTTGTGCGGGTTTGAATAACCTTTTTGGAGGTTTGCTCAAGATGTGTCTGATCCTCTATGGCAGCTATTGCACCTGCTTGCGCTAATCGACCGAGTGGATAGGAATTAAAACTATTTTTTACGCGCTCTAGACCTTCAATTAAAGCCGGATGACCAACGGCAAAGCCAACGCGCAGACCTGCTAGGGCTCTCGATTTTGAAAGGGTGTGCACTACTAGAAGATTTTCGGGGCAAGCATCTCCTCGCAAAAGCGGGATGCAAGATTGCGTGCCATAGTCGACATATGCTTCATCGATAACCAATACTGACTCTGTGTTGCTTGCAAGCAGTGTCTCAATGTCTGAGCGAGGAATAGATCTTCCTGTTGGTGCATTTGGATTCGGGAAAATAATTCCACCATTAGGCACTTTGTACTGAGATGTGTTGATCTCAAAGTGCTCGCCTAGCGGCACGGTTTTGTACTCAATACCGAATAGCTTGCAGTAAACCGGATAAAAGCTATAAGTGATGTCTGGAAAATGAACGGGTTTGCTTTGCTTAAGGAGGCCGGCAAAAACATGGGCCAACACATCATCTGAGCCGTTGCCTAAAAAAACCTGATTTGGGTTCAGGCCATGCAACTTTGCGATTGCCTGTTTAAGGGCGGCACCTTCTGGATCTGGGTAAAGGCGCAAATCATCGTTATTTTGCGTCTCAATTGCGGCAAGTGCCCTAGGCGATGGTCCGTAGGGGCTTTCATTTGTGTTGAGCTTTACCAGCCGCTGCATTTGCGGCTGCTCCCCAGGAACATAAGGGGTTAGGGTTTGAACAACGGGGCTCCAAAAACGGCTCATGAGGGTACTTTGGGTCAAAAATCACATGGAAAGTGCTGCAACATCAACATTTATATTGCTTCTAGGAATGAATGATATTATGAGGCTTCAATCAACACTTCGCCTCGCGGCGCAATGAAGCATGCGGCAGGCCAACGTTACCCGAAACACTTCGGAAACCAAAATTCAGATTTCCATCAATTTAGATGGTACCGGTAAGGCTGAGCTAGCCTCCGGCGTTCCTTTCCTGGATCACATGTTGGATCAGATTGCCCGTCACGGCATGATTGATCTCAAGGTGGTCGCACAGGGTGATACCCATATTGATGATCACCACACCGTTGAGGATGTTGGCATTACTTTGGGCCAGGCATTTGCCAAGGCTGTGGGTGATAAAGCTGGCATTACTCGTTATGGCTACTCTTATGTGCCCCTGGATGAAACTTTGTCTCGCGTTGTGGTCGACTTTTCTGGTCGCCCAGGGCTTGAGTTCAATGTTCCATTTACTCGTGCTCGCGTAGGCGATTTTGATGTTGATCTCAGCATTGAATTCTTCCGTGGATTTGTGAACCACGCGGGTATTACATTGCATATTGATAATTTGCGTGGCATTAATGCGCATCACCAGATTGAGACTGTATTTAAGGCCTTTGGCCGTGCATTACGCATGGCTTTGACCCTTGATCCACGGGCATCTGGATCTATTCCCTCAACTAAAGGAAGTCTGTAATTTAAACCTCTTTTAGTTGCTCAGCAGACAACGGTGGATATCAGGTAAATTTTGGCGCAAACCATTGCGATCGTTGATTACGGAATGGGTAACCTTCGTTCCGTCTACCAAGCATTTCATCATGTTGCACCTGGTGATAATGTATTGATTGCCCATAAGCCAGAGGAAATTCGTTCAGCAGACCGCGTTGTTTTGCCTGGTCAGGGGGCGATGCCAGATTGCATGAAGCATCTTGAGGAATCTGGTTTATTAGAAGCCCTACTAGAGGCATCCCAAAGCAAACCCCTGTTAGGCGTATGCGTTGGCGAGCAAATGTTGTTTGATCAAAGCGCTGAAGTCCGCACAAATGGATCTGATCAATGGACGCCTTGTTTAGGATTGATTCCCGGGGAAGTGCGTCGATTTGAATTGGCAGGCAAAAAACAGGCCGATGGTTCCGCTTATAAAGTACCGCATATGGGTTGGAATCAAGTTTGGCAAGACCGTAAGCACCCTCTTTGGGTAGGTATTCCGGATTTAACTAGGTTTTACTTTGTGCATAGCTACTATGTTGTGCCGCAGCGCAATGAAGACACTGCGGGCTCTACAGAGTACGAGGATTGGTTTACATCTGCAGTGGCAAGGGATAATATTTTTGCTACACAATTTCATCCAGAAAAAAGTGCAGAATACGGATTAAAGCTTTATCAAAATTTTGTTTCCTGGCAACCTTAAAATTTTTAACCTATTGTTATGCTGCTGATTCCTGCAATTGATCTTAAAGACGGCCACTGTGTTCGACTCGAACAGGGCGATATGGATAAGGCCTCAGTTTTTTCTGAAGATCCGGGTGCAATGGCTGCGCATTGGATTGGTAAGAGTGCGCGACGTCTACATCTCGTAGACTTGAATGGCGCATTTGCCGGCAAGCTAAAAAACGAGTCAGCAATTAAATCCATTCTTAAAGCGGTTGGAAATGAGATCCCAGTTCAATTGGGTGGTGGTATTCGTGATCTTGAAACCATTGAGCGTTTATTGGATGACGGAATCAGTACCGTCATTATTGGTACAGCAGCTGTAAAAAATCCTGGCTTTGTGCAAGATGCTTGCGCTGCCTTTCCGGGCCATGTAATGGTTGGTTTGGATGCAAGGGATGGTAAAGTCGCCACTGATGGCTGGAGCAAGATTACAGGGCATGAAGTGGTTGATCTTGCCAAGAAATTTGAGGACTGGGGCGTTGAGGCCATCATCTATACCGACATTGGTCGGGACGGCATGCTCAAGGGCGTAAACGTTGAGGCTACGATGAAGCTAGCGCAAGCCATTCGAATTCCAGTAATTGCCAGTGGCGGACTTTCAAATAATCAAGACATCGAAGCCTTATGCAAGGCTGAGGAAGAGGGTGTAATGGGTGTAATGGGTGTAATGGGTGTAATAGCCGGACGCTCCATTTATTCAGGTGACCTCGATCTCGCGGCCGCGCAAAAATATGCTGACGAGCTAACGCTTAAGTACGCAAAGAAAACTATCTAGTGTTAACCAAAAGAATTATTCCCTGTTTAGATGTCACCGCAGGGCGCGTGGTTAAGGGTGTAAATTTTGTTGGGTTGCGTGATGCAGGTGAACCAGTAGAAATCGCCAAACGTTATGACACTCAGGGTGCAGACGAACTCACTTTTTTAGATATCACTGCGACCTCTGACGGACGTGATCTGATTTTGTACATCATTGAGGATGTGGCATCGCAAGTATTTATCCCGTTGACAGTTGGTGGTGGTGTGCGTGCAGTGGCTGATGTGCGGCGCCTGCTTAATGCTGGCGCAGATAAGGTCAGCATGAATTCTTCCGCAGTGGCTAATCCAGATCTGGTTTCTGATGCTGCTGCTTATTACGGATCACAGTGCATCGTTGTGGCGATTGATGCCAAGCAAACAGAGGCTGGCAATTGGGAAGTATTTACACATGGCGGTAGAACTGCCACAGGTATGGATGTAGTGCAGTGGGCTACAGAAGTTGCAAAGCGTGGTGCCGGCGAAATCCTGTTAACTAGTATGAATCGAGATGGCAGTAAAGATGGTTTCGATTTGGCGTTGACTGCTGCTGTTAGTGATGCGGTGTCAGTCCCGGTAATTGCCTCTGGTGGAGTTGGCAATCTTCAGCACTTAGTAGATGGCATTACAAAGGGCCATGCGGATGCAGTACTCGCTGCCAGCATTTTTCACTATGGTGAATACACGGTGGGTCAGGCAAAAGAATATATGGCGGCCCAGGGAATCCCGGTCCGTATTTAAGTTGCACTAAACTTTGGCAAGATTTCCAAAGTTCTTAGGATTCCCTGTAAAGCTCAGATATGAGTCAAAGCACATTTCAACCAATTGAATCTATTCAACCGGGCCAGTGGCTAGATGCTGTTGCTTGGAATGAGCAAGGTTTGGTTCCTGTAATTGCCCAGGAAGTTGGCACTAAGGACATCTTGATGATGGCCTGGATGAATCGCGATGCGTTATTAGCTACCTTGCGATTAGGTGAAGCAGTTTATTGGACGCGCTCCAGACAAAAACTTTGGCATAAGGGCGAAGAGTCTGGCCACACTCAAAAAGTTAAAGAAATTCGCCTGGATTGTGATGGGGATGCGATTTTGCTCTTGGTTGAGCAAAAAGATGGCATTGCTTGTCATACAGGTGAGCACAGCTGCTTCTTTTTGCAATGGGATTCTGCTAAATCAGCCTGGGTTGATGAGTCGACATCCAAGAAGTGAATCTTCCGGACAAACAACATAAAATACTTCAATGACTAGCGCTGCAAATAAACCCTCTGCTTTAGATTCTGGATTGGCCCATTTAGCCGACGTGATAGATCAACGTCGAGATGCCTTCAAGGCGGGTCAAGCAGATCCCAAAACTTCGTACACAGCTTTACTCTTTTCTAAGGGTGATGACGGTATCTTGAAAAAGATTGGCGAAGAAGCAACTGAAGCGGTGATGGTGGCTAAAGATGCGCGCAATTCTAATTTGGCACCAGAGCAGCAAAAGTTCTTGGTCGGCGAAATGGCAGACTTGTGGTTCCATTGCTTAATCACACTCTCGCAATTTAACCTACGACCTGAAGATGTTATTAGTGAGCTTGATCGTCGATTGGGTACCTCAGGGATTGAAGAGAAGGCGGCCAGAAAGGCTGCTGACAAGGAATAATGATGTCGCACGATCCCAATTGCTTGTTTTGTAAGATTTCTCAAGGATTGATTCCGTCCCAGAAGGTCTATGAGGATGAAGAAATTTTTGCGTTCAAAGACATCAACCCTGCTGCGCCAGTGCATTTCTTGATGATTCCTAAAAAACATATCCCCATGTTAGAGTCCACGGAAAGCATTGATGCCCCATTGCTGGGTAGAATGATGGAATTAGCGCCCCATCTTGCCAAAGAGCAAGGCTGCCGACCTGGGAAGGATGGTGGCTTTCGATTGATGGTAAATAATGGGGCTGATGGTGGGCAGGAGGTTTATCACTTGCACCTGCATGTGATGGGCGGTCCGCGTCCCTGGAAAAAATAATCCAAGGAGATTAAAGATGGGTTCATTTAGCATTTGGCATTGGTTAATTGTTTTGGTCATCGTGATGTCGGTATTTGGTACCAAGAAATTGCGCAACATCGGCCAAGATTTAGGCGGAGCCGTTAAGGGCTTTAAAGACGGCATGAAAACTGCTGAAGAGCCTAAAGAGCAGATTCAGCAAGGCGCTACATCCACCGAAAAAACAGTTGATGTGCAAGCCAAAGACGTTAATGTTAATAAGTAATCATTGATAGCGCAGATCGAAATTCATGCGGTTCTTAGTTAGCTTATTAAGATGATTGATCTTGGAGTTTCAAAGCTTGCGCTGATTGCTGTAGTTGCCTTGGTCGTAGTTGGGCCAGAGCGTTTGCCTAAAGTGGCTCGTATGGCTGGTAATTTATTTGGCCGTGCCCAACGCTATATGGCAGATGTCAAAGCCGAGGTGAGTCGCCAGATGGAGGTCGAGGAATTTAAAAAATTCCGGGAAGAAAGCGCCACCACTCTTAAAGAAGTTGAGAATAGCATTCATTCGACCGTACAAGAGGCTAGCTCAAACCTGAGTGATCAGGCCGATATATTCGAAACCAGTTTTGAAAAACCTCTGCTTGACGAAAGAGAAGTGCTGCGCAAGACCATGCGGCAAGGACGTAGTAGCTGGGGCGTTAAGCGTGCAGCTAGACCTATGTGGTTTAAGCGTTCCTCCGGACTACGAACGCGTGTGCAGTCTGGCGCCGCAAGAATGAAGCGCCTTCATCACGCTGCCGGTAAATAAAAAATAATCTTCGTATGACACAAAATAATTCCACCGAAGATTCTGGCTTACAAGAAACTTTTCTATCGCACTTATTTGAATTGCGCGATCGCGTCATCAAGGCAGTCTTAGCAATTATTGTTGTCTTCGTATGCTTGGTGTATTGGGCGCCAGATATTTTCCATATATTTGCACAGCCTTTATTGCAGGCTTTGCCTGCTGGCGGCAAAATGATTGTGACTGATGTAACTGGCTCGTTCTTTGTGCCCATGAAAGTCACGATGCTAGTGGCTTTCTTAATTGCGTTGCCTGTAGTGATGTATCAGCTTTGGGCCTTCATTGCGCCTGGACTCTATTTGCATGAGCGTAAATTAATTTTGCCTTTGGTAATTAGTAGCTACAGCCTATTCATTATTGGTATGGCATTCGCATACTTCTTGGTATTTCCAACCGTATTTAATTTCATGGCATCTTATAACGCTCCATTAGGCGCAGAAATGTCTACCGACATTGATAACTACCTAAGCTTTGCGATGACTACGTTCCTGGCATTTGGTATTACGTTTGAGGTGCCGGTAGTGGTCGTGGTTTTAGTGCGCATGGGCATGGTGCCTTTGGCTAAGCTAAAAGAGATTCGGCCTTATGTGATTGTTGGTGCATTTGTGATCTCAGCAATTGTGACGCCCCCTGATGTGCTTTCTCAGTTGCTTCTCGCGGTTCCAATGACTTTGCTCTACGAGCTCGGTTTATTAATTGCTCGTTTTTATGTGCCAAAGCCTTCTGAAGGCAGCGCCGAAGACGGTGGTGACGCTTAATTAAGCGGGCTGTACTTCTGAAAGGTTTTTTGAGAAGGTGTTGGCCAGCCAACTTGTAACCCGATCAAAGCGATAGCGCCTTTGACGTAAATTACCTTTAATATCTAATTCTGAGCCCACAAAAGCTTTGCCTGCTGCCAATAGAGCTCGACGCTGCTGAATGGTTTCTATCTGAATTAATCTCGGCAAAATTTTTGGCAATTCCCAGCGAATATCGACCACTACGCAATGTTCATGCTGTAGCTGACCTACCTCGCAAAGTAATAACTCTGCTTTGGTGAAGTTAAATTGGTTGGCAATAACAATACGATGGCATAACAATAACCAATCTTCATCTAGCTTATGTTCTGCATGATGATTAATAGCTTGTTCGGCAAATTGCGCGAGTTCTAGCCATTCATTCGATTTGGGATCTGGACAGCTCCCCAAAATTTTTCCGAGCAATTCTTTTGCTTCGGGGATGCCTTGTTGGTGCGCTTGCCAAACCCAATAGGATGCTTGTAGGCCGCGCACTTTTTCATCGCTCTTTTCGCGCTTTCGCCAAAGGTTAGCTCCTTTTCGGAGTTGCGCCTGCGGGTGCCCTAAGTCAGCAGCGCGATCAAAGCAGCGATCACTCTCTGTTGCGTTGTATCCGGAGAATTGAGGGCGGCGATAGATTTTACCTAATGCATACCAAGCATCGCGATCGCCATCTTTTGCGGCAAGCTCCAGCCAGTGCGCCGCTTTTTTAAGTGAGGCGTTTGGTTTTCCTTCTGCAGCAGATTCGTTGCTATCTAGCTGAGCAAGGCGCAAACCCAATGTGAGTTTTGCAATAGTTAATCCAAGTTCAGCCGCTTGAGTTAGAGCATCTTCATTTCCATCCTCAAGCCAAACACCCCATAGCGAGGTGAGGGCTTCATTCTTTGGCTGTAATTTAATAAGCAACTCTTTTGCATTTGATGCAAAAGCGGAGTCACTCCCCGCCAATTCTTGTAAATACTGCTTCACAATTTTTTGTAGCCCAATTAAATCTAAATGGCTCATTTTTTCCAGAGAGGTTGTTTCTTTTCGCGTTTTGATCCAATCGACCAGGCTAGATTGAATCTCTTGATTTAGCGGGTTGATCAAAAGATTTGCCAGCTGCCATTTGGCAGCTTGTTGGGATTGGACGTCGCCATTTCCTTCTGCCAGCCTCCAAAAAGTGTCCCAGCCAAAACTGAATGCAGGGGAGCCAAAAGTATCAGCAAGGGGGATATTGGCTATTTGGGATAAAACATTCAAAACTGATTCACCCTCTGAGCTTTGGCCTTCAGGCTTTTGATTTGCAATGGAAAAATAAGATTTTTCTAGCCAAATCAAGGCATTAGAGGGTTGGATGGGGGTTTTAAACGCCCCAGTGAGGTAAGCCTGTGCTAATTTTTGTTGCGCTAATACATCGCCCAAGCGGGCTGAACTGAGTATTTTTAAGAATTCGCGACTTGCCATATGACAATTTTGGCATTCCAAGGGCAAAAAAGGTGGAAATCAGGGCTCTTGTTGCCGAGATACAACGAAGGAAGCCAAAAAACTACCTTTTGACAAGCAAAAAGAGCTCCTAAATACCCTTACCCCCAGTCTAGCTGGGCAAAAGAAGCAAAATTCATAGGTCCCAGTTTTATTTGGGCATTACTTTTATTAATTTTTGGAGATTTAAAGAATGAAAAAATCGCTATTAGCAGTTGCAGCTATCGGTGCATTTGCGTCTGCTGCTCAAGCTCAGTCAAGCGTTACTGTATACGGCCTCTTGGACGTTGGTTACATCGGTAACAACTCAAAAGCAACAGCCGCTAACGTGCAATCTGCACAAACTGGTAGCTCTTTCAGCCAATCAGCTGAATCAACAAGCCGTTTAGGTTTCAAAGGTACTGAAGATTTGGGCGGCGGTATGTCTGCATTCTTCACTGTTGAAACAGGTTTGACACCATCACAAGTTAACGCTTCACCATGGAATAACCGTCAAGCATTTGCTGGCGTTAAAAAGAATGGTATCGGCCAATTCGCTATCGGTACTCAGTACACTCCAGTTCACGCTGCTGTTTCAGCAACTGATCCTGGCGAAGCAAACAACATGGTTGGTAACGTAATTTACGCAACTAACACTGCTGGTATTGGTAACACAACACAAGCAACTACTGTTGCAACATCTACCAACGGTGGTACTGATGCTTACACAGTTCGTACAGCAAACACATTGAAAGTTCAAAGCGACAACTTCGCTGGTTTCGTAGGTACAGCAATCTACACAATGAACAATCAAAACAACAACCAAACTGGTAACTACAATACCTCTACAGGTAGCGCAGCTGGTGGTGTTAACAACAACAGCGGTTGGGGTCTTGGCGTTAACTACACATGGCAAAAATTATTGGTAACTGCAAACTACCAGTCATTCAAGTCTGTTAACCCATACACATTGACTACTACAGCTTCAGGCTCTTCAGTTGCTACAACTCCAGCGCCTTCTTTGTATAGCACTGTTGGCGGTTCAAACATTCAAGATAACCAAGCTTACATCGCTGCAACATATGACTTCGGCATCTTGAAGGCATGCGCTCAGTGGGTTAACCGTAAAGCAACATCTACAATCAACTCTAGCTACTACGCTAGCCGTAGCGCACAGCAGATTGGTGTACGTAGCTACATCACTCCAGCTATCGAAGCTTGGGCAAGCGTTGGTAACGGTCGTATCGACACACTCGGTACAAACTCACCAACAGCTAACTTCACAGCGTATCAGTTAGGTTCTAACTACTACCTCAGCAAGCGTACAAACTTGTATGCTATCTACGGTTCAGCACAAACTTCAAGCGTAAACGTTCAAGGTAGCGGTAACACAGCTGCTAGCAACAACAACTACGCTTTAGGCTTGCGTCACACTTTCTAATTTAAAGCTAGCGTAAGCTAGTAACGAATTAGATTAGTAGCAAATTAACCCACTGTGGCAACACAGTGGGTTTTACGCGGAGTGTCCAATAAATAATTCAATTGGGATGTCTCAGTTATGGAGTGGGTGCAGCTTGTTGAGAATCGCAAACTTCCATTGGTGTTGTATAGCTTGTGACGATTTAATTTATACAGTTCTGCAATATCGTTTTTGCAGCTTGAGTCTGTGGCAATTTTGATTGCTTGCCCTATGTAATCTTCTTTATTTTTCGCCATCAACTGCTCTAGCCCCATTTGTTCGAGCAGGCCGCTAGGCAAGTTGGCCGCGCATAAATTGACCTTTTTCCGTAACGATGGGTAGGCCACACTCTACCGCTTGGATTGCAGTGTTAAACCCAGAGAACCCTAGGGTAGCTAGAAAAACATTAGCCAATTTCATGAGCCCATGAAATTGGCTTGCTGAGAGCAGCGGAATAAAAACTACCTGATGATCAAAATGGAGATTTGCATCTGAAAACTGCTTGGATAAGCGTGTTTTTTAAGACCTCCATTGGACTGTCTGGGAACTTGAAAAATACAAATTGGGCATTTGGTAGTTGGCGTGCAATCTCAACCAAGACCCAGTCATTTTCTGGGTTGTATTTGTAGGGGGTACCAGGGCACAACAGTATTGGACGATCAGCATGAATGCCCAGAGACGCCAAGTCTGGAGTGACAGATTCGGCCGGATAAGGTTGGTAGTGGCACCCTAAATTGGGTAGGCTGATTAATTGCTCGCTGTAATAATTTTGCGAAAGCGGATCTTCAAATCGCTCGGCAGATAAGTAGTAGTCAATGCTTGGCAAGCCAGAGGTTTCAGGGTGGCCCCAGGCCGCAATTTGTACCTTTGCGATGCGTAGGCTTGCAAGTTGGCAGGTGAGCCGATCCATGCCAATTTCAGGGTAAATAAGGCAGTCCAGCCCCTTGTCTTGAATCGCATTCGCCCACTGTGTAATGCCGAATTTACCTTGAGTAAAGCTTGCGGCTAATAATTTGGCGGCTTGCGTTTCCTCGTCCGATTTTTCACCAAGATGAAAGAGGTGAAGCTCGAATATGTTCCGGTCTAGGTGGCTTACCCAGCCTTTAATAATTGCGTCCCATACTGAATGTCGATGCAGATACCCGCTCACAATGCCTATTTTTGATTTTCTGAGTTGCAATACGTGGCGCGGGTGCAGAAATAGTAGATTGCATACCCTTCATTAACTCAATGCAAATAGAGCCGTAGCGAGAAAGAAGGCGCTTGTTATTGGTATTTTGGTAGGCGAGAAAAAATGGCTGGTGGCTGCCAACAATATGATGGCTATCTTTAATGTGAGCTTTTACAAAACTCTCAAGGCTGGCCAGCATCGTCTCAAAGGTTTTTCTAGATTCTTGCAACTCCTGTTTGTTGGAGTAGATCTTGGGAATTCTTGAAAGAGTCATCGCATAGCGCGCCTCTAAACAGTTGGGATCAATTTTTAGCGCGGCTTCATAGTAGCGCAGTGATTGGCTTGCACTATTGAGTTCATCATAGTTGTCGCCATTATTGATGTAGGCTTCTAGATAATTGGGTTCAAGTTCAATGGCTTTATCAAAGTATTTAATGGCACCCTGAAAATCTTTTATATTTTGAAATAGAGTTCCGTAATTGAAATACGCATCTGCGTAATTAGCTTGAATAGCCAGCGCTTGTTGGTAGCTTTTTAAAGCCTCAGGGTATTGGCCAAGCTCTTGCAAGGCATTCCCGCGATTATTCAATGCCTCAGCATATTGAGGGGCAAGAGAAATCGCTTTATCGTAATTTACGACGGCCTTGGAGAAGTCTCTTAACTCTTGGAATGTATTTGCAGTATTGAAGTAGGCTTCTGCATACTGCGGAGCAATTTTTGCGCTTGTTTGGAAATCTGCAAGCGCCGACTGAAACTCACCCAATTGATATTGGACTAAGCCACGATTTAAATAAACATGCTCATTTTTCGGATTAATGGCAATTGCTTGATTAAATAGCTTGATAGCTTCAGGACATTCGCCCGTTTGCGCTTTTAAGACCCCTAAAAACTGCAATGCTTCAAAAAGCTGCGGATTTAACCTCAGTGCTTCGCGATATTGAATTTCAGCAGTTGGCAGATTGCCTGCCTGGTGTGACTGGAGTCCGTTCTGAAAAAAATACTAGATTGGGATAGGGCTTCTGGTGACAATCCCATTTGAGTAATTTTTTTATTTGACATTAGTTGCTCAAGATGAGGCTTTAGTAAGGCTGTTCAGTAGGTTGGACATTGCCATCTTTGGATGACGTATTAATGGCGACTGAAATGTATGATAGCCGTTAATTCATGGTCTTTGGCTTTGGTCGTTTGCCAGTTTGCACTTTCAGACTCAACTCTTTTCCTTTGCGCAAGACTTTTAAGTTGGCTTCATTACCAGGTTCAATTTGCGCAATTTGATTGAGAAGCTGCCTTACATCTTTGCAGCTATCTCCATTGACCGCTATCAGCACGTCACCGGGCACTACGCCACCCCTAGCTGCTGGCCCACCCTCAAGAACGCCTGATAGAAGTACTCCAACGGTATTGGTTGGCAGTCCAAGCGACTCCAAGAGTTCCTTGTTCAGATTCTGTGGCTCCACACCAATCCACCCCCTGGTGACGCTGCCATTACTAAGAATGGATTCCATCACTTGTTTGGCGAGATTGATCGGTATCGCAAACCCAATACCCATTGAGCCGCCATTGTTGGAATAAATTGCCGTATTGATGCCGATGAGATTGCCTCTGGTGTCAACTAATGCGCCACCCGAATTTCCGGGATTAATAGCGGCATCAGTTTGAATAAAGTTTTCAAATGTGTTGATACCGACATGGTCGCGTCCCAGCGCAGAAATAATTCCTGAAGTAACTGTCTGGCCAACTCCAAAGGGATTTCCGATAGCAAGAACGACATCGCCAACATGAGCAGAGTCAATTTTTCCAAGAGTAATGGGCGGAGGTAATTGCTTGGCATCAATCTTTAGTACTGCGATATCAGTCTCAGGATCGCTGCCAATAATTTTTGCTTTAAATTTTCTACCGTCTGCAAGTGCCACATCAATTTCGTCAGCATCACTAATTACATGATGGTTGGTAAGAATGATTCCCTCGGGGCTGACTAAAACCCCTGAGCCCAGGCTGGAGCTGGGTTCGAAGTCTGGTGGTTGGTCGCCAAAAAAGAATTTAAATAAAGGGTCCGCAGAATTTCCACCATTACCTTTTCGGGTCTTAGGTTTTGCTGATACCTTACTTGTAAAAATATTGACAACTGCAGGCATCGATTTTTTGACTGCATCATGATAAGAGCCTGGGTTGGTTACGGCACTGTCGTAAGAACCCTCTTTCAGAGTAACGCCCTGTACCATTGAGCTCATTTGAGCGTCGGTTAGCCAACTTGGCTTTAGTGTGGCAATAATAAAGAATGCAGCTAAGAAAATGGTTACCACTTGTGCAAACAGTAACCATAGTCTATTAAACATTGTGTAGCGATTAAAGATAAAAATTATTTCTTGAGGCTATCGCGAATTTCTCTTAACAACACAATATCTTCTGGTGTTGGTGGAGCGGGCGGCGCATCGAGAAGTCTGACTTTATTAACGACCTTGACCATTTGAAAAATAACAAATGCCAGCAGAATGAAATTAATTGAAATGGTGATGAAATTGCCATAAGCAAAAATGGGCACGCCCGCTTTTTTGAGGGCGTCAAACGTTCTAGGCACTCCTTCTGGAACATGGCCCAGGACCACAAATAGGTTTGTAAAGTCGATATGACCCTCTAAAAGGGTCGAAATTACGGGCATGACGATGTCATTGACCAGGGAATCCACGATTTTTCCAAAAGCGCCGCCAATAATGACGCCGACTGCCAAATCGATCACATTGCCCTTGACTGCAAAGTCCCGAAACTCCTTTAAAACGCTCATAAAGGCTTCCTTTTTTGATTTGATCCTGATTAACCCCATAACTTTCTTGCTTACCCCACTTTTTACCTTAAAATCCTACCTTTAAGCAATTTCCACCCATAAATACCCTTTTTAGGAATTTTGTAAATGAGTGACAAGCCCTGTATGGACAAGGATCGCCGCAACTGGCTGATCGCCACTTCGGCAGTAGGTGGCATTGGTGCGGCCGCAGCCCTTTACCCTTTTGTAGACAGCTTTGAGCCATCTGAGCGCGCTAAGGCCGCTGGAGCAGCTGTTGAAATCGATATCGCGGGCATGCAGCCTGATGAGATGAGAATGGTTGAATGGCGCGGTAAGCCTGTATGGGTGGTACGTCGTACCCCTGAGCAGGTAGCCGAGCTGTCTAAGATTGATGGCGAATTGGCTGACCCAGACTCTTTGCGTGATCCAGCGCAATTTACGCCTCCTTACGCCCAGAACCAGTGGCGCTCAATTAAGCCTGAGTACCTTGTAGTGGTTGGTATTTGCACCCATTTGGGCTGCTCTCCAACCCCAAAATTTGAATCAGGCGCTCAACCGTCTCTGCCAAACACTTGGCCGGGCGGCTTCCTCTGTCCATGCCATGGCTCCACATTTGATATGGCAGGCCGTGTATTTAAGAACAAACCAGCCCCAGATAACCTTGAAGTGCCGCCACATATGTATTTGAGCGACACCAAGATTCTGATCGGCGACGATAAGAAGGCCTAAGGAAGAAATAAATGGCATTTCATGAAAAAGAAGTCCCAGCAAACGCTCCTGTTGCGCAGAAGGTGTTGGCTTGGGTTGACTCCCGTTTCCCCCTCACATCCTCGATTAAAGCCCATTTAACCGAGTATTACGCTCCTAAAAACCTCAACTTTTGGTACTTTTTTGGTTCCTTAGCAATTGTGGTTTTGGCTTTGCAAATCATTACCGGTATTTTCTTGGTAATGAACTACAAGCCTGATGCTGCCAAGGCTTTCGAGTCTGTTGAGTACATCATGCGCGAAGTTCCATGGGGCTGGATGATTCGTTATCTCCATTCCACAGGCGCCTCCATGTTCTTCGTGGTGGTCTATTTGCACATGTTCCGTGGTTTGATCTACGGTTCTTATCGCAAGCCACGTGAGTTGATTTGGATCTTCGGTTGCGCAATTTTCTTGTGCTTAATGGGCGAGGCTTTCTTCGGTTACTTGCTTCCGTGGGGTCAAATGTCCTACTGGGGCGCTCAAGTAATCGTGAACTTGTTCTCTGCAATTCCATTCATTGGTCCAGACCTCTCTTTATGGTTGCGTGGTGACTATGTTGTTGGCGATGCCACCCTCAATCGCTTTTTTGCATTCCACGTCATCGCAATTCCATTGGTATTGATTGGTTTAGTTGCTGCTCACATCATTGCTTTGCATCAGGTTGGCTCAAACAATCCTGATGGCGTTGAAATTAAAGAGAATTTGGATGCGAATGGCCATCCTGTGGACGGTATTCCATTCCACCCTTACTACACTGTCCATGACGTGTTTGGTTTGGGTGTGTTCTTGATGATTTTTGCTTGCATCGTATTCTTTGCACCAGAGATGGGTGGCTACTTCCTTGAAGCCAATAACTTCATCCCTGCAAATCCATTGCAAACCCCTCCGCACATTGCACCGGTTTGGTATTTCACTCCGTTCTACTCAATGTTGCGCGCAACAACTACTAACTTTTTGTTGCCTTTGTGGATATTCTTGGCAGTCATTCTTGGGATGTTTGCTCTCAGATCTGACGACAAAAAAGTAAAAGGCGCATGCGCAGCAATTGCTCTTGTATTGGCTGCTGGCTTCTACTTGTTTGATGCTAAGTTCTGGGGTGTAGTGATCATGGGTGGTTCAGTTGTGATCATGTTCTTCTTGCCTTGGCTCGATAAGTCACCGGTGAAATCAATTCGCTATCGTCCACAGTTCCATAAATACATTTATGGCGTGTTCGTTGTGAGCTTCATTATCTTGGGTTATTTAGGTATTGAGCCACCATCACCAGTGTTTGAAAAGATTTCTCAGGTATGCACTATTTATTATCTGGGCTTCTTCTTGGCAATGCCGTTCTGGAGCACGCTTGGTACATTCAAGCCGGTTCCAACACGCGTTACTTTTAAGCCCCATTAATTCAGACACCAAAGAGAAACTAGGAACTAGCATGAAACGAATAATTCTGCAAACTTTGATGGGCGTCTGCCAAGCTACGGTTTTGGTTGCTGCCCTTGGCTTTGGTGTTGCTGCCAATGCAAATGAAGGCGGCTTTCCATTGGATAAAGTGCCTGACCGTGTAAGCAGCAATGCTTCATTGCAAAACGGCGCCAAGATATTTGTGAACTATTGCTTGAACTGCCATGCAGCTTCTAGCATGCGTTACAACCGCTTGCGCGATATCGGTTTGACCGATCAGCAGATTAAAGACAATCTCATTTTGAACGACGCTAAAGTCGGCGATTTGATGACCACCTCCATGACACCAAAAGAAGGCAAGGCGTTCTTTGGTAAAAACCCACCAGATTTATCTGTTGAGGCTCGTGCTCTTGGCACTGATTGGCTCTACACCTACTTCCGCACTTTCTATAAAGACGACACTACGCAAACAGGTTGGAATAACTTGGTTTACCCAAGCGTGGGTATGCCGCATGTCCTTTGGCAGTTGCAGGGTGAGCGTGCTGCGAAGTTTGAAGAGCATAAAGATCCGCATGACGAAGGCAGAATGGAAAAGGTTTTCGTTGGCTTTGAGCAGTTAACTCCAGGCACAATGAAGCCGCAAGAGTACGACGACAACATCGCCGACTTGGTTGCATTTATGTCATGGATGGCTGAGCCAGTGCAGTTGGAGCGCAAGCGTCTTGGCGTGATCGTGCTCCTATTCCTGGCAATCTTCACCATCTTGGCATGGCGTCTGAATAAAGCCTATTGGAAAGATATTCACTAATTCGATTTAGTGGGCCCTGCAGCTAGGGCCCATAAGTGAAGAGATTTAACACTGTTGTGCGTTTGTTGTATTGAAGTAGAAATTTAAGGAAATAAATTTATGATGGTGTTGTACTCGGGTACTAACTGCCCATTCTCGCAACGCTGCCGTCTTGTGCTTTTTGAAAAAGGCATGGACTTTGAAATCCGTGACGTGGACTTGTTTAACAAGCCTGAAGATATTTCGGTAATGAATCCTTATGGCCAGGTTCCTATCTTGGTTGAGCGTGATTTAATTTTGTATGAGTCAAACATCATCAATGAATATATCGATGAGCGTTTCCCTCACCCACAACTAATGCCGCCTGATCCAGTAGCTCGTGCACGTGCGCGTCTCTTCCTCTTTAATTTTGAGAAAGAGTTATTTGTACACGTTGCCGCTTTGGAAAATGAAAAAGGTAAGGCTGCCGAGAAAGTTCATGAGAAAGCGCGTTTGGCTATTCGCGATCGTCTCACTCAGTTGGCCCCTATATTTGTTAAAAACAAATACATGTTGGGCAATGAGTTCTCTATGCTGGACGTAGCAATTGCGCCATTGTTGTGGCGTCTTGAGCACTACGGCATCGATCTTTCTCGAAATGCTGCAGCTTTGTTGAAGTACGCTGAGCGTATTTTCAGTAGACCCGCTTATATCGAGGCATTAACGCCTTCTGAAAAGGTAATGCGCCGCTAAGCTTCAACTTGCGGTTCATTACAGGTCAGTATGTCTGACGTTCCAAGCAATAAACCCTACCTAATCCGTGCCCTACATCAGTGGTGCACGGATTTTGGTTTTACGCCTTTCATAGCCGTTTTTGTGGACTCAAGGGTTGAAGTGCCCATGGAGTTTGTAAAGAACGACGAGATAGTCTTAAACCTTTCCCTTGAGGCATGCCATCAGCTGCAGCTTGAAAATGATTGGATAAGCTTTCAGGCTAGATTTGGGGGGATCCCAAGGAAGATCATGGTGCCAGTCAGTCATGTTCTCGCAATCTATGCTCGGGAGAATGGCCAAGGAATGTCTTTCCCATTTGACCCTGCTCAGGCTCGCGATTTACATGTGGCCGATTCATCCGATCAAGCCCCAGAAAAGCCGAAAACTAGCAGACCTTCCTTGACGATTGTGAAATAGGCTAAAATATCACCGTTGCCCCTTTAGCTCATCTGGTAGAGCAACTGATTTGTAATCAGTAGGTGGTCTGTTCGAGTCGGACAAGGGGCACCAAATACTTTATAAATGCCTCACTTATGTGGGGCATTTTGCTATGAGGCAGTTGATGATTGGCAGCCTTTTATTTCATTGTCGATTAAGCTGAGGAAAGCATGTCTAGAGGAATAATTTCAATTTACTGGGGTGATGAAGCCAAGCCTCCCATAGAGCGTTTAAAGGCTTCGGTAAAAAAATTTCATCCTAATTTGCCGCATGAAATTATTAAGGTTGAAGCTCCGAGTGGTGACCCTAGTAGCCTTAATCAAAAAGCAGCAATACTTGAGCTCTCACCATTTGAAGAAACGCTTTTTCTAGATTTGGATACAGTAGTTCTTGGCAATTTAGATTTTGGTTTTGAAAAGGCCAAACAATTTGGAATGGCTATCGCTATTTGTGAGGCACCTTGGGGCAAGCGCTATCCAAAAATATTTTCTGGTGACGAGATCGAGTACAACACTGGAGTAATATTTTTTACCAAAAAAGCAAAAGTGGTTTTTGATAAATGGAAAGAGTTGGCGAAAACAATTGACTCTTCAATTCTCGGCATATCCGAAGACGGTATCTATACGATGCCTGCCAACGATCAAGGTTCATTTGCATTGGCAATCGAAGAGACTGGATTTAACCCCTTTATTCTTCCGTTGAATTGGAATTTCCGCCCAATGTGGCAGAGGAGTTTCTTTGGCCCAATTAAGATTTGGCATGACTATGCTGATCCACCTCCGTTCTTTGGTGAATTGAATACTTACTACGCCAATCCAGAATCAATTATTCAGTACCACCAGGGATAAGCCTTAATTTATGAATGAATTACAGATCATCAGCACGTCAGATTCTTTAAATGGTGCCCTAGAGACTTGGTTTATTCAAAATACGCTTTTCGGTGGCGCGCCCTATAGCCTCGGTATTAATCCAGCATTATTGGGTGCTTCGCCAGTCGTGTATCTAGAGCTGAATCAAATCAATGTCGATCTTATTCGCCACATTAAATCTTTAGGCAATAAAGCGGTGCTCTATCACATGGGTGGTGAGCGATTGGATAAAGATATTTCTGCTTATCCAGAGTGTGACTTAGTCATTCGTAATTATTACTTCCCCGGCATCATCAATTCCTCCAATCTTGGTGGAAAAGTCATTTGGGCGCCAAATGGCTTTAGAACTGGTGTTGCCCACGCACGCGATCAAAGCGCATTGAAGAAGGCTTCACAGCGTCAGAGCTTATCTGCATTTTTGGGCTGGATTAATAATGCTGCTTCTTACAACAATGAGCGTGCTAGTTTTGCAGGTCCCGCCGCAGCCTGCGGGGAAAATTTATATGTAATGCCTTCCAATGGATTTGCTGGTGGCTATAACGTAGGTTTGTACTCAGCCATCATGGAAGACAGTATTTTTGCTCCGTGCCCATCGGGAAATAATCCTGAAACTATCCGCCTGTATGACGCACTGGAACTCGGGCGCATTCCGATTTCACTCTCTCATGAGTTCTTGCTTGCGGAAGAAGCTTTGGCTTTGATTGGCCCAGTACCGTTTCCGATTCTCAATTCATGGTCAGAGCTACCTGATTTCTTGGAGAAGATGAAAGCTAGAGTCCTGAACAATCCAAATGAGATATTGGATCTGCAAGAGCGATGCATTCATTGGTGGGCTGATTTCAAATTAGCCATGCAAAAAAAGATTGCCAGCCGCATAGCTAGCCTATAAATCTATTCAGTCAGAATGGATTTACGCGTCTCTGGCAAAAAGATATAAGCCATTATTGCAGCGCTCAATAGGAAAATAACGGGGTACCAAAGGCCGGTGAGATTATTTCCTGACACTTGATTAATCCAAGTAACCGCCAAAGGAAGTAGTCCCCCCACCCAGCCTGCTGCCAGGTTATGGGGCAATGTAGCTGCACTGTTTCTATTTTTTGCGGGAAATAGTTCTGCAAGCAATGCAGTCTGGTCTGAGGACCAACCACCAAGGCTAGCGCTAAAGCTAGCGTCGTTAGCACAAGGCATAAGCCTAAAAGAGAGGCGGAGTTACTTGTCTCTAAATATGCCACCCCTAGGTTCTCTAAAAGCTTAAATGCTGGAATGATAAAAATGGCCCCAAGCGTAACGCCACATATCACTACCGGTTTACGTCCAATCTTGTCCGAAAGCCAGCCTGAAAAGATGGTCAATGGAAAGAGTATTAGGGTGGAGCCAATGCTGAGTTGATCGACCAGTTCTGCAGGGAGCTTAATCGCAGTCTTTAAGAAGATGGCTACATACACTTGAACACAGAAAAACAAAATAGCACCGCTAGATGAAATGCAAAAGAAGAGCAAAAACATTCTTTTGCGAATCTCTGGGTCCTTAAAATTATTTGTCAGTTGCGATTTTGTTTTTGCGCCCTTATTCAACATCCCTAGAAAAACAGGCGTTTCTTCAAGTGACTTGCGTATCCAAAAGCCAATACCCAGCAGCAATATCGAAAGCCAAAATGGCACGCGCCAACCCCATGACTGAAATTCCTCGGGGGAAGGGTAATTGGAAGGGTAATTTCTAAGCAGTGCAATTTGTAAGGTGGAAAAGAGTATTCCCAGGGGCCCCATGAGTTGCAAGAAGCTTGTTTTAAAGCCTCTATGCTTATTTCCTGCATGCTCCGTTAGATAGACTGCGCTACCGCCAATTTCACCTCCGGCAGATAGGCCCTGCAAAAGTCGTAAGCTAACTAAAAGAATGGGAGCCCAGATGCCAATATGGGAATAGGTTGGCAGAAAGCCTACACTCACCGTCGCAAAGCCCATTATGGCGATGGTAATCATGAATACCGGTTTACGGCCTATGCGATTGCCTATAGAGCCGAAAAGGGCGGACCCGATGGGGGGCGGGCACTACCATTCCAACGCCAAAGGTCGCCAGGCTCGCTAAAAGCCCGGCATTAGGGTCGCTGGAGGGAAAAAATAAGGGCCCAAATACAACCGCTAGGGTGGCGAAGGTTAGGAGGTCATACCACTCTAAAAATGTGCCAAAACAGGCTGCAAGGGCCACTTTCCGGTAGGAGTGCGAATCCCCATTTTTCTCTAAGTAACTGATTTTATTCAATTTATATCTTTAATAGTATTTATTTGTTGCATAGCAGCAAAAATTCCTTGCTTTGTCATATTTGCTCAGTTACAGTTTCATGGTGCAGTGCAATATTTAAGGTATCTACATCCTCCTTAATTAGCACTTAATTGACTAGTTGTACCACTTAATATTTCTGGAGAAATACATGAACCAAGAACAAATCACCACTAAATTGTCCCAAATTAACAGCGAAGGCCTTGAGGCTTCATTTTCTCTAAGCGAAGCCGCTTTGGTAAATGCTCAAAAATTGGCTGAATTGAACTATGCAGCATCCAAAGACGCTTTGGTAAATGCGCAAGACGGTTTTCAACAAGTTTTGACAGCAAAAGACCCAAAGCAAGTTACTGAACTTTTAAATGCTGAGACATTGCAAGCTGCAGGTAATCAAGCCGCTGCCTACCAAAAGAAAGTAAGCAAAGTATTGCGTGATAGCAATAAAGAATTTGCAAACGTAGTTGATGCAAGCATCGACCAGTTGCAAGATGGTTTCCAAGACTGGATTAATACTGTTGCTTCAAATGCACCTGCTGGTTCCGAGACTTTCATCTCTTCTTTCAAGACTGTATACGGAAGTGCGTTGCAAGGTTTTGAGCAGTTCCGCGCTGCTAGCAAAGAAGCGTTTGCAACTGCTGAGAAAACTGCTGATCAGGCACTCGAAACAGTACAAGGTCAAATTGCTCAAGTTAAGAAAGCTGCTACACCTGCATCACGTAGCCGCAAAGCTGCTTAATTAGAGAATTTACTAAAGCATTACGTTTTAAAAAACCCACCTAGTGTGAGCTAGGCGGGTTTTTGTTTGTCTTGACTAAAGAAAATATTATTTATTTTGGGCGCTACTCAAAGTCTGAAGATGATTCGAGTAGCGCCGCCGCTATATTCTTACTGGGCTTAACGCCTAGTTCGCGAACTTTTTCGGCGGAGCGTATGAGATTGCCTTTGCCAGTCTTTAATTTATTGAATGCGTCGTGATAACTTGTCTGCGCCTGGTCTAGTCGTTGGCCAAGCTTCTCAAGATCATCTACAAATCCAACAAATTTGTCGTAAAGATTGCCGCATTGTTTCGCAATCTCAAGGGCATTGCGATTTTGATGATCCTGTCTCCACAAATGGGCAACAGTGCGCAAAGTAGCCATCAAGGTGCTGGGGCAAACCAGCACAATATTTTTTGCTAAAGCTTCTTGGTAAAGATTGGGCGCAGTCTTTAGTGCCAATAAGAATGCTGGCTCAATTGGTACAAACATTAAAACAAAGTCTACTGAGCCAACGCCATACAGGGCGCTATAGTTCTTGCCAGATAAGCCTTGAATATGTTGGCGCAGCGACTGGATATGGGCTGCCAACTCTTGTTCTGCTTTAGCTGGATCTGTGGCTTCAGCGTGCCTTGCATAGGCCGTAATAGATACCTTGCTATCGACAACCAGACTTCTACCTTCAGGCAGCTTGATAACAACGTCAGGTTGTAAGCGTGAGCCATCTGTTTGCGTATGGCTATCTTGCACAAGATATTCTTCGCCTTTGCGTAGACCCGAAGATTCCAAGATGGATTCCAGAACTAGCTCCCCCCAATTACCCTGAACTTTAGAGTCACCTTTTAGGGCTTGAGTTAAGGAACGGGTCTCGTCTGACATGCGCAGATTGAGATTGGCGAGTCGTTCAATTTCACTTTTGAGTGCATGGCGCTCACGTGCTTCATTGCCATAGGAGTTGCTTACCTGCTCTTTAAATTCAGTGAGCTTGGTTTGTAGTGGCTTTAATAAAGCATCCAAGCTAGCTGCATTCTGTTCGGTGAAGCGTTTGGATTTGTCTTCCAAAATCTCGTTGGCCAAGTTTTTAAACTGGTTTGTGAGCGCTTCCTTTGCTTCATTGAGCGATTCAATTCGACCGAGGCCTTGTTTTCGTTCTGAGTCGAGCTCTGCTTCAAGGCGAATCGCATTTTGAAGTGCCTTGTCGCGTTCGGCGCGCATGCTTGCCGTCAGAGAGGCAACCGCTTGTACTTGTTGTTCTACGCGAGTCAGTGCTGAATGTAAATTGAGCGCATAAACCAAAAGGCCTGCACACAAACCTAAGGGCAGGCCAAACAGTAGAAGAGAGCTAAGATCGAAGGTCACAGCGAAAGAGCTTAGGCCTGAACCAATTTTTGTAGCTCACCAGATTGATACATCTCAGTCATGATGTCTGAGCCACCAATAAATTCACCATTAATGTAAAGCTGTGGAATAGTCGGCCAATTGGCATATTCTTTAATTCCTTGGTGGATTCCGGCATCTTCCAAAACATTCACGGTGTGTAGATTTTCGACTCCACTAGCGCGCAAAATATTTACAGCATTGCCAGAGAAAGCCGTATTGTGGAAACTGTGCTGTGCCCTTCCTTCATAAACAACATCACTGGATGGCTGGTAACGATTTCTTTAATTTGAGCTTGTGTGTCCATAAATTCTTTCTAGTAAGGCAGCCTTTACGCAAAGGCAGTTTGAAAACAGGGATTATTTGATTTTAAGACTTTATGCGAAATAGGGTTATTTATAAGCCTATTTTTCTGCCTGAAGCCACTCGAGTGTGCCCAGCCAAATCCTGGTGGGTTTGAATATCCGCAAGTCCGGCAGCTTTCATAATGGCAACAACAGCTTCGGATTGATCAAAGCCGTGCTCGACGGCAATTAAGCCATTGGAATTTAGACGCGTGGCTGCTCCGGCAATAATGACTTCAAGGCAAGTCAGACCACTGGCATGATCGGTAAGTGCTGATATTGGTTCAAAGCGTAAGTCGCCCTGAGTGAGGCGCTCATCCTGAGAGGCGATATAGGGCGGATTACTCAAGATGACGTCAAAGCGCTCATCAGGTTGCAAAGCTGAGTACCAGTTGCCTTGAGCAAATTGGACGCGTGATGCAATGTTTAGAAGTTCGGCATTTTTTTTGGCAACCTCTAAAGCCTCTGGCGATTGATCTGTTGCGGTGACTGCTAGATGAGGAGCTTCATGTGCAATTGCTAAAGCAATAGCACCAGAACCAGTACCAAGATCAAGAACTTTAGCTGCCTCCCCCAAGCCCTCAACTTCACGCAATCCGATTTCAACTAGTAATTCTGTTTCTGGGCGCGGTATCAAAACACCAGGCGCCACATAAAGCTCAATGTTATGAAACCCTCTTTTCCCCACGAGGTATGCGATTGGTTCGCCATTCATTCGCCTGGACTCTAAGTTTTTCCATTGCGTGAGGGCTTGGGGGTTCAATGCCATCTCATTGCGAGAAAGTAATGCTGAGCGAGGGAGCTGGTAGTGCTGCTCGAGGACATGAGCCATCAGGATTCGTGCATCGCTAGGTGGAAGCAGGGAGGCGCTCAATAGCGAGCGCAGGCTAAATTCAGCACTCATAAAGTGTTTTAGTTATCGCCTAGTGCGGCAAGCAATTCAGCTTGATGTTCGGATGCAAGTGCGTTACAAAGATCATCGATATCGCCATCCATCATGGCATCAATCTTATAGAGCGTCAGATTAATACGATGGTCAGTAATGCGCCCTTGAGGGAAGTTATACGTGCGAATGCGATCACTACGATCGCCGGAGCCAATTAAAGATTTCCTAGTTTGTGCCTCAAGCTGGTGTTTCTCGCGTTCGCGGGCATCCATGATGCGCGATACCAAAACCTTCATAGCTTGTTCGCGGTTGCGGTGTTGGCTGCGATCATCTTGGCACTCAACTACCGTGCCTGTTGGCAAGTGCGTAATACGTACTGCAGAGTCAGTTTTGTTAATGTGCTGTCCACCGGCACCTGAGGCTCGGAAGGTATCAATTCGCAATTCAGCAGGATTAATCTTGACGGCTTCTAATTCATCCGCTTCTGGCATGACGGCAACTGTGCACGCTGATGTGTGAATACGCCCTTGTGTTTCGGTCTGTGGAACACGTTGGACGCGATGGCCGCCAGATTCAAATTTGAGTCGCGAGTAAACAGATTGGCCTACTAGGCGTAAGACAACCTCTTTATATCCACCTAAATCTGATTCAGCGGCGCTGACCACTTCGACCTTCCAGCCCTGTCGTTCAGCAAAGCGGGTGTACATATGTAGGAGATCGCCAGCGAAAAGGGCGCTTTCATCACCGCCTGTGCCTGCCCGTATTTCTAGAAAGACGTTGCGTTCGTCGTTCTCATCTTTTGGGAGTAATAGCTTTTGCAGGACCTCTTCAAGCTCTTCCATGGTGGCAAGCGCTTGTTTTTGTTCTTCGTCTGCAAAGTCCTTCATTTCGGGGTCTTTGCGCATCTCTTCTGCAGCTTGAGCATCCGCTTCCGCTTGCTTATAAAGGCCGAACTGTTCAACTACGGCCGCGATATCAGAATGTTCGCGCGTGAGCTTCCGATAGGCATCCATATCTTTGGTTGCTTCTTCGGAAGTTAAAAGGGAATTGAGTTCGGCTAAGCGCGTGTCTAGGTGGTCTAGCTTAGCCCGCATGCTGGGCTTCATCTAATGGTCTTCTGGCTTGGAGTGTGAGGCAAATAGATTTGGTAGCAGCTTAATAAGAGCGTCGCGCTCTGCGCCATTGGAGTGTTGTAGTGCATGCAAAGAGCCATGCAAGAATTTATTGGTAAGACCTTGCGCCATTGCATTAAGGACTTCTTGAGGGTCGTCGCCACGCATTAAGCGTTTCATAGCACGCTCTAATTCAAGTTGACGTAAACGTTCGCCTTGCTGCTGAATATCTTGAATCAGAGGCACTGTTTTGCGGCCCTGCATCCAATGCATAAAATTTCCAACCCGATCTTCAATGATCGCTTCAGCTTGACTTGCTGCTGCTTGACGTAAGTTGGCACCAGGCTGAATCATGACACCTAAATCATCGACGGTATAAAGATAGATATCTTCGAGCCTTGAGATCTCAGGTTCAAAGTCACGCGGCACTGCTAAGTCGATCATCACCATTGGTTTATGGCGACGCTGCTTGAGCGCACTCTCAACCATACCAAGACCAATAATTGGTAGGGAAGAAGCCGTACTTGACACGATGATGTCGAATTCATGAAGACGCTCTGGAAGCTCTGAGAGCTTGAAAGATTCTGCCTGTACATCTTGTTCGGAAATGGAGTCAGCCAATTCTTGGCCGCGTTCGATAGTGCGGTTAGCAATTGCTACGCTCTTAGGCTTGCGCGACACAAAATGTGTTGCGCATAAAGTAATCATGTCACCAGCGCCGATAAATAAAACGCGTTGCTCAGAAATTTTTTCAAAGATGCGCTCTGATAGGCGTACCGATGCGGCTGCCATTGAAATAGAGTGTGCGCCGATCTCTGTAGAGCCGCGAACTTCCTTAGCTACGGAAAATGTTTTTTGAAAAAGATGATTTAAGTAGGTACCCAGTACGCCAGCATTATTTGCAGTACGAACAGCATCTTTCATCTGCCCCAGGATTTGGGTTTCACCAATCACCATTGAATCTAATCCGCAAGCAACTCTAAACGCATGTCGTACAGCGTCCGATTGGGGTAGCGAATAAATATGAGGCTGAAGGCTGCTGGGCGCAAGTTGTTGGGTTTTAGCCAGCCAGTCGAAAGTGGCTTCGTGCAAATGTCCTGCGGCACTATCGTCATTGGCTGCGCAATAGACTTCAGTACGGTTGCAAGTAGACAAAATAGTTGCTTCTGGCAGCCCGGCCTGATTCGCGCCAACTAAATGTTGGCGTAGGTCGTGCAACGCTTCTTGAAGAAATTCAGGGTCAAAGGCGACCTTTTCCCGAATGGCGACCGGCGCTGTGCGATGATTGATGCCGAGTGTCAACAACTTCATAATGGTGATTATAGATTTGATGGCAGCATGCATTATTGGGGATAAGAATGGGGTTTTTAGCTTTTCTGGTGATTGGGGCTATATCCGGGGCATCGGCTTGGATGTTTTATCCTGGCCGCTCCAGTGGCTCTGGGCTTGGAAAGTTCTTGCTAGCTATGCTGGCGGGCTTTATTTTTGCCGCTGCAGGCGCTTATTTTGGGCAGTACATGGGCTTTTTCGAGTCTGGACAAATGTTGGAGTGGCTGAGCGCCATATTTGCCTCCTGCCTGGCAAGTTGTGTTTATAGCGCTTTAGCTAAATAAGTCTGTTTGCGTCTGGCCGACCCACTGAATGGGTGTGCGGGCATGAGCTATTAACCATTGATTTGTTTTGGAGAAGTGTCCGCAACTCATTTTTCCGCCGGGCTCTAAAAAAGGCTTATCCGTCTTATAGACTCCAAGCCCCGATGGGTGGGATGATTGCAAGATCAGCTGATTAGCTTCAGATTGAATGAGAGGCAATTTTGACTGGGCATGTCCTCCCCACAACATCCAAACCAAATGTAAATTTTTTTGTGCAAGAGCAGCTATTAGTTTGTCGATCAAACTTCTCCATCCCAAGCTTGTGTGACTTCCAGCCTCACCTAGTTTTACGCTCAGGGCGGTATTAAGAAGTAGTACACCTTGTTTCGCCCAGTGATGTAAATCACCATTGGGCAAATAACCAAAACCCTCAAGAGCAAGCGCTTTACTGATGTTTCGAAGTGAGCTTGGAAATTCTCGTGAGTTTGTTGGGATGTTTTCTGGAATTGAAAAAGCCAATCCTTGAGCTAGACCGGGCGAATGATATGGGTCCTGCCCGAGAACGACGACGTTAACTGAATCAACGGGGGTCAGCTTTAGTGCTTTAAAAAAATTCTCTGGTTCAGGTCGAACCTCTTGAGACTTTAGGACAAGATGTAAATTTTCTTCTAGCCTTTTCCAGTCCGAAGATTCGAAGTAGTCGCCTAATAAGACTTCTTGCCAATCTCGAGGAATATCTTCCTTGGAAAAAGAATGCATCTGCTTGCTATCAGGAGCGCGGAGTTAAATCGTATTGCATCGGAACCTGTGAGGCTTGTAATATCAAGATGCGCTCATGTTCCATGTCATCTCGATAAAAGGAGATCTCTAGGCTCTGATTCTCGGGTAGGCTTCCAAGAACCTTATCCCAGCGTGCAGCTGTAATGCGTTGCCCATTGAAGCTTGCCAGCAAATCTCCTGCCGTAAGGCCCGCTGCTTGAGCGGCCCCGCCATCTAAGACGTGAGTCACCTTAAGCCAACCACTCACTTCGGCGTGACGCAACCCAAGTTGAAGCTTGATCTTTTCGAGTTTTGTATGAGTCTTAGTGGCTACCGAGACCACTTTAGAGTTAAGCCATTTCTGCAGCGGAATATCTTCGGTGCCAAAGATATAGCGCGTCTTTATCTCTTGCCAAATCTTGTTGAATCCATTGCCCAATAATTGATGTATTAATGTATCCAATCCATCTTCGGGAATTCCATCCATTGTTTGGCCATGCGTCTTCCAAATTAAGCGCATCAAGTCATCGAGAGATTTCTGATTTTTCGAGAAAGCGCGGATTTGTAGATCAAGACCAAGCGCAAGTAATGCGCCTTTGCCGTAATAGCTCACCACTGCATTAGGGGTATTTTCATCGGCCTGGTAATACTTGGTCCAGGCATCAAATGAGCTGTCTGCCAAACTCTGCTTTTGTCGTCCGGGGCCCCGTAAAACGCCATTCCAGTTGTCGGCAACTAATTTTAGGTAGGTCTTAAGATCTATGCGCTTGCTGCGAAAGAGTTGAAGATCGTCGTAATAGCTGGTGAAGCCCTCAAACAACCAAAGTAAACGGGTGTGATTGCGTTGCGTTAGATCATATGGTTGAAATGCTTTTGGTTGAATGCGCTTTACTAGCCAAGCATGAAAATATTCATGACTGCATAAGCCTAAAAATTCACGATAGGCATTCTCCTCAAATAGAGCGCCTGCCTGTGGAATTTGATCACGACGACACAGTAGTGCAGTGCTATTGCGATGTTCTAGTCCACCATATCCATTGAGGACTGCATTGACCAAGAACAGGTAATTGGAGAAGGGTGCTTTTTTAGTTTTGGGTTCAAAAAGATTGATTGTGGAAGCGCAGATGGCCTGCAGGTCATTTTCTAAACGTGCTTTATCTATGGGGTGAATGCACCCCTGTATTGCCATAGAGTGGGGTGTGCCATTGGAGATCCAGCGGGCAATTTGAAATTCACCTATGGCAACAGGATGATCCAATAAGTCGTCGTAATTCTGCGCAAGATAAAAACCAAAACCCTGGGCGTCAGTTTTAGCTGACCGCAAGCTTGTTTGTACTGACCAATGATCAGCAAAAGGGCTTTCAGGTCGAATGATGGCAAGAGAGCAAGGGAGGCTTTCTTGTCCTTGCGCGGCTAGGCAAAGGCTGGTGGCGTTGAAGAATGCACGTTCAGTATCAAGATAAGCCGCACGTACTGACGAGTCGAAGGCGTAAACCGTTGTGAGTATCTCTACTGCAGTATTTATTTTGGGAAGTCGCCATTGATCGTTACTTAATCTTTCAAGAGCAATTTTTTTCTTGGAATCGCCTGCAACAAACGCTTCAATTGATTCAATGCGCTTGCTGAAATCACGAATCAAATAGCTCCCGGGAATCCAAGCTGGCATCTGCAGTATCTGACCCTCTGGATTGGGGTTGGATATGTGAAGCTTTACTTTAAAGTGGTGACCCTGAAGATCTGCTGGCCATATGGTGTACTGAATTGCTGGTAAGTCAGAGTTCTTCATATGAATTATTTCAGTGAGCTAAATTTCTTTTCGATATGAGTAATTTGAACGGCGCCAGGAAAACGGCTGCCATCGGTAAAGAAGAGTGTTGGCGTACCAGTAATGCCGTAGGTCTTCGCAAAAGCCATATTTTTATCAAGAGGGGTGGTGCAATCACTCTTACCACTTGGGGTGATGCCATTCACCATCCAGTCCATATATGACTTGTAGGGGTCTGCCGAGCACAAAATTTGCTTTGATTTTTGTGCGGAGTCTGGAGAGAGGATGGGGATGAGGTAGGTGTAAATGGTGACGTTATCCAATTGCTGCAGAGATTTTTCTAGGCGTTTGCAATATCCGCAATTGGGATCAGAGAACACGGCAAGCTGTCGACTGCCGTTGCCGCGAACATTTTTAATGGCATTTGCTGGATTTAAGTCAGTCCATTTAATGCGATTTAGATCAGACTGCCTTTGCTCGGTAATATTTTTACCACTTGCCAATTCAATGACTTCACCTTGAATGAGGTATTTGCTTCCAGCATCCGTATAGATGATCTCATTGCCTACAATGACCTCATATAAGCCTGGGATAGGTGCAGGGGCAACGCTTTTAACTTTGACATTGGAACCCAATTTTTTCTGCAATTCAGTTTTTATCTGTTGCTCTGTTTGCGCGTAGGCGTAACCACCCAAAAAAATAGTGGCGCCAATTAAGGTGGCGGCGGATAAAAATTTAATCAAAATCGATTTCCCCTAAAGCGCGTTCAATGAGGCGCTGTTTTATAAAGTGACTTTTATTTACGAGGCCAAGACCCCAATTTCGAATTTGATTTTCCGTGTTACTGCTTGCGGAAAATAATTTCTTCAGTTTATCGGTGACCCACAAGAGCGCGCTGGTGTCACCTTGCCTTTGACGCTCATATCGACGCAAGAGCACTAAGTCACTTGGTGAGCGGAATGATTCACGCTTACCTAATATGTTGAGCAGCACCGCTACATCTCGCAATCCTAGGTTTAAGCCTTGCCCTGCCAATGGGTGCATTACATGGGCGGCATCTCCAATGAGTGCAACCTTTGGGTGGCTATCTGGACCAATAAAACGTTGCGCGCGAATTTTTCTCAGAGGAAATGCGGCTGGTTCTGAGTTGAGGGTAAGCTCACCAAGTTGTTTGCTGATCGCGCCATTGGCAATAGTGGATAAACGATCAAGCCATTGTTGTTGATTGAGCTTTAGTAGGCTGGCGGCATTATCTGGTGAAGTTGACCATACCATCGATACTTGTTTGCCTGGTAGCGGCAACATTGCCACAATATCTCCACCAGGCAAGAACCACTGAAAAGCAGTTTCAAGATGTGGATAGGTGCAAAGCCAATTTGCAACAACGGCGCTTTGTGAATAACTTTCTTCAGTAGCAGTGATTCCTAATTCAGTGCGTATCGGAGAATTAGCCCCATCAGCGGCAACGAGAAGTTTTGCGCGAATCGCGCTGCCATTGTTGAGGTGTGCAGTAACGCCATCGGCATCCACTTCTACCTTTTTGACTGCATCACTAATGCGCTCCAATTTATTTTGAAAGCGTGATGCTTGATCAAGAGTATGTTCAATTAAATTTGATTCACCTATCCAAGCTAATTGGGGTACGCCAGCTTCAAACGCCGAAAGGTGGAGTTGATCATCCTTTTCGCCGCGATCACCATAGATGCGCATATCGCGAACTGGCTGAAGGCGGTTGCGATCAAGCGCATCCCAAATTTGTAAATGGGCGAGTAGTTTTTGGGTGCTAGGAGAAAAAGCATAGATTCGTTGTCCCCACTGAGGTCCTTGGGGGCTGGCAACGCTCTGCTCTAGGTCAGGTGCAACTTCGATGGTTTGCAGTCCCAGTTGAGCCAAACCCAGGGCGCAAGCCTTACCAGCAATGCCACCACCCACCACAAGCACGTCTACAGAGCGGGTGGGGGCTGAATGTCCAGGGGATTTGGAGGGGGAAATTGGGTTAACTTCTGACATAACTCGATGATATCGAAACAAGCCCCTTTACAATAAGGTCATGTCTTTGAAATGTGGCATCGTCGGCCTGCCTAACGTCGGCAAATCTACCCTCTTTAATGCGCTTACCAAAGCTGGAATCGCAGCAGAAAACTATCCTTTCTGCACGATCGAGCCCAATGTAGGCGTTGTTGAGGTTCCTGACCCTCGTCTGGCCCATTTGGCTGAGATCGTGAAGCCTGAGCGCATCCTGCCTGCAGCTGTCGAGTTTGTCGATATTGCGGGCTTGGTAGCTGGCGCCTCCAAAGGTGAGGGCCTGGGCAATCAATTTTTGGCAAATATTCGAGAAACTGACGCTATTACGCATGTGGTGCGCTGTTTTGAGGATCCAAACGTGATTCACGTTGCTGGAAAAATTGATCCAATCGCTGATATCGGAGTGATTGATACCGAACTGGCGCTCTCAGATTTGGCAACCGTTGAAAAAACACTAAATCGCTCCACGAAAGCTGCGAAATCGGGTAACGATAAAGAGGCTGCTTTAGTGGCGGTGCTTACAAAAGTACAAGCCCATCTAGATTCTGCTCAGCCAGTTCGCAGCCTCAATTTGACTGAAGAAGAAAAATTGGTAATTAAGCCTCTTTGCTTAATCACTGCTAAACCTGCCATGTATGTAGCCAATGTGAAAGGGGATGGGTTTACGAATAATCCTCATCTTGAAGCAGTGAAGCAGCATGCAGCAAAAGAAGGTGCTCCAGTGGTTGCGGTCTGTGCGGCAATTGAAGCTGAGATCGCTGATTTAGATGATGCTGACAAGACTGAGTTCTTAGCTGACCTTGGTATGGAAGAGCCAGGCTTAGACAGGGTTATCCGTGCTGGATATGCTTTGCTAGGTTTGCAAACGTATTTCACTGCTGGTGTTAAAGAAGTTCGCGCTTGGACCATTCATGTGGGCGACACAGCCCCACAAGCTGCCGGAGTGATTCATACAGATTTCGAGCGTGGCTTTATTCGTGCCCAGACAATTTCTTATGAAGATTTTATTCAATTCAAAGGTGAGTCTGGCGCTAAAGAAGCTGGCAAGATGCGCGCAGAAGGTAAGGAGTACGTCGTGAAAGATGGCGATGTATTGAACTTCTTATTTAACGTTTAGTCATCCTGCAGTAGTTTGTTGCCTATACAAGACAAGAGAAGGCTGGATTGCATTCTTAGCCTGCTTTGTGGCGGCTTTCTCGAGGCGCTTAGAAATTTCTTCGTAACGCTTTAAAGCTAGCTTGGTAGGCAGCACTTGTTTTTTGCGACCATCTTCGTTGCTGCCCATTTTGATATAGCCCATTGCACTCAGATTTTTGAGGCGCCCATGAAGTGTGGTTTGAGAGCCCAGCTCAGACAACGAAATTAAATCCCCTACCAATACAGTCTCTTTGAGATGTGCATGCGAAACCACTTTATCGAGCAAGCCCTCCTCGATGCAATCGAGTTTCTTCCCTGGGTTAATGCGATCTAGGGCATCCATTAAATTCAGGAAGCGTAAATAGGGCGGTTGCTTGGGCGTAGACATTATTTAGATTATATAGTTGAGGTTTTATTAGCTGTAGAGCTAATGGTATTCTATTCCTTAAATACGATTTGTGCGGTTTATCTTTGTCAAATGTAATCATCCATACTCCGAGTAATGCCTAAAGTTTTTTGCCGCTGATGCGCGCACATGGTTTTGGGATTAGTGCGCTCGCCTATGCAGCGCTCTTCTATTTCAACTCATGGCTTACGAGCAGTTTTGTATTTGGTGCCGGTGTTAACGGGGTATATCTTCCTGCTGGTTTGCGACTTTTTCTTATTTTAATTTTTGGCTTACCGGGAGCCATAGGCATTGCTCTCGCTTCATTTTTAATTAGCTATTGCGGCGCGCTGTCAGATGACTTAACAATTTGTATCGGCACTGGTTTGATATCAGGCTTCGCACCCTACCTCGCCAGAATATTTGTGCTGAGCAATTTGGAGTTAGATTCCGATCTCAGCAACCTAAATTTATCTAAATTACTGATTTTGATTTGTATTTTGGTATTTGCCGCATTAAGCGCTGGGCTGCATCAGTTTTGGTATGCCACAGTTAATATTGATGACTCTGGCACCATGAATCATTTCATCGCCATGTTCATTGGCGATATATTGGGATTAGTACTGCTGATCTCCCTAATTAAATACAGCCTCGATCTTTTAAGACGATTTAGGAAAACAGCTCACTAAGGGCGGTGCCTGGATCGGGTGCGCGCATAAAAGCCTCGCCAACCAAAAAGGCGATAATTTGGTTATCACGCATTAATTGCACATCGGCGCGGCCTAGAATCCCTGATTCAGTCACTAACGTTTTATTACTAGGAACCATCGATAGGAGTGAAAGCGTTGTTTGTAGTGTGACCTCAAAAGTTTTGAGGTTGCGATTATTGATTCCAAGCAGCGGGGTTTTTAGCTCAAGTGCTTGTTCTAGTTCTGGTGCGTTATGTACCTCAACCAACACATCTAAACCTAATTCATGCGCACAGGCTTCGAGCTCTTTCATTTGATTGAGCTCTAGGCAGGCAACAATTAGCAGAATGGCATCAGCGCCGATCGCACGCGCTTCGTAAACTTGATAAGGATCTATCGTGAAATCTTTACGCAAAGCGGGAATGCTACACGCTGCCCGAGCTTGTTGCAGATAGGTGTTGCCGCCCTGAAAGTAATCTACGTCCGTAAGGACCGATAAACAGGCTGCTCCATGTTTCTCATACGATTTAGCAATCTCGGCGGGCATGAAGTTCTCGCGCAAGATTCCTTTGCTAGGACTGGCTTTCTTGATTTCGGTAATGACCCCTGCTTTGCCCGCAGCAATCTTTTTCTCAATTGACTGAATAAAGCCGCGCGGCTTCATTAGGGCGTCTTGATTATTTGCCTCAGCCTTTTCTCGCTGATTACCAAGGGAAATTTTTTGTAGGCAATTGGCAACCTCGATCTTTTTGGTTGCAACAATTTTTTCGAGGATATCGCCCATGTATAAGAACTTAATTAGATTGAGTTGCGGCAACAAAGGCGTCAAGCTTTTGGCGTGGAGCCCCAGAAGCGATGGCTGCCTTAGCAAGGGCAATACCGCTGGCAATATCTTTAGCTACTCCGGCTACGTATAGGGTAGCGCCGGCATTTAGGCAGACAATATCGCTGGCAGCACCCGGCTGGTTATTGATAACAGCCAAAACCATTTTTTTGGATTCTTCCGCATTGGCTACTTTGAAGCTATTTGTGAGTGCGGTATTAAGGCCAAAATCTTTAGGGTGAATTTCATATTCACGAACCACACCATCTTTAAGTTCGCCTACTAAAGTGGCGCCTTCAAGAGAGATCTCGTCTAAACCATCTCCACCATAAACGACCAATGCATGTTCCATACCTAAAGCCTGAAGTACACGGGCTTGAATACCCACTAGATCAGGATGGAACACACCCATCAGAATGCGTTTGGCATCGGCTGGGTTGGTTAGTGGACCCAGGATGTTAAAAATTGTACGGACACCCAATTGCTTGCGAATTGGCACCACATTCTTCATGGCAGGATGGTGATTGGGAGCAAACATAAATCCTGCGCCTACTGTAGAGATGCATTTGGATACTTGCTCAGCTGAGAGTGCAAGGTTTGCGCCAAGCGCTTCTAATACATCAGCGCTGCCAGACTTGCTGCTTACGCTGCGATTGCCATGCTTGGCAATTTTTGCTCCAGCCGCTGCTGCAACAAACATAGCTGCAGTCGAGATATTAAAAGTATGCGCACCATCACCGCCGGTACCAACCACATCCACTAGATGCGAGCGGTCATCAACCTTCACTGGGGTAGTAAACTCACGCATCACTTGTGCGGCAGCTGCGATTTCACCAACGGTTTCTTTCTTGGTTCGCAATGCAACGAGTAATCCAGCCACTAATTCAGGAGGCATTTCGCCACTCATGATGAGACGCATCATCGCGGTCATTTCATCATGGAAAAGTTCGCGGTGTTCGATGCAGCGTTGTAGCGCCTCTTGAGGTGTGATTGACATAGCGCTATCTAATTATTTATTAAAAGCAAAAAATTCTTGAGGAGGGCGTGACCGTGCTCGGACAAGATAGATTCAGGGTGAAACTGAACGCCTTCGATAGCTAATTCACGATGGCGCACACCCATGATCTCGCCGTCTGAAGATGTGGCGGTGACCTCGAGAACATCCGGCAATGAACTCTTTTCAATTGCAAGAGAGTGATAACGCGTGACCTTAAATGGGTCGGGCAAATTCTTAAATACCCCAACGCCAGTGTGATGAATGCTATCAGTTTTTCCATGCATCACCTTTTGGGCACGGATCACCTTTCCGCCAAAGGCTTCGCCTATAGCTTGATGACCTAAGCAAACACCTAAGATTGGAATTTCTCCTGCATAGCGTTTAATTGCGGCAACGGAAATTCCGGCTTCAGCAGGACTGCATGGTCCAGGAGAAATGCAAATACGGTCTGGATTGAGTTTTGCAATTTCTTCTACTGCAATTTCATCATTCCGAAATACCTTCACCTCTTCGCCTAGTTCAGCAAAATATTGAACGAGGTTGTAGGTAAATGAATCGTAGTTATCAATCATTAGGAGCATCAAGCCCTCCTTGTACCAGCTCGGCTGCTGTCAATACTGCGCGCGCTTTTGCTTCGGTCTCTTTCCATTCGGCAGTAGGATCAGAGTCTGCAACTACGCCTGCACCAGCTTGAGAGTGCAGCATGCCATCACGAATAACGCCTGTACGGATGGCAATTGCAACGTCCATGTCACCCGAGAATGAGAGGTAGCCAACTGCGCCACCGTATACACCACGTTTCACAATTTCCATTTCATCAATGATTTCCATTGCACGAATTTTGGGGGCTCCAGACAATGTGCCTGCTGGGAAGGTTGCACGTAAAACATCCATATTGCTCATATTGTCGAGCAGATCTCCTTCAACAGCACTCACAATGTGTTGTACGTGAGAGTACTTTTCTATTGACATAGAGTCAGTGACTTTTATAGAGCCCGTTTTTGCAATTCGGCCCACATCATTGCGCGCAAGATCGATCAGCATGACATGCTCCGCAATTTCTTTGGGATCTGCGAGCAATTCTTTGGCTAATCGCTCGTCTTCTTCGGGGTTAGCGCCGCGAGGACGAGTTCCTGCCAGAGGGCGAATGGTGACAATCTTTTCAGCTGCCCGCTTTTCTTGGCGAACCAAAATTTCTGGTGATGATCCAACGATTTGCATGTCGCCAAAATCATAGAAATACATATAGGGCGAGGGGTTGAGCGAGCGTAAGGCCCTATATAAAGCTAATGGCGACTCAGTAAAGGGTTTGCTAATACGCTGGCCAATAACGACTTGCATGCAGTCACCGGCCAAAATATATTCTTTAGTTTTTAGTACGGCCGCCTCAAAGTCCATCGCTTTAAATTTTCGAATGAGTTCGGTCTTGGTGGTAGGTAATGAAGCGGGCATGTTTGCCGGCTTCCCAAGGCAAGTCATCAATTCTTTTAAGCGATTCTGTGCATTTTCAAAACTACCATCAATGCTTGGGTCTGCATAGACGATGAAATAAATTTTTCCGGCGACGTTATCAATGACCGCTAATTCTTCGGTCAACATCAGTTGAATGTCGGGCACCCCTAATTCATCGGGAAGATGATGTTTTGCAAGTCGTGACTCAATGTAGCGTACGGTGTCGTAGCCAAAATAACCGGCAAGTCCACCACAAAAGCGTGGAAGGCCTGGCTGTAAAGCCACCTTAAAACGTTTGAAATATGCATCAACAAAGTCGAGTGGATTATCGGTATTGCTCTCAACTACCTTTCCCTCGGTCACAACCTCATTGATAGGTGCGGAGGGCGTGCCAACGGTTCTGACAATGGTCTTGGCAGGCAGCCCAATAAAGGAGAGGCGCCCAAAGCGTTCACCGCCAAGAACAGACTCCAAGAGGTAGGTATTTTTGCTTCCAAAAGCTTGGCTCAGTTTGACGTAAAGCGAGAGCGGGGTTTCTAAATCAGCCAATACCTCTTTGACGAGAGGAATGCGACTGAAGCCCTGTTTTGCTAGAGCATTAAATTCATCACGCTGCATTAAGCTTTTTCTGACTTGCCTAATTCGCTGCGCATCGTCTCGATCACTTGAGCGTAATTATCTTTACCAAAGATTGCAGAGCCTGCAACAAAAGTATCTGCACCGGTTTGTGCGACTTGCGCAATATTGTCTGCTTTAATTCCACCGTCTACCTCTAGGCGAATGTAGCGACCTGTCTCAGCTTGGTAGCGATCTAGTCGAGCGCGCACTTGCATAATTTTATTGAGAGTACTTGGAATAAATGATTGCCCGCCAAACCCAGGGTTGACCGACATGAGCAAAACCAAGTCTAGCAATTCCAGGGTGTGATCAAGATGATCCAGTGGTGTTGCAGGATTAAGCACTAAACCTGCTTGACAACCTTGATCGCGAATTAAATTGAGAGTGCGATTAACGTGAGGACTTGCCTCAGGGTGAAAGCTAATTAAGTTGGCGCCAGCTTTTGCAAAGTCAGGAACGATGCGATCAACAGGTTCAACCATGAGGTGAACGTCAATCATGGCTGGCTTGCCGTTTTTGACTGCGTATGGACGAATAGCCTCACACACTAGAGGGCCAATAGTGAGGTTAGGGACATAGTGGTTGTCCATCACATCAAAGTGAATCCAGTCAGCACCTGCGCTCAAAACATCCTGTACCTCTTTGCCTAGGCAGGCAAAGTCGGCCGACAAAATAGAGGGGGCAATGACAAATTGGCTGGTAGATGGTGATTTTTGGCTTTCCATCCCTAGATTCTAGCTTGCAGTTGGCTCTTGGATGGAGCAGAATTCGAGCATGAATCCCCACGAAATGAGCGTTACGGTCAAAGCCCAGTACCTTCCTGACCAATCTGACCCCGATAACCGCCAATTTGCCTTTGCCTATACGGCCACTATTCGCAATACAGGTAGCGCCAGTATTCAGCTAATTGCCCGCCATTGGCTCATTACTGACGGGGATAACGACGTTCAGGAGGTTAAAGGGCTAGGGGTGGTTGGGCAACACAGCCCCTTTTGCGCCCTGGGGAGCATTTTGAGTACACCAGTTGGGCTACCCTTGCCTACACCAGCCGGGACTATGCGTGGGGAATATTTCTGCGTCACGGAAGACGCTCAATTCTTCCAGGCTCCTATTCCGGAGTTCGCTCTAGTCATGCCTCGAACACTGCATTAATGGGCTTGACTTAAGACTATTTCTTTCCATTGCCTGTCCATAGGACAATAAACAACAAAAGCCCGAGAGCAATAGCGCCTTCAACGGCAAAGAGGATCATTGGGTATTCATCGAGTAAATTGGCGATCATGAGTTCTAAATTTAAATTAGCGCAATCTGTTGCAAAAAAAGTAACTTTGTTTAGTGTATTCGCTATCTTCCTAGCGAGTTTGGTTTCTGGTTGCTCGGCGCCTCCAACGCGTGGATCAGGATTTCGCTCCGGATCCGGTGCAGGGCCTGCCTCCTACAGTTCCTCTATCGCTAGTTTTAGTGCGGTCTCTTGGCAGGCTTTGCCAGGCTGGCAGGACGATGATTTATCGCAAGCTTGGCCTGCTTGGCAAAAGAGTTGCGATGGTTTGCGCAAACGCAATACTGAAATCAATTGCCGTCAAGTCTGCGCGCAAGCAGCAAATGTATCGAGTGGAGATGCTCAATCAATTCGTCGATATTTTGAAAGTAACTTTCAGGCTTATGAAATTCGCAATAGTGCCGGTAGCGATACAGGGATGATTACCGGGTATTACGAGCCGGTAATGAATGGATCGTTGACTCGCACAAGCACCTTTAATGTGCCGCTCTATGCTTATCCAAATGCTTGGAAAAAATCAAAGCCTAGTCCAGGTCCAACACGCGGTGAATTAATGAGCTCTGGAGTATTGCAAGGTTCTGAAGTCGCTTGGGTGCAAGATCCTATTGCTGCGGCATTTATGCAAATACAGGGCTCTGGAAAAATCCGACTGCAAGATGGTCGAGTGCTGCGATTGGGTTATGCAGGCACAAATGACCAACCCTTTAAATCATTTGCTCAGTGGCTGCTTGACCGAAAAGAGATTTCGCGTAGTGAAGCAACCATGCAAGGTATTTCGCAATGGGCTAAACGCAATCCTGATCGCGTGAATGAAATGCTCAATGCAAACCCCCGATTTGTTTTCTTTAAAGAGTTGCCTGGTAATGTTGCTGCAGATTTAGGTCCCAATGGTGCGCTGGGTGTGCCCTTAACAGGTGAGCGAAGTATTGCGGTTGATCTTCAGGCTATGCCTTTGGGCGCCCCCGTATTTTTGTCCACTACAAAACCTTTGAGTGCTCAGCCCTTACAAAAATTGGTGATGGCACAAGATACTGGTAAAGCCATTGTGGGTGGGGTGAGGGCTGATTACTATTGGGGTTCGGGGGAGGCTGCTGGTGAAATGGCGGGCCGCATGAAACAAAATGGCAAGATGTGGTTATTACTGCCGCGTTAATTGATTGTTGATTGCATATTAGAAAGAAAAACATGAGCTACAAGACAATTCTGACTGAAGTAGACGGCAAGGTTGCCACTATTACTCTGAACCGCCCTGAAGTGCTTAATGCTTTAAATGATCAGTTGATGGATGAGCTTGGCGCTGCATTGCTAGGGTTTGATGCGGATGACAATATTGGTTGCATCATCGTGACCGGTAGTGAAAAGGCATTTGCTGCGGGGGCTGATATTGCATCGATGGCAAAGTATGGATTAAAGGATGTTTATCGCGAAGACTTCATTTCTCGCAACTGGGAAGAAATGAAAAAAGTTCGTAAGCCAGTCATTGCGGCTGTATCTGGGTATGCATTAGGTGGCGGTTGTGAATTGGCCATGATGTGCGACACGATCATGGCCGCAGATAACGCGAAGTTTGCTCAGCCTGAAGTAAAGCTAGGAATTATTCCAGGCGCTGGTGGAACGCAGCGCTTACCGCGTGCTGTATCCAAGGCGAAAGCGATGGACTTGGCACTTACAGGTCGGATGATGGATGCCGCCGAAGCAGAGCGATCTGGATTAGTGTCCCGCGTATTTCCTCAGGCTGATTTGCTTAAAGAGGTAAAGGCGATTGCCAAGGGGATTGCCGATATGCCTTTGCTCACTGCGATGATGGTGAAGGAAAGTATTAATGCTGCCTATGAAACCACTCTTTCAGAGGGTATGCATTTTGAGCGACGCTTATTCCACACTTGCTTTGGAACTAATGATCAAAAAGAAGGCATGGCTGCATTTATGGAAAAACGGCCAGCAAAATTTACGAATTCTTAAGCTTGAATTCGTAAAGCAGTAAAGCAAATTAGTTTTTTGCTAGGTAGCGTTGAGCTAGTGTGACCCAGTAGCTCACGCCTACCGGAATCAATACATCATTAAAGTCATAAGATGGATTGTGTAGGTGACATGGGCCCATGCCATGGCCTACTGAGCGATGATCGCCATCACCATTACCTAAGAATACGTAACAACCAGGCTTTTCTAGCAACATAAAAGCAAAGTCTTCCGCACCCATAGTTGGGTCAATTGCTGTATTCACATTTTGCTTGCCAACCAATTCACTCATCACTTCGCTAGCAAATTCAACTTCGTTGTCATGATTAATTAGAGGTGGATAGTTTCTAGCAAAGGAAATCTCCGCCTGGCAATCAAACGCGCTAGCAACATTATGTGAAATCTCTCGCAGACGTCGTTCAATCAGATCTAAAACTTCTAGCGTAAAGGTGCGTACAGTGCCCCCAATAAATGCGCTATCAGGAATGACATTGCTAGTTTCACCCGCATGAAATTGTGTAACCGATATGACGGCTGCATCTACTGGGCGCTTGTTGCGTGTGATGATGCCTTGGAGTGCGAGTACGACTTGTGCACCAGTAAAGACTGGATCAGTAGTGCTATTGTGAAGTAATGCAGCGTGCCCACCTTTGCCTTTAATCGTAATCTCAAAACTATTACTGGAGGCCATCATCGGCCCGGAGGTTACCCCAAAGTGACCTTCAGACAGGCCTGGCCAATTGTGCAATCCAAAGACGGCATCGCACGGGAATTTTTCAAAAAGACCATCTTTGATCATTTCGCGTGCGCCTGCACCACCTTCTTCTGCTGGCTGGAAAATAAAGATAACAGTGCCCTTGAAATCGCGATGATTTGATAAATATTGGGCTGCTCCTAAGAGCATTGCGGTGTGGCCATCATGGCCGCAAGCATGCATCTTGCCCGCATTGCGGGACGCATGTGCAAAGTTGTTGTGTTCTTGCAGGGGTAGCGCATCCATATCGGCGCGCAGGCCAATCATTTTCCCTGGACCCAAATCACCATCAAGGCGACCTACCACTCCAGTCTTACCCATGCCACGGAATACAGTAATACCCCAGCTCGAAAGTGCCTCAGCAACTAAATCAGACGTACGGTTTTCTTCGAAACGCAATTCAGGGTGAGCATGAATATTGCGTCGAATTTCTTGAATGGCTTCTGCAGAAGCAATAATTTCAGAAGGTAAATGCATCCCTTCATCTTATCCGAAAGTCTTTTGATGTGCACCTTTGGGGTTAATTAGCGCAAACCAATCCAATTAATAAGGCAATTTAATTTTTTGGTAGTTGTATGTGCTGTGCAGCAAATTCAAGAGCTTCAATCGAGTAGGGGTTATCTACAGATTTTTGAAGTTGTTTTGGTAGCACAGGAATTAAGCCTAGAAAAGGCGCTTTGATTCTTGTTTTTAAAGTCTCAATATTTTCTTGAAGTAGCGGCATTTCACTTGCAAGAGTATTGGCAACCCAACCAGCAATATTGAGCTTTCTGGCGATCATTGCTTCGTATGTGAGTAAGGCATGGTTTAGGCAGCCCAACTTCATTCCCACTACTACTAAGATGATCGGAAAGTTCATCTCTTTTGCAACATCAGCCAAGTCCTGAGTCTTGTTTAGCGGAATTAAAAACCCCCGGGCCCCTTCTGCCACTACAACATCGCTTTGAGTCTGTATTTTGGCTAGTGCATTGCATAATGCGATCCATTTCCATTTCCATTTCCATTTCCATTTCCATTTCCATTTCCATTTCCATTTCCATTTCCATTTCCATTTCCTGGCCTATAGCTGCGGCTACCAAATGGGGTGCAGCAGGCATATTTAGAACGTAAGGACATAACTCCATTTGGCCTGGATTGAGATGGGAGGCAATTCGTAAGGTTTCTAGATCTTCGTTTACAACTACGCCCTTGGCATCTTTATAGGTGCCGGCAACTACTGGTTTGAAACCGACAGCTTTTCCACCTTGTGCACGTATTTTTAAAATAAAGGCGCCACTCACCAAGGTTTTTCCAACTTCGGTATCAGTTCCAGTAATAAAAAATCCCGCGGGAAAACTCATGATGATTTGCTAATCACTTTCTGCTCGATTGCCTTGAGGGTACTTATCAATTCGCGTAAGTCTTCAGCGCTATGGTTTGCTGAGAAAGTAATTCATAAGCGCGAGCTACCAAGAGGTACGGTAGGAGGTCGAATCGCCGGGATCCAATAACCCGCCTCATCCAAAAGCTTTGCTGCCATCAGTGCGCTGGCATTACTCCCCAGGATGACTGGTTGAATAGGTGTGCAGGAAGAAACTTTAACCCGGCTTACAAACTGCATTTCTTCCTGCCAAATGCTGATGAGTTGATTTAAGTGCTTGCGACGTTTTGAGCCTGCTTCACCCTCAATAAGATCTAGGCTTTTGAGTAGTGTGTGGGCTATAGAAGGTGGAGTTGCGGTGCTGTAAATGTATGGCCGCCCCTTTTGAACAAGCCATTCAATGAAAGAGTCTTGTGCGCAAATAAAGGCGCCACTCACGCCCGCAGCCTTGCCTAGGGTGCCAATATAAATGATGCGATCAGAGAAGAGCATTTCTTGCTCCAAAATTCCATGACCATTTTCACCAAGCACGCCAAATCCATGAGCATCATCAATCAATAGCAGTGCATCGTGTTGCTCTGCAATTTTCAACAACTCTTTCACTGGAGCTAAATCGCCATCCGTACTAAAGACGCCATCAGTGACAATAATTTTGAGTGGTTTTTTATCAGCTTTCAGTAGCTCAACTAATTCACTGGGGCATGCGTGATCAAAAAGCGTGACTGCAGTATTTGTTTGGGCGCTAGCTAAGCGTACGCCATCAATGAGTGAAGCGTGATTGAGTTTGGCTGAATAGAGACTAACCTCGCCCCGACCTGCCAGTTTTGCTAAGCCAGTAATTGCGGCCAGGTTTGCCATATAGCCAGTGCTAAAAAATAGCGCGCGAGCTTGCGGGATGTATGTTGCTTGAAATGAAGCCAGTCGCTTTTCTAGCAATTCATGAGCAATGCTATGTCTGCTAATCAAATGAGAGGCTCCGCTGCCAACACCATACAGCTTTGCCCCTTCGGCTAATGCGCTAGCTAAGTCTGGATGATTAGCGAGTCCGAGATAGTCATTGCTACAAAATGCCTTGAGCTTTCTTCCCGCAACCTGAGCCTGGGTATCGCAAGGCGTCTCTGTAACGCGTAATGTGCGCTTCAGGAGTTGCAGATCTAGATCTGCAATTTGTTCTTGCGCCATGGCGAGGGCATTAAATCGAGTCGTCATATCAAGGTCTTATCGAGTGCGTTCTTGATGGAGCTACCCATTTGCATTGCTTCTTCGGTGGTCAAAATATACGGCGGCATTACATAAACAGTATTACCTATTGGTCTAATTAGTACGCCATTTTCAAGTCCGTTTGAAAACATTTCTCGTGCGAAGATGCCTGGATTCTTGATGCACTCATTCTTAACATCAAACGCCAAAATCATTCCCTGTTGTCGCCAATGAGCAATGCGAGAATCTGATTTTGCCCATGAGAAAGCATTGGCCAAATCCTGGGAGAGCATCTTATTTTTCTCTAAGACGTTCTCGGATTCAAAAATTTCAAGACAGGCTAAGGCAGCTGCGCAAGCCAGCGGATTGCCGGTGTAAGAATGTGAATGTAAAAACCCATGACGAGTTTGATCGCTATAAAAAGCGCGATAAATTTTTTCTGTCGTCATGCAAAGGGAGAGCGGGAGATAGCCGCCGCTGATGCCTTTGGATAGGGTGAGGAAATCAGGCCAAATTCCAGCGTGCTCACAAGCAAAGAATTTACCGCTACGCCCACACCCTACCGCGATTTCATCAGCAATGAGATGAACTTCGTAACGGTCGCACAGCGTGCGAACTTGGCGTAAATATTCTGGTGAATACATTGCCATTTGTCCAGCACATTGAACTAGTGGCTCAACGATGATGGCGGCAATGTGCTGGTGTTCTTTTTCAAGTAGCTGCTGCAATTTTTCTGCTGCCTGCTGTGCAACGTCTTTGGCGCTTTCTCCAGGTCTTGCTTTACGCGCATCTGGAGAGTCGATCGTATATACGTCTTGCAAAAGAGAGCCATAGGCCTCTCTAAAAATGGCAGCATCAGTTACCACTAATGCGCCAAGCGTTTCCCCGTGGCAGCCATTTTCTAAGCAAACAAATTTTTTCTTTTGCGCTTTACCATTGAGTTGCCAAAAGTGGTGACTCATCTTCAGTGCGATTTCAACTGCAGATGCGCCATCAGATGCATAGAAGACATGGCCTAAATTACCATTAGTGAGTAAGGTGAGTTTTTCTGAAAGTTCAACAACAGGAGCGTGAGTAAATCCTGCAAGCATCACATGCTCAATTTTTTCTAGCTGCTCTGTGATCGCTTTATTGATGCGCGGATTTGAGTGCCCAAATAGATTTGTCTACCAGGAGCTAATGCAATCTAGCAATGCATTTCCCTGTTCGTCATAAAGCCATGCCCCCTTTCCTTTGGCGATGGCAATCAAAGGAAAAGACTCGTGCTGCTTCATTTGCGTGCAGGGGTGCCAAACGGCTGCCAGGCTGCGATCTACTAACGAAACTGGATTTGGATCGGAAATAACCTTCATGTTTGATATTTGACCACTAGTTTTTCCAAACTTAGGCTTGTATCTGTTATGTTTATGGCTTGAATTGACCTATTTTCTGGAATTTACCCATGCTGGACACCCAAAGCGCTGAAAAACCCTTACCCAATTTAAAACTAAGGCTGATTTGCATCAGGGCGCGAACGCATCTGCAGAGTGGTCAGTAGCCCAAGAAACCCATAAGGCTTATTTTCCTGAGGGTGATGTGGAATTAGCTACGCATTTATCCAATCCATCAAGACTGGTGGGGGTGCCCAGAAGATTGTGGTTATTGCCCTCAAGCAGCCCGCTACGACACTGATGTTAAGGCTGAGAAGTTGATGGGCTTAGAGGAAGTGCTAGAGGCAGCCAAAGCCGCTAAAGCGGCTGACTCAAACCATTGCTGCATGGGCGCCGCGTGGCGCGAGCCCAAGGACCGCGATATCGAAAAAGTGACCGCCATGATTAAGGGCGTAAAAGCTTTAGGCCTTGAAACATGCGCAACCCTGGGGATGCTAGAGGCCGATCAGGCCCAGGCTTTACAAGAGGCGGGGCTCGATTTCTACAACCACAACCTAGATACCAGTGAAGATTTTTATCGCTCAGTGATCTCCACCCATGGCTATCAGGATCGACTCGATACCATTTCAAATGTGCGCGCAGCTGGAATGTCTGTATGTTGTGGCGGCATCGTTGGCATGGGTGAGTCTCGCGAGCAACGTGCGGCATTCTTGGCGCGTCTAGCCAACTTGAGCCCTTACCCTGAGTCAGTACCTATCAATCATTTGGTGCCAGTTGCAGGCACGCCGTTGGCTGAGCAAAAGCCATTAGATCCCTTGGAATTCGTCAGAACCATCGCCGTAGCTCGCATTATGATGCCTAAGGCACGAGTGCGCTTATCTGCAGGTCGCCAAGAGCTTGGAAGGGCTGTTCAAGCCATGTGCTTTTTGGCTGGCGCCAATTCAATTTTCTATGGTGAGCAACTGCTCACTACCGGTAATCCTGAGGCAGAACAAGACCGTGAACCCCTTGCAGAGCTTGGTTTAAAGACAAAACAGAGCTGCAAGGCTGAAGTTTTAGTCTAATTTCTGCCTTTATGAGTCCGATCGACCGCGCCATTATTGAGTTTGATACGGCCTTGCGCTCGATTGTTGGAGGGGCAAATGCAGGTCGCCCAACCCCCGGGTCTGAGGTTGGGGAAAATAATGATCTTGATGCTGCGCAGCGACAGCATGCTGCCGGATTAATGCGCGTCAATCATGTGGGTGAGGTTTGCGCCCAGGCGCTTTATCAATCACAGAAATTGGTAGCACGAAATTCACAAATTCAGGAGATGCTCGATCACTCCGCTCAAGAAGAAATGGATCACTTAGCCTGGTGTGAAACTCGTCTTCAAGAATTGGGTTCGCATACAAGTTATCTCAATCCACTTTGGTATGCCGGATCCCTTGCGATCGGCTTGGCAGCTGGTTTAGCGGGTGATAAGTGGAGCTTAGGATTTGTTGTTGAAACAGAAAAGCAAGTTGAGAATCACTTAGAAAGTCATCTCGAAAAATTACCAAAAGAAGATCAACGTTCTCGTGCAATAGTTGATCAAATGCGCATCGATGAAATTGAACATGGACAAGCAGCAAAAGATGCTGGCGGAGTAGTTTTACCCGAGCCAATTCAGAAAATAATGCAGGCGATGTCAAAGGTAATGACTACGACGGCTTACAAAATTTAAAAGTCGATTAATTTAAATATATTTTTATTTAACTACTGTTTTTAAATACAGTATATTTAGGTATTAATGGGCCTAATAGCTAAGACCTATTCTTAAGTGTATTTTCCAAGCCATTGTTTTAAGTAGCTATTTTATTCCCACCATTTTGTGAACAGACGACGCTAAGTGTTTGTAAACATTAGAGAAATTCCTAAAAAAACTCCCAAAAACACTTGACCCTCTTAGTGCGATCCTCTAAAGTGGGAGGAGGTGTGAAAAAGTGGGGTAAATAGTGTTTCAAGGTGCGTCAGCTCTCAATTTGGATGCAAAAGGCCGCATGTCTATGCCGGCAAAGCATCGTGACGCCTTGTTGGTACAGGGCGAGGGCCGAATCACGCTTACCAAACACCCGGATGGCTGCCTACTTCTCTTTCCACGCCCAGAGTGGGAAACCTTCAGGGCAAGAGTTGCTCAGCTCCCAATGGATGCACACTAGTGGCGCAGAATTTTTCTTGGTAATGCAGCCGAAATAGATTTAGATAGCGCGGGTCGTGTTTTGGTGAGCCCAGAATTGTGTGCAGCCGCAGGCATTGAAAAAGAAGTGATTCTGCTTGGCATGGGAAGTCACTTGGAGTTGTGGGATGCAGCAACATACGCTGCAAAAGAACAGGCTGCGATTGCGCAAGGCATGCCTGAAGCACTCAAGCAATTTAATTTTTGATGACAGGGTGCCATGAACATAACTCATCACCCAGTGTTACTGGCCGAGGCGGTGACGGCGCTAGTCAGCAGCCCGCTCATTCAAAATCAAAACACAACAAACAACGTTTTAGTAGTCGATGGAACTTTTGGGCGCGGTGGTCATACCCAAGCCTTACTCAAAGAGTTGAACAGCAATGCGCGCATGATTTCATTCGACAAAGATTTGGATGCAATTGCGGTAGCAAAGCAAATCAACGACCCACGTTTAACGATAGTGCACGACAGTTTTGCGCATATGGATCAGTACGCACAAGCGCAATCAGTCTATGGAATTTTGTTGGACTTGGGGATCAGCTCTCCACAGGTCGACGAGGCGCATCGCGGGCTTTCATTTCGACGCGACGGTCCGCTCGATATGCGAATGAATACCGACCAAGGTTTAACAGCGGCACAGTGGTTAGAGCAGGCACCGCAGGAGGAAATCACGCACGTGATTAAGACTTACGGAGAAGAACACTTTGCATTTCAAATCGCTAAAGCCATTGTGGCAAAGCGAGAAGAGGGCTTGTCGCCAAAAACTACATCTGAATTGGCGAGCCTGGTGGCTAGTGTTGTGCGCACTCGCGAAGCTGGCCAAGATCCTGCCACAAGAACGTTTCAAGCGTTACGCATCTTTATCAATCGCGAGTTGGAAGATTTAGAGTTGGGTTTGAAAGCTGCATTGAATTTATTGAAGCCTGGCGCAAGACTTGCAGTCATTAGCTTTCACTCTCTCGAGGATCGTATCGTTAAGCAGTTCTTACAGGCACATGCAAAAGTAGAAGTGCCACGTGGCTTGCCTGTGCGCGAAAAAGATTTGCCTAAAAGCGCTTTAGAAATCATTTCACGTATAAAACCAAGCGGAGCCGAAATTCTTGAGAATCCCCGTGCTCGTTCAGCGATTATGCGTGTTGCTGAAAAGCGTATTGAGGTGCCAGCATGAATCGCGCAACCTTAACTTTGCTTGCTCTCTTGCTAATTTGCGCACTTTCACTGGTAGCTGCACAGCAACGTGCCCGTAAATTATTCATTCTCCAAGAGCGCGCGCAAATTGAAGAGCGTAGATTAAATCAAGAGTGGTTGCGTCTTGAGTATGAGCAGCGCAACCTATCTAAATCTGCCCGTATTCGTGATGTGGCACGCAATCAACTACGTATGTCCCCGATTTCTCCCGAACGTACTTTGTATTTGAGGGAGGCTAAATGAGGACGGTGAGATTTTCTACAACGCCGAACTTAGTGTTGCGTCTGCCAATGTGGCGGTCACGCTTAATGCTGTTCCTTTTATTCTTTGTATTCATGATGCTGCTACTGCGTGCCTTTTGGATTCAAGGTCCAGGAAATGCATTTTATGCGGCTAAGGGTATCCGCGGTACACAGCGTGAGTTAGAGCTGCCTGCAAGTCGTGGAAAAATTTTGGACCGTAATGGCCAAGTAATTGCTACGAGCTTGGAAGCAAAATCTGTTATTGCGTATAACGACACAGTGCCGGATGATTTGGCTGCTGACAAAGTGCAGAAGCTTGCTAGTTTGTTGCAGATTAGCGAGTCAGAGCTACGCAAAAAATTACGAGAAGAGCGTAAGCAAATTTTCTTGAAGCGTCAGGTTGAGCCGGAAGTGGCTCAACAAATTAAGCAATTAGAAATTCCTGGTATTGGTTTGAATAATGAATACCGCCGCTTTTATCCTGAGGGCGAGGCAATGGCTCACGTGGTGGGCTTTACCAACGTGGAAGACCGTGGGCAAGAGGGTATGGAGCTCTCTAGAGAAAAAGAGTTGGCTGGTCGCCCAGGGCAAAGACGCGTTGTAGTGGATCGTCTTGGCAGAGTTGTGGAAGAGATGGCGATTTTGCAGTTGCCGCAGAATGGCAAGGATTTAAATCTTTCGATCGACAGCAAAATTCAGTTCTTGGCCTACAACGCCGTGAAGGATGCAGTAGAAAAGCATCATGCTAAAGCTAAAGCTGGAGGTGCGGTTGTTTTAGACACGCAAACCGGTGAGATTTTGGCGCTTGCAAATTATCCAAGCTACAACCCAAATAACCGTAAATTTTTGACGGGTGAGCAGCTTCGCAATCGTGTGCTGACAGATACCTTTGAGCCTGGCTCAACCATGAAGCCTCTGACTATTGCAATCGCATTAGAAAAAGGCGCAGTTAAGCCTGATACCAATATGGTGATTGGCGCAAAGTATTTGGTGGGACCTAAGCCGATCACCGATACACATCCTTATGGAAATCTGACTGTTGCTCAGGTTATTCAAAAATCTAGCAATATCGGTACCGCAAAGATCGCAATGAATAGCCTCTCTGCAGAAGAGATGTGGGATTTTTATACTGCAGTGGGTTTAGGTCAGGCGCCAAAAATTGGCTTCCCTGGCGCAGTTGCTGGAACCGTTCATCCATTTAAGAAGTGGATGCCTACTGACCAGGCACGTATTGCCTTTGGTTATGGAATTTCCGCATCTTTGTTCCAGGTGGCACGCGCTTACACAGTGTTTGCACGTGATGGCGAGTTGGTACCGCTAACGATTGAGCGCAGCCCTGACTTCAAGCCGGGAACTAAGGTGCTATCACCGAAAACCGCTATTGAGATGCGTGCGATGCTGGAGACGGTTACTGAGCCCGGAGGAACTGCAATCAAGGCGCAAGCAGAAGGCTTCCGCGTAGGTGGTAAGACAGGAACTGCGCATAAATTAGTTGGCAAGGGTTATGGCAATAAGTACCGCGCTTACTTTGCTGGTTTAGCGCCAATTAGTGCGCCTCGTATTGTGGTTGCGGTAATGATCGATGAGCCAACTGGTGGAAGTCACTACGGTGGTGATGTGGCTGCGCCGGTGTTCTCAACCATTGTGAGTGAAACTCTAAATACATTAAATGTTTTGCCCGACAGCAAAGCAAAGCAAATGGTGCTCCAGGATAAGAGCCCTGAAGAAATTCGTACGGCAAATGTACAGCCTCAGCAAGCGGTCTTAAAGAGATGAGGATGGCATTGAAAATAGATACCAATCACCTGATTGAGCACTTACGAAGCATGGCAAACTCCTCTGCCAAGTTAAGTGCGGACAGTCGCCAGATTGAATCTGGCGATATCTTTTTTGCCTATTCAGTAGGTCATGGAAGAGCGTTGTGTGATAGCCGTCAATTTATTAATGCAGCCTTAGAGCAGGGTGCAGCTGCAGTTGTGTTTGATCCATTAGGTTTGGATGGCGAATTCGTAAATCATCCTTTGTGCTTTGCTGTGGAAGGATTAGCGGAAAAGGTGGGCAGTCTTTGCGCTCAATGGTATGACTACCCTAGCAAGCACTTGAATGTTATTGGTGTTACGGGTACTAATGGCAAGACTAGTATTACTCAGTGGCTCGCCCAATCGCTCAATACAACTTTACATCGCACTGCAGTGTTGGGAACTTTGGGAACAGGGATTCCTGGATCTTTGATTCAGACTGGCTACACCACGCCTGATGCTCCAAAGTTGCAAACGCAGCTGAAGGAATTATTAGATGCAGGTGCTGCGCAAGTGGCGATGGAAGTTTCATCTCATGCCTTGCATCAAGACCGTATTGCGGGAACAGAATTTAATTGCGCCGTTTTCACCAATTTGACACAAGATCATTTGGATTACCACGGCAATATGGCTGACTATGCGGAAGCAAAGGCTAAATTATTTCATTGGGCCGAACTTCAACATGCTGTCATTAATTTGGATGATGCATTTGGCCGCGAATTAGCAATGAACCTTTTGGCGAAGGGCGAGGCCAAGGTTTGGGCTTATGCATTAAATCAACAAGCTTTTAATGGTTTTGAAAAGTTTGGTAATCGTTTGCAGCGTATTTATGCAAAAGATAGCGTCATTCATGGCGCTGGTTACGATTCAGTCTTCACTCATGAAGGCGTTGCTGCCAATTCTTTGCATATTCCTTTGGTAGGCGAATTTAATTTAAGTAATGCGCTTGCTGTATGGGCCGTATTGCTGAGTCAAGGCTATACGTGCGACGAGGCAAGCAAAAAAGTAAGTCAACTTACTCCGGTTTTGGGTCGCATGGAGTTAATTCATCTCGGCAAAAATCAAAAGACCGAGGGTGTATTGGCAATTGTTGACTATGCGCATACGCCAGATGCCCTTGAGAAAACATTGCAAGCATTGCGTCCAATTGCACAGCAACGTAATGGAAGAATTTGGTGTGTATTTGGATGTGGTGGTGATCGTGATGCGGGAAAACGCCCTCAAATGGGTGGTGTAGCAGCCCGTTATGCCGACCATGTATTAATTACTAGTGACAATCCGCGCTCTGAAGATCCACAAGCAATCATGCAAATGATTCGTGATGGCATTGATAAAAATGCACAGAATGTGCAGATGATTGCCGATCGAGCCGCCGCAATTATGGCCGCAATCCGAAATGCTGATCCTTGCGATATTGTTTTGGTTGCGGGCAAGGGCCACGAAACAACACAAGAAATTAGCCGTAAGAAATTTGATTTCTCTGACCAAGAGCACATTCGCTTGGCTGCAGGAGGAGGAGTCTGATGTCTGTAATGACCGCGCTCGCTCAAGTGCATGCTATGTTGCCTGGCAGCAGTCTGGTGAATATTTCCGCTGATGACGCAAAAGAGTTGGTCCTCAGTAGAGTGGGTACGGATAGCCGTCAAATTGACTCCGGTGAATTATTTATTGCATTAACGGGCGATCGCTTTGATGCGCACGATTTTTTATCGGACGTAGCTCAAGCAGGAGCGGCTGCGGCACTCATTAGCAATGTAGAAAAGTGCCCAAGTAGTTTGCCGGGGGTAAGCGTTCCTAATACACGCATAGCATTGGGTGAGCTAGCTAAAGCATGGCGTTTGAAGCATCCTATTCCTTTAGCGCTAGTGACTGGCAGTAACGGTAAAACTACCGTTAAAGAAATGATTGCCTCTATTTTTAAAGCAGCCGTTGGTGAAGATAAGACATTAGTTACTAAAGGCAATTTGAATAACGATATAGGGCTGCCTCTCACGATACTAAAGTTAAGCGCCGGTGATCGTCTTGCTGTGGTGGAGTTAGGAATGAACCATCCTGGCGAGACAGCTCAGTTAGCTAGAATCGCACAAGCCAATATTGCCTTGATTAATAATGCCCAGAGAGAGCACCAGGAGTTTATGGCAACAGTAGCCGCTGTTGCAGAAGAGCATTCCGATGCAATACGCGCCTTACCAAAAGATGGTGTTGCTGTATTCCCGGCTGAGTCAGAGTTTGCAAATGTATGGCGTACAGCTGCTGCTGGTCGCAAGGTTCTCGACTTTATTTTGTTATCTAGCCAAGTCAATACAAAGGCAGCTGTTACTGGACAACTTTTAAGCAATGGTCATGTGCAAGTTCAAGCAGAGCAGGGGACAGTTGAGATTCAGTTAAATACATTAGGCAGCCATAACGTGCGTAATGCATTAGCCGCGAGTGCAGTGGCATTAGCCGCAGGTGTCAGTCTTGAGAAAATTAAGCAAGGTCTTGAATCATTCTCTCCAGTCAATGGCCGTATGCAAGCTAAGAAGATTGATCCTAACCACACCTTAATTGATGATAGTTACAACGCTAATCCAGACTCAGTAAGGGCTACAATTGATGCGCTAAAACAGTCTGGCAATCCATCCTGGTTGGTGTTGGGGGATATGGGCGAAGTTGGTAATCAGGGCCCAGAGTTTCATCGCGAAGTGGGCGCTTACGCTGCGGAGCAAGGCATCTCTAAATTATTTGCACTTGGTGAGCAATGCCAATTTGCGATTCGTGGATTTGATGAGGCTAAGAAGTCTTCTGCATCTTCAAGCGCAAAGCATTTCTCTGATATGGATAGTCTGATCGTGCAAGTAAGAGATGCGTTTCATTCGCAGTCTAGTGGCAGCAGTCAGCATTTGAATATTTTGGTTAAAGGTTCACGATTTATGCGCATGGAGCGTGTAGTACAGGCCTTATTAGAGGAGGCTAAAACATGCTCTTGATGTTGGCGCAATGGTTGCAAGATGATTTCGGATTTTTCCGGGTATTTAACTACATCACTTTTAGAGCGGTGATGGCAACAGTGACTGCGCTATTAATTGGTTTGGCTGCCGGTCCTTGGGTTATTCGCAAATTGGCTGCATTAAAGATGGGTCAAGCAGTGCGTACTGATGGACCACAAACTCACTTAGTGAAATCTGGCACCCCAACTATGGGTGGCGTATTGATTTTGATCGGCATCTTCATTTCATGCATGTTGTGGGCCGACCTCAGTAATAGATTCATTTGGATTGTGATGATTGTCACATTTGGATTTGGCTTGGTGGGCTGGGTAGATGACTACCGTAAAGTTGTTTACAAAGATCCTAAAGGCATGGCATCAAGAGAAAAATTCTTTTGGCAAACCTTGATTGGTCTGTTTGCTGCAATTTATCTAGCCTTCTCTGTCTCCGAGGTGAATAACCTCAAGGTATTGCAACTTTTCTATGAATGGTTGAAGAGTGGTTTTGCATTGGATCTTCCGGCAAAAACAAATCTACTTTTTCCCTTTATGAAAGAGGTTAGCTACCCATTGGGTGTGATGGGCTTCATTATTTTGAGTTACCTGGTGATTGTTGGCAGCAGTAATGCGGTTAATTTGACTGATGGTCTAGATGGCTTGGTCATCATGCCGGTGATTTTGGTGGGCGCTGCATTGGGTGCATTTGCTTATGTCATGGGTAATGCTATTTACGCAAAGTATCTTTTGTTCCCGTATATTCCTGGCGCCGGTGAATTGATGATCTTCTGCGGCGCGATGGGTGGTGCGGGCCTGGCATTCCTTTGGTACAACACTCACCCAGCACAAGTATTTATGGGTGATGTCGGTGCGCTTGCATTAGGCGGCGCACTCGGAACCATTGCCGTTATTGTTCGCCAAGAAATAGTGCTCTTTGTTATGGGTGGAATTTTCGTTGCCGAAATAGTTTCAGTGATGTTGCAAGTTTTTTGGTTCAAGGTAACTAAAAAGCATTTTGGTGAAGGCCGCCGTATTTTCCGTATGGCGCCGCTGCACCATCACTTTGAATTGGGTGGCTGGAAAGAGACTCAGGTGGTTGTCCGTTTCTGGATCATCACTATTTTGTTGGTATTAATTGGTTTATCTAGTCTGAAATTACGGTGAGCCAAAAGTAAATATGCTGATCTTAGAAAATACTTTCGCTAACGCAAGCCTCATGGCTGATGCAGGCTATCAGGCTCCTGCACGCTTCCTTATTTTAGGATTGGGTGAATCAGGTGTGGCTATGGCGAAGTGGTGCTTACGCAACGGCGCAAGCGTTCGTTTTGCGGATACTCGAGATCAAGCTAAATTTTCTGATCGCCAGAATGCTTGGTTAGAAGAATTAAAGTTTGCTGGATTAAAAGATATTCAGTTCGGTCCTTTGTCTGAAGAATTGCTTAGTGGCATTGATGTTATTGGTATCAGCCCAGGCTTATCTCCACTGCAGGAGCCAACAGCATCATTTTTAGTGGCGGCTCGTAAAGCTAGGATCAATGTTTGGAGTGAAATTGAATTTTTTGCTCGTGCAATCGCCGCCTTGAGTCGGATGGCTCAAGCTCAAGAATCTAGCTACGAGACTGCGGTGTTGGCAGTTACTGGCACCAACGGAAAAACTACTACTACAGCGCTTACTGGACAGTTGTGCGAGCGCGCTGGCAAGAAGGTCGCCGTTGCTGGAAATATTAGCCCGGCTGCCCTAGACAAAATGATGAGCTGTTTAGATGGGGCTGATCAGATTGAGGATATGCCTGATGTTTGGGTATTAGAGCTGTCGAGTTTTCAGTTGGTTTATACGCATACTCTTAATGCTACAGCTGCGACGGTTTTAAATCTTACCCAAGATCATCTAGATTGGCATGGTGACATGCAAGCTTATGCAGAGGCTAAGGCTAAGATATTTGGTGATGACACTGTATGCATCTTAAATAGAGATGATGCATTGGTGATGAATTTAATTTCTGAGGCACAAAAGGCGGAAAGATCGATTGTTACCTTTGGTTCAAATCGTCCGGATGAACAAGGTGCTTTTGGTATTGAGCATGATTTGCGAGCGGGCGGCATTGATTGGCTGGTATGGGCTGAGGTGGATGAGGATATTGAGCCCCAACCGAAACGTCGTCGTAAAGCTGCTGCAATTGAAGAGGACGAACCATTGCGTCTGAAGCGCTTGATTCCTGCGGATGCCTTGCGCATTCGTGGTCGCCATAATGCATTAAATGCATTGGCTGCGCTTGCACTAGCGCGTGCAGCTAAGTTACCAATGAATGTTTTGTTACATGGCTTACGTGACTATCACGGAGAGCCACATCGCGTTCAAAGCATAGCGATCGTAAAAGATGTTGAGTATGTTGATGACAGTAAGGGCACTAATGTGGGCGCTACTGTCGTCGCCTTAAATGGTCTGGGCAGCAATGAATCCGGCAAGAGAATTTGGTTGATTGCTGGCGGTGATGGTAAGGGTCAGGATTTCAGTCCTTTGCGCGAACCATCACTGCGTTTTGTTAAAGGCGCTTTCTTGATTGGTAAAGATGGCGAGGCTATTGGCCAAGCTCTTGGAGATGGCATCCCTTGCACGGTTAGTGGTGATTTGGTTGCGGCCGTCCAGGCTGCTGCTGCACAGGCAGCATCAGGCGACTTGGTGCTGTTATCTCCGGCTTGTGCAAGTCTCGATCAATTTAAAGATTACGTAGAGCGTGCACGGGTATTTGCTGCAGAAGTTGAAGAATTAGGGATGCGTTTTGAAGGAGTGCAGGCATGAACTTAAAAGATAAATTGTTCCCTGAAAATCGTTTAGGCCTAAATCGTTTCTGGGATTTCTCCAGGGGCGGTATTGATAACTTCCGAACCGGCTTAAGGGATGCGGTTTCTGGTGTGGAGCAAACACGCTCTCGCATGATGGAGTACGACCAATTGCTTGTATGGGCAGTTTTATCTTTGATGCTCATTGGTCTGGTGATGGTGTATTCAGCCTCTATTACTTTGGCTGATGGCCCTAAATACGCTAATTACAGCAGCAACTTCTTCTTGATTCGCCACATGATTTCATCGGCGATTGCAATCAGCGTAGGAATATGGGCTTTTAAGATTCCTACGAAAGTATGGGATCGTTATTCTCCAGTGATTTTCGGGTTTACTGTTCTTTTATTAATTGCGGTGCTAATTCCTGGGGTTGGCAAAGGCGTGAATGGCGCTAAGCGTTGGATACCTTTGGGTTTAATGAACTTTCAGCCTTCTGAATTGATGAAATTTGCGGCAGTCATTTTTGCAGCAAGTTATACCGTGCAGCGCCAAGAATATTTGCACTCCTTTGTTAAGGGCATGCTTCCAATGGGAATTGCAGTTGCTCTAGTTGGTGGTCTCCTGATGGCTGAGCCTGATATGGGTGCATTTGTAGTGGTTGCCTTAATTGCCTTTGGCATTCTCTTTTTGGGCGGAATCAATGCAAAATTATTTGGTGGCTTGATTCTTGTCGGCTTGATGAGCGGTGCAACGATGATTGCGCTCTCTCCTTTCCGTCGTGGGCGCATGCTGGCTTTTATGGACCCATGGCAAGTTGATAACGCTGCGAATAAAGGCTATCAGTTAACACATTCGCTGATGGCATTTGGACGTGGCGAGTGGTTTGGTACTGGTCTGGGTGGAAGTGTAGAAAAATTACATTACCTACCAGAAGCTCATACAGACTTCATCATGGCCGTGATTGGTGAAGAGTTGGGTTTTGTGGGTGTGGTGGTGATGATTTTCTTGTTCTACTGGATCGTGCGACGCGCATTCCTGATTGGACGCACCGCCTTGCAGTTGGATCGAAGTTTTGCAGGCCTTGCTGCTAAAGGTGTGGCTATTTGGATTGGATGGCAGGCATTTATCAACATGGGCGTGAACCTAGGTCTCTTGCCTACTAAAGGGTTGACCTTGCCACTGGTTAGTTACGGTGGCTCTGGAATTTTGATGAATGCTGTTGCAGTTGCAATGTTGTTGCGAATCGATTTTGAAAATCGCATTCTCATGCGCGGAGGGCAGTTGTGACAAAACCCTCGATTTTGGTGATGGCTGGAGGTACTGGTGGGCATATCTTCCCAGGGCTTGCTGTCGCTGAATATTTGCGGATCTGTGGCTGGAATGTTTCTTGGCTGGGCAATCAATCTGGAATGGAGTATCGCCTTGTTAAATCATGTGATTTCCCATTTGAGGCGGTTGATTTCGGTGGCCTCCGTGGAAAAGGCTTAAAGGCAAAGATCATGTTGCCAGTGAGTTTAATGCGCGCAAGTTTCCAGAGTTGGAAAATCATGCGCCGCTTAAAGCCTAGCGTTGTTTTGGGAATGGGCGGCTACATTACCTTCCCTGGCGGTTTGGTCACGAAGTTATTAAAGCGTCCGTTGGTATTGCATGAAGCAAATTCAGTGGCGGGTAGCGCAAATCGAGCCCTCGCAAAAATTGCGATGCGGGTTTTGACTGGCTTTCCCAATACGATGGAGGATGCGGAGTGGGTGGGTAATCCTATACGCGAGGAGTTCGATCGTATTGCGCCTCCTGCCTTAAGGTATGAGCAACGCCAAGGACCTTTATCTATTTTGGTTGTTGGTGGCAGCTTGGGTGCGGCAGCGCTGAATGAAAATGTTCCTGCGGCACTAGCTTTGATTCCCCAAGAGTCTCGTCCGCAAGTGATTCATCAGGCAGGAGATAGACATATAGCGGAGCTGGAAAAGCGCTATGCAGAGTTGGGCGTGCTTGCAGATGTCCGTCCATTTATCGACGATATGCCAACGGCCTATGCGCAAACAGATCTGGTTATTTGCCGCTCTGGCGCAATGACAGTTTCTGAATTGGCGGCTTGTGGGGTGGCGTCATGCTTAATTCCTTTCCCGTATGCAATTGATGACCATCAAACTGCTAATGCTTGGTTTTTATCTGATGCGGATGCAGCGGTTCTCTTGCCACAAGATTTTCTGAATCCTCAAGACTTGGCGCAAATGATTCAAAACCTCAATCGAGCAGACTTAAAAGAGATGGCATTGCGAGCACATGGTTTGGCTAAGCCGCATGCAACTCAGCGTGTCGCTGAAGTGTGTGCTGATTGTGCAGGAGTGGGTATATGAAACATATCGTTCAGCAAATTCACTTCGTCGGCATTGGTGGTGCAGGCATGAGCGGCATCGCAGAAGTGCTCTTGAACTTGGGGTATCAGGTTTCTGGGTCTGATTTGGCTGAAGATGGGGTTACTAAGCGGCTGAAAGAATTAGGCGCTGTTATTCATATTGGCCATGACCCTAAAAATATTGGTACTGCTGAAGCGGTAGTGATTTCTACAGCAGTTGCTGGAAATAATCCAGAGGTATTGGCTGCGCGTGCGGCAAAAATTCCAGTCATTCAGCGTGCAGTGATGTTGGGTGAGCTAATGCGCTTGAAGCAGGGTATTGCCATTGCAGGCACTCACGGCAAGACCACCACAACAAGTCTGGTTGCATCGGTATTGGCTGAGGGCGGTTTAGACCCTACCTTTGTTATTGGTGGAAAGCTCAATTCAGCTGGCGCCAATGCACGCTTAGGGCGCGGAGACTTCATTGTCGTGGAGGCAGATGAGTCAGATGCATCATTCTTGCAGTTGTTTCCAGCAATGGAGGTGGTAACCAATATTGATGCTGATCACATGGATACTTATCAGCACGATATGGCCTGCTTAAAACAGGCATTTGTGCAGTTCATTCAACGCATGCCGTTTTATGGCGTTGCAGTGCTTTGTATTGATGACACCAATGTGCGCGACATCATGCCATTTGTTTCTCAGCCGGTGCTGCGTTATGGCTTATCTGAGGACGCTGATATTCGCGCGAGCAATGTCAGGGCTGATGGCACATGTATGCACTTTACGGTTGATCGTCGCACGGTACGTAGACACGGTAACAAGCCAGGCCCATTAAATATCACCCTGAATTTACCTGGCCTACACAATGTTCGAAATGCCCTTGCTGCAATTGGAATCGCAACAGAGCTGGGTGTTGGTGATGAAGCAATTACAAAGGCGCTTGCCGAGTTTGATGGCGTTGGTCGCCGCTTCCAGCGTTACGGTGATATTCCTTTGGCCTCTGGCGGCAGCTTTACTCTCATTGATGATTATGGCCACCACCCTGTTGAGATGGCCGCTACCTTAGCAGCAGCACGAGGGGCTTATCCGGATCGTCGATTGGTGCTGGCATTCCAGCCACATCGCTTTACAAGAACACGCGATTGTTTTGGTGAGTTCGTTCAGGCGATTAAAAATTTTGATGCCTTAGTTTTAACTGAGGTGTATCCAGCCGGCGAAGCAAAAATTCCAGGTGCAGATGCAAAAAGCTTGATGAAAGCTGCGCTTGCGGAAGATAAAAATACGAAGGCACTGTTGGACTCGGATGCAGTTGCCTATGCGGTGAATGTTGCTGAGATGCCAGAAAAATTAACTCAAGTTTTAAAAGATGGAGATGTGTTGATTACGATGGGTGCAGGTTCAATTTCTACTTTGCCACATACCCTGTCGGAGACTAAGAATGTCTAAGACTGGTATCCAATTGACCTCTTGGGGTGAGCGTGTAAAGAGTCAGCTATCTGGCTTGGATGTGAAATCCTTTGGGCGCGTAGGTGTTTTGTTGGGTGGAAAATCTGGCGAGAGAGAGATCTCTTTAATGTCAGGTAATGGAGTGTTAGAAGCCTTGATTTCAAAGGGCGTTGATGCCCATGGATTTGATCCGGGTTTGCGTTGCCCTACTGAATTAGCTAAAGAAAAATTTGATCGTATTTTTATATCCCTTCACGGGCGCTATGGTGAGGATGGCACGATTCAAGGTTTGTTGGAGCTTTTAGGTCTACCGTATACAGGTAGCGGTGTATTGGCTTCTGCTTTGGCGATTGATAAGATCGTTACAAAGCAAGTCTGGATTAGTAATGGCTTATCAACGCCGAAGTTTGAAGAGCTCACTGCCACTAGTGATTGGAATGCTGTTGCAAAAAATCTCGGCTTGCCATTGATTGTCAAGCCTGCAAACGAGGGATCATCTCTAGGCTTAACAAAAGTGAAATCCGTTGAGGAGCTCCCGGCAGCGTACAAACTGGCTGCGGGTCTAGATAAAAAAGTCATTGCAGAGACATGCATTATTGGTGATGAGTTGACTTGTCCATTAGTTGGTCAAGGTGATGCAGCTGAAGCGTTGCCTGTGATCAAAATTATTCCACCGCAAGCAAATTACGATTTTCATAACAAGTATTTCTCTGATGAAACTCAGTATCTCTGTCCGACAGGTCTGGCGCCCGAAGTGAACGCTGCCGTCCAGGATTTGGCGCTAGCAGCATATAAAGCCTTGGGTTGCCGTACTTGGGGTCGTGCTGATGTCATGTTGGATCAAAAAACTGGCAAGCCTTATTTATTAGAAATGAATACCTCACCCGGCATGACATCCCATTCTTTGGTGCCAGTGGCTGCGAAGGCTGCCGGTATTGAGTATGCAGATCTGGTCTTGTGGCTCTTGAGTCAGACCTTGCAACAAAAATAGGGCGCTAGCGCATGAATAATTTCATGGACCGGTTCGGAGAAATATTCTCCATGCTGATGTCGCAGCTCTGGAATTATCCAGAGCGTATGCAAAAGCTTAGCCGTTTCTTGATGCGCTGCTTTACTGTCATGCTAGTAGTTGGTGTGCTAGTTTGGCTGAGTCAACGCCCTGTCTTTGCATTGAAGCAAATTCAGATTGAGCCAGTTGCAGGACAAACACTGAAGCACATTAATAGACCGATTGTGAAACAGCAGGTACTGGAAACAGTCCACGGTAACTTCTTTAGCGTTCGCTTGGAAGATGTGAAGCGTGGATTTGAGAGTATGCCGTGGGTGCGACATGCCAATGTCCGCCGTGTTTGGCCTAATGGTTTGGTTGTCAGTATTGAAGAGCAGAAGCCATTTGGTACGTGGGGTGGAGCTGATAGCCATACCCTAATTAACTCGCACGGCGAAGTCTTTACTGGTCGAGTTTCAGAGGTAGGCGATGACACGCGCTTGGTGGACTTTTATGGTCCCGAAGATTCAGGCAAGGAAGTAATGAGTTTGTATGAAAAAGCAAATAACTGGTTTAAGCCGTGGGGTGCTGAGGTAACCAGCCTTGCTCTTACAGAACGCTATGCCTGGCACGTCAAACTTTCGAATGGAATGAAAGTGGAGTTTGGGCGTGATGAAGAGAGTTCGGATAAAAATTTGACGGAGGAGCGTGTAGCGCGCTTATTTAAATATTGGCCACAAGTTCAAGAAAAGTGGGCAAATCGAATTGATGCAGTGGATTTACGTTACGCAAATGGTTTTGCAGTTCATCTTGCGTCCGCAAGTTTGAAAAAGAATGAAGTGGATGCCAAAAAAAGTGAGCAGAAGCAATGAAGAATGGTAATGAGTAAAGATAATCGTGACCTATTAGTTGGCTTAGATATTGGCACCTCGAAAGTTGTTGCCTTGGTCGCTGAATTGGCGCCAGATGGTCAATTCAATGTGGTTGGCGTTGGTCAAACAGCATCAAAAGGCTTAAAGAAGGGTGTAGTTGTCAATATTGAGGCAACTGTTCAGTCTATTCAGAAGGCTCTCGAAGAGGCTGAGGCGATGGCCGATCGTCAGATCGTGCAAGTTTTTACCGGCATTGCTGGTAACCACATTGTGAGTTTTAACTCCAGCGGCATGGTTGCAATTCGCGATAAAGAAGTTGGATCGGGCGATGTAGAGCGCGTACTTGAGACTGCAAAGGCAATCAATATTCCGACTGACCAGCAAATTTTGCACATCCTAGTTCAAGAATTCATTATTGATGGGCAGGAAGATGTGCGCGAGCCAATCGGCATGAGTGGTTTACGCCTAGAGGTGAAGGTGCATATTGTTACCGGCGCTGTCAGCGCTGCGCAAAATATTGTGAAGTGTGTTCGCCGTTGTGGCTTAGAAGTTAATGACTTAATTTTGCAACCTCTGGCTTCAAGCTTGGCGGTACTTACTGAAGATGAAAAGGAGCTGGGCGTTGTTTTGGTTGATATTGGTGGTGGTACCACTGACATTGCTATTTATTGCCAAGGATCCATTCGTCATACCGCGGTAATTCCAATCGCAGGCGATCAAATTACCACTGACATTGCTATGGCATTGCGCACGCCGACTATTGATGCTGAAGATTTAAAGATTGCGCATGGCATTGCTCGTCAAGATATGGCCGATCCAACCGCAAAGATCGACGTGCCTGGTGTTGGTGATCGCGAGTCTCGCCCAATGTCTAAGCAAGCACTTTCTGCTGTGATTGAGCCTCGCGTTGAAGAGCTATTCACGCTAGTTAGAGGTGTAGTTCGTGACTCTGGCTATGAAGACATGGTTTCTTCAGGAATTGTTTTAACTGGCGGCACTTCATTGATGCTCGGAATGGTCGAATTGGCTGAACAGGTGTTCTTGAGGCCTGCTCGAATTGGCACTCCGGAATATCGCGGTCATTTGCATGAAGTGTTACGTAGTCCTAGATATGCCACCAGCATTGGTTTGCTGATGGAGGGTCAAGCGCAGTTATTGCGTGGCCGTCGTGTTTCTCAATCAGGCGCGTTGCAAGGAGTGATTTCGCGCATGAAAGAATGGTTTGCAGGAAATTTTTAAGTTTTTTTTCGTCGTCGTCAATGTAGTACGTTTATTACCTAGGAGGGTATATGGAATTTGAAATGTTAGATCAAGAAGTAGCTGGCAAGACCATTATTAAAGTGGTTGGAGTCGGTGGTGCTGGTGGTAATGCTGTTCAGAACATGATCCGTCGTGGTGTTAACGGCGTAGAGTTCATTTGCATGAACACCGATGCTGGCGCTTTACAGCGTTCTGAGGCATCTGTGAATTTGCAACTGGGCTCTAGCGGATTAGGTGCTGGCGCTAAACCAGAAATTGGTGCAGCTTCAGCTGAAGAGGCTCGTGCTCGTATTGCAGATACTTTGCAAGGCGCGCATATGGTGTTCATCACTGCCGGTATGGGCGGTGGTACTGGCACTGGTGCCGCTCCAATCGTTGCTCAAGTGGCTAAAGAAATGGGCATCTTGACCGTTGGTGTGATTAGTAAGCCATTTGATTTCGAGGGTGTTAAGCGTTTGAAGGTTGCTGAAAATGGCGCCGCTGAACTCGAGTCATATGTGGATTCACTAATTGTTGTGCTCAACGAAAAACTCTTTGAAGTAATGGGTGAAGATGCTGAGTTCGATAAGGCATTTGCATGTGCGGATGACATATTGCATAACGCAGTTTCTGGTATTGCAGAAATTATCAATGTTCAAGGTTTGATTAACGTTGACTTTGAAGACGTAAAAACTGTGATGGGTGAGCAAGGCAAAGCCATGATGGGTACTGCAACTGTTTCTGGTATGAATCGTGCGCGCTTGGCTGCCGAAGCTGCTGTTGCTTCTCCATTGCTCGAGGGTGTTGATTTGTCAGGTGCACGTGGCGTATTGGTAAACATTACTGCAAGTCGTTCATTGAAATTGTCTGAAACTCGCGAAGTGATGGCTGCGATTCGTGGTTATGCTGCTGATGACGCTACTGTGATCTTTGGTACTGTGTACGACGAGAGCTTAGGTGATGCATTGCGTGTGACTGTTGTTGCCACTGGTTTAAACAATCCACAAGCTCGCCAAAATCATCAACCAGAAGTAGTGTGGAGACAGGCTACTGGTACACATGATGCAATGCCAACCATGGCTGATCTAAATAGCTTTGCGCCTGCAAGCGCATCTGCAGCAATGAGCAAGGTAAGTTTAGATTCAGCTTTGTCCACTAGTGCTGGATTGGCGATGACGGGAACTGGTAGTGCTCCTGCAATGGCAGCTCAACCTGCTAGTGCTGGCGTTGACTACAGCCAATATGATTTGCCACGTGTTTTTCGTAGCTCTCGTGAAGCGACTCCTGCGCCTACATTAGGTGCAGATAGCTCCCCGCAGGCTAAATCCATGTTGGACAAAGGGGCTGATTACTATGAAATCCCAGCCTTTTTACGTAAGCAAGCAGATTAATTGACTGCTTAATACAATAGAATAGGTAATTGCGAAATGCCAGCGCGGCGCCCCTCCGGACGACGAATCCCGCGCTTGCGTTGGCATGCTTACTAACAATTATTTATTGGAGATGTCATGATTGCTGTTGGACAAAAATTACCAAACGCTACGCTTTATGAGTTTTTTGACGAAGAGAGCGAAGGCTGTTCTTTAGGGCCAAATGCATTTGAAGTTGAGAAATTGGCAGCAGGAAAAAAGATTGTGATTTTTGCTTTACCGGGCGCCTTTACGCCAACTTGTTCTGCAAAGCATGTTCCTGGATATGTAGAGCACGCCGATGCGATCAAAGCAAAAGGCGTTGATGAAATCTGGTGTATTTCCGTGAACGACCCATTTGTGATGGGCGCATGGGGACGCGATCAAAAGATTGGCAAAAAGATCCGTATGTTGGGTGACGGTAGTGCTGAGTTCACCAAGAAGCTTGGTTTGGAGTTGGATCTCACTGCTCGCGGCTTGGGTGTGCGTTCAGATCGTTACGCCATGATTGTTGAAGATGGTGTAGTGAAGTCTTTGGATCGCGAAGCCCCTGGAAAGTTTGAAGTGAGTGACGCAGCTTCTATTTTGAAGAAGCTGTAACTCAAATTTATTAACAGATACCCCCTGAATTTAGAGATATCAAGATGATGAAGCAAAGAACCATTGCCGCTCCGGTGAAAACCGTGGGAATTGGTTTGCACTCTGGCCGCAAGGTTACGATATCCATTAAGCCTGCGCCAATAAATTCAGGGGTGCAATTTGTTAGAGTAGATACACCTGAGCAGTCCGTTGTTCCTGCAACTGCTTTGGCGGTATGCGACACCAGACTTGCCTCCGTCATTCAAAAGGATGGAGTGCGCGTCTCCACGGTTGAGCATCTGTTATCAGCTTGCGCTGGATTGGGTCTTGAAAATTTATTGATTGAGCTGGATGGTGAAGAAGTGCCCATCATGGATGGGAGTGCTGCATCATTCTTATTCTTGATTGAGTCTGCTGGCATTACCGAGCAAGACGCCCCGCGCCAATTTTTAGTGATCAAAAAGCCGATAGAGGTACGTGAGGGCGATAAGCGAGCACGCTTAGAACCTTTCTTCGGATTTAAGTTAGATTTTACGATTGACTTTAAACATCCGGCCGTTGATAAAACAGGTCAACGATTTATTGTCGATTTTGCAGAACATGCTTACCGCAGTGAAATTGGCCGTGCGCGAACTTTTGGATTTGCACATGAAGTTGAAGCATTGCGTGAGATGGGTTTGGCACGCGGCGGAAGTTTAGATAACGCAATTGTTTTAGATGAGCACCGAATTTTGAATAACGAAGAACTTCGTTATGAAGATGAGTTTGTCCGCCACAAAATCTTGGATGCTATTGGAGATTTGTACCTGATTGGTCACCCAATTGTTGGGGCTTATGTCGCTGAAAAATCAGGCCATGCCCTCAATAACGCACTGTTACGTAAGCTTTTGGAAGATCCAAGCGCTTACGAAATTAGCCCATTTGCGCAAAATAAGGCGCCTGCGGCCTACTCTCAAGAGAGCCAACCACTCTTTTTTTAAAGTACTAAGTTTTTAGCTACTTAGGCTTGTTCTGCAAAAGTCGTTCAACTGCCTTGCGTAGGTTTGAATCTGGCGCCAATTTATTTAACAAATCTTCCCAGGATTTCTTGGCTACCTCATTGAGGCCTTTAGGTTTTTCGCGTTTTTGAGCGTCGGGGTGCGGCTTTGCTTCCCATGCTGGGGCGGCAGGCTTTACGCGCACTTTAATGGCACTGCAAACCAGGCCAAATTTTGATAACTCATTGATTAGACTGGGTAAAATCTGTTGGAGTCGGCTGGCAATACTAGCGCTACCTACTAGTAAACACAGCTCATTTTGGGCTCCTGAGCGCCATCCGGCCTCAATTTTGGAGTTCAGGTGTTCTAAGCCCAGCTTTCCTAGGGCTAAGCCAAGGATGGGCTTGAGTTTGGCCAAATCTTCAGTCTTGGCCAAAATACCTCCCAGACCCTCGGATTCCCGTAGGTAATCTAGCCATTCATGGGCTGCATGCTTGCGGGATGGTTTAGGGCTAAAGTTCATAAAAAATGGGGTTGCGGGTGATAAACTCAAGGACTTAATTTTCTTCAATATCCCATGGTAATCGGTCTTCTTAAAACCCTGGTCGGCAGTCGTAACGACCGCCTCTTAAAACAGTATCGCAAAGTCGTTGCCAAGGTTGGCGCTTTTGAAGCTAGCCTGCAATCTTTGGATGACGCTGCGCTCGCAGCCAAAACGGCTGAATTTAAGTCCCGCTTGGCTGCTGGAGAGTCTCTGGACGATATCACTGCAGAAGCGTTTGCAGTAGTTCGTGAGGCCAGCACTCGCGTTATGAAAATGCGTCACTTTGATGCTCAGATAATGGGGGGCTTAGCTTTACATCAAGGCAAGATTGCCGAAATGGGTACTGGAGAAGGTAAAACCTTAACTGCTACTCTTCCTGTCTATCTCAATGCATTAACCGGAAAAGGTGTGCATGTTGTAACGGTGAATGATTACTTGGCGCAGCGAGATGCTGAGTGGATGTCTAAGTTATATAACTTCTTGGGTATGAAAGTTGGTATCAATCTATCTCAGGTGGATCACACAACCAAGCAAGAAGCTTATGCCGCTGATATTACTTACGGTACAAATAACGAATTTGGATTTGATTATTTGCGCGACAACATGGTTCAAGATTTGGGCCAACGTGTTCAACGCGGATTGGCTTATGCAATCGTAGACGAAGTTGACTCTATTCTGATTGATGAGGCACGTACGCCTTTGATCATTTCTGGTCAGGCCGAAGATCATACTGATCTTTATATCAAGATTAATGCATTGCCTGCGCATTTAGAGCGTCAAATTGGTGAAGAAAAAGCCGATGGCACTGGCGTTGAGAAAGCTGGCGATTACTGGGTTGATGAGAAGTCGCAACAAGTCTATTTGACTGAGCAAGGACATGACAAGGCTGAAGCTATTTTGGTTCAGCTGGGTGCTTTAAATGACGGCGCTTCTTTGTATGCACCACAAAATATTACCCTGATGCATCACGTGTACGCAGCATTGCGCGCACATACTTTATATGACCGTGATCAGCATTACGTTGTTCAAAATAATGAAGTGATTATTGTTGATGAGTTCACAGGTCGCTTAATGCAAGGTCGTCGTTGGTCTGACGGTTTGCACCAAGCGGTAGAGGCTAAAGAAGGCGTTCCGATTCAGAATGAGAATCAAACCTTAGCCACCATCACTTTCCAAAACTACTTCCGTATGTACGGAAAGTTGTCAGGCATGACAGGTACTGCGGATACCGAGGCTTATGAATTCAAGGAAATTTATAACCTTGAAACGGTGGTGATTCCTCCAAACAGAATTAGTCAGCGTAAAGATCGTCAGGATCAGATTTTTAAATCTTCCCCCGAGCGTTACGATGCAGTTATTAAAGATATTGAAGATTGTTATCAGCGTGGTCAGCCAGTATTGGTTGGTACAACGTCGATTGAAAACTCAGAATTAATTGCGGGCTTGCTAGACAAGCGTAAATTGCCTCATCAGGTTTTAAATGCAAAGCAGCATGCCCGTGAAGCTGAGATCATTGCGCAAGCTGGTCGCCCAAAAATGATAACGATCGCCACAAACATGGCTGGTCGTGGAACTGATATTGTGCTCGGCGGTAACGTTGGAAAGCAGTCCTCATTGATTGAGGTGGATGATTCTCTTTCTGATGCAGATAAAGCAAGCAAGATTAAGAAGCTCCAAGACGAGTGGCAGAGCATTCATGATGAAGTTTTAGCTGCGGGTGGTTTGCACATCATCGGTACTGAGCGTCATGAGAGCCGTCGTATTGACAATCAGTTAAGAGGTCGATCTGGCCGTCAGGGTGATCCAGGATCTTCCCGCTTTTATCTCTCTTTAGACGATGCACTTTTACGCATTTTTGCGGGCGATCGTTTGCGCGCTGTAATGGAGCGTCTAAAGATGCCGGATGGCGAGCCAATTGAGGCTGGTATGGTCACGCGCTCTATTGAATCTGCTCAGCGTAAGGTTGAAGGTCGCAATTTTGATATTCGCAAGCAATTGCTGGAATATGACGACGTTGCAAATGATCAACGTAAAGAAACTTATCGTTTAAGAAATGAAGTTCTTGAGAGCCAAGATATTGGCGATCTCATCGCAAATTTACGAGAAGATGTTTTGCGTTCCGTCTGTGATTTTTATGTGCCCACTGAATCCATGGAAGAGCAGTGGGACTTGGCTGGCCTTGAAAATGTGTTGGCGAGCGAATGGGGTCTTACTGTAGATCTGAAGAATTGGGTTAAAGCGGCAGATACTGTTGAAGACACTGAGATTGTGGATCGAGTTCTGCAAGCAGCAAAAGATGCTTATGACGCTAAGGTGCAATTATGTGGTCGTGAGTCATTTGCAGGCTTTGAGCGTTCTGTTTTGCTCTACAGCTTAGACAGTCATTGGCGCGAACATTTGGCGGCATTGGATCATTTACGTCAGGGCATTCATTTGCGTGGTTATGCGCAGAAGGATCCTAAGCAAGAATATCGTCGTGAGGCTTTCGAGCTCTATGGTGAATTGCTTGGCATTATTAAAAACGATGTTGTGAAAGACATCATGACCGTGCAAATTAGAAGTGCTAGCGAATTAGATCAAGCATCTGAATCAATGAATGATGATCTAGCAAATCTTTCTGATGTTCAGTATCAACACGCTGACCCTGATAAAGAGGTTGCTGGTTCAACGGGTGATCGCGGTGCTGCAATTGATATTCAACCAGCGCCAGCTCGTACCGGTCCTAAGATTGGGCGTAACGATCCATGCACTTGTGGAAGCGGTAAGAAGTACAAGAACTGCTGCGGCACATTGGCCTAAAGGTCTAATAATTTACCAAATTGCTTTTTAGTGGCTCGGATCTATCCGAGCCATTTTTCTTGGTGAAATCCCTAACCTTTCACTTCGGCGAGCATTTGCCTTATCTGTCATTATTTGTGAATGAACTAGTAAGCAGCACTTCTTTTCTTTATTAAATTTACTAAGGGGGCGTCATGGCCGTATCTTTTACTCTCAATGGCAAAGTAGTGAATTTTGATGGGGATCCAGAAACCCCAATTCTTTGGGTATTGCGAGATCATCTGGATGTTACGAGTCCAAAGTATGGCTGTGGTGCTGGTTTATGTGGCGCCTGCACCGTACATCTCGATGGTGCTGCGATTCGTTCATGCTCAACCCCAGTATCAGCTGCTGCTGGCAAGAAAGTGACTAGTCTAGAAGGTTTATCGGCCAAGGTTGGCAAAGCCCTGCAAGATGCTTGGATTGAATTTGATGTTCCTCAATGTGGTTACTGTCAGACTGGGCAGATGATGTCTGCAGCAGATTTGCTGGCAAAGAAAAAACAGCCAAGTAGCGATGATATTAAAAATGCTATGAGCGGCAATATTTGTCGCTGCGGCACTTATTCCCGCATAAAGAAAGCAGTAAAACGCGCTGCTGATAAATTGGCTTAAGAGAGAGGTTGCATATGAAAAATCATTCTGTAAAAAATTTAGGCCGTCGTCAATTTATTCAGCAGGGGACTGCTTTAACCGGTGCCTTGGTTATTGGCATGCATCTCCCTTTAACTAGTGAGGCAGCTGTTGGTGACGCTAATAAACCTGCTTTAGCTAACGCTTGGATCCAAATTGCACCGAACAATAAAATTACCTTGATATGTGCTCGCTCAGAGATGGGGCAGGACGTTTACACCTCTTTGCCAGCGTTACTTGCCGAGGAATTAAATTTACCCTTATCTATGATTCAGGTAGAGATTGCGGGAGTGGCACCGGTATATATCAACGCTATGTTGGGCGGACAAATTACCGGTGGATCAACATCGGTACGCGAAGCATTTGATAAATTAAGAACGGCTGGCGCTGCAACACGTGCAGTGCTAGTTCAGGCTGCTGCTCAACGTTGGAATGTGGCAGTTGCTGACTGCAAGGCGATGAATGGCAAAGTAATCCACTCGAGTGGCAAGTCGGCAACGTATGGTGAGTTGGCTTCTGATGCGTCTAAGTTGCCATTGCCAGAAAAACCAATCTTGAAATCTCCAGCCAACTTTATGGTGATTGGCAAGGAGACAATGCGACGTCTGGACACCCCGGTAAAAGTTGCCGGTAAGGCAGTCTATGGGATTGATGTAAAGATCCCGGGCATGGCGATTGCATCTTTGGCTCAGTGTCCTGTAATTGGTGGCACCCCAACCTCTTATGATGCTTCGGCAACCATGAAGGTTTCGGGCGTCATCAAAGTCGTTCAGATTTCTGATGGTATTGCGGTGTTAGCAAAAGACTTTTATGCCGCACGCAAGGGTAGGGATGCTCTAAAAATTACTTGGAATGAAGGCCCTAATGCTGGCTTAAATAACGCAGTAGTTCGTAAAGCGCTTGAGGCAGGCTTGTCTAAAAAGGGTGTTATTGTTAAAACGACTGGGGATGTAAATGCAGTCGTTGCTGGCGGTAAATCTATTAGCGCAGATTATTTCTTGCCATATTTAGCGCACTCCACTATGGAGCCGGTCAATTGTTCTGCCGATGCCTCAAATGGTAAATGCAGAATTATTGGACCCATTCAGTTTCAGCAGGGCGGTCAAGCTGTGGCAGCCGCAGCCGCAGGCGTGAAGCCTGAAGACGTCACCATTGAGACCGCTTTCTTGGGCGGCGGGTTTGGTCGCAAGCTTGAGCTCGACTTTATTCGTCAAGCCGCAGAAATTTCTAAGGCAGCTGGCATGCCGGTGAAGATGCTTTGGACTAAAGAGGATGACATCACACATGATTTCTATCGTCCAATGAGTATTCATCGAATGGAGGGTGTGATTGGTTCGAATGGCCAGAGCTTGCCGCAATGAAGGCGAAGATGGTTTCGCAATCAGTTACGGCACGCGCTTTTCCAGGTTTTGTGAAGGATGGTTTTGATCCTTTCATGGTGGAGAGCTCTGGTAACTTAACTTACGATATTCCCAACTTGGAAATGACAAACGTGTCATTGAGGGTGCAGGTATTCGGGTTGGATATTGGCGTTCGGTGAGTAATGCGTTAAATGCCTTTGCAGTCGAGAGTTTTATAGATGAAGCTGCAAAAGCCGCAGGCAAAGATCCGGTTGCCTATCGTATGGCAGCGTTGGCTAGACATCCTAGAGCAAAGGCAGTGCTTGAGGCTGCCGTGAAGAAGTCTGGTTATACCGCTGGCAGCAAGCGCTTTGGTGTGGCTCAGATGGAGTGTTATGACACTTACTCAGCATGTATTTTGGAGTTAGATAACGCCGCATCAGAAACTAAGGTGAAAAAAATTACTTTTGTATCAGATTGCGGAATCGCAGTACACCCAGATCAGGCGCGCGCTCAGCTGATGGGCGGAGTTGTTTATGGTTTAAGTGCCGCCATGAATAATGCTATTACGATCGAAAATGGCCGTGTACAACAAAATAACTTTAATAATTATCCAAGTTTGTGTCAAAACCAGGTTCCGGTGATTGAGGCGCATTTGATCCCAAGCCAAGAAAAGCCCGGAGGTTTGGGTGAGGTTGGTGTGCCATTGGTGGCACCAGCTTTGGTTAATGCAATTTCTGCTGCTACGGGTAAGCGTATTAGGGAATTGCCCGTAAAAGCCTGAATGTAGCATTCTGAGAATCAAACAAAGCGCGCCAGATTCTGGCGCGCTTTGTTTTTGGGTCTCATCTACAATTGTCACACTATGACAGTTAACCTACCCCTCCCCTTAAAAGCCGATCTCAAACCAGTTAAAGGTTTCGAGATGGGTATCGCCGAAGCCGGAATTAAGAAGGTCAATCGCAAGGATCTATTGGTAATGACATTGGCCCCTGGTTCACAGGTAGCCGGCGTTTTTACTTTGAATCGTTTTTGTGCTGCCCCGGTGCAAGTCTGTCGTGAGCATTTGGCGCAAGAGGGTCGTAAGGGCGAGATTCGGGCGTTGGTGGTCAATACCGGCAATGCCAATGCAGGAACTGGCGAGCAGGGGATGAAACATGCCTTGGAAACCTGTGCTGCGCTAGCAAAGGACCTCAAGATTAATCCAGAGCAAATCTTGCCATTTTCTACAGGCGTCATTCTGGAGCCCTTGCCGATTGAAAAGATTATTAGTGCGCTGCCACAAGCTGTAAGCAATCTGGGTGAAGACAACTGGTTTGATGCTGCAGAAGCCATCATGACCACCGACACGCAACCTAAGGCCACTTCAACCACCGCGCAAACACCAGAGGGTTTGGTGACCATTACTGGTATTTGCAAAGGCGCTGGAATGATTCATCCTAATATGGCAACTATGCTGGGCTTTATTGCCACTGATGCAGGATTTGCACCAGGGCTATTGGGTGAACTTACACGCGAGATTGCAGGCCTTTCTTTTAATGCCATCACAATTGATGGTGATACATCAACGAACGATTCGTTCATCATCATGGCTACAGGCCAGTCGGCTGTACAAATCAAATCTGCCGATGATGCAAGCTACAAAATTGTCCGCGATGCTTTAGTTTCTTTGGCCAGAAAACTCGCGCAAATGATTGTGCGTGATGGTGAAGGTGCAACTAAGTTCATGACGATTGAAGTGGTGGGTGGGAAGACTTCTGATGAGTGTCGTTTAGTTGCCAAGGCGGTTGCGCACTCTCCATTAGTCAAAACAGCCTTCTTTGCAAGCGACCCCAATCTAGGTCGAATCCTTGCTGCTATTGGTTACGCAGGCATTACAGACCTAGATGTCAATCGTGTTCAGATGTGGCTCGGAGATGTCTGGGTTGCTAAGGATGGTGGGCGTAACCCGAGCTATCAAGAAGCGGACGGCCAGAGAGTAATGCAGGCCCCAGAAATTACTGTCAAGATTGATTTAGGTCGTGGCAGTGCAAGTCAGACAATGTGGACTTGTGATCTTTCTCATGATTACGTTTCTATTAATGCTGACTACCGCTCTTAAAAGGCCCGCAGATCATGAATGAAAAACTAGAGCAGCTTTTAAGTCACCTTGAGACATTTTTACCTAAGCCATTAACCGATGAGCAGTGGAAATCTTCTACTGCATTTAGATGGCGTCGTCGCGATAGTATTTTTGGCAGCATTGGATTCTTGCAGCCAGTCAAGCATGTATCTGACATTACCTTTGATGATTTGCAAAATATTGACCGTCAGCGAGATGCGATTCGCGACAACACAAAAAACTTTATTCAAAAGAAGCCCGCCAATAATATTTTGTTGACTGGTGCCAGGGGTACCGGAAAATCCTCTTTAATTAAGGCAAGTTTGCATGAGTTCGCCAGCCAGGGATTGCGCTTAGTCGAGGTTGAAAAAGAACATTTGGCCGATTTGGCCGGTATCACCGATCTTTTGGCCGAACGGCCAGAGCGCTTCATCATATTTTGTGATGACCTCTCCTTTGAAGATGGGGGGTCTGGCTATAAATCTATGAAATCCGCCTTGGACGGATCTGTTTCAGCTCAGGTGGACAATATTTTGATTTATGCCACTTCCAACAGGCGCCATTTATTGCCTGAATACATGAGGGACAACGAGGGCTACGTTCATAGTGATGATGGGGAAATTCATCCTGGTGAAGTGGTTGAGGAAAAAATTTCTTTATCTGAGCGTTTTGGATTGTGGCTATCTTTTTATCCACCCAAACAAGATGAATATCTTGCCATCGTTGCGCATTTTGGTTTGACTGCGGCGCAAATCGAAGCTGCTCGTTCAGAAGCTTTGGTTTGGGCATTAGAGCGTGGCTCACGTTCAGGTCGCGTTGCTTGACAATTTGCAAAACACTGGGCTGGCTCACAAGCTTGATGATGTTTCTTTATGGGTGAAATCAATCGACCCATTACTGTTGTTGCCGCAGGAATATTGATTGATTCTGAAGGGCGCTATCTTTTGGGTCAAAGGCCTGAAGGTAAACCATACGCCGGCTATTGGGAGGTTCCTGGTGGCAAAGTGGAAAAAGGAGAAACCGTTTTTCAAGCGCTCCAACGAGAACTTCAAGAAGAACTTGGAATTGATATTCGCTCTAGTGAAGAATTAACTGTTCTTGAGCATGACTATCCACATGCGTATGTGCGTCTTTATGTCAGCATTATCAGGGAGTGGACTGGTACCCCGAGGGGTTGTGAGGGTCAGGCACTTTCTTGGGAGTTAATTGCATCAGATCCGCCTAGCGTAGAGCCTTTGCTACCGGCCGCCTGGCCAATGCTAGAGTGCCTTAGAAGGTCTTTAGCTTAAAGCTGGCAAAGCGCTAGCTTGAAAGGCACATTGGCATTCACAAGCTGCGCATTTTTTTCGCGATCGGACTTTAAGAAGCGTACTGAGAGTAGATATTTATTGGCGCTAATCTCGGAAAAAAAAGTGTTGTCTTCAACAGCAATACGCATCAGTTGATACACCTTGCCCGATGGCGCTTGCTGAAAAGATCCATTGTGAGCCACAACATCTTTAGCCTCACCGGATTGACGTAAGAGCCTTAAAAATAATTGACAAGCTTCGTGCCATGGCAAAATCGGCTTAATGTAATTTTCTAAAAGATCGCGACGTTCACTTGATGGACTATTTTTCCATGCGTGATAACTTGGAAGATCAGTTGGGCTTGTGCCACCAGGAATATTCAATCGTGTGCGAATTCCGTTGAGCCATTCACTTTCAGTGATGGCAGAATTTGGTCTTCCTGCGGATTGATTAATACTACTTGCAACACTATCAATTTCAGCAAGAATCTGGGACAGCGCTTCTTGGTCTACTTTTTGTGATGACTTAAGACCATTCAAAGCGTACTTCTGACGTTTAAATTCTTTAAGCAGTAAGGATTTAATATCGCCGCGTGCACCAATGTCACCAAGATCAAACAAAATGGCAATTGCATTGTGATGAAGTTCTGGATCATCCGAGCGTGTGAAGTGGTTGAAACGGGCGAACAAATACTCCAGTCGAAGCATGCTTCGAACTAATTCGTTGAAGGGGTATTCGTAAACAATCACAAGCCCATATTCTATGGCTAACTGAGTTTGTTTTTCTGAATCTGTAAGATTTTTTGGTGCAGTTCTTCGACTTCGACCTCTAGGGTCGCAAGACTACCCTGATTTTCAATGACAACATCAGCTTGAGAAAGGCGTTCTTCCCGGCTGGCTTGGGCCTGGAGGATCTTTTTCACCTCTTCCCTGGGTAAATTGCTGCGGCGCATTACACGTTCAATTTGGGTTTCTTCGGGGCAATCGACTACCACTAGGTAGTCAACGATTCCCTTCCAGCTGTTGGACTCAATTAAGAGTGGCGCCACAAAAACCAAGTAGGGTGCACCAGCTTGAGCTAGGTTATTGGCTTGCCTAATCGTTTCTAGCCGAATTAAAGGGTGGGTTATATGCTCAAGGGCTTGGCGGGACTCGGGATTTGCAAAAACCAGGGTTCGCATTTTGCTTCTATTTAAAGCCCCAGAGGAGTCAATGAATTCAGGGCCAAATTTCTCCAAAATTGCGGGTATTGCAGCACCGCCCGGAGCCGTAACTTGGTGGGCTATTAAGTCGGTGTCGATAATGCCTGCACCGAATTTGCCCAGTCGATCGCTAACAGCAGTTTTTCCGGAGCCAATTCCACCCGTCAAACCAACGAGGAGAATCCGCCCCTTCAGGGCGCTTAAATCGGATTGCTCAGCAATAGGTTTTGGAGAGGCTGTGGCCATAACAACTCCATGATGCCAGCAAATGCGAGGAATGGTCCAAAAGGGAATGCCCTTTGATAGCCTTTTTTATTCCAATAAAGCCAAATAAAGCCACCCACCAAGCCAGCGATTGATGCCATAAATAAAACACCTGGTAGCGCCATCCATCCAAGCCAGGCACCCAGCGCGCACAATAGTTTGGCGTCCCCCATTCCAATGCCGTCTTTATTTTGGGCGAGCCGATATAGGTAATTAATAAGCCAGAGAAAGGTATAGCCAAGTATGGCGCCAAGGACCGCATTTTGTAAGTCTGTAAATGGATGGCGAGCAAGCGCATTAAAGCAGAGTCCGCAAATTGCCAAAGGGATAGTAATAGCGTCTGGCAATCTAAAAGACCGTAGATCAACATAGGCTAGATACATCAAGACTGCGATGACTAAAGCGCGAATCAGATCGGATATTGCTAAGTCACTCATTAGACAATCTGGCCTAAATTAAAAATGGGAAGGTACAGGATGATTACCAGACTACCAATAATAATTCCCACAAAGATAATTAAGAACGGCTCCAGGCTTTGGCTTAGTGTATTTAAGCGATTACTTAGTTGTGAGCCCAGGGTTTGAGCACGCTGGCCTAGCATTTGAGAAAGTGATCCGCTTTCTGAGGCAATGTGCAGAAGCTGCAGAGTTTCAATATCAAATAATAAGTGCTTGGGGTCAGCCCGCTTTAAGGCGTCGCCCAATGGCCAGCCCTGAGTGAGGTGTTTAAAGACTTCAGCACTCAAATCATGACTAAGCCAGTGGTTGGATGATTGGGCGGTCACACGCAATGCATCGGGCAGAGGCAGTCCTGAGCGAAGCAAGTGTCCGAGTGTGCGGCACCAGTAGGCCAATGTGGCTAGCCGTAATAGCTGCCCCACTATCGGCACGCAAAAACTCAATTGATCACACCTCTTTTGTAAGTGAGGACTTTTCAACCATGCCATGCTAAATATCGTGGCAAGTCCAACAAAGAGCACTCCAATTTCTATAAAGAAGTTTTCAATCCACGAGGAAGTCTGAATCAATGTTTTTGTTGGTGCTGGTAGTTCTGCATGAAAGTGCGCAAAGACCTCTTTAAACACGGGGACTACCCAGACCATCATGACAACAATGAGGAGGAAAGAGCTTGCTAGAGTAATGATGGGGTAGCTCAATGCCTGCTGTAACTTTCGGCGTAATTCAATTTGCGCTTCGAGCTGTTGACAAATAGTCGTTAGGGCCAAAGGAATGTCGCCTGTGCGCTCACTTACGCGAATGAGGTTAATAAATTCTGCTGAGAACTGTTCCCGTCGTAGTTGCAGGCTTTGTGAAAAGCTATTACCTTTCTTAAGTTGTGAGTGCAAATCTATGAGGCAGGGACGCCAATGTTTTGGAGCGCAAGAATGCATGAGTTCAATGGCATTTAGGAGGGCCATTCCTGCCGATAAAATGGATAAGAGTTGCTGAGCAAAATGCAGTTGATCTTGCTTATTCATTGCCACGTGCCAATCTCAGCATCAAGACTCTCTTGGATAATAAGACCTTGGCTAACATATTCCATGCCTGCATTGCGCATAAATAGATATGCGAAGTCAGGGTTCAGTATTTCTGACTTACTAAATACTTCATGCACTCCAATCCGGCCGGCCTTTCCGCTCCCCTTGCAGATGATGCAGGCTGCATTTTCTGGGACGGGCATGCCATGACATCCTGTGCATGTTCTGCGAACCAATCGCTGAGAGCTTGCGCAAAGCAGGCACGATTCAATCGTCTCGTAATCAACCCTCAAGTTTTTAAGGCGACCAAGAATGCCATGCGCATTGCGTGTATGCAGGGTGCTTAAAACAAGGTGTCCTGTTTGTGCTGCTTGGGTGGCAAGCTGTGCAGTTGCGGCATCGCGAATTTCTCCAATCATGATGACATCAGGATCTTGCCTTAAGAGGGTGCGAATGATTACTGGGAAGTCCAATCCCGCTCGAGGGCGGTAAGCCACCTGATTGACTCCAGGTAAGCGTATTTCAATGGGATCTTCTATGGAGCAAAGATTGCGATGGTTTTGATTTAACGCTCTTAAACAGCAATACAGGGTACGGGTTTTTCCGCTTCCTGTTGGGCCCGTAACCAGAATAAGGCCATTGGTCTGTTGTAGTGCGCCTTGGAAGATTTGTAGTTGGTTCTGGCAGCAGCCCAATTTGATCGAGTGCCAAATCTTCGGCTTGGCTTGGCAGGATTCGAACAACCGCTTTCTCGCCATGAAGAGTTGGAAGAATCGAGACCCTGCAGTCGATATTCGGTCTAGTGAATTCGCGGCCAATATAAAGGCGGCCATCCTGTGGAAGGCGTTTCTCTGCAATATCTAGGCGCGCTAGAATTTTGATGCGTGTGATTAATCGCTCATGTAGGTCTATGGGGTAATGCGTTTGGATTTGAAGCTCGCCATCCACTCGGATGCGGACTAATGTTTCTTGAGTTCTTGCCTCAATATGTATATCACTCGCTCCAGAGTTAAGTGCATTAACTGCGATTTCAAACCAGGTGCGAACGATAAGTGAGTCATCTTGAGTTTGACTCAATCTTGCTCTGCGGTGAGCTTGGGTCGATAGAGTTTGATGGTCTTCACCCCTTGTTCGTCAAACTGCACAATTTCCATGACGATGCCAGCAATTCGAATGCTCACATCATGATCCGGAATGGCCTCTAGCTTTTCGAGAATGAGGCCATTCAGAGTGCGAGGTCCATCTAGAGGTAAGTTCAGATTGAGTAAGCGGTTGAGATCTCGCAAAGATGCACCACCGCTCGCAAGATAAGTCCCATCTGTCAGCCAGTGTGGGTCAGTAGAAAGATTAGAGAAGGATGTGGTGAACTCGCCAATCAGCTCTTCCATAATATCTTCAAAAGTCACCAGCCCAAGAACTTCGCCATACTCATTTACAACCAGACTTAAGCGCTGCTGGTTATCTTGAAAGAATTGCATCTGCTGTAGAACGGGCGTGCCGCTAGGGATGAAGTACGGTTCATTCACTAACGACCTAAAGTCTTCGTGTTTTAAGTCGGTATCACCAAGCAGAGATAATGCCTTTTTAACCGACAAAATGCCCACAATACGCTCCGAATCTCCATCGCGTACAGGTAGCTTATTGTGATAACAGGTTTCTAGTTGCTGGACAACTTCATCAATAGGTCTGGAGAGATCCAGGACTTCAATCTTTGATCTTGGAGTCATCACATCATCAACGGTAATGTTTTCCAGGTTAAATAGATTAAGCAAAATATTGCGCTGATGATTGGAGACGAAGCGATTGGATTCAAGCACAAGGCTGCGTAATTCTTCTTTGCTCATTGCTCTGCTATCCGCTGAAGACTGTAGTCCGGATACTTTCATGAGGCCAGAAACAAAGCTATTAATAAACCACAACAAAGGCTTTAGTAAAAACGTCAAAGGCAAAATCAGCCAGCCAACTCGAGCGGCAATCTTTTCAGGGAAGGCTGCACCAATGACTTTCGGTGTGATTTCGCTAAAGATGATGAGAAGCGCTACAACCAATGTAGCAATTGACAGCACTAGGCCGCTATCGCCAAAGATATGTAGTGCAATACCTGTTACCAAAATGGGCAATACGGCATTAATCAGGTTATTTGATATCAGCAGAACTGACAAAAGCGAGTCAATTCGTTTTAATAATCTTTCAGCCAATGCTGCGCCTGAATTGCCGCCCTTGGCCATTGCACGTAGGCGATGGCGATTAGAAGAGAGCATGCTCGTTTCGGCCATGGAAAAAAAGCCAGAAAGTGCGAGCAAAAAGATGACTAGGGCAACCTGTGCAATAAAGGGCCAATCATCAAAAAAGGTGTCCATGGAGGCTGCCTGCAAAAAGTAAGGATGAGTCAATATAGCAAAGTGCCATTTCAGTAGCTATAGCTGGGATAGAAATAGGCGTCATCACAGTTGTTTATTTGTGTGAGAATTACCCATCTATGGCAGCTTCTCAAAAATCCTCTTCCGTTGATGGCGCTCAGCACTGTGTGATTGAGGCTCCATTTGGGCGCTTAGGAATATTGACTGAGATGGTGGATGCTAGTTTGATGCTATCTAAAATTGATTACTTGCCGACCTCAACCCCATTAATTGCCCCTCAAAACCAATTAGCTAAGGATGTGGCAAAACAATGTCAGGCCTATTTTAAGAACCCCAAGTATCAATTTGATTTGCCGCTAAAGCCAGCGGGCACGACTCATCAGCAAAAGGTTTGGAGTCAAATTCAGAAAATTCCAGTTGGGAGTACTTCAACCTATGGAGAGCTTGCTAAGAAGATTAAAAGCGGGCCGCGCGCGGTGGGGACGGCATGCGGCGCCAACCCTTATCCACTTATCGCGCCTTGTCATCGTGTTGTTGCTGCACAAGGCATTGGTGGTTTTATGAAACAAAACTCACCAGGGTTGCATCGTCAAATTAAGATTTGGCTCTTGAAGCATGAAGGCGCAATTTAGAGGCCCAAGTTATTTTTTGAGGGCGCCCGAAAATACGTAAAAGAATCCTTTCATCAACGCATCACTCATTACTGCGACTTTGGTGAAGCTATAAAAAACCATGACTGTGCTGCGAGAAAGTTTCACCTCGTCTTTATGGCTAAATTGGGTTCGCTCAGCAATCTTTGAAAGCGTCATCACTGCTAAGCCAAATGCCAAGAAGCAAGAGCGCCTCATGCCTAACTCTGTTTTAGGAATTAATAGGATGTACTCAAGAGAATCTTGAAGTTTTTGATAGGCAATATTGAGTAGTTGTGTTTGGTTAATATGGGCCGGCTTCCAAGAGACGCCGCGCGCCCTATCTTCCGGTGAGTCTTTCAGAATATTAGTCATCTGTAGCGCTTGACCAAAGGCGATGGCTAGAGCTTCTCGATTTTGGACTTGCTTGGCAAAGGCTGCCGAGTGATTGCTAAAGATGGTAGTTAATAATTCCCCGACAACACCCGCAACCACATAGCAATACTCTTCAAATTCGGGAAGATCTTTAAGGCCCTCTTTGGTTTGTTTGCCATGAAAGTGAGACATACCTTCAGACATGATGGATACACAGCGACTGACTGCTTGTTGATCAGCGCTGCTGCACGTATGCAGGATGCGCAATACAGTAGGGGTGTGGGCAATCAGGTCCAACTCATCTTGATTGCCATAATTTTTAAGGGCATCAAGGCAAGGCCCCACAAAAGAGCTGACCGGGGCTTTTTCAAGTACCGCTTGTAAAAACAAAGCTGAGAGGTTTTGTTTGACTTGCGGGCTGAGGTCTGCAGCGTCTTCAATCGTGTCGACAATTCGACAAAGCAAGTAAGCGTTGCCTACTACTTTCTCAATAGCTGGCGGTAAAAGTGGAATGGTCAATGCAAAGGTGCGCGATACCGAACCCAAAATAGCCTTTTGATAGGCCAGATCAGTGCTTGGGTTATTTGATGAGGATTCCACCCTTGGATTATGTCAGACCATGACGCTCCAAATTGGCACTTTTAACCATACTGAGAAAAGTGCCAAGGTCATATAATTTCACCAAATTCCTTTGGGAGAACTTTGGGAGAAATCAGGCGTGCTCATTTGGAGCGTCATTATTTACTGGGTTATATCTGTAGGCATTGGCCTGTGGGCTGCCCTGCGCGTAAAAAATACCGCTGACTTTGCTGCCGCTGGACATAGCCTGCCGTTGCCGATCGTTACCGCAGCTGTATTTGCCACCTGGTTTGGCTCAGAAACTGTTTTGGGTATTCCGGCAACTTTTCTGAAAGAGGGTTTAGGGGGTGTTGTGTCAGACCCATTTGGATCTTCGATGTGTCTAATATTGGTGGGCTTATTTTTTGCGCGTCATTTATATAACCGCCGCATGCTCACAATCGGTGACTTTTTCCGAGAAAAATATGGCCGCACTGTTGAGGTTTTAGTGACTCTTTGTATTGTGGTTTCTTATCTTGGTTGGGTTGCTGCGCAAATTAAGGCTTTAGGGTTGGTGTTTAACGTAGTTTCAGAAGGTAGCATTTCTCAGACTGGTGGCATGTTGATTGGCGCTGGTAGCGTATTGATCTACACCCTGTTTGGCGGCATGTGGTCAGTTGCGATTACCGACTTTATTCAGATGATCATTATTGTGATCGGTATGTTGTATATCGATCGGTGGTGAGATGACTGTGCAGACTGGTGGCATCGGTGTGGTGCTTGAGCATGCGGCTGCAGCCGGCCAGTTCAGTAACTTCTGGCCGGATATGAATCTTGCCTCCATCTTGGGATTTGTCGCTGCGCTTTGCACCATGATGTTGGGGTCCATACCCCAGCAAGATGTATTCCGGCGGATCACTTCATCCAAGAACGTGAACATTGCGGTTCAAGCTGCCATTTTGGGCGGTGTGTTGTATTTCATTTTTGCTTTTGTGCCGATGTATTTAGCTTACTCCGCCACTTTGATTAGCCCTGATTTAGCAAAGCAATATCTTGATGCAGATCCGCAAATGATTTTGCCAAAGTTGGTTCTCAACCACGCTCCCATCATTGCTCAAGTGATGTTTTTTGGCGCCTTGCTGTCAGCAATTAAGAGTTGTGCGAGCGCAACTTTGCTAGCCCCATCGGTCACGTTCGCAGAAAACATTGTGAGAGGTTTTTTTAAACATCTTTCAGATCACGATCTGCTGAAAATTATGCGCATTACTGTTTTGTGTTTTGCGGTTGTAACGACATTTTTTGCAGTGAATTCTGAGCTCTCAATTTTTAAAATGGTTGAGAGCGCATACAAGGTAACTTTGGTTGCCGCTTTCGTTCCCCTGGCTTTTGGGGTGTATTGGTCTAAAGCAAATTCATTGGGCGGCCTCCTTGCGGTAGTGGGGGTCTGACCATCTGGATTAGTTGCGAGATCCTTGCCCCTAACGCCATATTGCCGCCCCAGCTAGCAGGCTTATTTGCCTGCATTGCAGGGATGATTTTGGGCAGCCTAGTACCTAAGGATGCTTTGAAAGCTGTTTAAAGAAAAAGCTGCTTAAAATTTAAGCAACCATAATTGCTGCAGCGCAAAAATCCAATTAAAATACAAGTAATTCAAAATTTTTAGTTCTTATGGAGCTCCTATGAAAATCTGTGTCATTGGCGGAGGTGGTGCAATTGGCGGCTATCTGGCTGTTATGTTGGCAAGGGCAGGCAATGATGTCACTGTTGTAGCGCGTGGCGCTACTTTGGCGGCGATCAAAGAGCGTGGCTTGGCGTTGATCATGGACGATCAACCTGAGCCATTGGTGGCGCAAGTAAAAGCAGTAGAAAAAATTCGTGATGCTGAAACTCCGGATGTAGTGATTCTGGCGGTAAAGGCGCATCAAGTTGAGTCGATCATTGAGGACCTGGCTGCGATCATGGGCCCAGAAACGATTTTGATCCCAATGCAAAACGGTATTCCTTGGTGGTATTTCCAAAAGCTGGGCGGCGAGTACCAAGATCACTCCGTGGAAACAGTAGATGCGGGTGGCGTTGCTAAGAATACAATCAACCCAAACAACATTATTGGTTGCGTGGTGTATCCAGCAACCTTTACCCAAGCACCTGGCGTGATTCGTCACGTTGAGGGCAATCGCTTCCCGTTGGGCGAGCTCGATGGCAAGACAACTGAGCGCATTCAGAAGATGTCTGAAATGATGGGTGCGGCTGGATTTAAGTCACCAATTCTGGATGACATCCGCTCAGAAATCTGGCTCAAGCTTTGGGGCAATATGACTTTCAACCCAATCAGCTCATTGACGCATGGCACCTTAGAAGGTATTTGCCAATATCCATTGACGAAAGAATTAGCGCGCAACATGATGGCTGAAGCTCAGACGATTGCCGAGAAGTTGGGTGTTACTTTCCGCGTGGATATTGAGCGTCGTATCGCTGGCGCTGAAAAAGTGGGCAAGCATAAAACATCGATGTTGCAAGACTTGGAAGCTGGCCGTAGCTTAGAGATCGATGCATTGTTGGGTTCGGTTATTGAGCTTGGCAAAATCACTCAAACTCCAACACCTTGCTTAAACACTGTATTTGCTTTGACAAAATACCTGGATGAAAACGTTCAGGCCTCTAAAGGTAGCTTAGCATTGCCATCAGTCAGTGGCTACTAAGTAATACGGTATTTAGCTTTACAGATTTACGCGCAATAAAAAACCCTTGCTACTCAACATAGCAAGGGTTTTTGCTTTAATGGGGGGCGACTTATTCGAAGCGATTATCTAAGCGACCAACCCCATCAATGATGATGCTCACATTGCTGCTAGGCTTCATTGAGCCAACGCCCACTGAAGTGCCGCAGGCGATAATGTCACCAGCCTCTAAAGGCACGTCTTGAGAAATCATACTCACTAGTTTGGCCGGCGAAAAGATCATATCGGCAACAGGATAGTTTTGACGCTCTTGATCATTGAGGATGGTTTTGATGGTGAGCTTACTCGGATCAACATCAGTGGTGATGTACGGACCAAATACACCAAAGGTATTAAAGCTCTTGGAGCGGGTCCACTGCGCATAACCAGGGTCACGATTGAGAATCTCGATCGCAGTGACGTCGTTAATGCAGGTGTAGCCAAAAATGGCTTTAGCAGCTTCCGCTTCATCCACTTCATGACAGCGTTTACCGATCACAATTCCCAATTCGCCTTCATAAACCACTTTGCCTGAATAAGACTTTGGCGTACGAATGACTTGATTGGCCGCAAGAAAAGAGTTGTTGCCTTTGAGAAAGTACAAAGGCTCTGCAGGTACCGCATGCTCAAGCTTGGTAACCAGCGCATGGAAGTTATCCACCATAGCAACCATTTTGGATGGTGTACAGGGAATATCAATGACGACGTCTGCCAAATTCAGGGTTTGACCAGTTGTTTTAGGTCCATTGAATAAATCACCTTCATACACTGCGATTTGGTCACCTTGTACTTGTCCTAAACCACTTTTTCCTTGGTGTTGAAATCTAAGCCATTGAGCCATAATGAGCTCCTGTGAAGTTTAATATTTGATATGCAATATCTTACAGGGATGTGTTGATGTCTCAGACTTCTGAACTTATCTTTGCACCAGAATTGGACCAGCCAATTCGCTACATTGAGCGCACGCGCAATTACTACCTAGGCTTGGGGTACGACAATCCATATGTCTGGGCACACTTCATTGATGTACCGTTTACTCCGCTTGCAAAACCTTTAAATCAATCTGTCCTGGCACTTATTACTACCGCAGTTCCCTATGATGCCGATAAGGGTCCCCAAGGCCCTGGCGCGCCTTACAACGCAGCAGCGAAGTTTTATCAGCCGTATCTGAAGCGCGTGATTGATGAGGTCGATCTGCGCATTGCCCATGTGGGCGTTGATCGAAAAAATGCCAACATGGAAGACAGCAACTGCTGGTTTCCGTTAGCGGCAGCAAAACGAGCGCTCAGTTCAGGAAGAATCCAGGCGCTATCCCCACATTTTTACGGTCTGCCCACCAATCGCAGTCAGCGACACACTCTAGAAATAGATGCGCCAATTATTTTGGAAATGCTGAAAGTGGACAAAGTGGATGTTGCTGTGTTGATTCCCAATTGCCCAATTTGTCATCAAAAGCCAGAGCTTATTAGCGCGTTACCTAGAGGCAGCAGGTATACCCACAGTAGTCATGGGTGCTGCTAAAGATATTGTGGAGTATTGCGGTGTCCCAAGATTTTTGTTTAGCGATTTTCCCTTGGGAAATGCCGCTGCAAAACCCTATGATGCGAGGTCCCAGGATGTGACTATGGACTTAGCTCTTAGCCTGATGGAATCTGCTCCTGCAGCACGCACAACAGTTCAGTCGCCCATGGTGTGGTCCGCTGATCCAGCGTGGAAATTAGATTATTCCAATTTGGAAAGATTGTCTTCGCAAGAGATTGCTCACTTGCGAGAAGAGGCCGAGAATGCCAGGATTACTGCGCGCGAGCTTAGGCTAAAAAGCGTAGGGGGTTAAGTTTGTCTTGCGAGTGAATATTCGCAAAGAGCATGTAGTGCAGCGCTAGCCTCGTTGGCGGGGAAGCTTGTCAGGCATTCCAGCGCGAGATCCGCTTCGCGTTTGGCTGCTGCTTGCGTGTAATCGAGTGCGCCTGAACTTTGTACGGCACTCAGAATTTGTGCAAACACATCATCGGGTAGATCTTGATTTTGTTCGATGGCGGCACGAACTAATAATCGCTCTTCGTTACTGCCAATTTCTAATAAGTAAATTAGCGGTAGCGTAGGCTTGCCTTCGCGCAAATCATCCCCAGCATTTTTTCCTATCTGGGCGGCATTGGCTGTGTAGTCCAAGAGGTCGTCCATGAGCTGAAATGCAGTGCCAATATGACGGCCGAATGCTGCAGCTTGTTCGCGCTGAGTATCTGAGGCGTTGGCCAAGATTGCGCCAAGCTCCGTTGAAGCTTCGAATAATTTGGCGGTTTTGTAGCGAATGACTTGGAGGTAACTTGCTTCATCTACTTCTGGGTCATTCATATTGAGAAGCTGCAAAACTTCACCTTCGGCGATGGTGTTGGTGGCATCCGACAGAATTTGCATGACGCGAAGGTCATCAGGACCCACCATCATCTGAAACGCCCTGGAGTACAGGAAGTCTCCAACCAGGACGCTGGCCGCATTGCCAAAAGCTGCATTGGCTGTTTCTCGACCCCTTCTGAGGGTGGATTCATCCACAACATCGTCGTGAAGCAGGGTGGCGGTATGGATAAATTCGACAACCGCAGCCATTTCCAGGGTATGAGGGGTGTCTTTACCATTGGCTAGGGCCTTGGCTACCAGCATGAGTAGGGCTGGTCTAACCCGTTTCCCACCCGCCTGGATGATATATGTGGAAATTTGGTCAATTAAGGCGACTTTTGAGGCTAAACGCTGGCGAATAACCTCATCTAAGGCCTTGAAATCTAAGGCAATTGGGGTCAGGATCTGGCTTAAGTCATTGGTTTTGACAGTGCTCGTCATGCAAGATATAATAGTGGGCTTAGCTGGTCCAGGGTGAATTAGCTTAAATGTAGATATTAATTTGAGGTTTCAAACCATGTACGCGGTCATAAAAACCGGTGGCAAACAGTATAAAGTTGCTGCAGGCGAAAAATTGAAAATAGAACAGATACCAGCGGAAATCGGCAGCGAAATCACTCTTGACCAGGTCCTCGCCGTTGGCGAAGGCGCATCACTGAAGTTAGGTGATCCATTGGTTAATGGTGCAGCCGTGATGGCCACTGTCGTCTCCCAAGGACGTCACGATAAAGTGACAATCTTTAAGATGCGCCGTCGCAAGCATTATCAAAAGCAACAAGGCCATCGTCAAAATTTCACTGAAATTTTGATCAATACGATTAAAGCCTAATTCCAGAGTAGGAGAAAGATATGGCACAGAAAAAAGGCGGCGGCTCAACACGAAATGGCCGCGACTCAGAATCGAAACGCTTAGGCGTTAAGGTATTTGGCGGCGAGCGCATTAATGCTGGCAGCATCATCATTCGTCAACGTGGCACACGTGTTCATCCAGGTGCTAACGTTGGTATTGGTAAAGATCACACTTTGTTTGCCTTAATTGACGGACAAGTGGAATTCGGCGTTAAGGGTGCTTTGAAGAAGGCCCAAGTTTCAATCTTGCCTCGTTCATAAGGCGCCTGACTGAGACACGTTTGATTCAGATTAATTCCGAATTTAACTCTTAGGAACAGGCCTCGCTAAGCGAGGCCTTTTTTATTTATGAAATTTATAGACGAAGCACGTATTGAAGTGATTGCCGGCCAAGGTGGCGCCGGAAGCGCCTCTATGCGCCGCGAAAAGTTTATTGAATTTGGCGGCCCTGATGGCGGCGATGGCGGCAAGGGCGGAAGCGTATGGGCGACAGCTGATCGCAACATCAATACCTTGATCGACTATCGCTACGCCAAAACACACACCGCTAAAAATGGTGAGCCAGGGCGTGGTGCTGACTGCTATGGTCGCGCTGGTGATGATATTGAATTGCGCATGCCAGTGGGCACCATTATTTCTGATTACGAAACTGGTGAGCCAATTGCTGACTTAACGACGCATGGCGAGCGTCTTTGTTTGGCGCAGGGCGGTGTTGGTGGCTGGGGAAATATTCACTTTAAGAGCAGCACCAATAGAGCGCCACGTCAAAAGACAAACGGCAAACCTGGTGAGCGTCGCAAACTAAAGCTGGAATTAAAAGTGTTGGCTGATGTTGGCTTGTTGGGCATGCCTAATGCTGGCAAGTCCACTTTGATCACTGCGGTTTCAAATGCTCGTCCAAAGATTGCTGACTATCCATTTACAACGCTTCATCCTAATTTGGGTGTGGTGCGCGTAGGCAATGAGCGCAGCTTTGTAATTGCCGATATCCCTGGCTTGATTGAAGGTGCTGCGGAAGGTGCTGGCTTAGGCCATCGCTTCTTGCGCCATTTACAGCGCACTGGCGTGCTTTTGCATCTGGTAGATATTGCACCATTTGATGAGAATGTGGACCCAGTGGCTGATGCTAATGCGATTGTGAATGAGCTGCGTAAATACGATGAAGCTTTAGTAGAAAAACCACGGTGGTTAGTTTTGAACAAGGTCGATATGATTCCTGAAGAGGATCGTCAAAAAGCTGTTGCTGACTTTGTGAAAAAATTTAAGTGGAAGGGTCCAGTTTTTGAGATCTCCGCTTTGACGGGCCTGGGTTGCGACAAGCTTTGTTATTCATTGCAGGATTATTTGGATTCTGTGCGTCGTGATCGCGATGATGCTGAGGAACGCGCTCAGGATCCGCGCTATCAAGACCAGGCTCAAGATAAAACTCCCGATTAAATTACTTGTTTAATATTTTCTGCTGTTATGAACGCCAAAAAAACTAAACGGATTGTTGTCAAAGTGGGCTCTAGCCTTGTAACCAATAATGGTGAAGGCTTGGATCATGCTGCGATTGCAATGTGGGCAGCGCAAATGGCAGAGTTATTAAAAGCTGGCCATGAAGTTTTGATGGTAAGTTCTGGAGCGATTGCTGAAGGCATGCAACGTTTAGGTTGGGCTAAGCGTCCACAAGAGATCCATCAGCTACAGGCTGCAGCTGCAGTAGGGCAAATGGGTTTAGTGCAGGTTTATGAAAGCTGTTTTGCGCGCTTTAATTTGCGTAGCGCACAGATCTTATTGACCAATGCTGACTTGGCAAACGCTGAGCGTAATGCCAATGCGAAGGCTACTCTGGATACCTTATTAAAGCTGGGCGTTGTCCCAATTATTAATGAGAACGATACGGTTGTTACCGACGAAATCAAATTTGGTGATAACGATAGTCTCGCAGCTCTAGTGAGTAATTTAATTCAGGCGGACTTGTTAATTATTCTGACCGATCAGGGCGGTTTGTTTACGGCTGACCCACGTCAAAATCCTGATGCAACACTCTTAACTGAAGCAATTGCAGGTGACCCTGCTTTAGAAAAAATGGCTGGCGGAGCTGCTAGCGAAATGAGTAAGGGCGGAATGCTGACTAAAGTCTTGGCTGCTAAGGTTGCAGTGAAAACAGGTACAGCGACAGTAATTGCTTCAGGGCGCGAACCCAATGTTCTGACTCGCCTGATGGCTGGCGAGAAACTTGGCACCTATTTGGCGCCAGCTCAAAATTAATTCTTAATTCATTTCACCAAAAGAGTTGGTTGGTTTTGTGCCGCCATTAAACTCTTTTGGATTGAGTGACTGGAGTATCGCTCTGATGCTCTTTTCTTGGTTGTTGAAGTTACAAAAAGCCCCTTGCGCTAAAGCTGCTTGATAGCGATTCGCTATATCGCTTTGGATTGCTCGCCAGCTAGATAGTGGGTTTTCTTTCCAGGAATTATTTTCAAGGGTTCCATAAAGGCGCCATTGGAAAGAGTCACAACAAATACCTTCGTATTGAGTTTGTTGGCCTCCGCTGGGGTTGGTAATGACCACGATATAGCGTGTAACACTATCTGCTCCAATCTGAATTGAATTCGTATCTACGGCAAACTTAAAAATAGTGCGCTGAGAAACATAGAAGGGAACAAGCGATGCCTGTGGGTGGATTTAAGGGCATTGTGGTTACACCCTCTTTAAACACCATGGGTGCGAATGGGTCAAGGCCACTTTGTAATGGGTCTCCGGCACAGCCATACAGGGCGCCAATAAGACTGAGGCAGCTTGCATAGAGGCTAACTTTTCGCAAAGCATTATTCATTTTCTTTATCCGATTTTTCAGAAGATTTATGGGTATCTTCATTGCCAGCATAAAAAGACTGGAATAGATCAAGTGGCGAGCCCCATGCCAGTTGTTGCATGCGTATGCCGCGAGTGAGGTAGCGTGCTAGCTCAGATAGAGCCAATTGATAGACCTCACGTTTAAATCCGATTACGGCATCCAACTGAATCCAGAATGGAACCCAGCGCCAAGCATCAAACTCAGGGTGCTCAGAGGCGCGCAGTTGAATATCACTATCCAGACCCACTAGGCGTAATAAAAACCAAATTTGTTTTTGTCCTCGATAAGCTGCACGATGGACGCGGGTGGAGTTTTGACGGCGCAGGTATTCCTCAGGGACGTCGTAGCGAAGCCAATCCCTGGTGCGTCCAATAATCTGGACATGCTCCGGCAGTAAGCCAACCTCCTCTTGCAATTCGCGGTACATAGCCTGTTCAGGGCTTTCACCATGCTGAATCCCACCCTGTGGGAACTGCCACGAATGCTGCCCGACGCGTTTTCCCCAGAAAACCTCGTTACGGCTGTTGAGGAGGACAATGCCGACATTGGGGCGATACCCTTCACGGTCAAGCATGATCGTGCCTCAAATCCTTTAAAATCAATGATTTGATTATATCCATACATGAAAGCATCACAATCATTTCTCGCCACGCTAAAAGAAGCCCCCTCCGACGCTGAGGTGGTTTCGCACAAACTCATGGTGCGCGCTGGTTTAATTCGCAAGCTCAGCGCTGGCGTTTATAACTATTTGCCCCTGGGTTTGAAAGTCATTCGCAAGGTGGAAAACATCATCCGCGAAGAAATGAATTGTGCTGGTGCTATTGAATTGCTAATGCCGATGATTCAGCCTGCTGAATTGTGGCAAGAAACTGGCCGTTGGGAAAAGATGGGTCCTGAGCTGCTGCGTATCAAAGATCGCCATGATCGCGATTTTTTGATTCAGCCTACTTCTGAAGAAGTCGTAACAGATTTAGCTCGCAATGAGATTAAGAGTTACAAACAGTTGCCAGTCAACTTTTATCAAATTCAAACGAAGTTCCGTGATGAGCGTCGTCCTCGTTTTGGCATCATGCGTGGTCGTGAGTTCAGCATGAAAGATGCTTATTCATTTGATCGTGATGCTGAGGGTCTGAAGAAGTCCTATCAAATTATGTTTGACGCTTACACACGCATCTTTAAGCGTATGGGACTTCAGTTCCGCGCTGTGACTGCGGACAACGGCGCTATTGGCGGTTCCGGTAGTCAGGAGTTTCATGTAATTGCGGATACCGGCGAAGATGCCATTGTGTATTGCCCAAGCTCAGATTACGCGGCTAACCTAGAAGCCGCAGAATCATTGGCCTTGATCGATACTCGTGCTGCAGCATCCGCTGCAATGACCAAGGTGCCAACCCCAGAAAAAACCAACTGCGCGGATGTTGCTAAGTTTTTAAATATCCCGCTTGAATCCACTGTTAAGTCTTTATTGTTTGCGGCTGATCAAGAAGATGGACCAGCCAAACTTTTTATGTTGTTGGTACGTGGCGATCACGAATTGAACGAAGTTAAGGCTAGCAAAATCCCGGGCATGGCCGAATCTCGTTTTGCTACTGAAACAGAAATCAAGCAAGCCTGTAATGCACCTGCGGGTTACCTAGGTCCTGTTGGTATTGGCGCCGATGTAACTGTGGTTGCTGATCGTACTGTTGCCAATATGGCAGATCTTGTTTGTGGTGCAAACGATGCTGGTCATCACTTAACTGGTGTGAACTGGGGCCGTGATTTACCTGAGCCATTGGTTTTGGATATTCGCAATGCGGTAATTGGCGACCCTTCACCGGATGGTAAAGGGGTGGTTGATATTTGCCGCGGTATTGAAGTTGGTCACGTATTTCAATTGGGCACACGCTATTCAGAGGCGATGGGCTGTACTTATCTGGATCAGCAAGGCAAAGCACAACCGATGGTGATGGGTTGCTACGGTATCGGTGTTACGCGTTTGCTGGGCGCTGCAATCGAGCAGGGCCATGATGAGAAAGGCATTATTTGGCCTATCTCCATGGCGCCGTTTGAGGTGGTGATTTGTCCTATGGGGTATGAAAAGTCAGAAGCAGTTAAGGCTGCATGCGATCAGTTGCATGACGAGCTCAAAGCTGCTGGCATCGATGTGATTTTGGATGATCGCAATGAGCGTCCGGGAGCTATGTTTGCTGACTGGGAACTCATTGGTGCGCCATTCCGCGTAGTGATTGGTGATCGCGGGTTAGCAGATTCGCAGGTGGAGTTTAAGGGCCGCACTGATGCCGAGTCTCAGAACATTCTGCTTAGTGATATCAAAGCAAAAGTGATTGCCGCAGTTCAAGCAGCCAAGCAATTAGGCGGTTAATTATTTTTTAAAGAGTCCGCCAATACCCTTGGCGGCTCCTTTGGCAGCCATGGTGGCCATCGTGCGCGCCATTTTCCCACCCTTGAATTGCTTCATCATGGTTTGCATTTGCTCAAATTGAGCAAGTAGGTGATTGACTTCCTGTACTTCCACGCCAGCGCCAGCAGCAATTCGACGTTTGCGACTAGCCTTCAGCAATTCAGGTTTGGTGCGCTCGCGAGGCGTCATGCTGTCAATAATTCCGCGCATACGTGTCGTTTGCTTATCTGCATTGCTGAGATTGGTTTTCGATGCTGCTTGAGCTACTTGACTTGGCAGCTTATCCATCAAGCTGGCCATTCCACCCATCTTCTGCATCTGCATAAGTTGATCGCGAAAATCTTCAAGATCAAATCCACCTTTAGAAATCTTGTTAGCTAATTTTTCTGCTTTGGCAACATCCACATGTTGCTGGGCTTGTTCAACCAGAGCAAGAATATCGCCCATACCCAGGATGCGATTGGCCATACGCTCAGCATCAAATGCTTCCAGGCCATCCATCTTTTCGGCCACGCCGATAAATTTGAGTGGTACACCGGTAACTTGGCGAACTGATAATGCAGCGCCACCACGCGAGTCGCCATCTAACTTGGTGAGAATCACGCCGGTTAATGGCAGCGCTTCGTGGAAGGCCTTAGCGGTATTAACTGCATCTTGGCCAAGCATGGCGTCGACCACGAATAAGGTTTCAATTGGGTTTAGGCTTGCATGCAAAGTTTTAATTTCTTGCATGAGCGCTTCATCAATGCCTAAACGACCTGCCGTATCGACTAGAACAACATCAAAGTAGTGGCGACGCGCCCAGTCGAGTGCCGCAGGCGCAATGTCATTCGGCTTTTGATTAATGTTGCTTGGGAAAAATTCAGCGCCAACTTGTTTCGTGACGGTTTCTAATTGCTCGATAGCGGCAGGACGATATACGTCACAAGAAACAGTCAGTACTTTCTTTTTCTTTTTTTCTTGCAGCCACTTGGCAAGCTTGCCTACAGAGGTAGTTTTACCGGCGCCTTGCAAGCCAGCCATCAAGATAACCGCAGGTGGTTGGGTGGCTAAATTGAGCTCGCCGCTTTGATTGGTATCGCCCGTCATTACTTGGGCAAGTTCTCGTTGCACCACGCCAACTAGTGCCTGACCAGGGCTGAGGCTGCCAACAACCTCTTCTCCAAGTGCCTTAAATTTAATTTGTTCGAGTAAAGACTTCACAACCGGAAGCGCTACGTCAGCTTCTAGTAGGGCCAAACGGATCTCCCGCAACATTTCTGCGGTATTGGCTTCAGTGAGGCGGGCTTGGCCCCGCATTGTTTTAACAACGCGAGATAGACGGTCGGTGAGGTTTTCTAGCATTTATCGATTAGACTTTCCAGATGGATATTTTAGGTTACTCAAGTTATGGATGGCTTCCATCGGCACTTTATTTAGCTCTTTTGCTCATTTTGAGCCTGAGACCCAAAGAGGGCTTGGAGTCTTCGCTCTCTACTACCTTGATTCAAGGGGCTATTTTTGGGATTTTGGTCGTCCACGGAATTCAATTGCATGACTCTGTTTTTACGCCTGAGGGCTTTGTTTTTGGCTTTGCTCAGGATTTGTCCTTGATTGCTTGGGTTGGTTTAGCTTTTTATTGGTTTCAGTCGTGGTTTTTACCCATCTCAAGCCTGCGCTGGATGGCCTTGGTATTCGCTTTAATCTGCTCCTTATTGCCATGTCTTTTCCCTGGAACATTGCTTTCACCTAAGGCAGTTTCGGATCCCTGGTTTAAGGGGCACTTTGTTGTTGCAACAGTTTCAGTGGGGCTACTCAGTTTGGCGGCAATGCACGCCATGTTGATGAGTATTCAAGATCGAGCCCTGCATCGTCGCTTGGCCATCGTGCCCAATAGTCGAGCCACACATTGGTTGGAGGATTTGCCTCCACTAATGACAATGGAAAGCTTGTTATTTAACTTGCTGTACGTTGGATTTGCGCTGCTCAGCCTGACAGTTTTTTCTGGCCTGTTGTTTTCGCAAACGCTCTTTGGTAAACCGCTAGTGTTTGACCACAAGACTATTTTTGCTTTGGTCTCTTGGTTTTTATTCGTCGGCCTACTGATAGCGCGCTGGAGAGTTGGTCTGCGTGGCAGAACGGCAATACGTTGGGTATTAAGCGCATACACAGCGCTTTTGCTAGCGTATGTTGGTAGCCGCTTTGTGGTGGAAGTAATTCTTCAGCGGACATAATTCTTGATTAAGTGGCTTCTTTTAATTGCAGGCGCAGGCCTTTTTTACCTTTGGATTAAAGGAAAAAAACAGGCAAACTTCGATCAGCAAAATACCTCTAAAGCGAATTCCGATAAGACTCGTAAGGCCATTGAACCTGAGGTGATGGTCCAATGCCAATGCTGCAAAGTGCATTTGCCTAAAACCGATGCCATTACTCATGACGATCGGTTTTATTGTTCTCGAGAACATATCAATGCGTTAGATGGGGAAGGTTGGATTGGATTTGCCAAATGGCGAGTTTCACCGAATCAAGATGTCAGACCAGAAAATCTTCAGCCAGACTTAGTGGTGATTCATCACATTAGTCTTCCGCCTAGCGAATTTAGAAATCAAAGTTCCAGTCAATATATCGTTGATTTTTTCCAAAATAAGCTCGACCCCAATGGGCATCCTTATTTTGCAGAAATTGCCGATCAAAAAGTATCAAGTCATTTTTTAATTACACGCTCGGGCGAGTTGGTGCAATTTGTAGCCACTCAAAATAAGGCTTGGCATGCTGGCATTTCTTCATTTTTGGGGAGAGAGAAGTGCAATGACTTCTCAATTGGTGTTGAGTTAGAGGGTGATGGCGATACTCCATTTGAGGAAGCTCAGTATCAAACTCTTACCAAGTTGGTTGAAAAATTGGTCGAGGCCTATCCAAATGTGCAGTTTTCTGGACATAGTGATATTGCCCCCGGTCGGAAAACGGATCCTGGAATTTATTTTGACTGGAAAAAGTTCCAAAAAGAGACAGCAGTCGCTCCTGAAAAATTACCCTTCGGACTCATTTCTAGATAATCTATTTTTTGTCTGTGATCGTACGCTTACTTTTACAGCCTTTGCCTAAAAAGGGCTAAAAATTCCGCACCAAAATAACCCCTAAATTGGTGGAAAACTTAGTAAAAATACTTATAAATATTTGTCAGAAACACCTTACCAAATAAGCAATATTTCCCTATACTTAGTGCTTAACGCGCTTCAGAACACTAGATGTAGTGTTTGATTTCCGCAATATCCCATTGTTTTTTAACGATATTTTGTCCAAATAACTATATATAGACGCAGGAGCAACATGACATACGCAAACCCACAGACAGCAGGCCAACCTTCTGGTGCGATTAACCCAGGAGTGAGTCCTACGGGGGCAATAAATCAAGCCCCTTCCGCCGGCTTTGTAGCTGGTGGTGTTGGTGGCACCCAGGCAACCCAATTGTCTGACTACAAAATTATTCGCCGCAATGGTTCCGTTGTGGCTTTTGAGCCATCTAAAATTGCGATTGCTGTAACAAAAGCATTTTTAGCTGTTAATGGTGGTCAAGGTGCCGCTTCTGCTCGCGTTCGTGAGCAAGTTGAGCAATTGACTCATTCTGTTGTGCACGCTTTATTGCGCAGCCGTCCAAATGGCGGAACTTTCCATATTGAAGATATTCAAGACCAGGTTGAGTTGGCCTTGATGCGTAGTGGTGAGCACAACGTTGCTCGTGCTTATGTTCTTTATCGTGAAAAGCGCAACCAAGAGCGTGCAGCACAGCAAGAAGTTTCTCAAGATGCTCAAGCTGCAAGCCAGGCTGGTGAGTCCGGCATTAAGGTAACGGATAACGGTGTTGAGAAGTGGCTTGATACGGCCGCTTTGCGCACTGTGATTGAAGCGGCATGCGAAGGTTTGGGTACTCACATTGATGCAACTCCGATCATCACAGAGACCATCAAGAATTTGTATGATGGCGTGCCAATGGCGCAGGTGTATGACTCTGCTATTTTGGCTTCCCGCACTTTGATTGAAAAAGATCCTGCTTATAGTCAGGTGACAGCGCGTATCTTGATGCACGTGATTCGTAAAGAAATCTTGGGTAAAGAAGTATTGCAAGGCGACATGCAATCTGAGTACAGCACTTACTTTGCGAAGTACATCAATGAAGGTATTTCTGCAGAGTTATTGGATCCACGTATGCGTGAATTCGACTTGCCACGCTTGGCCGCTGCTTTGAACGCTAGCCGTGACCTGCAGTTCAATTACCTGGGCTTGCAAACTTTGTATGACCGCTATTTCTTGCACATTGAAGACCGTCGCATTGAAATGCCACAGGCTTTCTTCATGCGTGTAGCTATGGGCTTGTCTTTGAATGAGTTGGATCGTGAGCGTCGCGCAATCGAGTTCTATGAAATCCTCTCTACATTTGATTTCATGTCCAGCACCCCAACATTGTTTAACTCTGCAACTACACGTCCACAGCTCTCAAGCTGCTACTTGACGACAGTTGAAGATGACCTTGATGGCATCTATGAGGCATTGAAAGAAAACGCTTTGTTATCTAAGTTTGCAGGTGGCTTGGGTAACGACTGGACTAACGTTCGCGCTTTGGGAAGTCATATCAAAGGCACTAACGGTAAATCTCAAGGTGTTGTTCCTTTCTTGAAAGTAGTGAACGACACAGCAGTTGCTGTTAACCAAGGCGGTAAGCGTAAGGGTGCGGTTTGTGCCTACTTGGAAACATGGCACTTAGATATTGAGGAGTTCTTGGAATTGCGTAAGAACACTGGCGATGATCGTCGCCGTACTCATGACATGAACACTTCCAACTGGATTCCTGACTTGTTCATGAAGCGCGTAATGGAAAACGGTGAATGGACATTGTTCTCACCATCCAATACCCCTGATTTGCATGACAAGTTTGGCAAAGCTTTTGAAGAGGCATATGTTGCTTATGAACAAAAGGCTGATCGTGGTGAATTGAAGCCATTCCGCAGAATTCCAGCGCAGCAGTTGTGGCGCAAGATGCTCGACATGTTGTTTGAGACTGGTCACCCATGGATTACTTTCAAAGATCCTTGCAATATTCGTAGCCCACAGCAGCATATTGGCGTAGTTCACTCGTCTAACTTATGTACTGAGATCACCCTCAACACCAATGAGGACGAAATTGCGGTTTGTAACTTGGGTTCCGTGAACTTAACGGCTCACATGACTACAGATGCCAATGGCAAGATGATTTTGGATCACGAGAAGCTCCAAAGAACTGTTCGTACAGCAATGCGCATGTTGGATAACGTTATCGACATCAACTACTACGCTGTTGCTAAAGCGCGTAATTCAAACTTGAAGCACCGCCCAGTCGGTATGGGCATCATGGGCTTCCAGGATTGCTTGCATATGCAGCGTATTCCTTACGCGAGTGATGAGGCTGTGAAGTTTGCTGACTCCTCAATGGAAGCAGTTTGCTACTACGCATATCAAGCGTCGAACGAATTGGCTGAAGAGCGTGGCGTTTACAGCACCTATAAGGGTTCTTTATGGGATCGCGGCATCCTCCCACAGGATTCAGTGGTGGCTCTCTTAGCGGCTGAGCGTGGCGGCTATTTGGAAGTAGACGGCTCATACACAATGGATTGGACTGGATTGCGTGCTCGCATTAAGCAACACGGCATGCGTAACTCCAATTGCGTGGCTATTGCGCCAACAGCAACGATTTCTAACATTATTGGCGTATCTGCTTGTATCGAGCCAACATTCCAGAACTTGTTCGTGAAATCTAACCTTTCTGGCGAATTCACGGTGGTAAACGAGTACTTGGTGCGTGATTTGAAAGATCGTGGCCTTTGGGATGAAGTAATGATTGCCGATTTGAAATACTTTGACGGCACGTTGTCCAAGATTGATCGCATTCCTCAAGACTTGCGTGATTTGTACGCGACTGCGTTTGAAGTGGAGCCAAGCTGGTTGGTTGAGGCTGCTTCCCGTCGTCAGAAGTGGATTGACCAAGCTCAGTCATTGAACATCTATATGGGTGGCGCTTCCGGCAAGAAATTGGACGACACCTACAAGTTGGCTTGGTTGCGTGGTCTGAAGACAACGTATTACCTCCGCACAATGGCTGCAACCCACGTTGAGAAATCAACTGTTGCTAGCGGTCAGTTGAACTCAGTGTCTAGTGGTGGTGGCGTTAATGGTACCGACGCAGCTGCTGCAGGTGCAGCCGGTGGAGTTGAAGCCGATGGTCCAGTTTGCACAATGCGTCCAGGCGACGCTGGTTTCGAAGAATGTGAAGCATGCCAATAAGCCATTCGCTTATTGGCCATAAATAGAATAATTAGGAGAGAGTTATGTTGAATTGGGAAGAGGAAGTTGCTCCAGCACTAGCGAAAGCTGGTCTTGCACCGCAGCCGGTTGCAGTGGAGCCACAACGTCCACAGCCAGATCAAGTGGCAATCGCGCCACAAACCGCAGCACCTACACCAGTAGCGGCTGCCAATTTATCCGGCGGCGCATCTTTGCGTGTAAATGCTGCTGATAAGCGCGTGATTAATGCCAAGACTGACGTAAATCAGCTAGTGCCATTCAAATACAAGTGGGCTTGGGAGAAGTATTTGGCTGGTTGTGCAAATCACTGGATGCCACAAGAGATCAATATGAACCGCGATATCGCGCTTTGGAAAGATCCAAATGGCCTAACAGAAGACGAGCGTCGCATTATTAAGCGCAATCTCGGTTTCTTCACAACAGCCGATTCTTTGGCTGCAAACAACATTGTTTTGGGTACTTATCGCCACATTACCGCTCCAGAATGCCGCCAATACCTATTACGTCAGGCTTTTGAGGAGGCTATTCATACTCACGCGTACCAATATATTGTGGAATCTTTGGGCTTAGATCAGTCCGAAATCTTCAATGCGTACAACGAGATTGAGTCAATTCGCGCTAAAGATGAGTTCTTGATTCCATACATTGATGTACTAACCAACCCAAATTTCAAGACTGGCACCTTAGAAGCTGACCAAACATTGCTCCGTTCGCTGATTGTTTTTGCTTGCGTAATGGAAGGTTTGTTCTTTTATGTTGGTTTTACGCAAATACTTGCAATGGGTCGTCAAAACAAAATGACGGGTGCTGCCGAGCAGTATCAATACATCCTTCGCGACGAGTCTATGCACTGCAATTTCGGCATCGATTTAATTAACCAAATCAAGCTGGAGAACCCGCAGTTATGGACTTCCGCGTTCAAAGACGAGATCAAATCCATCTTCGAAAAAGCGGTCGAATTAGAGTACCGTTATGCCGAAGATACGATGCCTCGTGGAGTGCTCGGATTGAACGCTCCGATGTTCAAAGGGTACCTAAGATACATCTGTAATCGTAGATGTTTGCAAATAGGACTTGACGCGATGTTCCCAAATGAAGAGAATCCATTTCCATGGATGTCAGAAATGATTGATCTGAAAAAAGAACGAAACTTTTTTGAGACACGCGTTATTGAGTATCAAACCGGTGGTGCGCTGAGTTGGGAGTAGTAAAGCAGTAATACAGCGTGCAACTGGCTAAATAGGAGATTAGACGGTTGGATAGTTTAAGAAGTCAGCAAAACAAGACTCAAATCCGAAAACCCTTGCTCAAGGGTGCCTGGGCTATTCCCTCTATTTTTTCCAGCACATTTAAGAAGTCGTTGTCCTTCGGGGCCACGACTTTTTTTCCAAGATTCATTAGCGTGCAGCACTTAGTATCAAGCCGCGCGCCGATGAATGGCTCGCTCGTCAGATCCAATTGGTTGCAAAACCAGGCGGAAATGAGTGGTCGGGTCTTCTTAATGTAGTTTGTACTAATCCTCACGTGAAGGAGCATTACTATGGCAACTGCCAAGAAAAAACCTGCTGCTAAAAAAGTAGCTGCTAAGAAGCCTGCTGCTAAAAAAGTAGCTGCTAAGAAGCCTGCTGCTAAAAAAGTAGCTGCTAAGAAGCCTGCTGCTAAAAAAGTAGCTGCTAAGAAGCCTGCTGCTAAAAAAGTAGCTGCTAAGAAGCCTGCTGCTAAAAAACGCGTAGCAAAAAAAAAGTAAGTAAGCCTGCTGCGAAGAAAGCGGGCTCTGCTGTAAAAAAGCCCGCGGCTAAGAAAGCTGCACCAGCGACTAGTGCGTTGAATCCTGCCGCTGCTTGGCCCTTCCCAACTGGCACACGTCCTTAATCAGACGGATGTTACTAGAAGGGGTCTCTCACGAGACCCCTTTTTTTTATTTCTGAATTGAATTTAGGCCTGGCGCAAGCTAGCCCGGGTGCGAACTAGAAGCTAAAGCCAAATGCGTCTTTGAATTGCTTGGCGATCTGATCTTTGCTTAATTGGTGATTTTGTGGTCCTTGATGGGTAATCTTGATAGATCCCATAAGGCTGGCGAGACGACCGGTAGCCTCCCAGTCCATGCCATTTTCAAGCCCAAACAGCAATCCACCGCGGAATGCATCGCCACAACCGGTTGGATCTACTACTTTTGCAGCTGGGACCGGTGGGATTGCTATGCATTTGCCGTCTACGTAGATGTCTGCGCCTTCGGCGCCCTTGGTAACAATCAGCGCCTTTACTCGCTCAGCCACTTTTGCAAGGCTTAAGCCAGTTCGCTGTGAAAGCATCTCGCCTTCATAGTCATTTACTGCCAAGTAGCTTGCGATATCAATCAACTCTAAAAGTTCTGGGCCATTAAACATTGGCAAGCCTTGGCCTGGGTCGAAGATAAATGGAATATTGGCATCTGCCAATTGATGGCAGTGCTCCCACATCCCTTGGCGACCATCGGGGGCAACAATGCCAAATTTAGCGGTTCCCTTGGAGTTTTTGCTGCGCTCAGCCACTACTGCCGAAACCTGGTTCAGGTGGGATTCACCCATTGCCCCAGGATGAAAGGCGGTAATTTGATTATTCGCTTGATCCGTGGTGATCATGGCTTGAGCTGTAAATGCTTTATCGATTTGGCGAATATGACTCGCATCGATTTGAAGTTGCTTTAGACGATCCATATATGGGGCTGCATCACCGCCAACGGTAGCCATGATGATGGGGTCGCCTCCCAAAAGTTTGAGGTTGTAGGCAATATTGCCCGCACAACCACCAAATTCACGGCGCATGGTGGGTACCAAAAAGGCCACATTCAGGATGTGAATCTGCTCTGGCAGGATTTGATCGGCAAATTTGCCTTCAAAGTTCATGATGGTGTCGTAGGCGATAGAGCCGCAGATCAAGCTGGCCATAAATTACTTTCTGTAAGGTAAAAATTGAATCATTAATGGATTAAAACGATAAATTGGATGAGGTTATTGAGGGTAAAACGCGCGCACTCGATAGCCTGCAGCATTTTGCGGCAAAGAAATCAGTAAATCGGTTTGAATAAGATCGCCAGATGGGGCGCCTATTCGCGAATAATCCGGATGTGCCTCTTGCCAAGCAGTCGGCAACCATTCTTTTGGGGGAAATTGCACGGTTTTGATTTCAGATTCTTCTGCATCCGTTAAAGAAACTTCTAAATTTGGCAATAAAACTGCAATTGCAAGACGATTTTGTATTTCAACTTGCAAGATAGATTGATTTGCGAGGTTTTTAAGGCCCTCTCGCGCGTTTTCAGGCGATAGTGTGACGGAAGCTATTTTCCAAGCAGCAAAATCGCTTACAGGGCGATTTAGACATCCTAGTGCGCGACAAAGTTTTTCGTCAACGCGCTGTAAAAGAGAAAATGCATCGACAGAAATAGAATTTGAACTGCCATCAATGCGTGGAGCTAAAGTTGGAAGCAAAGAATTTCTGGATAGATGCTCTCCAAAAACTAGTAAGAGCAAAAATAGTCCAGTAAGAAGGGCTAACTTAAGACTTTTTTTTTGAGCAGGTGCAGCAGAGGTGGTTTTTTTGCTCGAATCTGAGGTGCCGTGCAGACAAACCCAGCCTTCACTTTCCTTCCAGACGGATAGCTTGAGCCATTGACTGTAGGTAGCAATCACCTCTTCTGCTTGACGAGCAAGGACGCCAGATAAAACAATTTGACCACCTAGACGCATCTTATTTACCAATGCTGGAGCTAAAACCTGTAGTGGATTGGCCAAAATATTAGCCATCACGATGTCGTATTTGGTTTCTGCAGCGAGTTCGGGCGCGCCTTCGTTTGGCAATACGAATGTAATTGTGGTGTTGTTGATTTCTGCATTACTGCGGGCGACAACCATCGCTTGTGGGTCGATATCTGTACCAACAACCGAATTGCAGCCCAATTTAGCGGCAGCAATAGCTAAGATGCCTGAGCCGCAGCCGTAATCTAAAAGGCTCTGATTTTTTAAGTTGGCATGCTCTTCTAGCCATAGGAGGCACAAGTGCGTGGTAGGGTGACTTCCCGTACCAAATGCAAGTCCTGGATCAACAGCTAAACAAATGGCATTCGGGTCTGTGGGGGCATCATGCCAAGAAGGCACCACCCAAATGCGTTTACCGATTTGAATTGGCGCAAATTGACTTTGCGTTAGTCGCACCCAATCTTGCTCTTCAACAGTTTTTTCTTGTGGGGTGCTTAAATTAAAGCCCGCATCTTTAAGTGCAGAAAGTAGCTCAGGAATAAAGTCTGCGCTGCCAGAGGCATCGATATCGGGATTAAAAAGTGCCGTAACTGCAGATCTGTCCCATGCTTGAACTTTTGGCGATAGGCCTGGCTCTCCATACAGCGGATTCTCATCGTATCCGCCGGCCGCATCATCCTCTACAGTGACTGAGAGGGCGCCCAGCTCCAAAAGTGCATCACCCAGGGGCTCTGCAATTTCGGCAGCTACCGTGAAAACGAGTTCACGGTAGGACATGGATTACACACATGAATTAAGACTTTCCGCGACTTGCAGCTTGCTCTTCTAAGCGATGCTCCAAGTAGTGAATGCTAGTGCCGCCTTCCATGAAGTTCGGATCGAGCATTAATTCGCGATGCAATGGTACGTTTGTTGTGATGCCATCAATCACCATTTCAGAGAGGGCGATCTGCATACGACGAATCGCTTGTTCGCGAGTATTTCCGTAGGAAATCAGTTTGCCAATCATGGAATCATAGTTCGATGGAACCATGTAGCCACTGTAAGCGTGCGAATCAACACGAATTCCAGGGCCGCCTGGCATATGGAATGAACCAATGCGGCCAGGACTAGGAGTGAACTTGAAAGGATCTTCAGCATTGAGACGGCATTCAATGGCGTGGCCGCGGAAAACAATATCTTTTTGGCGATAGCCGAGCTTTAGGCCAGCGGCAATGCGAATCTGTTCTTGAACAATATCAACGCCAGTGATCATTTCAGTTACTGGGTGCTCAACCTGAACGCGGGTATTCATCTCAATAAAGAAGAATTCACCATTTGCATAGAGAAATTCAAAGGTTCCTGCACCGCGATAACCAATCTTGCGACAGGCTTCAGCACAACGCTCGCCAATTTTGGCGATCAAGCGACGATCAATGCCTGGAGCCGGAGCTTCTTCAATCACTTTTTGGTGGCGACGTTGCATTGAGCAATCGCGCTCACCCAGCCAAATGGCATTGCCATGAGCGTCAGCCAAAATTTGAATCTCTACGTGACGAGGTTTCTCTAGAAACTTCTCCATATAGACTTCTGGATTGCCAAAAGCGCGTCCTGCTTCTTCGCGAGTCATGTTGACCGCATTGATGAGGTGCGCTTCGGCATGAACAACACGCATACCGCGACCACCACCACCAGCAGCAGCTTTAATAATGACTGGGTAGCCCACTTTTTTAGCGGTTGCAATAATTTCTTTTGGGTTGTCTGGCAAAGCGCCTTCAGATCCAGGTACGCAAGGTACGCCTGCTTTAATCATGGCGCGTTTTGCAGAAACTTTGTCGCCCATTAAACGGATAGAAGCCGCTGTAGGGCCAATAAACGCAAAGCCAGATTTCTCAACGCGTTCAGCAAAGTCAGCATTCTCTGAGAGAAAGCCATAACCAGGGTGAATCGCTTCCGCATCCGTTACTTCGGCTGCGGAAATAATGGCGGGCATATTGAGATAGCTCAGCAGAGAAGGTGCTGGGCCGATACAAACGGCCTCATCAGCAAGCTTCACGTACTTAGCTTCTTTGTCTGCGGTGGAATAGACCACCACAGTTTTAATTCCCAACTCGCGGCATGCGCGTTGGATGCGGAGAGCAATTTCTCCCCGATTGGCAATCAGAATCTTATCGAACATGTCGGCTCTGAGTTAGGTAAAAAGGATTATTAGGAAGCTTTAAAGAATTAAGCAATGATGAAAAGTGGTTGGTCAAATTCAACGCCCTGACCGTTTTCACAGAGAATTTCTTTAACTACGCCAGCGTGCTCAGATTCAATCTCGTTGAGCAATTTCATTGCCTCAATGATGCAAAGTGTTTGGCCTACTTTTACAGTGTCGCCAATGTTTACGAAATTAGGAGACTCTGGATTTGGTGCGCGGTAGAAAGTGCCCACCATTGGGGAGCGTGCAACAAAACCACTTTCTGCAGCAGGCGCTGCTGCCGCTACAGGAGCGGCTTGCATTGTTTGACTAGGCGCTGGGTTGGCGTAAACCACTTGGCCGATTGGTGCTGAAGATCCTGCGTTAACAATGCGTACGCGGTCTTCACCTTCATTAACCTCTAATTCAGAGATGCCTGATTCAGAAACTAGGTCGATCAAGGTTTTAAGTTTTCTCAGATCCATGTGAGTGCTTCCTCTCTTGTGATTCTTTAAGTAATTTTATTTTTGTAAACGAGTAATCGCTGCTTGAAGTGCTAACTCATAGCCAATCGCGCCTAAGCCGCAAATCACGCCAGTGGCGATATCTGATAAATAAGAGTGTTTACGGAACTCTTCGCGTTGATGAATATTGGATAGATGCACTTCAGTAAAAGGGATAGCAACCCCGGCCAAAACGTCACGCAAGGCAACGCTGGTGTGGGTGAATGCTCCAGGATTAATGATGATGAAATCCACGCCATCCTGTTTGGCCTTTTGAATGCGGTCAATTAACTCGCCTTCATGATTACTTTGATAGGTGTTCAAATCTACAGATTGGGCTTTTGCTAGGTCTGCAAGCTTTCTATGGATATCTTCGAGAGTGGTTTTTCCGTAGACCTCGGGTTCACGAGTCCCCAGTAGATTAAGGTTTGGACCCTGAATTACGAGAATTGAAGCTTTTTTCGACATAGATCCATATTTTTAGAGGCAGTTAGGTGTTAATTGCTTAATTAGGCTTTTAGCCACCGGTACGGCTTAGTGCATCTTTGGTGCTTCCGAAGCGCTTTCTTTGCTTTCGATGCAAGAAGTATACCTTTATGAAGAGGATACGCGATGAAATTTTTGCCCAAAAACTCGAAAATTTGCAGCTTTTAAAGGCAAATAATGAAAATTATTCAATTTACTGCTGAATTATTAGGCAGCATTTAAGAGAATGTTGGTTTGTAAAACTCTTTAAATATTCTTATAAAGCAGATTTTATGGCCTTTCTGAGCTCATCTTCGTCTATCTTCCCTAACTTCGTATAAATGGCCTTGCCTTTAGGGTTAATGATGACGGTATAAGGAAGCGCCCCTTGGGAATTGCCCATCTGCTTGGATAAATTGCTGCCCCCTAGTCCGCCAATAACAATGGGATAGGAGACGGGGGTGCTTTTCAGGAATTCACGAATATTAGAGGGTGAATCAATACCGATGCCTACAAATAAGACATTTTGCTGCAAATTCTCTTGCGCAAGTAGGTCTAATGCAGGCATTTCCTCTACGCAGGGAGGGCACCAAGAGGCCCAAAAGTTCACCACCAACACTTTTCCCTGCCATTCACTGGTATTAACTGGTTTTCCGTCAGGTGATTGCCATGGGTTGGCAAAAAAAGCTTTTACAGAGGAGTCGCTAGCTAGACCTGCTTTGGAAATCCATTGAGATGTGAGGGCGCCACCAAGGAGCGCCAAGAGGCCTACTCCACAGATGATGATCCATTGTCTTCGGTTCATTCCCACTCCTTCGCTAAAATTCGCTAATGCATATACATATCTTGGGCATTTGCGGTACTTTCATGGGCGGCATTGCCGCAATCGCTCGGCAAGCCGGACATCGGGTAACTGGTTGTGATGCTAACGTCTATCCGCCAATGAGCACGCAACTTGAAGCTCAAGGTATCGAGTTGATTGAAGGATTTTCGCCGGATCAATTATTGCAGTTTGCCTCAATGCCGGATTTATTTGTAATTGGCAATGTGGTTTCTCGTGGCAATCCACTTATGGAGGCCATTCTTAATCAAGGTTTGCCATATATCTCTGGACCACAGTGGTTGGGTGAACAAGTTTTATACGGTAGACATGTTCTCGCTGTTGCAGGTACGCATGGCAAAACAACTACATCGGCCATGCTCACCTGGATTTTGGAATTCAATGGCTATAAGCCAGGATATTTAATCGGTGGCGTACCGCTTAATTTCACGGTCTCGGCTCGCTTGGGTGAGAGTAAATATTTTGTTATTGAGGCTGATGAATACGACACAGCATTTTTTGATAAGCGCAGTAAGTTTGTTCACTACAGGCCGCGTACCGCTTTATTAAACAATCTAGAGTTTGATCATGCCGATATATTTGCTGATCTAGCGGCGATCGAAACGCAGTTTCATCATTTAGTGCGCGCCGTTCCGGGTGATGGCCTGCTAGTGGTTAATGGCGAAGAGCCAGCGCTAGAGCGCGTGATTACACGTGGTGCCTGGGCACCTGTAGAGCGCTTTGGCCAAGAGCTAACAAATGAATGGTCGTTGATTTCTCAAGAAGGCGATGGTTTTATTGTTCGCAAGTCCGGCAAGGAGGTTGCAACCGTAAATTGGGCATTTGATTCAGGTGTTATGGGTAGGCACAATCAACTCAATGCGCTTGCAGCAATAGCATCAGCAAATCACATCGGAATTTCTCCCGCAGATTCTGCGCGCGCTTTAGCGGAATTTAAGAATGTGAAGCGACGCCTTGAAACGATTGGCATTGCTAATGAAGTAACTGTTTATGATGATTTTGCGCATCATCCCACTGCGATTACTACGACCGTCGATGGCTTGCGTCGTCGCGTAGGTAAGGCTCGTATCTTGGCGGTGTTGGAGCCTCGTTCAAACACAATGAAACTGGGTGTTATGAAAGCGCAACTACCTGGCAGTCTTGAGCAGGCCGATAAGGTTTTTGCCTACGGTGCCAATGCCGGTAAAGAATCCTTGGGTTGGGACCTGGCGGAGGTGCTGTCCCCGTTAAACACAAAAGAGCAGGGTAAGGCTCACGCATTTGATGATCTTGAGGCGTTGGCCAAAGCTGTTGCTCAAGAGGCACGCCCTGGCGACCATATTTTGGTAATGAGTAATGGTGGTTTTGGTGGGGTGCACCAGAAGATATTGAAAGCGCTTGCGGTCTAAGGCTGATTCTTTGTAATAACAATAAATAACAAATACTGAAAGTAAATCATGGGCGATAGATTAAAAGACAAAGTGGCAATCATTACGGGCGCTGCAAAAGGCATAGGTTTTGCAACTGCTCAGCGCTTTGCGCAAGAGGGTGCGAAAGTAATCATTGCTGATATGAATCTTGAAGCTGTTAACGCAGCTGCAGCCCAGATTCCTCATTCTGAAGCCTGTGTAATGAATGTAACCGATCGGGCCAGTATTCAGGCGGCGGTAGATCGAGTAATGCAGCAGCATGGACGAATTGATATTTTGATTAATAACGCTGGCATCACTCAGGATGCGCGTTTAATCAAAATGACTGAAGCGCAATTTGATACGGTGATTGATGTCAATTTAAAAGGTGTATTCAATTGCACACAATTGATCGTGCCGCATATGCTCGAAGCGGGCGTTGGCGCCATTGTGAATGCTTCAAGTGTCGTAGGTTTATATGGAAACTTTGGCCAAACCAATTATTCGGCCACTAAATTTGGCGTCATTGGTTTTACGAAAACATGGGCGCGTGAGCTAGGTCCGAAAGGTATTCGTGTGAATGCGGTATGCCCAGGCTTTATTGCTACCGAGATGGTGAAAGCCATGCCGGAAAATGTTTTGAACGATATAGAAAAGCGTAGCTGGCTAGGGCGCTTAGGAACGCCAGAAGAGATGGCAAATGTATATTTATTTCTGGCAAGCGATGAGGCAAGTTACGTCAATGATGGCGTTGCTTTAGAGGCTAGCGGCGGGATCTCCCTCTAAGCATGAACCTTTTATACGAAGAGGGTGGCGACATTAAGATCGCCACGGTTCAGTCAGCTACCGGGACTGGTGATGCTGAGTCTTGGCAGGCCACTAGTCTTTCAGGAAAAAAATCAAGCTCAAAGCGAAAGAGGTTTGGCCCCGCTTTGAAAATCCTGATGCGCAAGGGGTGATGGACAAAGCGGTCGCCTTGTCAAAAGATATCGATTTGCAATTACTTTGGGATTGCGCGCCGGACGAAGAATTTGGTTTGGTGGATGTTTGTTTGGAGTACTTTGGCGCCCAACCGACCGTTCCGCAACAAGCGTCCCTAGCTATTGCCCTGCAAGGAGCGCCTGTATTTTTCCGCCGCAAGGAGCGTGGCCGCTTTCAGCGTGCGCCACTTGAGCAACTTCAAGCTGGCTTGGCTGCGCTAGAGCGTAAACAAAAAGAATTAGAGCAACAGTCTGTTTGGCAACAAGAATTAATCGCCGGCACTTCCCTGAGGCGTTGAGGCCTTCTGCAAAACAGCTGCTCTTCTCACCGGACAAAAATACCTCTGCCTATAAAAAGCCTTAATGGCTGCATGCACCGAGAGCGGGGAATCTCCCGCTCAATTGATGATCCGTTGCGGAGCTATTGATTCACCTTTGGCCTACCACCAAGGTATGTTTTTGAAAGCACACTTTCCAAATGGCGCTCAACATAGTCAGGGTGTTGCGATTGATCAGGCGGCCTATGACGCAGCAGTGGCTGAACTTCCGCTGGCGCAAGTACAAGCTTTTTCTATTGATGACTCTGGAACAACCGAAATCGATGACGCTTTGTCGGTTACCGAATTAGCGGAAGGTAGACATCGTATCGGTGTCCATATTGCCGCTCCCGGTTTGGCGGTTGCAAAAGACGACCCCTTGGATCAGCTTGCTCGTAGCCGTATGTCTACCGTGTATTTCCCGGGCGACAAAATTACGATGTTGCCAGATTCGGTGATTGAGCAGTTTTCATTGGATGAGGGCGTGCCTCGTCCTGCCTTATCCATCTATGTCGATATAAATGCTGATGGGTTGGTGGATAGAAGCACTCTGCAAATGCGTGCGGAGCTGGTACCGATGGCGGCGAATTTACGCTTGGAAGACCTCGAACATCTTGTGAGTGAAGAAAGTTTGGCTGATGCAGGCGCTAGCTATCCTTATCGTCAAGAGCTATCGATCTTGTGGAAGGCGGCAAAATACTTGCACGCAGGTCGACAAGAAAAGCGGGTGGCTAATGGGCTGCGCGCTGAGCAGTTGGGTCTGATTGACCCCAATGCTTTGGCGAGAGATTTTCACTTTCAAATAAAAGATGTTGATGGCATACAGCGTGTAGAGATTATTCCTCGTCAACGTGGATCTATTTTGGATACGATTGTTGCGGAGTGGATGATTTTCTGTAATAGCGCTTCGGGACAACTCTTGGCTGACCATGGTCTACCAGGATTATTTAGAACTCAGAAGGGCTGGGGCCCATTGCGTACCCGTATGCAAACTACCCCAGGACCACATGAAGGATTAGGGTTAGATTATTACGCTTGGTGCACATCTCCTTTGCGCCGATATTCTGATTTAGTAAATCAATGGCAGTTGATTGCATTAGCGAAACATGGTGTGACGGCCAAAATGGTAGCTCCCTTCCCACCGCGCGATGCAACCCTAATGGGCATTGCGGCGGATTTTGAGTCTTGCTATCAGGCTTATGGTGAATACCAAAATAGGTTAGAAAAGTACTGGTGCTTGCGTTGGGTAGCGCAAGATGGTGAATCAAAAACTGTTCACGTGCGCCACTTAAAAGAGGGTATGTCTAGAGTTGAATTGGTTCCGCTGCATTTGCCAGTTCCTGAGCTAGCAAATCATCCGCGCATGACGCGTGCAGAAGTGGTGATTGCCGATGTGGATTTATTGCAATTGACTGCTGCAGTGAGGGTTCTCGAAATCGAGGCCAAGCAAGAGGAATCAGCGGCACAAGAAGTACAAGAAGCAAAAGAAAATGCAGAAGCAGATGATGAAGGCCTTAACAATCCTGAAGAAGATGCTGGCGCTGCTTAAATCCTTAGCTCTGCCATGCCCACAGGGCTTGCGGAGTGCAGCAGCCTATTTGCGAGCTGCGTGGCATCGCCACCCTTTTTGGTTTGCACTTTGCGTTTCACTTCTCTTGCATATTGTTTTCCTCTCCTTTCGTTGGGGTATTGGGGAAATTCAAAATCGTAGACTCAATACACCTTTAAGCGTGGTGTTAGTCAACGCTAGCAATAAAACACCACCACAAAAAGCCAATAAATTAGCGCAAGCAGATTTGCAGGGTGGCGGCAAGACTGAAAGCCAAGACGCGAGCGCACTGCATCGCGCTCGCTTAGGTGCAGAAGCCCGCTTGGAAGTATTGGAAAAGCAGCAGAAGCAAATGTTAGCTAAGCTAGATGAGCAACGCGCTCGCTCCGGTGGTCGCAAGAGTGGTGACGAGCAAAAAATGGTGCAGCAACTCAATTCTCTTGAAGCAGAGTTGGCTAAGCGTCTACAAGTGGATGGTCGAGAGCCACGTTGAAAAATATTGACGGGAGCCAATACAAAAGCCGTAAGCTTTGCGCACTATTACGATGCTATGCGTCAAAAGATCGAGGCCTATGGCAGCGCCTTTTTTCCGCGAGCGAACGGCCGACCTTTATATGGCAGTTTTGTCATTGTGGTCAGCGTGGATGCTCAAGGCCGCATCACCAGCAATGCACAGGGTAAAGATGGCCTTTCGATTGATTGGCCGCAGTTCTGGCAACCCTGAGTTAGATCGCCAGGCGCTCGCTATTGTTCGTGCCTCAGCTCTCTTTGGACCATTTTCGTCGGAGATGCGCAATCAAATTGATGTCTTGGATTGGGTTTCCACTTTTGAATTCACTCGGGACGGAATTGACCGTCTTGAATTGCGCCACTAACCCAAATTCGCTTATTCTCTAGTCATCATGACTGCACCTCATTCCACCGACTTACACACTGACCCAGGACTATTTTCTGATTTGGATGTGTATGCAGTCGCTGGCAACCCAATCTCTCACAGTAAGTCTCCTGTAATTCATCAGCGTTTTGCGGAGCAGGTGGGGCAGCGGATGCACTATGGACGTTTGCAGCCTGAAATCAATTCTTTTGCGACAGCAGCTAAGACATTTTTTGATGCGGGTGGCAAAGGCATGAATGTCACTGTGCCGTTTAAGTTGGATGCGCAAGCGCTTGCAGATGTATTAACTGCTCGCGCGAGACTGGCGGGCGCGGTAAATACTCTATGGATTCAAGATGGCAAGATCTATGGAGACAACACCGATGGCGCTGGCTTAGTGCGTGATCTATTGGCTCAAGGCATTGAACTCCATAGCGCTCGCATACTCTTGTTGGGCGCTGGTGGCGCTGCACGTGGCGTCATTGGGCCTCTCTTGGAGCAATCGCCAAAATGTTTGGTGATTGCCAATCGTTCAAATGCAAAAGCTGATGAGTTGGTAAAGTTGTTTGCCGACATTGCGGCTAAGCATGAGGTTGCGCTGGAGTCTCGCGCATTAGCAGATTTAGAAAGCCCTACCATCACTCAGTATCCATTTGATCTTGTGATTAATGCTACCGCTGCCGGTCTTTCAGACGAGTCGCCTCTCAGTGCTAAAGCGGTAGTTAATATTTTTGTACCAAGCTCGTTTGCTTATGACATGGTTTATGGCAAAACAACGGCATTTATGCAGCAAGCTTTACAGCGAGCTGCGCGTGTTAGCGATGGCTTGGGCATGTTGGTAGAACAAGCTGCCGATGCTTTCTTGCTATGGCGTGGATCCGATCTTGCTTCCGCTATTGACCCGCGCGCCGTCTTAGCCAAGCTGCGTAGCTAAAGCCCTGTTATGCGTTGGCTTGCTTATTTAGTCAAATGCCTTCTTTGTGGTTTTGTGGCAATGCAGGCTTATTTTGCAATTCAGATTGCATTGTGGATTTCTTTAGACCCCAGTAGTACAGCGTTTCAGAGGGCTGAACGTTGGCGTATATGTAGCTGGCATTGGTCTTGTCCAGTGCAATCGAAATGGGTGCCCTACGACAAGATTTCTAATAATCTCAAGCGCGCTGTCTTAGTTAGTGAGGACGATATCTTTTTTCAGCATAAGGGCGTGCGGTTTGAGGATATGCAAAAGGCCTGGCAGAGGAATCAACAGCAGAATCAGCAAAACACTCAATCGGGTAGGCAGCCCAAAGTGGCATTGCGAGGGGGTTCAACCATCACACAGCAATTGGCAAAAAATTTATTTTTATCGTCTGAGCAAAATTATTTTCGCAAGGCCCAGGAGTTGGTTATCACTGGTCTTCTGGAGTTGACTCTCTCTAAACAGCGACTATATGAAATTTATCTCAACTCGGTAGAGTGGGGCGAAGGTATTTTTGGTATTGGTGCCGCCACTCAACACTATTACGCCACTACACCGGGCTCGTTGGATCGCGAACAAGCCGCAGCACTAGCTTCTGCCTTGCCGGCCCCGAAGTGTTTTGATAAGCAGCAGTATTGCCGCCGAGGGAGTATTAATTATTCCGCTCGCCAAGAATTTATTATGGAGAATATGGAAGAAGTCGCATTAGCGCCTTATCCCAAGCCCGGCTCAGGCAAGTAAAGACAAAGTGTTCTCTGGGATTACTTGCTTGCAGCGGCCCGCAAGGAATCTCGTGTGCTCTGGGCAACAGCTTTTGCAGCTTGAGCAAAATCATTTCCTGAGCTTGCGTACAAAATCGCTCTTGAAGAGTTAATGATCATGCCTGTTCCAGGTTTTCCGGCGATGGTGCCTGCTTTGACGGTCGCATCAATGTCACCGCCTTGAGCGCCGATACCCGGAATCAATAAGGGCATCTCACCAACAATAGCACGCACCTTAGCAATTTCCTCGGGGAAGGTTGCACCCACCACCAGACTAATTTGGCCTGAACTGTTCCATTGCTCGGCCGCTAGTTTTGCCACATGTAAATACAGGGGCTCGCTATTTGGGGCAATGTTTAGGAACTGCAAATCAGACCCGCCCGGGTTGGAGGTGCGGCAAAGCACAATGACACCTTTACCAGTGCGCTTTAAATAGGGCTCAATCGTGTCAAATCCCATATAGGGATTCACGGTGACGGCATCGGCGCCATAGCGCTCAAAGGCCTCTAAGGCGTAATGGTCGGCTGTACTGCCGATATCTCCGCGTTTGGAATCCAATATGACCGGAATATGTGGGTACTGATCTTTGAGATGTTTGATGAGCTTTTCAAGCTGGGCCTCTGCCCTTTGGGAGGCAAAGTAAGCGAACTGAGGCTTAAAGGCACAAACCAAATCCGCGGTGGCATCAGCGATTTCGCGGCAGAACTCATAGATCCCCTCTGGTTTCCCTTGGAGGGGTGGGGGTAAACGCTTTGGATCGGGGTCAAAACCAACGCACAGCATGCTGCCTTGGGAAGCCCATGCAGACTGGAGTTGCTGGTTAAAGGTATTTGAGTGAGAGTTCATTGGATTTGGCTTATTTTAGTGAAACTGTCATGTTCTATAGGATAAACTAGCGCACATTCCTTAGGAGTTCACCATGATCAACTTGTTCGTCCTGCAAAATGGCCGCCTCTCTCAAGAGCAAGTCGAAGATCGCAATGAATTGTTGCAATATGCCAATCCTGTCTGGATCGACGTAGTTGATCCAGAGGAAGAAGAGCTCATTTGGATTAAAGAGGCTTTTGGGGTGCTTTTGCCTGAGTTGGATGACTTGGGTGACTTAGAGGCATCAGCCCGTTACTTTGAAGCGGATGATGGCCACCTCCACATTCGTACCGATTTCTTGTTGGATGAAGAAGAAACCTCTCGCAACGTGCGGGTAGCGTTTGTTCTCACCAAGCAAGTTTTGTTTTCCATTCATGATGAAGATCTGCCAGTGTTCCGCTTGGTACGTTTGCGTGCGCGTCTGCGCCCTGGCTCAGTTAGCAATGCAAAAGATGTTTTGCTCGACTTGTATTCAACTGATGCCGAGTACTCTGCAGATGCCTTGGAGGAAGTCTACGAGAATCTTGAGCAAGCTGGCAAGCGTGTTCTACAAGACGACATTAATGATGCGGATGCAGAACAAGTTCTCGAAACCATCGCAAAAGAAGAAGATACCAACGGACGTATTCGTCGCAATGTCATGGATACCCGCAGAGCCTTATCTTTCCTGATGCGCAGCAAGTTACTGTCCGATGAGCAGCAAGAGGAAGCGCGTCAGATTTTGCGCGACATCGACTCTTTAGAAAACCATACTGCATTCTTATTCGACAAGATTAACTTCTTGATGGATGCTACCGTCGGTTTTATTAATTTGAACCAATCCAAGATTATTAAGATCTTCTCGGTGGTATCTGTTGCCTTAATGCCGCCTACATTGCTCGCAAGTGTTTGGGGTATGAACTACAAACATATGCCAGAGCTAGATGCGACTTGGGGCTACCCAATGGCTATTGGCGCGATGATTGTTTCAGCGATTATTCCTTTGTTTTATTTCTATCACAAAGGTTGGATGAAGTAATTGTGGTTGCGGCGCTTAGTTTCTGAGAAGCGCGATGAATTCTGCAAGCGCGTAATCTTTCGCTTGTTCTCGAATGGCCGTGCGATCGCCATCAAAATGCATTGTTTTGCTGATCACGCGATTTTCAGTAGAGCTACTTTGAATAGCCCATCCAAAACAAACTGTACCAACGGGTTTTTCTGCTGATCCACCAGATGGACCGGCAATACCGGTAATCGAAATAGCCACATTAGCCCCTGAGGCTTGCAAAGCACCTTCTGCCATGGCCTTTGCCACTTGCTCGCTTACAGCTCCAAAGGTGTCAATCAGTTCGGATGGAACGCCTAAGCACTCGGTCTTAGCGTCATTGCTGTAGGTAACGAAGCCACGCTCAAACCATTTACTAGAGCCTGCTAAATCGGTTAGTGTTGCAGCTACCAATCCACCCGTACAGGATTCAGCAAGTGCAATTTTCCAGCTCTTAGCCAGCAACATGCTGGCTAAAGTTTTGGTGGAATCGGTAGAGTTCATGAGTATTTTGCGCTTTACTGAATAAAGGCTTGTATCAATGCAATGATCAAGAGCGTAAAAAGGGCTGCTGCTAAATCATCAATCACAATGCCAAATCCACGCCAAACAATTTGAGGTAAGTTGGATGTGTGATTGTTGTCTTCTAAATCTTTAAAGTGCCGATCAATCATTCCAATTGGGCCTGGCTTTACAGCATCAAAGAATCGGAATAATCCAAATGCAATTACTTGCATCCAAATATTGGTTGGCATGATAAATATCAGCACCAACCAAAAAGCAACAATCTCATCCCAAACAATTCCACCAAAATCTTTTTTACCCAGCTCTTCGCTAACCTGACCGCAAACCCAGCAGCCAAGCAAAATCCCGCCGCCAATAATCCAAAGAAAGTCTTCGGTAGATAGAAAATATTCGCCCACCAGAAAGGCGGCCCACGCCCACAGAGTACCGGCAGTTCCAGGCGCAACGGGGCTTAAGCCGCTCCCAAAGCCAAAGGCAATCGTTCGGCTTGCGGTTTGGAAGACCCATTTAAAACCAGGCTTCACTGGAGCTGTTTCTATATTGGTCATAGCGCAAAGTTGATCAAAGGATTTTAGAAGTGATGCAGTCTCTTCGAGGTTTAATAATTTTCCATCGTTACCAATGACATGAATTTTTGCCTCGGCATTTTCTTTGGGGAGAATTTTCCCAATTAGGGTAAGTGGAAGATTTATTGTTTTGCTGAGTTGAAGAATGGCATCACGTTGTTCTGTTGCTGCTGTAAAGCAAATTTCGTAATCATCGCCGCCACATGCCGCAAATTGATTTTGAATATGGATGCTTTGCTTTTGCAAAGTCGCAGACTTTGGTAAGTCTTTCAAGTAGATCTCAGCGTCCACTTGAGATTGACCAAGGATGTGCTTGAGGTCGCCCAGCAAGCCATCTGATACGTCCAGTGCTGCGCTAGCTAGCCCCCTTAATTTTGTTCCCAGTTCGATGCGGGGGCTTGGTTGATGCATGCGAGACTCGACTTGTTTTAAGTCGTCAGTCGGTAAATCGATTTCATGACGCAGTGCAGCAAGAGTGAGTCTGGCATCACCGACTGTGCTTGATACCCAAATATCATCGCCGGGTCTTGCCCCTGATCGACGAATGGCTTTTCCGGTGGGGATGCTGCCAAATGCAGTGATGGAAATGGTGAGTGGTCCCGCAGTGGTGTCACCCCCAATTAAAGCGCAGGAATACTGTTGCGCGACCTGAAAAAGACCTCTAGAAAAAGCCTCAAGCCAGGCAGAGTCAATTTTTGGTAATGCAATTGAGAGCGTGAATCCCAAAGGGGTTGCGCCCATAGCTGCTAGGTCTGAAAGGTTGACTGATAAGGCTTTGCGGGCTATTTGCTCTGGATCGGTATCTGCAAAAAAGTGCCTGCCTGCAACCAGCATATCGCTGGTAATAGCAATTTCTTCACCTGCTGCCGGTTTGATTAGGGCGCAATCATCTCCAATGCCTAGTGCAATTGTTTGAGCATGATTTGAGCCCATAGCATCAGCACCCGTTTTAAAAAAACGTTGGATCAGGTCAAATTCACCTAAAGGCGGCTTGGATTCAGAATGCATGTCTCATTTTATGGCTGTTGGGACTTGAGCTTCCGACAGGAATAGAATTGAAGTCTTAATTGGCCTTACTGAGTCGGGAAATGAGCAAAGAAAATAATAAAGAGCAACAAATCGCAGCCCTAAGAGAAGCTGCCCTTCAGTACCACGAGTTTCCAACTCCGGGCAAGATTGAAATTACCCCCCACTAAGCAACTTACCAATCAACGAGATCTCGCACTGGCATATACGCCTGGTGTAGCTGCACCTTGTGAGGAGATCGTTAAAGATCCAGCGAATGCTTTCAAATACACGGCGCGTGGAAATTTGGTTGGTGTGATTACCAACGGTACCGCTGTACTCGGTTTAGGAAATATCGGACCGCTGGCTAGTAAGCCTGTGATGGAAGGTAAGGCTGTACTCTTCAAGAAATTTGCAGGCATCGATGTATTTGACATCGAAGTTAATGAAAACGATCCTGATAAATTAGTAGAAATCATTGCTGCGTTAGAGCCAACTTTTGGCGGGATTAACTTAGAAGACATTAAGGCGCCTGACTGTTTCGTAGTCGAGCGTAAGTTACAAGCACGCATGAAGATTCCGGTCTTTCATGATGACCAACATGGCACTGCCATTGTGGTCGCAGCCGCCATCCTCAATGGACTCAAGGTGGTTGGTAAAAAGGTTGAAGAGGTTAAGTTGGTTACGTCTGGTGCAGGCGCAGCGGCATTGGCCTGTTTGGATTTGTTGGTTGACTTGGGTATTCAACGTAAAAATATTTGGGTAACCGATTTAGCGGGCGTTGCTTACAAGGGCCGCAAGGAGTTGATGGATCCAGAGAAGGAGCCATTCTGCCAAGACACTGATCTTCGTACGCTCGATCAAGCAATTGAAGGTGCCGATATTTTCTTAGGCCTTTCTGCTGGCGGTGTATTGAAGCAAGACATGGTGAAGAAGATGGCGCCGAAGCCATTGGTTTATGCCTTGGCAAACCCAACCCCAGAAATTCTGCCTGAAGAAGTAAAAGCAGTTCGCCCAGACGCAGTGATGGCAACGGGTCGTACTGATTACCCAAATCAAGTAAATAACGTTTTGTGCTTCCCATTCTTCTTCCGCGGTGCGTTGGACGTGGGCGCCACAACAATTACTCGTGGTATGGAAGTCGCAGCGGTAAAGGCTGCAGCAGAGCAGAGCGAAGTTGTAGCTTCTGTTTATGGCATCGAGAACCTCTCTTTTGGTCCAGAGTATTTAATTCCAAAACCATTTGATCCGCGCCTCATTACAGTAATTGCTCCTGCAGTTGCTAAAGCTGCAATGGATGATGGCGTAGCTTCTCGTCCGATTAAAGATTTTGACGCTTACCGTAATCAGTTGCAGCAATTCGTGTACCACTCTGGTACTTTGATGAAGCCACTCTTTAGTATTGCGAAGCGTGTACCAGCAAATCAAAAACGGATTGTGTTTGCTGAAGGCGAAGATGAGCGCGTATTGCGTGCAGTACAAATCATTATTGATGAGCATCTTGCTACGCCTATTCTGATTGGTCGCCCCGCTGTGATCGAGCACCGTATTGAGAAGTTTGGCTTGCGCATGAAGTCCGGGGAAGATTTTGAAGTCGTGAATCCAGAGAATGATTCACGCTTCCGTGATTTCTGGCAAACCTACCTCGCGCTCACTGAGCGTAAGGGCGTCACACAATCGTTTGCGAAATTAGAAGTGCGCCGCCGTAATAGCTTGATCGGAAGTCTTTTGATTAAAAAGGGTATGGCCGACGGCATGATTTCAGGTACGGTTGGTAATATCGCTACTCATTTGAAATATATGGATGAAGTGATTGGGCAGGAGCCTGGCGCTAATGTGTACGGCGCAATGTCAGGTTTGATTTTGCCGGGTCGCCAAGTATTCTTGGTGGACACACATATCAATATTGATCCAACAGCTTGTGAATTAGCTGAGCTCACTTTGATGGCTGCTAGTGAAATGCGCAAATTAGGACTCGCACCTAAGGTCGCATTGCTGTCCCATTCGAATTTTGGTTCAAGCAATGCCCCATCCGCAGTCAAAATGCGTGAAGTGTTGGCCTTGCTTCAAAAAGCGGACCCAACATTGGAAGTGGATGGCGAGATGCATGGAGATAGCGCTTTAGACGAAACGATTCGTGCTGGCACCGTAACCTCATCACCATTAAAAGGCGATGCCAACTTATTGGTTTTGCCAAATATTGACGCTGCAAACATTTCTTACAACTTGCTAAAAACAGCGGCGGGCAACGGAATTGCAATTGGCCCGCTGTTATTGGGTGTTGCTAAGCCGATTCATATCCTGACTCCGGCAGCCACTGTTCGCCGAGTTGTGAATGTGACCACTTTGGCGGTTGTTGAGGCAGCCAGCAACGCGAGAGGCATTACCTAAGTTTAATTTATGTAAGTTAGCGATAACTTACATAAAATGCACTGTATTTGGGCTTGATTTGATGGCGTGTTACGGGTAACCTAGCACCCATCATGAATAATCGCTCTGAAAACACCAATACAGCCAGCTTCGAAGAACATAGCCGCGCTGAAAGTTGGGACAGCAATGATCGACTTGAAACCGAATCGTCAGCTGCCAATGTTTATGCCCAGGGCGGTTTATCTCGTTTACAAACCTATGCAGCAAATCAAGTTTCGGGGAAGAAAGTGACAGCTTCTTGGCGTGCCGCTTTGGCCGTTCGTGATGCCGGACCGCCGGCGATGTTGCGCAGTGTGCGCTCTAATATTGTGCAATCCATTCGCGCTTTCCGTACTCCAGATTTGCAGGAAGCGGCTACTGAGCTTGGCCAACATTTCGTTTACGCAAATTGCGCAAATGCAATGACTAAGGGTGAAGTTTTGGAGTCCATTGCGATTGCCTACTCATTTACTAAGCAGCAAGCTAAAAACTTTGATCCTTTGTTAGATGCTTTGACAACGACGGTTGATAAGTCTGGCCCACAACCTGGATTTGTAGTGGTCCTCGAAGGCTTGCCTTGCACTCAAAAATTTGACAAAGAAGCGCGTGAGACATTGTTAGATGTGTTCCGTGATGCAGTTGATTTTTGGGCTGAGCGCCGCACACCGTATCGCGTCTTCTACTCTTTCGCTTAATCGCGAAAGTCTTTGTAGTAGCCCCCGAATCGCCTCTATTTGAGGCGATTTTGTATTTCAGGGTTCCATACGCTGTGAACGGCTGTAATAGCCACTACACCAGCTGTTTCAGTTCTGAGTACCCGCTCACCCAAGGAAACTAATTGATAGCCAGCAGCCTCTGCCTGAGCCTCTTCTTCTGGGGAATGACCACCCTCAGGCCCGATCATTAAGACGATATCTTGAGGTGTATTTTCAATTAGCACTGAATACATGCTTTTGGTGGCATCAGGACTTAGTAATAGCGTGAGCTTGGGTTTTTGAGTTGCCTTTAAATACGCCTCAAATGTTTGAATCGGTTCTAGGCTGGCAAATACAGTGCGGTCGCATTGTTCGCACGCCGCCTGAATAATTCCTTCCCAGTGCGCCAGGCGCTTTTGGGCGCGCTCCTGGTCGCTAGTGCGGGTAAGCCTAAGAATAGAGCGCTCACATTGCATGGGAGCAATCACCTGGACCCCAGTTTCGACAGCTTTTTCAACAATCCAGTCCATTTTGTCGCCGCCAGCCAAGCCTTGAGCCAGGGTAATGGCGTAAGGGGTCTCGCGATGGGTATCTATGCGGATCTCAGTGAGCTGAACTTGCCCTGTTTTTCCACTCAAGGAAAGGAGCTCTCCCTTAGCTATTTGGCCTTTCCCATCAAAAACAGGGAGGAATTCCCCTGTTTGAATACGGCGAACGCGCAAATGGTGGGCAACCTCAGGGGTGAGGGTGGTTGGCTTTTGGGATTCCCATGGCCCGGGAAGATAAAATTGAGGCATTACTGAAATATAGCCAATTTATTTTCCTCGAGACCACTTTTACGATGTCAAACCTTCAAATTCGCATGGCCAATGCCATTCGCGCCTTATCCATGGATGCAGTTCAGCAGGCAAATTCAGGCCACCCTGGTATGCCGATGGGTATGGCAGATATTGCTGTCGGTCTTTGGAGCGAGCATTTAAAACACAACCCGACTGATCCACATTGGATTGATCGCGATCGTTTTGTTTTGTCGAATGGCCATGGATCAATGTTGTTGTATTCGCTCTTACATCTTTCTGGCTACGACTTACCAATTGAAGAGTTAAAAAACTTCCGCCAATTACACAGCAAAACTCCAGGCCATCCTGAATATGGAATTACACCAGGAGTTGAAACAACTACTGGACCCCTCGGTCAAGGAATTTCAAATGCAGTAGGTATGGCATTAGCCGAAAAATTATTGGCTGAGGAATTTAATCGTCCTGGTCACGACATTGTAGATCACTACACCTATGTATTTTTGGGCGATGGTTGTTTGATGGAAGGCATCAGCCATGAAGTGTGTTCATTGGCTGGCACGCTCAAGTTAAATAAGCTGATTGCATTGTGGGATGACAATGGCATCTCGATTGATGGCAAAGTGGTTTCTTGGTTTAACGAAGATACCCCGAAGCGCTTTGAAGCTTATGGCTGGAATGTGATTCGTGCCGTGGATGGCCACGACGCTGAGGCAGTGTCAGCTGCCATTGTAAAGGCCAAAAAGAGTGATAAACCAACCCTAATTTGCTGCAAGACTGCTATTGGTCAAGGCTCGCCGAATATGGCTGGCAGCGACAAGGCGCATGGCTCGCCTTTGGGTGCAGCTGAAATTGCAGCGACTCGTGTCGCACTGAATTGGCCTTACGCACCATTTGAAATTCCAAAAGATATTTATGCTGCATGGGATTTTAAAAAGCGTGGTCAAGCTGCTGAGCATGAGTGGAATAAAGAATTCCAAAAATATAAAAATAAATTTCCAGAACTCGCTTCTGAATTACAACGCCGTATGGAAGGTGAGCTATCGAAAGATTTCTCATCCACTCTCAATGCGTACTTAAAAACCTGCCAATCAAAAGCAGAGACGATTGCAATTCGCAAGGCAAGTCAAAATGCGATTGAAGCTTTAGCACCAGCTTTGCCAGAATTTATGGGCGGCTCCGCTGACCTCACAGGATCAAATCTCACGAATTGGTCTAGCTGCAAACCGGTGCGCGCTGATCAGTGGGGCAACCATATTAATTACGGTGTGCGCGAATTTGGTATGAGCGCCATCATGAATGGTATTGCCCTGCATGGTGGCTACATTCCGTTTGGAGGTACCTTCTTAACCTTCTCGGACTACAGCCGCAACGCCCTGCGTATGGCTGCTTTGATGAAGTTGCGCAGTATTTTTGTCTTTACTCATGACTCGATTGGCTTGGGTGAAGATGGCCCAACCCATCAATCGGTAGAGCACGTGGCTAGTTTGCGCCTGATTCCTAACCTCATGGTTTGGCGCCCTTGTGACACCACCGAGAGCGCGGTAGCTTGGGGCGCGGCAATTGAGCGTAAGAATGGCCCTAGCGCCTTAATCTTTAGTCGCCAGAATTGCCCATTTGTATCTCGCACTCCTGCACAAATTAAAGATATTGCTCGTGGCGGCTATGTGTTGCGCGATCCGAAATCCGGAAAGATTGATGCGGTCATTATTGCGACTGGTTCTGAAATTGCTCTGGCACTACAGACTGCTGAACGTCTTGAGAAAGAAGGTTTTGGCATTCGTATTGTTTCGATACCTTCAACTACCGTCTTCGATCAACAAGATGCTGCGTATAAAGCAAAAGTATTGCCAGCAAATATTCCGCGCATTGCAGTTGAGGCGGGGGTTAGTGATTTCTGGTGGAAGTATGGCTGCGCTGCAGTTCACGGCGTAGATACATTCGGCGAGTCAGCGCCTGCGCCAGTGTTGTACGAATATTTTGGTTTAACAGTGGATCAAATTGCAAAGACTGTTAAGCAATGTGTCTCAAAGAAATAAGCGAAATAAATTCAATATTAGCAAGGGGAAATAAATTCAATATTAGCAAGGGGAAATAAATTCAATATTAGCAAGGGGAAATAAATGACAATTCGTGTCGCAATTAATGGTTATGGACGTATCGGTCGCATGGTGTTGCGTGCCCTGTATGAAGATCAAGTCAATGGTAAGCCGCGTCGTGATATTAAGATCGTCGCAATTAACGCGATGGGCGATATTGCAATCAATGCCCATCTGACCCAGTATGACTCTGCCCACGGCCGCTTCCCAGCAGAGGTTTCAGTGGACGGCGATTGCATGGTTGTGAACGGTGATCGCATCAAGATGTTCTGTACTCGTAATCCAGCAGAAACTCCATGGGGTGAATTGGGCGTTGATCTTGTTCTAGAGTGCACAGGTAAATTTACCTCTAAAGAAAAAGCCATGATTCACATCGAGCAAGGCGCAAAGAAAGTATTGATTTCTGCTCCTGGTGAAAAAGATGTGGACGCTACGATTGTTTATGGCGTAAACCAAAATGTATTAAAGCCAAGCGATGTGGTTGTCTCTAATGCAAGTTGCACAACAAACTGTTTGGCACCATTGGTTAAGCCCTTACTCGAAAAGATTGGCATTGAATCTGGTTTGATGACTACCATTCATGCTTTCACAAATGATCAAGTGTTAACTGATGTGTATCACAAGGATATGCGTCGTGCGCGTTCAGCAGTGACCAGCATGATTCCAACCAAGACTGGCGCTGCAAAAGCAGTCGGTTTGGTTTTGCCAGCTTTGGCAGGTCGCTTTGACGGATTCGCTATGCGCGTTCCTGTGATCAACGTATCTGTAGTGGATTTAACATTTGCAGCCAGCCGCGCTACCAGCGTGGACGAAGTGAATGCCATCCTTAAGACTGCAAGCGAAGGCGAACTCAAGGGAATCCTAGGGTTCAATACTCTTCCATTGGCCTCCATCGACTTTAACCATGATCCACGCCCAAGTATTTATGACGCATCTCAAACCCGCGTCTCTGCAGACGGTAAATTGGTCAAAGTACTGGCTTGGTATGACAACGAGTGGGGTTATTCAGTCCAGATGTTGAATGCTGCTGAAGCTTTAATGGCTGTAAAGTAAGCATCTTTCGTTAACTATTGTTAAAAGTTGCTAAATTTCGGATATGTGAAGGGTTGACTTCGCTAGCCGATGAAGCTGTAATCAAAAAAGACCTCCAAGTGAAGCCTTTTTTGTATCTAAAGCATTTAAAAATGCTTATTTGCTCTTAAAAATGCTTATTTGCTCTTAAAAGTGCTTATTTCGGCAATTTTTCTTCTGGCAATGGCCATACATTGCCAAAGAGTGCTCCTCTAGCTTAAATCCGAGGTTTTTAGCGATATCACGCTGCCTTTTCTCAATTGCCTCATCCACAAACTCTTCAACATGCCCACAGTCTAGGCAAACTAGGTGATCGTGGTGGTTGCCTTCATTGAGTTCATAGATAGCCCGGCCATCTCCCTTGCTGGACTCGAAGTGACTGCGCAATAAGAGGCCTGCCTGTTCAAACTGGGTAAGAACGCGATAAACGGTAGCTAAGCCAATTTCCTGATCCTCTTTAAGGGCCATAAAGACGTCTTCAGCGCTAAAGTGGGTGCCGCCATTCTGATGAAAAAAATCCAGAATTTTCATCCTTGGGCCAGTTGCTTTTAGGCCGATATCTCTTAAATCTGCAGGAGTAGGGTTTTGGATCGTATTCATGGCATTGGGAGCTAAAATCAATGTCTTAATGATACAGCCTGCTATGCAAAATTGCCTTGAACTTTTTAATCGCTTTTTGAACCCACTTTTTAAGGGGGTTACCCCTGCGCGGACAGGGTTTATGGCTGTTGCCTTAGTTGGTTTATTGGGGGTCGGAGGCTGCACCTCTGCGGTTGATGAAACTCAGCGAAATTGGGTAAACAAAATTTTTAGGCCTTATGTACCAGATGTGGTTCAAGGTAACTTCATTTCCAGTGAGCAATACGCAAAGCTGCAAGTTGGCATGAGTCGTGAGCAGGTCCGTCAATTGATGGGCACACCATTATTGGCGAGTTACTTCCACGCAAATCGTTGGGACTACATTTTTGAATTTAAGCGCTCTGGTCAGATTGTGGGTAAAGAGCGTCATGTAACGGTATTTTTTGATGGCGACAAGGTTGTCAAATTTGAGGGCGATGCTTTGCCTACCGAAGTGGAGTTGGTTGCTGAAATTGATAACTACGCCAAATCAAAAAGATCATTTTGGGATGTTGTCACTGGCTCTAATAAGCCACCAGTTACGCCGCCGCTTCAGCAGCCGGAGCGTTTGGTGCCAAGCCCTACTAATAACTTGCCGGCTGGTGCTGATGCAGCTACCGCTACTTCTACTCCAGCACCGAAAGCTGATGCGGTTAGCGGCGATTCGTTCTGGGACTTCTTTAGCTTTTCGAATAAGTCGGGAACGGCACAGTCAGAAGCGCTGGGCCCGGGAGCTGCCAATATTCCAGCAGCTCCTGTAGCGAAATAAAGGGTAATTCTTTTGTATTGATGCTGACGTAAGCAGCTGCCCACAACTTTAATAAGAAGTGATGAAATAAATGATGAAGATTGCAATTGCTGGAGCTACCGGTCGCATGGGAAAGATGTTGATCGAAGCCGTTCTAAATACTGCAGATACGCAGCTTGTTGGTGCGCTCGATCATTCTGCATGTCCTCAGTTGGGTGAGGATGCCGGTGCATTTTTAGGTAAGAAAACGGGTGTTCTGATTTCTGCTGATATTGCACAGGTATTGGCTAATGCGCAATTCTTAATTGATTTCACAAGACCTGAGGGCACGATGGCGCATTTGGCTGTTGCCGAAAAGACTGGCACCAAGATGATTATTGGTACAACCGGTTTAAGCGCAGACCAAATCGAGCCTCTTAAAAAAGCATCATCGAAATTAGCCATTGTTTTTGCGCCAAACATGAGCGTAGGTGTGAACGCTACCTTTAAGTTATTGGAAATCGCAGCGAAGATGCTCAATCAGGGTTACGACATTGAAATCATTGAAGCGCACCACAAGCATAAGGTGGATGCTCCATCAGGCACCGCACTCAAAATGGGCGAAGTGATTGCTGACGCCTTGGGTGAAAAGTTAGATGATGTTGCAGTCTATGCGCGTGAAGGCCATACCGGTGAACGCAAAGAGGGATCGATTGGTTTTGCAACGATTCGCGGTGGCGATATCGTAGGCGACCACACTGTGCTCTTTGCAGGTGATGGCGAGCGTATCGAAATTAGCCACAAGTCCTCTAGTCGCCAATCCTATGCACAAGGATCATTGCGCGCCGCACGTTTTTTGCAGAACCAAAGCTCTGGCTTGTATGACATGCAAGATGTTCTTGGTCTGCGCAAATGATGTGTAACTAAATCAATTAAAAAATAGAAGAAAAGAGTTGTCTTGAATGAGTAAGGATTATGACTACCGCAGTATTGAAGCGGCAGCGCAAGCTGATTGGGAAGGCGCGCAAGTCTATCGAGTAACCGAGAATGCAGTTGATGCAGCCGGTAAGAAAAAACCAAAATACTATGCTTGCTCTATGTTGCCCTACCCATCAGGCAAATTGCATATGGGGCATGTACGCAACTACACCATCAATGATGTAATGGTGCGCCAACTGCGTATGCAGGGTTACAACGTATTAATGCCAATGGGCTGGGATGCCTTTGGAATGCCGGCAGAAAATGCGGCTATTCAGAATAAAGTACCTCCAGCAAAGTGGACTTACGACAACATTGCTTATATGAAAAAGCAGATGACTGCGATGGGATTGGCTATCGACTGGTCACGTGAGGTTGCCACTTGTAGGCCTGATTACTGCCGTTGGAATCAGTGGTTATTTTTGAAAATGCTGGAGAAGGGTATTGCTTATCGCAAAACCCAAGTAGTCAATTGGGATCCAATTGATCAAACCGTTCTTGCGAATGAGCAAGTGATTGATGGTCGTGGGTGGCGCTCTGGTGCATTGGTAGAGAAGCGCGAGATTCCTGGTTACTACTTCAACATTACTGCTTATGCAGAACAACTCCTTTCTGGTTTGGATGATTTAGGTTGGCCTGAACGTGTCAAGACCATGCAACAAAACTGGATTGGCAAGAGCCGTGGAGTGCGCTTTGCCTTTAAGCATGAGATTGCTGATGATCATGGCAACTTTATTCAAGATGGTCTTCTGTATGTGTTTACGACTCGCGCTGACACCATCATGGGCGTTACTTTCTGCGCAGTAGCTGCCGAACATCCTTTGGCCACTAAGGCTGCAGAAAATAATCCTGCGCTTGCGGCGTTTATTGAGAAATGTAAAACCGGTAGCGTGATCGAGGCGGACTTGGCCACTCAAGAAAAAGAGGGCATGTTTACCGGTTTGTATGTGACGCATCCATTTACAAATGAGCCTGTGCCAGTTTGGGTGGGCAACTACGTACTCATGTCATATGGTGATGGCGCGGTGATGGGCGTGCCTGCACATGATGAGCGTGACTTTGCATTTGCGTTGAAGTATGAGCTTCCAATTAAACAAGTGATTGCGCTCAAGGCTGAATCACCCATGTTCAATACAAGCCATTGGCAAGATTGGTATGCCCAAAAAGATGGCGTAGTCTGCTTTAACAGTGGGAACTACGATGGCCTGTCACATGAAGAGGCTGTTGACGCCGTTGCAAAAGATTTAGAAAAGATGGGTGTTGGTGAAATCAAGACAACCTATCGCTTGCGCGACTGGGGTATTTCTCGCCAGCGCTACTGGGGCACACCTATCCCAATTATTCATTGCGGTGATGAAGCCACTCCTGGTTGCGGCGCCGTACCGGTTCCAGAAGCGGATTTACCAGTGGTGCTGCCGGAAGATTGCGTGCCAGATGGAAGCGGTAATCCACTGAACAAGCGCGCTGATTTCTTGAATGTGAGCTGCCCTAAGTGTGGCAAGCCTGCGCGTCGTGAAACAGACACGATGGATACCTTTGTGGATTCCTCTTGGTACTTCATGCGCTATACCGGACCGAATGCGACTTCAATGGTAGATGGGCGCAACGAGTATTGGATGCCAATGGACCAATACATTGGCGGTATTGAGCATGCGATTTTGCATTTGCTCTACGCGCGCTTCTGGACTAAGGTGATGCGCGATTTAAACCTGATTACCTTTGATGAGCCGTTCCAGAATTTGCTGACTCAAGGCATGGTGCTTAATGAGACTTATTACTCTGAAGATGCATCAGGCAAAAAAACTTGGCTCAATCCATTAGATGTCGAGTTAGACCTAGATGAAAAAGGTCGCCCGAAAGGCGCTAAGCTCATCGGGGATACATCAAATACACCAGTCATTGTTGGTGGTGTTGAGAAGATGTCAAAGAGCAAGAATAATGGCGTGGATCCTCAGGCATTAATTGATGAGTACGGTGCTGATACTGCACGTTTATTTGTGATGTTTGCGGCACCTCCAGAGCAGCAGCTCGAGTGGTCTGGGGCTGGTGTAGATGGCGCCTCTCGTTTCTTACGTCGCGTATGGATGTATTCCAGTAGTCAAGCGAATGCTTTACGTGATGCCGCCGATAACATGCCAAGCAACTTAAATGACGCCGAAAAGGAATTGCGTCGTGAAGTACACACCATTCTGAAGCAAGCGAATTTTGACTATCAGCGTCGTCAGTACAACACTGTAGTTTCGGCTGCGATGAAGATGCTCAATGTGCTTGAGCCGATTAAGTTAGATCAGGGCAGTAATATCAGCGCCACAGTGCTGCGGGAATGCTTAAGCATCTTGTTACGCGTTCTTTATCCTGTGGTTCCGCACTTAACCCATGTACTTTGGAGGGATATGGGTTATGCCAAGTCATTTGGACCTTTATTGGATGCTCCGTGGCCTACCGTAGATGAGGCTGCATTGGTTCAAACTGAAATCACCTTAATGCTCCAAATTAATGGCAAGTTACGCGGGGATATTCGTGTTCCGGCGGATGCTAGTAAAGAGCAGGTTGAGACATTGGCCTTGCGAAGTGAACCAGCAACAAAAGCTTTAAATGGTGCTGCACCGAAAAAGGTGATCGTGGTACCAGGTCGCTTAGTGAATATTGTTGCCTAACCTCTAAAGAGTCTATAGACATGAGCGTAAATCATCTTCGACGTGCACTAATAGGCTTATTCGCCACTGCGCCTGTCAGTGGCTTAGTTGCTTGTGGCTATCGTTTGCGCGGCATGGTGGATTTGCCTTTTAAAGTTATTGCTATTACTGGAAGTCCATCTCCTCCAATGCGCGCCGATTTGCAAACTGCGATATTGACTGGTACCGATGTAAAGATTACTATTAATCCAAAGGATGCAGATTTGATCCTGGAGATTACCAACGATGTTAGTGGGCGTGAGATTTTGGCCTATAACTCTAACGGCCAGATATCGGCTTACCGTCTCAATATTCGAGTGGGCTTTAGAGCGTACGACATGAGCGGCGCAGAAATTATTCCCGATAGCGAAATCTATATGACACGCGATATGGACTTCTCGAACCCTATGGTTTTGGCGACCGACGTTCAGCAGCAACAATTTTTAGCCTTGATGCGTAAAGATTTATCCGTTCAGATTTTGCGTCGTGTTGCTGCTGCCGCAAAGGCACCGCAAACCAAAGCGTTTTAAGCAAATAAATTGCATGGTTAAAGTCGACGCCCTGCAAGCACACCTCAAGTCACTGGGCTCGGGGGCTGCAATTCTGCCTTTATATATTTTCAGTGGTGACGAGCCGCTTTTAATGATGGAGGCAGTGGATGCATTGCGTTTAGCGGCTAAGAAGTTAGGTTTTACTGAGCGCGAAGTGATGCTTCAAGAGCGTGGGTTTGATTGGAGTGCGTTAATGAGCGCTGGTCAAACTATGTCTTTGTTCGGGGATAAGCGTTGGGTAGAGTTACGCATTCCGACGGGCAAACCTGGGCGAGATGGCGCTGATGCTTTAAAGCAGTTCGCTGCGCAAATTGCTTCTCAATCAAATGGCCCGGATGGTCCTGACACTTTGGTTTGTATCGTTTTGCCTCGCTTAGATGGTAAGACAAAAACTTCTGCATGGTTTAGCGCTCTAGAGGATGCGGGCATGGCTATTCAGATTGATTCTTTGGATCGCAGCCATCTGCCGCACTGGATTGCCGGAAGACTGAAAAAGCAAAGCCAAGAGGTTGAGGCGGGTCCAGAAGGTCAACGTGCTTTGGAGTTTATTGCTGATCAAGTAGAAGGCAATTTAATTGCGGCCCATCAAGAAATATTGAAGCTAGGATTGCTGTATCCCACAGGAAAGCTAACTGAAGAGCAAGTTCGTTCCTCAATATTAAAAGTAGCCCGCTATAACGTTTTTGAATTAACTGAAGCGATGTTGGCTGGTGATTTGGCAAGATTAAATCGTATGCTCGATGGCCTAAAAGGGGAGGGCGAGCCTCTCGTTTTGATTCTCTGGAGCGTAACGGAAGAGCTTCGGATACTATCTAAATTAAAGGCTGCGAGCGATGCAGGTGAGTCTGTTCAGCAGTTGATGCGAGCGAATCGAATTTGGGGAAATAAAGAACGTTTATACCCAGCCGCTCTAAGGCGTGTACAGCCACTTAAATTGCGCAAAGCGATGCAGGTGGCAGCAGGATTGGATCGTCAATCAAAGGGCCTGTATGCGGCAGATTTGCCGGCAGATCCATGGGACGGTTTGCGTTTAGTTGGAAATTTATTGCGGTAAGCAGAATTGCACCTAAAAGATAAGTGATTTAGAAAGTTAGAAATGAGTTCATCGATTCACAACATGATGCAGGACATTGGCAAGCGGGCACGTAGCGCTTCACGTGCAATGGCACGTGCATCAAGCGAGCAAAAGAATCAGGCTTTATTGCATATTGCTAAAGTGGTTCGTCAAAAAGCTGGTGAGATTCAGAAAATAAACCAAGTAGATGTTGACCGCGCAAATGCAAATGGTCAGGATCCAGCTTTTGTGGATCGTTTAACTATGACGCCTAAAACTATTGAAACAATGGCCTTAGGTTTAGAGCAAATTGTTTCTTTAGAAGACCCTATCGGGAAAATTACGCCATTACAAAAGCAGGCATCTGGTATTGAACTTGGTCAAATGCGTGTTCCGCTCGGAGTGATCGGCATCATTTATGAATCTCGTCCAAATGTGACGATTGATGCGGCAGCGCTTTGTTTGAAATCTGGCAATGCAGTAATACTGCGCGGTGGCTCAGAGGCGATTGACTCGAATACCCTTTTGGCGCAAATCATTCAAGAAGGCTTGGCTGCTGCAGGCCTACCTAAGGATGCTGTCCAGGTAGTGACGACAACCGATCGCGCTGCCGTTGGTGAAATGATTACGATGACTCGGTACATTGACGTTATCGTCCCACGTGGTGGTAAGAGTTTGATTGCGCGTCTCATGGCCGAGGCACGCGTACCCATGATTAAGCATTTGGATGGTATTTGTCATACCTATATTGATGCTGATGCAGATGTTGCGATGGCGGTGAAGGTTTGCGATAACGCGAAGACTCAACGCTATGCACCATGTAATGCAATGGAAACCTTGCTGGTGAATCAAAGCATCGCAGAACAAGTTTTACCAATCCTTTGCAAAATCTACCAAGATAAAGGTGTGGAGTTGCGGGTAGATGGTTTAACGCGTAAAGCCTTGGAGGCTTCTGGGTTCAAAGGCTTAGTTGATGCCACTGAAGAAGATTGGCAGACCGAGTATTTAGCGCCAATTCTATCTATTAAGACTGTGGCTGATATGGATGAAGCGATGGATCACATTGAGCGTTTTGGTAGCAAGCATACCGATGCCATCATTACCAACAATAAAGAAAAAGCAAATCGTTTTCTGCGCGAGGTAGATAGTGCTAGTGTGATGGTGAATGCCAGTACGCGCTTTGCTGATGGTTTTGAATACGGCTTGGGCGCTGAGATTGGAATTTCGAATGACAAGCTACACGCCCGCGGCCCTGTTGGTCTAGACGGCTTAACTTCGCTGAAGTATGTCGTCATGGGTCATGGCGAGATTCGCACTTAAAGCATATCCATTAGGACGAATGAGACGTGGCTAACGCTTACCTTTGGGTCAAAACATTTCATATTGTGTTTATCACTTCATGGTTTGCCGGGCTTTTTTACCTTCCTAGGATCTTTGTAAATTTGGCCGATGAAAAGAATGCCGAAGCAAATACAAGACTGCTCGGAATGGCCGATAGACTCTTCCAGTTTATGACTATTCTGGCGGTTCCAGCGGTTTTGTTGGGCTTAACGCTCTGGCTTTACTTTGGAATTGGCGTTGGTGATGTCTGGATGCACGTGAAGTTGTTCTTTGTGGTTTTGGTGATTGGTTATCACCATGCATGCTGGAGCCTCTTGAAAAAGTTTCGCGCAGACCTAAATACCAAATCTGGTGTTTGGTATCGCTGGTTCAATGAAGTTCCGGTGATTTTGTTGGTGGTGATTGTGGCCTTGGTGCTTTTTAAGCCTTAAGTCCTAAGCATTAAGCCTCTTATATTTTTAATTTGTACCTTTACTTAGACTGTTAGCCCCATGAGATTTTTTGTTGTTTGCCCAGGTGGTTTAGAAATACCGCTTGCACAGGAGCTTGCAGAGATTGCCAGTCGCCCAGATTGCAAGGCGCTTGGCGCTTGGGTAATCGACCCAACGCCCACCAGTCCTACGGGTGGAGTTGGCTTAGCAGCGCCAATTTCAGCGGCGATGGCGCTCAACTTACATTCTCGTATTGCTAGTCGCGTGCTATTGCAGATGGCGCAGGCGCCATATAGGCAAGAAGAGGACTTATATAAGCTTGCAAGTGGTTTGGCCTGGGAAGACTGGTTTACCTCCAAGCAAACATTGCGTGTTGATGTGACCGCACATCGTTCGCCACTGAAAAGCTTGAACTTTGCAACACTCAAGATTAAGGATGCCATCGTAGATCGTTTGCGCGATGTCACAGGCGATCGCCCAAGTATTGATACTGCCTTTCCAGACGTCAGAGTACAGGCGCATTTAACTGCAACGCAGATCACGATTTATCTAGACACTTCAGGCGAAGCTTTATTTAAGCGTGGCTGGCGTGATGAAAAAGGCGACGCTCCTTTAAAGGAAAATTTAGCTGCAGGTATTTTGTCAATTACTGGATGGCAACCTGGTCAGTCCTTATTTGATCCGATGTGCGGTAGTGGCACATTTCTAATTGAGGCTGCCCAGAAAGCGTTAGCCATTCCCCCGGGAGCTATTCGGGCGGGTATGTATGGCAACGATGCAAAGCCAAGTCGCCTCGCCTATCGCCCGCTCATTACTTCTGCAGAGGGTTTTGGTTTTCAGAGACTTAAGCCTTTTAATGAGTCAGCTGAGCAAAAGCGCTGGGTTGATTTAAAAGAGGCTTCACTAGCGCAGGTGATGGACAAGCGAAAGCTATTTCCTACTGTTGAATCACTCAAAATTAGCGGTGGCGATATTAATGAAAAATTAGTCGCTATGTACAAAGGTAATTGGCAAAGAGCTCAGTTGCCTGATCAACCAGTAATGCGCCAGATAGATGCATTGTCTGCTAAACCGCCAGGAAACACTCATGAGGGTGTCATGCTGCTGAATCCTCCGTATGGTGAGCGCCTGGTGATTAAAGGTGGACGCGGTCAAGATCGCGCGGCCCAAGATTCACGTGATGCAGCTTACGATGCCGAGGAGCCAGAGAATCGTTTTGAGCTTAATTTAGAAACGGGTCGTCAGAGTGCAAAGCGTTCAAGCCGCGAGTCCTTGAAAAAGTTGCAGGCGCAAGAAGAGCAAGATCCAAAGTTTGTCGAGTTCTTGCGTCAGTTTGGTCAACATCTGAAGGATGCATTTGGTGGTTGGAATATTTTTGTATTAACTGCTGATATGGCTTTGCCAGGGCAATTGCGCATCAAAGAGTCAAAGCGCACCCCATTAATTAATGGACCCCTTGAATGCCGTTTGTTTAAATTTGAGATGCATCTCAAGCGCCCCGAGCTTAAGTCATCTGATGGGTCTGAGGCATAAGGCTAAATGAATCTAAGCGTTTTAAAATAAATAAAAATTAATTATTCGATTGCTAGAGAAAAGCGGAGAACTACAGAATGGAATTTAAAACTTATATGTGTTTGATCTGTGGCTGGGTCTACGACGAAGCGGCTGGATTACCGGATGAAGGCATTGCTCCGGGAACCCTTTGGAATGATGTACCAATGAATTGGACATGCCCTGAGTGCGGCGCTCGCAAAGAAGATTTTGAAATGATGGCTATTTAATTGGGATGCAACTGTGGCAAAAGTAAATAAAAACGACGTTTTATTTGAGCGTGCACAAAGGACGATTCCTGGGGGTGTGAATTCTCCAGTAAGAGCTTTTCGTCAGGTGGGTGGTACGCCCCGTTTTGTTTCTAGAGCCAAGGGTGCTTATTTTTGGGATGCTGAAGACAAACGCTATATTGACTTAATCATGTCATGGGGCCCAATGATTGTGGGTCATGCCAATCCCGAAGTAGTCGAGGCTGTACAGAAGGCTGCTGAGACTAGCTTTAGTTATGGCGCTCCTACTGAAGGCGAGATTGAGTTGGCAGAGCGTATCTGCGCTCTCATGCCTAGCGTTGAGCAAGTGCGCATGGTTTCTAGCGGCACCGAAGCAACGATGAGTGCTTTGCGTTTGGCTCGTGGTTATACCGGCCGCGATCTGATTATTAAGTTTGAAGGTTGTTATCACGGTCATGCTGATAGCCTGCTAGTAAAAGCTGGCTCTGGACTTTTAACTTTTGCTGATTCAACTCAGAATGCACCGTCATCAAGTGGCGTACCTCAAGATGTTGTGAAGCACACTCTAGTGCTGCCTTATAACGATGTCGCTGCTATTGAAGAGGTATTTAAAAAACAAGGCGATCATATTGCTGCGGTGATCTTGGAGCCGATTGCCGGCAATATGAATTTGATTCAGCCATCTAAAGCATTCTTGGCAGCTATTCGGAATCTAACCCATCAGTACGGTAGCGTCTTAATTTATGACGAAGTAATGACTGGGTTCAGGGTAGCCTTAGGTGGAGCTCAATCCCTACAAGGTATTACGCCTGACCTGACATGTTTGGGTAAGGTGATGGGCGGCGGTATGCCCATGGCTGCTTTTGGTGGCAAAAAAGAAATCATGTCCAAGCTCGCGCCATTAGGTGGCGTCTATCAAGCGGGTACCTTGTCTGGTAATCCAGTTGCAGTAGCCTCAGGATTAAAGACTTTGGAGATTATTACGCGTGAAGGGTTTTATGATTGCTTAGCCGGTCAAACAGAAAAGCTCATGACCGGCCTAAAGCAGGCGGCTGATCAAGCGGGCGTCCCTTTTGCGGTTGATAGTGTCGGCGGCATGTTTGGATTCTATTTTGCCAAGGAAGTGCCAAGCACTTCTGAAGCGGTTACCAAAACCGATATTGAAGCTTTTAAGAAGTTCTTTCATCTCATGTTGGATGAAGGTGTGTATCTGGCGCCGTCAGCCTATGAGGCAGGTTTTACTTCGATTGCGCATGACAATGATGTAGTCAACGCCATCATTGCTGCCGCACAAACTTCTTTTAAGAAACTGTAAGCAATACGTCAATTACATTCTGAGTGGGTGGTCATAGCCATCCACTTGAATGATCTCTAGCTTTTTCTGATCTCGATTCGAGTCTGAAATTTCCATTGCAGTGAGTTTCCCGCCCCACACGCAACCGGTATCTAAACCGATGACATTGTCATGTCTTAGTAGACCTAGCGTGGACCAATGGCCAAAGTAAATCAGTGTGTCAGCAGTTTTTCTTTTGGGTGCCTGGAACCATGGCAGATAACCCTTAGGTCCATTTTCTAGGCCTTCTGAACTTTCAAACTCCATTTGGCCGCTGGGGGTGCAAAAGCGCATTCTTGTTAAGGCATTGGTGATCACGCGCAAACGCTCATACTCCCTTAGGGTGCTGCTCCACTTATTGGGAGTGTTGCCATACATATTATTCAGAAAATCCTTATAAGACTTGCTGCGCAGCGCCTTTTCTACTTCTTGTGCGCATTCAATTGTTTGTTGGAGATCCCATTGAGGCAGAGCGCCGGCATGAACGGTTAATACGTTGCCATTACTTAAAGCCATCGGCCGATGGCGAATCCATTCGATGAGCTCAGCGCGATCAGGTGCTTTGAGGATGCTATCAACGGTATCTAAGCCCTTGGTATTGCGTAGGCCTGCATCAATTGCCAGAAGATGCAAATCATGATTGCCAAGAATGCATTCGGCACGGCCCGACTCTTGAAGGGATTTGAGTTGCCTAAGCGCACCTAGCGAATCAGGGCCGCGATTAACTAAATCTCCCAAGAAAATCATTTTCGATTTCTTGGGAAGTTTCTTAACGAGGGCTTTGAGAGAGGGCGCACATCCTTGTACGTCCCCTATAGCGTAGATCTTGCTCATACCTTATCTTAAAGCTTAAAGAGCAAATGGGTAAAGCGCTGACCTTATTTACTATTCACTGATTTTTTTGACCACACTGTAACGAACCAGTGTTTTCTTGCGTGCTTCATCATGGTCCACTACTGGCTGCGGATAGTCGCGTCCCAGTACAACCCCAGCAGCTTCTAGCTCAATATGTCCGGCCTTCCATGGTGCATGGATTGATTTTTTAGAAAGTTTCTCCAGTTGCGGCAGATAACGGCGGATAAATTTACCTTCTGGATCAAATTTCTCAGATTGGGTGATGGGGTTAAAGATGCGGAAGTAGGGTTGCGCATCGCAGCCAGATGAGGAGGCCCACTGCCATCCGCCGTTGTTTGAGGAGAACTCAAAATCATTGAGATGCTCGGCAAAGTATGCCTCACCCCAGCGCCAATCAATTCCCAGGTCTTTAGTGAGGAAGCTTGCGACAACCATACGCAGGCGATTGTGCATATAGCCACTTTGATTCAGTTGATGCATGGCGGCATCCACCAAGGGATAACCCGTTTTTCCTTCACACCAGGCGGTGAATAGTTTCTTGACATGAGTTCCACTTTCCCAGACGATATTGTCATAGTCTGGCTTAAATGAAGCGCCATCGGCTAAGCGAGGATGGTTGGCCAAAATCATGAAATAAAAATCACGCCAAATGAGTTCGCTCAACCAAATCGTTGCGCCCATGCTGCCGGCTAACATACGTCGATGAGCTTCGCGCACTAGGCCTCGAATCGAGAGCATGCCAAAACGCAAATGCATTGAGAGATAACTCACACCTTTAATTGCAGGAAAGTCTCTGCCAATTTGATATTGATCAATCCGAGGAAGAAAGTCCTCAAGAAAGTCTTGGCCACCCTCTGAGCCAGGCGGTAAATAGGTTTGGATGCCAGTTGGACAAAAGCCCATTGATTCCAATGAAGGCATTGGCGCATCCAGTTTTTTGGGAATAGCCGCATATTGGCCCTTAGCGGGGGAGCATTCATATGCTGCTAAATCTTTTTCTTGCAGCGTTTTAAGCCAATTATTTTTGTATGGCGTAAAAATTGAAAAGACAGTATTCGAGTTGGTCAGAATTTCTTTTTTCTCAAAGATGACCTGATCTTTAAAGTCTTCAAATTGAATATTAGATTTTTCAAGTGTGGCTTTGACGCTAGCATCTCTAGCGATGGCCAAGGGTTCGTAATCGTGATTCACAAATACAGCCTCAACCCCTAGCTCTTTAGCAATTTGAGGGATGCATTCTGTAGGCTTACCAAATTGAACAATTAGGCCACCACCTTGCTTACGTAGTGCTTCATCAATTTGTTGTAATCCTTGCCAAATAAAATCTACTCGACGGTCATGCTTTAAGCCTTTGTCGTCTAAATCACCCTTGAGAAGTGGTTTTAGGATTTCGGTATCAAAGATAAAGGTCAGCCAGACTTGCTTGCTCTCCTTGAGTGCATGGTGGAGGGCGGCATTGTCATAAAGACGAAGATCACGGCGGAGCCAAACAAGAGCTTTTTGCATAGCCCCTATATTAGGGCTAGTTAAGCCAAAGCGCTGAGGGCGGTCTGATTAAGACGGGTTAAGATCGATGGTAATTATGGATACGATCTTTTTTATTCTCTCGAAAGTGGTGCAATTTTGTATTGAGCCCTTGAACTGGCTCTTAATTTTTATACCGCTAAGTTTACTTTTCTTAAGCCTCAGAAAGCCGGCCCTTTGTAAGCGCTTCTTATTGCTAGCAATTGCGCCGATTTGTTGCTTGTTGGTTGGTTGCCTGCATCTGAGGTTTTCTTGAGGGCGCTTGAGGATGCTGTACCAAAAACCAGTATTTCAGAGTTATCGGGGAAAGATCTTGGCGGCATCATTGTTTTAGTGGAGCAATTGAGGGCGGTCAAATCGCCTTAGATCGCGGTGAAATTTCGATTTACTCCTCTGCCGAGCGAGTCACTAAAGCGTTTGAGCTGATTCGTAAATACCCAAATTTGCTATACATTTTTAGTGGATATTCAGGAAGACTTTCACCTGTAGGCCCATCTGAGGCTGATGCATTCAAGCAGCTCATTCAGGAGCAGGGTTTAAGCGAGTCCAATGCCCATTACGAGAACCAGTCTCGTAATACCTATGAAAATATCTTGTATATGAAGCCCATGATTGCTGAATTTGGGATTAAAGGCGATGCTGGTGAAGTGAAGCCTTGGTTATTAATTACCTCAGCAAGTCATATGTACCGGTCAGTTAAGATATTTGAGAATCAGGGCGTTTCAGTCATTCCCGTTCCAGTGGACTACCAGACGGCCAAACGACTTCCTTGGGGCACATTTGATTTGGGGGATGGGGCCCAAAACTGGAATAAGCTGGTCCATGAGGTAATTGGGTTATTGGCATATTGGGCTACCGGGAAAATTTAGATATTCGGTAAAATAAACCCATATGACCTCTGCTAAAAAAGCACCCTCTGCTTCAGATATAGCGCCTTCGCCAGAGTCATCAACTTCCTTTTCAGCCGATCATTTGGCTAATCAATTATTGGTTGCCATGCCAGGCATGGTAGATCCCAATTTTGCAGGTTCCGTAATTTATCTTTTCGAGCACACCGAGAGGGGCGCCATGGGCCTGGTGGTGAATAGACCGACCGAAGTCGATCTGGCAACGCTATTTGACAAGATCGAGCTTAAATTAGAAATTGCACCCTTATTAGATCAACCTGTTTATTTTGGCGGTCCTGTGCAAATCGAACGCGGCTTTGTTCTGCACGAACCCAACCCCGATCTTTCTTACAGCTCTTCCTTAGTAATCCCGGGCGGTCTCACGATGACTGCATCTAAGGATGTTCTAGAGGCAGTGGCAATTGGTAATGGTCCCAGAAAGTTCTTAATGACCTTAGGCTATGCAGGTTGGGGTGCGGGACAGCTTGAGGAAGAGATTACTGCAAACGGCTGGATCAATGTTCCAGTTTCGCGCGAACAAATGAGTGAGGTAATTTTTAATACGCCATTTAGTCAGCGCTATCAAAAAGCCATGAGTCATCTGGGGTTTGATTTATCAGACCTATCTGGTGAGGCGGGTCATGCTTAATCGAGTTCTCTACTAATGAGTGAGTTAACTACAGTCATGGCTTTTGACTACGGCACTCGTCGCGTTGGTGTTGCAGTAGGCAATTCAGTGAGTAGAAGCGGTCAGGCATTAAAAACGATAGCCACTCCCAATATTGATGAACTGTTCCGTGAAATTGAAGGTCTTCTGAAGGAGTGGAGACCGAATCAACTGGTTGTTGGTCTTCCTATGCATCCTGATGGCACCGCACACGAGATGACTGCTAAAGCGAAGCGGTTTGGGAATCAGTTAAATGGACGCTTTAGCCTGCCTGTAGCTTGGGTGGATGAGCGTTATACATCAGCAGTTTTAGAGGGCAAACCCGAGATGCGGGACAATCTAGATGCGCAGTCCGCCGCCCTGATTCTGGAGCAATATTTTGCGGGTTAAGGCTTGAGAAGTTTTGATTGGTTAATACATAGTGTTGGAACTGAAGAATGAACGCTGAACCGTTATATAAAAAGCTATTAGAAAATTTACGCAAGAGGGCGCAGCACGGTCCTTTTGAGTTAGTCGGCTTAGCAATGGGTGGAGCATGGATCGCAGAACGCCTGGCAAAAGATTTGGGTTTGCCACACTTTGGTGTTATTAATGTTGCTTTCCATCGCGATGATTATGCTGAAAAGGGTATGACTGCATTGCGTACAGCTAGCACTATGCCTACTCACTTACCATTCGATGTCAACGGCGCCAGCGTCATTTTGATTGATGATGTTTTATTAACCGGCAGAACGCTTCGGGCAGCACTCAATGAATTATTTGATTTTGGTCGCCCAGCCCAAGTTGAGCTCATGGTGTTAGCTGATCGCGGTAAGCGCGAGCTTCCTGTCAGTGCAGATTTTGTGGCTGAGCACGTTCAAGTCCCTGAGCAACAAATTTTAGTTTTGGAAAAAGATGCGGCTGGCAATTTCAGCTTTCAGTTAGAGGAGCGAGTTTAATGAACCAATTTAATGCTGCCGGTGAATTAACCCACCTTCTCACATTGGAAGGCCTGCCAAAAGAGCAGATCCTGCATATTTTAGATACTGCCCAGCAGTTTGTAAGTGTGACAGATCCTTCTCGTGAAGTAAAAAAAGTTCCTTTATTGCGTGGAAAGAGCGTTTTTAATTTGTTCTTTGAAAACTCCACTCGTACTCGTACGACTTTTGAGATCGCTGCAAAACGTTTATCTGCGGATGTTATTAATTTAAACATCTCCACCTCTTCCACTGCCAAGGGTGAGAGCTTGCTGGATACGATTGATAATCTCGTGGCAATGCAGGCGGATATTTTTGTCGTGCGCCATAGCGTCTCTAAAGCGCCAATTGAAATTGCGAACCATGTACCTTCTCATGTGCACGTGGTGAACGCTGGAGACAGCAGTCATCAGCATCCAACCCAGGGTTTACTGGATATGTATACGATGCGCCACTTTAAGCAGAATTTCAAAGGCTTAAAGGTGGCGATTGTGGGTGACATTGTGCATAGCCGAGTTGCTAAATCCAATATCCATGCGCTAACTACTTTGGGTTGTGAAGATATCCGCGCAATCGGCCCAGAGAGTTTGTTGCCGAGCGATTTGAATATGCTCGGTGTGAAAGTTTTCCATTCGATGGAAGAAAGCTTAAAGGATGTTGATGTTGTAATGACTTTGCGTATTCAAAAAGAACGTATGGAAGCGGGTCAGGTTCCAGAAGGCGATGCCTTCTTCAAACAGTATGGCTTAACGCCTACACGTTTAGCACTCGCTAAATCTGATGCGATCGTGATGCACCCAGGCCCCATGAATCGTGGTGTTGAAATTGACTCTGCGGTAGCCGATGGACCGCAGTCCGTCATCCTCAATCAAGTGACCTTCGGTATCGCAGTGCGTATGGCTGTGATGTCGATCGTTGCCGGAAATTAATTGCTCAGCAGGAATACAGGGTGACTGTCGAACTTCCATTGGTGACTGATAAAAAGCGTTGGCTCATTTTGTCGCATGCTTTTAATATGGATGGTCGCGCTGCAAGCCTAACCATTACAGACAAAATCCCCTATTTTCTAGAGGCTGGTATAGAGCCAATCGTCTTTAGCGCTATCACCGGAATTAAAGATCAACGTTTTCCGCATTATCAATTTATTGCCTGGGGGCCTTCAGGCTTTCGTTTTGATTTTCGCCATTGGGTCGCTAATAAATTCGGCCGTGGCTTAATTTATAAGCTGAGCACTGGAACCATATCCATTTTGTTGGCACCCTTGATTGCAATTGAAAAACTATGCCTTGGTTATTCGAGTCAATGGTCTTGGTCACTTCCTGCCTTCTTGCATGCATATAGATTAATTCGTGCTGGTAAGGTAGATGTAGTGCTTTCAGTTGGTAGCGCATGGTCCGCTCACTTGGCTGGTGTCTGGCTGAAGAGGGCCACCGGTATTGAGTTGATCTCAGAGGTTCATGATCCCCTGGTAATTCGTAAAGACCCCAATGATCAAGGCTTTGAGAGGCCCAAGAACCGTGATGCAGGTTTTCGCCATTATTTAGAAAATCAACTAACGCGATTTTCTGACAAGGTATGGTGGTTTACAGATGGCGCCTTGCATTACGCTAAAGTGCGCAATCCCAATCTCAATACTCCACGCAATGCCCATGGCTTTGTGGTGACGCCAGGAGCTCAACCCCCTGGAAGCCTCGCTGCAAATCAAACCCATCAATACACCAATCAACTCAATCTATGCCACTTTGGTTCTTTGGCAAATGATCGATCTCTTTCAACCATCTTAAAAGCGTTGCTGCCTCTATTTGAAAAATACCCGCAAGCACGGGATTTGATTCGCGTACATGCCTATGGCGCCCTCTTAGACTCTTTGTCGATTGAAGCCATTCAAAAATATGGTTTTGAAGATGTTTTGCTGGCGCATGGTCGCCTTGAAGTTGATCCCGCAACTGGAAAGTCTGGGCGTCAGCGCGTAGCTGAAAAAATGCAAGAAGCTGATGTGCTAATTTTGTTGCACGGTAATGACGAGTGGTGTGCAGAGTACATTCCATCAAAATTTTATGACTACCTCTGGACTGGTCGACCTATCTGGGGCATTACCCATCGCAACCCCCAGTTAGACCAGATGCTGTTGGATAGGGGTACCTACTTAAGCGCAGAGGGTGATTCAGCTGGAATTTCGATGGCGCTTGAAAGAATTTGGTTAGACTGGCAGTCAAAGCAGTTAATTGAGCCGATTTGGAGGCCAATTGGCGTAGATCAAGCAGTAAAGACTATCTTGACCCAAGTCCAAAGCCGCACAAAATAATTATAGGAAGCTCGTTTGAAAGACTTCGTTCTCTATTGCAAATCTTATTCAAGGGATTTTCTGCGCCTCAAGCGCCTCTTGGAATCGGTTCAGCAATTTAATGCCGATCGCCTCGACTTCTATATCTCAACACCGAAAGCCGAAAAAGCATTACTGGAACAAGTGCTTGGAACAAGCGGCTATATTTGGGTAGCAGATGAAGATATCGTTGCTTCAAATCCTGGCGCTAACTTTGCAAAATACCAGGCGATGCCCGGCGGTTTATCGCAGCAAATTATTAAGTCTGAATTTTGGCGCCTTGGGTTTGCAGAAAATTATTTATGTTTAGATTCGGATTGCGTTTTTATTCGCAAGTTTTATAAGGCGGATTTCCTGGCGAATGATGGTGTGCCGTACACAGTGCTACATCAAAACAAAGAGCTTTTTCAGATTTCTACTAATCGTGGTCAAGAGAAGGTGGAGCGAGAGCTGCGACTTGAGGCGGAGCGCGTCAAGGCAGCATTTGATCGGAAGGGCCCTAATTTTTATTGCGCACCAGCCCCATTTATTTGGTCTGCAAAGGTGTGGCAATCTCTTGACGAGCAATACTTGCAACCCAAGGGCATCAGCTTGTGGGACTTCATTAGCCCGGAGCTACCTGAGACTTTGATTTATGGTGAGGCACTGCTCAAATACCGCGCTATTCCCATCATCGCGATTGAGCCACTATTTCGCGCTTATCACTATGACTGGCAATATTTCTTAATGAAGCGTTTAGGTGAGACTGAAGAAAAGCTTGCGCAAAATTACTTAGGCATCATCTACCAGTCCGCCTGGGAATCTGAGCTCAACTTAGGTCAATCACAGAAATCTGCGCCCTCTAGGTTGCTAAAGCGCTTAAAGCGTTTTGGCCGATACCTACAAAGTTATCATCTATAGGTAATCTGATGAGTCAGCAAAGCCCTTTGGTCAGTGTTTTAATGCCTGCCTACAATTCAGATAAATATATTGCGCAGGCAATACAAAGCATTCTGAATCAGACGCATTCAAACTTTGAGTTGTGCATTATTAATGACGGCTCAACAGACAATACTGCGGCAGTGATTGATCAATTTGATGATCCCAGGATTGTTAAGGTCAATCATTCTGAGAATCGCGGGTTAGTATCCACTAGAAACGCGTTAATCGAAATGGCGCGCGGTCAATATATAGCCTACTTAGATGATGATGACATCGCTTTTCCGGATAGATTAGAAAAGCAGCTTGCTTTTCTAGAGGCCGGTAAGGCCGATCTTTGTAGTGGCGCATACGAAACCTACAACGAAGAAACTGGCAAGCGCCGCAAGTCTAAAGAACGCTATACAGACGCTGATATCAAGGCATTAATCAGCGTGTATTGCCCCTTATGCAATCCTGCTGTGATGGGTCGGGCTGAAGTGTTTAAAAAGTTCCGCTACAAACCGGGCAATGATCATGCTGAAGATTATTCTATGTGGCAAGAGGTTGCCTTGGCGGGTTATCGATTGGCTAACTTAAAAGACAAGTTAATTACGTATAGATTGCACCCTAAGCAAATCAGTCGTGTAGCCAATGCTAGCGCTGCTATCATCTTTGATCGCTGTAGGGCTGACTACATTCGTGGCTTGGGAATTGATCCGGAACTCTGCCCTCAAAAAATGCCTGCAGCAGAGAGAATCATCAAGGCGCCTCAATTCTTGTTTGCTATGAATCGCCGCATTAAAGGCATTTCTTTTTCGGCAAACTATCAGATCTATGCTCGCTTTCAATATCGCGGCAATGGTGTCTGGACTCCATTTACTCGCTTAGAGCGATTGGTTGTGACGCTGCTCGCTACTCTTCTAGGAAAGCTCGGCGAGTCCCAGCGTTAGATCCTTTGCCACTGCCTAGGCAATAAATCATCCCAGCTTTTGTTCTGATCATTGGTCCATTTTTTGGGTGCAATCACATAAGCATTTTTGTTACTGCAGAGCCATGCACCCCACCAGCTGAGTGAGCTGTTGGCAATCAAATGCATTTTGCATTGAGACATCAGGTAGAGCTCTTCAACTGGGGCAGCTTTATCTTCTGAGCTTTCGATAAAGGTAATTTTTTCTTGATGAGGTAGATTATTTCTTGCCCACTCTTGGTCGTCAGAGAAAACAAAGAAATGTATATCTGGATTTTTTGCCAGAAGTAGTTTTATTCCCTCGAGGTAATAATCTAACCCCAGAAATCCATGTACCTTTGCAGCAACTGGGAGATGAACATAATCACCACGACGAATATGCACCATCGCCGAAGGGCTTGCCTGAATTTTTTCTAAATAGGCTTGATAGTGAGCTGACAAACCATCGCGAGGTTGGATTTCATCTAATAGTTCAGCGCGAGTAGAATCAAAATAATGAAATGACTGCCAGTATCCTGTGAGATAAATGTCTTGATTGGAGTAGGGCTTAAATCGATTGATCAGTGAATTAAATCGATAGGGTCTATCTTTGAGAATGTAGGGGCTAATCGGTAGAAGCGACTGCAAAATTCGGCGCCATTTTTTTGGAGGCGTATTCGGTGGCTGAATTTGAATGAATTGGGCTTGAACTCGAAGATCTGGCAATAAAAAGTGCCTTGGCGTGACATCTTCCCAGCCGTGGTTAAACCACTCAATATCCAGGCGCAATTGACCCTGCAATCGCTTGCTGAGAGCCTTTGCAGTGGCATATTGGAAAAGTTGGTTCCCAAGGCCACCTTGGATTTGGGTAGTAATGTTCATATCCCTATAATTAAAGCATTAGATTGGTTGTAGATGCCCTAATTGCATTACGGCCTTCAAATTTATAGGTAATTTATGCTCACAGGCAGTATTTATGGATGGGAGAATGGCGAGGACGATATTTTTAATCCTCACAGCCCACGTAATCGCGATAACTGCTTGGAGCCCATGCGTGTCCTGGATGCATTCGCCAAGCAAAGCGGCATTAGCCTGCACACCGCAGATCTCAATGAGCGCAATGGCATCAAACCCGATTTCTCAATATATGTCGAATCGATTGATTTTGTTCCAGGCTCAGCCAGTAAGAACTACCTCATCCTTTTTGAAACACCATTAACAGTTCCTAGAAACGCCAACTGCAATTATTTAAATCAGTTTGATGCCATTTTCACCTGGGACCATCTCTTGCTGAAAAATGGTTTGCGAGATCAAGCTGGTAACTTCACCTCCCATGCTCGTTTTATTCAAATTCAGACTCCCAATCCGATTCCAAAAGAATGTGGAGCGGATTTTCAGAGCGCTTCGTTTGAGCAGCGCCAAAATTTTGTATGCTTGATTGGTAGTAATCGTCACGCCAATTGTGTTGATGAGCGTGAGCTCTATTCACAGAGAGTTAAGGCGGTTCGTTGGTTTGAGAAGTTTGCCCCCGGCAGGCTCAAGCTCTATGGCAATGGCTGGAAGGTTCCACCAAGGCGATTTGGTAGGCTGGGCAAGGTGCGCTATCGATTGGAAAAAATTATTCCTTGGCTTTCTGGCAAGCCAGTATTTCCAAGCTACCAAGGACCTGCAAAAACAAAATATGCTGTTTTAAGTAACACCAAGTTTTGCATTTGCTTTGAAAACGCAAGAGATATTTCTGGATATATCACTGAAAAAATATTTGACTGCCTCTTTGCTGGCTGCGTTCCAATTTACTGGGGTGATGCCAATATTTCGCAATTTATCCCGGCAGAATGCTTTATCGATTTCCGTCAGTTTTCGTCTTATGAGGCCTTGTATAAATTTATGGAGTCGATGACTCCTGAGCAATTTTTGAGTTATCAACAAGCGGCAAGACAATTTTTGACCAGTTCACCATTCATGCCATTTAGCTCTCAACACTTTGCTAAGACGATTATTGGCAAAATTGCTCAAGATTTTGCATAGTTTTGCCGAAATATAACCATAAGCCCCATGTAAAATAAGCCTATGTCTCTAATATAATAAATATAATAAAAAATCCTAGAAAGCCAATTGCTCAATCAACAATTTTGTTGGCTGGGCCTGTTCGCAATGTTTCCGCTCAGATTGAGAATGAAGTGGAAAAGTTAATGGCCAGCCTTGATCAATTCAAGAATGTCATGTGTCTGGCTGTAGAGAGTGATTCAAGTGACGATACTCTTGTGAAGCTAGAAATGCTTTCCAAGAAGGTACCCAATTTTTCATTTATTACTGTTGGAGAGTTAAGTAAAAAACTCCACAAAAGAACAGACCGAATTGCCTATTGCCGCAATGTCATTGTTGATGCAGTGGCAAATGACCCCAAATATCAAGAGGTGGATTTCATTGCCATGGCTGATATGGATGGTATGAATGGCCTTATTACACGTGAAAAGATTGCGCAGTGCTGGGAAGTGGATGAGCCATGGGATGTAGTTACCGCCAATCAATTGGGCGAATACTATGACACTTGGGCTTTAAGCCATCCCTACTGGAACCCAATGGATTGTTGGGAGCAAAAGCATCGACTTGAGGATATTTTGGGGCATCAAAGTGCGCTCGATATCGCAATTGGTTGCAAGCAATCCCCGATCGATCCGCGCGCTGATTTAATTGAAGTAGATTCTGCTTTTGGTGGTCTTGGCATCTATAGTCGAAAAGCGTTTATATCTGGCAGATATGCCGGCACCGATGATCAGGCTGGCGGCATTGATGTAGCGGACCATATTCCATTCCACAGAGATTTGCGTAACAAAGGCTTCCGTATTTTTATTAACCCCGCTTTAGTCAATTGCGACAAGACACCAGGGGGTGCTGTTGAAGAGGTTCAATTACCTAAACCGAGGGGCGCCCTAAAGCTGGTTAAGAAACTGGGCATTTTGACATTTGGTAAGAAACGCTTTAATAGACATTTGAAGATGATGCAGTCTTAATGTCATTTCAAGATTGAAAGATTAATTACATGATTTTAGTAACTGGTGGTGCTGGATTTATTGGGGCAAATTTTGTTTTAGATTGGCTTGCATCACCCAATGCTGAAGGCGTCGTGAATTTAGATAAGTTGACCTACGCAGGTAATCTCGCAAATCTGCAATCACTCCAAAAAGATTCTAGGCATGTCTTTATTCATGGGGATATTGGCGATAAAGCCCTTGTATCAAAACTACTTGCAGAACATCGTCCACGCGCTATTGTGAATTTTGCTGCCGAGAGCCATGTAGATCGCTCGATTCACGGGCCTGCTGAATTTATTCAAACTAATATTGTCGGCACTTTTAATTTATTAGAGTGCGCCCGCGAATATTGGGGGAGATTGGAAGGGGAAGAAAAAGCGCAATTTCGCTTTCATCATGTCTCAACCGATGAAGTATATGGATCACTCTCTGCGACTGACCCAGCCTTTAGCGAAACCAATCCATACGAACCAAATAGCCCGTATTCAGCATCAAAGGCAGCCTCAGATCACCTGGTGCGCGCCTGGTTCCATACCTACGGCTTTCCAGTTGTGACCACCAATTGTTCAAATAACTACGGTCCATATCATTTCCCTGAGAAGTTAATTCCATTGGTAATTCTCAATGCCTTAAATGGCAAGCTATTGCCAGTTTATGGCGATGGTCAGCAGATTCGCGACTGGCTCTATGTCGGCGATCACTGTTCTGCAATCCGCGAAGTATTGGCTAAAGGCACATTAGGTGAGACTTACAACATTGGCGGCTGGAATGAAAAAGCCAACTTAGAAGTTGTTAACACCATCTGCAAAATCTTAGATGAATTAAGGCCGCGTGCTGATGGCAAATCTTATGCAGAGCAAATTACCTTTGTTAAAGACCGTCCTGGTCATGATCGTCGCTATGCGATTGATGCCAGCAAGGTTGAGAAGGAGCTTGGCTGGCGTCCAGCCGAAACTTTTGATACAGGTATTCGTAAGACGGTGCAGTGGTATTTAGATAATCCTGTATGGGTTGATGGTGTGGTCACTGGCTCATATCGAGAGTGGCTCGATAAGCAGTATCAGAGCTAATAAATAACTCACAATGAATATTCTGGTTTTTGGAAAAGATGGTCAGCTAGGTAAAGCCTTTGCTGAGCAGCTCAAGGCCGGGCAATTTAATCAGGACACAATCCGCTTTGTGGGGCGCGCCGATTGTGATCTAGCTAATACCCAGCATGTCAGCGATTTATTGCAGTCTTTTCAGCCTCAAGTCATTATCAATGCCGCCGCTTATACGGCAGTAGATAAAGCGGAGTCAGAATCTGAGTTGGCATTTGCGATTAACGCAAAAGCGCCAGAGACAATGGCAAGCTATGCAGCTAGTCAAGATGTAACACTGCTGCATTTCTCAACGGACTATGTATTTGATGGCACAAAGCAGGGCTCCTACACAGAGTTGGATCAAGCCAATCCATTGGGCGTCTACGGCAAATCCAAAGAAGCAGGCGAGCGCGCTATTGTGCAGGCCTTTGTTAAGGGCGCTGGCCAATATGCCATTTTGCGAACCAGCTGGGTTTATGGAAATGGCGCAAACTTTATTCGCACTATCTTGCGTTTAGCAAAAGAGCGTGCTGAGCTGCGAGTGATTGATGATCAATTTGGTATTCCAACTAGCGCGCAGTGGTTGGCAGAGCTTGGCTCGCAATTAGCATCGAGTCTTGCTAATAAACAATTTGCTTCGGGTATTTATCACGCTGTACCAGTTGGGGAAATCAATTGGTATGGATTGGCTCAATTGGCTGTGCAATCAGCGATTGAGGCTGGTGCAACCTTGAAGGCATCGTCTGGTGCCATTAGCCCCATTCCAGCCTCCCAATACCCTTTGCCGGCCCCAAGGCCAATGAATTCTCGTTTGGCCACGAACAAGCTGCAGAGTGAGTTGGAGCGCTTAGATCTTGTGTCAAAATTGCCTCATTGGAATACGCCGTGGGATAAGCAAGTGACTGCTTATGTACGGCAGCTATTAGCAGATTAAAAACAAAGAATTCAAATGAAGGTTTTAGGGTGCAAATGGTAAAAAATCGCAAAGGCATTATCTTGGCTGGTGGGTCTGGTACTCGCTTGTACCCAGTTACCCAGGCGGCATCAAAGCAGTTGATGCCGGCCTACGACAAGCCGATGGTGTACTACCCGCTAACCACTTTAATGTTGGCAGGGATTCGTGATATTTTGTTGATTTCAACGCCTCATGACACACCGCGCTTTACAGAGCTGCTTGGTGATGGTTCTCAGTGGGGTCTAAATATTCAGTATTGTGTGCAGCCATCACCAGATGGTTTGGCCCAAGCATTCACGCTGGGAAAAAACTTTATCAATAATCATCCCAGTGCATTGGTGTTAGGCGATAATATTTTTTATGGCCATGAATTGGTATCAAACCTAGAAAGTGCTGACGAGCGTGAACAAGGCGCAACAGTTTTTGCATATCACGTTACTGATCCAGAGCGTTATGGCGTGGTTGAGTTTGATAAACAGCATAAAGCAGTTTCAATTGAAGAGAAGCCTCTAAAGCCAAAAAGTAGTTATGCAGTAACAGGGCTCTATTTTTACGATAATCAGGTATGCGATATTGCGAGCTCCATTAAGCCTAGCGCGCGTGGCGAGCTAGAGATCACTGACGTAAATCGAGTCTACCTAGAAAAAGATCAATTAAGTGTTGAAATTATGGGCCGTGGTTTTGCTTGGCTAGATATCGGTACGCACGATTCTTTATTGGATGCAGCAGGCTTTATTGCAACACTGCAAAAACGCCAAGGTCTCATGGTGACTTGCCCAGAGGAGATTGCCTATCGCCAAGGTTGGATTGGTGCAGAAATGATTGAAAAAGTGACTGCGCAACTCAGTAAAAATAGTTACGGCCAATATTTAACTAAAGTGCTCAATGAGATTAATAGTGGTACCCAGTTAATTTCTTTGGCACATAAAAAAATTAAATGATGACTTCATCGGATAAGCAGGGGAAGGTTTCATCAACCCAAACATCTCTAGCGGATGTATTAATTATTCAGCCAAAAGTTTTTGGTGATGAGCGCGGCTGGTTTACAGAATCCTTTAATGCTCAAGACTTTTCTGACGTCACTGGCCTTGATGTAAATTTTTTACAAGACAACCATTCTTTTTCTCGTAAGGGAACTTTACGTGGATTGCATTACCAGTTGGAAAAGACTCAAGGCAAGCTTGTTCGAGTAGTGTCAGGCAGTGTTTTTGATGTTGCTGTTGATTTACGTAAAGGGTCTCCAACATTTGGTAAGTGGGATGGGGTAGAGCTAAGCGCTCAAAATCATCGGCAATTGTGGATTCCACCTGGATTTGCCCATGGCTTTTTGGTGCTTTCAGAAGCTGCCGAGTTCTTGTATAAAACGACCGATTACTATCACCCGCAAAGTGAAGTTTGCTTAGCCTGGAATGACCCTAGCGTTGGAATTCAGTGGCCTTTACCCACCGGGACTATTCCTAATCTGAATGCCAAAGATACCGCAGGCCTGACATGGGATCAGGCTCCTAAGTTTTAATGAGCACCCCTAGACCAACTCCAAAAATTTTATTGGTGAAGCTTTCCTCATTAGGGGATGTGCTGCATAACTTGCCAATCGTTTGGGATTTGCGAGCACGTTTACCTGATGCGCAAATTGATTGGGTTGTGGAAGAGGGCTATGTTCATTTATTACAACCCTTGCTCACTAAGCCAGGCTTTAAAGGTATTGACCGAATTATTCCGTTTGGTCTGCGTCGTTGGAAAAAGCATCTTTTTAAAGCAAGTACTTGGAAACAATTTTTTGCATTCAAACACCAGTTACAAGCTGTGCGATACGACTACGTTATTGAAACCCAAGGTTTATTGAAGTCTGGTTTGGTATGTGCGTTAGCAAATAAGTCTTCAGATGCTGTAGTTGCCGGCTTAGCCAATGCAACAGAATATTCGGGGTACGAACCCATTGTCAGATCGTTTTACAACCAATGCGTCCAAGTGCCATTCCAATGTCATGCGGTTGATCGTTCTCGTTGGGTCATGTGTTCTGCATTGGATTGGCCTTTATTGGAGCGCTCGGATCGACCACAGTTCTATCCGGCAGCATTTACGGAATCCTTGGCAAAAACTGCTACCTCAGATTTGCAAAAGCCTTATGTGCTTTGTTTTCATTCGACTGCTCGTGAGGCCAAGCGTTGGTCTAATAGCGATTGGATTGCACTAGGTAATGCGCTGTCCGGCAAGGGCTACCAGGTAGTATTTCCGTGGGGCAATGCTGCTGAGAAGTTGATTAGTCAAGAGCTTGCTGGCCAAATAACAGGTGCTGTAGTGCCGCCAGCATTTTCAATTGAGCAGGCATTTGCTGTTATTGCTGGTGCTGCGCTGACTGTTGGCGTTGATACTGGCTTAACTCATTTGGCTGCGGTGCTGGGTAAACCTACTGTAGAAATTTATTGCGATTCACCGCAATGGAAAACACATGGATATTGGTCAGATCGCACCCGCAATCTGGGAGATATGCGCTCACCGCCAAGTGTGGCAGAGGTTATAGAGGCTTCTTTGGAATTATTGAAGTAACTCTAAATGCTGTTTAGCGCAGCAAAGAATTAATCGCGATTAATTCTTCATCCGTTAAAGCGGCAGCATGTGCTTTCAACTTAATTGCATTCAGGATGGTGCTATACCTCGCTTGATGCAATAAAGATCTTGTGTTTATAAGCGTATCTAATGCAATCAATACATCGATATTAATTAAAGTGCCAACCTCAAATCCTAGCTTGCTAGATTCGAGCGCTGAAGAACTAGAGCGCTCTGCTGCTTCATAGGCTTTCACGCTTGCTAAGCCACCATAAAAACCAGTAAAGGCTGCGCGAGTATTTTGAGCGGCAGTGCGGCGATAGTTATCGTAGTTTGCTTTTGCCGCATCTATGAGAGTGGCGTTTTGACGAATCACCGAACTATTAAACCCACCAGAGACCAGTGGAATAGTCATTTGTAATGCCACGGTATTGTTATATACGTTCGTATTAGAAGGCGTATAACTATTCGGTGTGCCATTTGAGGTGTTGTAGCCCGAAGTGCCCACTAAATTCACGGTTGGGTAATTTAATGCTTGCGCGCCACGATAGGTGCTCTCGGCAAGACTAACGGAGAGTTGCCCCGCTAGAACATTAAAGTTGGCTGACTCCGCCTGATTAATCCAGTCATCTAATGTTTGACCAGGAGGCAGATGCGGATTGACGCTATCGGCAATTGGGTTGCCCTTACTGTCTTTTGGTTTGCTGCGAGGGTCTTTGAGAACGCCTTCAATCTTGGCGTCTTTAATAAGCGGCTTGATTGCACCAACTGGGCGGCCAACTAGCTGCTCTAAAGCGCCGCGTTTCACAATTAAATCAGCCTGCGCTGCGATCTCTTGAGAATTCGCTAAATCGAGGGCTGCTTGTGCAGTATTCACATCCACAATGGTGGCTAAGCCAGCATCAAACTTTGCTTGCGCTACCTCTAGCTGTTGTTTGATCAGAGACTTTTTATTTTGATAAAGCGCCACATTATCTTGACTTGTCAGCGCATCAAAATACGCCTGAGAAACACGTAGGATTAGATCTTGTTGCGCTAAGTAAAAGCGCATATCTGCTAATTTGGTATTCAGGTCACCTTGTTTAAATAATTCTAGGGCGGGGCAACATTAAATACGGGCTGAGTTAAGGTGACGGCGTAACTTTTTTGATCAAACACCCGAGAGTTGCCGGAAGTGTTTGAAACCACAGTATTGCTTGCGCCGTGCTGATAGTAACGAGTGCCACCAGGAGTGGCATTGGCTTGAGGCATCAATAAAGAGAAGCCTTGCCAGAAGAGCTCTTTGCTCGCCTGGTAGTTAAAGCGGGCCGCATTCAGCACGGGATCACTAAACGCCGCCTCTTGATAAAGCTGTATCAAGTCGTTCAACTGACCCTTGATGTCGTTGGCTTTGGCGCCATTGATGTTTGAGGGGGTCGACACGGCAGGAAAGGCTGGTTTACTAGGCGGTGGCGCAATCTGAGGGGGCTGCTCTAGGCCTATGAGCGTAGAAGCGCTCATCGGGGTTGGTAAGGCCGGTCTGGCGGCAGCGTTAGGGCTTTGGGCAAATGCGCTGCTTGACCATGAATTGAGGCCGAGCGCGTGACCTAGGATCAAACCAAAGGCGGTAAGTCTAGAAAGTCTGAAGCGTGCTGGGGTCATCTAATTCGGGTACTTTTTAATGTGCAATGAAGTTTAAGGCCAATTCGCTCTAAATGCTGGTTTTGGCTCAATTTTGCCAAATAAGTCTAGAAGTTTCAGATACCTATAAAATTTGGGCCATGGATCTAATTTTGCTTGGTAAGGCGGTTATTTTGGGGGTAGTGGAGGGCTTAACAGAGTTTTTGCCTATCTCCAGTACCGGCCACCTCATATTGGTGGGCGACCTACTCAACTTTAATGATGAACAGGGTAAGGCTTTTGAAGTCATTATTCAGTTTGGCGCTATTTTGGCGGTCTGCTGGGAGTTCCGCGCAAAGTTATTGAAGGTAGTAATGTCGATTACTTCCAGCGCGTTATCGCGCCGCTTTGTGCTCAATCTATTCATTGCATCCTTCCCGGCCATGAGCCTAGGTCTTTTGTTTAGCAAGCATATTAAGGCGGTTCTGTTCTCTCCTATCCCGGTAGCTAGCGCTTTCATTGTTGGCGCATTGGTTATTTTCTGGGCAGAGCGTCGTCAGCAATCTATATCCGTTACTAAGTCATATATTCAGACGGTAGATGACCTGACTCACCTCGATGCATTCAAAGTGGGGCTTGCTCAATGCGCCGCATTAATTCCTGGTACATCGCGTTCGGGTGCAACCATTATTGGCGGCATGCTGTTTGGTATACCGCGCGCAGTGGCAACGGAGTTTTCTTTCTTCCTGGCTATTTCAGTGATTGGTGGGGCAACAGCTTACGAGTTGCTCAAGCTTTGGAAAAATCCAGTGGCTATTTCAGGCGAGTATGGGTTTGCCATCTTGGTTGGATTTGTTGCTGCTTTCATTTCTGCTTTTATTTGCGTACGCTGGTTAATTCATTATGTGGCACATCATAATTTTGTGCCGTTTGCTTGGTACCGCATTGTCTTTGGTGCGCTGGTATTAATCAGCGCGTACAGCGGCTTAGTTGCCTGGTCTCACTAACTTATCAATTTTTTACAGAAAACCGGATTTCCTATGGATGTATCAATTGATGCGATCACCAATAATATTCAGTTAGCTTTAGCGCCTGTTTTTTGCTAACCGCTGTTGCAACCTTGATTAATGCGATCTCAGGCCGCCTCGCTAGATCAGTGGATCGTATGCGCACTATTCAGAGAGCAATCCAGATGGGTGAGGTTAAGGATGTGGCAGTGCTCGAGCATATGCGCAAAGAGGCGGATGAAGCAAAGGTTAGAGGTCGTCTCTGCACAGCAGCTATCTTCTTTGACGTGCTCAGTGGTGTATTTATTTCCCTCACCGTATTAGAGCTATTCTTCTTTCAGGCAGGGGCGGTGCGCTCTTTGCAAACAAGCTATGTCATTTGGACCTTTGTTTTGGACCTGATATCCTTTATGACATCCCTATCTATTGTTTTGGCTGAGGTGGTTTATGCCTACAGATCTGCTGGCTGGAACCCTCCAAGACACTATTAATCCAATTTTTACTTTTAATATTCACTCTACGTACAAATAAGAATAACCATGAATAAAATCCTCATCACTGGTGGCGCTGGCTTTTTAGGTTCCCACCTTACCGAGAAACTACTCAAAGAAGGCAATGATGTCTTGGTAGTGGATAACTACTTCACGGGCTCCAAGGAGAACTTGGCCCATTTGTTGCCTAACCCCCGCTTAGAGCTCATGCGTCACGATGTGACCTTTCCACTCTATGTAGAAACCAATCAGATTTATAACTTAGCCTGTCCAGCATCTCCGGTGCACTATCAATATGATCCAGTGCAAACTACCAAGACCAGCGTGCATGGCGCTATTAATATGCTTGGCCTTGCTAAAAGAACAAGAGCTCGCATTTTGCAAGCTTCTACGAGCGAAGTTTATGGCGACCCAGAAGTGCATCCTCAGCCTGAAGCCTATTGGGGCAAAGTAAACCCAATCGGTATTCGTTCTTGCTATGACGAAGGTAAGCGTTGTGCAGAAACCCTCTTTTTTGACTACAACCGCCAACACAACCTTGATATCAAAGTCGTACGCATCTTTAATACCTACGGCCCACGTATGCATCCTAACGATGGGCGCGTAGTGAGTAACTTTATTGTGCAAGCCTTACAAGGCGAAGACATCACAATTTATGGTGATGGCCAACAAACTCGAAGTTTTTGCTATGTCGATGACTTGATTGATGCCATGGTCAAAATGATGAACTCTGAAGAAGGGTTTACAGGACCAGTCAATATCGGCAATCCTGGTGAGTTCACAATGCTTCAGTTGGCTGAAACGATTCTCAAGCTCTCTGGCAGCAAATCCAAGATCATTCATCAACCATTACCTTCTGATGATCCAAAGCAACGTCAACCGAATATCGAGTTAGCTAAGGCAAAGCTGGGTTGGCAGCCTAAGGTGCATTTAGAAGATGGCTTGAAAGAGACGATTGCCTACTTCAAGAAGGTAGTTGCTTAAGTTGACGGTAGAGCATTCAAAAAATTTAGATAAGCGATTTGATCGCATTCGATCATTTGTTTTAAGGGCAGGTAGAACGACCGCTGGGCAACAGCGCGCCATTGATGAGCTAGGCCCAGAGTTTTTAATTCCATTTCAAGATCAGGTGCTGAACTTAGACGCTGCCTTTGGCGGCTCTAAAAACCCCAAGATCCTAGAGATTGGTTTTGGGATGGGCGAGACTACCGCCAAGATCGCAGCCCTCAGAACTCAAGATGATTTTTTAGCAATCGAAGTGCATCCACCAGGAGTAGGCGCGCTCCTGAAATTAATTGGTGAAAATAATCTCACCAATCTGAGGTTGATGCGCCATGATGCTGTCGAAGTTCTCGAGAAAATGCTCGCCCCAGAATCGCTTGATGGCATTCATATTTATTTTGCCGATCCATGGCACAAGAAGCGCCATCACAAGCGTCGCTTGATTCAGGCGGAGTTTGTAAAGCTCTTGGTGTCACGTTTAAAGCCGGGTGGCTATTTGCATCTAGCAACAGATTGGCATAACTATGCCGAGCAAATGCTCTTAGTGTTGAATGCCGAGCCTGTTTTAGTGAACACCTCAACCGAGTCAGTAAAAGTAGAAACTTTTACCGGGGAGGATGTCGCATTAGCTGATAAAGAGTCGAATGAATTTAAGCCGACTCACGAGCAGTTGGATGCAATGCATCCGGGTTACGTTGAGAGACCAGTGTATCGGCCGTTAACCAAATTTGAGAACCGCGGCATCAAGCTGGGTCACGGCGTTTGGGACTTGGTTTACAGAAAAAAATAATCAGCAGCAGATTTCAGGGAAGTAATGCGTCCCCTTATAAGCCGACGCAAACATATTTCATTTCCAAGTATTCATCCATGCCGTAGACGCTGCCTTCGCGTCCGAGCCCTGATTGCTTGATACCGCCAAATGGCGCAACTTCATTGGAGATAAGGCCAGTGTTGACGCCGACGATGCCATATTCGAGAGCCTCAGCTACTTTCCAGATGCGACCAATGTCACGGCTGTAGAAGTAAGACGCCAAACCGAATTGACTGTTATTGGCTAATTTGATCACCTCCTCATCGGACTCAAAGGGGATGACTGGCGCTACAGGACCAAAGGTTTCCTCTGTAGTGATGAGCATTGCATTTGTTACATTCGCCAAGATAGTGGGTTCGTAATAGTTCTTGCCTGGTATAGAGGCTTTGCCACCTGTGACTAATTTGGCGCCTTTACTGATGGCATCTGCAACGTGCTTCTCTACCTTCTTCAGCGCGGCAGTCTCAATGAGCGGGCCTTGTGTCACGCCAGACTCCATGCCATTACCTACCTTAATGGAGGCAATCGCTTTGGCAAATTTTTCTACGAAGGTGTCTTGCACTTTTTTATGAACGTAGAAGCGATTGGCACACACGCACGTCTGACCAGAATTCCTAAATTTCGAACTCATGGCGCCACTAACGGCTGCGTCAATGTCAGCATCTTCAAAAACAATAAAGGGTGCGTGACCACCTAACTCAAGCGCTAATTTTTTAACGGTGGGTGCACATTGTTCCATCAGAATTCGACCCACCTCTGTAGATCCCGTAAAGGAGAGATGACGAACAGTAGGTGAGGCACATAAGGTTTTGCCAATTGCAATGGATTGATTTGCATCAGCAGTCAGAATATTAATCACACCATGAGGAATGCCAGCACGTTCTGCCAGCTCTAAGGCGGACAAAGGGGTTGGCTCTGCAGGTTTAATCACAATCGTGCAACCAGCCGCTAGTGCAGGTGCAATTTTGCGAGTAATCACCGCAATCGGAAAGTTCCAAGGGGTGATTGCAACACAAACGCCAATCGGTTGCTTTAAGACCATCAGGCGTTTATCGCTCCAGGTGGTGCTGGGGATTGCACCGGATACTCGTTTTGCTTCTTCGGCAAACCATTCCACAAACGAAGCGCCATAAGCAACTTCGCCAGCAGCTTCAGTCAGCGGCTTACCTTGTTCGATGGTCATCAGCGTCGCAAGATCGCTTGTATTGGCGATGATGAGATCAAACCATTTGCGCATGATCTGCGCACGTTCTTTGCCGGTCTTTGCGCGCCACGCTGGAAGCGCATGTTCAGCAGCGCTAATCGCTAACTCGGAATCCCCGCTGCTGAGATTAGTAACTTGTGCAATCAATTCATCGGTCGCTGGATTGGTGACGGCAAAAGTGTCGCCACTAGATGCTTTAATCCATTTGCCATTGATATAGGTCTCTTCTTTAAACAGGCTGGAGTCTTTAAGAAGCGTACGAATATCGATTTTTTGCATGGTGAGCTTGCCAATAAAAGGTCGGTGACGAGTAAAAACGGGTCAATAAATAATATGCTTATTCTAGTCCTGAACAAAAGAAAAAGCCTCCGAGCCGAGGGCCAGGAGGCTAGGTTTACTGCTGGTGAACGCCGTTTTAGTTTGCTTTAGTTTCAGCGCTACGTAACTTTTGGGCCAACAGGTCTAAAACACCGTTAACGTATTTATGACCATCAGTGCCGCCAAAAGTTTTGGCTAGTTCAACCGCTTCGTTGATAGCCACTTTGTAGGGTGCCGAGAGATCCGCCGCTAGCTCATAAGTGCCAATCAGAAGGGCTGCATGCTCTACTGGGGAGAGTTCATTGATAGGGCGATCTAAAGCTGGGGTAATGATCGCTTCTAATTCATCAGTGCGATTTAAAACGCCGTCGAAAATGCCTTGAAAGAGTTCTAACTGGCAGCGACGGAAAGCTGGATCTTCAGAAAGTTGCTTCGCGATTGCAGCGCTATTGGGCAAGCTGCCCGCACGACGCATTACCAAACTTTGATAAACACCTTGTAGAGCGTATTCCCGGGCGCGACGACGAGGCGTCAGAGAGCGCTTTGGTGCTGCTGGCTGCGCATCTTTTGCCGCTTGGGTGTTTGGAGGCGTAAGAGGAGGTTTAGGCATGTCAGTCATTACGCTTCGCTAGGGTTAATTTCAATATCGATATCTGGTGTGAGGGCTAATGCGAGATTGGCCATCTCAACTACCGCTTTAGCGCAGTCAGCGCCTTTTACATTGACGCGAACTTGGGCTTGCTCATCGGTATCACAAGTTAAAACGCCATTGGCAATTGGAAGACCAGATTCAATCGAGATGCGCGTGATGCCGGCAGCAGACTCATTGGACACCAACTCAAAGTGATGCGTCTCACCACGAATCACTGCGCCTAAAGCTACTAAACCATCAAACTCACCAGTCTCAGCAAGTTTTTGTAATGCAATAGGAATTTCCAGTGCGCCAGGAACGGTAACTAATTTGATGTCTGATTGTGAAACACCTAAATTGATGAGTTCATGAATGCAGGCAGTAGTTAAAGCTACGCAATGGCCTTCATTAAATCGAGCTTGCACGATAGCAATACGTAAATCTTGGCCATTCAGATCTGCTTCTAGTACGCCAACAAAGTCATTATTTGAATTAGTCATGATATTTTTTTAAGAATTAAGGTTGATAAGGGGTATAGCCAGTCACTTCAAGCTTATAGCCTGAAAGACTTGGAACGGGGCTAGGGTTATTAGCAAGTAAACGCATTTTGCCGACGCCGATGTCCTTCAGAATCTGAGCGCCAATGCCATAGCTTCTGAAGTCTGTCTTGCGAGCCAAAGGCATTTGTGCATCACCTTGAGATTGGTTGAGCTTTTGAAATTGAGCAAGCCAATCTTCATTATTGGGTGCGGCAATACCAGCTGCATTGAGTAAGACGGCAACACCAGAAGATGAGGCAGCAATCTTTTGCAGGGCTTGGGCTAGCGGCCAAGAGTGTGTGCTGATTTGAGAATCTAAGAAATCCAATACTGTCACTGGCTCATGAACGCGCACGAGCGTCTCTTGCGCTTCAGAAGGTTTGCCATGAACTAAGGCGATATGCATGCATGAGCTTGGAGTGTCGCGATAAACAATACCATCGAACTTGCCCCAAGGTGTGATGAATTCGCGAGTGCCTTCGCGCACCACAATGCTTTCGTGTTGGCTGCGATATTGAATGAGATCGGCAATACTGCCAATCTTGAGTTGATGTTCTTTGGCAAATTCCAACAAGTCTGGTAGACGAGCCATGCTGCCATCATCTTTCATGATTTCGCAAATCACGGATGTGGGTGAGCAACCTGCCATGGCGGCAAGATCGCAACCTGCTTCGGTATGGCCTGAGCGAATTAATACGCCACCAGGTTGCGCCATCAAAGGGAAGATATGACCAGGCTGAACTAAATCGCTTGGCTTGGCATTGGGTGCAACTGCCGTTTTAATTGTCAGAGCACGATCTGCTGCTGAGATGCCGGTTGTAACGCCGGTAGCAGCTTCAATGGAGACTGTGAAATTGGTACCCATCGAAGTGCCGTTGTCGCGCACCATCAAAGGAAGATTGAGTTGTTGGCAACGCTCACGAGTGAGGGTTAGGCAAATGAGTCCGCGACCATGTTTGGCCATGAAATTGACTGCTTCTGCTGTGACATGGTCAGCGGCCAATACGAGATCGCCTTCATTTTCGCGATCTTCTTCATCAACCAGAATGACCATCTTGCCGGCACGGAGGTCGGCAATGATTTCTTCTGTGGAGGCAAGGGTATTTGGCATGGCCCTCTATTTTAAGCTGAGGAGCCCCTCTTTGTTGGTGCTTACAGCAATATCCTCGCTTTCTGACGGCAAGAGCCTTGGCCGGCTGTTTTCATGGCCAGCAGGCATTGGGAAAATGAGGGGGTGCTCAGTCCACCGACAAATCCCCCCCACTTTCCAGATCACCCCGGGAATGGCTTTATTTTGATCGAGGTTTTAGTAGCGATGAGCTTAATTTTGGGTGCATGGATGAACTTGATTCAAAGCTACCAGGTCTTGGGTTTGAAATTAATGCAACAAGAGAAGCAAAGAGCACTCATTAGAAAGGAGCAGGATGTTTTTGAAAGCGGCCTCATGGTTAAGAGCTTAAGCAATGAGCCTATTGGAATTTCTGGTCGGACTCACTTTGTGTACGCTTCTACTAAACCCGCTACTCAAATCCAGCGCTGATTTAGTTGCCAAGCAAATTCAGTATGAAAAAACGCAAGCGCTGATCGCTGAGGCTGATCGCGCATTTGAATTAATTGGGCGGGCAATTCGGATGGCGGGTTATCAAAATAGTAAAACCCGTGATCAACAGAAAAAACCGAAGAGGGAAAATTTCAAGAAAGTTCAATATATAGAAGTGCAAAAAAGAGCTGGCTATCGCGGCTCTGATGCATTGTTTATTCGCCACGAATTATCGGATGGCATCGATTTTGATTGCATTGGAAATACGCTTACGCAAGAGCGCACCAAAAGTCATCTGGCTCTGCAAGGTTTTTTAGTAAACCGACGGGCATCGCTGCCTAAGGGTACAAAAGCTAATGGAGGATCATTGATCTGCCAATCATTAGATCGTCAGGGCCGTCTACAAAACACAACCCTCATGAATGGCGTTGATGGCCTGTGGATACAAGAGATAAGCTCTGCTTCGGGCAAGTTTTCGCCGGATCAGAGTTTATTCAAAGTTTCATTACTCATGACCGATGGGGCCCAAGTAAACATTCAGCTTGAGCGGGTTTTTGCTACCCGAAATTTCTTGTGATTTTGGCTTGGGTTATTTCTCCATTGCTCTTGGGTTCTGCTTTGGTCAATCAATTGGAGCGACTGGCAACTTTGCGTATCGTTGAAGTAAATAGCATAAAGGTTGCGCATGCGAATTTCGTCGCCGCAGAAAAAGCTGTCTTGCAATGCGAAAAATCTATTTCAAATTTATCGACACTTGAAGAAAATCACTGCTTCATAGAACCTGTAGGAAAAAATCTTTGGCGTATTACTAGTAAAGAAAAACCATCGGTCCAAATTCATGTTCGGGTAGATGAAAAATCAGGTTTAACTAAACGCCTCAATTGGCGACAAGTATTTGAATAAGTATTATCAGTGGGCCCCTAATCCAGAAGCCGGATTTACTTTACTTGAACTCATGGCGGTGGTGTTGATGATTGCCATGATGGCTGTAATTACTATGCCACTGTTGCAAGCGCAAGTTGCCGCTCGAGAAATCGATTCCATAGCGAGGCGCTTCATTGCGCACGCACATTTTTCTCGTCAGCTCGCTTTATATCTTGGTGAATCAGTTACGCTATCCCCGCTTGAAGATCATGGTTGGGAAGGGGGTTGGGTGAGTCAACGTGGACGTGTTGCCAGAAAGCCTCTAGCCCAATGCTCGGCAAAGCGATGGTTGTCCCATGGTCATATTGATCCTGTCTATTTCAAGCTTGGCGGTAAACAATTTATTGATCCCCACTCTGGCAAGAGAGGCATTCTGTTTAATGCAGCAGGCGCAGCAAAAACGGCTCAGGGCGGTTTTGTGGCCAACCGCCTCATCTTGGGTCATTCGACGAGCCATAACGGCCTGGAGAGACACCTGATTTTAGGTAGTGGTGGGCGTTGGCGTATCTGTGACCCGGCGCGGGATGCAAAGCGCTGTCATTGAATGGTTTAATAGACCCATGTACAGCGCAGTTGACTATCAATTTATGAGCGAGGCATTGGCCGAGGCTCAAAATGCACTTTATCTATCAAACCCTAACCCAAGGGTGGGTTGCGTCATTGTCAAGGACGGCAAGATTATTGGGCGTGGATTTACGCAGCAAGTTGGCGGCCCTCATGCAGAAATTCAGGCTTTAGCTGATGCAAAGTCGCAGGGCAATGATCCTGCAGGTGCAACTATCTATGTCACATTGGAGCCCTGTAGCCACACTGGTCGAACACCACCTTGTGTAGATGCTTTGGTTGCGGCCAAGCCTGTAAAAGTTATTGCTGCCATGCTCGACCCTAATCCCTTGGTGTCGGGTAGCGGATTGGAAAAATTGCAGGCCGTTGGTATTGAAGTGCAGTGCGGACTAATGGAGTCTGAAGCACAAACATTGAATCGTGGATTTATTTCTAGAATGACGCGGGGCCTACCGTGGGTTCGCATGAAGATTGCCGCAAGTCTCGATGGAAAAACGGCATTACCCGACGGGCGAAGTCAATGGATTACCGGACCATTAGCTAGGGCTGATGGTCATCACTGGCGCGCTCAGGTTTGCGCTATTGTGACCGGCGTTGGAACCGTTAAAGAAGATGATCCCTCGCTCAATGTGAGGGATGTGCTTACTCAGCGTCAACCTTGGCGCGTCATTGTCGACTCTAAATTAGAGACCCCGCTAGCTGCCAAGATATTGAATAATGTGACCGCTTCATCGGGTGTCATCATTGTGTGTGCCAGTTTGAATAACCCTGGTATCCAAGAAAAAGCCAAAGCATTTCAAGAGCGTGGCATTGAAGTAGTCGCAATGGCTAATGCATTTGGCAAAGTCGATTTACCAAAGCTTTTCTCTTATCTTGCTAAAGAGCGCGGTATGAACGAGGTTCATATTGAGTCGGGCTTTAAATTAAATGGTTCCATGCTTAGAGAAGACTGTGTAGATGAGCTCTTGCTGTATTACGCCCCATTCTTCATGGGTGAGGGTATTGGTATGGCCAATGTGTCGACTCCATCATTAGATCTGCGTCAGGATTGGCGGATGATTGATCAGTGCCTGTTTGGGCCTGATCTGCGCTTGAGATACATTAAGAACTAAAATCTAGCCATGTTTACAGGAATCATTACTGCTGTCGGTCAAATTCAAAGCGCTCAAGCGAAGGGCGATGGTCTGCATTTAATCGTTGAAGTCCCAGCAGGGTACTTGGATGATGTTGCGCTTGGCGACAGTATTGCCATTCAGGGCGCATGTATGACTGCCACTCAATTTGAGGGCAATACATTTGCCTTAGATATTTCTCGCGAGTCACTCAATAAAACTGTTGGTCTAGATAAGGTTGGACCAGTCAATTTAGAAAAAGCTATGCGTTTAAGTGATCGTTTAGGTGGTCATTTGGTAAGCGGTCACGTAGATGGTATTGGTAAAGTGGCGCACTTTTCTCAAGTCGCACAGGATGCATATGGTTCTTGGTTGCTTCGCATTGAAGCTCCAAAAGAATTAGCGCCATTCTTGGCCTATAAGGGCTCTATCGTTGTGAATGGCGTATCGCTAACGGTAAACAAAACAGAAGATAGTCCAAACGCCTGTGTCGTGGACATTAATCTCATTCCCCATACCTTGCAAAGCACTACCTTAGGTGAGTTGCAGCCGGGCGATGCTGTAAATCTCGAGATTGATTTTATTGCGCGCTATGTTGCGCGTATGCTGTAAACGCAAGTTCAGCATTAAAAAATTTGATTCTAAAAATTAAATAATCAAATCACTAGAAGCAAGCGGCAGTTCTTTATTTGTTTTTCTGATAGCGAGTAGGGTCGCTCACATTGGCTTGCATAAAGCCTGCTTGTCTTAGGCGGCAGGATTCACATTCTCCGCAAGCCTCACCCAAATCATTGGCTTGGTAGCAAGAAACCGTTTGGGAGTAATCGACCCCCATGGTGCTACCCAATTGAATAATTTCTGCTTTAGTTAAGCTGATGATGGGCGCGTGTACCCTAAGCGATTTTCATCATTGATAGCTTCTACACCTGCTTTTGTTGCAAGGTTGGCCATATGTTCAAACGAGGCGACATACTCAGGGCGACAGTCTGGATAGCCTGAATAGTCCACTGCATTCGCGCCATAAAAAACATCCAGGCCACCAAGTGATTCCGCCCATCCCAAAGCAAGTGATAACAAAATCGTATTGCGCGCTGGTACATAAGTAATGGGGATCTCTTGGTCTTTGCCAGGCGTAACCGGAATGGCAATAGAAGAATCTGTTAAAGCGGATCCACCAAAGCGAGTAAGGTCTAAATTGACCACTTCGTGACGAATGACGCCAATTTGTTTAGCGATGTGTTTTGCTGCTGCCAACTCAGAAGAGTGGCGCTGCCCATAACCGACTGATAGGGCATACGGCGAGTAGCCCAAGTCTTTGGCTAGAGCTAAGACCGTAGTGGAGTCTAGACCCCCGGAAAATAAGATAACGGCAGGCGCACCCGGTTTGCATGGCGCAAGATTCTGAAATGCAGCAGACAGCTTAGACATATTTACTTGATGGCAGAAAGCAGTTGCTGTGCGTCTTTTGCTGCTTCGGTATCAGGATATTTAGAAATGACTTCGTTAAATGTTTTCTTGGCCGCAGTTTTATTACCGCTCTCCAATTGTGAGTTACCTAATGTCACCATAGCTCCCGGAATACGGGGGTGATTAGGATATTTTTTAATCAAGCTTTGAAGTTGGTTAATCGCGCCAGCATAGTCTTTGTTGGCGTATTTGCTATTGCCACCCCAATAGAGTGCTAAAGGCAAATATGGGCTCTTAGAGTATTTATTTGCAAATGCAGAAAATCCATCATCTGCTTTTTTCAGGCTGCCGGCTTGAAAAGCTTTTAAGGCATCGTCATACGCTTTTTTCTCGCCAGGTTGCACTGTGCCTGAGACACCTTCAATAGTTACCGTACGAGGCTCAAAATTACCAAGGCGTGTATCCAGATCTTGGTAATACGTTTTCTGACTGCTGGTGATGTCTTCACCTTGTTTTTCCAGCTCTTCGATTTTGCCGCGCAGTTCTGAATTTTCTGATTTGAGTTTATCGATCTGGCCTTGCAACTCCAGTTGGGTGGTTGCCAAAGTCTTGCGGATCTCTAAGATAGCCTTACGGGCCTCATCATCTGAGAAGAGTGCCCAGGCGCTATTGGATGCGCCTAAGCATATTACGGCAGTACTTAAACAAAACGCTCGTGAGAGCGTTTGTTTTGCAGAGTGTGAAAACATCTTCATTTAGCTCGTGATGTACACAATGTCAGCGCGGCGGTTTTCTGCCCAAGCTGCTTCATTGTCGCCTTCAGCTTTAGGTTTTTCTTTGCCAAAGCTCACTGCTTCTATTTGGTCATCAGAAACGCCCATTAGGTTTAAAGATTTGCGAACTGCATCTGAACGACGTTGGCCTAATGCCAAGTTGTACTCAGCAGTGCCGCGTTCATCAGTGTTGCCTTGAATAATGATCTTCTGTTTTGGATTTGCTTTTAAGTAACCCGCATGAGCAGACAACATTTTTTGGTATTTAGTTTGAACGGTGTACTCATCAAAACCAAAGTAAACGCTTTTTTCAAACAGTGGGCTACTAGGATCATTCCATGGCTGTGAACCAAACCTACCACTGCCGCTGCCATTAGCACCATCAGTATCATCTAACTTAACGCTAGAGCATGCAGCCATCAAAAATGCTGTGGCACCGATAAGGGCAAATGTCGCTGCGCGACGTGCGATAGAAATCTTCATGAATTTCCCTTTTTTCCTACAAGCCAAATAATCAATGAATTAGCAAACTCGCTCCAAAGGAGCTGATAGCTAATATTATGCCCCCAAGAATGCCAAAAGTGAGTATTTCACCCCCAAATAGGGGTGTTGTGGAGGGTTTTTGGGGCTTGGTGTTGCTGGACCTACTTAGTCCATAAATGGACCCCAGGATGGCTGACGGACGTCAGATCCTGGAATGCTCAACACTTGCTTGGAATTGCCATCCACGGATACTGCTGCCAGCACACGTTTTCCACCCACTTTAGTGGAGTAGAGAACATAACGACCGTTGGCTGCAAAGGAAGGCGATTCATCGCTAGTGCCATCAGTTAGGGCTTGCGCATCACCTGTAGCTAAATTCAGAATGTAGAGGCGATAGGCGCCACCAATATTGGCGATATAGGCTAAGTATTTTCCATCTGGAGAAATTCTTGGGGAAGTGACAAACCCTTGCTTGAAGGTAATACGCTTTGCACCTTCAACTTGTTCGCCTTCGGCGCTCATGCGATAGATCTGTGGATTGCCACCACGATCGCTTGTGAAATAAATATAGCGACCATCAGCCGAATACTGTGGCTCTGTATCAATCGTGTTGCCGCGCGTTAGGCGATGCAAGCCTGTGCCGTCTGCATTGATGCCGTAGATCTGGGTGTTGCCATCCTTAGAGAGTGAGATAGCCAGTTTTCTGCCATCAGGCGACCAAGCTGGTGCACTGTTATTTCCCTTTTGATTGGATAGGGAGATGCGACGACCGGTTGCTAACTCATGAACATAAATTACCGGCTTACGATCTTCAAAAGAAACATAAGCTACTTTCTTGCCATCTGGAGACCATGATGGCGAAATAATCGGCTCACCACTATTCATTGCATTGCGAATGTTCTGACTATCGGCGTCTGAGATCACGAGGCGATAGCGCTTACCATCCTTAATAACATAGGATAGGTGGGTCGAGAAGGCGCCACGCTCACCTAATAATTTAAAGATGACGTCATCAGCAATTTTGTGAGCTGCGGCACGCAAATTATCTGCGCTCGAATTGAGGTTTAAGCCGCCTAAACTTTGGGATTTACGAACATCAAATAGCTTGTAATGAATCTCAAACTGAGATCCGGCTGTTTGTACGACTGAGCCTACTACTAAAGCATCAGCTCCGCGTGCTGCCCAGGATTTGTAATTAGGCGTACCTTCATCATTTTCAGCAGTATTGCCATTTTCAGTATTTTTAAAGTAACCGCTACGTGCTAAGTCTTGGCGAATAATTTCAGTAACACTAGTAGGCAGTTTGTTCTCATCTTTAAAGCGCATGACTGCGATTGGATACAGTGATTGACCTACACCAGTGATTTCGATATTCATCTGCGCAAGTGCTGGCGTTGCAATACTGATAGTCAGTGCTAATACCACTGCAGATAAAGCGCAGACTTTGGAATGAAATTTGCCAATCAAATAAATTGCTAATTGCAACATGCTTTAGTCCTTGGGTTTAAAGGTCAGCTTTACTTCGCGCTGTGGAATTTTGCTATTGTCATCTTTCGGCAGGCTTTCTGCACGAGATAGGGCTAATAAAACTGCGCGATCCCAGCTTGCATTGCCGCTAGAGCTCAGGATGCTGGTGCTCAAGATGGCTCCATCTGGGGCCAGGCTTACTTGGATGACTGCTGCTGGATTGCCGCTCACAGATTCTGGATTAAAGACGATGAGCGGTTTTACTTTTTTAATAACCTTATCAGTCCAACCTGGAGGCGCATTGCCACCCCCACCAACTCCGCTTCCTACTGTGCCACCGCTGCCACCTTCAGCGCCTGCTGCTGCGCGCAAGCGAGCGAGTTGATCTGCGCGTACTTTTTCTGCTGCAGCATTGGCTTTGGTTTCTGCCGGAGAAGCGGCTTTAGGAGCTTCCACTTTCTTTGGCTTTTCTGTTTCTTTTTCCTTGACCTTCTCTTTTTCTTTCGGAGGAGGTTTAACAGCTTTCGGCGTTTCTTTTAGAACTTCTATTTTAGGAGGCTCTTTTTCAACTTGCTTTTTCTTGACTGCAATATCGGCAGCCTCTTCTTCCATTTCTGTTTTGAGTTGTGGCTCTGGAGGTGTTTCTACTTGCTGGGACGCATCCCAGAGCTCAACCTCAACTCCAGAAGGGGTGCTGTTATTCCAGCTAATACCAATCATTAAAAACGCGAGCAAACCTAAATGCGCTACTAAAGAAAAAGTAAAGGCACGTTTAGTGCTTTCTTGTTTCGTGGCGCGTCCCCGTTTGAACGGAGAGAGTGGTGATTGATAAGTTTGTGCGCTAGACATTGACAGTTAAAGCAAGCCTTAGGGCCTTACTGGGCCTTACTGGGCCTTGACCGCAAGGCCAACCCGTTTGACGCCATTCTCTTTGAGTTTGGACATGACATCCATCGCGGTTTCATACTTAATGGATTTATCGGCAGCAATCACCATCGGTTGATCGACTGATTTTTCTGCTTGCGTTCTTGCAAAGGCGCCGAGTTCAAATTTATTGAGTGTTTGTACGGGATCACCATCTTTGCGAACAATGACATTCTCGTTGGCATCGATTGTTAAAAAGATAGGGGGTAATGATTGGACCTTGGCGCCGCCAACGGTAGGTAAGTTCACGACGCCTGGATTGACCATGGGTGCAGTGACCATGAAGATCACGAGCAAAACCAACATGACGTCGATGTAAGGAACGACGTTGATGTCAGCCATTGCCCGACGTTTATTTTTTCGCAATGAAGATCCGGCCATGACGTATTCGCTTAGCGTCCCGAAGTTTGACGTTGCAAGATGTTGGTGAATTCTTCGATGAAGGTTTCAAAACGAATCGAGAGGCGATCGACATCGGTAGCCGCTCGGTTGTAGGCAACTACCGCAGGGATAGTCGCAAACAAACCAATGGCGGTTGCAATCAAGGCCTCAGCAATACCAGGGGCAACCGCAGAAAGGGTCGTGTTCTGAACGTTGGCCAAGCCACGGAATGAGTGCATGATGCCCCAGACGGTGCCAAATAGGCCGATATAAGGGGAGACTGAGCCAACGGATGCCAGGAAGGGCAAATTCGCCTCTAGAGCGTCCATTTCACGCTGGTAAGTGGCTTTCATGGCACGGCGGGCAGCGTCGATTTCACGAACTTTCATGAATTCCTGCATTCCGGCCTCAAAGATATGCTCCAGAACCGCATCGCTGCGGGTATTGCGCTGGGCGGCGGCCATCAGGGTTTTGAGGTCTCCGCCAGACCAAAAGGCACGCTCAAAGCGCTCTGTATCTTGCCTAACCCCCCGTAATACGGCGGTTTTCTTGAAAATAATGGTCCAGGAGGCAACGGACATCCCTAGTAATAACAACATTACCAACTGTACTAATAGGCTGGCATTAAGGACTAGGGAGAGGAATGAGAGGTCTTGTGTAGAGGTCATGGTGGATTTTGTATGATGTAGGTTGATTTTACTAAGTTAATGAAAACTTAGTAATCCAACTTCATTAGGATTATCACCATGTTTGACCGTCAGAACACTTTAGCCAAAACCGACCCGCAATTGTGGGAAGCCATTCAGAACGAGAATAAGCGTCAGGAAGACCATATTGAGCTGATTGCTTCCGAGAACTACACCTCACCAGCGGTGATGGCTGCTCAGGGCTCCCAGTTGACGAATAAGTACGCTGAAGGATATCCAGGTAAGCGTTATTACGGTGGTTGTGAATTCGTGGACGTAGCTGAGCAATTGGCTATCGATCGTGTAAAAGCTTTGTTTGGTGCTGAAGCTGCTAACGTGCAACCTCATTGTGGTGCGTCAGCTAACCAAGCAGTATTCCTCGCATTCTTAAAACCTGGTGATATGTTCATGGGTATGAGTCTTGCTGAGGGCGGACACTTGACTCACGGTATGGCACTCAATATGAGCGGTAAGTGGTTCAATCCGATTGCTTACGGATTAGACAAAAGTGAAGAAATTGATTACGAGCAAATGGAGCGTTTGGCTCGTGAGCACAAACCTAAATTAATTATTGCTGGTGCATCTGCTTACTCTAAGAAAATTGATTTTGAGCGCATCGGTAAGTTGGCTAAAGAAGTCGGCGCGATTTTCATGGTCGACATGGCTCACTATGCAGGCTTGGTTGCTGCTGGTGTTTATCCAAACCCAGTACCGCATGCTGACATCGTTACTTCGACTACACACAAGAGCTTGCGCGGCCCACGTGGCGGGATCATCTTGATGAAAGCGGAGCATGAGAAGGCAATTAACTCTGCAGTGTTCCCAGGCTTACAGGGCGGTCCTTTGATGCACGTCATTGCTGCTAAAGCTGTCGCATTTAAAGAGGCTGCAGAGCCAGGCTTTAAGGATTATCAAAAACAAGTAGTTGCTAATGCAAAAGCATTGGCTGAAACATTAATTGCACGTGGCCTACGCATTGTGTCTGGTGGTACAGATTCACATGTGATGTTGGTGGATTTGCGCGCCAAGAAAATGACTGGTAAAGAAGCTGAGCGTGTATTGGGCGAAGCACACATTACTTGCAACAAAAACGGTATTCCTAATGACCCAGAAAAACCAATGGTCACCAGTGGTATTCGTTTGGGTTCGCCAGCAATGACTACTCGTGGATTTAAAGAAGCTGAAGCAAGACAAGTAGGTAACTTTATTGCTGATGTTTTGGATAATCCAAATGATGCAGAGAACATTGTCAAGGTGCGCGCTCAAGTTGCTGAGCTCACTAAACGCTTCCCTGTTTACGGTTAACTCTTAAAGTAGAAGAAGAGCCGCATTGCGCTGCCCTTTTTGTCATAACGACGATACCCAGGTTCTCGATACCAGGGTATCGGACGAGGGCGATACGATTCGTCGTCGCCGTCGTTGCGTAAATTGCGATAAGCGGTTTACCACTTATGAGCGTGTGGAGCTGGCCTTGCCAGCTATCGTGAAGAAGAATGGCAGCCGTGTTGATTACAGTCACGACAAGTTGGCCAGCTCGCTTAAGCTAGCCCTCAGAAAGCGCCCGGTTTCATCGGACTCTGTCGATGAGTCGATTGCCCGTATTGAAGAAAAGCTCCTGAGCCTAGGTGAGAAAGAGATTCCTAGCGAGCGCATTGGTGAGTTGGTAATGCATGAGCTCAAGCGCCTAGATAAGGTCGCTTATATTCGTTTTGCTTCTGTCTATCGAAGCTTTGCTGACATTGAATCATTTGAGAGCGCTCTCAAAGAGCTAAAGTAAAGTAGTTCAATAACCCTGGTGCAGTGAGTTTCTGCTTGCTGCTTGCACCTACTACTGCTGATATTTCTTTGCTTGCTCAGCGCACATCATCTTAATAACGCCATCAATATCTGTTGGCTTATTCCAGCCTAAAGTTTTAATCGCTTTTTCAGGATTGCCTACGCTAGACACGATCTCGTTAGGGCGGAAGAAGCTCTGCTCAATTTCCACATATTTTTGCCAATCCAAATCAAAATACTCAAAAGACTTGGCAACAAAATATTTCAAGGATTCTTTTCTGCCGGTAGCAATGACAAAATCATCTGGCTTTTCGAGTTGCATCATGAGCCACATTGCTTCAACGTATTCTGGTGCCCAGCCCCAGTCACGAGAAATTTCTAAATTACCGAGTTGTAATTTATCGAGCTGACCCGCTTTAATCTTGGCAGCACCCGTAATAATCTTTTGAGTCACAAAGCGCTCAGGGCGAAGTGGAGACTCATGGTTAAAAAGAATGCCGGTACAGGCATACAGTCCATAAGATTCGCGATAACTATTGATGAGCCATTTGGCGGTAGATTTTGCGACGGCGTAAGGGCTACGTGGAGCAAAAGGAGTTTGCTCGTTTGCTGGCGTATCGCCGGTATCACCAAAACATTCGCTAGAGCCTGCGTTATAGAAGCGCACAGGTTTATTTAACAAGCGAATGACTTCCAAAATATTCAGGGTGCCAATGGCAATACTTTCAATGGCTTCGACCGGCTGATCAAATGAGAGCCCTACTGAGGTTTGACCAGCAAGGTTATAAATTTCATCAGGGGCAGCCGTTTGGATGGCATTAAATACGCTTCTTCTAAAGTCGTCAATAGAAACGGAAATTAATTTAACTTGAGAGCGAACACCTACGGTATTGAGGTTGTTGAATGACGAGGCCATCACATCACGTGATGAGCCTGTCACTTCATACCCTTTGGATAAGAGATGCTTCGCTAGGTAAGCACCATCTTGGCCGGTAATACCGATAATTAATGCTTTTTTAGCTGCCAATTTACCGGGCTTACTTTAATGCTGCAAAAATAGAAGCGGTAATGTCTTCAACGCTGCCAGTACCGGTCACTTTGCGGTAAGCCGGCGCTTTTACTTTGTCAGCGGCATTCGCTTGTGCGGCCCATGATGAGTAGTACTCCACCAATGGACGAGTCTGATCGTCATATACCTGCAAGCGTTTGCGTACAGTTTCTTCTTTGTCGTCATCGCGCTGAATCAATGGATCGCCAGTGACATCATCTTTGCCTTCAACCTTTGGTGGGTTGTATTTCACATGGTATGTGCGACCGGAAGCTGGATGAACGCGACGTCCACCCATGCGATCGATGATGGCATCAAATGGCACATCGATTTCTAAAACGTAATCAATCGGCACGCCAGCATCTTTCATGGCTTGTGCTTGGGGAATGGTTCTTGGGAAACCATCGAATAAGTAACCCTTGCTGCAATCAGGTTGAGTTAAGCGATCTTTTACCAAGCCAATAATGATGTCGTCAGAAACTAAGCCGCCAGCATCCATAATTTTTTTGGCTGCAATACCGAGCTCTGTTCCTGCTTTGACGGCAGCGCGCAACATGTCGCCTGTCGAAATTTGTGGAATCGCAAATTTTTCGCAAATAAACTGAGCTTGTGTGCCTTTTCCAGCACCTGGTGCACCGAGCAGAATCAACCGCATTGTTTTCCCCTTAGAAGAGCTGACATTGTCCCGTATTTTGTTGGGATCCTGATTACTTAATGACTAGGATTATCCCCGAGAATGCATGCTACACAGGGGATCGGGTGTTTTTTCTAGGAATTGGCCAGTAACTGCCTCACCCTTTCGAGGTCCTCGAGGGTGTCAACTCCAGCTGGAGGTGCTTTAGGGGCAATATGGACCGCAATACGGTAGCCATTCCAGAGGGCGCGAAGCTGCTCTAGCGCCTCTGCTTGTTCTGGGGGTGCTGGCTCTAAGCGTGTGAAAGCTTGTAAAAAATCGGCCCTATAGGCGTAAATGCCCAAATGACGGAGATGCTCTGTATTTTGTGGGGCATCTGCATCCCGTACAAAAGGAATGGGTGCTCTGGAAAAATGCAAGGCCTCGCCCATGCGGTTGAGAACTACTTTGACCGCATTTGGATTATTGATCTCTGATAAATCTGTGATTGGTACAGCAACAGTGGAGATGGCGCATTGCGAGTGATCAGCTAATGTTTGCGCAACTTGATTAATTAACTCCGGTGGAATGAGTGGCTCATCACCCTGGACATTCACGACCAATGCGTTGGCAGGTAACTTCAATAGTTGCGCCACTTCAGCAATGCGATCGGTTCCAGTGGGGTGATCGGGGCTAGTCAATAAACACTCAATGCGATGTTCATCGCATGCCGCCTGAATTTCTGGAGAGTCTGTTGCAACCACTACGCTTTGTGCAAGAGATTGTTTGGCGCGCTCAGCAACTCGGATCACCATTGGCTTTCCGCCAATATCAGCAAGAGGCTTACGCGGCAATCGTGTAGAACCCAGTCTTGCGGGTATGACAACTAAAAAATCAGGAGCTTTGGAGGTGGCGGTCATGCAGTGGAGTGTTAAAGAACTTCGTCAGCGCTAAGACTGCGCGCTTCGTCAACTAGCATAACAGGCACATCATCGCGAATAGGGTAGGCCAGGCGATCTGCTTTGCAAACGAGCTCATGTTTTTGAGCATCCAAATGCAGTGGGCTTTTGCACAAAGGGCAAACCAAAATATCGAGTAGACGTTTATCCATGATTTTCTATAGTTATCAATGCAGTTGCTTTTATGAGTATCTGCAGCTGTTTCTGTAGCAGTAAGTGTAGCGCTATCAGAATAGTCTTACAGGTTGTATCTATTTGGGTCTGGTCTTTGCAGAATAGATTGAACCCATTCCATGAGGCTATCAGGCAGGCTGAGGGATAGCGGTACCACCCAAATTCGATCATCCGTAATACCCGAGCATTTCACGGCATCTTTTTCAGTGATCAGAATGCGCTCGGCATGGATGTTTGTAAAAAACTGGTTTGTATAGGTAGCGTGATCAGCAAGCGCGATAGTTTTGCCTGCGACACCCTCTTTTAGGAGGGCGGTAAAAAATCGCTGTGGATTGCCTAAGGCAACTACGGCAGTAATCTTGGTAGGCAAATAGGTGTCGGCAATCTGCGAGAGCGTTTGAGTGTTTGCTGGGTTGATCAGTTGATAGGCTGCGCCTAGGACGGGCATCAAATGAAAAGCGCGTCGACCCATGAAGTATTCATCGGTAATAGCGCCGGTCAGAGAATTCATTTTTTCATTACTTACTTCAGTCAGCAAAGTGGCATCGCGATCGCGCGAGGCGGGTTCGCGCAATGGCCCTGCTGGGATCAGAAAGCGATTTCCTTCGCCACGTCCATCGCGAACTACAAATTCGATATCACGACCACCTTCTCGGGCAGGCCGGCGAGGCAAGCCACTATGCTGCAAACCGTCATCGCTAATGATCACGTTTACTTCTGGAGAGTGAGTTAGTAATGCTTGAATACTTTTCTGGCGTTTTGGAAAAATCCAAAGTGGAAATTGGTTGTTAGTGCGTTTTGCAATCAGCACTGGTTCATCACCAACCAATGCTGGATCGGAATCTGCTAAAACTTGCACGGGCGTTGTTTGCGCATTCGATCCATAACCTCGACTAATAATCCCAGGCCTCCATCCGAGTCGTGATAGCTGCTCTGCAAGTGCAATCACAATTGGCGTTTTACCAGTTCCGCCTACCCGAATATTGCCCACAATGATGAGCGGCACAGGAGCAGGGCGATGTTTAATTAATCCTAAGTCTTGAATCAACTTACGTAATCGCAAAACTAGTCCATAGATATAGGAGGGCGACCAGAGAAAAAGACTAGTAGGGCCGCGCCTTTCCCAAAACTGAGGTGATTTACGAAAGAAAAATAAAGACATAAAGGCGATCTTTATTTCTTGGTTTGACTGCTAAACACAATGTTTGCAAGGTCGGCATCGCGGGCAGCCTCAAGAGCGCTCATAACTGCTTGATGCGGCGCTCTGGCGTCTGCATCAATATTGACTTGAAGATTATTTGCTGCACCTTTATTACTGCTGCTTGCATTGCTTAACTGCATGAGGGCGCTACTAAGTTGTGAACGATCAGTGACTTTGCCATTGATGGCAAAGCGTCCATCACGACTCACGGCAATATGAATTTGCTTAGCTTCAGTTTGGCTTTCAGAGCCATTAGCAGTTGGTAAGGTAATAGCAAGTTCTTGATAGCGTGTGAAGGTGGTGGAGATCATCAAAAAAATCAGCACTACTAACAGAACATCAATAAAAGGAATGGGATTGATTTCAGGTTCTGCAGAAACGGATCCCGCCCCCAGGGAAAATCGCTTCCCTGCTTTTGGGTGTGTATCTAACCAACTCATTGCGTTGATTCAGCTGGATAAAGTTTTTTAAATAACTGGCGAGTAAATTCTTCACACTCGCGTTGACGTTGATTTGCAAGTGCGCGTAATCCACGCCAGCTAGCTAACGCAGGAATCGCAATTAATAAACCAAATGCAGTGTTGTAAAGCGCTACAGAAATTCCGTGAGCGAGTTGTTGTGGGCTACCAGCTGCACCACTAATTGCACCTTGACTGCCAAAAATTTCAATCATTCCCACAACTGTGCCAAATAAGCCGAGTAGAGGTGCAACAACAGTGGCAATCGTAGCCAGCGCCCCTAAGTAGCGGTCTAATTTAAGCCAAGTGTTTTGTGCGCTTGCTTGCAGCTCCTCCAACGCAGACTCAGAGTTATTACCAGCAGCTTTTTCGCTCAACAGGCAGGCTAATAAGGGGCTTGCTGGTGATAGCTGGGCAAACTCTTTAATCTGCTGCTCAGGTAGCGAATTTTGCTTAAGTATTTGATTTGCAATGGAAAAATCAGTTTCTAGGCTATCTTTAGGAAATATATGGATTTGCCGTAGATACCAGCTGCGCTCCGAAACAATGGCTAGACCAATGATGGGGATGATTAGAAGGGGCCAAATGGGCCAGCCAGCGGATAGTAAGATGGAGTACATAAGCTCAGTACTTTAGCTGAATTAAAAAGCCTGTTTCGGAAAGATAGCCTGTAGATAACTCTGTGCAAAACTTTTCAGCAGTTTCGCCGTAAGTCCTTGATTGATGGTGGGCGCGGGTTGATGGGGTCTAAATCTCCCCTGGGTGGTTCGGTTAAATATCCTTATAAATCAACGGCTTAATATTGAGTTGTTGGATTTATGAGACGTTTCGGGTCAGTAATTACTTACTTTTAGGCGTTCAACCAAGAGCGAATATGCTTCTGTGGATATTTATTGGCCTCTAAGCCAAATGGAATTGTAGAAAACGAGAAAAAATGTCGGAAATATCCAAGGAAATACTTAGTGTTGGCGATCTAAACCGCGCCATTGCAGCTTCTTTAGAAGACCGCTTTCATACTGTTTGGGTTAGCGGGGAGATTCCCAACTTCAAGGCCTATGACAGTGGGCATTGGTATTTCTCGCTCAAGGATGAAGAAGGTCAAATCCGCTGTGTGATGTTTCGAGGTCGCAATGGGCAGGTAGGTTTCATGCCGCAATCCGGTGATTTGGTCGAGGTCAGCGCCAGTTTAGGAATGTATGTACCGCGAGGTGACATTCAACTCACCATTCAAACTTTGCGACGTGCAGGTATGGGCGGCTTGTATGAGGCGTTTTTAAAGCTCAAAGCCAAACTTGCTAAAGAAGGCTTATTTGACGAAGAGCGCAAGCGAGATATTCCGAGTCACCCTAGATCGATCGGCATCATCACATCACCACAGGCTGTAGCTTTAAAAGATGTGTTGAGTACATTAGCATAGCAAGACGTGCGCCGCATATTCCGATTGTAATTTATCCAACCTTAGTGCAAGGACCAGATGCGCCTGCGGGAATCATCTCTGCGCTGAAGGCTGCCAATCAAGAAAATGCAGTTGATGTCATTTTGATGGTGCGCGGCGGCGGCAGCATTGAAGATCTTTAGGCGTTTAATGATGAGCAGTTAGCTTATGCAATTGCTCAGTCTGACATTCCAGTGGTGAGTGGCGTTGGTCACGAAACAGATTTCACGATCGCTGATTTTGTTTCTGATCTCAGGGCGCCAACACCAACAGGTGCTGCTGAACTGGCAGCACCACGTCGAGATCAAATGTTGCAAGAGTTGGATGCCATCATGCAAGCGCTGTTAGCGCGCATCAATCAACGTGTAGAGCGTGAAGCACAAACCCTAGATCAACTAGCCTTGTGCTTAAGTCATGCATTACCTAATCCAGATCGTATGCGGGAACAAATCACAAACTGGCAACAACGCTTAAATCAAGCGTGGTCAGTACGTATGGAGAATTGGAAGCGCAGTCAATCTCACTTCCAGTCGCAATTGGAGATGCTCAACCCTCAAAGAACTTTAGAGCGTGGATATGCAGTGATTTTGAAAGAAGACAAGGCGACGTTACAGGCTGTACGCAATCCAGCAGAGCTCAATACTGAGAATACTTTCCAGATTCGTCTGGCTGAAGGTCAGGTTGATGTGGAGTTTTCTGAGGTGAAACAAAAATAAGTCGCGCTGTGAATGGGGCAATTAAGTTCTAAAGAATATTAGGCTCAATCTCTAAACTCACACCAAAATCTGTGCGCACTTTATCTTGAATGCATTTAGCAAGACCAATAATGTCTTGCGCTGTCCCGCCACCATGGTTCACTAATACCAAGGCTTGATTTTCATAAACGCCGACCTTACCCATGCGCTGTCCTTTAAAGCCGGATTCATCGATGAGCCACCCTGCAGCAAGCTTCCGTTTGCCGGGAGCATCTGGATAAGAGACTAGGTTTGGAAATTTCCGTAGCAACGTTTCATATTGTTCATTGGGAACAATTGGGTTCTGAAAGAAGCTACCTGCATTACCAATGACTTTGGGATCAGGCAATTTATGAGTACGAATCTTGCAGACTGCCAAAAAGATTTCTTCAGCAGTAGGATTTATATTGCTAGCAAATTGCTTTGCTAAATCCGCGTAATGGATTCTTGCTTGCCATTTTTTTGGAATTCTAAAAACAACCTTTGTGACAATAAAGCGATGGGGATTTTGCTTAAAGTAGCTATCGCGATAACCAAATAAGCAGGCCTTGTTCTCGAGGGTGACAAAGGCATTGCTTTTTGTATCAAAAGCTTCAACCGATTCAATGTAGTCTCCTACCTCAATGCCATAGGCACCAATGTTCTGAATGGGTGCGGCGCCAACCGTACCCGGAATGAGGGCGAGGTTTTCAAGGCCAGGCAAGTCCTGATCTAAAGTCCAACTAACAAACTGATGCCAATTCACACCGCCGCCCACGGCGATCAGAGTCTCATCATCATTGGAGGCAACGATTTTCTGATCAGCAATATTCATCAGTAGGGTGGCACCCTGGAGTAATTGCGGCAGGATGACATTACTGCCACCCCCTAATACATGCCATGGCATTTTTTGTTCGGTAATTTGCGTCACGATCGCGGGGATTTGTTCAGCGCTGGTGATCTCATAGGCAAACTCGGCCTGGGCATCAAACCCAAAGGTATTGCGCTCCCGAAGACCCATATTAGGGGTCAATTTAGGGGTTGAGGAAGCCTGCGCAGGGGAGTTCATGCCACAATCTTATTCGAATGTGCGCCAAATACGCAGATAATTACCAAATTACCTCAGAAGATTAATAAGGAGTAGAAATGCCCTCATTTGACGTTGTATGCGAACCGGATATGGTTGAGCTTAAGAATGCGATTGAACAGTCCAACAAAGAAATCAGCAACCGCTTTGACTTTAAGGGTTCTGATAGCCGTGTAGAGCAAAAAGACGAAGCGCTCATTTTGTTCGGCGATGATGATTTCAAATTGGGTCAAGTGCGCGATGTGTTGATTAATAAAATGGCAAAGCGCAATGTGGATGTGCGTTATCTCAAAGATGACAAAACAGAAACCATTGGTGGTGATAAGCGCAAGCAAACTATGAAGATCCAAAAAGGCATTACTTCAGAGTTATCTAAAAAAGTAGTGCGCATCATCAAAGATAGCAAGATTAAAGTGCAAGCCAGTATTCAGGGTGACGCAGTACGTGTTGCGGGCGGTAAGCGTGATGACTTGCAAGAAACCATGGCATTGCTCAAAAAGGAAGTAACAGAAGCTCCATTAAGCTTTAATAATTTCCGTGACTAATGTTGCCGCCAAAGAAACTGTTGCTATAGCTCCAGCAAGCCAAGAAGCGATTGAACGCTTTTGTGATGCTTGCTGGCTAGAAGACGGCCTGGCTCAAAACAGCCTAGCCGCTTACCGCAGAGACTTATTGCTTCTCGCACAATGGCTCTATAAAAATCATCAGTCTGATCTGTATGCGGTGACTGAGAAAGATCTCACCGCTTACATTGCGCACCGTCGCGCTGATAAAGCCACAACAGCCAATCGACGTCTAACCGTTTTTAAGCGCTTCTATCGTCATGCCTTACGCATCAATTTAGTCAAGAGTGATCCGTGTATAGGTCTGCGCGCTGCTAAGCAAGCAATGCGCTTTCCTAAAACATTGAGCGAAGACCAGGTGACTGCTTTGCTTAATGCGCCTGATATTGAAACCCCTTTAGGATTGCGCGATCGAACGATGTTGGAGTTGATGTACGCCAGCGGCTTACGCGTTTCAGAAATTGTTTCTCTCAAGACTGTTGCGCTCGGATTGAACGAAGGTGTGGTGCGAGTGATCAACGGTAAGGGTGGTAAAGAGCGTTTAGTGCCATTTGGTGGCGAAGCAGGTCAGTGGTTAAGAAGATATTTGGCGGATGCCAGAACACCGCTTCTTGAAGGCAAGACTACTGATGCGGTATTTGTTGGGCGCCATACTGGTACCGGTTTAACGAGGCAGGCATTTTGGGCTTTGATTAAGCGCTATGCAACGATTGCCAATATTCCAGCGGCCTTATCTCCTCACACCTTGCGACATGCGTTTGCCACCCATTTACTCAACCATGGTGCTGATTTACGGGTGGTGCAGCTTCTTTTGGGGCATGCAGATATCTCTACAACACAGATTTATACCCATGTGGCTAGAGAGCGCCTCAAATCGATTCATCAACAGCACCATCCGCGTGGCTCATAAGCCATTGCCAAACCGATACGAAACTTGCAGAAGTGATTAAGATACCAGCATGACCTTAAGCCTAGATCTATTACTGATTCCTATTGCCTACCTCATCGGCTCGATTTCGTTTGCGGTGGTTGTGAGCAAGTGCATGCGTTTGCCTGATCCCCATTCCTATGGATCAGGTAATCCTGGTGCGACAAACGTATTACGTACTGGCAATAAATTAGCGGCCGTCCTTACCTTAATTGGCGACGCCCTAAAAGGTTACTTTGCAGTGATGTTGGCTAGAGTGATTTTAGGAGACCAGTCACTTACCTCTACTTTAGATTCATGGGTTTTGTGTGGTGTAGTCCTGGCAGTTTTCTTGGGACACCTATTCCCAATATTTCACGGCTTTAAAGGCGGCAAAGGCGTTGCTACTGCATGCGGAATTTTGTTCGGTGTTAATTGGATCTTAGGCGCTGCAACTCTAGGCACCTGGATCATTGTGGCAACCTTTATGCGCTATTCCTCTTTGGCAGCTTTAGCAGCTGCTGTATTTGATCCAATCTATTTTGTCTTTCTCTTTGGCTTTCAGCCGATGGGTATTGCCTTATTGATTGTGTGCTTCCTTTTAATCTGGCGTCATCGCAGCAATATCCGTAATTTGATGAATGGCACAGAGAGTCGTATTGGTTCTAAAAAGAATCCAAAATAAGTTTTACCTTTTAAAAAGACAATCAATATGACCATCGCCTATGCATGCATTCTCTTTATGGGTCTATTCCCTTATGTAGCTGCTGGCATTGCTAAGAAGGGCTTTGAAGGCTACGACAACAGCATGCCGCGGCAATGGCTTGCTAAGCAAACAGGATTTAGGGCGCGTGCCAATGCAGCTCAAGCAAACCTCTTTGAATCCTTACCTTTCTTTTTTGCAGCGGTCATCATTGCCCATATCGCAAATGCACCCCAGGTAAGGATCGACCTTCTAGCCATCGGGTTTGTTGTTGCACGCATTGCCTATTTAGTTTGTTATGTTGCCAATTGGCCAACTACCAGATCAATTGTTTGGCTTGCAGGCATTGCTTGTGTGGTGGCTATGTTTTTTCAGATCTAGAAACCAGCAACTAAAAAGCAAAACTACTAATTAGCAATACGAGACATATAAAAAATTATTGAGACCAACCCTATGCCAACAAAAAAATACCTAGCAAGACAGTCGCCAAGAAAACCACTAAGGCAGCTACAAAGACAACAACGAAGACAGCAAAGAAAGACGCTGCTGTGGCGTGCCGTTGTCAGTGGTGATTCGTCGTCGCATCGAGGCGCAAAAGGCGCGCTTTCATGCCAACGACAATATTTCTGCTTTTATTAAACCGGGCGAGTTAGAGGGGGTCTAGTAGATGAGGTTGCTCAAAAGATGCAAGAGGTGCTCGAGAGTTTGGTGATTGATACGCAAAATGATCACAACACACAGAACACTAGTCGCCGTGTAGCCAAGATGTATGTGCAAGAGGTTTTTAACGGCCGCTATGTTCATCAGCCAACCTTAACGAAGTTCCCCAACGTGAGTCGCTTAAACGAACTCATGATTATTGGGCCTATCACCGTAAGAAGTGCATGCTCCCATCACCTCTGCCCGATCATGGGCCGAATTTGGATTGGCGTGTTGCCAAGCAAGGAATCGGCATTGATTGGTTTATCCAAGTATTCCCGCCTAACCGAGTGGGTCATGTGTAGGCCGCAAATTCAGGAAGAAGCGGTTGTGGAGCTAGCAGACATACTGGAAAAAAATCAAACCTATCGGTGTTGCTGTTGTGATGGATGCCGATCACTTCTGTATGCAGTGGCGCGGCGTCAAGGATCGCGACTCGAAGATGATTAATAGCGTAATGCGTGGCGCATTCGCATTCTTAAGGGACTCCAATCTCAGAAGAGAGTTCTTGGCGTTAATTGATCGTAAGTGATTTGAGCCTCTTTGATTTATTTGCGAAAAAGCCGCTCCCTGTGAACGGCTTTTTCTTTGTTACTCGTCTATAAAGTCGCTACACTTAGACTATTCATTCTTTGATCAAGAGCGCTATTTATGTTTAATACCTTTATATATGCCGTGTTTGCATTAGCGCTCCTCGCATGCACTAGCTTCCCCGATCAAAATCAAGATCCCGCTAAAAATAATCCAGTGACCTATCGTCAAGACCTGAAGGATTGCAAAGATGTTTATCCAGAAGCAGGATTAGGCGTGCACCTAAAACAGTGGGATGGTTGCATGAGATTAAAGGGTTGGAAATAGGTCGGCATCAGGCGCCATCTTGCTGAGAATAATTCTCAACTATATTGTTATATAAATCATGGGCTTAGCGCTTCGCTAGCAACCCAAAAACATCTCCACTATGATCGGGTTTAGTTTTATAGGTGCATATCCCTTGCATATTATTTGCTGTTTTACTTTTTGGAGAACCCATGAAAAATAGTCGTCGCCAATTTATGATTTTGTCTGCTGCTGGTGCCTGTACTTTGGCATTGAACGGTAAAGTTCAAGCTCAAGCTCAAGCTCAAGCTATGGTTGCTGAAACAGACCCACAAGCTGCTGCATTGGGTTACAAGGCTGATGCCTCTAAAGTAGATAAAGCGAAGTTTGCTAAGTATGCTGCTGGTCAACAGTGCGACAACTGTGCCTTGTATCAAGGTAAAACTGGCTCTGCTGCTGGTGGTTGCTCATTATTTGCTGGCAAACAAGTTGCTGGTAAAGGCTGGTGTTCTGCTTACGCTAAAAAGGCGTAAAACAGCAACAACCTTGCATTAAGCGCCGATTGATATCGGCCAATATAAAAGACTGCCAGTAATGCTGAGCAGTCTTTTATATTGCCTTAAAGAACACCATCGTAGGGCTGTAGAGGGGTGGGGGTAGGGGGGCTGGTGAGATGCAGGAGTCTCGCATTTTTGTTGTTTATGATGCATTAATTACAAAATATAAAAAACTGAACGAGACTAATTGCATCCCTTATGAAACATACCGCTAAATATTTATTGCATCGTGCTGCCTTTTACTTTGGCGGAGATCAGCCTGCAGTGAGTTGGGCTGAGCGTTTGAGATCTTGTGCTGGCGCTTTTGTGGGTCTGATATTAGTGCTGACTGTGGCGAAGATGCTCGGTGAGTTCAGTGGTGTTGAGGAGTGGCTAATGGCTTCTCTAGGTGCTAGTTGCACTCTTGGTCTTTGCTTTACCGGGTAGTCCAATGGCGCAGCCGTGGGCGGTGATTGCAGGCAACACCTTATCCGCCTTTGTTGGTATTGCTGCAGCAATCTTGATTGATCAGCCCTTATTGGCCATGCCAATTGCGGCAAGTCTTTCGATTATGGGAATGTTTGCGTTGCGCTGTTTGCATCCGCCTGCCGCTGCTGCGGCACTGATTGCCATCTTGGGTCATGTAACCAGTTACCGCTACGCGCTCTTTCCGGTGATGATTGATTCGGTTTTATTGGTGCTTGCGGGGGCAATTTATAGCAATTTGACTGGTAAGCCCTATCCAAATAGGCCTAAATAAGTTTTTAAGCAGGTTTTGACCCCTTAAAAACCTATATATTAGGCCAATTTTTCATTAAATAACGATAAATAAATCTAAATAACGTTAATTTGCTTTAAATGAGGTTATTTTCTCTTTGTGGCTGCAATAGAGGCGATGCAGTCTTTAATGCCGTAATTGTGGTATTTTCCTTTTTAAGGGGCTGGGCGCATTCCACCACAGAGTTACGAACATTGATTTTTGGGGTATTACCTGAGGTCATATTGGCTCCTATTTCTTTCTTATGTTGATGAATACAGCGCTATCTTGCGCTCTTTAGCCCTTCAGTGCCTATTTTATAAAAGATTTTGGCTGCGTATAAAGCGATAAAATCTAGGGTTAATTGCACAAAAACCGTAAAATTGCACAATACATTCAAAAGGTTAGCTATTTGCTTATGACGCAAGTTTTGCCCATAATTCTCTGTGGGGGGTCTGGAACTCGTCTTTGGCCCCTTTCCCGCTCTGGGTTTCCAAAGCAATTTTTAGTGTTGTCGGGTGACGGCTCTAATCAAAGTTTGTTTCAGCAGGCTATTGGCCGCATTCATTCAGTTGCAAGCAAAGAAGTTTCATTAGGTAAGACAGTGATCGTTACCAATGAAGAGCATCGTTTCTTAGCGCTCGATCAATTACGCGAATTAAAAAATACACTACACAACGTCGATGCCACTTTATTGCTCGAACCATCTGGCAGAAATACAGCGCCCGCATTAACGCTTGCCGCACTCTTTGCGCAAGAGCAAGGCCAGGATCCTATTTTGGTGGTAACTCCAGCAGATCAAACCGTTACCAATCCGGCGGCATTTACTAAGGCATTGGCTGACAGTATTGCGATTGCGCAAACGGGTGCGATTGCGATTTTAGGTATTACACCTTCTGCACCAGAAACTGGATACGGTTACATCAAAGTGCAAAACGGTAGCTCTGATAGCGGACTGGTTGTGGAGCGCTTTGTAGAAAAACCGAATGAAGCTACGGCTAAGCAGTATCTGGCAGAGGGCGGTTACTTTTGGAATGGCGGCATGTTTGTGCTCAAAGCCAGTGTTTGGCTTGCCGCTCTTAAGGAGTTTCGTCCGGACATCCTGTCTGCTACTGAAAAAGCCTGGAAAGATAAGGCGGTTGATGCATCGGGTGACGCGCAGTTCATTCGCCCTGCAAAAGAATTATTTAACGCCATACCAAGCGAGTCAGTGGACTATGCTGTTATCGAAAAATGCCCTGGTAAGCTGCCCATCAAGATGGTGGAGTTGGATGCCGGTTGGAATGATTTAGGCGCATGGGATGCTGTGTGGCAAGCAGGCAAACAGGATGCGCAAGGTAACGTCACTAGCGGCGATGCCTTGGTGAGTAATTCGAAGAACTCACTCATTCATGCAAGTAGTCGTTTGGTGAGCGCGGTTGGAGTTGAAAACCTCATCATTGTTGAAACTGCAGATGCTGTACTTGTTGCCGATCGTAAAAATAGCCAAGACGTCAAAAATATTGTTAGCAAGCTTGAGTCACAAAAGCGTGAAGAGAAGAGCTTGCACCGCAAGGTTTCTCGTCCTTGGGGTTGGTATGACAGTGTCGATGAGGGTGAGCGCTTTAAGGTAAAGCGTATTCAGGTTAAGCCTGGTGCTAGTTTGTCTCTGCAAATGCATCATCACCGTGCCGAGCATTGGATTGTGGTGAAGGGTACCGCTGAGATTACCAATGGCGATCAAGTATTGCTGCTGACTGAGAACCAGAGCACTTATATTCCCCAGGGGCAAACCCATCGTCTGGCCAACCCAGGCAAGACACCACTAGAGATTATTGAAGTGCAGTCCGGAAGTTATTTGGGTGAAGACGATATTGTGCGTTTTGAAGATACCTACGGTAGAAGTTAAGTAAAAGCAGTTAATACATTAAGCAAATTAAGTAAACAAAGAAGAGTCAATATATGAGTAAGCAAAAAGTCGCGTTAATCACTGGTATTACTGGTCAAGATGGTTCATACCTTGCCGAGTTCTTATTGGAAAAAGGCTACATCGTTCATGGCATTAAGCGCCGCGCCTCTTCTTTTAATACCGAGCGTATTGATCACATTTATCAAGACCCGCACATTAATCATCCGGATTTAATTCTTCACTACGGTGATTTAACGGATACCAGTAATTTGGTGCGCATTATTAAGTTGTGCCAACCTGATGAGATTTACAACTTGGGCGCGCAGAGTCACGTTGCTGTCTCATTTGAGTCTCCTGAATACACGGCGGATGTTGATGCAATGGGCCCATTGCGCATGCTAGAAGCCATTCGTATTTTGGGTTTAGAAAAGAAAACCCGTTTCTATCAAGCATCAACATCAGAGCTTTATGGTTTGGTACAAGAGATTCCACAAAAGGAAACCACTCCTTTCTACCCAAGAAGCCCATACGCAGTAGCAAAGATGTATGCCTACTGGATCACAGTCAACTATCGTGAAGCTTATGGTATTTATGCTTGTAACGGCATTTTGTTTAACCACGAATCCAAGCGTCGTGGCGAGACTTTCGTAACACGCAAGGTGACTCGCGGTTTAGCAAATATTGCTCAAGGTCTTGAGAAGTGCCTCTACATGGGTAATATCGATGCCTTGCGTGACTGGGGTCATGCAAAAGACTACGTACGTATGCAGTGGTTGATGCTTCAGCAAGATAAGCCGGAAGATTTTGTGATTGCAACTGGTGTGCAGTTCACTGTTCGTGAATTTATTATCCGCAGCGCAAAGCAATTGGGCATTACCTTGAAGTTTGAAGGTTCTGCTGAGAACGAAAAGGCTATTGTTGCTTCTATTGAGGGCGATAAAGCGCCGGCACTCAAAGTGGGCGATGTTGTTGTTCAAATCGACCCACGCTACTACCGCCCAACGGAAGTAGAAACTCTCCTGGGCGATCCAACCAAAGCTAAAGAAAAGCTTGGCTGGGTTCCAGAAATTACCCTGGATGAAATGATTGTTGAGATGGTGGCAAGTGATTTGGATAAAGCCAAGCAACATGCATTGTTAAGCAAACATGGATTCTCGGTATCAGTTAGTAAGGAAAATTAATTCGTAACGTCATTCGAAAACTCAAAATTAATGCCAACTGATTTAAATCAAAAGATCTATGTAGCTGGTCACCGCGGTATGGTGGGTTCAGCCATTGTGCGCAATTTGAAGGCTCAAGGTTATAAAAATATTATTGAGCGCACCCATGCTCAATTAGATTTAACCAATCAAGCTGCTGTTCAAGCCTTCTTCGAAACAGAAAAGCCGGATCAGGTTTATATGGCCGCTGCGAAGGTCGGCGGTATTCATGCAAACAATACTTTTCCAGCAGAGTTCATTTATGACAATTTGATGGTCCAAAATAATGTGATCCATCAGGCTTTTTTAAATGGCGTTAAGCGATTACTCTTTTTGGGATCTAGTTGCATCTATCCTCGCTTGGCTCCTCAGCCGATGGGCGAGGACGCATTGCTGACTGGCAAGCTAGAGCCAACCAATGAGCCTTATGCGATTGCGAAGATTGCCGGCATCAAGATGTGCGAGAGTTATAACCGTCAATATGGTGCTTCCCAGGGCATTGATTACCGTTCGGTCATGCCGACTAATCTTTATGGTCCTGGTGATAACTACCACCCTGAAAATAGCCACGTTATTCCAGCGCTCATTAGAAGATTTCATGAGGCAAAGTTGGCCAATGCTCCAGAAGTGTTAATTTGGGGCACGGGTACGCCAAAGCGTGAGTTCCTATTTGTTGACGATATGGCTGCCGCTTCGATCTTTGTAATGCAGCTGGAAAAAGCGCAATACGATGCGAAAACTGAACCAATGCAAAGTCATATCAATGTAGGTTTTGGTGATGATGTGTCGATTGCGCAATTGGCTGCTGCGGTTGCTAAGGTAACAGGGTATCAAGGCAAGATTGGTTTTGATCCTAGCAAGCCTGATGGCTCTCCAAGAAAGTTAATGAACTCATCACGCTTAAATCGTATGGGTTGGAATCCGAAGGTCAATCTAGAGCAAGGTCTGGCCGTTGCTTATCAAGAATTTTTGCAAGGTGACGTTCGGGGATAATCCCGGCGTATTCATGATCAATATTGCATTTTTGCATTCAAAAATTAGCCTGGGAAAATTGTGAAGCGCTCTTTTCGAATTGATCATGCCTTTTTGCATTTAATCTTTGGCAGACGCTGGAGGGAAAAGGTCTGGGCATCGAAGGTAGACGCAAAAGCCTTGCATACCCAGATTAGGGTCTCAGGTACCCCGTTCATCAGTGACTATGATGGCGTTACTAGAACTAAACTCAATTTAGAGTTACCCAATTTCCCGTTTAACCCAGGATTGCTGAAATTAAGTGATGGGTATTTGATGACGGTACGTAGCCGTGCACGTGCATCTAATTGCTTTAATGATCAGATTTTTATTCACAACCCCAATGCACCTGTGGATGTGAACTACCTCATTTATTTCAATGAGCAATTCCAGGTCACCAAAAAAGTTGTTTTGGACGAAAGCATCTTTGTACGGGATGGATCCACCTGGACCCCGCCAATAGAGGATATTCGCCTCTTTTCTTGGGGTGATGAAGTGTGGGCGATTGGTGCTATTCATGCTCGAGGTGCCCGCAAGATTGAGCAAGCTCTATGCAAAATTCAAGGCGATGCGATTGTTGAGTATCAGGTGCTCACATCACCAGTAGGTTTAAGTGTCGAAAAGAATTGGATTCCGGTTCCTGGTGATGGCAAATTGAAGTTGATCTATAGCTTTGATCCATTTCAGGTGATGGTTATGGATTCACCAATGGGTAATCTTTAAGGCTGACAATATTCAAGCTGATGATGGCGATCATCCTTTCCGCGGTGGCTCGACTCTCATTCCTTATGGCTCGGGATATCGCTTTAGTGCATTCAGCCCCCATGGAATACCGAGGCGCTCGTTTATATACACACCACTTTGTACTATTTAATAAAGATCTTCAGTTAGCAGAAATTGGCAGACCGTTCTTTATTGAGCATCATGGCGTTGAATTTGCTGCGGGTAATGTGGCCCAGCAAGACGGTGTTGTGACTTCGTATGCTGTAGGCGATAGGGTAACTCGTTTGATGAAGATCCCAAATGTAGTCATTGAGAAGTTCTTGTCGGTTGAATAGGGTATCAACGCAATGATGGCTCGCAAGAACGGCAATGCCTTGGGTTTGGCATTAATTCTGATGAGTAGCTTACTCCTCGGAATTTGGGCAACCAAGGACACCATTGCATTGCGCAACATCTTGTTGGTTTTGGGTGCCCTGTGCGCCATAGCTTTTCTATATCAATTTTTTCGCACTAAGAGCGTCAAAGCAAATGGCATCAATTGGCTGCCAATCATCTGTATCACGCTTGCGCTGTTGTGGGTTATAGCGCACTACTTTTTCTTATCTATTTCTCCGGCTGTGCAGCTTAAAGAGCTCACTTCTATTTGGTTGAGGTCCGCGCTTGCTAGTATTTTTGGTTTAGCAACGGGAATAGCGCTCATTAGGCAACCTCGCTCTATTGGAATATTTTGGGCAGCTATCTTAATTAGCTTCCTAGTATTGTGTGCTCAATATTTACCGTTGGCATGGCAGTCACAAAACATCATTGTTCCTTTAAATGTAGAGGACTTTAGGCGTTATATATACATTGGGAAAATTAACCCGATGTATATGGGTGTGCTGCTAATTGCCGGCTCTACTGGCTTACTGCTCGACGCATTAAATTTTGGCGAAAAAGACTGGACAAGAAAAGCATGTATTTTTTGGTTGCTATGTTTGTTCGTTGCCATGTACTCATTTGCATTCATCATCAATACACGCTCTGGAATATTACTCGGGTCCCTAGTGGTCTTTGCTTGGTGCTTATATGGGGCATTTTTAGTATTGCGCAACAGAAATCATTTGACCTCCTTGGCATCATCCAGTGCCAGTAAAGCAATTTTTGTTTTAGTGATTGCTTTAGTGCTTATTGGAATTTTTGCGAAACACCAAATTCAAAGAGATTCAGGCTGGCAGCAGCTGGTCGAGGATATCCAAATTGGTTATCAAGTTGAAAAATATCCGCATTGGCAGGACGTTAATCAGTATGGATTTCCGAAGACTGAAAGCGGCAAGGTGGTCACCTTTAATACCTATGAACGGATGGCCTGGGCAACCGCTGGAATTAAATCCATTCCCAATCACCCGTATGGTGTAGGTGTCCTACTTTTACCTCTTGGTTTGGCTGCTAAAGAGTTGTTTCCTGGGGTGACACCAATCTCAACCCATAGTGGATGGGTGGATTTAACACTTTCATTTGGCTTGCCCATGCTTGGCTTGCTGTTAGTGACTAATATCGCCGTTCTTTATTTTGCGATGAGGCAAAAGTCTCCCCTCAAATACAGCATGATCACCTTATCGATTACGATTTTTACTCTCTTCTTGGTTGGCGAGCTAAGTAATGGCCATAGCTTGGAGATGGTGTTTTATTTGTATGCTTTGATAGCTGGCACACAGATTGCCCAGAAAAGTAACGATGTCAGCTCTACTTAAAATGGCTTAATTGATCAAGAAAACTTTTATCAATGACCGCCAATAATCAAGATCCACTCTGGATAAGATTTCTTCCAAAGATTCTGCGAAATTTGCTAGAGGGTAGAACCAGCTTATTAGCAGCAATTCATAACAGCGGTTGGATATTTTTTGACAAAATCTTGCGCGCTCTTCTGGGTCTCTTGGTTGGCGCATGGGTTGCTCGCTATCTTGGCCCAACCCAATTTGGCGAGCTTGCATATTGCATTGCCTTTATAGCAATTTTTCAATCCATGACTAATCTGGGGTTGGACGGAATTGTTGTTCGTGAGGTCGCCAATCATCCCAATCGAGCTAATGTTGTGTTGGGGACTACGTTTCAACTGCGCCTATTGATGGGTATTTTTTCTTGGATTCTTGCCCTGGTAATTTATGGAGTAACCAACAGCTTTTATGGTGAAGGAATCTGGATTATTGGCTTAGTGGGCGCCGGAATGATCTTTCAGGTGGCCGATACTGTAGACCTCTGGTTCCAGGGCAATAGCCAAAGCAAGAGAACGGTCTTTGCTAAGGCTTCGGCATATCTTTTATCTAATGCAATAAGGGTGTGCTTAGTTCTTATCGAGGCTCCGTTAATTGCTTTTGCAGGGGTGATTGCAGTCGAGGGCGCTTTAACTGCATCAGCTTTATATATTTCTTATAGGCAATTCCCAACTCCTCATCTTTGGAAAAAAAATCATCCTGAAGCAAGAAATCTATTGAAGGAATCCTGGCCCTATCTAATTTCGGGTTTATCAATCATGTTATATATGCGCATTGATCAGGTCATGATCAAGAGCATGCTGGGAGACTTTGAGCTAGGTATTTTTTCAGCTGCCATTCCAATATCTAATCTATGGAATATGATTCCAATGGCGATTTGCGCAAGTATTGCGCCATTCATTGCACGCAAAAAATTGCAAGGCAATGAGGCTTATGAGAGGGCTCTAGTAAAAATGTTTAGAATTTTTTGGGCAATCTGCATCATGATTATTGTTGTGATATGGTTGCTATCATCCTCTCTAGTGCACTTAATGTATGGACATGCATTTAATAAAACTGCTGACGTATTAAATATTTATGTATTAAGTTGTATTCCCGTGTTTATGGGGGTTGGGCAGAATTTGTGGTTGCTAAATGAGAAGAAGTCCAATATTTTTCTTTTGCAAACGATTACCGGAGCACTTGTGTGTGTAGTAACTAATTTTATATTTCTGCCGTTATGGGGTGTGAGTGGGGCAGCGTTTGCTGCAATTCTGTCTCAGGTAAGCTCCTGCTTTTTAATTAATGGCATATTCGCTAGACCACTATTTATGATGCAATTAGGTTTTTGCAGTCCACAAGTTAAGGGATAAATATGCGTAGCCCGGTCTTACTCTTGGTTTTTAACCGACCCGATGTAACAAAGAGGGTATTTGATGTTATTCGTCAGACTCAGCCGTCAAGGCTTTATCTTGCTGCCGATGCTCCGCGAAAAAATAGGGCTGGTGAGGCGGAGCTCTGCAAGGCTGTTCAAGAAATCATTTCGCAGGTGGATTGGCCATGTGAGGTAAGTAAGCTTATTCGACAAGAAAATTTGGGTTGCAAAGAGGCGGTTACTGGTGCAATTGATTGGTTTTTTTCTCATGAATCAGAGGGAATTATTCTTGAGGATGACTGTTTGCCAAACCCTGATTTTTTCGTCTATTGCGATGAATTGCTTGAAAAGTATCGTGACGATGAGCGGGTGGGAATGATTTCTGGTGACAACTTCCAGGGCGGTGTTTGGCGTGGAGATGGGGATTATTATTTCAGCCGCTTTTGTCATATTTGGGGGTGGGCCACTTGGGCGAGAGCATGGAAAAAATATGATTCAAAGATTATTCAGTGGCCGCAGTTGAGGGCTAATGACTGGTTGGGCTCGCTTGGATTTCAGGGTGCAGAAAAAGCCCATTGGATAAAGGCTTTTGATAGGGTTCACGGAAATCAGCGAAACACTTGGGATTATCAATGGGTTATGACTTGCTGGTTAGAAAACATGTTGTCAATTGCGCCCAATGTGAATCTCATAAGCAATATAGGATTCGGGGATCATGCTACCCATACAGTTGGGAAGAGCATTTATTCAAATATGAGGACCGGAAAACTAGAGTTTCCCTTAACTCACCCATCTTTATTGGAGGCCAATAAAGAGGCTGATTTATATTCGTCAAAAAATCTATTTACCAATTCAATTGTTCGACGTGTAATTCGCAAGCTTCGGGGGATTCTGGGTTTTAAAGCTTAGGTATGTTAGTCCTCTAGGGCAAAGCACTGCAAGGATTCTTAATACACAATTTCTATTAAAAGAAAATGCTTAGGCAGGGTCTAGCACTCAATTTTTATGTTTTATAAAATCTAGAAGTGAGTAGTAGATAAAGGCTGTATTGGTAGTGAGATAGCGCTTCCAGAGTCTTCTAGGCTCAGATATTAGGCGGTATAACCACTCGAGCCCTAAGCCTTGAATGAAAGCAGGGGGACGTTTTTTTGTGCCCGTATGAAAATCAAATGCTGCACCAACACCAATTGCAATCGGTCGAAGATATGGGGCGTGCGTAGCACACCAATATTCTTGCTTTGGGCAGCCTAGACCAACAAATAAAATGTTTGCGCCAGAATGATTAATCTGCTTTGTTAATTCTTCATCAACGGTTGGCTTTTCGGGTAACGCTGTTGGGGCATGCATGCCGGCAATTTGTAAGCCAGGAAATAAGTTCACAAGTTTCTCGGAAAGCAGGCTTAACGTACGAGAGTTGCCCCCTAGTAAATATATTGATCCACCATGCAATGAAACTTGCTTGCATAACTCCAGCATTAGATCTGGGCCGCAAACGCGTTCAGCATTTTTGTACCCTTTTAACTTCTGAGACCAAACTAAGGGCATTCCATCTGGAACAACTAGAGACGCATTGTTAAGTACTTTTTTAAAATCGCTCGTTTGTCTTGCTAAGGTCAGCATATGCGCATTAGCGACACATACATAAGAATGGGACATGGGTCTTTTGCTGATGTTAAGGATGACGCGACTTAAATTGCTCATATTGCCAATATCAACATTTAGGCCTATTACCGGGATAGTTTGACGGTTTGTGGTGTGGAAGTTGGGCATCATATGGTTGATTACGCTAGGTTAATAAGTGTACACGGCGCCATTTGGATTACCAAATGCCTTTAAATTCGGTTCAAAAATGCAGATATTATTTGAATTAGCCCCTTTGTCAGAGCTTTTATGGAGAGTTCTTGTTAGAAAGTAAAATATTCAAAAGTGCGGCGCTATATTTACGGCGCAAATCTCGGCGAACAAGGTGAATCTATTGGCCCATAAGCAAAAATCAGATAGCAATTTTTTGGTGGCTGGCGTAGTTAGAAATTGTGCAAATCACGTCAAAAGTGACGTAAAAAAAATTCAAGATGCGTTGGTAGGTGTTCGCAATGTGAGTTGGCTATTGATTGAGTCTGATAGTGATGATCAGACCGTAGGGGTATTAAAAGACCTAAAAAATGAAATTGCCAATTTCGACTTTATGACCGTAGGTACTTTGCGCGATCAGATGCCAATAAGGACCGATCGGCTTGCATATTGTCGCAATACTTTTTTAGAGGCGATTCGCTCGCAAGAAAAGTATCGCAATATTGACTATGTCTTGGTCTCGGATTTTGATGGAATGAACACGCACCTTACCCCTGCTTCAATTGATAGCTGTTGGGAACGTGATGATTGGGATGTTTGTACCGCCAATCAAGATGGGCCTTATTACGATGTGTGGACTATACGACACCCATTTTGGTCACCCAATGATTGTTACGAACAATATCGCTATATGTTGAGCCTTAAGGTAAGGGCTTTTGTAGCTTACTATGACGCGGTTTACTCTCGAATGGTAATCATCCCTAAGAATGCGGAGTGGATTGAGGTGGATGCAGCCTTTGGCGGCCTTGCAATCTACAAAAGAGAGGCGATTATTGCTTCGAGATACGCAGGTATAACAGAGGCTGGCGTAGAAATTTGTGAGCATGTTGTATTGAGCGAGGGTATTAAAAAAGCAGGCTTTAGTATTTTTCTTAATCCGCGCCTTATTAATACACGTCGTTCAGAGCACATTAATAAGGCATTGAAAAATATTGCAGCGCTTTTTTTATTTGGCAAAAATGGACCAGACCGTTTAAAAAAATTAATGCGACGCTAAGGTAGTTTGCGTAATTTAGTACGCGGTCTTAGCGGTAAAGCCGTTAAAGACCGTCATAAAAATGATCTTAAGATCAAGCCAGATGGACCAATGATTAATGTAGTAAAGATCGTAATCAATCCTAGATTTCATTTTATCTAGGGTTTCTGTTTCGCCGCGTAAGCCATTGACCTGTGCCCAACCTGTGATCCCGGGTTTGACTTTGTGTCTAAGCATGTAACCTTCAATTAACTGTCGATACTCTTCATTGTGAGCAATCGCATGAGGTCTGGGTCCAACTATTGACATCGTTCCCTGGAGCACGTTCCAAAATTGAGGCAATTCGTCTAATGAGGTTTTTCTTAAAATGCGACCCAATGGGGTGATGCGCGGATCATCTTTAGATGCTTGAATTACTACTGCGCCATCATCCATGCTTTTCATTGTTCTAAATTTGAGCACCTGTATGACTTCGCCATTTAGACCATACCTACGTTGCCTAAACAATACAGGCCCCTTGGAGCTTAGCTTAACCGCGATTGCAATCAGTAGCATTAGCGGCAAAGCCATCAAAAAAATAATACTACCGAGAATAATATCCTCTAGTTTTTTTAAGAGCCAGTAGCTCCCATAGAACGGATGATCATTGACTGTGATCATGGGGGTATTACCCAGTGTTACCCAGCCAGCATCAAAGGCGTTATATAAAAATAGTTGGGGAACGATATAGGCAGATGCGGTGGAGTCTGACAAGCCACTAATCACTTTGCGGGTGGCCCCTGGATTTTTTTCTGCGTTTGTAATGAATACATAATCAATGTGTTTTTGATTGATGCGTTCTAGTAGTTCTTCATAGCTTTCAGTAGTTCCAGTGTGTGCTAGCCCAGTCCAGGGTGTTTGGTTGATTTTTTGCTGAAGCAAACGACCATTTTCAGAATTGCCGTAAATAATGTACGTTCTGGCGTTGGCTCCCTGGGCGCGCATTACGCGTAAGCCTAAATAAATTACAAGACGTTCTGTGATTAATAGAATGGGCGCCATTATTAGCCAGCTAGCAATAATGACTCGAGAAAAAACGCTTGATGACTTTGTTAGGAATGCCAGAGCAATCAGTAGGAATGCAACAATAAGCCATGCCCCAATAATTTTTCCTGCTATCTGAAAATAACTCTCCAAACGTGCCGAGCGATATACGGATCGAAATTCAGCGACCAGTAAAAATAAGGCGGCACTAATTGCAGAAAGGTATTGATATAAATCTTCTTGCGAAGAATCAATAGGGTAGATGTGGCATAAAACTTTAAGACTAAGCCAGATAAGCGCGGCATCCAGGATGCGATTAAGCGAGGAGAGCTCGCTGCTAAATTGACGAATATGCCCTGGCTGACCGGATGATGTGCTCATAGTAACCAATTATCACAAATATCTTATGGCTACACCACATATATGACAGCCTAAGTGAAGGGCCTAGCTTATCTTTGGGCTGGAGCTTGGGCGTTCATGATGGGGTTCAGAGCTTGAAGCAAGCTTTATGTTGGCAAGTATGACCTCAGAAATTGCACCGATTGCCAGTAATAACAAAAATGGCTGTCTTTCCCCCTCGGGAACGACAGAGGTATTCATGATTAAAAAGTTTGGGATAGCAACAGCCATTAGAAAGAGTCCAATCCTTCGCTCCTTTGAGATTACGCACAGCACTCTATAGAATATGTAGGCAACTAAAATTACAGCAGTTAGAAGCGCCCAAAATCCAGATAGTCTGTGAATATCAGCAAAGAAGTTGTGGAACCATTGCAGGGAATCCCATGGAGGTGGCCCAACCTCAATCCTTTGAAGCGGATTTGCTATTAAATGATCAGCCCAAAATTGAAACATCTCAAATCGAGCATCTTTTACTATATTTAAATCGACTGGTCGTCGATTTAAATAGGCTATCCCGAGTAACGCGTCAAGTTTTAATAAGGTGGGATAGGTGACGAGCACAAGGATTATAGAGAAGCAAGGTCGCCATTGCCTTAGGATTAATAAAAAAAATGCAACACTCAAGGGCGAGATGATTAATGTGATAGCAAAGTAGGAGCGCTGGCCAATGACTAGGGCGGCAGCTAAAGAGCTTAATGATCCGGCTATTCCAGTTAACCAAAACCCTCGTGGCCTTTGGCTTGGCTTTAGGATGAGTCCAGCAAGAAATGTCGCGGGAAATAAACACAGCAAGTTTGCAATTCCCGGGGTATTAATACTTTTTTTATTTCCAGTTAAAAGATGCCGAATATCAGTAACATTGCCATATAGTTTTAGTCCGCGATTTTCTATAAGTAAAGTTATTCCGACTGTAAGCAAACAAAAAATCAAAGAGCCAATACAAAACAGCCAAATAAAAGTAATGAGCTCTGAATCTTTAGAGAGGAAGGTAATCGATAAGATTGTTATTGCACAGAGGGTCGTTAGTGCGGGGTAATAAGCCCAAGACATTTTTAATATGTTTGGGTGATATGGAGTATGCAGACCCCAATAGCAGAGTAAGAACACTCCAGTTAAAGAGAGCAGCATTATAAAACCGCACCCATAAAAGAGGTATTTAAAGTTCCCGAGTAATGACTTTAATCCTGAAAAATATGAAAAGAGATGTGTTGCAACGAGTATCGCGACAATTAGCGGGGGGACTCCAAATCCGAGGCCAATGGGAATTGACCAGAATCCGATCTTGCGGCTCAACTCGCTTTTAATTTTTGAGATCTTCAAAGGTTGGGTATTGGTATTTGGCTTGTACTGATATGAGAATATAAATCGCGCATAAATATCCTCAAAATAACTAACGTAGATAACTTTTTATTATAAGTTATCTATATAATTACGGTAAATATTAATTTTGACTACATAAGTTTTTATGGGTAAAATAATATCGGATTAATAAAAAAAAGGGGGGGGTGAATGGAGGATATTGATGGCCAAAAAGTTTCAAGCGCTAATTCCGAAGTCTCGCTTGGGGTAATCCTCTTTTTTCTCAGTCGAAGCTACAAAATCATTTTTGCTTCGTGCGCCGTGGGTTTTGCAATCGCGGTAGCCTATTTAATGCTCGCTCCCAAGCAGTACGAAGCAGTTGCACAAATTGCTATGGCCAAAATTAGCACCCCTAAGGGCGCAAACCCCAATTCCTCCGCCATCAATATTGAGGAGCCCTCAGTTCTCATCTTTCGCTTATTAAACACGCCAGCTAGCCTTACGCCGCGTGTTTTAAGCTCATGCGGCTTGAATGTTGAGGGAGGTAACTTGGCGAGCGTTGCTAGATCAATTAAATTGAGTCAGTCTAAATACGCCAGCAATATGGTTGAGCTTAAAGTATTTGCCAGGTCGCCTGATTTGGCTCTTGATTGTGCGACGGCCGTATTTGATCTCATTAAATTCACGCAGGCTCAAATTGCAGCCTTATATATAGAAGAGGTCAACGTCGAGTTAGAGGACTATAAGGAGCGCCTAAAAAAGGCGAAAGCTCTCATTTCTAGGGTGGAAGCATCTCAACCACAAATTGGCGTGACATACCTAGCTACGCGGGATGAGATACAGTTCTTATTGGGTAAGATTGCTGAATTTGAAATGTTGGCAGCTATTAACAGATCGGGAGAGACTAGCTTAGTTGCCCCTATCTATGCGAGCGATATCCCTGTCGCACCTAAGAAATCCTGGATTATGCTGATAGGATTAATAGGAGGGGTATTTTTCGGACTATTGTTGGCAATGTGGCGACAATTTGTGTCCGACCGCGACATAACGAAATTGCAATAGGCTTGCGATGTCTTATAAATTCTAAAAATTAAAATTTAGATGAAATCAATTTTGCCTCTTATCGGTAGGGAAAAAGAATTATTTATTGACGATGTTGGTAAGTGTGAGGCCGACCTTCAAAAGATTATTTCAAGTTCAAGCTTTCTCGTGTTGGGTGGTGCTGGAACAATTGGACAGGCCGTGACCAAGGAGATATTTAAAAGAAATCCATTAAAGTTGCATGTCGTTGATGTTAGCGAGAACAATATGGTTGAGCTGGTAAGGGATCTTAGGAGTTCGCACGGATATATTGACGGTGATTTTCAAACTTTTGCACTTGACATTGGCTCGGTTGAGTATGATTCCTTTATATCTGCAGATGGCAAATATGAATATGTTCTCAATCTTTCTGCGCTAAAACATGTCCGTAGCGAGAAGGATCCTTATACACTTATGCGTATGATTTCAGTTAATGTCCTCAATACAGAAAAAACACTTCTACAATCAATTGCTAAAGGGGCAAAGAAATATTTTTGCGTATCAACCGATAAAGCCACCAATCCAGTAAACATGATGGGCGCCTCAAAGCGCATCATGGAGATGTTTTTAATGCGACGCAGTCTTGAGATTGATGTATCTACAGCAAGATTTGCCAATGTTGCATTTTCTGATGGTTCATTGCTACATGGGTTTAATCAGCGAATTCAAAAGAATCAGCCTGTTGTTGCCCCTAAGGATGTCAAAAGATACTTCGTTACGCCTCAAGAGTCTGGCGAGTTATGCTTGATGTCGTGTATCTATGGAGAGAATCGTGATATTTTTTACCCCAAATTAAGCGAGGAACTACATCTGATAACCTTTGCTGAAATTGCTGCTAAATATCTTCGACAGATTGGATATGAGCCATACCCGTGTGACTCTGAGGATCAGGCGCGGGAATTGACTTTATCGCTTCCTAAAATTGGAAAATGGCCATGTCTTTTTTCTGATAGCGATACAACGGGTGAAAAAGATTTTGAGGAATTTTTTACTGAAAATGAAATTTTAGGTTTGGATTCTTATGAACATATTGGGGTGATAAAGAATGCGCCAGTTTTCAATCAAAAAATATTAGAACGCTTCCTTTCAAAAATTAGCGAATTAAAGACTTCTAAAAAATGGGGGAAGGAAGATCTCGTAGCTTTATTTCGTGAATTAATCCCCGAATTTAATCACAAAGAGGTTGGTAAATATCTTGATGGAAAAATGTAAGAATGAGCACTCCCAATCCAATCAAGATATCATCGAATTTATTCGAGGCTTATATAAAACCGAAGGGTTTATACCCTTACATGAACCGAGATTAGCAGGAAATGAAAAAAAATATCTTTTAGAGTGCATAGACTCTACTTTTGTTTCTAGTGTCGGAAAGTTTGTTGACCAATTTGAGTCGATGATATTTGATTTTACAGGGGCTCGGCATGCTATAGCTACCGTTAATGGTACGGCCGCATTGCATGTGGCGCTTAAATTAGTTGGCGTTGATGCTGGAGATGAGGTAATTACACAGCCTCTTTCTTTTATTGCCACTTGTAATGCAATTAGTTACTGCAATGCGAAGCCGATTTTTGTGGATGTAGATGTTGATTCTATGGGTATGAGCCCCAAGAGTTTGCGGAATTTCTTAAGTGCAAATACCCGTCAAAATCTTGGTGTATGTGTCAACATTGCAACCGGTAAAAAAATTGCCGCTGTCGTCCCTATGCATACATTTGGCTTGCCATGCAGAATTGAAGAAATTGAAGAAATTTGCAAAGAATTTAATATCCCTTTAGTAGAGGATGCTGCCGAAAGTTTGGGGAGCTATGTGAATGGCAGGCATACGGGTACTTTTGGGCGGATTGGTGCCCTAAGCTTTAACGGCAATAAAACAATTACCACTGGCGGTGGCGGTATGATTATTACCAATGATCCATCTTTGGCGAGGCGCGCAAAACATATTACAACTACCGCTAAGCTACCCCATCCATATGAATTCATTCATGATGAAGTGGGTTATAACTACAGATTGCCCAATATTAATGCGGCCCTTGGATGTGCTCAGATGGAATCTCTACTCTCCATCTTGAGGGGTAAACGAGAGTTAGCCTCAGAGTACGAAAATTATTTTCTAGAGAAAAATATAAATTTTGCAGAAGAGATTGATGGCAGTCACTCAAATTATTGGCTAAACGCTATTATTCTGGAAGGTCGAATGCAAAGAGACTCTTTTTTAAAGGATCTTAATGATGCAGGCGTGATGTGCAGGCCTATTTGGCGTCTTATGAATAATCTAAAAATGTTTAGTAATTGCCAAAAGGCGGATTTATCAAATGCGGAGTGGCTTGAGGACCGCGTTGTCAATATCCCCAGTAGCTCAAGAATTCCATGAAGCCAAAAATTATCCTTGTAGGCGGCGGTGGGCACTGTACATCATGTATTGATGTGATTGAGCAAGAGAATAAATTCCAAATAGCTGGCGTGGTTGATACACAAAAATATGGCGAACACTTGTTGGGGTATCCAGTTTTGGGGGACGATAAGGATCTTGCTGGTTTGCGAAAATCATATGAGTATGCACTTGTGACTGTAGGGCAGATTCAGACATCTGCAATTAGAATTAAGCTATATCAACAATTATCTCTGCTGGGCTTTAGTTTGCCCACCATTATTTCTCCAAGAGCTTATGTTTCTAAGCATGCAGTCATTCTCGATGGATCAATTATTATGCATGACGCATTGATTAACGCTCACACGAGTGTTGGAAGCAATTGCATTATTAACACCAAAGCATTAATTGAGCACGACTCAAAAATTGGCAGTCATTGCCATATATCAACTGGAGCTATTGTTAATGGTGGTGTAGTGGTTGGCAATGGGGTATTTATTGGCAGCAATGCTGTAGTAAAGCATTCCGTACAGATTAGCGATAATTTTTTTATAAGAGCCGCTGATTTATTTTCCGGAGATGAAAATGAGTAGAGTTTTTATAATTGCTGAGGCTGGAGTTAATCACAACGGGTCTTTAGAAATTGCAAAAGCATTGGTAGATGCTGCAGCCCACGCTGGAGCTGATGCAGTTAAGTTTCAAACTTTTAAGGCATCTAATTTAGTCAGCAAATCTGCTCAAAAAGCTGATTATCAAAAGAAAACAACAGGGGCAGTTGAGACTCAGCATGCCATGCTTGAAAGGCTTGAGCTCAATGAGCTTGCACATCAATCGATTATTGAGCATTGCAGAAATAAAAAAATTATGTTTCTGTCAACTCCCTTTGATGCAGAAAGTATTGATATGCTCAAGAGCTTGGGAATGCCTATATATAAGATACCCAGCGGAGAAATTACAAACCTCCCTTATTTAAGGCATGTTGGTCGATTAGGAAAAGAGATTATTCTCTCTACGGGTATGTCTAGCCTTGATGAGATTGGCAATGCATTGGATGTTTTAGAGCGTGAAGGTGCCCCTAGATCAAGCATTGCAGTTCTTCATGCTACAACGGAATATCCCTGCCCAATTGAGGAGGTGAACCTCAATGCAATGCTCACAATTCAGAAGGCATTTGGTGTTAGGGTGGGATATTCTGACCATACGCCTGGTATTGAGGTTCCAATAGCTGCGGTTGCATTGGGTGCTCGTGTAATAGAGAAGCACTTTACGCTGGATAAATCTATGGATGGGCCCGATCATAAGGCAAGCCTGGAGCCTGATGAGTTAAATGAAATGGTAAAGGCAATACGAAATATTGAACAGGCATTGGGAGACGGTATTAAGCGCCCAATGACTAGTGAAATTAAGAATAAATTAGTTGTTCGCAAATCTTTGGTTGCCAGTCGTGAAATTAAAGCGGGAGAGTTTTTTAGTGCTGAAAATATAGGAGCAAAAAGACCTGGTACAGGGATTTCTCCAATGCGATGGGATGAGGTAATTGGGAAACGGGCTTGTAGAGATTTTCTTTTGGATGAGCTAATCGAATTATGAGAAAAATTTGCGTCATTACTGGCACGCGTGCTGAATACGGATTGTTACGTTGGATCATGCAAGGCATTAAAGACGACCCTGAACTAAGATTGCAGATTATTGCTACAGGTATGCATTTATCCCCTGAATTTGGGTTAACCTACAAATCAATTGAGGAGGATGGATTTCATATTGACCGCAAAGTAGAAATGCTAACTAGCTCAGATACGCCCGTTGGAATCACCAAGTCTATGGGCTTAGGGATGGTTGGATTTGCGGATGCCTTAAATGAGCTGGACCCTGATTTGATTGTTGTTCTTGGTGATCGATTTGAAATATTTTCAGCAGTATCTGCAGCTCTTTTGGCGAGAATACCGGTAGCCCATATACATGGCGGTGAAAGCACAGAAGGGGTGATTGATGAATCAATACGTCATTCAATAACAAAAATGTCGCATTTGCATTTTGTATCTGCTGAAGAATACCGTCGGCGCGTAATACAGCTAGGGGAGCGGCCTGAAAGAACTCACTTGGTTGGGGCCCCGGGAATTGATGGTATCAAAAGATTAAAACTTCTCGATAGGGCGCAACTAGAAGAGTCGTTGGGTTTTAAGTTGGGATCGAAAAGCTTATTGATAACTTTTCATCCAGTTACTTTAGAGAAAGCTACGGCTGGGGATCAATTCGAGGAGTTGCTTGCATCTCTTGCGCTATTGAAAGATACCCAATTAATTTTCACGATGCCTAATGCTGATACTGACGGGCGTGAATTGATAAAGTTGGTAGAGAATTTTGTTTCCAGACACTCAAATGCAAAGTCGTATAACTCGCTAGGACAACTTCGCTATCTATCATGCCTAGCGCAGGTTGATGGTGTAGTCGGCAACTCTTCTAGCGGCCTGCTGGAGGCTCCTAGCTTCCGGAAGGGCACCGTTAATATTGGAGATCGCCAACGAGGAAGATTACACTCTGAAAGTGTGATTAATTGCGAGCCAGAGAGAGAAAGTATCTCTGCTGCCTTAAGACGTCTATATTCTGACCAGTTCCAGTCAAACCTGAAGCGCGTTAAAAATATTTATGGTGAAGGCGGTGCGAGTGACGCGATTGTTTCTATTGTTAAAACTGCTTCATTGGATGATATTGTAAAAAAGAATTTTTTTGACATAAAAAATATATAGGTATGGCTGCAACGATGGTGTCCTATATTTCGATGTTACACAGGACCGCTTGTTCTGTATCTATGTTGTGGAAAAAATATTTAGTGATGAGGCTTGAGTTAGATTTCAGGCTGAATTCAAAAGGAATCTAGTTATGGAAATACCTAAAGAAATATGGCGGCAGGCGATTTTGCCCATTAATGCCACAATAGGTGACGCAATTAAAAATTTAGATCAGGTTGCGATCAAAATAGTTTTAGTTGTTGATGAGTTAGGCGTTTTAGCTGGCACCATTTCGGATGGTGATGTGCGCCGTGGTTTGCTTGATGGTTTGGATATGAGTAGTCCTGTTACCAGCATTATTCATCGAAATGCAGTAGTGGTTCCACCTGAGCTTGGTCGGGAATTGGTGATGCAGTTAATGACGGCTAACAAGATTCAGCAGATTCCTGTGGTGGATGATCAGCATCGCATCATTGGCTTACATCTATGGAGTGAAATTACTGCTCCCCCTAACCGCCCAAATTTAATGGTGATTATGGCCGGCGGTAAGGGTACGAGATTGCGTCCTCATACAGAAAATTGTCCAAAACCATTATTGCCTGTAGCTGGCAAACCAATGTTGGAGCACATTATTGAGCGCTCTAAAGCGGAAGGTTTTAATCATTTTGTCCTTTCTATTCACTATCTTGGTCATATGATTGAGGAGTATTTTGGGAGCGGAGATCGCTTAGGTGTACGAATTGATTATTTGCGCGAAGAATCACCCTTGGGCACTGCCGGAGCCTTGGGATTGCTTCGCCCCTCATCAAATGATCCTTTTGTGGTGACTAATGGCGATGTTATTACCGACATTCGATATGGGGAGTTGCTCGATTTTCATATTCGGCATGGTGCTGCTGGAACTATGGCTGTACGTGTACACGAATGGCATCATCCATTCGGGGTTGTGCAAACCCAAGGCGTTGAAATTATTGGTTTTGAAGAAAAACCAATAACCCGAAGCCATATTAATGCCGGTGTTTATGCATTAGATCCAGCAGCATTAAATCTTTTGTCAAATGAACACTGCGATATGCCAACCTTATTTGAGCGCTTGCAGTCTAAAGATTTGCGTACCGTAGCATATCCAATGCATGAGCCGTGGCTTGATGTGGGTAGGCCATTGGATCTTCATTTGGCAAATAGCGAGCATACCGAAGGTGTTGATTGATGATAAATGGAAAAACCGTTATTGCCATAATTCCAGCGCGCGCTGGCTCAAAAGGATTATTGGGAAAAAATATCAAGCCGTTGTGCGGGAAACCACTCATCGCATGGAGTGTAGAGGCGGGCTTAGCTAGTCGGTATATTGATGAGGTGATGGTGACTACTGACGGTGAAGATATCTCTCATATTGCAAAAAAATTTGGTGCTTCCATTCCTTTTCTTAGGCCTCCGGAGCTTGCAGGCGATACCGCAACAACATTTGATGCTGTAAAACATGTGATTGATTTTTATGCTCAAAAAATGCATAAGAAGTTTGACTATATTGTCTTACTAGAGCCAACATCTCCGCTACGAGAAAAAGACGATCTAGATCGAATGCTTGAGAAATTAGTATCAAACGATGGTGAATATGATGCAATAGTAAGTCTTGGAGAGGTGCATGAACATCCTTCAATCATGAAGAAAATTTCAGGCAATGAAATTGTGCAATACAACAAAGACTTAACAACTACAACGCGAAGGCAAGATAATGATGCTGCTTATTTTCCATATGGAGTTGCATACATTATCAAGAGAGACACACTACTTGATGAGAAAGTTTTTTATCCAAAAAGAACAACTTATCACCTGATTAAGCGATATCAATGCTATGAAATTGACGACATTTATGATTTTCTTGCCATTGAAAATATTATGAAATTTGAATGGGGGCAAAAATGAAATTCCTAGTCATTGGCTTGGGTTCAATGGGTAAGAGACGAGTTCGAAATCTTCAAGCATTAGGTGTGGTAAATATTGCGGGATTTGATGTGCGTGCTGATAGACGTCAAGAAGCACAAGATAAATATGGAATTCAAGTTTTTGAAAGTCTAGACCTGGCAATGATGGTCTATGAACCAGAAGTTTTTATAATCTCGACCTCGCCCGATCTTCATATGCAATACGCTTTCTTTGCACTTGAGAAGGGTATTAGTTGCTTTATTGAGGCATCAGTTGTTGAGGCTGACAAGATTGACCTGCTTTCTAAAAAAATTGAAGATAAGAAAATTGTCATGGCGCCCTCATGTACGATGCGCTATTTTTCTGGTCCCAAAAAGATCAAGGAGCTAATTCGTTCTAATGCAATTGGAAAAATTTTGAATGTCAATTATCAGACTGGTCAATATTTGCCTGATTGGCATCCATGGGAAAAGATTGAGGAATTTTACGTATCAAAGCGTGAGACTGGAGGTGCGCGAGAAATTGTACCGTTTGAACTCACTTGGCTGAATGATCTTTTTGGAGTGCCCCAAGCCTTAGCTTGTGTAAAAACTAAGCTTACTGAAATAAACGCAGATATTGATGATATTTATCACTGCCTAATTCGTTATGATGGCAAGGTGCTTGCCAATATTACAGTTGAAGTGGTGTCAAGGCCAAAGGCTACACGAGATATGCGAATCTTAGGTAGCGAGGGTGAGATTATATATAGCGCCGATTCAAATAGCGTGAGATATATAAATACTTCCATGGATGATTGGATAAGTTTTGACCTTGGCGCGGGAAGGGTTGAAGACCACTATATCAATCCAGAAGAGCCTTATATTGCAGAAATCAGAGACTTTATATCGGCTGTAGCGGCAAAAGATCAAACTTTATTTCCGAATTCCTTGAAGGATGATTACAAAATTCTACAAACTTTAGAAGCCCTTGAAAAAATGACAGGAGCCTAGCTTTGAACTACCAAAAAAGATTACTAAATGCCATACCCGGTGGCGCTCATACTTATTCACGAGGTTTTGATCAGTATCCAGCGAATGCACCACAAATTTTGACTCATGGTAAAGGCTCATACATATTTGATTCAGATGCTAATAAGTATCTTGATTATGGAATGGCCTTACGTGCTGTGAATATTGGTTATGCAGAGGATAAAATTGATAATGCTGCAATTGCTCAAATTAGGTATGGAAATAATTTAACCCGGCCGTCTATGGTTGAGCTAGAGGCTGCTGAACTTCTAGTTGAATTAATTGATTCGGTAGATATGGTTAAGTTCACTAAAAATGGCTCAACTGCGGTTTCTGCAGCGGTTAAATTAGCGAGAGCTTATACAGGCAGAGATTTGGTAGCAAGATGTTCGGACCAACCTTTTTTCTCATTTGATGATTGGTTTATTGGATCAACACCAATTGTTAAGGGTATTCCACAAGAGACCATCGAAAAAACAAAGATGTTTGGCTATAACGATATTTTGTCTTTGGAGAGACTGATTTCTGAATTTCCCGGGCAAATTGCTTGTGTTGTACTGGAGGCTGCTGCAACCGAATGTCCTAGCGTAGAAGATTTCAAATCTGGCTGCTGTAACCAAGCGGTATGCACTAGACCCTACCAAAATTCGTCTGAGAATTTTTTACAACAGGTTGAGAAGCTTTGTAAGAAACATGGAATTGTGTTCATTCTTGATGAGATGATTACTGGCTTTCGCTGGGACATGAAGGGTGCACAGCATCTTTATGGCGTCAACCCTGATATTTCTACATTTGGCAAAGCGATGGCCAATGGATTTTCCGTAGCATGTGTAGCTGGCAAAAGAGAAATTATGGAATTAGGGTCTACAGAGTTTCTTGGTCGGGAGAGAGTTTTTTTACTATCCACGACTCATGGAGCTGAAATGTGTGGTTTGGGGGCTTTTGTAGAAACAATGAAATTTATGCAAAAGAATAATGTCATATCTCATTTATGGAACTATGGAAATCAATTGATAAATCTTATTAATGATTTAGCCACCACGCATGGAATCGAAGAGAATTTCAAGGCTGGTGGCGTCGCTTGTTCTCCCTATTATTCCACGCTTGATCAATCTGGAAATAATTCTCTAGAACTACGGACATTATTTTCTCAGGAAATGATTCGCCAAGGCGTTCTTATGCCATGGATAGCTTTGTCATATCGTCATGGCAAAGAAGAGCTTGCCGTTACTGAGCGTGCAATTGACCAAGCATTTAAAGTGTATCGTCGAGCATTGGACGAAGGTGTAGAGAAATATCTTGTTGGAGAGGTAATTAAGCCAGTGTTTAGAAAATTTAATTGAAGTGCACAAAAATATCAGTAAAAAAAGTAGCGGATGCTTAAGCAAAAAGTCATAGTGGTAACGGGCGGCGCAGGACTTTTAGGGCGTCAATTCTGCATGTCAATCGCTGCAAATGGCGGTATCGCTGTTATTGCTGATCGGGATGCTGAAGCGGCCGAGAGTGCGACAAATGACGTTTTAAATAAGTATCCCGATTGTGCAGTTGCTGAATTTTTGGATATTACGGATAAGAATTCAGTACTTCAGTTGATCGATAGATTAAAAGCAAGGTTTGGTCGAATAGATGCTGTCGTGAACAATGCATATCCGCGTAACAGTCAATATGGCCGTAAGCTTGAGGACGTGACTTATGAGGATTTTTGTGAAAATGTTGGCCTTCATCTTGGCGGGTATTTCTTAGTTGCGCAGCAATTTGGGTTGCTATTTAAAGAGCAAGGAGGCGGAAATATTATAAATATGGCCTCAATTTACGGAGTAATGGCGCCTCGATTTGAAATATATAAGGATACTACTATGACTATGCCCATAGAGTATGCAGCAATAAAATCCGGTGTTATTCAGCTATCTAAATATTTTGCAAAATACTTTTTAGCCAGCGGAGTCCGAGTGAATACTTTGAGCCCTGGTGGTATTTTGGATAAGCAGCCAGCTAGTTTTTTAAAGGCCTATAACGCAAACTGTGGGCCAAAAGGAATGTTGAGTTCTGAAGATGTGATCGGACCTTTAGTTTTCTTGCTCTCAGACTCCTCTAAGCATATTACCGGACAGAATTTTGTTGTTGATGATGGTTTTTCTCTTTGATCAACAGATATAACTGCAGACTGCAATCTTCTTAAAATCATCTTTTATAAAGAAAAATTTAATGTTTAGACTAGCCATTATCGGGGCCGGTCAATTAGGTAGTCGCCATTTACAAGGACTATCTCAGCTTCCTGTGGATTGTGAAATTGATGTTATTGACCCATCTTCAGCCTCGCTAGAAATTGCTCGCCAGCGATTCGAGGAGATGCCAGGTAATAAGGCGGTTCATTGCGTTCGATATCACTCCGAAGTCACTTCTCTACCAAAGCAGTTGGACTATGTTGTAATTTCAACCTCAGCAGATGTTCGTCTTATTTGTCTCGAGAGATTGCTGCAGAACTCGAAAGTTAAACTTTTACTGCTAGAAAAAGTATTATTTCAGCGTATTGAGGATTATGCAAAGGCAGATGAGTTAATTAGGCACCACGGGGTCAAGGCTTGGGTTAATTGTCCAAGAGGCGCTTACCCAATTTATTCAGAAATATCTGAATTTTTTCATGGGGAAAAGTTGATTTGTGCTCAAGCCATCGGGGGAGATTGGGGGCTTGGTTGCAACGGAATCCACTTTATAGACCTCTTTCGAGCAATTAGTGGCCAGCAATTACAAAGTCTTAATACAGAATGTTTAGATAAAAAAGTAATTTCAAGTAAGCGCAAAGGATTTATCGAGTTCACCGGAGCTTTGCGTGGCATTTACTCAGGCGGCATGAATGTGGAGATGACCTCCCTGCAGGGTTCATTAGCTCGTTTGTTAATAACATTGCGATCAGAAAATCGTACATGTATCGTGGATGAGACTGCGGGAGTCGGTTTCTTCTTGGACACGATAAATGCAGCGCAATGGGAGAGAAAAGATTTTAGGGCGCCATATTTGAGTGAGTTAATTACAAGCCTGGTTGGAGAAATGCTTCAAACGGAAACAAGTCCACTGCCTACTTTTAAAGAGTCTGCAAAATACCATTTAACTTTTATTAAGTCGATGGCAAATTTTGCTTCAAAATTTCATGATGGCAATGAAAATATTTGCCTAATTACTTAATGAATTTTTATTGGAGAGATTTTGGATAATGATTTGTGGCTTATAGGATCTGGCGGCATGGCGTTGGAATATGCAAAAGTATTGCAGGCCCATCATATTGCCTTTACTGTCATTGGGCGTGGGCATGAGTCGGCTATTGCATTTACAAAAATGTCTGGGATGGATGTTGTGGAAGGCGGTCTGACTTCTTACCTCCATACAAAGCCAAAATTGCCTTCAAAAGCAATCATTGCCGTGGGTGTAGAGGCGTTGTCAGAGACAATGAAAAGCCTGATTGAGTATGGGGTTCCTAATATCCTAGTGGAAAAACCTGGGGCATTAACAAAAGAGGAAATAGTCAGTGCCTTACTTTTGGCTAAGAAAAACTCAGTACGCGTATTTGTAGCCTACAATCGCCGCTTTTACGCCTCTACATTGCGCGCATTGGAGTTGATTGCTGAGGATGGGGGTGTGAAATCATTTAACTTCGAGTTTACGGAATGGGGTCATGAAATTCAAGGTTTGAAAAAAGCACCCGGTGTCAAAGATGCTTGGTTTTTAGCAAACTCAACTCATGTGGCTGATTTAGCTTTTTATTTGGGGGGTATTCCTACTGAGATGACTACATTCACTGCGGGTAGTCTTGACTGGCATCCTGCCGCATCGGTATTTTCTGGTGCTGGAAAAACAAATACGGGGGCAATATTTTCTTATCAAGCTAACTGGGGTGCGCCTGGCAGATGGGGGGTAGAGACTCTAACTTCAAACTATCGTCTGATATTTAGACCAATGGAGTCTTTAAAAATCATGAAAAAGGGTTCAATAAATATTGAGGAAGTTCCTCTAAATGATGAAATGGATAAACAATTTAAGCCTGGCTTAAACGAAATGGTTAAGAGGTTTCTGAGGGGTCAGGATGATGGATTATGCGCTCTTGAAAGCCAATCTCAGTTATGGGATATTTATTGCAAGATGGCAAATTATTAGCAATTGATCCAATGATGAGTAATCAAATGGCGACTAGAGTTCTTTTAATCGTGCAAAGCCCAATTGGAATTGCATCAATCCTACAACTGTACGTCAATAACATCGATAACAATGCTGTATCAATAGCCTGTATTGGATCAAGAGGTGTTTATGAATACCTCCTTAAGTTAAACCTGAAGTGTGAGGTTATCTTCATACAGCCTGTCGCCTATTCCCAGAATAAGATGAAATATTTGAGTAGGTTAAGGGCTCAAAAAGTTGCAATAGATCAGTTATGCAAAGAATATGATTTGGTTTATTTCACTAGTATTTATCAAGATTTGTACACAATGTCTATTCTGACTGAATGCCAGAAAAAAAATATTAAGGTCTTTAGAATTAGCACGGGTTTGGATAATCTTCATCAATATGCAATTCCAATAAGTATTTTCGGAAAGATAGTAGAGGCTATTGTAGTAAGGTTAATTCGTTGGATTATTGGCGTTGAAATTAATTTCGTGATGTTAAGTGGAAGATATTTTTTTAGCTACAAAAATAGCGCATCGATTCCAACTTTAGAAATCGAAGTTAAGCAAGAGATATACGAGCAATTTGGGGTTTCGGTTTCGGGAGGCTTGTCTAAGAACATACTGCTTTTTGAGTCCAGAGGCGAGGGTGCAGGATATTTTTCAAACTATCAAAATAATTTGACTGAGTTATTAAGTAAATTGAGATTATTAGGAACTGTATACATAAAACCGCATCCAACGCATGGTGTTTCAAGGTTTTTAAAGTGCGATGATCATCTAAAGGTTTTGGATAAATCTACTCCAGCGGTCATGATTAATCTAAAAGACTTTTCGATGATTGTTGGAATCGAGAGTGCTGCACTTAAGGAGACACGACATTCAAATTTAGTTTCTGTTATTGACAGCTTTGAATTTGTAAATAATGATGTTAAAGAAACCTTTAAAAAGTATTTAAAGGACGTGCAAGGTTCAGAAATTCAATTTAAGCCAATTGAACAGCTTAGACTAACTACGCATCCTTTACCGGTCGGACAAATTTCAAAGTGAAGCTTGCGGCAATCTATGGCATTTTTGGCGGCGCCAATGCCACACTTCTATTTCTAACAAATATTCTGCTTGTGAGGATGATTGACCCTTCAAGTTATGGAAAGATAAACTTTGCATTGTCATATTTGGCGATAATTATTCCGCTCATTTCATTTAATGCTCTTGGAATTGTAGGGATAAAAAGAGCGGTATTGAATGAAAGTCAATTTCATGTCTTTAAAACTGCATATAGAAAATTTATATATATTGGAACTGCTGTAATCTTGATTGCATCGGTAGCTATTTCTGTTTATTACGACTCAGTTGGATATCTTACCTTTATTCTGCCAGCCTATATTTTTTGCATAGCAGTAACTGATTACAGTTCAGCTATTTTGATTCAAGATGGCAAGCCTATAGTTTTTGGATTTTCTCAAATGCTTGCTAGAGGCGTAGGAATGGCTTGTATTTATGTGCTCATTCGCTTGGGATGCGATAGCTTAATTTCTTACTTCTTTGGCCTAACAGTTGGTGAGGCTATTTCAATAATTTATAGATCCTATAGAGGAAATTTACGTTTTTTTGAGAGGATTAATTGCACTATAATCGAGATTAGAAAAGCCTCTAAAGAAATAATGCTCTATGGGTTAACTCTATTGCCATTATTATTTTTTGGTTGGTCTTTTAATGGATTAGATAGAATTGTAATAGGTAAAAATGAGGGCATGACATCTGTTGCTGTCTACTCTTTCGCATTGACTTTGGCTCAATCATTCAGCATTATTAATAGTGCAATTATGAACGTGAAGATGCCTGAAATTTACAACAAGCTTGCTGAAAATTCTCCACATAGCATTAAGTATGGTCGATTTTTATTGCTTTTTTTATCGATAGCTGGATTATTAATGCCTTTAGCTTACTTGGTTATGAGTTTTGCTATTCCTAAGATTAATGTTGAATATGAAGGAAGTGTTGAAATCGCTATTATATTAATTATTTCAGTGATATTTAATGGGGCATATAGGTTGGTAATAAGTATTACTGATTTTTATAAGAAAAACTTGCACAAAACTATACTTACAATTTCCGCCTCTTTATTTGCATTCATATTGATGATTTCCTTTGTGGATATGGGTGGCATTACTGCAGTTGCATTATCGGTGCTTGTGGGTAATATATTTTTATTCTGCGGAGCCCTGCTATTGGCAAATTCCTTTACAGGGATTCGACAATGAAAAGATACTTAATAATTGAGAATTCTAGCTCTCCGCATGAGGAGGGTATTGTTTCCTTGGTGAAAGTTTTGAAGGCCAAGAGTTCTTATGTGGCTCTCCTGATTGGAGATGGAAATGCTGGAAGGGTTAAAGAATTAGGTCTGGGGGAATTGGTCGATGAAGTTCATTATCTAAAAAAATATTTCGCCATTTGTCAGGTGCTGAATTTTAGAATGCATGATGATGTAGTTATCTATAACACTATTAGCGTTAGAAATAGTTTATTTACTTTTTTCACATCTATGGGCAGGGGGGCGAATGTCTACTATATTCGCAATGCAAATTCTTGGCTTAAATACTCATGGCACTTCACTTCAATTGTTGATTTATTTACCCGTAATATAAGTACTTTTTTCAAAAAAATAATGCTATCCCGTTCAAGTATGGTGCTTGTTGAGAACGGGAGAATTAAAAATTATTTAATCAGTCAATCTGTCACCCGTGTTGAGGTAGTACCTTTTAAATTCTTGAATGATTCTGCTTACACAAAAAAATTGAATCAAAAAATTCAATTTATCATTCCCGGCTTAATTGACTTTAGTAGAAAAAAAATTGATGTCGTAGTTGATTCCTTCAAATTGCTTGAGACAGATGTGCGGGAAAAGGTCTGCCTAACTTTGCTCGGGAGGACTAAGGGTCCGGTTGAGGAGGCTAAATGTCGTGAGTGGAAGCAGCTTCTTGGGGGGGCTAGCTTTACTTATTTTTCATCCTTTGTTTCCGTCCGAGATTTTTCTGAGAGAATGGCTGAATGTGATGTTGTAGTTTGTGCATTTAAGGTTGAGCATAGGTGCGCTCATTTTTCCGAAACCTATGGCCTAACTAGGGGGTCCGGCGTTGATGCACATGCTATATCAAATAGCCTCCCTTTAATTGTTAATAGTGATTTTGGGGTCGATGATGAATATGAGTCTTCAACTATCAAGTTTCATGATGCAGAGGATCTCTGTCGGATTATTACAAAGTTAGTTGATTCCCCTGGGGATCTGGATCAATTGAGGATTATTGCAAATGCCAATGCTCAGAACTATAGTCTAAATTCGATCGTTAGTAAGATTAGTTTATTGTGGGGAAATTTATGATACTTGTTTTGGGATCAACCGGTTTTTTAGGGTCCAATGTTTGCCAGTTATTAGATAAAAATGGCGTAGAGTATGCGGGGGCTTCATTATCAACTGGTGTTGACCTGCGTAAACATGTTGATGTTGATGAATTATTTGGTGCAATAAAACCAAGCGTAGTGATTAACTGCGCCTCTTATGTTGGGGGGTTGCAGTTTGGACTAGCGCACCCAACGGAGTTATTTACTAATAACTTAAAAATGGCCTTGAACATTTATCAGGCACTGGAAAAGCATTCAATTCCAAAGATAATCAATCCCATTAGCAACTGCACTTACCCTGGAAGTGCTAGCTTATTTAAAGTTGATGAATGGTGGGATGGGCCAATGCATGATTCTGTCCTCATATATGGATTTACCAAAAAGGCCCTTTGGGTAGCATCGCAAGCATATAAAGCAGAATTTGGAATTATTTCAAATAATATTATCTTGCCTAATATGTATGGAATTGGCGACCACAAAGACGAGCTGAGAGCGCATGCCTTAGGGGCGCTCATTACAAAATTTGTAAAGGCAAAAGTTGAGGGTAATTCTCAGGTGATTGTGTGGGGTACTGGTACCCCAGTTAGAGAATGGCTAAATGTCTTGGATGGTGCGCAAGCCTTAATTCGTTCTATTCCAATAGAGCTTGGCCAAGATCCTATCAACATAGGGCGTGGAGAAGGCATTTCAATAAAAGACTTAGCTTATAAAATTCGCGAAATAGTAGATGTAGATTGTGAGATTTTCTTTGATCTTACCAAGCCTGATGGTGCGCCAATAAAGACAATTGATGGAGCAACCGGCACAAGCAAGTTGGGATGGTCTCCAGAAATAGATCTAGATATTGGCCTTCGGGATACTATTTCATCCTACCTTAAAGAAGTTAGTGCGAAAAATTAATTATGACCTATAACCCTATTCAAGCATGTCTCTCAATTGCAAACCATCCTGGAAACAAAAAGGGAAAAATTAGATCTGTCATTAGATATATCAAATGGCAGATTTCTGCGCGCCTGACCAGATTAACAATGATCCTTCCATGGGTTGAGGATGCGAAGTTGTTTATGAGTCTTGGTGAAGCCATGGTTACTCATAACTATTACACTGGTCTGTACGAATACGATGACATGGTGTTTCTGATGCGATATTTAAATTCAACTGATACCTTGGTTGATATTGGAGCTAATTCTGGTGTTTTTTCTGTTCTTGCTGCGAAAGTAAAAAAAGCAAGCGTACTTGCTTTTGAGCCAGTTCCTCGAACTTATGAAAGATTGATAAGCAACATTCAGCTTAATGCATTGTCTGATTCAGTGATTTGTATCAATAAAGGCTTATCCAGTAGTAGTGGCGAGTTATCTTTTACAACCGCGCATGATGCAACTAATCATGTATGCAGTAATCAGGAAGAAGTAGATGGATTTGTCAAGGTTCTTGTTTCAACGCTGGATGATGAGATTGAGCGCTACGCTATAAACCCTACAGTCTTGAAAATTGATGTTGAGGGATATGAATACTTTGTATTAGAGGGCGCCAGTAAAGTCTTATCTGCTGAGTCTTTGAATGTGATACTAATTGAATTGAATGATAGTGGAACGCGTTATGGGCACTCTGATTTAGGAATTGCAAATAAGCTCATCTCTTTCGGATTTAAGCCATACGATTATTTGGCGGATAATCAAACTCTGACTCCAACATCAGGCTATAAGTCGAGCAGACAAAATACTTTGTTTATCCGAGACCTTGAGCTAGTTAAGAAAAAAATTCAATCCTCAGAGACTTTTTATATTCATCCAACTCAATCTCGGGTTTGACGGTTGCACCATGCGTGACCTTCCAGCATAAAGCACTCTAACTTTTAAAAATGTGCTGCTTTATATTTTCTTGCTTTAAAGGCAGTCCCTACTGTAGGCTGGCCAGTTAATACTTAATGGGTATTAATTGGACGACTTTGATCATCAATGGAAATTAACACTACAAATCTCTCTATTCAAGAGCATGTGGAGGGTATTTATAGGCCAGATATAGATGGATTGCGTGCGCTAGCAATTATTCCAGTCGTTCTTTTTCATGCGTTTCCTAAGTTCGTACCTGGTGGATTTATTGGAGTGGATGTTTTTTTATTATTTCTGGCTATTTAATTTCTTTTATCATTATCAATGGGGTTGAAAAGAATACGTTTAGCTATTCTGATTTTTATATAAGAAGAATTCTGCGTATTTTCCCTTCCTTAATTGCAGTTCTTTTGTTCTGTTTGTTGATTGGGTGGTTGGCATTGCTTCCTGAAGAATTTGCACTATTGGGCAAGTATATTTCTGGGGGGCATTTTTCATTGATAATTTTGTAGCATTGGGCGATGCTGGTTATTTTGATAAAAATACTGAACTAAAGCCGTTAGTTCATTTATGGTCTCTTGGCATTGAGGAGCAATTTTATCTATTTTGGCCCTTAATAATTTTGCTATCCAACAATAGTCTAAGGATAAAAATTTCCATTCTATTGCTTATATTGATAGCATTGTCTTTTGGATTTAATTTGCGTGAAATTAGTCAAAATCCAATGGATGCTTTCTATACTCCATGGGCGAGAATGTGGGAGTTACTATTGGGTGGTTTGTTAGCCTATACCTTCTTACAAAAATCCAAAGGAAATTTAACGCAATCTAATAATCTGTTTTCATCTTATAGTCTTGCTAGCAAGTCAATTAACAATTTGTGTTCTTGTATTGGCGCTGTCCTGTTGCTTTATGGGGTATTTTTTTCAACAGAAATACTATTTTTCCTGGCATAAATGCTCTAGTTCCAGTGTTAGGCGCGTTACTTTTGATTGGGGCGGGTAAAGATGCAATTGTTAACAAATTTGTCTTATCAAACAAGCTAATTATATTTTTTGGAGTGATCAGCTACCCTTTATATCTATGGCATTGGACTTTATTGTCCTTTTTGAGGGTGATGGTTGGTGTGGAGCCAACTGCTTTACCTAAAATTATCGCCATAATAATTGCAATCATTTTTTCATGGCTAACATATGTTTATATTGAAAATCCAATTAGATTTGGTGGCTCCAGAATAGCGAAAACAGTCTTACTTTCATTTGCATTAGCAGCATGTGGGATTTTTGGCTACATCACTTATTTTAATCAAGGTTATCCAGATCACCGTGAAAGCATTGATTTAATTAATTACGTTAAAGAGGTTGATGAGGGCTGCAAAAAACTCTATCCAATATCAAATCGATACTGTCGAATCGGTGATGATGAAAAACCTGCCAGTGTAGTCTTGCTAGGCGATAGCCATGCAAACAGATTATTTGAGCCTCTCTCAAGACTTTACAAGGGTGTAAATGAAAATCTATTGCAGATTGGTGAGGCTGGCTGTCTACCCTTATACGATGTTCAGACAACTTTAGTCAAGTCACCAACTGATTTGTTATGGCTTGGTAGGCCCAGAACTGGATTACATTCTTAACGATAAAAAAATTAAAACTGTTCTCTTGGCATTTTACGGGCGCTATTACCTTCAGGGTACAAATTCAGATAGGCCTGAAGAAGTGGTCGTAAATATTAGCGATGTTAATAACCCAAAAAATAGAGATAGAATCAAAATTTATGAGGTGAGCTTACAAAAAACCATTCAGCGCTTTATTGAAAATGGTAAAAAAGTAATTCTATTTATTGATGTGCCAGATTATCCTTATGATCCAAAAATATGCATTGGATATGATAGGCCATTCAATTCAATATTCTTAGAAAAAAATCTTGTCAGATTCATTTAGAGGAAGTTTCTAGAGAAGACTCTGGATACGTTACTTATACTTATGATGTAGCCAATAAAATGGGAATCAAGGTTGTAAATTTACGAGATGCCCTCTGTTGGGATGGTGTTTGTCATGCAATCAAGGACGGAATATTGTTATACAGGGACAGAGATCACCTAAATCCTGCGGGCTCCACCACACTAGTAATTAATAAATTATGGCCGATAATTAAAAAGTGAGATTCCATTTTAAATTCCTAGAGAGCTTTATAATTCTCTCATATGATTAAATTGCATAATATTTTTATACTTCTTATCTCTCAAGTAAGTATCTTATCTTATCTTATCTCCTCTTACGCAGAGCACAATTTCGATGAGACTCAAAGGTTAGTTATAAAACTTATTTTTTTATTTTTTTGGACTTTTTCATATTTTGTATCATTTKATTATATTAAATCAATTAATATATCTAAATATTATTATAGGGTTTTATTTTTATCATTAATATTAACTCCATTGGGAATATATATTGGGAAAAGACCTTATGATTCAATTTATGTATTTTTTCTAGCTTTTACATACTTGCATATATTATTATTTTTGTCGACAAAAAATATAAAATATAATTCCTACCTACTAAAAAATTTAATATTAGTATCTGCCGTAATTTATATATTTTTAAACTATTTTAATTTACTATTTAATGGAAACTCACTTTATACATTAGGGATGATTCAATTCCCACTTTTTTTATTGGGTTTTTTAGTGGTCTATATCTTTAATAAAAAACTTGCTTTATMTCTATCCCCAGTTTTATTTATCTATATCCTAACTGTCGCTCACGGCATTATGATCGAGGTAGGAAATAATTCATTGCGACTTCAATTTATCCCATTGGGTATGGTTGTCATTATCTTAATGATATATTTTTTGGTTGCAATAAACTTTACTAAAAATCTGTATTATTTTATATTAATTGTGATAACAACTATATTTATCGTTTTCTTTGGTGAAATAGCTTCAACATTTCAATTTGAAAATAGATTAACTTCTCTTTTAGAGAGATTTCATATTTTCATTTTTATGGCGGCAGAGTCTTTTTGGTTTATTTTGCCACAGGGATTCGGGTCTTCTTTAAAACAATTTGATTTGTCAGGCCTAAGTTTCATAGGGGCTAGGGCCTTATATCCTCCGCATTCAGGAATGGCCGTGGTGCTTTATGAATTTTCAATATTTGGCGTTCTGTACTACATTTATGCAGTATCTAAAATGATGAAAATTGCTTTGTCATCAAACGCCAATCAAGACGAATTAAATTCCAATAAACCATTGGGTGTTGTAAAAGACGCATTAGCATATTGCCCTTCGTTTACTGCCAAACAATTAAAGCTAATAAAGTTATTAGCCATATTAATTTGGCTTATACATAATTTATTGTATTTAAAAGGCATAATTACAGCTGACTATTTTTCTGATGATGGTATTATTATCTATATGCTAATTTTTATTTTACTTACTCAAGCTATTAAAATTAAAATTAAAATTAAAAATAAGAATCTGAAATAAGCATTTAATATCGATTGATTTAATCTAAGAGACGCCTTCCCAGTATAATTTCATATATATTGCATGATTAGGTCAAAATAATGCGTGTTTGGTTGATTACTATTGGCGAGCCCCTGCCTATTGATGGAAGTGGTGGCGAGCGACTTTATCGTGCGGGTATTCTTGCTGGGATGTTGGCTAAAAGTGGGGTTGAGGTTGTTTGGTGGACCTCAACTTTTGATCACGTTCGCAAGCGTCAACGATTTCTAACTGATACTTCTATTTCCCTAGAGTCGGGGGTTTTGCTTAAGCTAATACATGGCTGCGGGTATAAGAAAAACATTTCCATTAAGAGGCTCATTGATCATGCCATTTTGGCCTGGAAATTTAGACGCCAGGCCGCAAAGATGGAGTTACCAGACGTTATTCTTTGCTCTCTTCCGTCCCTTGAATTACCGGTAGTTGCTACGGCTTATGGAAGATCTCATAACGTACCCGTCATCATTGATGTGCGAGATCTGTGGCCTGATATTTTTCTTGAGATTGCCCCAACCTGGCTTCGACCATTTTTTAACTTAGGGCTTGCGCCCATGTGGTTGCAGGCAAATTTTGCCTGCAAAAATGCCCATGCCATTACTGGGAATGCACCAGGTTTTGTTGAATGGGGTCTTGAGCGTGCTAATCGAGCGCCCACTAGCCTGGATCGACATTTTCCATTTGGCTACGAAACGCCAAAATTGTCTAAAGATGAGCAAAAGAGTGCATCACAATTCTGGGCGAATTATGGCTTAGCTGGCGGGGATGGTAAGTTAACTATATGTTTTTTTGGTGCTTTTAGTAATCAGTTTGATTTGGAGACCGTAGTTGATGCCGCACTAATTCTTGAGGCGGAGGGTGTTGATGTAAGGTTTGTGCTTTGCGGAACTGGTGAAAACTTGGGCGCTCTAAAAATAAGAGCTAAAGGCAGTCCGTCTATTGTTTTCCCTGGGTGGGTTGGGCGTGCAGAGATATGGTCGCTTATGGCGCTCTCAGATATTGGCATTGCCCCATATAAGAACCATATTGGATTTTTAGGAAATTTGCCCAATAAGCCCATTGAATATATGGCTGGAGGCTTACCCGTCTTGTCTGGGCTACATGGGTACCTTGAGGAATTGCTAGAAATAAATGAGTGTGGTTTAAACTATGAGCTTAGCGATCCGCTGGCACTTCGCGATGCCATTAAGGGTTTGGTGGCTAACAGGGAGCGGATCTCTGCAATGTCTGCAAGTGCGCAAAAACTTTTTGCTGAACATTTTTCCGCTGAAATTGTTTACGAAGGAATGATTGCATATTTAAAAAATGTTGTTGCAATGCATACCGGGAAGCAAGTATTTCAAGAGGAATAGTTTTAGTATTGCTCTGGCTGTCAATAAAAAGCCTGAGTCTAGTTTGAAATTATTGTAATTTGCTTTGCGGAATTTGAATATAAGGTGCTGTATGACGCATGAAGTATTGATTGAAAAGTTAAATAACAAAACTGCCGTTATTGGTATTGTGGGCCTGGGATATGTTGGGCTTCCTTTAATGTTGCGCTTCGTCGATGTGGGTTACAAGGTATTGGGAATTGATATTGATGAGGCTAAGGTATCGCAACTCAATCAGGGGCGAAGTTACATTGAGCATATTTCATCTGAAAAAATTACTAAGGCTGTGAAATCCGGTAGATTTGAAGCAACTTCTGATTTTTCATATGGGGCCAAAGCTGATGCATTAATTCTTTGCGTGCCTACCCCGCTTAATAAGTACCGTGAGCCAGATCTTAGTTTTGTGTTGAATACAACTGATGCTCTCGCGCCCTTTTTGCGGAGTGGGCAGGTAGTGTCGCTGGAAAGCACAACCTACCCTGGAACTACGGATGAGGAGTTAAAGCCACGAATAGAATCCAATGGCTTGCGAGTTGGTAAAGACATTTACTTAGTCTTTTCTCCGGAGCGAGAGGACCCTGGTAATCCCGACTTTGAAACGCATACGATTCCCAAGGTTTGCGGTGGCGATACCCCTCAATGCCTCGAAGTGGGTTTGAGTTTATATGGTCAGGTAATCAATCAAGTGGTGCCAGTCAGTTCTACGCGTACTGCAGAAATGACCAAACTTCTTGAAAATATTCACCGCGCCGTAAATATCGGCCTTGTTAACGAAATGAAAATTGTTGCCGATAGAATGGGGGTTGATATTCATGAAGTAATTCGTGCGGCAGCAACCAAGCCTTTTGGTTTTGTACCCTATTATCCTGGCCCGGGTCTTGGGGGGCACTGTATTCCTATTGACCCTTTTTACTTAACTTGGAAGGCTCGTGAGTATGGTGTTAATACTCGCTTCATTGAGCTGGCAGGTGAAATCAATCGAAGTATGCCTGAGTGGGTGATTTCGAAAGTTGTCGATTCTTTAAATGATCGCAGTAAATCCATTAAGGGGAGTAATGCCTTGGTATTGGGCATTGCGTACAAAAAAAATGTTGACGATATGCGAGAGTCCCCATCCGTTGAGTTAATGGAGATATTGCAGCAGAAGGGGGCAATCATTTCTTATTCAGATCCCCACGTGCCAGTTTTCCCTAAGATGCGTAAACACAAATTCAATCTAAAAAGTGTGCAGCTGACATCAGATACCATTGGCAATTATGATTTTGTTTTATTGGCAACTAATCACGACGCTTTTGATTACGACTTAATCAAAAAGCATGCAAAGTTAATTATTGATACCCGTGGAGTATATTTAAACCCATCTAATAATGTTGTTAAAGCCTGATATAATTGGGTTTTAGCTGGAATAGAGTAATTTACCCAGCGCCACATCAAATTTAAACATGGGAGTAGCTGGTGATGTCCACTGATTTTGTTGAGTTAACAGAGATTTCAGGGGATATGGTCTCTCAGGAGCAGGTCGATAGAATTGCACGTCGTTATTATTGGGCTGCAGACTACTGCAAAGATAAAGATGTTCTTGAGGTGGCATGCGGATCGGGTCAGGGAGTGGGTTATCTCGCATCCGTTTCAAAATCAATGGTTGCTGGAGATTATTCGGAACCAATTATTGATATTGCTCGAAGACACTACGGCAGCCGCTTTAAATTTGAGAGATTTGATGCTCAGTCCATTCCATTTGCCGATTCTTCATTTGACGTTGTATTAATATTCGAAGCTCTTTACTATATTCCAGACCCATCACGCTTTTTTGCTGAGTGCAGACGTATTCTTCGTCAGGGTGGAGTTTTATTAATATCAAATGCTAATAAGGATCTGTACGACTTTAATCCAAGCCCTCATAGTCATGTATACCATGGAGTCTTAGAGCTTGAGCGGGATTTAAGTTCGCATGGTTTTAATAATATCCAGTGTTTTGGCGATACACCTTTAGCTGCGGTATCTCTTAAGCAGCGTATTTTGCGACCTGCAAAGGCTTTTGCTTCTAAGTTCGGTTTAATTCCAAAATCTATGACTGCAAAAAAATTATTAAAGCGATTTATTTTTGGAAATCTAGTGCCAATGCCTGCGGAAATAGATGCTATGACTAGTCAGCCCATTGCCCCTACAAAATTACGCCCTGGATTGGCCGAGCGTTCTCACAAGGTTATTTTTAGTCATGCTTATCGTGCAAGCTAGTAATTTGCATTTGTTTCCTGCTTAATTACTAAATAATTTTTTTATTAACTTATTTAACTCTCAAAATTATGCAAACTATCCCATTTTTTCCATACGCCGACTTATTTAAACGAGATGAAGCAGCTCTTACAGAAATTATGATGGGAGTTTGTCGCCGTGGTGCCTACATTCAGCAACAAGAGTGCAGAGATTTTGATGTAAATCTTGCTAAGTTCATGGGTGTTAAGCATGCATTTGGAGTTGCAAATGGAACGGATGCCATCATCATTGGATTAAAAGCTGTGGGTATAGGCCCTGGTGATGAGGTAATTCTTCCTTCCCACACCTATATCGCTACCGCAGCTTCAGTGCATTTGGTAGGTGCAACTCCAGTTTTGGCCGAATGTGGCCCTGATCATATGCTTGATGCGGCAGATGTAGAGAAACGTATTACGCCAAAAACAAAAGCAATCATGCCAGTTCAGGTCAATGGTAGAACTTGTGATATGGATGCATTGCGTGCAGTTGCTGATAAGCACGGGATTATGATTGTCGAGGATGCTGCGCAGGGGTTGGGCTCGAAGTTCAAGGGTCAATGTGCTGGAACATTTGGAAAATTTGGAACTATTAGTTTTTATCCGGCAAAGTTGTTGGGATGCTTTGGTGATGGTGGAGCCATCGTTACAAATGATGATGAATTAGCTTATCGCATCGCACTACTTAAAGACCATGGAAGGGACACTGATGGACGTGTTGTTGCCTGGGGTTACAACTCGCGCTTAGATAATCTGCAAGCTGCAGTGCTTGATTACAAGCTCAAGTCTTATCCAAAAGAGATAGATCGTCGTCGTTCAGTAGCCGCCCGTTATCAGTTGGGCCTTGGTAATTTGACAGAGCTTAATTTACCTCCGGGACCTGATGCAGATTCTCGCCACTACGATGTATATCAAAATTATGAGCTTCAGGCTGATCGTCGTGACGAGTTGCGTGCATATCTAGATCAAAAGGGCGTTAAAACTATTATTCAGTGGGCGGGTACTCCCGTGCACCAATTTAAGGAGTTGGGATTTACAGATAGCCTGCCCAAAACAGATGCATTTTTCTCCCGCTGCCTAATGCTTCCAATGAACTCGGCTGTAACTGATGATGAAGTAGATTACATCGTTAAAGCGATTCGTAATTTTTACGGCAAATAAGTCATGGAAGACTGGTCTCTAGGATCCCTGTGTGATCCATATCAGCATCAAGAGCCAATCAATGTTTTAGGGTGTGACCCATCTCTTCTGCTAAATCAGTTGAAAACGATGCTTTGTATCCGGTTGGCTGAGAGAAGGATTGCTGATGGACGTCGCGACCATTTGATTGGCGGCCCCGTTCATTTGGGAGTCGGGCAAGAGGCAGTAGCAGTTGGGGTGGCCTCTGAATTGTGTAAGACGGATAGAGTATTTGGGGCCCACCGATCTCATTCCCATGTTCTTTCAATGGGTTCAAGTATGCATAGATTATTTGCTGAAATTCTTGGCAAGAAAACCGGTCTTTCCAATGGAATGGGGGGGTCAATGCATCTTTGGGACCAGCCAAACGGATTTTATGGGTCTGTACCCATTGTTTCAGGTACGGTACCACTTGCTGTTGGAGCTTCTTTAGCTGCAAAAATGCAAGGGACTAAAGATATTGGAGTTGCTTATCTAGGTGATGGTGCAATAGAGGAGGGTGTTGTACACGAATCCCTTAATCTTGCGAGGATGTTGAATGCACCGACATTGTTTGTGGTTGAGAATAACTTATTCGCAAGTCACATGCATATTTCGCTGCGTCAACCAAAAGTTGCAACCGCAAGATTTGCTGCTGCAAATGACATTCCTTATGAAATCGTTGACGGCAATAATGTAGTAGATGTTCAGGCTGCTGCAAGTCGCCTAATTAAGCGTGCGCGATCAGGCGGTGGTCCAGGGTTTCTAGAGGCTGTTACTTACCGCTGGTATGGTCATGTAGACTGGCGCGAAGATATTGATGTAGGGGTTAATCGTAGCGAGATAGATGTTGATGCATGGCGAAAGCGAGATCCAATCGCACGATTGGTGTCAGGCCTTATGAACGAAAAACTCTTAGACCTACAGCAATTAAATGAGATCGAAGCCGAAATTTCAAGTGAAGTCCTGGCAGCGTGGACTCAAGCCTTAGATGATTCATATCCTCCGCCATCGGCTTTAACATCTTTGGTATTTTCAAGCTCCGGAATTCGTCAATGAGCAAAACCCATCATAACTACGGAACAGCTATGTTGGCAGGATTTGACTATCTGCTGGAAACATACCCAGAAGTATTCGTCATAGGTCAGGGTTTGTGGAGCCCCTGGTATGTAGGCAATTCCATGACTGATCTGGATAAAATGTTTGGAGCGCATCGAGTGATTGATACGCCAGTTTCAGAGTCCGCGTGTACTGGCGCTGCTGTGGGTGCAGCTCTAGCAGGTATGAAGCCAATCATTGTTCATCCGAGAATGGATTTTATGTTGTACGCGATGGATGCCATAGTGAATCAGGCTGCAAAGTGGTCGCATATGGTGGGCGGTCAGGCAGCCCCCGCATTAACCGTTCGAAGCATTATTAACAGAGGTGGAGAGCAAGGTGCGCAACATTCACAAGCTTTGCAGTCTTGGTTTGCCCATGTGCCGGGTTTAAGAGTTGTTATGCCCGCTAGCGTTGCCGATGCGCGAGATCTCTTGATTGCATCCGTGTTATGCCCTGACCCTGTAATATTTATTGATGACCGATGGCTTTATGATTTGGAAGATGATTTGCCTCCAGTGATCGAGCGCGCCTTATCTTTAGAGGGGCCGCGCTGCATTCAACAAGGCGTTGACATTACCCTGGTGGCCTCTAGCTACTCTACGAGATTAGCTTTGGACTCATTAAAAGCTTTAAACCAGCTGGGAATTTCTGCAGAGGTAATTGATTTAAGGGTTATTAATCCTCTCGACCCAACCATTATTATTAATTCAGTCAAAAAAACAGGACGACTTCTGGCTATTGACGGGGGCTGGTCCCCTTGCGGCATGGCTGGAGAGGTGATTGCTAGTGTGATTGAAAATGTATCACCAAAGGTATTCAAAAAATCTCCACAACGCATCACTCTTCCTTTCGCTCCTGCGCCAACAGCCAGTCTTTTGGAAGAAATATATTATCCAACAGTAGATACAATAGTTTCACAAGTTAAAAAATTAATGGATTAAGTATGTTGAAAAGAATATTTGATATTACCGCCTCTGGAGTTGGGCTTGTTCTGGTTGCCCCTATATTGCTGCCTGTTATATTTTTAGTATGGTGGCACGATAAGCATTCACCTTTTTATATTGCCGACCGTGTTGGTAGGGATGATCGATCTTTCAGGATGGTCAAGTTACGCTCAATGGTAATTAATGCGGATAAATCGGGGGTTGATTCAACAGGTGCAAATGACGCTAGAATCACTGCGGTTGGGGGATTTATTCGACGTTATAAATTTGATGAATTAACGCAACTTTGGAATGTTCTCAATGGGGATATGAGTTTGGTTGGGCCGAGGCCAAATGTTAAGCGCGAAACTGATTTATACACCCCAGTTGAGAGAGGGTTGTTGGAGGTTAAGCCTGGTATCACGGATATCGCGTCAATTGTTTTTTCGGATGAAGGCGATATTCTTAAGGATCAAGCGGATCCTGATATTGCCTATAACCAATTGATTCGACCTGGGAAAAGCATATTGGGCTTGATTTATATTAAAAACCAGTCAATTTTGCTTGACATTCGTTTATGCCTTCTCACTGTAATAGCCATTTTTTCGCGTAACAAGGCTTTGATTGGCGTGCAGAAAATTTTGCAGGGGGTTCACGCTCCGGATGATATAGTTCAAATGGCCTTGAGGAGGCAGCCTCTAGTCCCAAGACCTCCCCCTGGGAGCGTAAGAATTGTTACATCTAGAGATGGAAATCCAGCCATATAGATTATTATGGCGTCATGGAAAAATCCATTTTTTAGTATGATGTAAAAAATTTTCAGGTGCCGCGTAACTTGTATTGTGCGAATCTTGTCTCAAGTTGGTGGTTAATGTAACTCCTATTTAAGTGGATCATGCTTGCCCAATTCTTCCGATGATTTTATACGACATTGCTTCCAGGATTATTCTTTTATCAAAGAACTTTATACTGCAATGCAAGAGGAAATTTTTACCTTAAGTAATGTTTTATATAAAAGCATCATTCATGATTNGTAATCAAACATCTCGGTTTTATTAATTATTTTTTGTCTGTTTCGGCATGGTGCTGGGCAGTAGACTGTATTTCGGTTGGGTCTAGATGGCATCAAGCTAAATGACTTTCCCGAAGTCACCAAATGCATTCTAGTGGGTAGTGCATTTAGTTAAATTCCCTTTAAATATTGAATATTGAAGGTAATTTCCTCAAATCCTGGTCATATTATTTATAATCAATCTTGTGCCAATTAATGCAACCAAACAGTCGCTTTTAAATTTACCTCGATCGGTTAAGCGGGGTGTAGTAATAACTTGCGATATTTTAATTTGCGTGTTGAGTGTTTGGCTTGCATTTGGACTTCGCTTAGATCTGTGGCGTAATTTTGATGGGAAGCAACCGCTAGTGCTTGTTGCAACTATTGGGCTTGCTATACCTCTCTTTATTCATTTTGGACTATATCGAGCTATTTTTAGATATGTAGGCTCGGCCGCCTTTATGTCCATAGCAAAAGTTTTTGTTATCTATAGCTCTATTATTTTCTGTATTTTTACACTTCTCGGGGTGGATGGTGTACCGAGATCAATCGGCGTCATTCAGCCACTCTTATTGTTTGTGGGAATTGGAATAAGTAGGTATATTGTGCGTCATTGGTTGGGCAGCATCAATTATGTTCAAAATTCATTTCGCCGGGTTCAACCTATCGCATTAATTTATGGAGCTGGTTCGGCGGGCCGTCAATTAGCATTAGGCTTATCAAGCAATAAAGAAATTTTAGTCAAAGGTTTTATTGATGATGATTATCGCTTGCATGGAAGTACTATTAATGGAATTTCCGTTTATCCTAGAAATGGCTTGCAGGAGATCATCAGTAAACAGGACATTACGGATGTGCTTTTGGCGATTCCTTCTGCTAAACAAGAGCGAAGAACTGAAATTATCGCCTCATTAAACGGGCTTGGGGTTCGCGTTCGAACATTGCCAGGGCTGATAGATATAGCCTCAGGCCGATTAAGAGTATCGGATTTACATGATTTAGATATGAATGATTTGCTTGGTAGGGAGGTTGTTCCTCCCCGGGTTGAGTTGTTAAAAAAAAATATTTTAAATCAAGTGGTTTTGGTAACCGGGGCGGGCGGCTCAATTGGTAGCGAGTTATGTCGTCAAATTATTAAATTTTCGCCAAAATCATTAATTCTGGTAGATAGTAGTGAACATTCCCTATATTTGATTTATGAAGAGTTAAAGAATATCCTTTTATCAGAGAATATTTATTCAAGATCAACAATACAGTTGCTGCCATGTCTAGTCTCGGTGCGAGATAGAAGTTTGCTGCTTAAGATATTTAAAGAATACAAGCCTGCTACAGTTTTCCATGCGGCCGCTTATAAGCATGTTCCATTGGTTGAGCAAAATCCTGAAGAGGGTATTCGGAACAATGTATATGGAACCTTAATCTGTGCCCAGGTGAGCCTAGATTGCGCCGTCTCTCAATTCATCTTGGTTAGTACTGATAAGGCCGTAAGACCAACGAATGTCATGGGCTGTAGCAAACGTATTTCTGAAATGATTTTACAGGCAATGGCAGATTCTGCGGTGAGGGGCGGCCACTCAACAAATTTTTCTATGGTGCGATTCGGTAATGTGCTTGGATCATCAGGGTCTGTTGCGCCGCTTTTTAGTGCCCAAATTGCTGCTGGAGGCCCCATAACACTGACGCATCCTGAGGTGACGCGATATTTCATGACTATACCTGAGGCGGCGCAGTTGGTTATTCAAGCTAGTGCAATGGCTAAAGGCGGCGATGTATTTGTATTGGATATGGGTGAGCCAGTGCGTATTTATGATTTGGCTGTCAAGATGATTTATTTATCTGGTTTATTGCTAAAAGATGGCGCTCATCCTCATGGCGATATTGAAATTGAAGTCACTGGTTTGCGCCCTGGAGAAAAGCTCTACGAGGAGCTCCTGATTGGCGATAATCCCCAGCCAACAGCCCACCCTAAAATTATGATGGCACATGAGGAATTTTTGACTTGGGCTGATTTACAAAAATCACTCAATATGCTTAATCTAGCGTTAGATCAAGGTGATTTCAATGCTATTAAGCTCATACTCAAGGAATTGGTGCCCGGCTATCAACCATTGGGGATGTGATGCTTTGGTGGATAAATCCTAGGGCACCAAACTCAAGAACAGATATTCAAAAAATATAATGAGGTGCACAACACCCTGTAGTGGGGTAGTTCTGCCTATGGCTAGCGTTAATGCCCCAATAAAGAAGGTTAGATACATCAAGGTGATATTGAGACTGCTGATGCCTAGACTCAGTGGCAAATTGAAGAAAATGGCAATTGCTGCAATAGTAGGGATGGAAAGTCCAATACTCGCTAATGCGGAGCCTAGAGCGAGGTTTAAGCTGCTTTGTAAGCGATTTGCTCTAGCGGCTCTGACTGCGGCATAAGCTTCTGGCAGCACAGTACAAGCATTGCAATCGCGATACCCACAATCGTTTTCGGTGCTCCAGCAGCTTTCACCCCAGCCTCAATTGCTGGGCTGAGCAGTTCTGCAAGAACTACCACCACAATCAAAGAAATGATCAGTAGCACAACGCTAACTGCAGTTTTGAGATTGCTTGGCTTAATTAAGTGCATGAAAGTTGATATCGGTTTTCTTATCCTCTGCTTTGGGCAGGTAGTAGTCGCGATGACTCACTGTTTGGAAGAATAAAAATGCTGCATAGAGTGCAAAAGAGGCAATCCCAGCAAAAGCCAATTGGCTCTTAGTGAAGTCAGGGCCTGGTGTGCTGGTGGTGACAATTGGCATTACCAGAATGAATGTTGCTAAAGCAGTCAGCACAGCCAATGCAGAGTTCGTACCCTCATTACGAAAGCTCATCTCATGGTGATGTAGGCCGCCAATAAAAATACACAAACCAATCACGCCGTTAATCACAATCATGACTGTGGCAAATACGGCACATCACGAGCGATGAATTGAGATCCATCATGTCCAGAGAGCATCATGGAGATGATGAGGGAGACTTCAATAATCGTTACGCTAATCGCCAGTACTAGGGCGCCATAAGGCTCGCCTGTTTTATGCGCAATGACTTCAGCATGATGTACTGCTGAAAGCACGCCTCCAATCAAGATGATTGCCATAATGGCAATAAACCAAGTTTGACCAGCGAGTTCATGAATCAGATTTGCCATAAGGATTAATTAAATAATAAATGCGTATTAAATGCGTTAGGTATAACGAAGATTGGTAAATACTATTAAGATGTCTCAATTATCCAATGATTGGTGTGATTTAGAGGTATTTCTGGAAAATATATAGAAAATGAAAGCAGTCATTCTATTTGGGCACGGTGCCCGTGACGCCCGTTGGCGCGAGCCCTTTGATCGCCTAGCCGATTTATGGCGTGCGCAGCATCCAGGCACACCAGTGCAGCTCGCTTTCCTGGAAATGATGACCCCATCACTAGAAGATGCTGTATCTACCTTAAGAGCTCAGGGCGCCACCCAAATCACCGTAGTGCCTGTCTTCTTTGGCCAGGGTGGCCATTTGCGTAATGATTTCCCGGTATTGCTAGAGGCTTGCCAAGCCAAGTTCCCGCAAATTGCCTTAAGCGCGACGAATGCTGTTGGGGAGGATCTCGCCGTCTTGCAAGCTATTGTCGATTTCTCCGCTAGAGCGCTCTAAATTCTCTTCAGAGCTTTCGCTCTGACCTTCATTGTGATTTCTTAATGCTTCGCCAACCATAATCAGTGCTGGCGAGTTGCTATCAAACCAATCATCTGCTTTACCTGCTGCTAATGCTTCTAAAGTGCTAGTCCACAAACGTTCACGTGCAGTCGATACGGCTTCTAATATGTGAACCGGTGTCTCTTTGTGATGGTTCTTGCTTTTCTCAATGAGCTGCTTTGCAATATTGGCAGCATCTTTACGACCCATGTAATACACCAGAGTGTCTGCGTTAGGATTGACAATTGGCTGTCCTGGAGCAACATTCTCATTGCCTTGCGCAAGCGTAATAAAGGCAACGCTTCGGCTAATGCCTCTCAGTGTCAATGATTGCTGAATACTGGCTGCCCCTGCAAGCGCCGTAGTGATGCCGGGGACTACTTCAACCGCAATGCCTGCTGCCTTAAGGGATTGGATTTCTTCATCAGCTCTACCAAAGAGCATGGGATCGCCACCTTTAAGGCGAACAATGACTTGGTGTTTATGAGCAGCGTCTACTAGACGCTTATTAATAAATTGCTGTGCAGAAGAAAGCTTACCGCAACGCTTACCTACTGCTACTAGTTCAGCTTGAGAGCAAAGCAATAGCATCTCTGGATCAACCAAGGCATCATGAAAAACAATATCAGCCTGAGCTAGTAGCTTGGCACCACGAACCGTGATGAGATCTGCCGCACCAGGACCTGCGCCTACCAAATACACTTTTCCGGGCGCATTGAATTTGCCGGAAATAGTTGACGTAGTCATTGTTGGCTTGCTGTTATTGGGCTTCACTGAATTGGGCGCCTAATGTCGCGCGCATGGTTCTTTGACCGCGCCAGCTGTTTTGAGTCGTAACGGAGAACAAATCAAATTGCTTAAGCGCAACATCTAAACTTTGATCTGGACGCAATGCAAAACTATTAAAACCAACTCGAGCTCCTTGCAATAGTTGATCAATGAGTACATCGCCAATGGCACGAATCTCACCAGTCCACTGGAATCGATCGCGCAATAGTGCCGCAGTACTAAAGCTTCTGCCATCTCTAAAGATGGGGAAGTGTGCTGCCACCAGTGGCCACACAGTCTTGCTATGCTCAATCACGTCAGCATGCTTAAGGATGTCATCATTCGTTGCAAACCAAACACCGATTTGGCCGGCTTTGGCTTTACTCTGAATATTTGCTTCATGGTGGTGAGTGATCCACCAAGAAAACGGTACTAGCACCTTGCTTTTGCCGTGCTCTAAATCAGGCAGGCCACCTTCATCCTGACTGCCGCTCCAGATAAGCCATTCATTAGGGCCCAAGCTGGGTTGTTGCCCCTTTGGAAAATGCACGATTTGATCGTGGGCTGCTATGACGTTGTTGTTGGTTTGGCTATTGGCTTGGCTCATGATGCACTTCCTGTTGCTTTGGCTTCATCTTTTTTCTTGGCGTTCTCGAGCTTATCTTTATATGCAGCCTCTTTGAATGGAGTCACTCCAAGGCGGCGGTACGCATCAATAAAGGCCTCGCCTTCATTGCGTTGTGCAACATAGGTATTAATGATGTTGCTCATGACGTCGGGGATTTCATCGGCGTAGAAAGAAGGTCCAATCACCTTACCAATGGCAGCGTCATTGCCTTGCTCGCCGCCTAAAGTAATTTGATACCACTCTTCACCGTCTTTATCGACGCCCAAGACACCAATATTGCCCACGTGATGATGGCCGCAAGAGTTAATGCAGCCAGAGATATTCAGGCTGATATCACCGAGATCAAATAGATAATCTAAGTCATCAAAACGTTCTTGAATCGCTTTAACAATTGGCAAAGACTTGGCATTAGCTAAAGAGCAGAAGTCACCACCTGGGCAGGCAATGATGTCTGTTAACAGTCCTATGTTAGGCAATGCCACTTTTTGCTTTTTCGCCTCTTGCCAGAGTTCGTAGAGCTTGGCTTGCTCAACATCAGCTAGAACCAAGTTTTGTTCATGGGTAGCGCGCAATTCACCAAAACTATATTGATCAGCCAAGTCCGCAATGGCATTCATTTGTGCAGTCGTAGCATCACCGGGCGCAACAGTGCCGTGCGGCTTGAGTGACAAAATTACGCTGGCATAACCAGGCACTTGATGTGGTTTCACATTACGCTCTAACCAGCGCGTAAATGCAGCTTTCTCAGACTCTTGTGCCTGATTAATTACTGCTTCAGTGCTTAAGGCTGACAAGCTCTTATAAGCAGGCTTGGTAAAGTGTTTTGCAACGCGATCCCATTCTGCTTGGGTGAAATTATCATCACCCTCTTTGTTATAGAGCCATTCGTCTTCTACTTGACGAGCAAACTCTTCAGGGCCAAGCGCTTTTACTAAGATCTTGATGCGAGCCTTATAGAGGTTATCTCTGCGACCAAAGCGGTTGTAAACACGCAAGAGGGCAGTTAGATAGCTAGGCAATAGTTGCCATGGTAGTTCTTGCTTAATGAGTGATCCCAAGATTGGCGTGCGACCCATGCCACCGCCAGCATAGATGTCAGCAATGAGATCACCTTTTGCATTTTTCTTAAGCTCAATGCCAACGTCGTGGCAGAGCAATACTGTGCGATCTTCTTTAGCGCCATTAACAGCAAACTTAAATTTGCGTGGCAAGTGTGCAAATTCTGGGTGAAGTGTTGACCACTGACGAAGCAGTTCGCAAATCGGGCGGGTATCAACATACTCATCACCAGCCACACCAGCAAACGCATCGCTCGTAATATTGCGAATACAGTTGCCTGAAGTTTGGATGGCATGCATTTCTACTTTGGCTAAGTCAGCCAAAATATCTGGTGTGTCTTCTAGCGTTACCCAGTTGTACTGAATGTTCTGACGCGTAGTGAAGTGACCATATCCGCGATCATATTTTTCAGAAATATTCGCCAAGGTTCTGAGCTGTTTGGAATTAAACAAGCCATAAGGGATAGCTACGCGCAGCATGTAAGCATGGCGTTGATGGTAGAGACCATTCTGCAAACGCAGTGGACGGAACTCTTCTTCAGCCAAAGTGCCATTGAGGCGTCTTGCAACTTGATCTCGAAATTGTGCAACCCGTTGATCTAAAAGGGTTTGGTCAATGTGGTCATATTTATACATAGGCCACGATTGTCGGGGATTTTCAATATTCCTGCAAATACTCAAAAATCGGTCTTATATAACTTGTAGATATATAGATTTAATCTCTGTAGGCGGGGGGGTAAGTTGAATAAGCGTAAAAAAGCCCCATTCCAGGGGCTTTTAATGGGGTGCTTCTTGGTATTTACGTTGCCTTATAGGCCATATTCTCGATAGTGCCTGTACAGGTTTGCAATAGAAGTAAATCCCAGAATCACGATAAGCACCGCAAATAGGTAGTCGACCGTGAGGTAGGTAAAGACTCCAAAGTGAACGAGCGCTACTGCCGCAATAAAGGTGGCAATGGAGCCAAAAGCCACCAGCTTGAAGTTGGGGATGAAGGCACCCAGAGTAATCGCAATAAACACGATGTAAAGATCAGAGACGAGTTGATCGGCTGTTACAAAAACCGTATTCGTAAACTCTGGATTAATGACCTTGCCCAGTACTGCAATAATCAGAATCAGTGCCAAGATCGCAAAGTTAAGCTTTGCTTTGGTGAGGATGGCTTTGAGTTGATCGCTCATAAGAGTTCGTTTGCTTAAGCGCCGTTGCCGTTGAACACCAAGCTAATACCAAGCCATAGCAATACAAACGCTACGAGTACGGTAAAGCCAATCTTTTTCAGAAAGTATTCCAAGCTATCCATATAGGCTTCATCGTTACGACCAAACCATTGATCAAAGCGTTTCCAGACTAAGCGGCCAACTACCAATGGCAAAAGCATGGCAACGATGCCTAAAATGACGGTGAGAGTGGTATCCATCGCGGACGCCTTTCTGCATAAGGGTGTTTGAAAGGCTAAAGAATACCTGTTTTCTTGAGGGACTCTGATGGACTGGCATTTGGCACTAGCACATAGCCATATTTATTCAATATCAGGGTTTATTGATACAGTAGAGGCCTTATGCCATTTTTGGCAATTACCACTTAGAAAGTAAACACATGGCCGAATTAAGCACAGCTCAGTTAAACGAAATCCGTACGAAAGTTTTAGGAGCTGCAGGTAAGGTTCCTGGCGCACTCATTGGGCTTGGTATTTTGTTCATCGTATTGGGCATGATTGGAGTGGCGGGCCAGGTATTGTTTTCTTTGGTATTTTTCTGTTTGCTGGCGGTTTACTGCAAGGTATTCATGCATTTAAATCAACAGGATGGAAAAGTGTTGGCGTACAACTGATTTTTGCTATTTTGTATATTGCAGCGGCAATCTATGTATGGGCATTCCCAATTCCAGCGCTTGAGGCAATCACTCTGTGGCTAGCGGCAATTTTCTTTATTACCGGTTTCTTGCGTTTGATCTCTGCATTTCAGCATCGTCATTTTGCTGAATGGTTCTGGCTGGCTTTATCTGCCGTAATTTCTATTTTGATGGGCGTGCTCATCATGAATAACTTCCCAGCAGCTAGCTTATGCTTGCCAGGCTTGTTAATCGCCGTGGAATTACTGTTGCAGGGCTGGTCATTGTTCTTCATGGGTCTGGCAGCGCGCTCACTTACGAAGTAAATCAGTAAGTAATTAACGAATCACACTAGTGATATTTATTTAGAGGCTTAAGGCGCATTCATATGGCGATGAAGAAAACAGATCTTTATAAGAGTCTTGCTCTGACTACTGCTCAGCGTATGAAGAATGCTGCCAAAGCCCCTAAGCTCGGCACGGCCGAAGAAAAGGCTAAAAGTAAGAAGGAGCTAGCAAAGGCAAATCCGCTGCTAGCTTCTCTCATGGGTAAAGACAAATCCAAGTAAGGATTCACTGTTCTTTTGAAAAAAGCCGCACCCTTATTGCTTATTGATTTTCTGAAGGTCTTTGCAGCCCTTTTAATTATTCTTCATCATTTGTCTAGCTATGGGCAAATTGCTGAAGATGCTCGCACCGTATTGCCTGGCGTGATGACCTGGCTGTTTGAATATGGTCGTTATGCGGTGCAAATATTTTTGGTCATGGCAGGGTATTTAGCGGCGCAATCGTTGAGTCGTTATGCCGATGACAAATTTAGCGCGCAGGGTTTGCTCAAAATTATTCTCAATCGTTATCTACGATTGTTTGCCCCATATGCTGCAGCACTAGTCTTTACGATTGTCTGTGCGTATGTCGCTCGCTTTTGGGTAAATGATGAATTCGTTGGCGAATCTGAAACCCTTTCCCAATTTTTGGCGCACCTATTTTTCATTCAAGGTATTTTGGGTTTGGATTCTATTTCTGCTGGCGCTTGGTATATCGCCATTGATTGGCAGTTGTATTCAGTGCTAGCTATTTTGTTGATTTCATTTTCTACGTATCAATCAGTGATCTGGGTTATCAGCATCCTGGCCGTTGCTTCATTGCTGATCTTTAATTGCTCGGCTAGCTATGAAGCCTATTTTATTTACTTCATCGGCTCTTATGGTTTGGGTGTTCTAGCCTATTTGGCTAGAGATTTTCAGAATCAGAGGGCGTCAATCGTTTGGCCAGAATTAGTCTTGTACTTATTGGCATCGTGATTGTGATTTCTTCGTTTCAACAGGTATGGTTACGTAATTTCTTGGCCTGGTTTGTGGCAATCGCCTTGTTGTTCTGGGGCAGTGCGACTTACCCAGCTCATGCGCACGGCAAGGCTTTATTTCTGAAGGCAATCTCTTGGGGTAGCAAACGCTCTTATTGCGCTTTCTTGATTCACTTTGCCTTTATCTTGCTTGCGAACACGCTTTACATTGCCCTTGGCTTACACATATACGAGAGTGGAGTATTAGCAATTGCTTTGATGGTGGCAGTAGTTGCCAGTAGTGTGCTTGCTGCAAATTATTTATACTGATGGATTGGAGCTGCCATCGATGAGACTTAAGGTCTAGCAATTACTCTAGACGATTTAGAGCCCCATATCTTTTAGGACTCGGAAGATTTCGCGATAAGCCTTAGGAGGCTTATTTTGTTCTTTCTCTCTACGCGCATTGCGAATCAGGGTGCGCATATTCTGAATATCCATATCTGGATATTGCTCAATCATTTTGGTGAATGCTTCATCATTGGCAATGAGGCGATCACGATAGGATAGCTTTCTAAAAAATGCAATTTAGCGGTTTCGGCTTTACTTACACCTTGAATCGCATCTAGTCTTTTCTGAATGGCATCTAGCTCTTCGTCATCCAAGAATCGCATGAGCTTGCCAAGATATTGTTTGTGACGTCTGATAGCCTCAAAACTTTTAATCTTGTTGGTTTCTGCGATTGCTGCCTTGATGGCTTCATCTAGTGGAATCGATTTGAGGGCATCGCTACTCAGGGCAGCCAAGACTTCCGCCAATTTTTGGCGTTCGGTCATTTGGCGCTTTAGCTCTGATTTGCTAGGGCCTTCATCGGCTTCAACCAATTTGGGCGTGCGATTCTTCTCATTAATATGCATTTGGCTATTTTAGACGGGTATTGGGACCCAACTGGATCAATGCTCAAATTTGGAGTTTGGTAAATAATAGAGCGATCAATCAGACTAAATATGGTTCAATTCGATATTTAAAGCCATGACTCAAGCAAATACCTACGACTACATCATTATTGGGGCGGGCAGCGCCGGCTGTATGTTGGCTAAGCGCTTGACGGAGAACCCCGCCAAAAAGGTTTTGTTAATTGAAGCCGGCAAAAACGATAACTATATTTGGATTCATATTCCGGTTGGCTATCTGTACTGTATTGATAATCCTCGTGCGGATTGGCGTTTTAAGACGGTCGCTGAAAAAGGCCTCAACGGTCGTTCATTGTTATATCCCCGTGGTCGAGTGCTTGGTGGTTGTTCGTCAATTAACGGCATGATTTATATGCGCGGCCAAGCGGGTGATTACCAGTCTTGGGTGTAGGCTACGGGCGATGACTCTTGGTCCTGGGGAAATGCTTTGCGCCGCTATAAATCGTTTGAGGATTAGCACGGCGCTGCAAACGAGTGGCACGGCAAAGGTGGCGAGTGGACGGTATCAAAGCAACGTCTGCGTTGGCCCATCATGGATAAGCTCAAAGAGGCTGCAGTCCAGGCTGGCGTTCCTGCATCAGATGACTTCAATCGTGGCGATAACTTTGGCGTAGGTTACTTTGACGTCAGTCAGCGCGCAGGATGGAGATTAAATACATTCAAGGCTTTCTTAAAAGATGCCGCCAAGCGCAGCAATCTCACGGTAATTACCGAAGCGGTAGTGAGCAAACTCAAAATTGATCCAACGACAAAAAATTGTTACGGTGTTGAATATCTCAAGAACGGTGTTGCGGCAGAAGCATTGTGCGCAATTGATCGTGGTGGCGAAGTCATATTAAGTGCAGGCGCTATTGGCAGCGTGCAAATTTTGGAGCGCTCTGGTATTGGTGCTGCAGCACATTTAAATGCTTTGGGTATTCCGGTGGTTGTCGATTTACCCAGTGTCGGTAAGAACCTGCAGGACCACTTGCAGTTACGCATGGTCTACAAAGTAAATGGCATTAAGACTTTAAATACCAAAGCCAACTCTTGGCTTGGCAAGATGATGATTGGCTTGGAGTATGTATTGAAGCGCTCAGGCCCTATGTCTATGGCCCCTTCTCAGTTGGGTGCTTTTGCCTATAGCTCTCCTCAGCAAAAGAGTGCAAACGTGGAGTATCACGTGCAACCTTTGTCGCTAGAAAAGTTTGGTGAAGATTTGCATTCATTTAATGCGTTTACTGCGAGCGTTTGTAACTTGCGTCCAACATCTCGCGGCAGTGTGCATATCACCTCTACTGATCCAGAAGCGCCGCCAGCCATTCACCCAAATTATTTGTCGACAGATGAAGACCGTAAAGTAGCAGCAGAGTCACTGCGTTTAACGCGCAACATTGTTGAGCAATCTGCACTCGCACCATATGCACCAGAAGAGTACAAGCCCGGGATGCAATACCAATCGGATGAAGAGTTGGTGAAGGCTGCAGGTGATATTGGTACAGCCATCTTCCATCCAGTGGGTACTTGCAAGATGGGGCGCACAGATGATCCGATGGCTGTACTGGATTCTTAGTTGCGCGTCAGAGGCATTGGACACTTGCGTGTAGTGGATGCTTCAGCAATGCCAACCATTACCTCTGGCAACACTGCGGCGCCGACCATGATGATTGCGCAGCGCGCAGTGGAACTACTTACTGGTGAATAACTCTTCTCGGCATCAGCAAATGCCGGCAAGCCATCTGTTATTGGCTTTGGCTATCGTAGTAAGAACAACAACATTGCATCTCCAGTTTCTGCTGCACAAGGATATGACTCTGTTTACCTCTTGGCAGCTGCGATCAAGCAAGCAAACAGCACAGAAGGGCCAAAGATTGTTGCAGCATTGCAAGATCTGAAGGCTCTAGTTGATGGCGTTGTGATTACTTACAACAAGCCATTTACTGCAGCTGATCACGACGCTATCAAGATGAAAGACGTTGTGATGGGTGTGGTTGAGAATGGTCGTGTTGAGTTCTTGAACGCTGAGGATGCAACTCCTAAGAAGAAGTAATTCAACCCATTAAGCAGGCAATCTAAATATTTATTTAGCACTGCAGCATTGGATAAAACAAAGCGCCGCCCAAAAAGCGGCGTTTTGCTTACAATGGCGGATTCGTTAATAAGACAGTTTTAAGTATCTTTTAGGCCAATACCATGGAAATGCTTGCACAAATCCTTTCGAGCGGTATCGCGGTAGGGATGATCTACGCGGTCATCGCTTTCGGATTCCAGCTCACTTTTGCCACATCTGGCACATTAAACTTCGGTCAAGGTGAAGCCCTGATGTTGGGCGCACTAGTCGGTTTGACTTGTGTGGATACCTTTGGCATGAACTACTGGGTCATGATTCCAGTGGTGTGTTTGTTCGGCATGGTGCAAGGTGGCTTCGTTGAGTTAATCGGCGTACGCCCTGCAATCAAAATTAAATCCGAGTTTGGTTGGATTATGTCCACCATCGCTCTCGGTATTATTTTCAAGAACGTCGCTGAAAACATCTGGGGTCGCGATGCATTGCCATTCCCATCACCATTGCCAATGGAGCCAATGAATTTCTTGGGCGCAAGTATTTTGCCAATGGAAATTTTGGTGGTAGTTGGCGCGCTTGTAATGATGTTGTTAGTTGAGTTCTTTAACCGTAAAACAATTCACGGTAAGGCAGTGGTTGCCACTGCTAACGATCGTGATGCCGCTGGCTTGATGGGCATTTAACACTAGCGTAGTTATTACCTTCTCTTATGCGCTTTCTTCTTTAACTGCAGCATTTGCTGGTGTGTTGGTTGCGCCGTTAACGCTGACTGGCGCAACCATGGGTGGCGCATTAGGTTTGAAGGCATTCGCAGTGGCGATTATTGGCGGCTTATCTAGCGGCATGGGCATCATTGTGGGTGGTTTGATCTTGGGCATTGTAGAAACAGATACCGGTTTTTATATCTCTACTGGCTATAAAGATGTTCCAGGTTTGATTTTGTTATTGCTTGTACTTGCATACAAACCATCTGGTCTCTTTGGTAAATCTGCAATTAAGAAAGATTAATGATGAAGAAGTCTCTAATACCTCTATTAATTGCAATCGCAGCACTCTTCGCGCTGCCGTTGTTTGTTCACAATCCTTATTACATTCACTTAGTTGAAACCATCCTGATCTACACCATCTTGTTATTTGGTTTAGATATCGTGGTGGGTTATGTTGGTCAGGTTTCTTTAGGGCATGCCGCTCTATTCGGTATTGGTTCATACACTGCGGGTGTCTTGTACTTCCACTTTGGTTGGACTATCTGGGGAACATTGCCTGCGTCTATCGTAGTGACTGCGATCTTCGGCGGTATCTTGGCTCTTCCCGCATTAAAGGTAATCGGACCTTATTTGGCGATGGTGACCTTGGCTTTCGGAACGATTGCACAGATCCTCATTAACGAGATGACTTGGATGACTGAAGGCCCATTGGGTATCAAGATTCCTAAGCCTGATTTAATGGGTGTGCCGATGACCAAGGCCGAGTATTTCTGGATGGTGGGCATCATCTTGATCCTATCTTTGATCGTGGTGGATCATTTTGTTAAATCACAAATCGGCCGTGCTTTTGAAGCGTTACGCGACAGTCCTATTGCTTGTGACTGTATGGGTGTATCCGTTTATCGCTTTAAAGTGATCGCGTTCGTGATCAGTGCCGGCTTTGCTGGTTTGGCTGGTTGCTTGTACGCTTACTCAGAGCAATACATCTCACCAAATACCTATAACAACGAACTGGCTGTGTTGTTCTTGCTCGGCATCATCATGGGTGGACGTAAGTCACGCTTAGGTGCAGTGATTGGCGCTGTCATCATCGTGTTATTGCCTAAACTCTTGGATGACATTTTCTTGTTCCGTATTGTTGCTTCGATCATCGCGATCGTAGTAGTAGCCGGTGCTGCAATGGCCTTGTCTAAGAAAGTCACTACTCCACGCCGTGTAGCGGTACCTATCGCTGTTGTGGTTGGTTTGGCTGCATTCTCATTCTGGCTCAATAGCATCTCTGACTGGCGCTTGAGTATTTTCGGCTTCATGATTTTGTTGGTGGTGTACTACTTGCAAAACGGTATCGTTGGCTTTGCGAAGAGCTTCTATCAGTCAATTGTTGGTAAAGCTAAAACTACCCGCGGTGGCGATGCTGAAGTGGTGGATGACTCCATTAGCTTTATTAGCGCCGTTTCAAATACCAATACTGGCGCTGAGCTCTTGAAGGTTGATTCTGTATTGATGCAGTTCGGTGGCTTGAAAGCGCTGAACAATGTTGATTTGAGCATCAAGCGCGGCACCATTCATGGCTTGATCGGTCCAAACGGCTCCGGTAAGAGCACCATGATGAACGTGCTCACAGGTATTTACATTCCTACTGCCGGTAACGTGTTGTATGCCGGTGAAAGCGTCGTTGGTAAGACTTCATCTGACATTGCCTTGTCAGGTATTGCTCGTACCTTCCAAAACGTTCAACTCTTCGGTGAAATGACAGCAATCCAAAACATTTTGGTTGGCTTGCATCACACCTTCAAATCCAACATGGTAGAAATTGCTTTGCATCTGCCACGTTACAAGAAAGAAGAAGCTGAAGCTCACGCTCGCGCAATGGCCCTCCTTAAATTCGTTGGCCTGGATGATTTGGCTAACGAAGAGGCTCGTAACTTACCATACGGTAAGCAACGTTTGCTAGAAATTGCACGTGCATTGGCTCTCGATCCTGAGTTACTCCTCTTGGATGAGCCAGCTGCAGGCTTGACAGCTCCAGACATCAAAGAACTCTTGCGCATTATTCGCAAGATTCGCGATAGCGGTATTACCTTCATCCTGATTGAGCATCACATGGATGTGGTTATGTCAGTTTGCGATACCGTTTCTGTATTGGACTTCGGTCAGAAGATTGCAGAAGGTAGGCCAGCTGAAGTTCGGGCAGACGAGAAGGTGATTCATGCCTACTTGGGTACTTAATCACTAGAACAATATTGAATCGGTAAATACCATGTTATCTATTAAGAATCTTGAAGCAGGCTACGGCAAAGTAAAAGTTCTGCACGGCATCAATATTGATGTTCCTAAGGGGCAAGCTATTACTTTGATTGGCTCTAACGGTGCCGGCAAAACAACTACGATGCGTGCCATTACTGGCATGATCAAGCCAACAGCTGGTGAAGTCACTTTGGGCGGCGAAAAAATTGACGGTTACGACTCTCATAAAATCGCCCGCTTAGGTTTGGCCCACAGTCCTGAAGGCCGTCGCGTGTTTACGACCATGTCAGTAACTGACAATTTGTTGCTAGGCGCATTCCCACGCTTTACTGGTAGCCGCCCTAAGGGTGATATCAAGAACGATCTTGAGAAGTCTCTGGAAATGTTCCCACGCCTCAAAGAGCGTCGCAATCAGTTAGCTGGAACGCTATCTGGTGGTGAGCAGCAAATGTTGGCAATGGCTCGTGCAGTGATGTTAAATCCAGAGATTATTCTCTTGGATGAGCCATCGATGGGTCTGGCACCAATCTTGGTTGAAGAGGTATTTAAGATCATCTCCAATCTCAAGTCACAAGGCGTGACGATGTTGTTGGTGGAGCAGGTGGCCACTAAGTAGTGCTTATAGTTGCAATAAAAAAGCCCTTAGCAATAAGGGCTTTTTCTTTTTCTGAGCTAGCTCAGTTTGATATCAGCTTAATCGCTTCGCGTATCAAGAGTGCACGGTATCCTATATAGATTGCTACCAACGTAAATCCGAACAAAAAGAGTTTGGGAATTAACGCCCCTTCAATGACCAGCTGGCTATTCAGTAGGCCGATAGCTACAGCCAGGAAGAATAGGGCCCCTAAGGCCAGCATGAGCCAATTTCCATTACTGCTTACTTGCTGCGTTTGATTGTTATAAGCAAGAACCTGAAAGGCGCCATCCTTTTGATATCCAGAAACGGTAATCTGATCACCTTCAGTAATTATCATTGGTGAAGAAAACTTCGCCTGTATTGCCTGATCCCCTAGATTGAATTTGGAGACAAAAAATCGTTTGTAGTACTGCGATGAGTGATCATGCGTAGGTTTTTCTGGGTTCACATATTCCAGTAACTCATTATTGAGGTTACTGACAGTTCCAGAAATGGCGCTAATAGAGCTAGATAAAAAAACGACTCGGTTTAATGGCTGACATTAGCAGAATCCCCAAAAGGCTGAATACAAGTATAAATAGAAGCGATTGAATTGGTCTTCTCATAAAGCATTAATGCCCTTGGCTATCAAGCTAACTGCCACTACAAATGTGAACATGGAAAAAATTTGCTGAAGCCTAGGGCCACTCAATTTGTTGCCCGCCATTCGGCCAATCAGAAGGCCGCCTAAAGCGCCTAGAGAGAAAGGTGCTGCAAGCGCCAAATCTAGATTGCCGGATATTGCGGAAAAGACTACCCCACCACTAGAGATAATTGCCAGGACTCCTAATGAGGTGGCAACAATTGATTGCACCGGTAGGTCGGTATAGCGCTTTAATGCCGGCACAATCACAAAGCTACCCACCTACACCCAGTAACCCAGAAAGAAAGCCTGCTAATCCACCTGAAGACATCAGGGCTCTAGCGCAAGGAATATTCCATGCCAATTTGCCTCTGGAGGTATCCAATAAGCATGGTGGCGGAGGCTTACCCTCAAAATCAGGCATGCCCCTCATTTCTTTATGTGCCTGGCGATATAGGCGAATAGAAACATAGAAGAGGATGAGGCTAAAGAGGATCAATAGTGGCGCATTGGGAATTCTTTGTGCAACCCAAAGGCCAAGCGGGGATAAGAGGAGGCCAAATATAGCCATGAAGCCGGCCGCCTTGTAACGCAAAATTTTATTTTTTAGCCCTAGTAGTGCGCCAACTCCTGCAGAGAGTGCAATGGCCGATAGGGAGACTGGCGCCGCTTCGGTAATCGGTAGATGCAGCACGAATACCAATAAAGGAACGGATAGGATGCCGCCTCCAGCGCCGGTAAGGCCCATAAGTAGGCCAACGATAAGGCCTAAGCCTGGGGCGATGAAAGTTGTGTAGTCCATTGCAATTAATTTTATATTAAGATAATATATATAAATATATATATTATTTACTCACTTCAGTAGTAAATGCAGCATTGTCAGGAAAATTGCCATGAAACCAAATCCACTTGCAGATGTTAAGGCGTTTTTTGATCCAGAAACCTGGACTTTCACTTATGTGGTTTATGCGGGCAAAGCGAGCCCATGTATAGTCATAGACTCCGTATTGAACTATGACTCTAAGTCTGGCAGAACCTCTACGCAGTCTGCTGATGAGGTCATTGGCTTTATACAAAGCGGGCAATTACAGCTGACTTGGATCTTAGAAACCCATGCGCATGCCGATCATCTGACTGCGGCACCATATATACAAGAGAAGTTGGGCGGCAAGATCGTGATCGGAGATCACATCGTTAATGTGCAAAACGTCTTTAAGGGCGTATTTAATCTTGATGAGCGATTTGCCGTTGATGGATCCCAGTTTGATCAATTATTAAAAGACGGCGAATCATTGCCATCCGGAGCACTCTCATTAAAGGCGCTTTATGTCCCCGGCCATACGCCAGCTTGTATGGCTTATGAAATCGGTAATGCACTCTTTGTAGGCGACACCATCTTTATGCCTGATGTTGGTACGGCCAGGTGTGACTTCCCCGGGGGTAGTGCTCAAACTTTGTATCAGTCAATTCAAAAAGTATTGTCCTACCCTGACGAGACAAAGTTATATATGTGCCACGACTATCCACCTACAGATCGACCCGTGGCGTATTGCACAACCGTGGGCGAAGAGAAGAAATCTAATATTCATGTGCATGATGGCGTGAGTGAAGCTGAATTTGTGCAGATGTGCAACAAAAGGGATGCCACTTTAGATATGCCTAATCTCATATTGCCATCGATACAGGTCAATATTCGCGCAGGCCACCTGCCTGAACCGGAGGCTAACGGCAAATCGTACTTAAAAATTCCTTTGAATGCTCTTTAATATGGCCATTACTAAATCCGAGCTTAAGAAAATGCAAGCGTCAGCAGCCGATGCTTGCAAGTTAATGAAAGTCTTATCCAATAGCGATCGCATGATGTTGTTATGTGAAATTGGTCAAGGTGAAAAATGTGTCGGCGAACTAGAGGCTGCGTTAGATCTGCATCAGCCCACGCTATCTCAGCAATTAACAGTGTTGCGCAAAGAGAAGTTGGTTAAGACGCGTAGAGAAGGCAAGCAAATTTACTACTCCCTAGCTAGTGAGGTTGCTGTAGCTGTTATGGGCTTGCTCTATAAGCACTATTGCAAAAGATAGTTTTAAAAATATACAAGTAATTAATTTTTTACAAAGAAGGAGTTCATTAAATGCAATGTCGGTGGTATTGATCGAATTATCAGAATTGCTGTAGGGGCCTTATTAGTTGGTCTTGCTGCAAATGGAGTTATAGGATGGTGGGGTTGGCTCGGCTTTATTCCTCTTGCAACAGGCTTATTCCGTTTTTGTCCTGCTTATCCCTTGTTGGGAATCAATTCATGCGCAATCTCTTCCGGTAAAGACTCTTGCTGTAAGTAATCTCAAATTGGATTGAAGGGGTATATGCTTAAGACATATACCCTCAATTTCTGGCTACACTAGGATTCAAGTATGAATATGACCCATTACATGCAGCTGCTAGCAGATAATCAACCATGGAATTTGTTGATCTTTATGGCAATACCTGTGGTGCTTGCAGAGACTTTGGCAATCACCGAGCTTTATATTCTCTTCACTAGAAAGCTGCATGGCTTTGTGTGGCTGCTGAACCGCATTGCTGGTGCTGCGGTTGGTGTTTATTTCATTGGCATCATCGCCTATCTCCTGGCTACGGCTGTCATTCCGATTACCAAGGCTGGCGAGTGGAGAACAGTCATTGACATGGTGGCGGTTGGCTCTTACTTGATTGGTGGTTTGCCGCTAATCTGGATTGCTTTTCAAGAATTTGGCTTGGTGAATAAAAGTCTTACCCAGGAGGGCAAGCTAAAGGTTCATGCAATTTGCGTAGCCCTCTTTTTGGTCTTTGGACATATCGCCATGATTAGCGGTATGCTTGACCCAGTATTGCTTGGCTACCAGGGTTCAGTGCATTCTATGGACGCACCTATGCCGGCTGCTCACGCGCATTAATTTGAGCTCAAGTCTTTGCTTGTATTTTGAGGTTTTAGTCTTGAGCAGGCATGCAATAAAAAGATGCTAAAAAATAGTAGACCGACTATCCAATGGGTCTTAATTACGCCATCACGAATCTCTTCAGGGCCGTAATTTAGAAGCGCTCCAGAAGCTAACAGCACAAGTAAGAAGGCAAGTTGACTAAAGCCACTTAGCCATTTGCGCTTAGATTTGTAGCCAGCCTTGATGTGAAAGGGCAAAACTGATCCTAGTGCTAAGGTCGCAAACATGGCTGCAATGCCATGGGCAGCCAGGATGCTGTGTGAGCCAAAGGCTGCTCGCTGGATCTGGAATTCATGCCCCATTAAGTAAGCAATGCCTGTGCTGGAGCAGGCGAGCATCCCCCCGATAACAAAGGATCTTTGCCAGCTAGGCATCTTTCCAAGTCGACTCATGCTGCAATCCTGATAGCTTGCGCTGAGAATTTAGCAAAGCAGGGATGCTGGTCATCATTGGATAGAGCCAATACTTTGGTTAGTGCGTCTGCATAAACACATTCTTTTGCAAAGATGGAGAATGAGCCAGTAGCTTCTGCATGGATCTCGGATGAAGTTTTGGCTAATGGATTAATGAGGTAACTTTCTTGTTGATCCCGTTTGGCGAAGTACAAGCCGCTAGTAGCGATTGCGCCGTTTTCTAGAGAGCCAATTTGAATAAGCTCCTGTGGCGATAGTGGGTTTCGAATCTGAATGTGGCGCGTTGCACTTGATTACGTAAATTCAGCTCTGAATAGTCGTTATGAAAGCGAGCCTCTACACCTGCAGACCATTTGGGTGCAAAGCGATAGCTAGCCCCCACTAAGAAATCGAGCATGGATTCCGGGACATTACCATTCTCAATAAACTTCAAGCGTTCATTTGCAACGACAACGTTTCCTGCAAGGATCAAACGATCATCAATGAAGTTCGACTGCAGAAGTAGGGAGCCTCTAACTCATCTTTGTTTCGTCCCCAGGTTGGCTCGAGATAGAGTCCAACGCCTACCGGCGAAGTGACCGGGTTGCTTATTCGATAGATTGCTTCTAAAGACCCACCCTCTATCCCGCTCTTTCTGTACGGTGTAGATGGATCATGGGATGACGGTACCCCATATCCGCCAGTGCACGTTGCGGAGTCGCCGCACGCTTCGGGGTTGGTGTAGTTTTGACTGGCATCGGTGTAGTAAGAGTTGATATAGCCAGCGATTTGCAAATCATTCGTCAGGCCATACTCCAGCTCTGTTCTTGAGGTCCAGGCGTTATAGGTACCTGAGGCCTGTTGTTGATTGAGTTGCAATCGTTGCTCAAATTCCAGCTTGCCCTTTGGTTGAAGGTCTAGCGTGTAGATCCACCCAAAAGCACCTTCGCCAGCATGGGCGAAAGAAAAGTGAAGGGCGGTAATAAGAAAAAGGCTGAAGGCGAAAAGTCTTTTAATGGTGATTTTCATATTGGTGGGGTAGTGGGTTATAAAAATGTCTAATTGAGAATGGTTCTCAATATAGCATATGAAATGAGAACCATTCTCATTTGTGAAAATGCCCATTGCCCTATAAATGGCGGAATTTGTAAGGTTTACTAACTTTGCTTGTAAGATTTCCGCTAGATGAATGCAGAAGCCCTCGAAAAACTCGTACTTATGAAGATGCCGTTTGGCAAGCGCGCTGGACGTGCGTTGGCTGATTTGCCGGGAAATTATTTAGCGTGGTTTGCGCGCGAGGGGTTTCCAAAAAGCGAGCTAGGTCAGTTGTTGGAGTTGATGCACACGCTAGATCACAATGGCTTGCGTGGACTTTTGGCGCCCATTCAAAGGGCGCACGGACTGCAAGCTAAATCAAAATTACTTTGAGCGTTATTTTGAGCGAATGATCGCCGTGACCTGGTTTCGTTCGTAACTCACAGTTGTTGAGTCTGGAGGGCTGCTTTGCAGCAGGCTGGCAGACATGCTGGTTTGGGTTTCTATCTGCGCTGCTAGCTTTTTGGCCAACTCGCTATTGCGATCATATTGAATTTGAATGCTCGCCACTTTACCTTCCTTGATGCGAGCAACGATTTCATTGAGCTTGCTGGGTGAGTAATCATCAAAAAATACTGGATACCATCCGCCTACCAATGCCTTCTGAGCCTTTACTGGCGTGATTTCTAGGTTGATAGGGTGAGCGTCGCCCAGTAATGAGTAGTTGAAAATCGATACCCGTTTTTTGCACAAGCTCTTGATATGTAATTGGCGGAGTCATTCTGGCTTCATTTGTATTTTCTATCCAGTAAGCCCATGCTGTTTTCTTGCTAGGGTCATAGACCAATTTATATAAATAGCTTGGGATGGTGACTCGACCCTTTCCAATGCTTCCGCTATTTCCGGTTGACCCGGTAAAGATATAGATATCGCCAGGCGCTCTTTTGACATAGGCTCTCGTTGGCGCCTCAACATTCTTTGCCCAGATGCCCTGATTGTTTTGTCTTGCCTGAGGCATCATGTTGGCCAATGAGAATGATTGAGCCATGGAACGCTCATTACTCATATCGCCTGCAGGAGCATTGTGGCCGCGATCGTAGCCGCTGCCACGGTAGTCTGCGAGCAAGGCTCTTTCGGAGAAGGGAAGTCTAGCTTCTTCGTAAAACTGGTTGCTTCTGCGAGGGTGTGGTGCAGAAAGCTGTTCTTTGTTTAACTTCTCCACGGTATAGATAGGCTTCTTATCTAGAGGCGAGTAGTAGATTGCAAAGCTATCAAAACACAAGTCTCGCCCTACTTGGGTGGCAACTGGAACCTTCTGGTCTGGGAAGAGGTCTTTGCAGTCCTCAAAGGCAGCCTGCGCGCTTAAGGAGGTTAAAGGCGCCGAAAGAACTAAAACGGTAAAAAGGCTGCGAAGGAATTTCATGGGTTCTAAGTGTAGGGTGTGTTGTCGTTGATTGCCGGACTTTACGTTCTTGATTAGCTCCGGAGCTAGTGATGTTGAGGCAAATTCTGATCTCTGATCCGGCTAATCGGTGAGGTGTTTTCAGGAAATTCTCTGTTAAATAATGCCTTGCAGCAAAACCTGGCCGTGTACTACCGGTAGAAAATGGGCTGTCCAGAAACACTAGACGTATGGTTTTTGGGTGCGATTTTTCCCCTAAATTGAAAAAAAGTCTGAATTCAGACAATTTTTTATAGTATGAAATTAGCGCCTCCTAACTTCTATAAGTCACTGATTTAATTATATTTAATCGATATATGAGAACAGTCATTCGGGATATCCTGTATTTCTAGATCAATAAGTTATCGAAAGTAGGTTCTTTATTCTTGACTTGATATAAAAACCTTTTTAGGATGACCCATGTTTTTTACATATTGCGATGCAGCATAAATCAGCTTATCGGTTTTTTAATGGGGTCTCGCAAAAAATGAATGAGTAAATGTTTATCTAACAATTTGAGTGATCAGCAGAATACGCAACCAAGCATCTTGGCTGCGAAAGAGCAGCTAGCGCATGCCATGGCTCCGGTCTACCGAGTTATTAATGGCTTACTCGTTGTCACCGTATTTATGGTTGTTGGGCTTTGGCTTTCAGGTAACGGTGCGAATGCCGGCGCTTTTGATTTGGCGCGCATCCTAGTTCCTGATGAAGCTCGTCACATGGTGTGGAGCAATGGCTTTGGCATGCTCAACCAATATAGAGATTCAACTGAGGTTTCTGCAGCGCAAGTTTCCGATACTGAAATCGCAGCGGTGATCTATAGCAAGTCCAAGACTGCAGGCAACTCTGGCTTTGTCAGCGCTAAACAGCAAACAGTAGCCTTGCTAATGCCTTCCGTAGCGCAGCTACAAGTCAAATCAATTTCCCATTTGTCTGATCGCATTCCTTCTTCGAAGATTGATCCCCAGGCTTTGGATAGCAACTTGATGGGCTCAATTCAGAATCAACGCGCAGTTGCCGACTTCTTCGAAAAGAAATACAGCTTAGATCGCGCCAAGATTGAAGAATATGTTTCCAACACAATCTTGATTGCCAAAGAAGTGAATATTGATCCAGTGCTGTTGTTGGCGGTGATTTCAGTGGAGTCAAACTTCAATCCAAACACCAAGAGTCATGCTGGTGCTGAAGGCCTCATGCAGGTTATGACTTCAGCGCATAAAGACAAGTACGCTCTTTTTGGCGGAACATCAGAGGCATCTAAACCAGAGGTCAATATTCGTGTTGGCGCCTATATCTTGAAATACCTCATTGCAACAGCTGGTTCTTTGCGCAATGGCTTGAAGTATTACGTTGGTGCTGCAAATGCCGAGGATGATGGCGGCTACGCTGATAAGGTGATGGCCGAAAGAAATCGTTTGATCAGCTTATGCCAAAATCGCTCACCCAATCGTTTGACTTTGAACGGCAAAGATTTGCGCTCATAATCTAATCTATCGAGCTGCATAAAGCAAAGGCCACCCTAGGGTGGCCTTTTGTTTACTGTGGCGGCTAACTCAGTTGATGAGATTAGTTTACGCCGTGTAATTCCACATCAAATACCAGAGTTGCATTTGGAGGGATAACGCCACCAGCGCCACGCGGACCATAGCCCATTTCGGATGGAATGATGAGAGTGCGTTTGTTTACCGCCGATTTTCATACCAGCCACACCTTCATCCCAGCCTTTGATCACATGTCCAGCGCCCAAAGGAAAGCTAAAGAGTTGACCGCGATCTAATGAGCTGTCAAATTTTTGACCCTTGTTATCAGAGGCATTCTCGTCAAAGAGCCAACCCGTGTAATGAACGTCCACGTGATTTCCTGCAGCAGCTTCTTTGCCTTCACCAACAACGGTATCGATTTTTTTGAGTTCACTCATGATGTTTTTCTATTTCACACAAATTGACTGGCTAGTATATTCTGAGCCTTATTAATTCATCAGGTGAGCTTTACTTAGGGGCGTGCATGACAAATTACTGGCCCAATTCTGCGTATAAAACCTTAAATACCAGTCCAGACAACCAATTGTTGGTTACAGATGACTTTTTGCGCACCTACTTGCATAGGCCGGAGCTATAGAGTTGGTTGCTGAATCTTGCGATGCTGAGCGAGCCTTGCATCAGCGCTTACTGGATGATCCTCGTGCCGATATCACCGAAGGTGTAATTGACGCCATGGCAGATGAGGATATTCGGGAGAATTATCGAATTTGGTTCCGTTACAGGGCGCGCCTGCTTGCTGCAAGCTCATTGGAAGGTTTTTATATGAGCCTATTTAAGGGTGATGGTGTTGATGTGCCCCCTTATTTGTAGCGCAGCTGGCCCAAATCTTCGTAAGACATATTCTTGGGGATGAAGCACACCCAATGGATGTTCGTATGGGGGAGATCTTTTTTAGATCACAAAAGATTAGCGTGATTGAAGAGGGTATTGTGATGGCTGCAGACGATGAGACTGTCACACGCAATGCGCAGACTGGGGATACTGGAAACATTATGGATTTACTTAAGGGTAAATCGATGGCGATGCGCTCCGCTGATCTAGATGTCCTTCATGAAGATAATGCCGATGAGTATTGGGCGCGCAACGAAGACTTCGAGTTTGCGGTGCAACTCAATTTTGGACATGAACCCATTAATCATTTTTGTCGTGTCCTTGAGAAATGGTTAAAACATTTTTTGGGGATTGCCGTGCGCATTACCCCAATGCAGCAAATTACCGACCCTAAATGGTCTTGGCATGTAGGCTTGGATGTAGTGGCAACAGAAATATTGAACAAGCTTTATAACAAAGAGACTGTAGAGGCTGATGAGCTGGAAAAGATTATTTGCTTATTTCGTCTCGACTTTGTGGATCAGGCTGCTGTAGCCAAGTTTCAGGAGGGTAAGCCTGTCTATATGGCGATTGCGATGAATGAGCAAAAGCTGTTGAAGTTAAAGCCCCAAAACCTCTTATTTAATTTGCCGCCGGCAAAGGCTTCCTGACCCGCCATTGCCAGTTAGTGAGAATGCTGTTGTTTGGTTTTTCCAGAAAGCCAAATTAAGGCTAATGCGGTAACTATGACGGGCGCTATAGATCCCAAATTGAGGATGTTCCATCCCTGTGAGGTGATCAGGGCGCCGGAACTAAAAGAGGTAAAGGCGCCATCCGTGCCAAAGACAAAAAAGTTGATGGCCGCCTGGGCCTTATCGCGCTCATTGGGTTTGTATGCTGTCATTGCTAGCGATGTTGAACCTGTAAATAAAAAGTTCCAACCAACGCCTAGTAAAAACAGTGCAATGAAAAATTGATGGAGATCTGTGCCGGTAAGCACAATCAAGATGCAAAGAAAGTTTAGGGCGACTCCTACACCCATAATTTTGAGTGTGCCAAAGCGCTGAATTAAGGAGCCCGTAAAAAATCCTGGAGCAAACATGCCAATCACATGCCACTCTAAAACGAGGGCGGTATCAGAAAAGGGTAGTCCGCAAATTTGCATCGCTAGAGGAGTGGCTGCCATCAGCAAGTTCATTACTCCGTATCCAAGGGCAGCTCCAATCACTGCAACCATAAAGACGGGTTGCCTCAAGATGGTTTTGAGTGGGCGACCATCTGAAAGGGCGTGCTGGGTTTTGAATTCTTCTGGGAAGTGAATGCACTGCATCACGAAGATACCCATGAAGCCGGCAATTGATAGCGTGAGATAGGCCCCTAAGAATGCGGTGTCAAACAAATCTTTGGTCCAGGAGGCTAGGTTGGGCCCAATGACTGCTCCCAATATTCCTCCAGCAAGAACCCAGGACACTGCTTTGTCACGCTGGCTTACCTCGGTAAGTTCTGCGGCAGCAAAGCGGTACAGCTGCCCATTGGCGCTGTAGTAGCCCGCAATAAAAGCGGCCCATCACCAGGAGCCAAAAGTTCCTGCTAATGGCGGCATAGGCGCAGAAGAGGGCGGACAGCATGGCCACCAGTAGACCGAGTTGAAAGGAGATCTTGCGACCAAAGCGATTTTGAGATTTGACAACAATCGAGGTTGAAAAGGCTCCCCCAATGACATATCCCATGACGGGCAGGGTTGCCATCCACCCTACGGGGGCGAGACTGAACCCAACAAGCCCATTAATTGCAATAAAAGTGACGTTATTGGTGAGGAATAAGCCCTGGCAAATAATGAGTAAAACGAGGTTTCGGTTAAGTAGGGGGTGTCTGCTGGGCATGGAACCCAGTTTAAGGTGTATTTACTCTTTTGGTTGCCTCGGTGGATTCCCTTAAATTGAGGCTTTATGGGGCAGTTTGAGGTGCAAAGCCCCATTTTTGCCAATGCCGATGATTTAAAATGTAGGACTCGCCTCGTTGGCAAAGTGAAAGTGAAAGTGCCCGCTAAAAGCGGCTTGCGAAATGTGGAATATGAGAGAGTTGGGTAAAAACCTGACTCTGAAAATTTATCAATATTGAGGAAACTTTAATGGCTTCAGAGAAATCAAAGATTATCTACACGCTGACAGATGAAGCGCCACTTTTGGCGACTTGTGCTTTTCTGCCGATTATCCGCACTTTCACAGCACCTGCTGGAGTAGAGATTGTGAAGAGCGACATTTCTGTTGCTGCTCGTATCTTGGCTGAATTCGCTGACTGCCTCACTGCAGAGCAAAAAGTTCCCGATAACTTGGCTGAACTTGGCAAGATGACTTTATTGCCTGATACCAACATTATTAAGTTGCCGAACATTAGTGCCTCCGTCCCTCAATTGCTTGCAGCTATTAAAGAGTTGCAATCTAAGGGCTACAAGATCCCGAATTTCCCAGAAGATCCAAAAACAGACGAAGAAAAATCGATCCGCACTCGTTATTCCAAGTGCCTAGGTAGCTCTGTAAACCCAGTATTGCGCGAAGGTAACTCTGACCGTCGTGCACCGCCCGCTGTTAAGCGTTACGCTCGCAAAAATCCTCACTCTATGGGTGAGTGGAGCCAAGCTTCCCGTACGCACGTATCCCACATGCATGGCGGCGACTTCTACTCTAGCGAGAAGTCAATAACCATGACTAAGGCGTGTAATGTGGCCATGGACTTGGTAACCAAAAGCGGTAAGACTATTGTTCTCAAGGCAAAGACCCCTCTGTTGGCTGGCGAAATTATCGACAGCATGTACATGAGCAAAAAGGCACTTTGCGAGTTCTATGAAAAAGAAATCGAAGATGCTTATAAGACTGGCATGATGTTGTCCTTGCACGTGAAGGCAACCATGATGAAGGTATCTCACCCAATCGTGTTTGGTCATGCTGTAAAGATTTTCTACAAAGACGCTTTTGCAAAGCATGCTAAGTTGTTTGAAGAGTTGGGTGTGAATGCCAATAACGGTATGAGCAGCCTATACGAAAAGATCAAGACTTTGCCAGAATCTAAGCGCGAAGAAATCATTCAAGATCTGCACGCATGTCATGAGCATCGTCCGGCTTTGGCAATGGTTGACTCTGCTAAAGGTATTACCAACTTGCATTCTCCAAGCGATGTGATCATTGATGCTTCTATGCCAGCAATGATTCGTGTCGGTGGCAAGATGTGGGGTGCGGATGGTCGTTTGCACGACACCAAAGCTGTGATTCCAGAAAGTACTTTTGCCCGCATCTATCAAGAAATGATTAATTTCTGTAAGACACATGGCAACTTTGATCCAACAACGATGGGCACAGTGCCTAACGTGGGTTTGATGGCTCAACAGGCTGAAGAGTACGGCTCACATGACAAGACATTCGAGATCCCAGAAGCTGGCGTGGCACGTATCGTTGCTGACGACGGCACTGTATTGATCGAGCAAAATGTAGAAGAGGGTGATATCTGGCGTATGTGCCAATGTAAAGATGCCCCGATTCGTGACTGGGTGAAATTGGCCGTGAATCGTGCACGCCTCTCCAATACTCCAGCAGTATTCTGGTTAGACGAGCACCGTCCACACGAAGCTGAATTGATCAAGAAGGTAAATACTTACCTCAAAGACTACGATCTCAAGGGTGTAGACATTCAGATCATGTCTCAGACTCGTGCAATGCGTTACACATTAGAGCGCGTTATTCGCGGTAAGGACACAATTTCTGTTACTGGCAACATCTTGCGTGATTACCTCACGGACTTGTTCCCAATTATGGAATTAGGTACTAGCGCTAAGATGCTTTCCATCGTGCCTTTGATGGCTGGTGGCGGCCTCTTTGAAACTGGTGCTGGCGGTTCTGCTCCTAAGCACGTTCAACAGTTAGTGGAAGAAAACCACTTGCGTTGGGATTCACTCGGTGAGTTCTTGGCTTTAGCTGTATCTCTAGAAGATATTGGTGATAAGACTGGCAATCCTAAAGTGAAGATCTTGGCACGTACTCTCGATGAGGCTACTGGCAAATTGTTGGATAACAATAAGTCACCTTCTCCACGTACTGGTGAGTTGGATAACCGCGGTAGTCAGTTCTACTTGGCCATGTACTGGGCTGAAGCATTGGCAGCGCAAACTGAAGATAAAGAGCTCCAGGCCTACTTTGCGCCTTTAGCTAAATCTTTAGCTGAAAATGAGGCGAAAATTACCGCCGAATTAAAAGCAGTTCAAGGCAAGCCGGCGGATATCGGTGGTTACTTTGTTGCTGACCCAGAAAAGTGCAAAGCGGTGATGCGTCCAAGCGCTACCTTTAATGCAGCTTTGAAGGCGATGCGTGCTTAATAGGTAGAACCCATAAGTACTAATTTTCTAAATTAGTCCTAAAATTCAAAGGCAAACTTTCGGGTTTGCCTTTTTAATTTGTAATTCTTATTAATCGTTTCTCTATTACCCATTCTTGAGTTATGCCAAAGCCAAAAGACCTGGTTGAATTGAGTTATCTGAGCGAAGCAGTCTCGGATATGTCTTTTCTAGGTTTGATGCGACTTCTAGAGTTGGCGCGTGCTTTCAATCAGAAAAATGGTATTACCGGCATCCTTCTGTATGACAACCAGCAGTTTGGTCAAATCATCGAAGGCGAGCGCGCCAGCATCATGAAGGTCTGGAAACGTATTCAGGACGATAAACGTCATCATCGCGTTGAGCTCTTAGAAATTCGTGAGATTGCAGAGCGCAGTTATCCTGAGTGGCTATTGCGTTTTTATGGTGGCGAAACGCTGACTCGAGACTATCCAGCACTAGCGCAAATGGTGGGGGCATGGATAAGCATAGTATGGCCCTGATGAATAAGATGCGCGAAACCGAGCGCTAATACTTCTTTAGGCGTCTTCAGCAATAAAACAGTATCAGTAGCAAAATAGCCTCATTACATTCATTGAGGTGAGATATGCGTTTTATTGATAGAACCATCCTTCCGAGTGATATTACCCCTCAAGCAGTTTTTGAAAATCGCCGCTCCTTGATTAAGGCTGCCGCTGCAGGTAGCTTTGGTAGGGCCCTGGCGCCTTGGTTTTCTAGAGAGGCGCTTGCGGCTAATCCTGAAAAGCTGAATGTACAACTCAATGCTACGTATTCCGCCGCAGATGAAACTACCCCCTATAAATACGCCACCACGTATAACAACTTTTATGAGTTTGGAACGGATAAAGCAGACCCCGCTGCAAATGCACACACCCTACAAATAAAGCCATGGTCTATTTCAATTGAGGGCTTAGTAAAGAAGCCTGTCACTCTTGATATGGACGCATTGCTCAAGCTAGCGCCAATGGAAGAGCGCATTTACAGAATGCGTTGTGTTGAGGGTTGGTCGATGGTCATTCCTTGGGATGGATTTTCTTTATCGAAGCTGATCAATAAAGTCGAGCCGTTGGGATCTGCAAAGTTCGTCGAATTTATTTCCTTGGCAGATCGTAAACAAATGCCGGGGGTAAAGAGCAATATTATTGATTGGCCTTATCGTGAGGGCTTGCGAATGGACGAGGCTATGAATCCTTTGACTCTACTGACATTTGGTATGTATGGTGAAACCCTACCAAAACAAAACGGAGCCCCGGTGCGTATTGTGGTGCCATGGAAGTATGGCTTTAAGAGTGCTAAATCGATTGTCAAAATCCGATTTACTGAAGAGATGCCTAAAACGAGTTGGAGTCAATTTGATGCACGGGAATATGGCTTTTATTCCAACGTAAACCCCCAGGTTGATCATCCGCGCTGGAGCCAGGCATCGGAACGTCGGATTGGTGATGGTAAGGGCGTATTTGCACCCAAGATCAAAACCCAAATGTTTAATGGGTATGCCGACCAAGTAGCAGGCATGTATGCGGGAATGGATCTCAAGAAATACTATTAAGTATGATTGAGTGATGACCAAACTTTATTCCGCAGTATTTGCCGGCATTTTCTGCTTTATTTCTTTGACTGCCTATGGCCAGTCAGATGAAGCAGTTAAAACCATTTCATCTTTGGATGTTCCACGATATTTAGGTACGTGGTATGAAATAGCCAAGTTTCCGAACTGGTTTCAGAAAAAGTGCGTCGGGAATATAAAGGCCGTGTATTCAGTTAGGCCGGATGGAAATCTGAAAGTGCTCAATAGCTGTAAAACGGCCGATGGCAGCATGTCTGATGCTGAAGGTACAGCACGCCAGCTTGGCGCAAAAGACTCCCCTAAGTTGGAGGTACGCTTTGCACCCGCATGGCTTTCTTTCTTGCCCATGGTGTGGGGGGATTACTGAGTGATTGACCTGGACCCGCAGTATCAAGTTGCCGCCGTCAGCGATCCACGCCGAGAATATTTATGGGCTCTATCTAGAACCCCTCAGTTGGACAAGAAAGTCTATGACGATTTGCTGCAACGTTTGCAGGCGCAGCAGTTTGACGTGCGCAAACTAGAGATGACCACTCAAGCTGTATCGAAATAACAGAAATAAGAAAATCGTGACTGCACATCTATTGCCGCCAGGTATTGAAGTTTTTGAGAGAGGCTGGCTATCAGCTAATAACATCCTGCATTATGGTGACGCTGATGTGTCTTTGGTGGACAGCGGTTTTCATGCTCATCAGAATCTTACTTTATCTTTAGTTAGACATGCATTAGAAAAAAATGGGTTAGGTCAGCTAAATAAAGTAGTTAACACTCATCTCCATTCAGATCACTGTGGTGGTAATGCTGCTCTAGAAAAAGCGTTTGATTGTGAGATCTATATTCCGGCTGCCGAAGCCTTGGCTGTCAAGACATGGGATATGAATTTACTCAGCTATGAAAACCTTGGGCAAGAGTGTCCCCGGTTTGCGCATCACAATGTATTGGTCCCAGGGCAGCAGATACAGTTGGGTCGATATCGATGGGATATCTTGGCGGCCCCTGGTCATGACCCGCATTCGGTGATGTTTTACCAGCCAGAGCATGAGATCTTGATTTCAGCTGATGCCTTATGGGAAGAAGGATTTGGTGTCATTTTCCCGGAGCTGTGGGGTGAGCCTGGATTTGAAGAAGTGGCGCAAACTCTAGACTTAATTGAATCGCTGTCGATCAATCTGGTGATTCCTGGTCATGGCAAACCTTTTGCGGATGTTGAAAAATCTTTATCTACAGCGCGCTCTCGATTGGATTATTTGGCCTCAGATCTTGATCGTAACGCTAGGCATGGTGCAAAGGTTTTATTGAAATACCGGCTATTGGAGTGGCGCAATCAAGAATTATCATTAATCAATGAGTGGATTGCTCAGACGCCTGCATTAATTAGTTCGGCCAAAATTCTAAATATGAGTATTGAAGAGTTTGCCGAATGGTTGCCAAGAGCTTTGGTGAAGCAACCGCAAGACGTTTTTTGGCTAATGGTCATAAAGTCATTGCTGTTGGCAGAAGATTAGAGCGCTTAGAGGCATTGAAAAACTCATTGCCTGCTGATCAACAGAAAAAACTCCTCACCATGGTGGTAGATGTTTGTGATAGCGCCAAGGTGGACGCTCTGGCTGCCGCTTTGCCCGCTGAGTTTTCGAAGGTTACTGTGCTCGTGAATAATGCTGGCCTGGCATTAGGCTTAGAGCCTGCGCATAAAGCGTACTTGAGTGATTGGGATCAAATGATTGATACCAATATCAAAGGCTTGGTACACATGAGCCGCGCTTTTTTACCGGGAATGGTTGAGCGCAAATGTGGGCACGTGATTAATTTGGGATCTGTGGCTGCAAATTACCCCTACCCAGGTGGAAATGTCTATGGTGGTACTAAGGCATTTGTAAAGCAGTTTAGTTTGAATTTACGCGCTGACTTGATTGGGACTTCAGTGCGAGTCACTTGTATTGAGCCTGGTATGTGCGCTGGAACAGAGTTCTCAAACGTTCGCTTTAAGGGTGATGATGAGAAAGCGGAGAAGGTTTATACCGGTGTGAAGGCTTTGAGTGCTGACGATGTTGCAGAAACAATCTATTGGTCAGCTACTTTGCCGAGCCGTATGAATATCAATGTGCTTGAGGTGATGCCAGTGCAGCAAGCATTCAATGCATTTAACGTGCATCGCGGAGAGTTTTAAACTCCAGGCTTTTTCCATTGATAAAACTGGGGATAGACTCGCATCACAACGGGTCCATCAAAGTCCCAAGATTTGCAGGTGCCCAAATATTTAGGAGGCTCTTTGCCTTCTGGGTCAAAGAATGCGCCTGGAATGGATTGAAAGGCTGCTGTCGCTAGACTGTTGAGAAGTTCTCGCAAGTGAGTGCAGCCTTTGATTCCACCTAAATTCATATCAATCGTTTTTCGCCAGCCTTTTTCAAGCTTTGCACCAATCAATGAGAGATTTCATAGGGGGAACGGCGGCGGTGCATTCGGCATGTGGGTGTCCATCCATGACTGCTTCAATGTCTTGTACAACCAGATCGCTATTTACTGTGACGCGCACCCACATGTCATGAAACGCCTCACCAGGCTGCCAGGTTTTAGCGCTCGTAACAAAGGGGTTTGATTTGAAGTCTTTTAGATGACCTTCAATATCCCAAAGTCCATCCTCCCTTGCATACCCCTGAAAGGTAATTTCTCTTGTATGAAGTGGTGAGCGGGGTTGTGGGGCTGAAAGCATGTCAATAGATAGGTGTGAGGGCAATATCTAATGATATCAACTGCTAGAAAATCGGGGGTGCCCTGTAGTATTCTCTGCAGCATATGGCAAACCCCATTTCTTTAGAAAAAATCCTCTTTAGCCAAGGCTTTGGTACACGTCGCTATTGCAGTGGTTTGGTATACGCTGACCTCGTTAAAGTGAACGGGGTGCAGGCGGAGGATCCTGAGCAGCGCATTCCTACTGAAGGTTTAATGCTAAATGTTGAGGGTAAGGATTGGGAATATCACGAAAAGGCTTACATTGCCTTTAATAAGCCGCCTAACTATGAGTGCTCGCATAAGACTACACATCATCCTAGCGTCTATAGCCTCTTACCCAGTCCTTTTGTAGAGCGAGGGCTGCAATGCGTTGGACGTCTAGACTATGACACTACCGGTCTATTATTAATTTCTGATGATGGTCAGTTCATTCATAAGATGACTACCCCAAAGAAAAATATCGGTAAGGTTTATGAAATCACTACACCTGATCCAATCACTCAAGGCCAAATAGACCACCTACTCAACGGAGTAGTGTTGGACGATGATCCTAAGCCTTGCTACGCCACTGCTTGTAAGTTGATTTCTGAGAACGTATTGGCGATGAGCATCGTTGAAGGTCGCTATCATCAGGTCAAGCGCATGATGGCTGCCGTGGGTAATCATGTTGCCAAATTACATCGAGTTGAAATTGGTGCTTACATCATGCCTGCAGATTTGGCTGAGGGCCAGTGGCGCTGGCTATACCCAGAAGATTTAAAGCAACCATCTCAAAGTGTTGCCGCTTAAATGAATAACGCTTCGTTGCCTGTCGATTTTGATTTTGTGGGCGGCGCACTTTTATGGGTGCAGGATGTTGAGCGCAAGATTATCCAGCGCGAGTTTGTATTTAAAGACTTTGACCAGGCTTTTCAATTCATGACGCTTAGCGCCCAATATGCCCAAGAGATTGACCATCATCCCGACTGGTCAAATTCTTGGAGTCGGGTGATGGTGCGCTTAACAACGCATTCTGCTGGCGGACTGACTCAGCTTGATATTGAGATGGCTCAGGCAATGAATCAATTTGTCGAGCAAGTCAATTATTAGTAATTAGTGCTCGTCACCTTCGTGATCTTCCTCGTTCATGCTCATGAGGATCGTGGCTAATAGACCGTAGACTACTTCAGTAGAAATCATGCCATCTTCATCAAGCTCATCAATTAAGTCATTCAAACGATCTTCAGTGGGCTCATTGAGCAAGGTCATTGCACATTCACACCCATAGTCAAAATCTTCGTCGTTTTGGGTTTGATTCTCTTCGGTCATATATATCCTTAATTGAGGCTTCAGAATAGCAAATTACGACCAAATTCGATAGGAATAAATGATTCCCGCCCGGACCGCCTTAGCTAGATACTGGTCCATTGGGCTCAAGGGATCAAAAGCAGGGTGAAAAAATGTGCGCCTGCAAAAAGCCAATAATGATTTATAGTGATTTGAAAATAAAACTATAGGAGACAGTATGAAACTCAATGTAAATGGAAAAGTCCACGATATTGATGTGGAGCCGGATATGCCCTTGTTGTGGGCAATACGTGAGGTGGTTGGCTTAACGGGTACTAAGTACGGTTGTGGTGTTGCTCAATGCGGCGCTTGTACTGTTTATTTGAATGGCGAACCAGTGCGTTCATGCTCCATTCCGGTATCAGCCGTCGCAAATGCAAAAATCACAACGATTGAAGCGCTCTCTAAAAATAATACGCATCCTGTACAGCAAGCTTGGATTGCGCTGGATGTTCCTCAGTGTGGATATTGCCAGTCAGGACAAGTAATGGCAGCTGCTGCACTCCTAAAGAGAAATCCTAAACCAACTGATGCGGATATTGATAGCGCTATGGGCAATCTTTGTCGCTGCGGTACATATCAAAAGATTCGGGATGGCATTCGTGTTGCATCCGGTCAAAAGAAATTGGCAGATGTTCTGGCGCAATACGACGCAAGTCTAGCGACTCGCGGATAAGGAGAAGAATATGACATTAGAAAATACTTCCCGCCGCGAATTTATTATCAAAGGCACGATGCTTGGTATTGGGCATTGGCGCTATACCAGATGCGCTTGCGCAAGCCGGCGTTGCATACGATCCGAATACTCCAACTCAATATGGTGAGGCCGAAGTCAATGCTTGGGTCAGCATTAAGCCGGATAACACGGTATATATCCGTATAGCGTGTTCAGAGATGGGTCAGGGCACTCGTACCGGTTTAGCTCAGCTAGTGACTGAAGAGCTTGAGTGCAACTGGAAAAAAGTCAAAACTCAGTCTGCAACCCCTGGGCAAAGTTTGGCGCGTAAACGTGTTTGGGGTGAGCATGGCACAGGCGGTAGCCGTGGCATTCGAATCTCCGAGGACTATGTGCGTCGCGGTGCTGCCGCTGCTCGCATCATGTTGCTTCAAGCGGCTGCCGATCAGTGGAAGGTCTCTGTAGGTGAGCTAAAAGTGGATAAGGGCGTTATCACACATATTCCAACAGGGCGTAAAACTACATACGGCAAAGTTGCTGAATTGGCATCCACCTTAACGCCGCCTGATCCTAAGTCGATTACCTTACGCAATCCTCGAGATTGGAAGGTTGCTGGGCAGCCTTACGCACGTCTTGATACTGCCAATAAGGTAAATGGTGCTAAGGTATACGGCTTGGATCTACAGCTCCCTGGAATGGTTTGTGCATCTATAAAGGCATGCCCTGTATTTGGCGGCAAACTGGTGAGTTATGACGAAGCCAAGATCCAAAATATGCGCGGAGTTAAGGGGGTTGTCAAAATTAATGACAGCACTCTAGCTGTCGTGGCTGATACCTGGTGGCATGCCAATAACGCATTAAAGGCTTTACCAATTGTTTGGGATGAAGGTAAAGCTGCTGGCGTCTCGCAAGATGGTATCGATAAGATGTTGCGTGAAGGCTTAGATGAGCAAGGAGACTTTTGGCAACGCAAAGTCGGCGATGCACCTCAGGCAATTAATAGTTCTGCCAAAAAGGTCGAGGCCATTTATTACACGCCATATCGCGCACACGTCACGATGGAGCCGATGAATGCCGCCGTAAAGATCACTGGTGATCGCGCAGAAGCTTGGGTACCAACTCAAAATGGCGAGGGCTCACTTGCAGCGCTATCAGAAGCCACTGGGTTCCCGCTAGCCAATTGTGAAGTTTACAAATTAGATTCTGGTTGCGGATTAGGGCGTCGCGGATCAACACAAGACTTCACGACTTTTGCTGCCAAAGTGGCGCAAAAATTTCCGGGAGTTCCTGTGAAGGCTATCTGGAGTCGTGAGGAAGACATGACTCATGATTACTATCACCCGATTGCGATGGCGAAAATGACTGCCGGTATAGATGGTTCAGGCAATCTAACACAGGTATGCATATTAAAGTTGCGGGCCAATCGATTAATGCCACATTAGCGCCACAGAACATTAAAGATGGCAAGGATGAGCGTCAGCTTCAAGGCTTCTATGAAAAAGTCACCCGTTTAGTATTCGCCCTCAATTCTGGACATGTCGTTAATCCATACTTAACGCGTGAACAAATTGAAGGCTCTGTTGCAATGGCTTTGGGCGCTATTTTCTTGCCTGAGATTTCAGTCGAAAAAGGCCGCATCAGGCAGCAGAATCTGGATACTTATCCACTCCTCAAGCTTTCAGCAACCCCTAGAATTGAAACTGTTCTGGTGCCTACCTATGACTTCTGGGGCGGGGTAGGTGAGCCTACTATCTGCGTTGTGGGTCTTGCTGTGGCAAATGCGGTTTCTGCTGCGATTGGAAGGCCAGTTCGAAACTTCCCGCTAAGTAAGGAGGGTTTAACTTTAGCGAAAGTTTTGCCAAGGCTTTACTTGGAAAAATAAAAAGGCCGCTGATGCGGCTTTTTTATTGCTTTGAGATTGTTTTGATCATCTAATATGGCTTATGAAATTGTTTAAGAGCGCTATTTTTGTTGCTGGCCTGATACCGCTAATGCGTCTATTTTGGTTTGGCACGAATGATGGTCTTGGCGCCAATCCTATCGAATTCATTACGCGCTCTACTGGAACATGGGCTTTAGTATTTTTGTGCATTACCTTGGCAATGACACCGCTGCGAGTGTTCAGTGGATCGACATCTTGGATTAAGGTGCGACGGATGCTGGGACTATTTAGCTTCTTCTATGCCTGTATTCATTTTTCAATTTGGTTTTGGCTTGATCAGGATCTAGACATTAGTGTAGTGCGATGTGGGCAGACGTTATTAAGCGCCCCTTTATTACTATGGGTTTTTTGTCGTTTGTTCTGCTTATTCCGCTGGATCTCACCTCCAATCAGTGGGCGGTTCGTCTATTGGGGAGGCGCTGGGCTTTATTACATAAACTCATTTATCTCATTGCTTGTACTGCCATTGTTCACTACCGGTGGCATAAGGCCGGAAAGAATGATGAGGGTGTTGTGATGATTTTATGGTGCAGTGATTTTGGTATTGCTGCTTTATCGTTTGCCAATGATCAAAGCGTTTCTACAAAACAGAATAAAACCGAAGTCGTAAAAAGTAGGTTTTGAGTTTTGAGTTTTGAGTTTTAAGATTTAAAACTCTGTGGTGTAGCGCATGATGAAGCGACGTGTTTCTACAAAACCATTTTTGATTTCCATATCGCGACCGTATTGAAGGCTGATACGGCCAAAGGGGTAGTAGGCCAACGCGCTCAATAAAAATCTTTGAGTATTGAACTACATTATTTTGATAGGTATTGCCAATCGTTGTAGCGCCACCAGCTACATAGAAATACGATGCGCCAACGGTGTATGTCTGGTTGAACTTGTAGATGGGGCCAAGTTGCGTAGTTGTCAGCGATTTTTGTGTAAGAGAGGTGTTGGTTGCAGAGAGGCAGGCTGCAGCGCACTGACTATTGCCGCCGAACCACATCGTATCGACCGCAATCATGCCATCTAAGCTTCCAATAATGGGCTGTTGATAGCCCATCTGAATATCAGATTTATAGCGATTTTCTCCGGTATTGAAGGGTTGTTGGCTGTTATAGCTTCCGGTTGGTGCGGTAAGGTAACCGGCAATACCCAAATATCTACGATTAACTCGATCAGAGTATGGCCAGATGGCTGTAGCAAAAGTTAAATCACCAATGCCGGTATCTGTTGGGTATCCGGCAAGAGAGCCTGCTGGTTTGATAGTTCCATAAGGCAGTTGTAAATACGATACTGCTGGTAGGTCGCTCACAGAATAGTATGTGAGCAAACGCAGAATTGCACTTTGAGTGCTGATATCTGGGCTCTTGTAGGGGCCTGTTGAGACTACTGAGCCATTTCTGTAGAACGTGCTGTTATCAGTATTGAGATAACTGATCATTGCATGATTTTTACCTGGTATGGGGGCATACGATATCATTCGGTTGTAAATCAATTGCCAGCGCAGTAAACGGCAGGGCCATCGAGGCAAAAGCAAGTGATCTAAAAAATTTCATGTGAATATTGTAATTAATATAAAAATTACATGCTGAATAGACGGTAATGCATTGGTATTGAGCTCTGTTTCAATATTCACCTACAATGAATTGATGAAATCACTCTATTTAAGTTTGTGTAGCGCCCCTTTCTTGTTGAGTGCTTCAGTGCTGGCTCAAACCCCAGTAAATCAAGGCATGCAGACCTTTTCTCCGTATTCAGCGCAGCAAATTAATGAGTTTAATCATCAGCTGATATCGCCGGTAGAAGGCCCTTTTGGTCCAGTTGCGCCAAATGCCCAGGAGATGAACTTAAGACAAAAACCCACTTTAGATTCTAAGTTTTACAACAACCCTGAAGGTGAGGATGAGGCTGAGGCACTCGAGACTGAGTCAGCGGAACCCTATCAGCCTTCGAGCCCTGCTATCAGTTTTTAAGTCGAGAGCTTATATAAAGCTGACTTAAGCAATTTCGAGATCTGGAATCGAACTGAGCTGCAGTAAGGAATGAGCGGTATCTGGGCTTGCGTTTAACCAATCGCTAAATAACTCAGGCCTCATTGGCACTATGTATGGTGCGCTTTTCGTCTTCTAGTTTATGAAAACGTTTCATGATCGGATGTTCGCTAGCATCAATAGTTAACATTGAAAATGACACGATCAATTCACCGGTTTCGGGTTCTGTCCAGGTGTCCCATATGGATGCAATCGCCATAGGTTCACCATTCGATTGTTTGATTCCCGTTCGTACCGCTTTACCTGTTTCATAGTTGGGTTCATAAAACGTATCGGCTAAAGTCAGAGCGTAATGACGCTTTGACCATGCGTTTCTATAAGAAGGTTTTTCGACCAAACTCTTCGTCTTTTGCCCAGGATGGAATTAAGCCAAATCGAGCCAGGCCGATAGCAGTACGGCCAGTATTGTGGCTCTTCAGCACAATGGCCCCAGGATAGGTTGGAAATACATCGTGAGCGGCGGCAACGGGAAGATCAAGGTCAAAATGATTTTTGACCCAATCAATGTTGGCCGTGGTGAGGTATTGAACACACATGTTTTTATTCTACTGTGGCTAGGGCTTGCTGACGACCCTCTCCTGTTACTATTGGGTCTACTTTTTAGAAAGACTTTATTCATGAAACCCTTGATTTCCTTCCTTAAGCCAAAAATGATCAGCATGCTTGCTGGAGCGATTTTGTCGGGCGCATTTACTGCCGCCCCCTCTATGCACAGCAAAGTGGTTTGCCGCTTAATGCGGCCGCATCCGTAAATGGAGCCATCATTACTAATAACATGGTGGAGCAGGGAATTAAGATGGCGCTATCTCAGGGTCAGAAAGATTCTCCTGAGCTGCACAAGGCTGTAGTGCAAAAATTTATCGAAGTATTCCTCTTGTCCCAGCAGGCTGAAAAGGATGGCTTAGCGAATTCGGAAAAGGCAAACAGTCAGTTGGCACTCATTCGTCAAAATTATTTGGCCGATCTTGAGCTTTCTACATACATGGCCAAGAATCCAATTTCCGATGCCGATGTACAAGCTGAATACAACAAAGAAATTGCTTCGCTTGGGCCACAGGGCGCGATTGTGGAATACAAGATCAGTGATATTGCTGTAGCAAGCGAGGCGGATGCCCAAGCTGCTTTAAACAGAATTAAAAAGGGCGAAGCTTTTGATAAGGTCGCTAAGAGTGCTTCTTTGACCCCTAATAAAGCTCAGGGTGGAGCAGTTGGTTGGGTTCAGCCTGGACAGGTCGGCCCGCAAATCGGTGCGGTATTGATGAATCTAGCTAAAGGTCAGGTATCACAAGCCCCTATTCAGGTTCAACAGGCTTGGTATTTGATCAAGCTGGAAGATAAAAAATCTAGTAAGCCGCCAACCTTTGAGCAGGCTAAACCAGCGATTCGTGCTGGTATGACGCAAAGAAAGCAGCTCGAGTTTTTATCTCAAATTGCAAAAGACTCCAAGATTATTGTGCAGTAAAAAATAAGGGCTCCTAGGAGCCCTTATTCATTGATTCAACATTTCAGTTGAATCTTATGCGGTACTTTATTTTCGCTCTTCTAGCGTTACAAAGTTAAAAGTAATGTCGCCTTCTGATCCTGGGGTGCGTTCAACGGCCTTCCACTCTGATTCATTTGGAACCTCAAAGAAGGTGTCACCACCATCGACATCCATATCAATTTCAGTGATGTAGAGGCGATCGGCTTTATCAAAGGTTTGTTTAAAAAGCTGCTCTCCGCCAATCACGAATACACGTGGAAATTCATTTAGAGAGTTGAGAGCTTCATCTAGAGAGTGCACAACCTCAGCGCCTGTAAGCTCAAGATCTTTATTGCGAGTTACGACGATATTGCGACGTCCTGGCAAAGGGCGGCCAATGGATTCCCAAGTCTTGCGGCCCATGATGACAGGGTGGCCCATCGTAACGCGCTTAAAGAATTGCAAATCCGCTGAGATCTTCCAGGGCATCTGGTTATCACGACCGATTACGTGATTGCGCGAACGCGCAACGATCATGGAGATGGCAGGCTGAGTCATGGCGTTGTTCTTAAATGGCTACAGGAGCCTTGATGTGGGGATGTGATTCATAGCCAACAATCTCAAAATCTTCGAACTCATAGTCAAAAATCGAGTCAGGCTTACGCAAAATATTCAACTTAGGCAACGGGAAGAAGTCTCTAGAAAGCTGGAGATCGATTTGTTCGAGATGGTTGCTATACAAGTGGCAATCACCACCGGTCCAAATAAAATCGCCCACCTCTAAGTTGCACTGTTGCGCCATCATATGGGTAAGCAATGCATAGCTAGCGATATTAAAAGGAACGCCCAAGAAAATATCAGCACTACGCTGATAGAGCTGGCATGACAATTTGCCATCAGCCACATAAAACTGAAAGAAGGCGTGGCATGGAGCCAAAGCCATGCGAGTTATATCAGCAACGTTCCAGGCGGAAACAATGATGCGACGTGAGTCTGGATTTTTCTTGATGGTCTCAACGACTTCGGAGATTTGGTCGATGTGCTTCCCGTTTGGGGCTGGCCAAGAGCGCCATTGATAGCCATAGATTGGGCCTAAATCGCCGTCTGGGGCAGCCCATTCATTCCAAATGGATACGCCGCGATCTTTAAGCCAGTTGTTATCAGTGCTGCCTTTGAGAAACCAGAGTAATTCGTAAATGATCGATTTAAGGTGTAGCTTCTTGGTCGTCACCATCGGGAAACCATCTGCCAAGTTAAAGCGCATTTGATGGCCAAACACTGAGACGGTACCAGTACCAGTTCTATCGGATTTATTGACGCCCTTAGCTAGGACTTCTTTCATGAGATCGTGATATTGGCGCATAGATGTATTGGCTTATTTAGATTTCTAAAGACCTAGTTCAAAACTTTAACGGGGCTATTAAGATCGATGCAATAGGTCTTGCATCGACTGATAAAGGCTCTTACTTTACTAACTGATCCAGTTTATTTTTAACGTCTTTCCATTCTTCGGCTTCAGGTAGAGCGGATTTAGATTTGGTGATGGACTTCCAAGAAGGCGATAGATCAGCATTGAGCTTGATAAATGCCTGTTGATCGCCAGGAACATCATCTTCTGCATAAATTGCATTTACCGGGCACTCTGGAACGCAAACTGCACAATCAATACATTCGTCTGGATCGATTACGAGAAAGTTAGGGCCTTCGCGGAAGCAGTCAACTGGGCAAACGTCAACGCAGTCAGTGTATTTGCAGCGGATGCAGGATTCGGTAACAACGTAAGTCATAGCGGTTTTATTTTAAGGACCCTAAATTCGAGCTTGCTAAGTTGTAAAACCTCAATTTTAGCCGAATTAGCCTAATTTTCAGGCTAAAGGGTTAATTTACTTGAGGTAAAGTTCCCCTTATGAATACACAAGTTACCCCGCAAACTGGCAGCCAAAAGCCCAAAATTCTTGTAGCTAGGGCTATTTTCCCTGAGGCTTTGGCCAATGCAAAAGATTTAAAGGTGGTGGCCAATATCTCTGTGGGCTATAACAATTTTGATGTACCTGCCATTACCGCAGCTGGTGTGATGGCAACCAATACGCCAGACGTATTGACCGACACAACTGCTGACTTTGGTTTTGCATTGCTAATGGCTACTGCGCGCCGCATTACAGAGTCTGAGCATTGGGTAAGGGCGGGCAAATGGGATAAGTGGTCGATTGTGAACAACCCATTGGGTATGGATTTGCATCACTGTTGGCATCATTGGCATGAATGTGATTTATCACAACCGTAGCCATCTATCAGATGCTGATGAAAATGCTTGTGGCGCAATGTATGTTTCCAAGGAAGAGTTGCTGCGTACTGCTGATCATGTCGTTTTGGTTCTGCCATACACAGCACAGAGTCATCACACCATTGGTGCAGCAGAAATCGCACTTATGAAACCCACTGCAACCCTCATAAACATTGCTCGCGGGGGTATTGTGGATGATGCGGCTTTGGCGCAAGCACTGAAAGAAAAGAAGATTTTTGCTGCTGGTCTCGATGTATTTGAAGGTGAGCCTTCGGTTCATCCGGAATTGCTCCAATTGAGCAATGTTGTTCTGGCTCCACATATTGCTAGCGCAACAGAAAAGACTCGTAGGGCTATCTATGGTGGATTTGGCTATAGAAAACTTACGTGCTGCATTAGATGGCAAAAAGCCGCCGAGCTTAATCAATGCTGAAGCGCTAAAGACTTAATCAAGTTAGTTCGACAGATAAAAAATAAAGCCGAGTCATGCTCGGCTTTATTGATTGAAGTTTGCGAATTTACTCAGCGTCGATTTCTTCGGGGAGATCGCGCAGGGCTAATTCAATGCCACCGAATTTCCCGGCTACCCAGTTGTAAACCTCGCAAGCAATCCACAACAGGCCAAAACCTAGTAAGGCATTCAGAATTAAAGCGGAGAGCACTGTAAAGCCAGGGATTGCACCGTCACGAATAAAGGCAACAAACAGCGCCAATAAAACGATTGGAACGGAGAAGCAGAGGTAAACCAATACTAAGGTTTTGGCAGTGTGTGCTGGATCTAGAAATACAAGTTCTTTTTTGCTAAGTTTCATAATGACGCAATCTTAAAGCAGTCCATCAAAAAGCGCTATATCCACCCAGTCTCCAGCGGCAATATTTTCTTGGTCATGGCCCAGAATGACAAAGCAGTTCGCCTCACTCATTGAGCGCAAAATGCCCGCTCCTTGGCTGCCAGTAATTTTGACCGTTGGCCTGCCTTCCGCATTGCGCCCCAAGATGGCGCGCTGAAACTCTGTACGCCCAGCTTTTTTCCGAATAGGCTCTACCGAGATGGCCTGCATTAGAGTGGGCTCTGTTTGGCTGGCCCCGTTGAGTTGCAAAAGGGCGGCGCGCACAAATTGATAGAAGGTGACCATTACGGCAACCGGGTTACCCGGCAAGCCAAAGAATAAAGTTGAGCAGGATTTTCCAGGCACTGCTTTGAGTGTCCCAAAGGCCATGGGCCGTCCTGGACGCATCGCAATCTTCCAGAAGCCTACGTCTCCTAGTTCTTGCATGATTTGCTTGGTGAAGTCGGCTTCTCCGACAGACACGCCGCCAGAAGAAATCAATACATCTGCTTTAGTTGAGGCATCAATAAATGCTGCTTTCAGCGAGGAAGGGTCATCACGCACGATGCCGCAATCCACAATCTCCATATTGAGACGGTTGAGCAGTCCGGTGAGGCTATAGCGATTGCTGTCATAAATACTGCCAGACACCAAAGGTTGACCGAGGGCACAAAGCTCATCTCCTGATGACAGGATGACAACCCTGAGTTTGCGTTTTACTGGCAGTGTTGCAATTCCCAATGATGCTGCTAAACCAATATCAGAGGGACGCAATAAACGACCCGCAGCAATCGCGGGCTTTCCCTTTTGTAGATCTTCGCCACGCAAGCGACGGTTATTGCCCGGCTTTAATTGGTTTTGCTGAAATGTAATACTGTGCTGGTCTTGTGTGCTGACGAGCTCCTGAGGAATGACGGTATCGCAACCAGCTGGCATGAGGGCGCCAGTCATGATTTTGAGGCATTCACCAGGGCCGATGCTGCCTTCATAAGGCTTACCCGCCAGGGCGATTCCACTGTCTTTTGTTTCAAGGCACTTGCCATTAAATGCAAAGCCGTCCATGGCAGAGTTATCTGCTGCAGGAACGTCTATCGGCGAAAGTAGGTCTGTAGCCAGAATGCGATTGATTGCTTGATCTAAAGAGACTGTTTCAATCTCAGAAACGCCATCATTGGATGCTGATGTCTTGATGAGCTCATCGACGAGCTTGGCAATCGCTTTTCGTGCTTCATCAACATGTAGTGATGAGGTTAGGAGAATAGGATCGTTTGTTTGGTGAAAGACTCATACGAAGGTTTCCTCCAAATGCTTTAACTCCTCTGGCGTATTGATATTTGCAAAAGCGCTAGCATCCTCAAACATTACTGTGCTGTTGCGTAACTCTTTAAACCAATGATCAATTTTAAGATCCCCTTTTGCAAGGAAGGCTTCCAGTGAGGGCAATACAATACATCGGCGCGCATCAAGCAAAACACGGGCTGCGCCCATACCTTGCCATCCGATTCTGTCGTAGATGCGTAAACAATTTGAAAGTCGCCTTGCTCCATCTCCTGAGTTAGTTTGGCCGCCAGATCTTTTGGGAGCAGTGGCGAATCACAAGGTGTTGTGAGGAGGTAGCGGGTTTTGCATGCTTTGAGACCTACCGAGAAGCCGGCTAATGGCCCTGAAAAGTCGGGTGTCTCATCCATGATCACGGCGTAGCCATAGGCTGCGTACTTCGTGATATTGCGATTAGCATTAATGACAATGGGGCCAACTTGAGGTTTGAGTCGAGTAATCGTGGATTCAATCAAAGGCTTTTATAAGAAAGGGATTAAGCCTTTCTACAAAGATTAACAGTCAGTCTTGATGGTCTAAATGATGATATCTTCAAAAAAATGAATGATGTCGATTTTCCAGTCAACGATGTGTTAGATGGAATTAAAGCCGCCCAAGAAGTTGGTTTTAAAAATATCAAAGTAAACATGGTCGTCAAAAAAGGCACTAATGATCACGAGATCGTTGCTATGGCCAAGCACTTTAAGTTAAGGCTAGCGGCGTCATTCTGCGCTTCATTGAATTCATGGATGTTGGCAGTTCTAACGGCTGGAATATGGAACAGGTACTTCCCTCTAAGGAAGTGATTGCCAGAATTCATGAGCACTTTCCGCTAGAACCCATTGAAGCCAATTACACAGGTGAAGTTGCTCAACGCTGGTGCTATGTGGATGGCTCCGGTGAGGTTGGCGTGATCTCTAGCGTGACTCAAACCTTCTGTCACGAATGCACACGCGCTCGTATTTCCACTGATGGCCAAATGTATCTCTGCTTATTTGCGAACGAAGGATTTGATTTCAAAACCTTACTGCGCTCAGGAAAAAGTGATTTAGAAATTGCTATTGCTGTCATGAATACTTGGGCACAGCGTAATGATCACTACTCAGAGATCCGAGGATCGCAGAAAGCAAACCCATCGACCGGTAATCGCAAGGTCGAAATGTCTTACATTGGTGGCTAATGATTCTGGCTGAGCACATTACCGGTCTTATTTTGGCGGGCGGTCGCGCCCAAAGAATGGGCGGCATTGATAAAGGCTGCTTTTAGCGCAGCAGCCTTCTTGCGCAAGATGCTGCCATTCGTAGTTAAGGTGAGATCTAGTGGTTTGTTTTCTAAAGAGCGAACCTTGGCTAACATCTTAATCAGAATCTCTAGGTTTTTACGAAGTAGTGGCTCTCCACCAGTAAGGCGAATTTTTTCAATGCCTAATGTGGCAAAAATTGAAGTCAGTCTAGTAATTTCTTCGAAGCTGAGCAATTCTTTGTGAGAGAGGTATGGGTAATTTTGATCAAATACTTCTTTAGGCATGCAGTACGTGCAGCGGAAATTGCAGCGGTCCGTTACGGAGATGCGTAGGTCACGTAAAACCCTGCCGCGAGTATCTGTTGTCCGGCCATGAGGCTTGACAAGCTCAGTGCCAATAGACGGCGGCACAAGTCCTTTGCCTTCATCAATGCGAATAGGGATTACTTTTGGAATTGCTTTTTCAACCATGTTCTCAATTATGGCTGTGAAACGGGGTTTCTGCCAAACCGCCAAATATCCTTGTGGGATAAATGACGGTCTGGAGAAAAAGCTTTAGATGGCTTAAACCGTTTTTTCTTGGCCGCCGGTTTCAACTAAAACCATAGGGCCATCAGGAAGGCTAGCTGCAGGCTTGGGCGCTCTGCCTAAGTTGTGAGCAGCAGGCTCTGCCTGGATTTGACTTTGTGCTTCTGCATGCTTTGATGAATCAGTAGCTACCCAGATCATTCCGGCAGACTGGACAACGCTATGCAAAGGCGTTTCTTCAAGTGCCTGGAAGGCAACTTTAGGAAGTTCGGGTGCAGGTTTAGCAATGACTTCTACCGGAGCTACAACTGCAGCAACTGGTGCTGGAGTTGATGCTGCTGGAGAGGTTGATGCAGCAGGAGCAGATCCTTGTGCAGGGCGATTAGATTGACGCGGCGCACGCGGCGCACGCGGCGCACGCGGCGCACGCTCTTGTCGCTCTTGTTTTTCTGCAGCAGGTTTTGCATTGCCAAAACTGTTGGCGATGTTCTGAATCGGCATCGAGGCAGATGCGCCAGCCATACCAATAGGAGCCGGAGCTACAACTGCAGCAACTGGTGCTGGAGTTGATGCTGCTGGAGAGGTTGATGCAGCAGGAGCAGATCCTTGTGCAGGGCGATTAGATTGACGCGGCGCACGCGGCGCACGCGGCGCACGCGGCGCACGCTCTTGTCGCTCTTGTTTTTCTGCAGCAGGTTTTGCATTGCCAAAACTGTTGGCGATGTTCTGAATCGGCATCGAGGCAGATGCGCCAGCCATACCAATAGGAGGGCCTGAAAATGGGCTAGCTGATACAGCTGTTGAAGTGTTGACTGATGTAGGCGCTACATTGTTATTTGCTTCGCCATTCTCAGTGCGCTCACCACGTTGTCCACGACCACGACGCTCTTCGCCTTCGGCGCCAGGAGTTGCTTCGCTGCCTGGAGCTGCTTCAGTAGCTGGAGTTACAGCGGCTGGGTTAGCTTGGTTGCGAGTGCCGTTACGGTTGTTGTTACCGCCTTCAGTAGCTGCACCTTTGGCTGCATTTGCTGCCGGACGCTCAGCGCGATCACCATTGCGATCACCATTGCGATCACCATTGCGATCACCGCGACGATTGCGGCCACGGTTACGGTCACCGCCATTACGGCCTTGATTGCGGCCACGATTATTGCTTGGCGCTGGTTTCTCTTCTGCCGCTGGAGATGAGGAGAAGAGCTTCTTAATGAAGCCAAAGAAACCACCAGAGCTTTCGGTCGCCGCTTTTTCAGCGCGCACAGGGCGTGGCTGACTAATTGGCGCAGGCTGAGTTGGCGTAATACCTTTTACAGTAGCTTCAGGACGTACTTTAACGTCAGCATCCTTTTTGCTCACTGTTGTGTCTGTCTCGAGTTCACGAGCTGCTTCTTCAGCCATTACATAGCTGGCCTTTTGGTCATCCAGACGTGGGTCATCGTGACGTAAACGCTCTAACTTGTAATGTGGTGTTTCTAGGTGCTTGTTTGGAACCATCAAGACGTTCACTTTGAAGCGAGTCTCGATCTTGATAACTTCAGCACGTTTTTCATTCAAGAGGAACGCAGCCACTTCGACTGGAACCTGAGTATGAATAGCTGCTGTGTTCTCTTTCATTGCCTCTTCTTGGATGATGCGCAGAACTTGCAATGCAGAGGATTCGGTATCACGGATGTGGCCAGTGCCGTTACAACGTGGGCAGGTTACATGGCTGCCTTCAGACAAGGCTGGGCGCAAACGTTGGCGGGACATTTCCATCAAACCAAATTTGGAGATCTTGCCCATCTGAACGCGTGCACGGTCATGGCGCAGCGCATCGCGCAAACGATTCTCAACATCTTTCTGTGCTTTGCTCGATTCCATATCAATGAAGTCGATCACGATCAAGCCGCCCAGGTCACGTAAACGTGCTTGACGAGCGATTTCATCGGCAGCCTCTAAGTTCGTGCGAGTTGCAGTCTCTTCAATACGCGTGCACGGTCATGGCGCAGCGCATCGCGCAAACGATTCTCAACATCTTTCTGTGCTTTGCTCGATTCCATATCAATGAAGTCGATCACGATCAAGCCGCCCAGGTCACGTAAACGTGCTTGACGAGCGATTTCATCGGCAGCCTCTAAGTTCGTGCGAGTTGCAGTCTCTTCAATATCGGAGCCACGAGTTGCGCGTGCAGAGTTAACGTCCACAGAAACCAAAGCTTCAGTGTGGTCGATCACGATTGCGCCGCCAGATGGCAATGGCACAGTGCGTGAGTACGCAGTTTCAATTTGATGCTCAATTTGGAAGCGTGAGAACAAAGGCACATCATCTTGATAGCGCTTTACTCTTGGCAAATTGTCAGGCATCACCACAGACATAAATGCTGCAGCTTGTTCGTAGATGTCATCGGTATCGATGAGGATCTCGCCAATATCTGGCTGGAAGTAATCGCGAATAGCGCGAATCACTAAGCTAGATTCGAGGTAGATCAATAGCGGTGCTGAGTTACCTTTGGCAGCTTCATCAATCGCTTTCCATAACTGCATGAGGTAACTTAAGTCCCCGCTTTACTCTTGGCAAATTGTCAGGCATCACCACAGACATAAATGCTGCAGCTTGTTCGTAGATGTCATCGGTATCGATGAGGATCTCGCCAATATCTGGCTGGAAGTAATCGCGAATAGCGCGAATCACTAAGCTAGATTCGAGGTAGATCAATAGCGGTGCTGAGTTACCTTTGGCAGCTTCATCAATCGCTTTCCATAACTGCATGAGGTAACTTAAGTCCCACTGCAATTCTGTCGCGTCGCGACCAATGCCAGCGGTACGAGCAATGATGCTCATGCCGTCTGCTACTTCTAATTGAGTCATGGCTTCACGCAACTCTTGACGGTCTTCGCCTTCAATGCGACGGGATACACCGCCTCCGCGTGGGTTATTTGGCATCAATACCAAATAACGGCCTGCCAGGGAGATAAAGGAGGTGAGGGCGGCGCCTTTTTGGCCACGCTCTTCTTTTTCTACCTGAACAATGATTTCTTGACCTTCGCGCAAGGCATCCTTAATGGATGCATTGCGGACGTCGATACCCTCTTTAAAGTAACTACGGGCAACTTCCTTGAATGGTAAAAAGCCGTGGCGTTCTTCACCGTAATTGACAAAGCAAGCCTCCAGGGAGGGTTCAATGCGGGTAATAACACCATGGCTTCACGCAACTCTTGACGGTCTTCGCCTTCAATGCGACGGGATACACCGCCTCCGCGTGGGTTATTTGGCATCAATACCAAATAACGGCCTGCCAGGGAGATAAAGGAGGTGAGGGCGGCGCCTTTTTGGCCACGCTCTTCTTTTTCTACCTGAACAATGATTTCTTGACCTTCGCGCAAGGCATCCTTAATGGATGCATTGCGGACGTCGATACCCTCTTTAAAGTAACTACGGGCAACTTCCTTGAATGGTAAAAAGCCGTGGCGTTCTTCACCGTAATTGACAAAGCAAGCCTCCAGGGAGGGTTCAATGCGGGTAATAACACCTTTGTAGATATTGCCTTTGCGTTGTTCACGACCGGCAGCTTCGATATCGATATCAATGAGTTTTTGACCATCAACGATGGCAACTCGCAACTCTTCTTGTTGAGTTGCATTAAACAACATGCGTTTCATAACACTCTCCTATGGGGGAGGGCGTCGTTGCGCGCTAGCGTTAGGGGACAAGTTAAGTACCGCTAAGGACTGAGCCTTGTGCGGTTTAAGAGTGTGGTTCATGCAAATCTCATTTTTTGCTTAGTTCACCAAGTTAACGCTTGGTTAATTCGGTGCCACACTTGACGATCGCCGCAGAGACCTCCTTCCTTTAGGTCATCAATGCAGGCGCGCGCCTGAAAACTGTCTTCTAATCGCGGGTCGCGGCATACGGCACACCAACCCTGCGCCTCATTACAACGGGGGAGGGGCGTTAAGTACCGCTAAGGACTGAGCCTTGTGCGGTTTAAGAGTGTGGTTCATGCAAATCTCATTTTTTGCTTAGTTCACCAAGTTAACGCTTGGTTAATTCGGTGCCACACTTGACGATCGCCGCAGAGACCTCCTTCCTTTAGGTCATCAATGCAGGCGCGCGCCTGAAAACTGTCTTCTAATCGCGGGTCGCGGCATACGGCACACCAACCCTGCGCCTCATTACAACGGGGGAGGGGCAACCCCGGGAGTCTATATTAAAGGGCGACTCCAAGCTCCACGATTTAAACCTGACTTTAGGTTGGTCTTGGGCCAATAAATTGGCTAGAGCGTTGATTATATGGCACAAGTTGAATGACAATGGGGTATCGTTGAGTCCCTTGTTATCCTCTGTCGAGGTGGCCAGAGAGATAAATCATGAAACCCGACCCAGTATCCAAGCCAAAAGCAGCCCAAACTAAAGCCCCAGCCGCAGTCCATTTGCAGACTATTGGCCCGGAAGAGGCTGGCCAGCGCTTAGACAACTATCTATTGCGTTGGGCCAAAGGGGTCCCTAAAAGCCATGTTTACCGAATTATTCGGTCTGGCGAGGTGCGGGTGAATAAAAAACGGGCAGAACCCACAACTCGCCTCATTGAGGGTGATGTGGTCCGTTTACCCCCAGTCCGGATTGCTGAGCCATCCCAAATGGCGGCTGTTAATACCGCCCAAACCAAATCTCGGGCGCGAGGCTATTCAGACAAAATGCCCATCCTTTTTGGGGACGAGGCGCTCTTAATAGTGGATAAACCTGCCGGATTAGCCGTGCATGGCGGTTCCGGAATTGCGCTGGGCGTTATTGAAACCTTACGGATTACCCGTCCTGAGCTTAAGTTCTTGGAGTTAGTGCATCGCTTAGACCGAGATACCTCAGGTGTTTTGTTGTTGGCAAAAAAGCGTAGCGCCTTGGTGGAGTTGCATCGCCAAATTCGTGAAGGTCAAACAGATAAGCGCTATTACTTGCTTGCACATGGTGAAATTGTGCAAGGTGCGCAGGTCATGCAACTCAAATATCCATTGCATAAATATCTGCTGCCCAATGGAGAGCGCCGTGTTCGTGTCGACCCAGATGGGTTGCCAAGTCATACTGCTTTGCGCGTCATCAAGTCCATGAAGCGAGAAGATGCAGCTATTACATTGGCTGAGGCGCAATTAAAGACTGGTCGTACCCATCAGATTAGGGTGCATCTACAAAAGTTAGGGCACGCCATTTTGGGTGACGATAAATACGGCTTTGAAGACTTAGACAAACTGATTAAATCAAAACGTTTGTATCTGCATGCCCATCTTGCCGGCTTTACTCATCCACGCACTGGTGAAAAGATGCGCATAGAGTCACCGTTGCCATCAGAGTTTGCTGCCATGATGAAAAACTTCCCACCATTAACTCAAGATGTCTCCAGTGAATAAAGCAGATCGCCGTTATGACCTGATTGTGTGGGACTGGGATGGAACCATTATGGATTCCACGCCAACCATTGTGTATTGCATTCAGCAAGCTTGCCGTGATTTAGGGTTCAAGGCGCCGGACGATACTTTGGCGAGTTCGGTGATTGGTTTGGGTATTCAGGATTCTTTGCGAAGAGCGGTGCCGCGGATTGAGCCGATTCATTTTCAAAAGCTCACCGATCGTTTTCGCTATCACTACCTTGCAAAAGATCATGAGTTAGACCTCTTTGTTGGTATTCGTGAATTACTAGAAAAGCTCCGCGATGATCAGTACTTATTGGGGGTGGCAACTGGCAAATCTCGCGTGGGGCTAGATCGCTCTTTAAAGCATCATCAAATTGGGCATCTTTTCCATGAAACGCGCACGGCAGATGAATCCTTTTCTAAACCGCATCCAGGGATGTTGTTGGAGCTATCGGATGTCACTCAAGTGCCTACTCGGCGCATGCTCATGATTGGAGATACGACTCATGACTTGGATATGGCGGCCAATGCTGGTGTCGATGCGGTAGCGGTTACCTATGGGGCGCATCCACCTGAAACGCTCAAGACCTCGCAGTCATTGGCGCACGTCAATGATGTTGCTGAACTTGCGCAATGGCTTAAACAGAATTTGTAATGTAGTAATTGAATTAGCAAGTAAGCAGGCAAGCAAAGGAATTAAATGATGGAAAACAACTCAAATCCGAATTGGGAGCGTCAGGCTCTTGAGCATTTGTTATTAGAGAATTTAAAAGAGACACGCAAAGCGCGTCGCTGGAGGGTGGTATTGCGCATCCTCACCTTGCTAGTGATTATTGCGGCCTTACTATCTGTATTTGATTTTCATTTGCCAGGTCGTGGCATGAATATGGATATGGATATGGAAAAGCATACCGCTTTGGTAACGCTAGAGGGTGAGATTTCATCTAGTTCAATGGCTAATGCCATGGGCATCAATTCCTCATTGGCAGCTGCATTTGAGAATGAAAATAGTGCTGGTGTTGTCATGAGAATCAATAGCCCTGGCGGCTCTCCAGTTCAGGCTGGAATGATCAATGATGAAGTTCACCGCTTGCGTAAGTTGTATCCCAATAAGCCGTTCTATGTCGTAGTTGAAGATATTTGCGCCTCGGGTGGTTATTACGTTGCTGCCGATCAAATCTTGGTGGATAAAGCGAGCCTGGTTGGATCTATCGGCGTCATCATGGAGGGCTTTACCGGTTTAATGGATAAGTTGGGCGTCACACGTCGCATGATTACCGCGGGCTCCAACAAGGGCATGATGGATCCATTATTTAGCAAAGAAGATCCTAAGCAAGTTGAAATGGTGAAAACCATGATTGATGAAATTCATCAGCAATTTATTGCAGCAGTTAAAGAAGGACGTGGTGCTCGCTTAAAAGAATCTACTGATTTATTCTCTGGCCGCATTTGGAACGGCGAGCAAGCTGTGAAGATTGGTTTGGTGGATGGCTACGGCACAGTGGATACAGTGGCGCGTGATGTTTTCAAGGCGCCAGATGTGCTTGACTACACCATGAAAGAAAACTTTGCGGAGTGTGTTGCTAAGCGCTTTGGTGCCGAGGCTGGTGCCGCTGCTGGTAAGGCTTTAGTAAAAACGCCAGACCTCAGTAAGTCAGCAAAAATCAGGGCTCAACAGAGCTTATCAAGTTAGGCCAACAGTAGAAATACAGTTGGCCTATTTTGTAATGAGGCGCATGCAGCTTCATTCGGATAGCGCTTGCGCCAGTCCGCAATCGACAGCGTTGTAATCATTTCAGACTCAGATCTACGCCAAGACAAAGCAAGCTTTGTGGCGCTAAAGAATTTAAACAGGCCATCAGCATCGCAGTAATTTCTTGAATTGAGCAGGCCAATGGAGAAACGCTGTCAATCGATTTTAATAAAGCACGCGCTGTTTTTGTGTCTTCCACAATCCAGTATTTTAGTTTGGCCGATTGCGCAATAGTTTCGCTAGGAAGCACCCATGGTAATTGCTCGACACGAGCATCATCACCTAGGGTGTTGGGAACTAAATAAAGAGTGCCAAGCTTTGTCATGAATGATGTTTTCTGTTGATTGCTTCTTTTTACTGCTGAGTATTTTTTGGCGGGATTGCAAAACCTGCATCACGCAATAAGCCGGTTAAAGCAATAAGCGGTAAGCCAATTAGCGCAGTGGGGTCATCACTCTTAATAGATTCGAGCAGGCTGATTCCAAGGCCTTCTGACTTGGCGCTACCTGCGCAATCATAAGGTTCTTCTGCAAGCAAGTAGGATTCCAAAACGCTATCGGGAAGTTTGCGAAAAGTTACTTCAGTAGGAACACACAATGTAGTTTGCGTATTCCCCTTCATTAAGCATAGTGCCGTTTGAAAAATCACCGATTGACCGCGCATGAGTTGTAGTTGGGCTAATGCTCTTTCAAAATCACCTGGCTTACCAATAGCGGCACCACAAAGATCAGCAACTTGATCGGAGCCAATCACCCAGGCATCGGGATAATCTTTTGCAACAGCCGCTGCTTTAGCGTGTGCGAGACGAAGCGCTAAATCAAGAGTGCTTTCGCCGGTGAGCGGTGTCTCATCTACCTTTGGTGAAATCACTTCAAATGGAATGCGCAGACGCTCTAAAAGTTCGCGACGATATTTGGATGTAGAAGCCAAGATGAGGCTTGGATTTTGGGACGCATTGGTGGAGGTACTCATGTTTAGCTGTGCTTTCTAGTGCGCCTTCATTTAGACTGATGCTATGAATCGTAATCAAGTTTTACCTCAAGTCGAACTATCTGCCGAGCCCAGCGCTTTAAAAAAGGTGGATTTTTGCGCCCCACAATCCTATAAAGGGTCTGGTTTTTTAAGCATCCCAGACTTGCCAAGGGTGGCTGAGGGGGCTTCTGTCATCAATCCTGGGGATGGCTTTGATTGGTCTGTAAGAACCCATTTTGAAGATTCTCCAGGTAGCGAGCCACGCCAAATTTTGGATTTAGGTCTAAAAGGCCATCTACACCTGGTTTGCCAGCGCTGTTTACAAGATTGCGCGGTAGATTTTGACGAAAGTCGTCGATTTATCCTGGTGTCTACAGAAGAGGAGGCTGATTCCCACCCTCTGGAGGATGAGGAGCAAGAGCCACTGGTCGTTAGCCAGCATTTCAACCTCCTAGAAACTATAGAAGATGAGATTTTGCTGTCTTTACCCTTGATTCCTAAGCACCCAGAGGGATTTTGTGAGCCTCACGCCTCAACCTTTGGCGATGAGGGGGTGGAAGAAGCTTCAAATGAGCGTGAAAATCCCTTTAACATTTTGAAAAATATGAAGAAAAACTGAAATCAGGGGTTCTGTTTTAGCTGTTGTTTTGAGTGCGGTTTGTCGATAAATCAAGCATTTACATGCTTTTCCATGCTAGAATGTCGCCTTGCTTAGGAGTTCAATATGGCCGTTCAACAAAACAAAAAATCACCTTCCAAACGTGGCATGCATCGTGCGCACGACTTTTTGACCGCACCTGCTACGGCTGTTGAAGCCACAACTGGTGAGGCTCATTTGCGCCACCACATTTCACCAAACGGCTACTATCGTGGTCGTAAAGTTGTTAAAACCAAAAACGACTAATTTTTTAGTCAAAACAGATAGAAGCGGCTCCAGTAAAAGCCGCTTTTTTCTTGGATAAATCACTTGCAGCAATCAATGAGTTTATGAGCGTTACTCTTGCTATTGATGCCATGGGCGGAGATCATGGAGTCGTCGTGACGGTTCCAGCTGCCTGCGATTTTTTAGAAAAACATTCTTCTGATGTGAAGATTGCCTTGGTGGGTGATCCAGATTTAATCAAGCAAGTCTTGAGTAAATCCCCAAAAGCTCCGATGGAGCGAATTCAAATTATTCCCGCGAGTGAAGTTGTGTTGATGGATGATCCCATCGAGGTGGCTTTGCGTCGTAAAAAAAATTCTTCAATGCGCGTTGCGATTGAGCAAGTGAAAGAGGGTGCTGCTGATGCAGTGATCTCTTCCGGCAATACCGGTGCGTTGATGGCGATTTCTCGCTACATCCTGAAAACCCTTGAGGGCGTTGACCGTCCAGCCATTGCTACTGCCATTCCTAATGAGTTGGGGCGCGGTACCACTATGTTGGATCTCGGTGCAAATGCAGACTGTGAGCCAATGCACTTGGTTCAATTTGCTCAAATGGCGAACGTTATGGTGCAGGTTGTTGATGGCAAACAAAACCCTTCAATTGGCCTCCTGAATATTGGCGAAGAAGTCATTAAGGGCAATGAAGTTGTTAAGCAAACTAGTGAACTTCTACGTCAAACCAATTTAAACTTTTACGGCAACGTAGAGGGCAACGATATTTTTAAGGGCACGGCCGATATTGTTGTCTGCGATGGATTTGTTGGTAACGTGGTTCTCAAGGCAAGCGAAGGTTTAGCAAAAATGATGAGCGGCATGATTCGTGAAGAATTTAATCGTTCGTTGCTAACTAAATTGATGGCTATTTGCGCAATGGTGCCTTTGCTTAGAGTGCGCAAGCGTGTTGATCATCGTCGTTATAACGGTGCGGTATTGTTGGGTTTACGTGGCTGCGTCATTAAGAGCCATGGAGCTGCTGATCGCTTTGCGTTTGGCTTTGCCTTAGATCGCGCTTATGAGGCGGCTAAAAATCGCATGGTAGAACGTATTGCTGCAGCCTTTGTGGTAGAGACAAAAGTATGAGCATCTTTGCAAGAATCGCCGGAACCGGAAGCTATCTTCCGGAAATGCGTTTAACAAACCAGGATTTGGTTGAGCGCTTAGCTAAAACAGGTTTGGAAACCAGTGATGAATGGATTACCACTCGCAGTGGTATTTCTGCGCGTCACTTTGCCGCTGAAAATGAACTCACTAGCGATCTCGCAGTGAAAGCTTCTCAAGCTGCTTTAGCGAGCGCCGGCATTACTTCTGAGGATTTAGATCTCATTATTTTGGCCACTTCTACGCCAGATCATTTGGGCGGCTTTCCAAGTACCGCTTGTGTAGTGCAAGATAAGTTAGGTGCACACACTTCTTGTGCTGCTTTTGATGTCCAGGCAGTATGTGCTGGCTTCACTTATGCGCTCGCTATTGCTGATGCGTTTATTCGTTCTGCAACCTATAAAAAAGTATTGGTGATTGGTGCGGAGACTTTTTCGCGCATCCTAGACTTCCAAGATCGTGGCACCTGTGTTTTATTTGGTGACGGTGCAGGCGCAGTAGTGCTTGAGGCTTCGAAAGAACCAGGCATTCTCTCTACTGCCTTGCATGCTGATGGAAGCCAGCGCGACATTTTGTGTGTCCCAGGACGATCTGGCAATGGCAAGGTACATGGTTCCCCATTCATGACCATGGATGGTCAAGCGGTATTTAAATTGGCTGTGAAGGTATTGGAGCAAGTGGCGCATGAAGCGCTCGAGAAGGCCAACCTTAAGCCAGAGCAAATCGATTGGTTGGTGCCACACCAAGCCAATATCCGCATCATGGAAGGAACTGCCAAGAAGATGGGTATGTCCATGGATAAAGTCATTGTGACAGTCCATGAGCATGGCAACACTTCTGCGGCATCCATATCATTGGCCTTAGATAGCGGTGTGCGTTCTGGCCAAATTCAACGTGGCCAACATCTCTTATTAGAGGGTGTTGGCGGCGGATTTGCTTGGGGTGCTGTAGCTCTCAAGTATTAAGAACTTATTATTTCTTTTTATTCATTTATTAGTTTCTTATTTAGCGAATTAATCTCATGACATTTGCATTTGTATTCCCAGGCCAAGGTTCCCAATCAGTGGGCATGCTCAATTCGATTTCTGAGCGCCCAGAAGTACGCGCAACATTACAAGAAGCTTCTGAAGCTTTGGGTGAAGACGTTGCCAAATTAATTGCCGAAGGCCCTGCGGAGGCTTTGTCCTTGACTACCAATACTCAGCCAGTCATGTTGACTGCTGCTGTAGCGTTTTATCGTGCTTGGTTAGCTGCTGGTGGTTCTGCCCCTAAGGTCATGGCTGGTCATAGTCTTGGTGAGTACTCAGCATTAGTAGCATCAGGCGTAATTTCATTTAAAGATGCAGTGCCATTGGTGCGTTTTCGTGCTGAGGCAATGCAAACTGCAGTGCCTGTTGGTACTGGCGGCATGGCTGCCATTCTGGGTTTAGATGATGCAACCGTCATTAAAGTTTGTGCTGAAGCTAGTGCTGCCTCTGGTGGTGTTGTAGAGGCGGTAAATTTCAATGCACCAGGACAAGTGGTGATTGCAGGTGCTAGTGATGCTGTTGCTAAAGCGTGCGAGTTATTAAAAGCTGCTGGCGCTAAGCGAGCCTTACCTTTGCCAGTTTCTGCGCCGTTCCATTCATCCCTATTGCAACCAGCCTCTGAAAAACTCAAAGGCTACTTGGCAAATATCGAATTTAAAGCTCCAACTATTCCTGTGATCAATAACGTAGATGTAGAAATCTTGAATGATCCTGCTGCGATTAAAGATGTATTGGTGCGCCAAGCTGCGAAGCCAGTGCGCTGGCAAGAAACTATTCAGGCAATGGCTAGTCAAGGCATCACTCAAGTAGTGGAGTGTGGTCCTGGCAAAGTATTGGCTGGCCTGACTAAGCGTATTAATGATCAAGTTACCGGTGTGCCAGTATTTGATGAAGCTAGCTTGATTGAAGTTCTAGTAAGTCTTAAATAAAATCTAGATAAAAGAAATCTAAAGAAACAAAAAAACAGCGGAAGACAAATATGAATCTCGACTTAAACGGACAAATTGCTTTAGTAACTGGCGCCTCACGTGGTATTGGCCAGGCGATTGCGGATGAGTTAGTAAAGTGCGGCGCAAAAGTGATTGGTACTGCTACCTCCGAAAGTGGAGCAAAAGCAATTGATGAGCGCTTAAAAGCATCGGGCGGTGCCGGTAAAGTATTGAATGTGACTGCGCCGAACGCTTGCGAAGAAATTATTGATTTGATCGTTAAAGAGTATGGCGGCATCAATATTTTGGTTAATAACGCTGGCATCACTCGCGATAACTTAGCAATGCGTATGAAGGGTGGCGAGTGGACCGATGTGATTGACACCAACTTAAGTTCAGTTTTCCGTCTGTCGCAGGCGGTTATGCGTCCAATGATGAAGGCTCGTGGTGGCCGCATTATCAATATCACTTCTATTGTTGGTCATATGGGTAACCCTGGCCAAGCGAACTATGCCGCTGCAAAAGCGGGTGTTTCTGGTATGACCCGTGCTTTAGCTCGTGAAATTGGCAGTCGGAATATCACCGTGAACTGCGTTGCCCCTGGATTTATTGATACCGATATGACACGCGCCCTGAGCGAAGAGCAGCAAAACGCCCTAAAAGTGAACATTCCGTTAGCTAGACTGGGTAGTCCTGAGGATGTGGCCCAGGCAGTGGCATTTTTGGCCTCTCCAGCCGCCGGATACATTACGGGGAATACCCTACACGTCAATGGCGGACTCTATTTGGCCTAACGGCAAAGCAAGAATTTGATCATTTTTAGGCGAATTTGCTAATTCGGTCCGCCAAACTGATAAAATCCTTTTCATCGTTTTTTACAACCCCTGGGGAAATTAATGGACAACATCGAACAACGCGTTAAGAAAATCGTCGCTGAGCAATTAGGCGTCGCAGAAGCAGAGATCAAAAATGAATCTTCTTTTGTGAACGACTTGGGCGCTGACTCTCTTGACACTGTTGAGCTGGTTATGGTTTTGGAAGATGAATTCGGCATCGAAATTCCTGATGAGGAAGCTGAAAAGATCACCACAGTTCAGCTCGCGATCGACTTCGCTAAATCAAAAGCTCAGGGTTAATTCCCTAGCTTAGGTATTACTGTGTCAGCATCAAATGGCCGACGCCGGGTAGTAGTTACCGGCCTAGGTCTCATCTCACCTGTTGGTAATTCAGTTGATGTAGCTTGGTCTAATTTGCTCGCGGGCAAATCAGGCATCGCTACCATCACGAAGTTTGACTACACTCCGCTTAGCGTTCATTTCGCTGGAGAAGTGAAAGATTTCAATGTCGAAGAATATGTTTCTGCTAAAGAAGTGCGCCATATGGGTACCTTTATCCATTACGGTATTGCTGCTGGTACGCAAGCTATTCGCGACAGCGGTCTAGAGATTACAGAACAAAACGCCGAGCGCGTTGGCGTAATGGTTGGCTCTGGCATTGGCGGCTTGCCAATGATTGAGGAGACCGGTGCAGAGCTTTTAGCTTGTGGCCCTCGTCGCATCTCGCCATTCTTTGTTCCGGGCTCAATCATTAATATGATTTCTGGGCACCTCAGTATTTTGTTTGGTCTTAAAGGTCCAAACGTAGCTGCAGTGACCGCCTGTACTACTGGTTTACACAGCATCGGATTGGCTGCTCGTTTAATTCAGTATGGTGATGCTGACGTCATGGTTGCTGGTGGCGCTGAATCAACCATTTCTGCCTTAGGTGTTGGCGGCTTTGCTTCCGCAAGAGCGCTATCAACACGTAATGATGATCCTGCAACTGCATCACGTCCTTGGGATAAAGACCGCGATGGTTTTGTTCTTGGTGAAGGTGCTGGTGTAGTCGTGCTCGAAGAGTATGAGCATGCAAAGGCACGTGGCGCAAAAATTTATTGCGAACTGCTTGGCTTTGGCATGAGTGGCGATGCGTATCACATGACTGCGCCAAATATGGATGGCCCACGCCGTTGTATGGTTAACGCCATGCGTGACGCTAAATTGAATCCAGACCAAATTCAGTATTTGAACGCTCACGGAACTTCTACACCGCTTGGTGATAAGAATGAAACCGAAGCAATCAAAGCAGCTTTGGGCGATCACGCTAAAAAGGCCTTAATCAACTCCACTAAGTCCATGACGGGCCACCTTTTGGGCGGCGCTGGCGGCTTGGAGTCTGTTTTCACAATTCTGGCTCTTCATAACCAGAAATCACCACCTACGATCAACATCTTCAATCAAGACCCTGAGTGCGACTTGGACTACTGCGCCAATACCGCTAGGGATGTGAAGATTGACCATGCAGTCAAAAACAATTTTGGCTTTGGGGGTACTAACGGTACCTTGATTTTCGGCAAATTGACCTAATATTCTCTTTATCTTCATCGTTGGTTTTCACCAAGTAGGTCTATAGCATTATGAAAAAGCACTTTATTGCGCTCTTGGCTATTTTGAGTCTGGGGCAAGTCGCATTTATTCCAAATGCATCCGCACAAAATCCTCGGGTAACGATTCCTGATTTTGCGGATTTGGTTGAGCGCGCCAGTCCAGCAGTAGTAAATATTCGGACCACTGAAAAAGTCGCAGTACAGCAGACTCAAGGCGGCATTCCAGGAATGCCTGAAGACCAAGCGGAATTCTTTCGTCGTTTCTTCGGTGTGCCGATTCCAGGAATTCCAAATGGACCAAAGCAAGCGCAACCAAGCCCAGGCAAACCACAAGAAGCGGATCGTGGCGTAGGCTCAGGTTTCATTATCGAATCGAATGGTTTGATTTTGACGAATGCACACGTAGTTGAAAGTGCTACTACTATCTATGTGACCTTAACGGACAAGCGCGAATTTAAAGCAAAGTTGTTGGGTATGGATAAGCGCACTGACGTGGCAGTTCTCAAAATTGAAGCACGCGATTTACCAAGATTGCCGCTGGGAGATTCTTCTAGAGTGCGTGTTGGTGAATGGGTCCTTGCGATTGGCTCTCCATTTGGCCTTGAGAATACAGTGACTGCAGGCATTGTCTCTGCAAAGAGCCGCGACACAGGCGACTACTTACCCTTCATACAAACTGACGTTGCGGTTAACCCAGGAAACTCTGGAGGCCCGCTGTTAAATACCGCAGGTCAAGTCATTGGCATCAACTCGCAAATCTTTAGTCGCTCTGGTGGCTACATGGGAATTTCATTTGCGATTCCAATTGATGAGGCAATGCGAGTTGCAGATCAATTGCGTACTAACGGAAAGATGGCCCGTGGTCGCATTGGTGTTGCTTTAGGTGAAATGACAAAAGAAGTGGCCGAAAGTTTGGGTTTGGGTAAACCTCGCGGCGCCTATGTTCGCAATGTTGAACCAGGTGGTCCTGCTGCCTTAGGTGGCATTGAGTCTGGTGATGTCATTTTGAATTTTAACGGGCGCGATATTTCTAAGTCAACTGATTTGCCTCGGGTGGTTGGAGAGACTAAGCCAGGCACAACTGCCAACGTTCAAATTTGGCGTAAAGGTTCGACTCGTGATTTATCGGTGACGGTCATCGATACAGATGCTTCTGCATCAGCCAGTAAAAAACCAGATGCATCCCCAAGTAATGGCGCTAGCGCCAATGCTTTTGGAGTGGCGGTGAGCGATGTCTCGGACGCCAAAAAGAAGGATTTGAATATCAAGGGCGGGGTTGAGGTCACTGGTTTGGGCGATGGGCCTTTGGCTAGGGCCGGCATCCGTCCTGGGGACGTCATTATTCGGATTGCGGATGCCGATATTACGGGCGTGAAGCAGTTTGAGTCCCTGGTGAAGGGGTTGGACGCCAATAAGGCCGTTCCGGTCTTTATCCGCCGCGCTGATAGCACCTTGGTCATCCCAGTTAAGCCAAAATAACCCTAATTTTGGCTTAAAAATGGGGTTAGGCGCCTTTTGGGCGCCACCCATTACAATCACTTTAAGACGGCTTTTTGCAGCGCATCATTGTGGTGCGTTCTGACAAGGCGTTTTTTGAATGACCTATTAAGACGCTATGGATTTAATCCGCAATTTTTCTATCATCGCCCATATCGATCACGGCAAATCGACGCTTGCTGATCGCATTATTCAACTTTGTGGCGGTCTTTCTGATCGCGAAATGGAAGCTCAAGTTCTTGACTCAATGGATATTGAGCGTGAGCGTGGCATCACCATTAAGGCGCAGACTGCAGCTTTAAATTACAAAGCTAAAGACGGCAAGATTTACAACATTAATCTGATTGATACCCCGGGGCACGTCGACTTTTCCTATGAGGTAAGTCGCTCTTTGTCTGCTTGTGAGAGCGCATTGCTGGTGGTGGATGCAAGTCAAGGTGTCGAAGCTCAAACTGTTGCTAACTGTTATATGGCGCTTGAGCTCGGCGTCGAAGTTGTGCCGGTCCTCAATAAGATTGACTTGCCGCAAGCTGACCCTGATCGCGCCAAAAAAGAAATTGAAGATGTGATCGGCATTGATGCCTCTGAAGCGGTAACCTGCTCAGCCAAAACTGGCTTGGGTGTTGAGGATGTCATCGAAGAAATGATTGCTAAGGTGCCGCCGCCAAAAGGCAGCGCGACAGATCCATTGCAAGCGTTGATTATTGATTCCTGGTTTGACAACTACGTTGGCGTTGTCATGCTTATACGGGTAGTTAATGGCACCTTAAAGCCAAAGGAAAAAATTACCTTAATGGCAAATGGTTCAAGCCATTTAGTCGAGCACGTCGGTGTGTTTAGTCCGAAGTCGGTGGATCGTCCAGAGTTATCTGCCGGTCAAGTAGGCTTTGTGATTGCCGGTATTAAAGAATTAAAAGCTGCCAAAGTTGGCGATACGGTTACGCATTCTCCTGGACAGCAAGGCCGAGTACCCGCCGCTGAGCCGTTACCTGGTTTTAAAGAAGTAAAGCCTCAAGTTTTTGCTGGTTTATATCCAGTGGAGTCGAGTGAGTACGATCAGCTGCGTGAATCTTTAGAGAAGCTTCAGTTAAACGATGCTTCGCTCCTATATGAGCCAGAGGTGTCGCAGGCTCTTGGCTTTGGATTCCGCTGCGGTTTCTTGGGTTTGCTGCACATGGAGATTGTGCAAGAGCGCTTAGAGCGTCAGTACGGCATGAATCTTATCACTACCGCGCCAACGGTGGTGTACCAAGTAGAGCAATCCGATGGCACGATTGTGTCCGTCGACAATCCGTCAAAGATGCCAGAGGCCAGCAAGATTAATACGATTCTTGAGCCTATCGTGACGGTCAATTTGTATATACCTCAAGAGTATGTGGGTGCAATCATTACCTTGTGTGTGGGTAAGCGAGGCATTCAGATGGATATGAATTACCTCGGTCGTCAGGTCAAACTCACTTATGCGTTACCGATGGCGGAGATTGTTTTGGACTTCTTTGACAAGATGAAATCCATCTCACGCGGTTATGCCTCAATGGATTACGAGTTCAAAGAATATCGTCCGGCAGACGTAGTGAAGGTTGATATCCTCATCAATAGTGAGCGGGTTGATGCCCTCTCAGTGATCGTGCATAGGAGCAATAGCCAGCATCGTGGTCGTGAGGTCGTTGCTAAGATGCGCGGCATTATTCCTCGTCAAATGTTTGATGTGGCTATTCAGGCAGCTATCGGCAGCAATATCGTTGCACGAGAAAACGTGAAGGCTTTACGTAAAAACGTCTTGGCCAAGTGTTACGGTGGCGATATCTCCCGTAAGCGTAAATTGCTAGAGAAGCAAAAAGAAGGCAAAAAGCGCATGAAGCAGGTTGGTAACGTGGAGATTCCACAAGAAGCCTTCTTGGCTATTTTGCAGGTGGAGGATTAATGAACTTCGCCCTCATTCTTTTTATTCTGGTAATTCTTTCTGGTATTGCTTGGATTGCTGACAAGCTAGTCTTTGCGCCTAAAAGACGTTTGGCTGGTATCGATCGCACGCCTTTATGGCTGGAATATACCGCTGGCTTCTTTCCGGTTATTTGCGCGATATTTGTATTGCGCTCTTTTATCGTGGAGCCGTTCAAGATTCCATCTGGCTCAATGATTCCGACATTGCAAATTGGCGACTTTATTCTGGTGAATAAATTCACTTATGGCATTCGTTTGCCAGTGATTAATCAAAAGGTGGTCGATCTTGGTTCGCCCAAACGCGGTGATGTTGTTGTTTTTCGCTACCCGCGTGATGAGTCCGTTGATTACATTAAGCGTGTAGTCGCTTTGCCTGGCGATGAAATCACATATGAAAATAAGCGTCTCACTATCAATGGGCGGGCCTTGCAATATAGCGGTGGAGAGCCTTACCTCGACCCGGAAAATATGCGCTATGCCAAGCGCTTCACTGAAACTTTCCCTGCGGACTTGGGTGGCAATCGCCATGAGATTTTGAATGATCCAGATCGCCCAGCTACCGTGTTTCCAACTGAGCGTTTTCCAGGGGCTGAGTTCTGTCAGTACCAGCCATCCGGATTAACCTGCAAGGTTCCTGCTGGGCATTACTTTGCCATGGGTGATAACCGGGATAACAGTGCAGACTCGCGTTATTGGGGCTTTGTGCCCGACAAGAACATTGTTGGTAAAGCCTTCTTTGTATGGCTGAACCTGGGTAATTTGCGTCGCATTGGTGGATTCGAGTAAAGATCATGATCGCGCGCGCTGTCATCGATACCGCACCATTACAAGAGCGTCTTGGCTATGTGCTTAAAAAGCCAGAGTTGCTTAATCAGGCGCTAACCCATCGCAGTCACAGCAAAAAGAATAATGAACGCCTTGAGTTTTTAGGTGACTCTATTTTGAATTGCGTTGTTGCTGAAATGCTCTACGAGCGTTACTCAGATTTGGATGAGGGCGACCTGTCCAGGGTGCGCGCTAATTTGGTAAAGCAGCAAGCTCTATATGAAATCGCTCAAACCTTATCTTTATCGGATTACCTACGCTTAGGCGAAGGTGAGCTCAAGAGCGGTGGCTTTCGTCGCCCTTCGATTTTGGCTGATACCTTAGAGGCTGTTACTGGCGCGATCTTTATGGATGGTGGCTTTGAGGCTGCCAAGATTTGTTTGCGCAAGCTGTATTCAATTATTTTGGCAAATGTTGACCCTAAGACTTTGGGTAAAGATGACAAAACGCTATTGCAAGAGTGTTTGCAAAGTTATCAATTGCCGCTGCCGGCTTATAACGTTACCGGCACCACTGGAGCCGCACACAATCAGCAGTTTGAAGTGGAGTGTTTGATTCCCAGTTACAAAGTGGCTGTAAAGGGTGAGGGTGCCTCACGCCGCGCTGCAGAGCAAGCAGCAGCAAAGCTGGCTTTGATTGCCATGCTAAAAGCATTGCCACAAGAATCTCGTAAACCCAAGAAGACTCGGTCAGCCAAAAAGAAAGCGGCTAAAAAAGAAGTAACCGAAGAGCAGTTCAATCTTAAGCTGAAGGGCTAATCGTGTTTAGATGCGGCACTATCGCCATTGTTGGGCGTCCTAATATGGGTAAATCAACACTCTTAAATGCGTTGGTTGGCCAGAAGATCAGCATTACTTCTCGCAAGGCGCAAACTACCCGTCACCGTATTTTGGGTATTCAGAATCGTGAAGAAGCCCAGTTCATCTTTATTGATACACCTGGCATTCAGACGCGTTTAATGAATACGCTCAATAAAGCGTTGAACCGTACCGTAACTACTGCTTTGCAAGATGTGAATGTGGCGTGCTTTGTGGTTGAGGCTGGTTACTTCGGTGAAGATGATAAAAAAGTATTGAAGCTACTCCCAGACGACTTGCCTGTTGTGCTGGTGCTCAATAAGCTGGACTTATTTAATAGCCGTTTTCAGACTCCATCAGAGCGTGACCAAGCTTTGTTGAACTTTATTAAAGATATGGCTCGTCCTTGGTGTGAATTAGGTGGCCACGAAGATCAAAAATGTGAGTTTGCTGAAATCGTGCCGATGAGTGCAAAGAGTCCTGGCGATATCGAGAGATTGCTAGATGTGCTTGAGGGCTATCTCCCTGAGGCGCCAGCTGTATACGATGGCGACACCATTACCGACCGTAGCGAACGCTTCTTGGCGGCTGAAATTCTGCGTGAAAAAGTATTCCGCTTTACCGGTGAAGAGTTGCCTTACACCAGCACGGTAGTGATTGATCAGTTCAAGATGGATGGCAAGATGCGTCGCATTGCGGCAACGATTTTGGTGGATCGCGATAGTCACAAAGCCATGATCATTGGTCAAAAAGGTGAGCGATTAAAGAAGATCTCCACGGATGCGCGTATTGATATGGAAAAACTCTTTAATGGAAAAGTCTTTTTAGAGACTTGGGTCAAAGTGAAGCGTGGCTGGGCAGATGATCGCGCTGAATTGCGGGCTCAGGGTCTGGAATAAATTCAATGGCCTCGATTCGTGTTGCTGACGAACCTGCTTTTGTATTGCATAGCATTCCCTATAAAGAGACCAGCTTAATTCTGGATGTCTTTACTCGGCAATATGGCCGTATGGCTTTAATTGCTAAGGGTGCAAAGCGTCCACACTCCACATTACGCCCAGTTCTCCAGCGCTTTCAGCCGTTGCTAGTTTCTTGGAGTGGCAAATCTGAACTGCGTACATTAACAAAATCCGAATGGGTGGGTGATGCACTTCTATGCGGCTTTTATCTCAATGAGTTATTGGTCAAGTTTTTGGCGCGCGAAGATGATTATGAAAAACTCTACGATCGCTATGCAGAAACAATTAATTCTTTATCCAATCTGGAATTTGAATCTAAGGGTTTAGAAGAAATTCTACGGCCATTTGAGCTATCTTTATTGCAAGAGACGGGTTATGCCGCTGCCTTGGACCGCTGTGTTGAGACCAATGAAGCTCCGGAAGCACAGCAGCAATACGTCTATCAGCCTGAACGTGGCGTGCGTCCTGTACAAGTGGATGACCCAGGGCATTGGCCTGTATTAACTGGAAAGTCGTTGCTTGCCATTGCTGCTGGTGATTTTTCTAATGCCGAGACGCTCTCTGAGAGCAAGCAATTGATGCGCTTTCTCCTCGGCCTGCATTTGCAGGATCAGGTATTGACTACCCGTCAAATTTTGATTGATTTGAAGAAAATCTAGTAATCTACACAGATGACATCCGCACACGCTTTAGAACTTGGTATCAATATCGATCACGTCGCTACCTTACGTAATGCAAGGGGCACTATTTACCCTGATCCATTGAAGGCCGCTAAATTGGCTGAGGAAGCTGGCGCAGATCTGATTACACTCCATTTGCGAGAAGATCGTCGCCATATCAAAGATGCCGATTTATTGGCTTTACGACCGCTCATTAAAACCCGTATGAATCTTGAATGCGCGGTCACCCCTGAGATGATTGATATCGCATGCCAAGTAAAGCCCCATGACGTCTGCCTGGTGCCGGAGAAGCGCGAGGAAGTGACAACTGAGGGTGGCCTTGATGTCTTGAGTCATTTCGAGGCGGTCAAAGCCGCTACTAAAAAATTAGTAGACGCAGGAATTCGGGTGTCCTTATTTATCGATCCCGAAGAGAAGCAAATCCAGGCCGCGAAAGATGTAGGTGCAACCGTAGTGGAGTTGCATACCGGGCGTTATGCAGATTTATCTGGCGCTGATCAGACCAAGGAGCTTGAGCGCATTCGTAAGGCGGCAATATTTGGAAAAAGTATTGGCATGAGAGTGAATGCTGGCCATGGTTTTCATGAGGGTAATGTAAAGCCTATTGCTGCCATTGCTGAATTATCTGAGCTCAATATTGGTCACGCCATTGTTGCTGAAGCTTTATTTAAAGGCTGGCAAAAAGCGATTGTTGACATGAAAGCCCTGATGGCTCAGGGCAGAGCAAGCTCTTAAGAACGCTAAATAGCTAAAAAAAATGATCATCGGTATTGGCACAGACATTCTGCAGATTGAGCGCTTACAAGCCGCCTACGATCGCACCAATGGCCGTCTTGCTGAAAAGATTCTAGGGCCTGATGAGATGTTGGTGTTCAAGCATCGCCTTGCTAGAAATCACAAACGGGGTATCGCCTTTTTGGCAACCCGTTTTGCTGCCAAAGAAGCATTTTCAAAAGCAATTGGCCTAGGAATGAGAATGCCGATGACTTGGCGCTCCCTTCAAACCTTAAATGAACCCAGCGGTAAACCAGTTACTTCGTACCTGGGTGCTTTAGCCGACTTCATGCAGGAAAAAGATTGGGAAGCTCATGTCACAGTGAGTGATGAGCGGGATATGGTAATTGCGCACGTCATTGTTACGCAAAAATAAGAGGAAGAGATGAGTAAGTTAAAGATGGCCCCAGGCCCAGTTACCTTAGATGTGGTTGGTCATGAGCTTAATGCCGAAGATCGTCGTCGGATCTTGCATCCGTTCACTGGCGGAGTTATCTTGTTCGGTAGAAATTTTGCCAATCGTAAACAGCTTACAAAGTTAACGGCTGATATCAAGAAACTACGTCCCGATGTATTGATTTCGATTGATCATGAGGGTGGGCGCGTACAGCGTGCTAAGACAGACGGCTTTACCCATCTACCGGCCATGCGCAAACTTGGAGAACTCTGGTTATCTAAAACCAAATCCACTCATGCCGCCGAATCTGCTGCATTGGCAATGGCAGCGGCGACGGCCTGTGGTTATGTGCTTGCAGCTGAATTGCGTGCTTGCGGCGTTGACTTTAGCTTCACGCCAGTACTTGATCTCGATTTTGGCCGAAGCGGTGTAATTGGCGATCGTTCTTTTAGTCGCGATCCACAAATGGTATTTGCATTAGCTAAGAGTCTGAATGAAGGTTTGCGTTTGGCTGGCATAGCTAATTGTGGAAAACATTTTCCGGGGCATGGATGGGCGGAGGCAGATTCTCATGTGGCAATACCAGTCGATGAACGCTCTTTGCAAGAAATTTTGAATGATGATGCCAAGCCATATGAGTGGCTAGATCTTAGTTTGGCGTCAGTGATGCCAGCCCATGTGATCTACCCTAAAGTGGATAAGAACCCAGCGGGCTTTTCGAAGATCTGGTTGCATTCCATTCTGCGTCAAGAGTTGGGATTTGAGGGTGTAATCTTTAGTGATGACCTTTCGATGGAGGGCGCTAGCGTAGCGGGCTCAGTAGTGAAGGGTGCTGAGATGGCTTTAGAGGCAGGTTGTGATGCAGTATTAATTTGCAATCGCCCTGACTTAGCTGATCAGTTGCTCTCTAAGCTAAAGGTATCCAAAGCAAAATTAAGCGAGTCTGCAACGCGCCTAAACCGTTTGATGCCCACTGCATCGGCCCTTAACTGGCAAGACCTTCAGGGTGAAGTTGAGTATCAACATGCAAAGGGTTTGCTGCAGCAGTTAAAGCTGATTGCCTAAGCAAATACTGTGACAATAAAAAAAGCCCGGCATGCCGGGCTTTTTAACTACTGTAGTGTGCTAATTAGTTAGCGCGGCTACGGTATTCACCGGTGCGAGTATCGATTTCGATCTTGTCACCAGTGTTGCAGAACAATGGAACTTGCAATTCATAGCCAGTTGCCAATTTTGCGTTCTTCAATACTTTACCTGAGCTAGTATCACCTTTAACTGCTGGTTCTGTGTAAATGATTTCACGAACTAATGAGTTAGGCATAGCTACTGAAAGTGCTTTACCTTCGTAGAATACTACTTCACATGGCATGCTTTCTTCGAGGTAGTTCAATGCATCACCCATGAACTCGGCTTCAACTTCGTATTGGTTGTAGTCACCATCCATAAATACATACATTGGGTCTGCGAAGTAAGAATAAGTACATTCTTTCTTGTCGAGAATCACCACATCAAACTTGTCATCGGCCTTGTAAACACCTTCGTTTGGTGCGTCAGTTAACAAGTTCTTGAATTTCATTTTTACAACTGAAGAGTTGCGGCCAGAGCGGCTGTATTCGGCTTTTAAAACGACCTGGGCATCGGTGCCGATCATCACTACGTTACCAACGCGGAGTTCTTGTGCTGTTTTCATCTTGCTGTTCCTGGGGGCAGAGCTATTTTTCTGCGGTTTTTATCAAAAACAAGATTGTAACCGCCCGCAAGCCTTTATTGCTTGGGATTAGGTGGCGAAGCTCAGCAGACGTGCTGGCAGGCCTCCATCCCCCTGTTTTTTGAGTAATTGGGTGCGCCAGAGCTTGGCATGATCATTCCAGACCTCTAAATCGCCAAACCATTCGCTAGGCATTGCCCAGGTCATTGCGCCGATGGTGGCCAGACGTAGCGCTTGATTAGCCTCCTCCAGATATAGATCCAGAAAAGCTGCTAACTTCACCTCATGCGCTCGATCTTCTTGTGGGTAAATGTGCCAGATGAATGGTTTTCCAGCTAGCTGTGCTCGTATGAAAGAATCCTCTCCGCGAACGATATTGAAGTCACATTGAGAGAGCATCCAGTCATATTCATCCTGTGAAACAAAGGACATCGATAGTAATTGCAGATTGTCTGGTAGCGAGATCGGCTGCTCACCATATAGATTTAATTGTTCAGCGTGGCCATGTGCCAGCAAGATGTCAACTTCTTCATCTAGACCGCCTAGACTTTCCAGCCATTTTTTTAGAGGGGCGCCAGGGTAGCAAAAAACACTGATGCGTTTAGCTCCAGGCCGCAGTTGCGACCACACTGATTGTAGATCGCTCGGGATATTGTCTTTGACCAATTGACCCTCTGGCGGGATGGGATCAAGCAATAGCCCGCCTACCTCATCCTGAAATCCTGGAAAGAAAAAGTACTTTGGAATGCCGTGAGATTGGGGGGAGGCTTTGCCGTGAAACTCAATCACCCAGGGCTCGGCACTCAAATACTCTAAGTTGATGATGATGGGTTTAATAGGAGCAATAAATAAGCCTGCAAGGTAGCGCTCTGGTAAGTCGCAGCCAAATGCCTCAATGACTACATCAGGAGTCTCAACGGGGTGACGTGCGTTGCTATAGCTTGCCTCCCAGGGAAGGAATTCAATTTTTTGCTTAACGGATGGATCTACTCCAGAAGCGAGTAAATTAAGGGTTGGCAGATCATCGCAAAAAATACGGACCTCTTGACCATGAATACTTGATAAGCTTCGGGCTAGACGCCAGCAAACACCGGCATCACCATAGTTATCGACGATTTGGCAGAAAATATCCCAACGCATGAGCAATTCGCTTTTTGAAACCCTTCAGCAGGATGTTAAACGGCTACCCGGATTGCCGGGGGTATATCGCTTCTTTGATGAGGCGGGGCATATTCTGTATGTAGGCAAAGCACGTAACCTCAAAAAACGGGCGTCTAGTTATTTTCAGCGCACCCAGTTGTCACCACGTATTGAATTGATGGTGGGCAAAATTGCCCGCTATGAAACAACAGTAACACGGACCGAGACTGAAGCGCTTATTCTGGAGAACAATCTCATTAAAGAGTTGGCACCGCCATTCAATATTCTCTTTAGAGACGATAAGTCATATCCGTATGTCATGCTTACTGGGCACCAGTTTCCTCGATTGGCTTCATATCGAGGCAAGGTTGATAAGCGTAACCATTATTTTGGCCCATTCCCTAATAGCTGGGCTGTACGTAATAGCGTGCAAATTCTGCAGAAGGTTTTCCGCCTGCGCACCTGTGAGGACTCGGTATTTAAGAATCGCAGTCGCCCTTGTCTCTTGCATCAAATTCATCGCTGCAGTGCCCCATGCGTAGGTCGTCTCCGCGTAGAGCAGTATGGGCAAGATGTAGCTCAGGCCACCCGTTTTTTAGAAGGTGATCACAGCCGCGTTTTATCTGAGCTTGAAAAAGAAATGCATGCCCATAGCGAAGCCATGGAATTTGAAATGGCCACAGTACTACGCGATCGCATTGCTGATCTTTCGAGCGTCTTGCAGCAACAGGCAATGGATACAGTTGCTGAGGGTGAAGGCGATGTCGATATTATTGCGGTCGCTCAGATGGAGGGAATGGTTTGCGTGAACCTGGCCATGGTGCGTGGCGGCCGTCACTTGGGTGATAGGGCCTACTTCCTCAAAGGATTGCGCACAACTTCTGGTGAGTTGCCATCCCCAGCAGAAATATTAGAGGCTTTTATTGCTCAGCACTACTTAGAGGAAAACGCTGAAGACGCTACGACTAATTTAATACCGCCGGTATTGGTTTTGAATCACGCTTTGCAATCCGCCAGTGATGATGTGACTAAGTTAAGCGAGTCGCCACCTGAAGATTTGCATGAATTGCTCAATGCGCAGGCCGGCAGAAAAATAACCTTCCTTCATCAGCCGCAAGGTCAAAGGCGTCACTGGCTAGCTATGGCTGAAGGCAACGCCAAGATTGCTTTGACAAAGCGCCTGGTGGAGACTGCTGGGCAATTGGCTAGAGCGCGTGCGTTAGCTGATATTTTGGGTCTTGAGTTGGAAAGTCTTGAGCAGTTGCGAATCGAATGTTTTGACATCAGTCATACGTCGGGAGTAGCAACTCAAGCCTCTTGTGTTGTGTATGCCAAGAATGCAATGCAATCGAGCGAGTATCGTCGTTTCAATATCAATGACATCACTCCAGGTGATGATTACGCAGCTATGCGCCAGGTACTGCAAAGGCGTTATGCAAACTTTCAGGAACTGCCTGTAGAAAAAATACCGCAAGTGATTTTGATTGATGGCGGTAAAGGTCAGGTCGAAATGGCAAGGCAGGTGCTATCTGAATTTGGTATGGATATTGGTCTCATTGTGGGCGTTGCAAAAGGAGAGGGCCGCAAGGTTGGCCTAGAGACTTTAATCTTTGCAGATGGCCGCAAGGCGCTTGAACTTGGTATTGATAGTGCGGCACTATTGCTGGTTGCGCAGATTCGTGATGAGGCGCATCGCTTTGCCATTACAGGCATGCGTGCAAAGCGCGCTAAGGTAAGAGTAGTTTCAAGGTTAGAAGAGATTGAAGGCATTGGCGCCAAGCGCCGGCAGAAATTATTGGCGCGGTTTGGAGGTTTAAAAGGGGTTGCTAACGCCAGTATTGAGGAGATTGCCAGTGTGGAAGGGGTATCCCTTACCCTCGCAGAGCAGATTTATCGTCAATTGCATTAGTCAGCAAGCAAGGTATTTGGTTTATGCTTAGCAAATGCCATTTAATCTACCAATCGCCTTAACCTGGTTACGTGTAGCAGCGATTCCGTTGCTGGTAGTAGTTTTTTATCTCCCTGGCCAATGGCTCACTCCATTTGAGAAAAATTTCATCGCAGCGTTGATTGTTACGCTTGCTGCAGTAACGGACTGGTTAGATGGATTTTTGGCGCGCCGCTTAAAACAAGAGTCTGCATTTGGACAATTCTTAGATCCAGTGGCAGATAAATTAATTGTTGCTGCAGCTTTATTGGTATTACTGAATATGGACCGCGTTCAGGTCTGGGTAGCGCTGATTATCATTGGTCGCGAAATCACCATTTCTGCTTTGCGTGAATGGATGGCTTTGTTAGGGGCCGGCAAAAGCGTGGCAGTGCATATGGTTGGCAAGCTCAAGACTACGGCTCAACTCATCGCCATTCCATTTTTATTGTTGAATGACACCTTATTTGGCTGGTTAGATTGCGCGAGAATTGGAACCTGGTTAATTTGGATTGCCTCCTTTTTAACGCTTTGGTCGATGTTTTATTACCTCAAGAAAGCATTGCCGCAACTTGTCGGTAAAGTGGATTAAACACCCTAAAACCTAAGCTGGGCGCGGTTAAACGCCTTTTAGCAATGCCGTGGTTTGATGCTTTCGAGAGGAAATAATGCTTTCTTCCAGATTGTTTGTTAAACTACTGCCCTGTTATGCGGGAATAGCTCAGCTGGTAGAGCAATACCTTGCCAAGGTATAGGTCGGGAGTTCGAACCTCCTTTCCCGCTCCAAGTTCGATGGGAAGCCCTCAAAAGCTTCCCATTTTTGATTTAAGTATCTGGCGCGTTGGCCGAGTGGTTAGGCAGGAGCCTGCAAAGCTTCGTACGGGGGTTCGATTCCCTCACGCGCCTCCAGTAATTTGCCTTGACGAAATGGGCGCATCACCTAAAATGCTTTTAAATAAGCTAAGTAAATTTCGTCAATCACCTAAAGCAAAAAATGATTAATACCAATTCCCTTAAAGTCAGTGCATTAGCATTGTTCTTATCTGTCTTGCTGGGCGCTTGCGCTAGTTCGGGTGATTCTCCTTCCGACTCTCCGCAAGAAGTTCAGGAAGTTCAATCGCAGTTATTGGGCGATATGTTGTTGCCACAAGGTGCGCGCTTAAACGGAACGGATTCAATCATTATTGGTCGTGGCAATGAATGGGTTGGCAGAGCAATTGTGAATGCATTGCAAGGCTCTACAGATGTTTATGCGTTCTTCCAATCTGAATATCCTAAGAATGGTTGGACAACAGTGACTGCTGTGAAAGCAAAAACAAGTATCCTGGTTTTCACAAAGGGCGATAGAACTGCAACGATTGAAATAGTCGATGGTTCATTTGGCGGCCCCAAGTCAGTCACTGTGATTACATCGTCACCTAAAAATGCAAACGTACTAGCGCCTGCTCGTAAATAATGTAGTTGCTGCAGCAGGAAACAAAAAAAGCCTCTTCACGGAGGTCTTTTGCTTTCGGGGGGGTATGGCTTACAGCCCTTCAGCCCTTATCAAGCCGACGGCTTGACCTTCAATGGCAAAGTTCGGTTGACGGCTATCTACCAAGATGTTTTTGAAGTCAGGGTTTTCTGCTTGCAACTCAATGACCATGACTTCATCGTCGAGGCGCGCAACCACGATATCGCCATTGCGCACTTCAGTTGTTTTTCTAACAGCTAAATAATCACCATCCAAGATTCCAGCATCGCGCATGCTCATACCTTTTACTTTTAGTAAGTAATCCGCGCCTTTGCTAAATAAGCTTGGATCAATCGGAACTTGTTTTTCAATATGCTCAACAGCCATGATGGGTGAGCCAGCAGCAACTCGTCCAATTAATGGCAGTGTGAGTTGTTGTAGCGCGCCAGATGGTAAAGACATCTGACGATATTTATTGCTGTGATGAGTTTGATTAAATCGTTGTGGAATGCGAATGCCGCGTGACGTACCTGGCGTTAATTCGATATAACCCTTTTTTGCTAGTGCGCGAAGATGTTCTTCAGCAGCATTGGCAGAGGCAAATCCCAGTTGCGTGGCAATCTCCGCACGAGTCGGTGGTAAACCGCTCTCATCGATGGCCTTAGTGATCAACTCCAAAATCTCATTCTGACGTGGAGTGAGCTTGGGGAGGGCAGTCAGCTCCTCCGGAAAATTAACTGTATTTATGTCCATACTGGGATTGTATACAGCAGTTTTTGATAATTCAAGCTATTTAAGGGGGGGATAATGGGGTATGAGCTCACAAGAACACACCTCTGAAAATTCACCTCACATCCTGGTCTTAGGTATGGGGGCACAATTGCTGGTTTGGCTTCTAGCCCGGAAGATAAGCCTTTGGAGTATTTGGCGGGACAAGTTGAGGTGGGTTCTTTGCTGTCCCATATTCACTCTGCAGTGCCTGAGGGTATTCAGCTGGTTTCCAGGCAATTGGCGAACATCAATAGCTGCAACCTAACGGAGGCATTGCTCACCCAGCTGGGAGAGGCCGTCAGAGAAGCGCTTGCTAATACCTTGGTTCAGGCGTAGTGCTCACTCACGGAACCGACACAATTGAGGAGACTGGTGTCTTCTTGCAGTTGACCTGTGGCAAATATGCTGAAAATTTAGGCAAAAGAGTAATCTTGACTGGCGCCATGTTGCCGGCCAATGCGCCTAAGGCTGATGGACCCTCCAATTTGTTGGATGCTATTCGCTGGGCCTCAACCCCAATTGATAACTGCCCTGGTGGCATCTATGCGGTCATGGACGGTCGAGGCATGGCCATGGATTTATCAAAACGACACGGCAGTGCGCTCAATGCGCCTATTCAAAGCTCGCCTAGCAGTTCAGTGGGTTTGATTAATCCTTCTTGGTTATCCGGGGTCAAGGCGGTTCAAGCCCTCTGGACGGAGGATTGGCCCATCCCAAAGGAGGGTGAATGGCCCTGGGTGGAGAGATTTTGACTAGCCATGCGGGCGCGCGACCAGAGACCATTACGCATTGGCTGAACTCCAAAGTAAAGGGTTTGGTTCTGGCAGGAACGGGTATGGGCAGTCTGCATGATGCTTGGCGTGATTCCTTGATTGCGGCTGTAAAACATGGGATTGCACTGGTTAGAACCAGCAGAACCGGGGCAGGGGAGACGCAAGCCCATTTGCCAGAAAAAGACATTTCTGGCTGCCTGGCCTCGGGCAGCCTTTCTGCTCCAAGAGCTCGGATTGCACTGCAATTAGCCTTGAATGCTGAAAAACAGGCTCAAAGCGCTGGTAAATCTCTGACTTGGCAGGATTTTTTTGCTAGAATAGCGGTCTTGCCTGTAATCAGGTGAGAGCTGTAAAAGTGTTGTGAGCAGTACCTACAATTTGTTACTACCTTGTCACACTGGCGCTAACTTTAATAAACCATCGAAAGTTGTTAGCAAGACGCCCAGGTGACTTTATCCTTAAGGAGTGTTTGATGCGTCATTATGAAATCGTCTTTATCGTCCATCCGGACCAAAGCGAGCAAGTACCAGCGATGAGCGATCGTTACAAAGCTACATTAGCAGCTGCGGGCGGAAAAATTCATCGTATGGAAGACTGGGGTCGTCGTCAGATGGCTTACATGATCGACAAACTTGCTAAAGCCCACTACGTTTGCATGAACATTGAGTGCGACCAGAAAACTCTGGAAGAGCTTGAGCATGCGTTCAAATTTAACGATGCTGTTTTGCGTCACCTCATCATCAAGACTAAGAAAGCTGAAACAGAGCCTTCCATCATGATGAAAGAAGTGCAACGTGAAGAAGCGCGCAAATCAGCTCAATCTGACGCTCCTGTAGCGGCAGCCTAAGTTAGAAATTTGAAGAGGAATTCACACAGACTAGAAAACGTATCAGAGAAGCGGAGCGGCGTTGAATCATTTCACCCTAACTGCAATCTTGGTATCTAAAGACGCGATTCGATTTACACCAGCAGGAATACCGGTGATGCATTGCCAGCTAGAACATAGCGGTCAAGCAAACGAGGTAGGGGTGGCAAGGAAAATTCAGATGAACGTTGAAGCCATCACGATCGGTCCGATACAAAAGGATTTAGAGCGAATGGATTTAGGAACTGAAGCAGTGTTTGAAGGATTTTTGGCACCCAAGACTCTACGTAATCAAAGACTTGTTTTCCATATTACCTATATTCAATTGAAAAATTAAAGAGGAAATCATCATGGCGTTTGGAAAGAAACCCGATTTCAAAAAGAAACCAGCTCAGAACCCATTGTTCAAGCGTAAGCGTTATTGCCGTTTCACTGTTGCTGGCGTAGAACAGATTGACTACAAAGATGTAGATACATTGAAGGACTTCATTGGCGAAAACGCTAAGATCACTCCTGCTCGTTTGACAGGCACAAAAGCTAAATATCAGCGTCAGTTAGACACTGCTATCAAACGTGCTCGTTACTTGGCTTTGTTGCCATTCTCCGATCAACACAAGAAATAATTAGGAGCCCTCAATGCAAATCATTCTTTTAGAAAAAGTAACAAACCTGGGCAACCTCGGCGACATCGTTCGCGTTAAAGACGGTTTCGCTCGTAACTTCTTAATCCCACAACGTAAAGCTCGTCGTGCAACTGAAGCAGCTATCGCTAACTTTGCAGTTCGTCGTGCTGAGTTGGAGAAATTGGCTGCTGAGAAATTGGCTGCCGCTGAAGCAGTTGGCATCAAGCTCAAAGATTTGGTTCTCGAAATCGGTCAAAAAGCTGGTGTTGACGGTCGTTTGTTTGGTTCTGTAACCAACCATGACATCGCTGATGCGTTGAAAGCTAAAGGCTTCACAATTGAGAAGTCTTCAGTTCGTTTGCCTACTGGCCCATTGAAAATGGTTGGTGATCACCCTGTAGCGGTTGCTGTTCATACCGACGTAGTTGCAGACATCACTATTCGCGTAGTTGGCGAGCAAGCTTAAGTTTTAGAACTGTAAATAAGCCACATGGCTGAATCCCGTTCACGTTCCGTTACGCTGAATCCCGGCATGATGGGTTCTGGGGATGCAGTCGTGCAGGCTTTAAAAGTTCCGCCGCATTCTGTAGAAGCCGAGCAATCTTTGCTCGGCGGTCTACTAATCGATAACTCCTCATGGGATAACCTTGGCGGAGTATTAAACGATAAAGATTTCTACCGTCCTGAACATGCTTTGATCTACAAGGTCATCGCTCGTTTGGTTGGTGACAATCATCCTGCTGACGTCATCACTGTTTACGATGCCGTTAAATCTGAGCAGGGTGGTGATTTGGTCAGCATTGATTACCTCAACTCCTTAGCTCAAAACACCCCAAGCGCTGCAAACATTAAAGGCTACGCCGACATTGTTCGTGACCGTAGTATTTTGCGTCGCTTGATTGAGGTGTCTGACAGTATTGTTAGTTCTGCGTTTGTGCCTGAGGGCCGAACAGTCAGAACGCTGTTGGATGAAGCTGAGTCACGTATTTTGCAAATCGGCGAAGAAGGTAGTCGTAAGGCAGACTATCTTGAGATTGAGCCTTTGCTTCGTTCTGTGGTTGCTCGTATTGATGAGCTATACAACCGTCAAGGCGGTAGCGACATTACAGGTATCGCAACTGGATTTTTAGATTTAGATAAACAAACAAGCGGCCTACAAAAAGGCGACTTGGTGATCGTTGCAGGCCGCCCTTCCATGGGTAAAACGGCATTTGCATTAAACATTGCGGAAAACGTTGCGTTGGCAGAAGGATTGCCGGTCGTAGTCTTCTCTATGGAGATGTCAGGCGAGCAATTGGCTGCCCGTTTATTGGGTTCAGTAGGGCGCGTAGACCAGGGTCGCATGCGTACTGGTAAGTTACAGGACGATGAATGGCCACGCGTTACTGATGCAATTGCCCGTTTGAGTAATACTCAAATTTTGATTGACGAGACTGGCTCTCTTTCCAGTCTTGAGTTGCGAGCACGAGCACGCCGTATTGCCAGAAACTTTGGCGGCACACTTGGGCTCGTAGTAATCGACTACTTGCAGTTGATGAGTGGCTCTGGTTCTGAGAACCGCGCAACGGAGATTTCTGAAATCTCACGCTCGCTCAAGTCACTTGCAAAAGAATTACAGTGCCCAGTAGTTGCGCTCTCTCAGTTAAACCGTGGCCTTGAGCAACGTCCTAACAAACGCCCGATCATGTCTGACTTACGTGAATCTGGCGCTATTGAGCAAGATGCCGACTTAATCATGTTTATCTATCGTGATGAGGTTTATCACCCAGATACCACTACTGATAAAGGCGTTGCAGAAATTATTATTGGCAAGCAACGTAACGGTCCAATCGGTACAGTTCGCTTAAGCTGGCAAGGTCCGTATACCAAGTTTGATAACTTAGCGATGGGATCCATCGGATACTCTTCTGGTGGCTATGAGCCGTTCTAAAAGATCAGAGAAAACAGCTAAACAAAAAGCCTCGCAATGCGAGGCTTTTTAATGCTGTAAATAAATTTAATCTATTAAGTTTATTTCTCGCCTTCACACTTTTTGATAGATGCGGCTTTTGCTGCGCCATATAAAGGCTTGCCATCTTTGCTAACTGCCTTTGCTTCGCATTCTGCCTGGGAGAGTGCAAATGCTGGAGCTGTAAAGCTAAGAGCAAGACCTAAAGCAATAATGATTTTTTTCATCTGAATTCTCCTTGGTTGAATGACTTAACTATATCTATTTATAACTCTTAAAACGATTATTTATGAACAATCGATAGGTTGATATTAGCCTAAGGGTTAATAGATATTAACTCCATGGGAAATTATGATTCTCTTATATAAAACCCTAGAATTGCTGGGGCCATCAAGAGCCAACCGAACCTCATCTAATGAAAATGATTAATTCAAAAATGATAGCGCGAAGCAATTGCTTCATTTCAGTGCTTGTAGCACTTTTCTTAATGATGGGTTCAGGTATTGCGCTTGCACAAACGCCAAATGTATCAATACGGGTTCAGATCAGATCGGGCAAAACCCGCCTAATGGGGACCTTAACTATGCTCCAGCTAATAATGCAAACATTACATGTAAGCCGATTAATGGTGGCGAAACAGTTGCTAGTGGGGGCGTGATATCTGCTACCAATACTACTGATGGAAATGGTGTGAGAGTCATCGTTGCTGCCAGTACAGTGTATACCGTTGTTGGGTCAACGATTGGACTTGGTAGCGGCGCAACTGTTAATAACTCGGGCACATTAAATACCAGTTCATTTTATAACGGCTACGGAATTTCAGCGGGAGCTAATGGCCGATCACAAGCTGGTGGCAATAGTTTGAATAACTTATCGGGCGGCACGATTATTACTGCTGGCGGAAATGCAGCTGGCATTTATGTTAGCGCCACAAATGCAGGTTCTGCCGCCAATACCCTAACCAATGCTGGCACGATTACCACTTCTGGTTCGAACTCTGCAGGTATGCGACTCAACTCTGGAGCGACTAATAGTAGCGTCGTCAACACAATTACTAATAGCGGAACAATTACCACTTCAGGTGCCGCCTCATATGGCGTGCAAGTTTCAGGAGTGGGTGCAGTTGATCTGATCAATAGCGGAATAATTAATACTTCAGGCGCCAACCCCTTTGGTATCTACAACACCGGAAATATTATTAGCCTGACCAACTCTCAGGGTGGTTCAAATCCTTTGACTTACTCTGGAGTTCTTCCTTTGAACTATTTTTCAAAGGTGACCGATGCATCTAATTATGGGAAATTAGATGTAAGTGGCGGAACAGTAACGGGAGTGATGAACTTTAATATTGCTAGCAACTCTGCTCTTGCTTACAACACTACTTATGCAACTGTCTTAAATGGCTTCAAGATTAATAATCTTGGTAATTCATATGGAACCTTTACCTCGGGCAATAATGCTTACGCTTGGGCATTAGTGCACCGTGTTGGCGGCCCAGCAAACCAAACCGATTTGGTAATTAAGCCTCTTCCGCAGGCTGCTAATGCTGCAGCACCTGCAGCAATTCTTGCGGATCTTAAAGCTGCTTTGGCGGCAGACTCATACATTATTGCGCCTACTAATTACGATACTCAGGCTGCTTTAGCTTCTTTCGGGACTGCATTACAAGGCTTATTCGCAATGCAGTCTGCAGGAGTCATTAACGGCATGACTTATGACTGCCCATTATTCGGCAATCGCAATATCTGCGTTTCTGCTGGCGGTCGCTATACCAATGTCAGTGGGTATCCTGATAACACTACCAGCGCCTTAGTGATCGGCGCTTATCGCTTTTCAGAAAACTTGCGCCTTGGTGGTTACTTAGATCAAAGCCTTTCTCAAAGCACTCCTGGCGGCGTTGCGCAATTGAATAACGGTACTCCAATGGTAGGAGTGTTTGGGGTATGGAATCAAGCTACTGACGGGACTGGCTTAGAAGCTAAGCTGGCTGCTGGTTATGCGAGCAAAAATGCCACACTGACACGACCTGTTGTTGGCGTGTCCGAGCCAGGTTCTGGATCAACGGCTTTGACTTCACAAGGTGCTCTCGGGGTCCTTAAGTATGGCTTTGGTTTAGGAAATAAAACGATTGTTTCCCCATATGCAGGTATGCGCTATGTATTGGGCGGTATGAATGGATATGCTGAAGCGCAATCATCAACAGTGTCTAATCCACTTACCTACAATTCAATCAGTAACTACACAACCACTACGCTTGCAGGATTGATGGGTAGTCATCGTTTAGACGAAAAAACCAATATTGTTGCAAGTGCTGGCGCTGAAAAAGATGTGAACGCAAGTGTTGGCAACCTCATTACTTCCGGTAATGGTGAATTCAATATTGCAATGAATAACAATTTCCGTACGCTAAGACCTACGGCTAGTTTGGGTGTTTTTTACGATCTCAGCCCTCGTGAGAGATTGGGCTTAAACGGCATCTATCGCCAAGAGTCTTATCAAGCTGTGACATCAACTACAGTGTTAGCAACTTACACAGTAGGTCTCTAGCCGCTCTACTGGGGCGTGAAGCGTCGCGCCTCGGTAAACTTTGCCGCCCAGTAGGGTGTCGTGATGTAATCCAGGCGTACGGTACCGCCGGCACTAGGTGCATGTACAAATCTGCCATGTCCAACATAGATGCCAGCATGTGAATATTTTTCACCGGTGGTATTAAAGAACACCAAGTCTCCAGGCGCTAGCGGTTGACCGTCAATGCTTCTACCTTGGCCACTCATCTGTTGAATTGTTCTTGGCAGCTTAATACCCGCTGCCTTGTTGTAAACATAAACAATGAGTCCGCTGCAATCAAAGCCGCCCTTTGGAGTGTTGCCACCATATCGGTAAGGCACATCTACCAATCCCACTGCCGCAATCGAAATGTCCTCAGTCCCTACACTAGTGTCTTGTTTAAATTGCGCGAGTTTTAGGCTGGGCAATTTACTTCCAAGCGTGCTGCAACCACTCAAGACGAGTAGAGTACAAATAAAAATGCCGCACCCCAGAAGAGTGCGGCATGAAGAGGTTTTTTAGAGTGCGTCAGCAGCATGATCCGCAAGACGTGAGCGCTCACCACGAGCCAGAGTCACATGACCACCATGACGCCAGCCTTTGAAGCGATCCACTACATAAGTGAGGCCAGAAGAACCTTCGGTTAAGTAAGGTGTATCAATCTGGGCAATATTACCTAAGCAGACAATTTTGGTTCCTGGGCCCGCACGAGTTACCAAAGTCTTCATTTGTTTTGGAGTTAAGTTTTGCGCTTCATCAATAATCACAAACTTACTCACAAAAGTTCTGCCGCGCATGAAGTTCATGCTCTTTACTTTAATGCGTGAGCGAATGAGTTCTTGAGTGGCGGCGCGACCCCATTCACCGGCTCCGCCATCTTCATTGCGCTGGAGTACCTCAAGATTGTCATCAAACGCACCCATCCATGGCTGCATTTTTTCCTCTTCAGTGCCCGGTAGGAAGCCAATATCTTCGCCAACCGGTACGGTGGCGCGGGTAATAATGATCTCGTTGTAGCGTTTGCTATCCAATACTTGCTTAAGACCAGCGGCCAAAGCGAGCAAGGTCTTTCCGGTGCCAGCTTGACCTAGCAGGGTTACAAAATCAACATCGGGGTTCATCAGCAGGTTCATGGCAAAGTTTTGCTCGCGGTTGCGGGCGGGTAACACTCCATACATTGTTCTTCTGGTGGGAGAAGTCTCTTAATGTCTGTAGGAGGGCAGTCTTGCCGTTGATCTCTCTTGCTTGTGCGTAAAAGGGTGTTGAGCCATCAGGATTTTCTTGGTAGACAAACTGGTTAACCAGCATGCTTTGAACTGCAGGGCCGGTGACTCTATAGAATATCGTGCCAGACTTAGAGTCTGCCCAGCTTTCCATGTCTTTGCCATGCTTAGGCCAGAAGTCTGCATTCAGTTGCATAACACCGGCATACATTAAGTCACGATCTTCTAATACTTGGTCGTTGAAATAATCTTCTGCAGGCAAGCCTAAGGCACGCGCTTTAATACGCATATTGATATCTTTGGATACCAATACCACCTCTTGACCTTTACGAGTTTTTTGTAATTCGCTAACTACTGCCAAAATCAGGTTGTCACCTTTGCCTTCGGGTAGGCCTTCTGGCAAAGCTTGAATTGCTAATTTAGTTTGAAAAAACAGGCGACCAGTGACATCTGTGTTGCCGAGTTTATTAAGTGGGATGCCTTCGTCTAGCGTGCCACTAGTACCCGCGATGAGTTGATCTAAAGATCTGCTTACGGTGCGGGCATTGCGGGCTACCTCAGTCATACCCTTCTTGTGGTTATCAAGTTCCTCAAGAGTGGTCATTGGGAGGTATAGATCATGCTCTGAGAAGCGGAACAAGGAGCTAGGATCATGCATCAATACATTGGTGTCTAAAACAAATAGGCTAGGTGGCCCAGTTCGAATCACACGTTTTGGCTTTGCTGGAGCAGTTGCTATTTGTTCATTGCGAACTGGACTGCGATCGGCTTTAATTTTTTCGAGAGCAACTTCTGCCGCTGATAAATCTTCCTCGGCTTCATTGGTCCAATCGGAGGCTTCCACTACCACTGGTTTTGCTGGAGCAGGACGTTTCTTTAAATCAGGAGTGTCTTTGCGGCTGAGTTTGACTTGATCAGCAATTTGAGTGGGGATGGGTGGCAGGGGCATGGACCCTCCTAAAAGAAAAAACCGCCAAGTGGAGTGCATTGACGGTTTATTACGAAACTAGTTGCAGCGATGTTCAAAAAACGGCGGGGGTTGCTCTCCAAACCTGTTCTGAAATATTCAGGTTTCTGATTCAAACGGATTGCCAGACTTTCCCGTCGTTTACGGTGCATATGAATCACTTTACCCCAAATTTTGGGGTTTGCAAGCACCTCAGAACAAATTGTTGTAAAAATTATTTAGTGGCTTGGGCTGCTTGTAATACTTCTGTCACATGGCCTGCCACCTTGAGCCCACGCCACTCTTTAGCAAGCTTGCCAGATGAGTCAAATAAGAAGGTGCTGCGCTCTACGCCACGGACTTGTTTACCGTACATATTCTTCATCTTCATGACGCCAAAGAGTTGGCAGAGCTTTTCTTCGGTGTCGGCCACCAGCTCAAAAGGGAGCTGTAGTTTGCTGCGGAAGTTATCGTGTGACTTCAGGCTATCTCGGGAAACCCCTACCACCAAGGTATTGGCTTTTGTGAAGGCTTCAATGTTGTCTCTGAATTCACCTGACTCAGCAGTGCAACCTGGCGTCATATCTTTAGGGTAAAAATAGAGAACCAGTTTTTTGCCTTTTGCAGATGCTGGTGAAAACGTTAATCCAGAAGTTGCTGGAATGGCGCACTGTGGCATCGGTTTACCAATTGCTACTGTCATGATGATCCTTCTTTAGTTATTTTGTCTCTAGTCTTATTGGATTAATTATTCTGAATAATCAGGTCACCGCTGCGATTAGGGATTTCGCCCCAAGTAAGTGGTAGTACGGCTATTTTATCGAGTTGCTTGGTAGCTTCCCAGGATTTATGAAGCTCACCCATCGTGACCAAATCATGGCCTTGATTTAGCCATCCGGCTAATAGCTGCTCAAATGCCGGCAGAAGCTTTTGGCCTTCAAGCTCGGCATGCAAGGTAAAGACCTGATCATTGGGATTACTTTGGGTGATTTCCAGCAGCTTTTTAACTGCGCCAAACTCATCAGCGCCATCAATAATGCCAATCAGTTCATCAAAGGTGGGTAATGTCGTTGGGTACTGCACATGCTTAGCTTTGCCTGATGGCAAGGCAAGGCGATATGGCATTAAATTAGGTTCAGCTCTACCATCTGAGGAGTGGGTAATACCCCATTGATCGAGCTGCTCAAATGCGGTTTCATTCATCTGCCAACCGGCGGCACCATAAGTCACCGGGGTATGGCCAAAAATTTCTACGAAACGATCCCAACTTTTTTGCATCATTGCTTTGGTCCATGATGCATCTTTAGTGCGTACTGCATCTTGCCAGGCAACATGGTCCCAAGTATGGATGCCAGTCTCGTGACCAGCTTGATCAATAGCCCGCATTTCTGCGGCAGCTTTCTTGCCAATATCGGGACCTGGAATCAGTACGCCATAGAGTAATGTTTTGATGCCGTAGTGTTCGACAACTGAGGTGCGACTCACTTTTTTCAGGAAGCCTGGGCGGAAGACTCGCTTTAATGCCCAGCCAGTATGGTCGGGCCCCAAGCTAAAGAGAAAGGTGGCTTTTAGGCCAAAGCGCTCGAGAGTGCGCGCCAGATTTGGTACGCCCTCTTTTGTGCCGCGTAAGGTATCAACGTCAACCTTGAGAGCTATCTTAGCCATGTACCTTTGAGTTTGCTTGTACTTATTCTTTGTCGACTAGATGACGCGCATTTTCTACATCTTCGCGATAGGCTTCAAAAATATTCTTGAGCGCATCGGACATCGTAGTAGTTGGCTTCCAACCTAGTTCGCTCATCGTGTTATCAATTGCTGGAACACGATTTTGCACGTCTTGGTAGCCTTCGCCGTAATAAGCGCCGGAAGTAGTTTCAACAATCTTCACTTCATTGGCAGTCTTCGCATACTCGGGAATGCTGCGAGCAATTTCTAGCATCTGATTGGCGAGTTCGCGAATTGAGTGATTGTTCTTTGGGTTGCCAATGTTGTAGATTTTGCCGTTAGCAACACCATCCTTGTTATCAATGATGCGCATTAACGCATCGATACCATCGTCAACATAGGTAAAGGCGCGTTTCTGGGCGCCACCATCGACAACGTTAATAGGTTCGCCGCGAACAATGTGCCCCAAGAACTGAGTGACCACGCGTGAAGAACCTTCTTTTGGTGTGTAGATACTATCTAAGCCAGGGCCAATCCAGTTAAATGGGCGGAAGAGGGTGAAGCGCAAGCCTTCCATGCCATAGCCCCAGATCACACGGTCCATTAACTGCTTGGAGCAAGCGTAGATCCAACGTGGTTTGTTGATTGGGCCATAAACCATATTAGATTTAGCGGGATCAAATTCACTGTCTTCACACATTCCGTACACTTCGGAAGTTGATGGAAACACCAAATGCTTTTTGTATTTCACTGCGGAACGTACGATTGGAAGGTTTGCTTCAAAGTCGAGTTCAAATACTTTGAGTGGTTGCTGCACATAAGTTGCTGGGGTTGCAATCGCAACTAAAGGCAAGATGACACCGCATTTGCGGATGTGGTATTCAACCCATTCTTTGTTAATGGTGATATCACCTTCAAAGAAGTGCATGCGAGGATGATTAACCAAGTCACCAAGACGATCATTTTGCATATCCATTCCATAGACATCCCAGTCGGTTGTCTCAAGAATGCGTTTAGAAAGGTGGTGGCCAATAAAACCGTTAACACCAAGAATGAGTACTTTTTTCATCGTTACTGCCTCGTTTTAATCTAATTTATTTGCTTGCTGGAAACCATTCCAAAACTTCAACAGCTTGATGGTCACCGCAAATGCCGAATACCCGATTATCAACCACTTGGATGCCGCAAACCCCAAGATCGAGATTGGCTGGAAATGGCCCTTTTAGGCTTGTAGTGGCTACAATCATGACCTTGCCCTCATGGTCAGTAAATGCGCCTGGATATGGGGGTGCAACAGCTCTAACCAGGTCATGAACCTGTTTAGCTGTCTGATTCCAGAGAATTTGGCCATCCGCAGGCTTTCTGCCCCCAAAATAGCTGCCATTTTCGAGTTCATTGGGTTTGCGGGGAACCTTTCCCTCGATCAAGTTTGGCAAAACCTGGCGAATGACGCTTACGGCAGCCTGACTTACTTTGCCAAATACATCGGTGGCTGTTTCGTCGGGGCCGATACTTACCGCTGCTTGGCCAACAATATCTCCGGCATCAGGTTTTGCTTCCATGATGTGCAAGGTGGCACCAGTTTCAGTTTCACCGTGGAGGATGGCCCAATTTACTGGTGCGCGTCCGCGATACTTGGGGAGCAACGAGCCATGCATATTGAGTGCGGCAATCTTGGCGCATGCCAAAATCTGCTCTGGAATCATGAAGCGATAGTAGAAAGAAAAAATGTAATCAGGCGCAATTGCCTGGAGCTTTGGAATTAAATTCACAAGCTCTTTGGCATTGGGTGTGATGTACGGAATATTTTTCTCAGTGCAGAGTTTAGCTATGCTACCAAACCACACATTTTCATTGGGATCATCTTGATGGGTAATAACAAGATTAACTTGAATGCCGGCATCTAGAAGTGCCTTGAGGCAATTAACGCCTACATCGTGATAAGCAAAGACGACTGCGTGCAATTATTTTTTCTCTAAAACAGTTTGCACAACATAACGCGGGCGCTTACGAATCTGTTGATAGATGCGACCAATATATTCACCTAAAAGACCTAGTCCAAAGAGCATGACACCAATCAGGAAGAAGGTGAGTGCGAAGAGGGTGAATACTCCCTCAACCTCAGCGCCCAAAACAAAGCGGCGTACCAGTAGGTAGGCAAACAGGCTGCCAGCAGCAAGGGATAGAAGCATGCCGAGGATCGAAAAGATCTGCAGCGGCATGATTGAGAAGCCGGTAACCAAGTCAAAGTTGAGGCGAATTAATTGGTACAGGGTGTACTTGGACTCACCAGCAAAGCGCTCTTCATGCTTAACAGAAATTTCCACTGGATTTGCTGAAAAGGTATAAGCCAATGCCGGAATAAATGTATTGCTTTCATCGCACTGACGAACCAAGTCAACAATGCGACGGCTATAGCCACGTAACATGCAGCCTTGGTCGGTCATCGTGATGCGAGTAATGTTTTCGCGCAATCGATTCATGGCGCGTGATGCAAATTTTCTAAAGAAGCTGTCCTGACGATCGGCGCGAATCGTACCGACGTAGTCATGACCTTTTAAAAGTTGCTCTGTGAGCACATCAATCTCTTCAGGTGGATTTTGTAAGTCTGCATCCAATGTGATGATGTATTCGCCTTTGGAATATTCAAAGCCAGCCATGATCGCCATATGCTGACCAAAGTTGCTATGAAATAAAACAGCACGAGTGACATCGGGTCGTAATTCAACTTGCTTGGAGAGAATGCCTGCGGAGCGATCCTTGCTACCGTCATTAATGAAAACGATTTCGTAGGTAATTTTGCGTTTAGCTGCGAGCGCATCAAGCGCTGGGTAGAGACGATCAAAGAGCGCTTGGAGACCATCTTCCTCGTTATAAACAGGGATAACAATGCTGAGTGTTGGGTTGGCAACTAGATTTGCAGTCATGCCGCAATTTTGCCTGATTCTGTGGGCCTAGCCTAAGAACACTAGTTTTTGCGGTATTTCTGCAAAATTCCGACTAATCCCTTGGCTATACGGCCAATATCCTCATCCGCCATTGCAGGAAACAAAGGGAGCGTCAGGATGGATTTACCAATGCGTTCGGCGATTGGCGTGTCAGAGGTTTTGTAACCCTGGTTTTTATAAAGCGTAAAGCTAGTGATAGCAGGGTAATGAACGCCGGTACCAATACCAAGATCCTTTAACTCGGCCATGATTTGGGCGCGATCTGTATTTAATTGATCAAGCGGCAAAACTACTTGGAACATGTGCCAGTTGCTATCAGTAAAGTTTTCAACTGGAAGTTCTAATTTCAAATCATCTAATGAAGCAGCTTTTAATTCAGCGCGCATGACATCAAAGTATTGGCGCGCCAATGCAATACGACGTGCTTGATATGCAGGCAGCTGCTTGAGTTGCTCAAGCCCGATAGCTGCATTGACATCTGTCAAATTATCTTTTCCACCCAATACGTCAACATCCATTCCGTCCATACCTTGACGGGTTAATCCTTGAAGACGGAATTTCTCAGCAAGCCTTGCTTCATCAACATTGTTTAAAACAAGACAGCCACCTTCAACGGTAGTCAGATTTTTGTTTGCCTGGAAACTAAAACTTACTAAGTCACCAAAGCTACCAATCTTCTTACCCTGCCACTGGGATCCAAAGGCTTGTGCCGCATCTTCAATGACGCGTAGATTATGTTGCTTGGCCAATGCGTAGAGTTGGTCCATGTTGACTGGTAGGCCAGCCAAATAGACTGGCATGATGGCGCGGGTTTTTGGCGTAATGGCGCTCGCAACTTTAGCGAGATCAATATTACGTGTCACTGGATCAATATCAGCAAACACAGGTTTTGCGCCAACACTCAAGATTACGTTTGATGTTGCGACCCAAGAGATTGGAGTAGTGATCACCTCATCCCCAGGACCAATACCTGCAACTTGTAAAGCGATTTTCATGGTCGCCGTGCCATTTGCAAAGCAACGTACAGGACGTCCACCGAAATAATTACTTAGGGTTGCCTCAAACTCTGCAAGCTTAGGCCCAGATGTCACCCATCCGGAACGCAAGACTTCTGAAACTGCATCGATAGTTTCTTGATTGAAACTTGGGCGCGTGAAAGGAATGAAGGTGGAATTGGTGTCTGACATGATGATCTATATTACTGCGTCACGTTCGAGGCATCTGGGTGTTTAACAATGACTCTGCGAGAATCTCGGCCAACTTCTTGCATGGGCAGGTTTATTGCTTGTAGTGCCTCAAACTGCTCTGGAACCATTAAGGCATAAGCGGTTTGGTCTTCTTTCCAGCGGGCAATGAAGGCATCGAGGCTTGGTATCCAGAGTGCGGGCTCTTGGTTGACGCCAAACTCAAGTTCGTCAGGAGACTCCACCATGATCATGGTTCTGCCTAAATAGAAGGGTACCGTGTGGTCAAGAAGGCGAACAGAATAGAAATTTACTTTTTCTGGAATAGATGCTTTAACGCTTTCCACAAGATCAATGCCAGACACTGCGCGCCCTAAAGTTTCGTGACCGGTTCCCGCAATAATCGCGCAGAGAAAAAATCCACACGCAAAACTCACAATGCTTTGCATGCCATTGCGTTTACTTTGCCAGGCTGCGTAGGTGCTAAATGTTATTAGAGCCGCCAAAGCAGCGATCACCCAGTAAACATATTGTGCATAGGCTTCAATCTCATCGGGCCTCGCTTTTTTGCCAATTGCATCTAGAAAGAAAAATCCAGCACATCCAAGTAATGCAAATCCAAGCACCTGCAATTTCCATGGCGCAGCCATGGTGTTGGTATGCCCAAGCAAGCGGTCAAGGCGATTCCCAATAATTAATGCAAGCGCAGGAAAAATAGGAATGATGTAGCCGGGCAACTTAGAGCGTGAGACGCTAAAGAATGCAAAGATCACCACAAACCAGCAAACCAATAACCAGCCGGCAGAAAACTCGCGGCGACGTTCGCTCCAGGCTTGTGCAATAGCACCAGGAATTTGTAGGACCCATGGAAGCAGACCAATTAATAGCAGGGGTACAAAGTAATAAATTGGCCCAGTCCTGCTGTGTGCATCTTGCGTAAAGCGCTGTAGATGCTCGTGAATAAAGAAGAATTCTAAGAACTCTGGATTGCGCTGTGCAACCAATACGAACCAGGGGGCAGTGATCGCCAAGAACAAAATGGTTCCGCTAAATAAACGCAAGCGAGTCCAAATTTTCCAATCCCAAGTGCTAACGGAGTAAGCGATAAATACCATCGCAGGAATCGCAGCGCCAATGACGCCCTTAGACAAAGTAGCGAATGCCATAAAAATCCAGCAAGCCCACATCCAGTTGCGACAACTACTTTTGTTCTGAGAAGTTTGAGCGATTAATAAGCTGCACAGTGCTGCTACTAAAAAAGAAGAGAGGCCCATGTCTAGCGAATTAAAGTGCCCGCTAATGACCCACATCGGACTCGACGCCAATACCACGGCAGCCAACCATCCTGCTCTCGCGTTATAAATGCGTGCGCCAGTAAACCCAACTAAAAGAATGGTTAAGAAACCAGTGGGTGCAGTCCAGAGACGCGCTTGCCATTCACCAATGCCAAACACTTGAAATGCTGCAGCAGTTGCCCAAGCTTGCAATGGCGGTTTTTCAAAATACTTGTAACCGTTGTAACGTGGAGTAACCCAGTCACCGGTTACTAACATTTCACGGGCGATCTCTGCATAACGCCCCTCATCAGATGGAATAAGGTGGCGGTAATTGAGCGTGCCAAACCACAGCAGGCCGTAAATAATGACCAATAGCAAAATCTTGCCTGGGTGCAGGGCTGACGACTGCCGAATTTGGCCAAATTGCATTAAACGGGCTCCACCATCAGGGCTAGCAGGACTTGGCGGCCTTCGCCTACCAAAATGTTGTAAGTGCGGCAGGCTGCTTGGGAGTCCATGATTTCAAAGCCAATTTTGGCTTGAATGAGGGTTTTGAGGAGCTCAGGCTTCGGAAAGCGCTGACGTTTTCCCGTGCCAATTAGGATTAATTCTGGTTTTAAATCAACGAGTTGCGATAAATGACTTCCCTCTAAGCCATCAAAATTCTGAACTGGCCAATTTGAGATAGCGCCATCCGAGCTGAGGACAACAGCATGGGCGTAAGGAGTCTTATTGATCTCTACGTAGCCATTGCCGTAGCCGGTGATCGTATTCGCTCCGGAATGGGGGTCAGATTGAAGCTTCAAGTGGACTCTCTGTCATAATTATGTGGATTATAGCTAGCTGTTTTTCTCATATTTCAAGGACTTACCCTTTAATTTATTGTGAAACCGATCCGAAAGTCCCAAAAGCTCGATAACGTCTGTTATGACATACGTGGGCCGGTGCTCGAGCTTGCTCAGCGCATGGAGGAAGAGGGTCACAAAATTATCAAATTAAACATCGGAAACGTAGGGGTTTTCGGTTTTGATCCTCCTGAAGAGATTCAGTTGGACATGATTCGCAATTTAAGTAATGCCTCGGCTTATTCTGATTCCAAAGGAATCTTTTCTGCTCGCAAGGCCATCATGCAGTATTGCCAAGAAAAAGGCATTCAAGGCGTGACTTTGGATGATATCTATACCGGCAATGGCGTTTCTGAACTCATCGTTCTTTCGATGAATGCGCTCTTAAATGATGGCGATGAAGTATTGGTGCCAACACCAGATTATCCGCTGTGGACTGCGGCGGTGAGTTTGTCAAGCAGCACACCTGTTCACTATCTTTGTGACGAATCAAAAGATTGGGCTCCAGACTTAAATGATCTGCGTAAAAAAATTACGCCACGCACAAAAGCGATTGTGGTGATTAACCCAAGCAATCCTACCGGTGCAATTTATTCAAAAGAAGTCTTGCTTGAGTTAACTCAGATTGCTCGCGAACATGGTTTGATTTTGTTTGCTGATGAGATTTACGACAAGATGCTGTATGACGGTGAGAAACATATCTCTCTCGCGTCTTTATCGACCGACGTAGTTACCATTACCTTTAACGGCCTTTCTAAGAATTACCGTTCATGTGGTTACCGTGCTGGATGGATGATCGTTTCAGGCGATAAAGAAATGGTTCGTGATTACATCGAGGGCTTAAATATGTTGGCCTCGATGCGCCTATGCGCAAACGTACCAGGTCAGTATGCGATTCAAACTGCGCTCGGCGGATACCAAAGCATTAATGACTTGGTTGGTGAGGGTGGTCGTCTTGCCAAGCAGCGTGATCTTGCGTGGAAACTCATTACTGATATTCCGGGTGTTACTTGCGTCAAGCCAAAATCAGCTTTGTATTTATTCCCAAGGTTAGACCCAGAGGTTTATCCAATTGAAGATGACCAGCAATTTGTTGTCGATCTTTTAAAAGAAGAAAAAGTATTGTTAGTGCAGGGCTCTGGTTTTAACTGGGGCAAACCTGACCACTTCCGCGTAGTGTTCTTGCCTCATGAAGATGTTCTTAAGGAAGCTATTGGCCGCCTTGCACGTTTTCTGGAGCGTTATCGTAATAAGCACAGCCGCAAGGCTTCTTCAACTGCAGCAAAGGCATCATGAAACCGATTCAAGTAGGTCTATTAGGTATTGGCACTGTTGGTGGTGGCGTATTCACTGTTCTCGAACGTAACCAAGATGAGATTCAGCGTCGTGCAGGGCGCGGTATTCGTATTAATACCGTTGCTGATTTAAATGTAGAACGCGTCAAAGAATTGGTTAAAGATCGCGCCCAAGTGGTGAGCGATGCTCGTGCGGTTATTAATAATCCTGAGATCGATATTGTTGTTGAGCTCATTGGTGGTTACGGCATTGCTAAGGACTTGGTTCTTGAGGCAATCGCCGCCGGTAAGCACGTTGTAACAGCTAATAAAGCATTAATCGCTGTTCACGGTAACGAGATTTTTAAAGCTGCCCATGCCAAAGGCGTCATGGTTGCATTTGAAGCTGCTGTTGCTGGTGGAATTCCAATTATTAAAGCTTTGCGCGAAGGTTTAACTGCCAACCGCATTGAGTGGATTGCCGGCATCATTAATGGCACAACCAATTTCATCTTGTCTGAGATGCGCGACAAGGGATTAGATTTCGCAACAGTACTTAAAGAAGCTCAACGTTTAGGCTACGCAGAAGCTGATCCTACTTTCGATATCGAAGGTGTTGATGCTGCCCATAAAGCGACCATCATGAGCGCGATTGCATTTGGTATTCCAATGCAGTTTGAAAAAGCGCATATTGAAGGCATTACTAAGCTTGCTGCGATTGATATTCGTTATGCAGAGCAACTGGGTTATCGAATCAAGTTACTTGGTATCGCCAAAAAGACGCCAACAGGTGTGGAGTTGCGCGTTCACCCAACCTTAATTCCTTCTAAGCGTTTGATTGCCAATGTTGAAGGCGCTATGAATGCTGTTCAAGTATTTGGCGATGCTGTTGGTACTACTTTGTATTACGGTAAGGGCGCTGGTTCTGAGCCAACAGCCTCTGCGGTGATTGCGGATTTAGTCGACATTACTCGTTTGTTGAGTGCTGATGCTGAGCATCGCGTTCCTTACTTGGCCTTCCAGCCTGATTCAGTGCAAGATACGCCGGTATTGCCTATTGGCGAGATCACTACAAGCTACTATCTGCGTCTACGTGTTGCTGATCAAGCTGGCGTACTGGCCGATATCACTCGTATCCTCGCTTCGCATGGCGTATCTATCGATGCGCTCTTGCAAAAAGAGGCTGATGAGGGTGAGAGTCAAACCGACTTAGTTGCCTTGACTCACGAAACCAAAGAAAAGAACATGCTTGCTGCAATCAAAGAGATCCAAGATCTCAAGACGGTTGCTGGCGAGGTAGTAAAGATCCGTTTAGAAAATCTGCCCTAAGTAAAATTCAGCAAAATACATGCGTTACCAATCTACTCGTGGCAATAGTCCACAACAAACCTTCCTAGAAATTTTGTTGGGTGGATTGGCGCCTGATGGTGGCTTGTATTTGCCTACCCAGTATCCGCAAGTTACTGCAGCGCAGTTAGATGCTTGGCGCGGCTTGTCTTACGCTGATTTGGCTTATGAAGTATTGAGTCTGTATTGCGACGATATTCCCGAAGGGGACTTACGTGCACTCTTGCGTAAAACATACACGGAACAGGTGTACTGTAATGGTCGTCCGCAAGATAACGCTAAAGACATTACACCATTGCATTGGCTGGGCGAAGAACAGGGGACTCGTATCGGCTTATTGAGCCTGTCTAACGGTCCAACTTTGGCATTTAAAGATATGGCGATGCAATTGCTCGGTAATCTCTTTGAATACGCTCTCAAGAAAAAAGGTCAGCAGCTCAATATTTTAGGAGCCACCTCTGGTGATACTGGTAGCGCTGCCGAATACGCAATGCGAGGTAAAGAAGGCGTCAAAGTATTTATGCTTTCACCGCGCGGCAAGATGAGTGCATTTCAGTCTGCGCAAATGTATTCCTTGCAAGACCCCAATATTTTTAACTTAGCAGTAGCCGGTGTCTTTGATGATTGCCAGGATATTGTTAAGGTGGTTAGTAATGACCATGCATTTAAAGCGAAGAACCAAATCGGTACCGTAAACTCCATTAATTGGGGTCGCGTAGTCGCACAAGTGGTTTATTACTTCCAAGGTTATTTGTTAGCAACAAAATCGAGTTCTGAAAAAGTATCTTTCACGGTGCCCTCTGGCAATTTTGGAAACGTTTGCGCTGGTCATATCGCTCGCATGATGGGCTTACCTATCGAACACCTTATTGTTGCTACTAATGAAAATGACGTGTTAGATGAGTTCTTCCGCACTGGCGTTTATCGTGCGCGCAAGTCTGCCGAAACATTGCATACCTCAAGCCCATCCATGGATATCTCAAAAGCGAGCAACTTTGAGCGCTTTGTATTTGATTTCATGGGGCGTGATGGCAAAGCTACTGCTGGTATGTTTAAGCAGGTTGATGAGGCTGGTGGTTTTGATATTTCTAAAGATGCGGTCTTTAAGGGGCTTGGACAGTACGGCTTCCAATCTGGTCGCAGTACCCACCAGAATCGCCTAGAAACCATTCGTGATGTTGATCAACGTTACGGCGTCATGATTGATACTCATACTGCCGATGGCATGAAAGTAGCTCGTGAGCACTTGCAAGCAGGCATTCCAATGATTGTTCTGGAGACAGCGCTACCAATTAAGTTTGAAGAAACGATTGAAGTGGCGTTGGGCCGCCCTGCTGAATGCCCGCCTGCATTCAGGGATATCAAGTCCAAGCCGCAGCGTGTAGAAAATATTGATGCTGATGTGAATCAGGTTAAAACTTTCATCACAACACATCTAGATTAATTTTTAATCTAGAAAATTCAAGCAATACCAATCATCCCATGACTAAGCCACCAATGTTGACTGCGCAGCAGGCTTTAGACCATTTGCTTTCTCACGCTCAGCCTGTTGGCGAGAGTGAGAAGGTTGCAATGCAAGCGGCATTAGGTCGCGTTCTTGCTGAAAATGTAAATAGCCTGGTAGATGTCCCTCCGTTAGATAACACCTCAATGGATGGTTATGCCGTTCGTTGTGCTGATATCACTGCACCAGAAAAAGTATTAAGAATTGCTCAGCGCATTCCAGCCGGCTCCATTGGCACCCAATTAGAACCAGGTACTGCTGCCAGAATTTTTACCGGCGCCCCTGTGCCTCCGGGCGCTGATGCTGTGATCATGCAGGAGGATGGCACAGTTGAAAGTCAATCTGACCAGGTAGCAATCAATATTGCTCCAACATCGGGTCAGTGGATTCGTCGTAGGGGGGGTGAAGATTTAACTGCGGGTAAGACTTGTTTGACTGCTGGTACATTTTTGCGTCCTCAAGAGTTGGGTGTCGCCGCTTCAGCTGGACTGACGCATCTAAATGTAAAGCGTCGCGTGAAGGTCGCTGCGTTCTTTACGGGTGATGAGCTGGCACTTCCGGGTGAGCCACTAAAACTAGGCGGCATTTATAACTCCAACCGCGATACCTTGTTGGCATGTCTCAGATCTTTAGGTTGTGATGCAACCGATTTAGGTATTGTTCCAGATCGTTTAGACGCTACTCGTGAGGCTCTACGCAAAGCCAGCAAAGATCACGATTTGATTATTACCTCTGGTGATGTTTCAGTTGGTGAGGAGGATCACATCAAGCCGGCTGTGACTACTGAGGGTAGATTGGATCTGTGGCAAATCGCAATTAAGCCTGGGAAACCATTGGCATTTGGCGCAGTTCGTAAATCGAGCGAGCCGAAAGATGGAGAGGCTTGGTTTATTGGCTTACCTGGCAATCCAGTGTCTAGCTTTGTGACATTCTTATTATTTGTACGCCCCTTTATTTTGAAGCTGCAAGGGCGTGAAGCAAAGCAAGCTCAGTCTTATTTGATGCGAGCAGACTTCGATTGGTTAAAAGCTGATCGACGCAATGAATTCTTGCGCGTCAGGATTAATGAGCGGGGCAGCCTCGATTTATTCCCCAACCAAAGCTCTGGTGTGCTCACTAGTGCCTCATGGGGTGATGGCTTAGTAGATTGCCCCCCAATCAAGCGATCAAAGCTGGTGATCTTGTGAAGTGCATCCCCTTTGATGCGCTCCTCAAATAATCGGTTTACGATTAGCGTATGAAACTTGAATTACGATTCTTTGCCTCATTGCGTGAAGCTCTTGGCGTCTCGCAAGAGAGCGTTATCACTCCTGATAGCGTAAAAACAATTGCTGAACTCAGGGCTTATCTGGCCCAGCGTGGTAATCCTTGGTCTGAGTGAGGTATTGGCTGACGGTAAAGTATTGCGCTGCGCTCTCAATCAACATATGGTTGATGCCAGTACTGCGTTGCAAGATGGTGCTGAGGTAGCGTTCTTCCCGCCAGTCACCGGAGGCTAATAATGTGCTGATCAAGATTCAAGAAAGTGATTTTGATGTCAGTACTGAGTTAGCAGCGCTTCGCAAGGGTGATCCTCGTGTTGGAGCGGTGGTTACCTTTTTGGGTACTGTGCGAGATATGAATGATGGTGCTCAAGTAAAGGGTATGACACTTGAGCATTATCCCGGCATGACCGAAAAGGCTTTGGAAGAGATTCTTGATCAAGCTAAAGCGCGCTGGGATATCTATAACATCCTGGTGATTCATCGCGTTGGCCCCTTGTTACCCGAAGATCAAATTGTGTTGGTGGCCGTGACCAGTGCGCATCGTGGTGAAGCCTTCTCTGCTTGTGAGTTCATCATGGATTACTTGAAAACAGCCGCCCCGTTTTGGAAAAAAGAAGACACTCCTGAGGGTGCGCGTTGGGTAGATGCCCGCGTAACTGACGAAGCTGCAATGGCTCGTTGGCAAAAGAAGTAATCTAAGCAATCACCCCAGTTTTACCCCGCCTTAAAAAATGCCAATTTCCCGCTTCTGGGGGGGGGTTGTTTTAATTTAATCTCTGCCTTAGATGCCTCAGATCGATCCCGGTGCTCTTGAGTAGCCAAAAGGATGACCGGTTCGACGAGACCTTGTATACCGAGCGCCTTGCCCTGAATTACGGGCTTCTAAGCGATGTTCAAGACGGTTCATAATACCAGCATAGTAGGTGCCGTCAGCGCATTCAAGAAGGTAAACAAGCCAGGTCAAAATAAGAGGAAATTAGGTTCAAAAAGGGCTGTAATACCCTTATATTCTATAGATAGATATACATGGAGTTGATGGGATATAAAAATGAGAATAGATAAATTAACAACCAAATTTCAAGAGGCCTTGAGTGAGGCCCAGGGTATCGCTTTAGCCAAGGATAACCAATACATCGAACCAGCACACGTATTGCTAGCAATGCTGCGTGATTCTGATGGTGGTGCAAAAAGTCTATTGACTCGAGCTGGCGTCAATGTGCCCGGTCTCGAAAAGGGCTTGGAAAAGATTATTGGTAATTTACCGGAAGTTCAGGGCACCAGCGGCGAAGTACAGGTTGGTCGTGATTTAAGTAATTGGTTGAACTTGTGTGAAAAGGAAGCCAATAAGCGCAATGATCAATTTATTGCTGGCGAGTTGTTCTTGCTAGTAGTGGCTGATGACAAGGGTGAGCTTGGAAAAGTCGCTCGTGAAAATGGCTTAAACCGTAAATCGTTAGAAGCAGCTATTGATTTAGTACGCGGAGGAGAATCAGTGAATAGTGCAGATGCTGAAGGTCAACGTGAAGCCCTCAAAAAATACACGGTAGATTTAACCGAGCGTGCTCGTATGGGTAAGCTTGATCCAGTGATTGGTCGCGATGATGAGATTCGTCGCACCATTCAGATTTTGCAACGTCGCGGTAAGAACAACCCTGTGCTCATTGGTGAGCCTGGCGTAGGTAAAACTGCCATCGTTGAGGGTTTGGCGCAGCGCATCGTCAATGGCGAAGTGCCTGAGACGCTAAAGAATAAGCGCGTATTGGTATTGGATATGGCTTTGTTGTTGGCTGGCGCAAAGTATCGCGGCGAGTTCGAAGAGCGTTTAAAGGCTGTGCTTAGCGACGTTGCTAAAGATGAAGGTCAAACCATTATCTTTATCGATGAGATTCATACGATGGTTGGTGCTGGCAAGGGTGATGGCGCGATGGATGCTGGCAATATGCTTAAGCCTGCCTTAGCGCGTGGCGAATTGCATTGCATCGGTGCAACAACTTTAGATGAGTATCGCAAGTACATTGAGAAAGACCCTGCGCTTGAGCGTCGTTTCCAAAAGGTGATGGTCGAAGAGCCTAGTGTTGCAGCAACTATTGCGATTTTGCGCGGTTTGCAAGAGCGCTATGAGCTTCACCATGGTATCGAGATTACCGACCCAGCAATTGTTGCTGCTGCAGAGTTATCACATCGCTACATTACCGATCGATTCTTGCCGGATAAGGCTATCGATTTGATTGATGAGGCTGGTTCGCGCATTCGTATGGAGATCGACTCTAAGCCTGAGGTCATGGATAAGCTTGAACGCCGACTCATTCAGCTCAAGATTGAGCGTGAGGCAGTTAAGAAAGAGAAAGACGAGGCCTCTCAAAAACGATTGGGCCTCATCGAAGAAGAGATTCAGCGTCTTGGAGCTGAGTATGCTGATTTAGAAGAAATCTGGAAAGCAGAAAAGGGCGCTGTGCTTGGCGCCGCTAATTTGAAGGAAGAAATTGAGAAGGTCAAAGCTGATATTGCTAAGTTACAACGCGATGGCAAGTTGGAGCAGGTTGCCGAGTTGCAATACGGCAAGCTACCAGAGCTAGAGGCTAAGCTCAAATCTGCCGCCGCTGCTGAAGCAAAGGGCGAAAAAGATGGCGTAGTTAAGAATAAGTTATTACGCACTCAAGTTGGCGCAGAAGAGATTGCGGAAGTAGTTTCTCGAGCCACTGGCATTCCTGTGTCGAAGATGATGCAGGGTGAGCGCGATAAGTTGCTGAAGATGGAAGAGTTGTTACATAAGCGCGTGGTTGGTCAAGAAGAGGCTATTCGTGCGGTATCGGATGCCATCCGTCGTTCCCGTGCTGGTTTGGCTGAAGAGAATCGTCCGTATGGATCATTCTTGTTCCTCGGACCAACTGGTGTTGGTAAGACAGAGCTTTGTAAAGCGCTGGCTGGCTTCTTATTTGATAGCGAAGATCACCTCATTCGTATCGATATGAGTGAGTTCATGGAGAAGCACAGTGTTGCGCGTTTAATCGGCGCGCCTCCAGGCTATGTCGGCTACGAAGAGGGTGGTTATTTAACCGAGCAAGTTCGTCGCCATCCTTACAGCGTGATCTTGTTTGATGAAATCGAGAAGGCTCACCCCGATGTCTTTAATGTGCTTCTGCAGGTATTGGACGATGGCCGCTTGACTGATGGGCAGGGCCGCACCGTAGACTTTAAGAACACAGTGATTGTGATGACCAGTAATATTGGCTCGCATTTGATTCAGTCAATGGCTGATAAGAAGCAATCTGAAATTAAGGACGCGGTATTTGAAGAGCTGAAGAACCATTTCCGCCCCGAGTTCCTGAATCGTATTGATGAGATCGTGGTATTCCATGGATTAGACAAGGGCAATATTGCCAATATCGCGAAGATCTTGTTAAAGAACTTGTCGGATCGTTTGGCAAAAGTCGATATGCAGCTTGAGGTCAGTGATGCTGCTCTGAATAAGATTGCTGAAGTGGGCTTTGATCCAGTCTTTGGAGCAAGACCATTGAAGCGTGCTATCCAGCAGCATATTGAGAACCCGGTTTCCAAGATGATCTTGGAGGGTAAGTTCGGTCCTAAAGATGTAGTGCCAGTGGATGTCGATAAGGCCGGCGACTTTAGTTTTAGCCGTCAGGTTCACTAGTAACAAAATGTAGTTCTGCAGGATTTTCCCTGCGCCAGTAAACTCGGTACATGACTGTTGCGCTTAGTAGGCGTGCCAGTGATGTCCGGGTTATTGGTCTCATTAGCCTAGCTCACGGCAGCTCCCACTTTTTTCACTTAATTCTTCCTTCCATGGTTGAAGGAGGAGTTTGGCTTTAACTATGCCGAACTGGGTTTGCTGATGACCATCTTTTGTGTGGTTTCTTGCATTGTTCAAGCAAGCTCAGGTTTTTTAGTTGATCGTATAGGGGCTCGCCCTGTTTTATTTGCTGGGGTGGGCTTGTTATCACTCGCAGCACTAACTTACTCGCAGAGTAATGGTTGTGCGATGTTGGTTCTTGGTGTAGTAATTGCGGGATGTGGCAATGGCGTATTTCACCCGGTTGATTACACGCTAATTAACCATAAAGTTTCCCCACCAAATCTTCCTTATGCTTATTCAGTTCATGGAGTCACTGGATATTTGGGATGGGCTGCAGCACCAGCATTGATGGTTGGCATGACCACATTATTTGATTGGCGTATTGCGTTTCTAACGGCAGCAACGCTCGAGGCCTTGATCTTATTAGTCTTGTGGCTAAGTCGTGAACGTTTGGTAGATGATGTGCAAGCAAGAAGAGATGAATCTCAAGCCAGCCATGCTGCAAGCAATCCTGGGGCTGCAGGCTGCACCCTTAAGTACTTTTGGCTTTCTAAAGCTGCCTGCTGTTTGGCTGTGCTGGATTTTCTTTTTCTTTAGTATGGCGGCCACTACTGGCTTGCAATCATTTGCACCTACCGCACTATTTCAAATCTATGAAATATCCGTTAGCTCAGGAAATTATTACCTCACACTTCTTTCAATGCAATGGGTGGTGCTGGTGGAATGTTATTAGGCGGCTACCTTGCAACACGCTTAAAGGTGCCCGAAAGAATTATCACGATGTGTTTCACTATCAATATCGTGATGGGTCTTCTTCTGGCTACAGGACTTGTCCCCAAAGAGATTATCGTGCTGGCTTTTATTGTGATTGGACTTGGTCTAGGAATTGCAGCGCCTTCGCGCGATTTAATGGTTCGCTCTGCTACACCTTCAGGGTCATCTGGCCGCGTGTATGGGATTGTTTGCTCGGGAATAGATCTAGGTGCCGCACTGAGCCCATTGATCTTTGGCATCTTCTTGGATGGCGGTTTTCCAAAGCTGTTGTTCGTAGGTGTCGCCTTGCTTCAGTTGATGATCATTTTGACTGGCTTTAAGGTTTCCACTCTGACTGCTGCAAAGAGCGGGTAAATATTTTCATAATGTGAAATGTCATTACACTGCGTAAAATGCGGTGCAAAAAGTAGCGCCTCATTTCATTCCAAGCAGTGGTTATACATTCCACATAGTAAAAATATAAACTTAAGTTATTGAATTTAAATAACTAAATATTTTTATAAATCACCCATACATATTTTGCTTGATTGCTTTTTTGAACTGTCTAAACTCTTATATAAGATATAAGATATAAGATATAAGATATAAGACTTGAAGTGGTCTTAAAGGTCCTCAAAATTTTTGAATTACTTGTTTAACTTAGGGAGAAAAACATGGCAGATCGCAAAGCAGAAATCGCAGCACTACAAAAAGACTGGGATACCAATCCACGCTGGAAAGGTATTACACGTGGCTACACGGCTGAGGACGTAATCCGTCTCCGTGGTTCATTGAAGAAGATTGAGCACACATTGGCTAAGCATGGCGCAGAGCGTCTCTGGGACTTGGTTAATAACGAAGCTTACGTTAACTGTTTAGGTGCTTTGACTGGTGGTCAGGCTATACAACAGGTTAAAGCTGGTGTTCAAGCAATTTACTTGTCAGGTTGGCAGGTTGCTGCTGACGGAAACTCATACGCAGCAATGTATCCAGACCAATCTTTATATCCAGTAGATTCAGTTCCTAAGATGGTTGAGCGTATCAACAACTCATTCCAACGTGCTGACGAAATCCAAACTGCTAAAGGTATCAACAAGGGTGATGCAGGTTACATTGAGTACTTCGCTCCAATCGTTGCTGACGCTGAAGCTGGTTTTGGTGGTGTATTGAATGCATTTGAATTGAGCAAAGCATTGATCAAGCAAGGTGCTGCTGGCGTTCACTTTGAAGACCAATTGTCTTCTGTTAAGAAGTGTGGTCACTTGGGTGGCAAGGTATTGTTGCCTACAACTGAATCTGTACAAAAACTGATCTCTGCGCGTTTAGTTGCTGACGTTATGGGTGTTCCAACTATCATCTTGGCACGTACTGACGCTGAAGTTGCTGACTTGTTGACTTCTGACTACGACGCAAATGATAAGCCATTCTTGACTGGTGAGCGTACAGCGGAAGGCTTCTACAAAACACGTAAAGGCTTGGATCAAGCGATTTCACGTGGTTTGGCATACGCTGACATGGTTTGGTGTGAAACGGGTACTCCTGACCTTGAGTTTGCTCGTCAGTTTGCTGAAGCAATTCGTGCGAAGTTCCCAGGCAAGATGTTGGCTTACAACTGCTCACCATCTTTCAACTGGAAGAAAAACTTGGATGACGCAACAATTGCTAAGTTCCAACGTGAATTGGGTGCAATGGGTTACAAGTATCAATTCATCACATTGGCTGGTATTCACTCTATGTGGTACAACATGTTTGACTTGGCGCAAGACTACATGCAGCGCGGTATGGCTGCGTACATCGAGAAAGTACAAGAGCCAGAATTTGCTGCTCGTGACCGTGGTTACACATTCGTTTCACATCAACAAGAGGTTGGCACAGGTTACTTCGATGATGTAACTACTGTTATTCAAGGTGGTAAGTCTTCCGTAACAGCGTTGACTGGTTCTACTGAAGAAGAGCAGTTCCACTAAGAAATCCCTAAGTAGTACGTAGTAAGCAGCGCAGTAATAATGCGCCAATACTGCCGCGGCACCTAAATGACCCCACAAGGGTGACTTAGGTGCCGTTTTCGTTTACATTCTTGCCATGACCAATTGCGTACTCTGTAAAGACGAACTCAAGCCCGAAGGGGGGCAAATCATCTGGCGCGGAGATGACTGCCGCGTTACCCTTATCAACGACCCGGATCTGCCTGGCTTTTGTAGGGTGATTTGGAATCGTCATGTGGCTGAGATGACCGATCTCACTTATGGTGAGCGCGATCACTTAATGACCTTAGTGTTCGCGGTTGAAGAGGCTGTGCGCCACGTAATGCATCCAGACAAGGTCAACATTGCCGCCTTGGGTAATATGGTTCCTCATATCCATTGGCATGTCATTCCAAGATTTAAAGATGATGCTTTCTTTCCTGGATCGGCCTGGTCCAACAAGACTCAAGAAACTTCCAAATCAATTCTGGAGTCTAGAAAACAAAAAGCTCAGCAGTTACCAGCCGCCATTAAGGCTGTGATTGCTAACCTTGCTTAAACGAGCTTTTTAAGCGCCTCCAAATACTTCTCGGGGTTGAGTGGTTGGCCTTCACGTTGTGCTTCCCACATCACCCGTCCAAGGCACTCCATCATGATATGTTGAGCTTCGTGCATTGAGCCTAACTTCTGCGACAACTTCTCTGCAGTCTCCTTAATGCCAGGCGGCTGATTGATTGACACCTGCTCGCTGATGGAGAGGTGCATGGATAAATGTAAGAAGGGATTAGTTTCGCCGCGTTCTGGCGTGTAGTCCTGCCCTAGGGCATCTTCAGGATCCGCAAGTAAATCATGATATTCGGGGTGCTCCACCATCCAATCGCTAGCTAGCGTTTCCATTGGATCCAGAATCTGATTTTCGGTTTTCTTTTTCCAGGTATCACAAAAGAAGCGTCGTACTTCTTCACGAGTTGGATTAAATATCGCCACGAACTTTTCCTTTTCCAGTCTTTTGTTTGAAGCCGCATAGCGGTTCCACTATGCATTGCGCGCAATCCGGGCTGCGAGCCTTGCAAGTATATCGACCGTGCAAAATCAACCAGTGGTGAGCGTCCAGTAAGTATTCTTTTGGCACGCGCTTGAGTAATTGCTCTTCAACCTTCACTACATCCTTGCCTGGCGCAAGACCTGTGCGGTTGGAGACTCTGAATATGTGGGTATCAACCGCAATAGTAGGTTGACCAAAAGCAGTATTTAAAATGACGTTAGCAGTTTTTCTGCCAACTCCTGGCAGCGCCTCTAGTTCTTCGCGTGTTTGCGGAACTTCTCCACCATGCTTCTCTATAAGCAATCGACACGTCTCTTGAATATGTTTGCCCTTGGAATTAAATAGTCCAATATGTTGAATGTATGGCCTAACACCTTCTTCGCCAAGATCCAACAGGGCCTGCGGAGTATTGGCAACCTTATAGAGCTTGCGCGTGCCTTTGTTGACCGAAACATCTGTGGCCTGCGCGGACAAGAGAACGGCAATAAGTAATTCAAAGGGGGAGCTGTATTCAAGCTCGGTTTCTGGCTTGGGGTTATTGGCTTTGAGTTGTTCAAAAAAAGCACGACGCTTTTCCAGATTCATCATTTCTTTTCTTGTGCGCGCGCAATAGCGGCAGCAATGATGGCCCGCTTACGTTCTTGTTCTTTCTTTTCTTCTTCTGATGGGGGGTCCTCTGCATTGACTGCAGCCAGCCTAGCGGCAGCCTTCTTGGCTAGGCGATCATCATTATCCTTTTGTTCCCGCTCAAGGCGTTCATCGCGATCGTGGTAACGTTTACGAGAAACATCCGCTTTCTCCACAGACCATGCATCCCAGCCAGTTTTATTGCCAGTGACATCAAGCATGCTGATGCAGTCGACTGGGCATGGCGGAATGCAGAGATCGCATCCAGTACACCAATCTGTGAGCACTACATGCATTTGCTTAGAGGCGCCAACAATCGCATCCACGGGACATGCCTGAATGCATAGTGTGCAGCCGATACATCTCTGTGGGTCTATGAACGCAACCGGCCTTGGTCTTTCTGCTCCGCAATCAGGATCGATTTTTGGATGCAACTCAAACGCATCTTGTGGATAGATTGGAATCAGAATATTGCTAAGACGTTTAATGCCTTCTACGCCGCCAGGAGGACAGCGGTTAGGCAGGGCTTCACCGCTGGCCATCGCTTCTGCGTACCCGCGGCAATCTGGGTACCCGCATTTAGTGCATTGGGTTTGTGGAAGAGCATCTTCCAGGCGATCAGTGAGTTCGTTCGCCTGGTTGATTGTCATTCTTTTAGAAAGTTCTCTAGAAATTAAAGACTCCGAAGAGCCTTTAATTTATGCAGATTTAGTAGTGCGAGTTGCGGTTTTTTTGGAGCTCTGGTGATCGCGAATAAAGGCTTTAATTTTTGGATACACCTTTTCACGCCAGCGACGACCAGCAAAGATACCGTAGTGACCGGCACCGGCAACTTCATAGTGGTCTTTATTTTCTTTTGGAATGCCAGAGCACAATCCGTGTGCAGAACGCGTTTGACCGCTTCCAGAAATATCATCAAGCTCGCCTTCAACAGTAAGAAGGGCGGTCTTTTTAATATCTTGTGGTTTAACCAACTCACCAGCTACTTCCCAAGTGCCATTTGGTAATGAGTAGTCTTGGAAAACAGTCTTGATTGTGTCGAGGTAGAACTTGGCATCCAAATCTAATACTGCGTTGTATTCGTCATAGAATCGAATATGGGATTCGGCATCTTGCTCGTCACCACGCACTAAGTTTTGGAAATAATCCCAGTGAGATTGCAGATGGTTCTGTGGGTTCATGGCAATAAAGCCAGTGTGCTGCAAGAAGCCCGGATAGACTTTACGACCAGCGGCTGGGTAAGTAGGTGGCACGCTATAAATTACATGACTCTCGAACCATTCATAGGACTTCTGGTCTGCAAGATTGTTTACGGCGGTTGGTGATTTGCGCGCATCAATTGGGCCGCCCATCATGATCATGGATGCTGGAGTTGCTTTGCCAGCAGTAGCCATTAATGAGATTGCGCCTAAAGTTGGAACGGTTGGTTGGCATACAGAAATCACATGCAAATCTTTAGCGCCGATAGTGCGGATAAATTCTTGAACGTAGTGTACGTAGTCATCTAGACCAAAGTCACCATCTTCTAATGGAACGAGGCGTGCATCGATCCAGTCAGTGATGTAAACCTTATGGTCTTGCAAAAGAGTGCGCACAGTGTCGCGCAACAAAGTGGAGCGGTGTCCTGACAAAGGAGCTACTACCAACACCACTGGATCTTCTTTAAGTTTCTTAATAACTTCTACATCATCGGAGAAGCGTTTGAAGCGTACTAGATTGCAAAAAGGTTTTGCAATAGCAGTTCTTTCATGAATGGCAACTTCACGACCATGTGCCACGACTGAGCGAATGCCAAATTCTGGCTTCTTATAGTTTTTGCCGAGGCGGTAGAGAAGTTCATAGCTCGCAGCTAAGCGGTCGGATCCTGGAACCTTGGACGCTGGATTGGAAGTGTTAATAAACGCTTCAGAAGCTGCGCGCGCCCATGAGCTAACGGGTTGAAGTAAGGCTTTTTGAAATTCGTGTAACTGATATAGCATGTTGCCTCCGGTGAATCAGGATATCCGCTTGTTACGCTAAGACGCGGGCGATTGCTTTAGCCACTTTATCAATATTTTTAGTATTGAGGGCTGCCACACAAATGCGTCCAGTAGAAAGGGCATAAATGCCGTCTTCTTTCTGTAGGCGTTCAACTTGCTCAGCCGTTAAGCCTGAGTAAGAAAACATTCCGCGCTGCTTCTCGATAAAAGCAAAGTCTTGCTTTACACCAGCAGCAGCGAGTTTTTCAACGAGACCATGACGCATTGCTTTAATGCGATCACGCATTTCTGCCAACTCGTCTTCCCAGAGCTTACGCAATTCTGGTGAATTCAAAACAGCGGCAGCAATTGCGGCGCCATGAGTTGGAGGGTTTGAATAGTTTGTGCGAATCACGCGCTTCAACTGTGAGAGCACGCGAGTAGATTCATCTTTGCTTTGTGTCACGATTGACAGTGCACCAACACGCTCACCGTAGAGTGAGAATGATTTGGAGAAAGAGCTTGATACAAAGAAGGACATGCCTGATTCAGCAAAGAGACGAACAGCGATGCCATCTTGCTCAATCCCGGCTGCAAAGCCTTGGTATGCCATATCCAAGAAGGGTATGAGACCTTTGTTCTTACAGATATCAATCACTTGGCGCCATTGCGCTTCAGTAATGTCTGCGCCTGTTGGGTTGTGGCAGCAAGCGTGTAACAACACAGTAGTGTTCTTTGGGAAAGACTCTAAAGACTTCACCATGTCATCAAAATCTACGCCACGTGTTTTTCCATCAAAGTAGGTGTACTCAACTACTTCAAAACCTGCGGACTCAAAAATGCCGCGGTGGTTTTCCCAAGTTGGGTTACTAATTGCACATGGTGCGTTTACGTTCAGGCGTTTAATGAAGTCAGCACCAACGCGCAATGCACCTGTGCCACCGAGACATTCAGCAGTCACTACGCGACCATCTTTAATTAAAGCCGAGTCAGCGCTAAACAATAAATTTTGTACGGCGCTGTTGTATGGGTTTGGTCCTTCGATTGGGATATAGCTGCGTGGTGAGTGTTTCGCAACAATTGCCTCTTCCGCTTTGATCACTGCTTTTAAAAGTGGAACCTTGCCATCATCTGTGTAGTACACGCCAACACCTAAGTTCACTTTGTCAGCGCGTTGGTCTGCAACATAGGCTTCTGTGAGGCCAAAAATAGGATCTTTAGGGGCTAATTGAACTGAGGCAAACAGGGTCATTTGAGGTCGGAATCGGTGGTTAGAGGGTAGTTAAGGGTGGTTTTATTCGTAATTGACGTTAAATTCAGCTTAATTGTCGGTTTTTGAGGCCAGAATCAACTATTTCCAAAGAAAAACGGCAAAATCAATGTTTGTACAAAATTCTCTGTGAAGAAATCTCACAGATGAAATGATAGCCGAGATGCCCCCTAAGTTACCCAAAATTGGATCAAAATCTGAAGCAAAAGAAGTCGGCAAAAGCCAGGCCGCCGATCCATTGGGTGAGGCTGGGCACGACCTTGATCCGGCTAAGTTTGTGACTTTCCCGGACTCCCCTTATCAGCTTTATCAGCCATTTCCCCCTGCGGGAGACCAGCCTCAGGCTATTGATGCCTTGGTGGAGGGTATTGAGGATGGATTGACCTTTCAGACCCTTTTGGGGGTAACTGGGTCTGGAAAAACCTTCACAATGGCCAATGTGATCGCCAGAACGGGCCGTCCAGTCATCATTTTTGCCCCAAATAAGACTCTAGCTGCCCAGCTTTATAGCGAATTTAGAGAGTTTTTTCCGAAAAACGCTGTTGAGTACTTTGTAAGTTACTACGACTATTACCAGCCAGAGGCCTATGTCCCTCAGCGCGATCTCTTTATTGAGAAAGATTCCTCGATTAATGAACACATCGAGCAGATGCGTTTATCGGCAACCAAGAGTCTTTTAGAGCGACGAGACGTCATCATCGTTGCCACTGTTTCAGCAATTTATGGTATCGGCAATCCTGGCGACTATCACAGTATGGTGATGACATTGCGTCCTGGCGACAAGATGAGTCAGCGTGATATTTTGATGCGCTTGATCGCTATGCAGTACGACCGCAATGAGACCGATTTCAAGCGTGGCGTATTTAGGGTGCGCGGCGACACCATTGATATTTTCCCTGCTGAGCATAATGAGCTCGCAGTGCGTGTTGAGTTATTTGATGATGTGGTTGAGAGTTTGCAGTTCTTTGATCCGCTGACTGGAAAAATTCGCCAAAAGATTCCGCGCTTTACTGTTTACCCAAGTTCGCATTATGTGACACCACGGGATACTGTTTTAAAAGCGATTGAAACAATCAAAACAGAATTACGAACTCGCTTAGATGAGTTTGTTAAAGATGGAAAATTAGTTGAGGCACAACGCCTTGAACAGCGCACCCGTTTTGATTTAGAAATGCTCAATGAATTAGGTTTTTGCAAAGGGATTGAGAACTACTCCCGCCATCTCTCCGGGGCGGCCCCGGGTGAGGCTCCGCCTACACTGGTAGACTATCTACCCAATGATGCTTTGATGTTCTTGGATGAGAGCCACGTTTTAATCGGCCAGCTCAATGCCATGTACAACGGAGATAAATCCCGCAAACATACTTTGGTGGAATTCGGCTTCCGTTTGCCATCTGCCATGGATAACCGCCCGCTCAAATTTACTGAGTTTGAAACGAAGATGCGTCAAACTATTTTCGTTTCAGCAACGCCTGCTGATTATGAGATTGCACATCAAGGTCAAGTGGTTGAGCAAGTGGCTAGACCAACAGGATTAGTGGATCCGGAAATTGAAGTCTTGCCCGCAAGCACTCAGGTTGATGATTTGTTAGATCAAATTCATGCACGTGTCAAAGTGGGTGAGCGTGTATTGGTGACCGTATTAACAAAACGTATGGCTGAGCAATTAACAGACTATCTTTCGGATAACGGCGTGAAGGTGCGATATGTTCACTCGGATATCGATACGGTAGAGCGGGTAGAAATTTTGCGTGACTTACGTTTGGGCGTCTTCGATGTTCTCGTTGGTATTAACTTGCTACGCGAAGGTTTGGATATTCCCGAGGTTTCATTAGTGGCTATTCTGGATGCAGACAAAGAGGGCTTCTTACGCTCAGAGCGCAGCTTGATTCAGACGATTGGTAGAGCGGCTCGAAACGTGCGTGGCAAAGCCATTTTGTATGCTGACCGCATAACTGACTCCATGAAGCGCGCTATGGGGGAGACTGATAGACGTCGCACCAAGCAAATCGCCTTTAATAAGCTCCATGGCATTGAGCCTAAAGGGGTTCAAAAGCGCATTAAGGACATTATTGATGGCGTCTACGACGTCAAAGAGAAGCGTCAGGAGATGCAGGTCGAGCAGGAGCGGGCTCGCTATGAGGATACGGGCGAGAAGGACCTGGCGGCAGAAATCAAGCGTCTAGAGAAACAAATGAACGCTGAAGCCAAGAATTTGGAGTTTGAGAAGGCTGCCAGCACCCGAGACAGGCTTACCAAGGTCAAAGAAATGGCCTTCGGAGCCCGGTCTAGAGACTCCATCGGCTAGATTCCTCGCTTTCAATAGGGATTTTTAGGATAATTCCCGAGCAGTTTGCTGGGTCTTATGGTAAAGTTGAGTGGAATGGTCGGGTATTACCCGCCCGACTGTTAGCTGTCCATAACAATCCATTACCAAGGTGACATATGAGACTTACAACCAAAGGTCGTTTTGCAGTAACCGCAATGATTGATTTAGCCCTGCGTGAAGCGCATGGCCCCGTAACCCTGGCCGGAATTAGCCAAAGACAAAAGATTTCCCTTTCTTATCTCGAGCAATTGTTCGGCAAATTACGTCGCTTCAATATTGTTGAAAGTACTCGTGGTCCAGGCGGTGGTTACACCTTGGCGCGACCTTCATCAGAAGTGAGCGTAGCCGACATTATTGTTGCTGTGGATGAGCCGCTTGATGCAACCCAATGTGGTGGCAAGGGCAACTGTCATACCGATGAAGAAAATCACGGTCGCTGCATGACTCATGATCTCTGGAGCAATCTCAACTCCAAAATGGTTGAGTACCTCAGTTCGGTGAGCTTAAAAGATTTGGTTCAGCAGCAAAAAAGGCGCGGCATTGCCATTCAAGATATGCGCCAGAAGAAAATTAAAGTTGAGAGTTCTAAGGCAGATAAACCTGCTCCTGCTCCTGCGCTTGCGGCTAAAAAAGAAGTAGCTCCTAAAGCGCCACTAGTGAATTCTGTATTCAATTTGGCGCGACAAAGTTAATAACGCATTACCTACCGAAAGATAAACCATGAACGCCCCAAAAGATCTGCCACAACAACCGGTCCCGATGTTTAGTCCTAAGCACTTTCCTGTGTATATGGACTACTCAGCTACAACGCCGATTGATCCTCGTGTGGTCGACAAGATGTTGCCTTACTTGCGCGAGCAATTTGGCAACGCCGCATCACGTAGCCACGCTTATGGCTGGGCTGCTGAAGAGGCTGTAGAGTGGGCGCGTTCAGAGGTTGCTCAATTAGTGCATGCTGACCCAAGAGAAATTGTGTTCACCAGCGGCGCTACTGAAAGTATTAACTTAGCGCTCAAAGGCGCAGCGCATTTTTATAAAGAGCGCGGCAATCACATCATTACTGTGAAGACTGAACACAAAGCAACTTTAGATACCTGCCGTGAATTAGAGCGTGAAGGTTTTGAAGTTACTTACTTAGATGTTTTGCCGAATGGTTTGATCGATTTTTCGCAGTTAGAGACTGCGATGAAGCCAGGAACCATTTTGGCTTCAGTGATGTATGTCAATAATGAGATCGGTGTAGTGCAAGACATTCCTGCGATTGGTGAGTTGTGTCGTTCACGTGGTGTGATTTTCCATGTGGATGCTGCGCAAGCAACTGGCAAAGTAGAAATTGATCTCGAAAAGACTAAAGTCGATTTGATGAGTTTTTCTGCTCATAAGACTTATGGTCCAAAAGGTATCGGTGCTTTGTTTGTCCGTCGTAAGCCACGTATTCGTATTGAGGCTCAGATTCATGGCGGTGGTCATGAGCGTGGCATGCGTTCTGGTACCTTGGCGGTTCACCAAATCGTAGGCATGGGCGAGGCTTTCCGTATCGCCCGTGTTGAGATGGCTGAAGAAAACAAGCGTATCCGTGCATTACGTGATCGTTTGTTAAATGGCCTCAAAGATATTGAAGAGGTTTATGTCAATGGCGACATGGATGATCGTGTTCCGCACAACCTGAACATTAGCTTTAACTATGTTGAAGGCGAATCTATGTTGATGGCCTTGAAGGATCTCGCGATCTCTTCTGGTTCAGCATGCACCTCTGCCTCTTTAGAGCCTTCATACGTTTTGCGCGCATTAGGCCGTAATGACGAGTTAGCACATAGCTCAATTCGTTTCACTTTGGGTCGCTTTACTACCGAAGAGGAAGTGGATTTCACTATCAAGTTGGTGAAAGAAAAGATTGCCAAGTTGCGTGAGTTATCGCCACTGTGGGAAATGTACAAAGACGGAATCGATATCAGCACGATTCAATGGGCAGCACACTAAAAAGAATATAGCGAGATAAAAGAGGAAATACCATGGCATATAGCGAAAAGGTCATCGACCATTATGAAAATCCCCGTAACGTTGGCTCCTTTGAAAAAAGTGATGACAGCGTAGGTACTGGCATGGTTGGCGCACCTGCATGTGGTGACGTAATGAAGTTACAGATTCGCGTGAATGATCAAGGCGTAATCAAAGATGCTAAGTTCAAGACTTATGGCTGCGGCTCTGCGATTGCCTCATCTTCACTGGTAACTGAGTGGGTAAAGGGCAAGACCTTAGATCAAGCGCTTGAGATTAAGAACCCATTGATCGCTGAAGAATTGGCTTTGCCACCAGTAAAAATTCACTGCTCTATTTTGGCAGAAGATGCTATTAAGGCAGCTGTTGCCGACTACAAAGAGAAGCACCCAGCTAAATAAAGCAAACGAAGTAAACAAGAAGAATCAAAACTATGGCAATTGCTTTAACTGACAAAGCAGCCGCACACGTCAACCGCAATCTAGAAATGCGCGGTAAAGGATGTGGTCTTCGCTTGGGTGTTCGCACAACTGGTTGCTCTGGCTTGGCATATCAACTTGAGTACGTGGATGAGCCGGCAGCTGAAGATCAGGTATTTGAGTCAAATGGCGTTAAGGTATTTGTTGATCCAAAGAGCTTGGCTTACTTGGATGGTACTGAGCTAGACTTTGTGCGTGAGGGTTTGAACGAGGGATTTAAGTTTCAAAATCCAAACGTAAAAGATGAGTGTGGTTGTGGCGAATCCTTCCGCGTCTGACGATTACTTTCGCTTCTTTGGTTTAAATCAGCAATTCAAAATCGATTTGCCTGCGCTAGATCAGGCGTACCTAGCGATTCAGAAGGAAGTGCATCCTGATCGCCATGCTCGCGGTAGTGACGCAGAGCAGCGTCTTGCAATGCAAATGGCTACCTTAGCCAATACCGCACTTCAAACTCTTAAGAATCCTATCCAACGCGGTCTTTATATATGCCAACTCCATGGCGTAGATGCGAAGTTGGAGACCAATACTGCTATGCCTGCTGCATTTTTGATGAAGCAGATGGAGTGGCGCGAGAATCTAGGTGAGCAAGCAGAAGATCTACCAGCTTTAGAAGCTTTGATGACTGAGGTGGAGAAGTCAAAGGCAGATACTCTAGCTGAAATAGCCCAAGCCATTGATGGAGCTAAAAATTATCAGCGTGCAGCAGAATTGCTTCGCGGTTTACTTTTCATTGATAAGTTCGCCGCAGAGCTTGATGATGCTATTTCTGCATTGGTATAGCCCCACCTAAATTAAACTCAATCATCTATGGCCTTATTACAAATCTCTGAACCCGGTAAATCGCTAGCGCCTCATCAGCGCCGCATTGCTGTGGGCATTGATTTGGGAACTACCAATTCTTTGGTGGCTATTGTTCGTGATGCATTGCCTAAAGTGTTAGCTGATGCACAAGGGCGAGAGTTATTACCGTCCGTAATACGTTATTTGCCTAACGGCAGAACTCAAGCTGGCTTTGAAGCCCTTGAGAGTGTGGTGATTGACCCGAAGAACACGATTGTTTCGGTGAAGCGCTTCATGGGACGTGGCTTGCTGGATGTAGAGCATATTGAAAGTGCTCCGTATGATTTTGTTGATCAGCCTGGCATGCTTAAGCTGCGAACGGTTGCTGGTGATAAAAGTCCAATTGAGGTCTCTGCAGAAATATTGGCACGTTTGCGTCAACTAGCAGAAGATTCTGTCTCCGATGAAATCGTTGGCGCAGTGATTACTGTTCCAGCTTACTTTGATGATGCGCAACGTCAAGCAACAAAAGATGCTGCTAAGTTAGCGGGTGTTGAAGTGCTTCGTTTATTAAATGAGCCTACTGCTGCTGCGATTGCTTATGATTTGGATAATGCCTCGGAAGGTGTCTACGCTGTATATGACTTGGGTGGTGGTACCTTTGATATCTCCATACTGCGTATGAGTAGGGGCGTATTTGAAGTTCTTTCTACTGGCGGTGACTCTGCTCTTGGCGGCGATGACTTCGATCACCGCTTGTACTGCTGGGTGATTGAGCAAGCTAAGCTGCCACCACTGTCTATTCATGACCACAGAACACTCTTGCAGGCTTGTAAGCATGCCAAAGAGCAGTTGAGCCACAATCCGCTAGCGCGTGTTCACGAGACGCTTGCCGATGGCACGGTAGTTAATGTTGGTATTAGTCAGGCGCAATTCTTTGATATTACCCAGAACTTAGTTGCTAAAACATTAATGGCCTGTAAAAAAGCGTTGCGTGATGCAGGCTTAAAAGCAGAAGACGTTAAAGGCGTTGTCATGGTGGGTGGCTCCACTCGTATGCCTAATGTGCAGCGAGCTGTTGGTGAGCTTTTCGGCACTCAGCCTCTAAATAACCTCAACCCTGATCAAGTGGTTGCCTTGGGCGCTGCGATGCAGGCTGACTTATTGGCGGGCAATCAAAGCAAAGATGATGAGTGGCTCTTATTGGATGTTATTCCACTCTCTCTTGGTATTGAAACCATGGGCGGCTTGGTAGAAAAAATTATTCCTCGTAACACGCCAATCCCAGTTGCAAGAGCGCAGGATTTCACAACCTTTAAAGATGGTCAAACTGCTTTAGCTATTCAGGTGGTGCAGGGCGAGCGTGAGTTGGCGCAAGATTGCCGCTCTTTAGGTAAGTTTGAGTTGCGTGGCATTCCAGCCATGGCTGCGGGAGCTGCGCGTATTCGGGTGACCTTCCAGGTGGATGCGGATGGCCTGTTGTCTGTAAGCGCCACCGAGCAAGGCTCTGGCGTTCAAGCCTCCATTGATATCAAGCCTTCATATGGCTTAACAGACGCTGAAATTACCCGCATGCTGCAAGATGGTTTTGCATCAGCCAAAGAAGATTTACTTTCTAGATCTTTACGTAAAGAACAAGTAAACGCACAGCGCTTGCTCGATGCCGTGCAAACTTCTCTAGATAGCGATCGCAGTCTTCTAAATGCAGATGAGCAAATTGTTATCGATCGCGAGATGGCTGCCCTACAAAAGATTTTGAATGAAGAGACTGATAGCGCTGTTGTACGTAAAGCAGTCGATCATGCCGCAAAAGCAACCGATGAATTTGCGCAAAAGCGAATGAACGCAAGCATTCAGAAGGCTCTATCCGGCAAGAATGTTGCCGAGATATAAACAAGAAATATTTACAGAGAATAAGTAGAAATCATCATGACTCAAATCGTTGTACTACCGCATAGTGAATATTGCCCTGAAGGTGCAGTTGTAGAGGTTGCGCTAGGCACTTCGATTTGCGAGGCTTTGCTAGAGAATGACATTCCTATTGAACATGCCTGCGATATGGTCTGCGCATGTACCACCTGTCACGTAGTCGTAAAGGAGGGGTTTCAAAGCCTTAACCCGCCTGATGAAAGCGAAGAAGATATGCTCGATCGCGCTTGGGGCTTAAATCCTCAGTCACGCTTATCCTGCCAAGCCATTGTGGCCAAACAGGATTTGGTGATTGAAATCCCTAAATATTCAATCAATCACGCCAAAGAAAACCATTAATGCACTAAAACAGGGCATTTGGCTCTGAAATCATGCAATTGCCTAAGAGGGCAATCTACACGGTCATTAATATGAAGTTGTAGTTCATTCTTTAGGCAGTACCTCCAAAAAATCTTTTAAGCCATCCCTCGGGATGGCTTTTTCTTTTGTGGATTTTTGCCGAATGGTTACTGCGCTACCGCCGCACGAATCATGCCTGCAGCAACTGTATGGTTTGTAGCTTCATCAATCAAGATAAAAGCACCAGTACGCTGGGACTGATCAAACAAGTCCACAACAATCGGTTTTTGCAAAATGAAATCAACGCGCCCAATTTCGTTGGTGGAGAGTGCATGTACATCGCTTGCTTGAGAGAGTGTCTGCACATCCAATACTTGTTGAATGTTCTTCACTTTTGCGCCAACGGTATTGGTGGTATGTCGCAAAGCATATTTACGACTCAAGGAGAGTGGTTCACTATCTAACCAGCATAAATCAGCAGAAAGTTGTTTGCTCAGTACCGGCGGATGACTATCTTCAGCGCTAATAAATAAAGAGCCGCGTGAGACGTCAATATCTTCAGATAATTGAATAGCGACTGCCTGACCAGTTTGCGCGGAATCCACCGCATTATTACCATTGGTTTGCTTGCTGCTAGAGCGATTGCCCAAGTAGATTTCTGCAACAGTTGCTTCAGAGCCACCTGGCAGAACCTTAATTTTCTGACCTTTACGGATACTGCCAGACTCAATTTCACCAAGGTACCCGCGGAAGTCATCGGAAGCGCTGCCATCTTGACGGGCTACGTATTGCACTGGGAAGCGAAGCGATAGTTTTTCAGACTCAGGGCTGGTATCCAGGCCCTCTAGCCACTCTAAGAGTGTGGGGCCTTTGTACCAAGATGTGTTTTTGCTAGCGGTAACTACGTTCGCGCCAAGCAATGCAGAGATCGGAATTAAGGTTGGTTTTGGTAGGCCAATCTTTTGAGTCAGGTCTTCAATGGAGGCTTTAATAGTATTGAAGACTTTTTCATCAAACTCGTACAAGTCCATCTTGTTGATGGCAAACACGACGTGGCGTGATCCTAGTAAATGAACAATGGCTGCATGGCGTTTAGTTTGGGCCAGCAAAGTTGCAGGGCTTGTATTCAGATCAACGCGAGTAGCATCCACTAGGATCACGGCCACATCTGACTGTGATGCGCCAGTAACAAGGTTGCGGGTATATTGCTCATGACCCGGTGCATCAGCAACAATAAATTTGCGTTTTGGGGTGGAGAAGTAGCGATAGGCCACATCAATGGTGATGCCTTGCTCACGCTCTGCTTCAAGGCCGTCGGTTAGAAGGGCTAAGTCAACGCCTGCATCGGAGGAGGTGACACGAGCATGCTTGGTTTTAGAGAGAGACTCTAATTGGTCCACCAGAATGGATTTGGTGTCATAGAGCAAACGTCCGATTAACGTGCTTTTTCCGTCATCTACGCTACCAGCGGTAATAAGGCGCACGACATTTTGCTGCTGAGATTGATTGGTAGTCATCAGAAGTAACCTTCTTTCTTGCGGCGCTCCATGGAGGCCTCATTGGTTTGATCGTCCATGCGAGTTGCGCCACGTTCGGTGATTTCGGTAATTGCAGTCTCGGCAATAATCTCTAGTGGATTAGCCGCAGTACTTAGTACTGGGCATGTGCAGCTGATATCGCCAACAGTACGAAAACGTACGCTTAATGTTTCGCTAACATCACCAGCTGCTTTAGGGGTTACATCAGTTACCGGAACTAATAAATTATTTTTCTTCACTACTTCACGTTGGTGTGTGTAGTAAATGCTTGGCAGCTCTAATTTTTCGCGGGAAATGTATTGCCAGATATCGAGTTCTGTCCAATTAGAAATTGGAAACACGCGCATATTTTCACCCTTGGAGATGCGGGCGTTATAGAGATTCCATAGCTCTGGGCGTTGTGCCTTAGGATCCCATTGGCCGAATTCATCGCGGAAAGAGAAGATGCGCTCTTTAGCGCGAGCCTTTTCTTCGTCACGACGGGCGCCACCCATCAGAGCATCAAATTCATATTCAGCAATGGCCTCTAAGAGAGTGACTGCCTGTGCAGCATTGCGGGAATCAGTTTCTTTGCGTAAACGAACGGTACCTTTTTTGATGGAGTCTTCAACATGACCCACAATCAGTTTTACACCAGTCTTTTCAACCACAGCATCGCGATATGCAATTACTTCTGGATAGTTATGGCCAGTATCAATATGCAAAATTGGGAAAGGCAATTTCACAGGGCGATCACCAAATTGGAATGCTTTACGTGCTAAGTGGAACATCACGATGGAATCTTTGCCCCCAGAAAACAGCATGACTGGATTCGAGCATTGCGCTACCACTTCGCGGATGATGTAGATCGATTCGGCTTCAAGCCAATCTAAGTGATCATCTAGTAATTTTTGTTCTGACATTCTGTAAGTTGTTTCTACTAAGTATTGATATTGAGTTTGTTATTGATTATTTGTTTACGTGCAAACCACATTCTTTGCTATCGCTTTGTAACCACCACCAGCGGCCAGCGCGAATATCTTCATCCTTCTTAACCTGACGGGTGCAGGGCTCGCAGCCAATGCTGGGGTAGCCCTTGAGGTGTAGTGGATGAATAGGAACGTTTTCTTGTTTGATGTAAGCCCAGATAGCTGCTTCACTCCAATCAAATAAAGGATTGAACTTTGCGATGCCTCGCGCATCATCAAGCTCTTCTAGATTGAGTTCGGTACGTGTAGTAGATTGTTCGCGACGCTGGCCGGTGATCCAGGCACCTGCTCCAAGTAATGCGGCATTCAGGGGTTTAATCTTACGTGCGCCACAGCATGCTTTTTTAGGTTCTTCGCCATCATAAAAACCATTCATGCCGTATTGATCAATAAAGGCTTGAACATCGCTTTCTTGTGGATAGACTTTTTCAATGTCTATGCCATAGTGATCCTCAGTGGTTTTAACCATATCTACAGTCTCTTGATGAAGACGACCGGTCGCTAAGGTTAATAACTTAATCTTCGCATCGGCCTTGGAGATGGCATCGGTAATCACCATGTCTTCAGCAGCGAGACTGGTTGCAAAGCGAACATCAGGGAAGCGCGAGGAAATGTCAGCTAAACGCTGCTTTAAGGCGGCAGACTTTTGGGCAAGCTCTTGTGGTGTTAGAGGGTTTGTCGGAATCGACCAAAAATCGGGTGCAATCATGAGGCAACCAGTTTTATGCCAACCAAAAATAGCGTTACAGCGAGAGTATTTCGTGTTGCTCGCTCAGATAGTGAGCTTGAGAGCTTAGCCCCCAACCAGATTGCCGGAACCGATCCCAATAGGAGTCCGAATAGCAAATCAAAGTGAACATTTCCGAGCCACCAGTGGCCTATACCAGCAAGAGCTGTGAGTGGAACGGCGTAGGCAATATCAGTGCCGGCTACCTGTGAGGGCTTGAGATGTGGATACAAAATTAGTATCAAAGTTGCCCCGATTGCACCCGCTCCAATTGAGGAGACGGTGACCAATACGCCAATGACCGCCCCGACAGAGATGGTTGCAATTTTGAGGTTTGAGCCACTCGGAAGAAAGCTAGGGTTATCTTGTACCCATTTCAAAATCTTTGCCCTAAACAGCAATGAGATGGCTGTTAATAAAACTGAAACCCCAATAGAGAAGCTGATGAAGTGATTAAAGCTTTTGGACACAGGACCAATGATCTTTAGCGCCAAAATAGAAATGATGGCTGTGGTGATGCTGCCAATACACAATAGCTTAACAATGTCCCAGCGAACATTGCCATGAAGTCGATGTGCTGCGGTGCCAAATCCTTTGGTGATCGCTGCAAAGGCTAGATCAGTCCCGACAGCAGTTGTTGGGGCCACTCCAAAAATAATTGTTAATAAGGGCGTCATGAGCGAGCCGCCGCCAACGCCTGTCATGCCAACCAGTAATCCAACCAGTGCGCCAGAAATAATAAAGTGTGATGAATCTTGAAAAAATTGCAGCATAAGCTCTTTCCGGTTGTTTTAGATGAACGATTGCTCAAACTCTTCGAGCTTGATGGCGTTCATTAGGAAGAGAATTTGACGCTGAAAACTTTTTCGCTCAACAGCCTTTTCTAGTGGCAATCGATCATGTTCGCGTAATAGCTTTGTGATTACTGGGTTGTAATGCTCGCGTACGGGTGACATCGAAGTTCCTTAGTAAATATCTCGTTGAAGAGAATTTACCAAGGGGTCTATATATCCACAAGGAATATATAGCGATATCTAAATTACTTTTAGGTATAAAGAGGAAGGGTTACTTCTCTACGAAAGCGCGTTCGAACACATAGTCACCCAGCTGACCAAGGCTTGGGGAAACCTTAAAGCCTTTGGTATCCAGCATCTCAGAAGTCTCTTTGAGCATAGAGGGGCTGCCGCAGATCATGGCACGATCTACCGCTGGATCAAGCGGTGGAAGACCGATGTCTTTAAATAGTTGGCCAGTTTCGATGGCAGTTGTAAGGCGACCTGTGTGCTTGAATGCTTCACGAGTTACTGTTGGGTAGTAGATGAGTTTTTCACGAATGAGTTCACCCAAGTATTCATCTTGAGTCAATTCATTCTTGATGTAGTCCTCATACGCCAACTCGCTTACTAGGCGAACACCGTGAATCAAGACAACTTTTTCAAACTTCTCATAAGTTTCCGGATCACGAATAATGCTCATGAATGGAGCTAAGCCGGTGCCGGTACTAAATAGGTAAAGATGCTTTCCTGGGTTAAGGTCATCAAACACCAATGTGCCAACAGACTTCTCGCTAACCAGGATTGGGTCGCCAACTTGAATTTTTTGGAGACGTGATGTTAATGGACCATCTTGAACTTTGATGCTCAGGAATTCCAAATGCTCTTCGTAGTTAGGGCTAGCAACGCTATAAGCGCGCACCAAAGGTTTGCCCTCAACTTCAAGGCCAATCATGAGGAAGTGGCCGCTACGAAAACGTAGACCCTTATTGCGGGTAGTAGTAAAACTAAAAAGAGTGTCATTCCAGTGGTGAACTGACAGAACGGTTTCGGTGTTGTATGCGGCCATAAATGCTTGTAAATAAAAGAATATGTTTCAAAGAATGCGTAATTATCCCATTCCTTATGGGATATTTTTGGGGTAAATGGCGCATAAATAGGACTAAGTCGTGATATGTATCAAATTTTTGGTAATAAGGATGCTCTTTTAGGGTCTGTACGCTAACCAGCTATGATCCATTTATGACCTCAGCCCGTTATTTGTATATTTCTCTATTCAGCCTTGGTCTGGTTGCCTTTGCAGTTGTTCTTCAGCAAACCGGCTACCAAGGCGTCAGCTTTTTGCCCTGTCCTCTGTGTATTTTGCAAAGGGTTGGTTATCTGGCTATCGCTGTTTCTTGTTTTTTAGCTGTTGGCATTGCGCCGTTACGAAAACTCTTTCATGGCTTGGCAGTTTTATCAGCCGCCTACGGGCTCTCCGTGGCAGCTCGTCAAGTTTGGCTTTTGTCTCATCCAGAGGCTTCCTGCGGCATTGACCCGCTCGAAGTATGGATTAATCAATTTCAGTTGACCAATGGTTTGCCTTGGTTATTCAAGGCCGACGGACTTTGTTCTGCAAAGCTTCCGGCGATCTTAGGTTTGCAAGTGCCAGAATGGTCATTGCTTTGGTTTGGAGTGCTATTTCTAATTCTTCTAATTACTTTCTTTAGAAAATCTCGTGCTTAGCTAATAACAACCCCATCTTTTACAAGACCTGCTTTAACCCATAAGATCTCTATCAAACCCATTTTTGTACTAAGGAATATTCATGACTTACTTTACTGATAACTCGCTAACCATTGGTAAGACGCCATTAGTCCGCCTTAACCGCGTAACCGATGGTGCCAAGGGAATCGTGCTTGCCAAGATTGAAGGTCGCAATCCGGCCTACTCGGTGAAGTGTCGTATCGGTGTTGCCATGATTAATGACGCGCAAGAAAATGGTCTTCTAGGTCCTGGCAAAGAGCTTGTGGAGCCAACCAGCGGTAATACAGGTATTGCTCCAGCAATTTAGCAATCCATCGAATCCCGCTATTCATGAAAAGACCACTGGCCCAGAAATTTGGGAGGATACCGAAGGCAAGATTGATGTGTTTGTTGCTGGTGTAGGTACTGGCGGAACAATCTCTGGCGTTGGTCGTTACATCAAGAATGTTCAGAAAAAGAAAATTGAGGTGGTTGCGGTCGAGCCAACTACAAGCCCAGTCATTACTCAGAAGCTGAATGGTGAAGAAATCAAACCTGCGCCACATAAGATTCAAGGTATTGGCGCTGGATTTATTCCGGACAACTTAGATTTATCAGTGGTTGATAAGGTTGAGCAAGTTAGCAATGAAGAGGCTATTGAGTTTGCACGACGTATTGCTAAGGAAGAGGGCATTTTGGTTGGAATTTCCTGTGGTGCAGCTGCAGCTGTAGCGGTGCGCCTGGCTAAGAAGCCTGAATACGCAGGTAAAACGATTGTGGTGGTTCTGCCTGATACTGCTGAGCGTTACTTAAGCTCTGCTTTGTTCGAAGGCGTGTTCGATGAAAAGGGTTTGCCAGCGTAGGTCGCATATCTTTTTAATTAGTATTCAATAAAAAAGGCACCCTAGGGTGCCTTTTGCTTATCTTGAAAATGATTACTCTTCTTCGCGACGTAAGTGCGGGAACAGAATCACGTCACGAATGTTGGGTGCATCAGTAAGTAGCATTACTAAGCGATCGATGCCAATACCGCAACCGCCAGTTGGAGGCATGCCGTACTCGAGGGCGCGAATGAAGTCATGATCGAAGTACATGGCTTCCTCGTCACCCGCTTCTTTTTGTTCAACTTGCTTACGGAAGCGATTGGCTTGATCTTCAGCATCATTTAACTCAGAGAAGCCATTGGCAATTTCGCGACCGGTGATGAAGAGTTCGAAACGCTCAGTAATACCTGGTCGAGTGTCAGATTCTCTGGCGAGTGGGCTTACTTCGATTGGGTAATCAATGATGTAAGTCGGCTCCCAAAGGTGCTCTTCAGCAACCAATTCGAAGAGGGCTAATTGGAGTGCACCAATGCCGGCATTCTTGAGGGTAGGGGCATCTGGATTCTCGCCACCCTTTTTCAATTCAGCACGAATGAAGTTGATGTCATCAAGCTGGGCCGCTTCATAGCTCTTGCCTGACTGACCGCAGTACTTGAGGATAGCTTCAGTAATGGTCAAGCGTTGGAATGGCTTGCTCAAATCAAGTTCACGACCTTGGTGAGTCAAAACAGCCGTGCCTTGTGCATCGATTGCTGCAGCACGAATCAAGCCTTCTGTGAAATCCATCAGCCAACGGTAGTCCGTATATGCCGCATAGAATTCCATCATCGTGAATTCTGGGTTATGACGTGGGCTTACACCTTCGTTGCGGAAGTTGCGGTTGATTTCAAAGATACGTTCAAAACCACCGACTACCAAACGCTTTAAATAAAGCTCAGGCGCAATGCGCAAAAACATTTGCATGTCGAGTGCGTTGTGGTGGGTAATGAATGGCTTAGCAGCTGCGCCACCAGGAATTGGGTGGAGCATCGGTGTTTCGACTTCCATGAAGTCAGCGTCCAACATATGACGACGCAATGAAGCAATCGCATTGCTACGTGCTTTGAAAGTATTACGACTTTCTGGGTTCACAATCAAATCCACGTAACGCTGACGATATTTAGTCTCTAGATCTGAGAGGCCGTGGAACTTATCTGGCAAAGGGCGCAGTGATTTGCTGAGTAAGCGTAAGTTGCTGCACTCAACTGATAACTCGCCTTTATTGGTCTTAAAAAGATTGCCTTCAGCAGAGATAAAGTCGCCCATATCCCAGTGCTTGAAGGCGCCATGGACATCAGCGCCGCTGAGCTCATCATTAATATAGAACTGAATCTGACCACTGCGGTCTTGAATGGTTGCAAAGCTGGCTTTACCCATCACGCGCTTAAGAACCATGCGTCCAGCTACTTTTACATGAACCTTCTTTGTAGCCAACTCTTCTTTCGATAGGCTGTCATAGTGTGCATGTAAATCTGCCGCTAAATGTGTTGGAACAAAATCATTTGGGAATGCAACGCCACCAGCGCGTAACTTAGCGAGTTTTTCACGGCGCTCTGCAATGATGTGATTTTCATCAACTACTTCAGTAGCTGGCGCAGTGTCTAAATTGGTTTTATCGTTCATATCTATCGTGGTGCAGTAATGGGTGTGAGGTTATTACACGCCTTGCTTCAGGCTGGCTTCAATAAAGGCATCGAGATCGCCGTCCAATACTTTTTGAGTATTGGAGATCTCAACGTTAGTACGTAAATCTTTAATGCGGCTTTGATCCAAAACGTATGAGCGGATCTGGTGACCCCAGCCCACATCTGTTTTGCTAGCTTCTAATTTGTCTTGTTCGGCACGGCGCTTTTGCATCTCGTGCTCATAAAGGCGTGACTTCAGCATTGTCATGGCTTCAGCACGGTTGCGGTGCTGGCTTCGGTCGTTCTGACACTGCACCACAATCCCAGTTGGGATATGGGTTAAGCGGACCGCTGAGTCTGTTTTATTAATGTGCTGACCACCCGCACCAGAGGCGCGATAGGTGTCGGTACGAATATCAGCAGGATTGACCTCAATTTCAATAGAGTCATCAATCTCTGGGTACACATAGATAGAGGCAAATGAAGTGTGGCGTCCATTTGAAGAATCAAAAGGAGATTTGCGTACTAAGCGGTGCACACCAGTCTCGGAGCGGAGGTGACCGTATGCATATTCACCATCAACTTTGATAGTTGCGCTCTTGATGCCTGCAACATCGCCGTCAGATTCTTCGAGGATTTCTGTTTTATAGCCTTTGCGTTCGCAATACTTAAGATATTGGCGATAGAGCATGCTGGCCCAATCACAGGCTTCAGTACCGCCTGCGCCAGCTTGAATATCAATAAAGCAATTACATGAATCCATCTCGTTATGGAACATGCGGCGGAATTCTAAGTCACCAATAGTTTTACTGTAACTCTCCACATCTTGCTCAATAGCAGCAATCGTTTCGAAATCACTTTCTTCCTTGGCCATGTCAAACAGCTCAAGAGCGCTAGTAATGTTGGTATTGAGATCGGTAAGAGTGGCTACTACGCCATCGAGCAATTTCTTTTCTTTGCCCAGCGCTTGCGCTTTCTTTTGGTCATCCCAAATAGTGGGATCTTCCAGGATAGAGTTAACTTCGGTAAGGCGACGCGACTTTACGTCGAAGTCAAAGATACCCCCGAAGAGCTTGCTCACGTGTGAGCAGATCGGACAAGGTATTCGAAATAATGTTTAGTTGTTCAGCTTCCATCCCCTAATTATAAGGGGGTTATTGCCTCAGACCCTCAGGTGCTGGCTGCCTCATCATGAGCTTCAATCATCAACTGCACACGGGCTTGTCCTTGGTAGCGGTCGGTTACTAGGCGATAAGCTAATTTGGCTTTGGCTTTGGCTTTGGCTTTGGCTGGCAGGCTTTGGGTGCGGTTAAACCAAACCGCTGTGAGTGGCTTACCAGCTGACTTGGCTCCAGCTGTGCCGATGGGATGAACCATTAGGCGTAAGTGCTTTTCTTTCATAAGGCTTTGTTGAGCAATTTCAAATTCCCCATAAAAAACAGGCTGAGGAAAGCCTTGCCCCCAGATTTCTTCGGCGAGAAGGTCGCCAATTTCAGGGGTAAAGTCTGAAGACTCCAAAATCCCATCATGTGCATGGCGACGCTCTAGCAATTCTTCAGTGAGTAATTCGGAGGCAACCTTCTGAAAGCGGGCGTCAAACTTTTCAAAATCACTCTTCCGAATCGTTAAACCTGCAGCCATCGCATGGCCACCAAATTTCAAAATGAGACCAGGTTCACGTTTGGAGACTAAGTCCAAGGCATCCCTTAAGTGAAAGCCTGTGATTGAGCGGCCTGATCCGCGCAATTCTTCGCCAGTACTGCCATCGGCGGGGGCAAACACTATGGCCGGTCGATTAAAGCGTTCCTTCAAGCGTGAAGCCACAATTCCAACTACACCTTGATGCCATTCTGGATTCCATAAACAAATACTTGTTCGCTCAGCCATTGTTCCAGCAAGTTGATCTTCAGCGAGATGGGAGAGAGCGGTTTCTTGCATGCCGGTTTCAATGACGCGTCTTTCGCGATTAATGCGATCCAGTTCATGCGCCAGTGTCATAGCCTCATCAGCGTTATCGGTGAGTAGTAAGCGGATGCCAAGTGTCATATCCGCAAGGCGCCCGGCGGCATTGAGTCTAGGGCCGATGGCAAAGCCCAGATCAAATGTATTGGCTTTGCGAGGATCTCTTATTGCAGCCTGAAACAGCGCTTGAATGCCTGGTTGTGAAATTCCTGCGCGGATGCGTTTCAAACCATTAGAAACCAGCACGCGATTATTGCGATCAAGTTGCGCAACGTCTGCAACTGTTCCTAGAGCAACAAGATCTAAAAGGTTTTCTACTTTGGGTTGCGTCTCATTGGTAAATTTACCGCGCTTGCGAAGTTCAGCACGTAGTGCAACTAGCAAATAGAACATGACACCAACACCGGCAAGCGCTTTACTAGGAAAAGTGCAACCTGGTTGATTAGGGTTCACGATGGCAAGCGCTTTTGGAAGATTGTCTCCGGGAAGATGGTGGTCAGTCACAATCACTTCCATGCCAAGTTCACGTGCTCGATCAACGCCTGCTTCACTAGCAATACCGTTATCTACTGTGATTAGATATTTGGGTTTAGGATTTTGTTGTGCAGCCAAGTCAACCACCTCTGGTGTGAGGCCGTAGCCCATGGTGAAGCGGTTTGGCACTAGAAACTGAATAGGAGTCTCTGGGCCGCCTAGCATGCGTAAGCCACGCAATCCTACTGCACAGGCAGTTGCACCATCGCAGTCATAGTCGGCAACGATGAGCATAGGCTCTTTTTTATCCAGGATGTCTGCAAGAAGAGTTGCGGTATCTATGCAATTTTTAAGCTCAACTGGTGAAAGTAGCTGCTTTAGGTCCAACGAAAGCTCTTCTGGAGATTGCAGGCCACGCGCTGCATATAGCCTGGCAAGTAGGGGGTGTAATCCACTCTGTGCTAACCAAGTAGCGGTGCGCTCTGAAAATGGGCGTTGAGAAAAGAGACTCATGATTGAGTAATCTTCTTCCAAGTGAGTGGCTCTGATTTTTTCCAGAAAGCCCAAGATTTTTTATTGAGATCCTTAGCGGTAAAGATGCGTTCACGAGTATTTCTATGCGGAAAGTCAATGATCAATAATTCATCAAGTTGCTTTTCTTGTAGCGCCGTACTTAGTTGTGGCCATACTAACTCTGGTTGGTCAAGCCATGCAAAAGTGTCTGCTAATAGTGCAGCATCAAAATCACTTGTTAATGGAAGCCCTAGAAGTCTTGCCAGGCCAGACAACAAAGGATGTTGACCAATTAGGCGTTGCGAATTTTTTAACGCAGCAGGTGCCTGTACGTCAGCCAGTTTGCCGATGCCATTAATCCAAATGGAGTTAATGCTAGGCATACCACGTTGTTCCCGTTCCTCGTTCACTGGGCCGATATGCCACAACATCTGAATTTCATTTTGAAGTTTCCGCCAGCGTTTTGCTGCACCATTTTCATTTGTATCGCTTGGCATCCACCAATCAATGTTGCGGCCATGCGCTTGATCAACGCTATAAGTCACTAGTTCAGAAAATGATCCTGCAGGAATAAACCAGTAATGCGTATTTTGGAAAAGAACGGTGCTTTGAAAATCTTCTTCAATAAAAGGTAATGCCGCTTTGAGCAATTGGGTGGATTCATCTGCTGTGAGATCAATCTGGTTTTGTCCCATTAGGATGAGGTGATCTCTCGTAGCATGCAAATGAACCGGCTGTAGGCAGGCAATCACTTCAGTTGGGTTGACAGGCAGTTCTGATTGCCCCAAAAGCAGGACTGGAGCCAAAGGCGCTTTATTGCCCAACAAGAAACGCTCATGCGGCAGCCCTTGGATGGGGCGGGAGCTATTGGCTTGATCATCCAAAGCATCCTCCCCTGAAAGCATCAGGGTAAAGCGCCGAAGGCTGCTTTGTTGGGAGTTGGAATTGCGAGTCATTCCCCTGATTTTAGGTGGCATTTGAGTATTCCATCAGTTTGTCTCTGCAATTGTCTAAACTGTGGATATGTTGAGACTTCCTATTGAGCTAGAAATTGGCCTGCGCTATACCCGATCCAAGCGTCGCAAGACGGTGGGCAAGCGTGATGGCTTTCTATCCTTTATCTCCGGAATCTCTACCGCCGGCATTGCTTTGGGCGTCGCCTCGCTAATTGTGGTCCTTTCTGTCATGAATGGTTTTCAGAAGGAAGTGCGCGATCGCATGCTTTCCGTGCTCTCGCATGTAGAAATTACATCCCCTGATGGTTTGCCTGATTGGGAGTCTCTTACTTTGAAGGTTGCTGCTCAGCCCCATGTAGTTGGTGTTGCGCCTATGGTTAGCTCCCAGGGATTGCTGACTCGTGAAAGTATGATGCGCGGCGTAGCCATTCGTGGAATATCCCCAGGTGAAGAGGGCAAGGTTTCTGAATTACCAAAACAATTTGTTGCTGGAAATATTGATGACCTCAAGCCTGGTAGTTTTGGCGTGGCCTTGGGCGCGCAACTTGCAGCAATAGTTGGTGCGCATGTTGGTGATCGCATCAATCTGATTGTTCCTGAAAGTGATTTAACTCCGGCGGGTGCTATGCCGCGTATGCGGACACTCCAGGTGGTGGGCATTGTAGATAGCGGCCATTACGAATATGACAGCTCCCTAGCAATCATGCATTGGAAGGATGCCGCCGCCTTATTGCGTTTGCGTGATCCATCTGGCTTACGCGTCAAAGTAGATGATATGCAGCGCGCTCCGGAGGTTGCAAATGAACTGGCGGCTATCGTGCCGCAAGCCTTATGGGTGACAGACTGGTCTCGTTCAAATCGCAATTGGTTTGCTGCGGTTCAAACCGAAAAGAAGATGATGTTCATCATCTTGACCTTAATTATTGCGGTGGCTGCATTTAATCTCGTTTCTACATTGGTGATGACCGTCAATGAGAAGCAGGCTGATATTGCTATTCTCAGAACTATGGGCGCAAGCCCAGGATTGATTCAAAGAATCTTTTTTGTTCAAGGGTTAGCAATTGGCATTCTTGGGTCTTTGGCCGGGGTTGGGCTTGGCTTGCTCATCGCACTGAATATCGATGTAATTGTTCCTGCCATTGAAGCGATCTTCCGTGTGCGCTTCTTGCCGCGCGAGGTGTATTTCATTAGCGAGTTGCCATCGGACGTTAGATTGAGTGATGTTGTGACTGTAGGATTAATGGCTTTCGGTCTTTCAGTACTTGCTACTCTGTACCCAAGTCGTCGTGCTGCCAAGGTGCAACCAGCGGAGGCGCTGCGATATGAGTAATGCAGAGAACAAACTGGTGTTGATGGCAAGAGGCTTGGCCAAGACTTACGGTCAAGGGCCTACCGCTGTCGAGGTTCTGAAGGCGATTGATTTGGATGTTGCCCCTTCGGAGAAGGTAGCGATTGTCGGTTCTTCTGGTTCAGGCAAAAGCACTTTGCTGCACCTGCTGGGTGGATTGGACACTCCGAGCGCGGGATCTGTTGTTTTGGCGGGCTCCAATTTAAATCAGCTATCTGTGAGGAAGCTTGATCGGTTGCGCAATCAAAGCCTGGGCTTTATTTATCAATTCCATCATCTCTTGGATGAATTCAGTGCTGTTGAAAACGTAGCCTTACCGCTTCGTATCCGCGGTCTAGGTAACGATGAATCCATGGAGCTCGCAAGCAAAATGCTGAAGGCTGTTGGCTTGGCGGCTCGTGAGTTGCATACGCCAGGTGAACTCTCTGGCGGTGAGCGTCAGCGTGTTGCCGTAGCGAGGGCATTGGTAGGTAATCCAGCTTGTGTATTGGCAGATGAGCCAACCGGTAATTTAGATACTGAAACTGCGGATGGTGTATTCGATTTGATGTTGGATATTGCGCGTGATCAAGGAACCGCTTTTGTGATCGTGACGCATGATCCTATTCGCGCTAAACGTTGCGATCGCATTTTGCATTTAGAGCGTGGAGTATTAAAGACATTTTCAGCATGAGTGATTATCCCATGTGGATCGATACACACTGCCATCTAGATGCGCCTGAGTTTGCAAAAAATCTACCTTCAGTAATTCAAGCTGCAGCATCTAAAAATGTGAAGGCAATTCTATTGCCGGCAGTCAAGGCCACAGATTTCCCTAATGTGCGACAGCTTGCGCACCAGTATGGCGTGGAAATTCCTGGTTTGGTCTACACCTTAGGAATCCATCCGCTATATACCAATCAAGCTCAAGAGGGTGATATCTCAAGTCTTGAGAAGCAAGTGATTGATTCACTTTCTGACCCGCGCTTTGTAGGTATTGGTGAGATCGGCTTAGATTACTTTGTAGAGGGACTCGACCCTCATAAATAAGAATACTTTTTTGATGCCCAATTAGATCTCGCGCAGAAGTATCAATTGCCAGTGATTTTGCATGTTCGTCGCTCACAAGATGCAATATTGAAGGCTTTGCGTCGTCGCAATATTCCCAGTGGAATTGCCCATGCTTTTAACGGTAGTTTTCAGCAGGCAGAACAATTCATTGAGCTTGGCTTTAAGTTGGGCTTTGGCGGGGCCGCGACTTATACGCGCGCATTACAAATCCGCCGACTATTAAAAGAGTTGCCGGTAGATAGTTTTGTTACGGAAACAGATGCACCAGATATCCCTCCCGCATGGTTAAAAGAAGAGGGGATTGCATTTAACGAGCCCGCATTTCTACCTCGTATAGCTTCAGGGCTCGCATCCATTCGCGGTATGAGTGAAGCTGATTTTGCTCTGGCAGCTTGGCGCAATGCGATGCAAGTATTGCCTCGCTGGTCAGCACTCTGTGCCGATGCAGCCACACTTCATCTAGCTTCTTAATTTTTGCGCTTTGCTATTGCGGCGTTCATCGCCGGGGGATCGCTCCTCCTCCTTTTTCCACAAATACCAAAGTATTGGATTTATGGCTGTATTGCATTTGGAATTCTTTGTTTTCTGGCAATGTGCATTTCAGAAAAAGAGACGCTTCTTAAAAGGTTTGCAGGCATTGGTTTTTTATTTGTACTAGGATTTTCATGGAATGCCCAATATGCTAAAAGTCGCCTTGAAAATGTCCTGAATCAGGAATTGGAAGGCAAGGAGTTTTTCTTGGAAGGCAGGGTTGCCGCCTTGCCACAAAGCAATTCATCGGGGGCAAAGTCTGCCTTTAAGGTAGACCACGCTAATGTCGGAAAGGAAGTGCTAGATAGGTTTCCAAAGCTAATCTATCTAAGTTGGCAGGATATTCCGGATGTAATCCCTGGACAGCGTTGGAAATTCAAAGCAAAGCTCAAGCGACCATACGGGTCTCTGAATCCCCATAACTTTGACTTTGAGCGTTGGGCGTTTCATCAAGACTTTGGCGCCAGTGGATCCGTGCGATCCGGTGAGCTGTTGCTTGATAAAGATATCGCCTGGTTGGATTTTGAAATGCGAATGGAGTTGGCGCGCTGGCACTTGCGTAAAAAAATTCAATTAATGCTGCCGATTGATGCTCGCTATGTAGGTGTGTTGGTTGCATTGGTGATGGGTGATCAAAACTCTATTAATCAAGATGACTGGCAGGTGTTTAATGCAACCGGCATTGGGCACCCCATTTCTTCTATATCAGGACTGCATGTAACGATGTTGGCTGGTGTCGGCGCTTCCTTTGCTGCATTTATCTGGCGTCGTCGTACCTGGCCTCTCATGATTCCCGTCTCCAAGGTGGCAGCCGCAGCAGGATTTTTCACTGCATTTATCTACGTCTGGTTAGCAGGGTTTCAAATACCAGCACAAAGGACTATGTATATGGTTGGGGTGGTGGCATTCGCCTTATGGACTGGTAGGAATCCAAGATCCTTTGATATTTGGTGGTGGGCTTTGGCATTTGTTTTGTTGCTCGATCCTATGGCGCCATACACGCCGGGCTTTTGGTTATCATTTGGTGCGGTTGCTGCAATCTTGTATGCCATGGGCGATTCATCTGGCTTGCTTGGTATTCCAACTGGAAAAGAATTAGAAGTTCATTGGACCCATCGAATTATTCAAGCTTTTCGCGAAGCGTGTCGAGTACAGGCAGTTGTCACCATTGCTTTGCTGCCTTTCACTTTGTATTGGTTTTATCAGGTATCCGTTGTTTCGCCATTTGCTAATGCAATTGCCATACCTACCCCTGGTCAGTTATATCGTTACACCTCTTGCAATACTGAGTGCGCTTTTGCCGGAATTTATTGGTAAATGGCTTATGGTGCCTGCACATGGATCAATGGAGTATCTCGCAATTTTTCTGGATTGGATGTCGAAACTGAGATGGGCTGTAGTGTGGTCAAAACAGCCCGATTGGTGGATGTTGGTAATTTCAGGTGCGGGAATTATTTACGCGATTAGGCCTGGAGAGCTTTATCAGTTTTGGTTTTTAAGGGTGCTGGCTTTAGGTTTATCTGTGCCCTTATTTCTCATGCTAAATCTTGCGTTAGTGGGATCCCACCTTGAGGCTGGAGAATTTAGGGCAAACGTTTTGGATATTGGGCAAGGTACTGCTGTGCTGATTGAGACTGCCAATAAAAAATTACTTTATGACACCGGACCGATTCAGGGTATGAAGGATGACGCTGGGCGGCGAGTTATCTTGCCGCACTTAAGAGGAAGAGGAATTGATCAAATTGATCGCATGGGGTTATTAGCCATAGTGATAGCGATCACATTGGAGGTGCGGCTACATTGCTAAAGCATGTGCGTTTTGGATCGATAATGGGCTCATTGCCTAACTCTAATCCGCTTATTGAAAATCTCAACACAAGAAATATCCCGGTAATTCCATGTCGCTTTGGTCAGAGCTGGATATGGGATGAAGTTGAGTTCTTCGTATGGCACCCTCATGAAGCAACCCTCTATACGGAGGAATATCCCGGCAAGCCTAATGAAATGAGTTGTGTGCTTGAGGTCCGCAATAAACAAGCTTCTTTTTGGTTAACTGGTGATGTTGAAAAGCAGGGGGAGGCCGAGATAACTGAGCGACTTGATCCTGAGATATTGAGGAAGATAGGGGGTAGAGAGTTGGTTTTTATGGCGCCCCACCATGGAAGCAAAACCTCATCATCGCTAGAGCTGCTAAAAAATTAGACCCTAACCAGGCATTTGCACAGAATGGGTATCGCAATCGTTACGGTCACCCGCACCCGTCGGTAACTGCCCGATATGAACGGTTACAAATACCTTTTTATTAAACCCCAATAACAGGAGCGCAGATTTGGTTATTCAAAAACAATTCAAACTCTTCGACACAATTTTGGCGTCATGATATAAAACGACTATGGCATCGCTAGATGCGAAATTATGGAAAAGAATTTTGCACATGAATAAGTTGCTCGCTCTGTGTTCTCTGGTTGTTGTATCGGTCGGTTGTGCTGGTGCTGATGTTCGCCCTCTCGTTGATATGAAGGGTGTGAATGAAGCTGCATACGAGAAAGACCTTCAGGAATGTCAGGCTTACGCTAAAGATCAGTCCGGCATGGGATCCACGGCTGCTAAGGGTGCTGGTGCTGGTGCAGTTGTTGGCGGTCTGTTGGGCTTGGTTACTGGTGGCAATACAACCGGTATTGTTCAGGCGGCTGGTGCTGGTGCAGTTGTTGGCGGAGCGGGCGGTGCATTTACTGGCAACCAAGCTCAGGAAGGCGTGGTGAAGAGATGCTTAAGCGGTCGAGGCTATAAGGTTTTGAATTAAATCTGCCTCGTAGGTCGATAAAAGCCCGAGAAATCGGGCTTTTTTAATGCCCAGATAAGCAAAAAACCCTTAAAAAATTAAGGGCTTAGAGCATAAATCTTGGTTGCGGGGGCAGGATTTGAACCTACGACCTTCGGGTTATGAGCCCGACGAGCTGCCAGACTGCTCCACCCCGCCGTCTGAAGCTGAAATTCTACCGTTTTTTAGGGGTCTCTGTCGAGGCATTCCTGTAAATAACGCATAAATAAGCGGTTTTTGAGTAGAAATTCTCGATTTCATGACCGTCTTTAAGGAGTAACATATTGCCACGCAACATCACGCTAGGGTTTATTAATGTCAGTTAGCAATCCTGAGTTTTCAGAGTCATCCTTACTAAGGCCGGTGGAGATTTCCCGAGAGGATCATCCTCACAAAAAGGGCGCCTCTATTTCATTGATGTTTGCCGCCATCGGCGTGGTGTTTGGTGATATCGGCACAAGCCCGCTTTACGCTCTTAAAGAATGCTTTAGTCCTGAGCACGGTATTCCATTTTCTACTGATGCGGTTTATGGAGTGATCTCCATGGTGTTCTGGGCGTTTGCAATCGTAGTTTCACTTAAATATGTTTTGTTTGTGATGCGCGCAAACAATCATGGCGAGGGTGGAATCTTGGCATTGACGGCGTTAGCCTTAAGAACTGCCCCTGCAAATTCAAAGCGTTCACTTTTAATCATTATGGCCGGCGTATTTGGTGCCTGCATGTTCTACGGCGATGCGATCATTACCCCCGCAATTTCAGTATTGTCGGCGGTTGAAGGTCTTGAGGTGATATCCAGCGACCTCACTCGCTATGTGATGCCGATTACGATTTTTATTTTGGTTGTGCTCTTTTTTATTCAGAAGACCGGAACCGATGTGGTGGGCAAGCTTTTTGGCCCAATCATGATGGTCTGGTTTATCGCCATCGGGCTGATGGGTGTGCATCAAGTCATTCAGAACCCAGCGATTTTTGCAGCAATCAATCCAATGTTTTCCATTCGCATTCTGATTGAGCACTCATTGCAAGGGTTTATTGTTTTGGGTGCGGTTTTCCTGGTGTTGACTGGTGCAGAAGCTTTGTATGCTGATATGGGTCACTTTGGACTTAAACCTATTCGTATGGGTTGGTTCTTTATCGTGATGCCTTGTCTGCTACTGAACTACTTTGGTCAGGGTGCAATGTTTTTGAATAATCCTGAGACCATTACAAATCCATTCTTCTTAATGGTTCCTGAAGGTCTGGTCTTTCCGTTGGTGATATTGGCTACTGCTGCAACGGTGATTGCTTCTCAAGCGGTTATTTCAGGTGCATTCTCGATGACCAGTCAGGCAATTTTGCTTGGCTTTGTACCGCGCATGAAGGTTCGTCATACCTCTGATAAAGAAATTGGTCAGATCTATATGCCTCTAGTCAATTGGGCTTTATTGGTCTTGGTTATTGTGGTCGTTGTAGCCTTCAAGAAATCTGAGAATCTGGCTGCCGCTTACGGTATTGCTGTTACCACCACGATGATCATCACCACCTTCTTGGCCGCTATTGTGATGCGAGTTGTATGGCGCTGGAATACTCTGTTGGTGACTTTGGTAATTAGCGCATTCTTAATTGTCGATCTTGCATTCTTGACAGCGAATCTTCTGAAAATCATGGAAGGCGGATGGTTCCCGCTATTATTGGGCGCAGTATGTTTCATGTTCTTAATGACCTGGTTTCAAGGTCGTAAGATATTGCGTCAAAATGCTATGAATAATGGTATTGAATTGAAGAGTTTTATTGATTCATTAATGATGCATCCTCCACATCGCGTAGAGGGTACGGCTGTTTTCATAACTGCGCATGTGGACTACTTGCCGGTTTCTTTCTTGCACAACTTAAAACATAACCACGTCTTACATGAGAGAGTATTTTTCTTGAAAGTGAGCATCTGGGATGTTCCGTATGTGAAGGACAGTGAGCGCATTACTTTGCGCGATCTTGGCAATGGAATCTACGTGGTGCGTGCTGTATACGGATTTAATGAAACTCCAGACATGGGTCAAATTATTGAGTTGATTGAAAAATCATCCGATCTGAAATTCGATTTGATGAATACTTCATTCTTCTTGTCACGTGACACGATCGTTTCTACAGAAATTCCAGGTATGGCCTTGTGGCGCGAGAAGCTCTTTTGCTGGATGTACCAAAATGCCGGGCGACAGTCTGACTTCTTCAGAATTCCTGCAAACCGCTTAGTGGAGTTGGGTGCGAAGGTGGAAATTTGAGGCAGTTGCTTTCTCTTCGCTCCAAAATATTCATCGGAATATTTTTATTGGTTTCTTCGGTCAGCGGAGTTGCTTTGGCGACCCCTGCTGAAGAGGCTGAATTGGATAGGCTGAACAAGATTGAGCAAGAATTAGAGTTGCAGCGTGAGTGGGCAAAGTATCGCTGGGGCAAAGCAACATCCGAGTGCTATCAAAACTACTGGGTTGATTACTGCGTACGAAGCGCTCGAGCAACCTATCGCAATGAAATTGATCCTATTCAGGAGCAAGAGGTTGCGCTTCACGAAGTGCAGCGAAATTTGCGTAAAAGCATTAAAGATCAGGAAGATATCAAGCGTGCTGCTGAGCGTGCTTCTGAGCAAAAGGCGGCAGAGCGATCTGCTAATCAGCGTGATTACGAAGAGAAGCAAAAAGATGCCGCTGCAAGGGCGGCTGATTTAGAGCAACGTCGCAAAGATGCGCCTAAACGTGCGCAAGAAAATAAAGCGGGCACTCAGCTCGACTAATTTCATTCTTATTTCAATTACTTATTTACTAGGCAATCTTGGCTAAAGTCAAAGCGGTTTATATCTGTCAATCTTGCGGCGGCACCTCTGCTAAGTGGCAAGGTCAGTGTCCGTCTTGTCAGGCATGGAACACAATGGAGGAGGGTCTTCCAGAGACCACTTCAAATTCTCGCTTTCAAGGATTGGCGCAATCACTGCCAAGGCAGAAGCTATCTGCCATTACGGCTGAAGACTTGCCAAGATTTAGTACTGGTGTAGAAGAGTTTGACCGCGTTCTCGGTGGTGGTTTGGTTCCTGGCGGAGTGGTGCTTCTCGGCGGCGATCCTGGCATTGGCAAATCCACATTGCTGCTTCAAGCGCTGGCAGAGATGAGCTCTGCTGGTATGAATGTGCTCTATAGCAGCGGTGAAGAATCTGCTGCACAGATTGCTTTGCGAGCAAAGCGTATAGCCTTGGACGCGCCCCAGCTTGAAGTATTGGCGGAGATTCAGTTGGAGAAACTGATCTCTATTATGGATACCGTCAAACCACAAGTCCTGGTAGTGGATTCGATCCAGACTTTATATTCAGAAGTATTGAGCTCTGCCCCTGGCTCTGTAGCCCAGGTCCGCGAGTGTGCGGCGCAACTCACGCGAGCTGCTAAATCTAGTGGCATCTGTGTATTGATGGTGGGACACGTGACTAAAGATGGCCATTTGGCTGGTCCAAGAGTATTGGAGCATATCGTCGACACCGTTCTCTATTTTGAAGGTGACACGCATTCCTCTTTCCGCTTGGTGCGCTCTATTAAGAATCGCTTTGGCGCTGTTAATGAGTTAGGTGTATTTGCGATGACTGAAAAAGGTCTGCGCGGCGTGACTAATCCGTCAGCAATCTTCTTGTCGCAACATGAGCAAATGGTTCCTGGTGCTTGCGTATTGGTAACGCAAGAAGGTAGCAGGCCTTTGTTGGTAGAGATTCAGGCTTTGGTGGATACAGCGCATGTCCCCAATCCACGTCGTTTGGCTGTTGGCTTGGAGCAGGCTCGTCTAGCCATGTTGCTGGCAGTGCTGCATCGTCATGCTGGTGTTGCTTGTTTTGATCAAGATGTCTTCTTAAATGCAGTTGGTGGCGTCAAGATTTCTGAGCCAGCTGCTGACTTGGCTGTCCTCTTGGCTATTCAGTCATCTATTCGTAATCGTGCGTTACCAAAAGAGTTGATCGTATTTGGTGAAGTAGGTTTGGCCGGGGAGATTCGCCCTTGCCCACGGGGTCAGGAGCGCTTGAAAGAGGCTGCTAAATTAGGCTTTACTGTGGCGATTATTCCAAAAGCCAATATGCCCAAAACTAAGATCCCGGGATTAAAGGTTATCCCTGTTGAGCGGATTGATCAGGCGATTGCTGCCGCAGCAGAACTCAGCTAATCCTACGTTTGATTGCTTAGCACAAGTCTTCTGCTTGAATTAGTAAAACTTGCTCTTCACCTGCAGAGACTTCCATCCAAATTGCTGGAATTTGTGGGAAAGCTTTTTTAAAGTTTTCATACTCATTGCCAATTTCAATCAGAATAGCGCCACGTTCAGATAAGTAGTCTGGCGCTTGCGCAATAATTTTTCTAATTAAATCCATGCCATCGTCACCACCAGCTAAGGCAAGCTCTGGTTCTGCATGGTATTCCGCTGGCAGCGTATTCATTGAAGTTGCATTGACATAAGGCGGGTTGCAAATAATGAGATCAAATAAATTATCTTTGTTTGGTTCCGGTAGCGCATCCCATAGATCGCCATCCAATAATTCCACTTGAGAACTTAAACCGTGGCGATCGACGTTGCGTGCAGCAACCGAAAGGGCGGGTAAGCTGATGTCACAGGCGCTGACATGGATATCAGGGCAAGACAGGGCTAGAAGAACGGCTAGCGAGCCATTCCCGGTGCAGAGATCCAGGGCTTTGCCATCGGCAGGGAGCCAAGGCTCCAGTGAGCCGTCAACAATAAGTTCTGCAATCCAAGAGCGCGGAACGATGCTTTGTTCGCTGCAAAAGAAGGGCACACCCATGAGCCAAGCTTCACCCAAAATATAGGCGAGTGGTTTGCGTGTGGATATTCTGGTGTCAGCAACAACTGTAGCTTGCTGCTGTTGTTCTTTGGAGATCGGGTTTTCTAGACGATCTAATGCTTCGGTCGGGCTAAGATCCAACTGCTTGCTAACGATCCATAATGCTTCGCTTTGTGCATCGATTGCCCCATGTACGTAATGCAAATTTGCCGCTTCAAGTTTTTGTGCAATCCGCTCGATGCACTGATTTACGGTAAGGTGTTGCTGAGACTCAGGGTCCATGATAGAGGGTTCTTTAGGAGAAAATGGGGGCGCGCAATTAAGCGATCAAGCGATAAGCTGTTCGAGTGTCTTGCGGTAGATATTTTTAAGCGGTACTACGTCATCCACAATCACACACTCATCAATCTTGTGACTAGTTGCGTTAAGAGGGCCAAACTCCACTACTTCTTTGCAGATCTTGGCGATAAAACGACCATCACTTGTGCCGCCCGTGGTTGAAAGTTCTGTTTCTACGTTAGTTTCTGCTTTGATGGCTTTGCGGAGTGCGCCTGCTAAATCGCCGTCACCAGTAATGAAAGGGCTGCCGCCTAATACCCAATCAATTTCAAAATCTAAACCTGCATTTTTAAGGATTTGCTCAAGACGCTCGCGCAATTGCTCTGGCTTGCTCTCAGTAGAGAAGCGGAAATTAAAGTCAATCACCAGTTCGCCAGGAATGACATTGTTTGCGCCAGTGCCGGCATGCACATTAGAAATCTGGAAGCTAGTAGGCTGGAAGTACTCATTACCTTTGTCCCACTCGGTTTCTACTAATGCTGAAATGGCTGGTGCGGAAAGGTGAATCGGATTCTTGCCTAAGTGAGGGTAGGCAATGTGCGCCTGAATGCCTTTCACCTTGAGCTTGCCAGATAAAGATCCGCGGCGACCATTCTTAATCATGTCACCCAGCTGATCAACTGAAGTTGGTTCACCGATTACGCAGTAGTCCAGGCGTTGACCGTGTTTTTGCAAGCGCTCACACATGATGACTGTGCCATCGTTAGCAGGGCCTTCCTCATCGCTCGTAATCAAGAAAGCAATGGATCCTTGATGATCGGGGTGAGTTGTGACAAATTCTTCTGTGGCCACAACAAAACCGGCAAGCGAGGTTTTCATATCCGCCGCGCCACGACCGTAAAGCATGCCATCACGAATTGTTGGCGTGAATGGATTGCTAGCCCACTTCTCCAATGGACCGGTGGGCACTACGTCAGTATGACCAGCAAACATCAAGACCTTGCCTTGATCGCCGGCTTTACCTTTTTTGATTGCCCATAAGTTAGTTACCTGAAAATTTGCAGGACCACTAACAACACTCTCAGTGTGAAAGCCAATTGCCTGCAATCGCTTGGCAATTAAATCTTGGCAGCCACCATCAGCAGGGGTTACAGAATGGCAGGCGATGAGAGCTTCGGTGAGCTCAAGTGTGGCGCTCATGGATTTAACTTAGTCGCGTAGTAATTCGTTGATGGCAGTCTTTGCTCTAGTTTGGGCATCAACCTTCTTCACAATGATTGCAGCATACAGACTGTATTTACCACAAGCTGATGGTAGTGAGCCTGGAACAACGACTGAACCCGCTGGTACGCGACCATAATGAACTTCACCGGTTTCGCGATCGTAGATCTTGGTGCTTTGACCAATATAGACGCCCATAGATAAGACGGCGTTTTCTTCAATCACTACGCCTTCAACAACCTCAGAGCGGGCGCCGATGAAGCAGTTATCTTCAATAATGACTGGGCCAGCCTGGATTGGCTCTAAAACACCACCAATACCAACGCCGCCAGAAAGGTGAACGTTTTTGCCGATTTGGGCGCAAGAACCTACAGTTGCCCAGGTATCAACCATTGTGCCTTCACCTACATAAGCGCCAATATTGACGTAGGAAGGCATTAAAACTGCGTTTTTGCCAATAAATGAGCCGCGGCGGGCAACAGCAGGGGGAACTACGCGGAATCCGCCGGCAGCAAAGTCGGCCGCTGTGTAGTTCTCAAACTTGCTAGGTACCTTGTCGTAGAACTGGGTGTACCCACCAGCGCCCATTGGTTTGTTGTCTTCAAGGCGGAAAGAGAGCAGAACAGCCTTCTTAACCCATTGATTTACTTCCCACTTGCCGACATCACGGCGCTCAGCCACGCGAATAGTCCCGGCATTTAGGCCTTCCAGGACGGCATTTACGGCGCTACGGATGTCCGCAGGGGCGCTATCTGGAGAGAGGTTTGCGCGGTTTTCCCAGGCTTGTTCGATGATGTTTTGTGGTGATTGGCTCATGCTTTTTAGTTAACTATCAGATTGTTAATTGTCCCCAAGGGTAGATTTCTCATTATATAGATGGGGCAAAAACACGTATAAGTGCCTCCAAGCTTGCTATCATCTTCCCACTTTAGCTTTAATTTTTACCCCTTTATTTGAACCTCTTTTTTCCCTGCAAAGTACGCCGTGCAACTGAAATCCATCAAACTTTCCGGCTTTAAGTCTTTCGTCGACCCAACCCATTTTGAAATGCCTGGCCAATTAATTGGCGTCGTGGGTCCTAACGGTTGCGGAAAGTCGAACATTATTGACGCCGTACGCTGGGTTTTAGGTGAATCTCGCGCCAGTGAATTGCGTGGCGAATCCATGCAGGACGTGATTTTTAATGGTTCTGGTTTGCGCAAACCATCTGGTCGCGCCAGTGTGGAACTCATTTTTGACAACACTGAAGGGCGTGCGCAAGGTCAGTGGAGTGCTTTTACAGAACTAGGTATCAAGCGTGTTTTAACTCGCGATGGAAATTCTAGTTACTACGTGAATAATCAAGTGGTACGCCGTAAAGATATTCAAGATATTTTCTTGGGTACCGGGATGGGTCCAAGAGGTTACGCGATCATCGGACAGGGTACGATCAACCGTATTTTGGAAGCAAAGCCAGAAGAGTTGCGTGTTTTCTTGGAAGAAGCTGCTGGTGTATCTAAATATAAAGAGCGCCGCAAAGAAACTGCATCACGTTTAGAGGACACTGCAGAGAACTTAACTCGCGTAGAAGATATCTTGCGCGAGTTGGATCAACAACTTACACGTTTAGAAAAACAAGCTACCGTTGCTGAGCGTCATGCTGAGCTTTCTACGCTAATGAAATTACAGCAACAGCTTTTGTGGTTTGTGCGTCAGACCGAGGCTGGTAAAGAGCAAGAGCGTCATGCCAATGGCATCCGCGATACACAGGTTGGCCTAGAAGAGCAGACTGCAAAGCTGCGTCATGCTGAGGCTGAGCTAGAAACTATGCGTACACAACAGTACGCTTTGCAAGATAAAGTTTCACAAGCGCAAGGCGACTTGTATCAAACGAATTCTGATGTCAGTCAGGTTGAAGCACAAATTCATTATGTGCAAGAAGCGCGTCAACGTTTGCAACAGCAAACACAAGATTTGCAATCTCAGTTACAACGCTGGACAGTGCAAGAAACGGATGCTGCTCAAGCGCAACGCACTGCCGAGCATGAATTAAGTCTTGCATCTGAAAAAGAGCAAACATTATTAGCCGACTTAACTGGTTTGCAAGAGCAAATGCCAGCTCGTGAAGAGGGTTATCAAAATGCTTCGCGTGATTTAAATAATGCGCGTGAGACATTGGCTTCGATTGAGCAACGTCTTGCTAGCTTAGGTGAGCGTATTCGCTCTATGTCTGCACAGTCTGATGAATTGAAAGGGCGTGAGACTCGCTTAGTTGGCGAGTTTGATAGCTTGCGTCGTCCCGATGCTGAAGCCTTGCAAATGGCAATTGATCGTCAAGCAATGGCTGCCCGCAAAGTGGAAGAGGCTAAGCAGCGCGCTGGTGAAACTCAGCAACGTGTTCCTGCTGCTGATGAGGCACGTAATGCCGCGCAACAAAAAATTCAGGAAGCAAATCAGGGTTTAGCTCAGACAGAGGCTAAATTGACTGCTTTGACAGCCTTGCAGGCTAGTGTTCAGGCGCAAGGCAAGATTGGCCCTTGGTTAGAAAGCAAGGGCCTTAAAGAGAGCAAGCGTCTCTGGCAAGAGCTCAAAGTAGAGAGCGGCTGGGAAGCAGCTTTGGAATCTGTTTTACGTGAGCGTTTAGCTGCCGTCACAGCAAAGAGTGTGCAAGAGACATTGGCTTTGGCCAATGATGCGCCTCCAAGTCGTTTGGCAATTTTGCTGACTGAGGAAATTACCCCGGCACATACATCCGCTCCAGCAGACTTCACGCCATTGTTAAGTCGTGTACAAAGTGCTGGTGCGGCAAGATTAACCTCAGTGTTGCAAGAGTGGTTAGATAACATCTATATTGCCACCAGCCTTGAAGATGCTTTGCATCGTCGTGAGAAGTTGCCTGCAGGCGGTACATTTGTAACTCAGCAAGGTCATTTAGTAAGCCGTGTTGGCGTGCAACTTTATGCGGCTGATTCTGAGCAAGCAGGTATGTTGGCGCGCGCTCAGGAGATGGAAAGTCTCGAGAAGCAATTGCGTGCACAGCAACTTATGCAAAGCGAGCTCAAGGGCGAGTTGGATCAATGTGTGGCGAACTATCAAGCTGCTCATCAAGCGGCTGAGCAGGCTCGCGAGAACGCTGAGCATGCCGTTCAAGAGGCGCATGGTTTTGAAGTGGAAAGAATGCAGTTGACCCAGGCTGAAGAGCAATACAGTCAACGCGCAGCTCAGATTCAGGGTGAGTTAAGTGAATTGCGCCAGCAGATGGAGCAATTGAGCATGAATCAAGAGCAGTCTGCCTCCGAGTTAATTCAATCCGAAGAATCTAAGCAGGGTGCGCAAGAGTCTTTGGCTGCTGCACAAGAAAAATTAGAACTCTCTACTGAAGAGCGCGACCGTTTACGTGAATCACTTCGTGCGGCTGAGATGTCTGCTCAAGAAGCTGCATTTGCTACGCGTTCACTCCAGCAGCGTATTGCTGATTTGCAGCGCGATCAAAGCACTGCTCGTACTCAGATCATGGAAATTCAAGGTAAGCATGATTCTGCCGCTCAAGAGCTAGAAACTTTGAGCGATGAAGAGGCTCAAGATAAATTGCAAGGCTTGTTATTAGCTCGTAGCGCTCGTGAAGCTGCTTTGGCAAATGCACGCACTGAACAAGACGCTTTATTGCATCAATTGCGCGAGGCTGATGAGGCTCGTATGCAGGTTGAACGTAGCTTGCAACCAATGCGTGACAAAGTTGTTGATTTGCAATTGCGCGAGCAGGCCGCTCGTTTGAACTTTGAACAGTTTGCGACTTTGTTGGCTGATACTGAGGCTGACCTTAGTGCGCTTGAGGCTAATTTCAGTGCAGACCTTAAGGTTGGTGCATTACAAAGCGAAGTGAATCGTCTCAATACTGAGATTCAGTCTTTGGGTCCAGTCAATATGGCTGCTCTAGATGAATTGGCAAGCTCTCGTGAGCGCAAGCAGTTCTTGGATGCTCAATCTGCTGACTTGAATGAAGCGATGCAAACTTTGACGGATGCGATTGCTAAGATTGATGCGGAAACGCGCGATCTATTGCAAGGCACCTTCGATCAGGTTAATGGCCACTTCGGCAAACTCTTCCCTGAGTTGTTTGGTGGCGGTCATGCTGAGTTGGTAATGACTGGCGAAGAGATCTTGGATGCAGGTGTTCAAGTAATGGCGCAGCCTCCTGGCAAGAAAAACAGCTCTATCTACCTCCTCTCCGGTGGTGAAAAGGCTTTGACTGCAATTGCCTTAGTGTTCTCACTCTTCCTCCTTAATCCAGCCCCATTCTGCTTGCTCGATGAGGTGGATGCGCCATTAGATGACGCAAATACCTTGCGCTATGCACAGATGGTTGCCAAAATGTCAGATAAGACACAGTTTGTATTTATCTCCCATAACAAGATCACTATGGAAATCGCTCATCAATTGATCGGCGTCACAATGCAAGAGCAAGGCGTATCCCGCATTGTTGCGGTGGATATCTCTTCTGCTGTTTCAATGGTAGAGGCCGCTTAAGTGTACGTAGAACAAATCATGACGATGTTGGGTTTGTCTGATTTGCAATTGGCTTTAGCCGTTATTGGATTATTGATTCTGATAACGGTCGCCATTCTGAACATTAAGTACGCTCGTGCACGTCGTAAGGCGAGCGAACAGGGTGACTATTCTGCTGATGATCGTTTTACTCGTGAACCGAGTTTTAGCCAGGGGTTTGCTGACAGCGATACCGCTTCCCGAACCGAACCTAATTTTGGTGATGCAATAACAACCATCTCGGCCCCAGAAAAGTTTGCCATTGATCCACGCATTGATTGTGTGATCACATTGCGTTTTGATGAGAGTATTAGTGGCGCAGAAATTCTCGAAGAAATTAACGCCTGGACAGATCTAGAAGCGCAATCGACTGCACGCTGGATGTGCGAAGGCTTAAATGCCAATCTTGATGTTGCCGAAGACTGGGAAGAGTTACACCCAGACTCAAAGTACTCTGATTTGCAGCTCGCTATTCAGTTCGCAGCGCGCAAAGGCCCTATTGGAGTTCTGGAGTTGTCAGATTTCTGTTCACGCGCTCAGTCACTTGCTGAGACGCTCGGATCGCAAATTGATATGCCTAGCGTGAACACCATGTTGGAAAGCGCCAAAGAGTTAGATGTGATGGCTGCAGAAAGTGATATTCAATTAAGTATCAATGTGATTTTTGATGAGCCATGCCCATGGGGTAATTTTGACTCTCTCATGCGTCAACGTGGTTTCAAGTTGTCTCGCAATGGTCGTCAATATGAATATCTCAGTAAGGGCGTATTGCTCTTTAATAGCGCTGATATAGACCCAAATAAATCCGTGGCTCAAGTGACTCTGTTGTTAGAGGTTCCTTTAGTGCCACAAGAAGAACGTCCATTTGAAAGAATGTTGGCGGAAGGTGTAGAGATTGCGCAAGCAGCCCATGGTCGCTTGGTAGATGGCAATGGCATTAACTTGAGCGAGGCTGCAGTTATTAGTATTCGCCAACACCTTGACGTTCTCTATGCCAATCTTGAGAAATCTGGCATTCCTGCTGGATCTTCTACAGCTAGCAGACTATTTAGCTAGGAAATCACTTTGTCGTCCAATAGTCCGACAAATTTAGCGGAGCGGTATGCATTCTTGCAGGCAGAGTTGGCCCGCTTAGAGCATGCCTACTATGTGCTCGATAATCCACTGCTGCCCGATATCGAATACGATCGTCTCTACAGAGAGTTGCTTGATATTGAGTCTGCATATCCAGAATGGATCACTCCTGAATCTCTATCTCAACGCGTTGGTGGAGCCGCTTTAAAAGAGTTTGATTCGGTTACCCACGCCGTACCCATGCTGTCCTTAAATAATGCCTTTGAAGATGCTGAGCTAATCGCCTTTGATCGTCGTTGTAGAGAGGCCTTACACACAGACCATGTGACATATGCTGGTGAGCTGAAGTTTGATGGCCTAGCTATTTCTCTGCGTTATGAAAATGGTTCGCTAGTTACAGCAGCAACGCGGGGTGATGGCGCAAGTGGCGAGGATGTCACTGCCAACATCAAAACGATTCGCGCTATTCCACTCAAGCTTATTGGGAAAAATATTCCACAAGTCTTAGAGGTTCGTGGTGAGGTGTTTATGTACCTCAAAGATTTCGAGAGGATGAATCGACAGGCAGCAGAGTTGGGTGAGAAGGAATTTGCCAATCCCCGTAATGCGGCGGCAGGTAGTCTGCGTCAACTAGATTTGAAGATTACTGCCAAAAGACCATTGTCTTTCTTTGCCTATGGCTTAGGCGCTCTAGAGCCTCAGTCATGGCTGCCTAAAACTCATGAAGAGTTGCTTAATGCTTACGCTGAACTGGGCTTGCCTGTTTGCTCAGAGCGTAAGGTATTGCATTCCGTAGAAGAGATCTTGGCCTTCTATAGCGAGATTGGCGCCAAAAGAGATTCGTTGCCATATGACATTGATGGCGTTGTCTATAAGGTGAACTCATTCGCCGAGCAGGCTAAGTTGGGATTTGTATCAAGAGCCCCTAGATTTGCGCTCGCTCATAAGTACCCAGCACAAGAAGCGCTTACAACTGTATTGGGTATCGACGTACAAGTGGGGCGCACAGGTGCAATCACTCCAGTAGCAAGACTTGCTCCTGTAGAAGTAGGTGGAGTCACAGTCACTAATGCAACCTTACATAACGAAGACGAAGTCAAACGCAAAGATGTACGAATTGGCGATACCGTTTCAGTACGTAGAGCAGGTGATGTGATTCCTGAAGTGGTTTCGGTAATTAAGGATCGCCGCCCAGCAGATGCAAATGAATTTGTAATGCCAATAAATTGCCCGGTATGCGATTCTCATATCGAGCGTTTAGCGGATGAAGCGGTAGCGCGCTGCAGTGGCGGACTCTTCTGTGAGGCTCAGCGCAAACAAGCCTTAATTCACTTTGCCCATAGAAGAGCGCTTGATATCGAAGGCCTAGGCGAGAAGATTGTGGACCAGTTGGTAGATCACAACCTTGTTAGAACTCCTGCAGACCTGTATCGCCTGGAATTTACGGCCCTCGCAAACTTAGAGCGTATGGGCGAGAAGTCAGCGGATAACCTCATTCAAGCAATTAACCAATCTAGAAACACAACCTTAGCTAGATTTATCTTTGCCTTGGGTATTCGTCACGTGGGTGAGACCACTGCCAAGGATTTAGCTAATCACTATCAGTCGATGCATGCACTAATGGATGCAAATCTCGAAGACCTGTTAACGGTAAAAGATGTTGGCCCTGTAGTTGCCGACTCCATCACGAGCTTTATGCAAGAAGCCCACAATCGTGAGGTAATTGAGCAACTCCTAGCCTCCGGAATGCAGCTCGCCGTAGAAGAAAAAGTGATTAGTGCTGCAGTAGCGGGTAAAACTTTTGTTCTGACAGGCACATTCCCAACGATGACAAGGGATGAGGCCAAAGATCTCCTCGAAAAAGCAGGTGCCAAGGTTGCTGGATCAGTTTCCAAGAAGACTGACTATGTAGTAGCTGGTACAGATGCTGGTAGCAAGCTCACGAAAGCAGAGGAATTGGGTGTGCCGGTGATTGATGAAGCTGCAATGCTCGAGCTTCTTAAGTAATTACTTTTTGTGCATGAATATTATTTCTCAAATTGCCGTTCAGGCACGTAACACTATTCATGAGGCTCAGTGCAATGCGATTCTGGAATCATCAAATCCATTTTCTCGCGCAACGATTCAGGGTCATGTTACAGCTAGCGGTTTAGTGGTTCAGGGATGGTAAGGCTTTATTAATTTTTCATCCGTACATCAAGCGTTGGTTCCAGCCTGGTGGCCATATTGACGAAGGCGACTCTCCGATTGCGGCTGCAATTAGAGAGGTTTACGAAGAAACTGGCTACGTCTGCGAACTAGACTCTGATAGTCAAGATCCGATTGATATTGATATTCACGAGATCCCTGAAAATCCTAAAAAGGGCGAGGGCGCTCATTTACATATTGATTTGCTTTATTGCTTGCGCGTCGTGCGACAAGAACAATCAGCGGAAGATATTGAATGTAAGTGGTTTGCTTTCAGTGATATCGAAAGCATTCGAATCAAGCGCGCCTTGGCTAGATTAGATTAAGCCCCCAACGCCTCTAGCAACTCTGTCTCAAGCTGAATCTGTAGTTTGGGATTCTTACCCAAGTTAGCAGCATCAAGAAGCAGTACGTCTTCCACTCGCTCGCCAAGAGTATTAATGCGTGCGGTGTGAATTGATACCTGATGCTTCACCAACACTCGAGAAATGGTGTAGAGCAAACCAGTACGGTCGCTTGCTGAGAGTACGAGTGTGTAATATCTGCCTCGTTCATCTGGAACCATATGTACGCGTGGCTGAATAGGGAAGGTGCGTGACTGCCTTGATAGGCGACCCATACTTGGGGTTGGTAATGGCTCGCTATTGGTTAGCGCAGCAGTAAGTTCAAACTCTACTAGCTGAATAATGTCACGATAGCTGCCACCTTCATCCACCAAGTTACTGCCTGAAATTTGGAAGCTATCCAAGGCGTAGCCATGACGTGTCGTATGAATACGTGCATCCCAAATGGAGAATCCGTGCCTCTCAAAATAGGCGCAGATTCTGGCAAATAGATCTTCTTGGTCTTTTACGTAGACAGCTACTTGCAGACCTTCGCCAATTGGGGATAGTCTGGCTCTAACAATTGGCTGCTCGCTATTTACTTTATTAAATAGATGGTGTGTAAGCCAGGCAATATCAGAAGAATCTTGTCTTAAGAAGAAGGCAACGTCCAATTGCTTCCATAAGTCTTCGTAAGCATCATCGTTGATGCCATAGAGGCGTAACTTTGCTTTAGATGCTTCTTGGTGCTGAGCTAATTCTGAGGAGGCATCCGGCTTAGCTCCACCTAATACTCTTAGCGTTGCGCGATACAGATCTTCAAGGAGCTTGCCTTTCCAGGCATTCCAGACTTTAGGGCTAGTACCTCGAACATCAGCAACGGTGAGCAAATAGAGTGCGGTGAGATGACGCTCATCACCCATCTTTTTAGCAAAAGCTTTCACGACATCAGGATCGGTGATGTCTTGCTTCTGAGCTGTTTGGCTCATATTGAGATGTTCAGCTACCAACCATACTAAATGCTCAGTATCTTTTTTATCCAGACCATGTTCTTTAGCAAACTTGCGTGTATCTGCTTTTCCTAGTTGCGAATGGTCGCCCCCACGCCCTTTGGCAATGTCATGAAAGAGGGCTGCAATGACGAGCAACCAAGGTTTCTCAAAGTGAGCAATGAGACTGCTGCAGAAAGGGAACTCATGAGTGTGTTCAACCACCATGAAGCGGCGCACATTGCGTAGCACCATCAGGATGTGTTGATCGACTGTGTATATATGGAACAGGTCGTGCTGCATCTGCCCAACAATCTTTCTGAAGGCTGGAAGGTAACGTCCTAGTACGCTGCTGCGATTCATCAGGTGGAAAGCACGGCTTACACCTTCAGGCTGCTTCAAGATCTCCATAAAAAGCGCGCGATTAATCGGGTCTTTGCGCCATTTGCTATCCATCTTAGTTCTGGCGTTGTAGAGCGCTCTGAAGATGGTTGCCGATAAGCTCTTTACATTAGATGTTTGGGCAAATACTAAGAAGGTTCTCAGAATTTGCTCTGGATGTTTTTGAAAGAGCTGGGGGTCCGTAATATCCAATACACCTTGGCGCTCAATAAAGTATTCATTACCTTCACCTGGAATAGGGTGAGTGGTCTTAGATTCCTGCGGGAAGAGAATGGCTTCAATGTTCTGCAATAGAACATCATTCAATTGGGTTACTGCTTTAGCGGCCCAATAGTAGCGGCGCATGATTGCTTCACTAGCAACTCTTGAGGATTCTTCTTTGATTCCCATAGACGCTGCTAAGGGCGCCTGTAAATCAAAAGCCAGAACATCTTGCCTACGTTTTGCTAGGAGATGGAGGTTGGCACGTAAGGTTTCTAAAAATCGTTGATTGCGATTGAGTTCAGTCAGTTCACGTTGCGTGACAAGGCCGGCCTCATGGAGATCTTTGAAGGTATCGCCTAGTAATGCAGCCTTACTGACCCATGAGATCACCTGTAAATCACGCAAGCCGCCGGGGCTCTCTTTGCAATTTGGCTCTAGAGAGTAAGGGGTGTTCTGATATTTGTAGTGACGCTGAATTTGTTCTGCTTGCTTGGCTTGAAAAAATGCCTTGGGAGCCATGGCTGCTTCAAATGCTTTAGCAAAGTCTTTGAATAAAGCTTTCTTGCCGCAAAGGAAGCGTGCTTCCAGAAGTGAGGTACGTACCGTGACATCTTGCTCAGACTCGGACATGCATTCCGAAACATTCCGTACTGAGGAGCCTATTTCTAACCCCATATCCCAGCAGCTGGCAATAAATTGCTCTACTTGCTTTGATAAAGCGAGGGCTTGTTTTTCTTCTGCCGGCAGCAGAATAAGAATATCAATATCGGAGTGGGGGAATAAAGAATTTCTTCCATAACCACCAACTGCAATCAAGGCAGCTTCATTTTTTAAGCCGCTATTACTCCAGAGATGGGCGAGTATTTGATCGCTCATCTTGGTAAGTTGTTTGGTTAACTTACCTACCGCTTGTGGTTTTCTAAACTCGTCGTAAGCAACTTCGCGAGCAGCACGCAGGCTAGCTGCATCAGTAATATTGCTGACCGCCTGAAGCTTGCTCATGAATTTATGCGCTTGCTAGAGCGGGTCTAAAAGACAAGCCTTTGACGCAATCCGGAGGTGGGTTGCTACCTTCTGACCATGTAAGTACTTCAACACCAGTTGCGGTAACCAAAAGCGTATGTTCCCACTGAGCTGACAAGCTGCGATCTTTTGTCTTTACAGTCCACTGGTCAGGCATGGTGCGAATATCGCGCTTGCCCGCATTAATCATCGGCTCAATTGTGAATGTCATGCCGGCTTCTAGCTTTTCGCCAGTACCAGGTTTGCCATAGTGAAGAATTTGTGGATCTTGATGGAATACTTTTCCAATGCCATGACCACAATATTCACGTACCACTGAGTAGCCTGCTTTTTCTGCGTGAGTCTGAATCACGTGACCGATGTCGCCCAATGAAGCGCCCGGTCTAACTTGAGCAATGCCAAGCCACATACATTCAAAAGTAATTTGGGTAAGACGTTTTGCCATGACGGAAACTTCACCCACCATGAACATGCGGCTGGTATCGCCGTAGTAGCCATCAGGAGTAATAACAGTGATATCTAGATTCACCACATCACCAGTCTTTAAAACTTTGTCTCCTGGGATGCCGTGGCAGATCACATCATTAACTGAAGTGCAGATAGATGCCGGAAAAGGAGGGTATCCAGGAGGCTGGTAGTTCAGTGGGGCAGGAATGGTCTTTTGGACATCGCGCATGTACTCATGGCAAATCCGATCCAATTCTCCGGTAGTCACTCCCGCTTTAACGTGAGGGGCAACATGATCAAGAACTTCGCTGGCTAAGCGTCCAGCTTCGCGCATCCCAAGGATGTCTTTTTCGGCAGTAAATACACTATTCATGCCTTGATTATCAACGACTTGGAGAGTTTTGGCTCGCTAGGTTTGCCTAAATTTTAGGCAATTACCCCATTTTTAGGGCTTCTAGCTGCTATTTTGGTGGTTAGCCCCTCCGTTTGGGTGGGTGTGGACCTGGCTAGAGCATTGATATTTAAGCTATAATTTCGTTCTCAGGTCTATTTTAGATTTGAAAGGAAATCGCGAGTTGAGCCTTCCAGGGTGGCGTTTTTTAGCGCAGCTAGGACTCAACTTTAGAAACAACCCTTTTAGGAGAAGTTATGTCAGTAACTATGCGTCAAATGCTGGAAGCCGGTTGCCATTTTGGTCACCAAACTCGCTTCTGGTCCCCAAAGATGGCCCCTTTCATTTTCGGTCATCGCAACAAAATCCACATCATCAACTTGGAAAAAACATTGCCAATGTTTCAGGATGCCCTGAAATTTGCAAAACAAGTTGCTGCTAATCGTGGCACGATTTTATTTGTTGGTACTAAGCGTCAATCACGCGAGATCATTGCTGAAGAAGCTGCTCGTGCTGGTATGCCTTACATCGATAGCCGTTGGTTGGGCGGTACGCTCACCAACTTCAAAACTGTTAAAGGTTCCCTCAAGCGTTTGAAAGACATGGCAGTTGCTAAAGAAGCTGGCGATTGGGAAAAGCTTTCTAAGAAAGAAGCTTTGACTAACGACCGTGATCTCGACAAATTGCAAAAAGCGCTTGGCGGTATTCAAGATTTGAACGGCGTTCCTGATGCGATTTTCGTAGTGGACGTTGGCTATCACAAGATTGCTATTACTGAAGCTAACAAGCTTGGTATTCCAGTTATCGCTGTTGTGGATACCAACCACTCACCAGAAGGTGTTGATTACATTATCCCTGGTAACGATGACTCTAGTAAAGCAGTTCTCCTCTACGCTCGCGGTATTGCTGATGCAATCCTCGAAGGCAAAGCTAACTCAGTTCAAGAAATCTTGACAGCAGTTAAAGAGGGTGAAGAAGAGTTTGTTGAAGAAGGGAAAGCTGAATAATGGCCGCTATTACCGCTGCAATGGTTGGCGAGTTACGCGCCAAAACTGATGCTCCGATGATGGAGTGCAAAAAGGCTTTGACTGAGGCTGATGGTGATATGGCTCGTGCAGAAGAAATTCTGCGTGTAAAGCTTGGTAGCAAAGCTGGTAAAGCAGCTTCTCGTGTAACTGCTGAAGGTATTGTTGCTGCTTCTATCAATGGCACTACTGGCGCATTGCTGGAAGTGAACTGCGAAACCGATTTCGTTTCTAAGAACGATGACTTCTCGGCATTTACAGATGCGTGCGTTAAGTTGGTTGCTGAAAAGAACCCAGCTGACGTTGCTGCATTGTTGGCATTGCCAATGAATGGCCAAACTGTTGATGAAGTTCGTAGCGCATTGATCGGTAAGATCGGTGAGAACATCATGCCACGCCGCTTCAAGCGTTTTGCTGGTAGCAATAAGTTGGTTTCTTACCTCCACGGCACTCGTATTGGTGTAGTGGTTGAGTTCGAAGGTGACGACACTGCTGCTAAAGACGTAGCGATGCACATTGCCGCGATGAAGCCAGTGGCTTTGTCTATGGCTGATGTTCCTGCTGAAGCAATTGCTGTTGAGCGTAGCGTTGCTGTTCAAAAAGCTGCTGAATCTGGCAAACCACCAGAAATCGTTGAAAAGATGGTTGAAGGTTCTATTCAGAAGTACCTCAAAGAGGTTTCTTTGTTGAATCAAACTTTCGTTAAAAACGACAAGCAAACTGTTGAGCAAATGCTCAAGGCTGCAAACACAACAATCAAGGGTTTCACCATGTTTGTTGTAGGCGAGGGCATTGAGAAGCGTCAAGACGACTTTGCGGCTGAAGTAGCTGCACAAGTGGCTGCCGCCTCTAAAGCAACTGCTTAATTAGCTAGCCTGGGGCAAGCCCCAGCTGGTTGGCAATACCCAAAAGGGCATGGAAACCTTAGTTTCTGTGCCCTTTTCTTTGATCCCTCCCAAGCCCTTTATAATTTGGCTGAGATATTAAAAAGTGCTTAAAGATCAATAAGCTAAGTAAGTTAATTACTTGGCAAATTACGGAAAATAAAAAACATGCCAGCCTACAAACGAGTCCTCCTAAAACTATCTGGTGAAGCCCTTATGGGTGACGATGCTTTCGGCATCAATCCAGTCACTATTGATTCCATGGTTAAGGAAATCGCCGATGTGGTGAATAGCGGAGTGGAGTTAGCAATCGTCATTGGTGGCGGAAATATTTTCCGCGGTGTTGCCGGTGGTGCCGCAGGCATGGATCGTGCAACCGCCGATTACATGGGTATGTTGGCAACGATGATGAATTCCTTGGCGCTGCAAGATGCGTTGCGTCAAAAAGGTGTTGAGGCGCGCGTGCAGTCCGCTCTTCGCATGGATCAAGTTGTTGAGCCATATATTCGTCCGCGCGCAATTCGTGCGATGGGTGAGGGTAAGGTTGTTATTTTCGCGGCTGGCACTGGAAACCCATTCTTTACTACCGACACGGCAGCCGCTCTGCGCGGTGCTGAGATGGGTGTTGAGGTAATGCTCAAAGCAACTAAAGTTGATGGTATTTATAGCGCCGATCCAGTGAAGGATCCAACCGCTACTTTATATAAAACGATTACGTTTGATGAAGCTTTAATCAAAAATCTACAAGTCATGGATGCAACTGCATTTGCGTTGTGTCGTGATCGCAAATTACCAATCAAAGTATTTTCAATTCTCAAGCCAGGCGCATTAATGCGTGTAGTGCAAGGTGAACCTGAAGGTACTTTGGTGCACGTTTAAGGTATATGTTTAATAGGGGGCCTGATGTCTGCAGCAGAAATTAAAACCAATACTAATCAAAAGATGGAAAAGTCTCTTGAGGCTTTGAAGACCAACTTGGCGAAGATTCGCTCTGGTCGTGCCAACCCAGGAATTTTGGAGCACATTCATGTGAATTACTACGGCAACCCAACTCCATTGAGCCAGGTTGCTAGCTTGGGCCTGGCTGATGCCCGCACCATCAATGTTCAACCGTTTGAAAAGACGATGGTTGCAGCAATTGAGAAGGCAATTCGTGATTCTGACTTGGGTTTAAATCCTGCGTCACAAGGCACCGTGATTCGTGTACCAATGCCGGCTTTGACCGAGGAGCGTCGTCGCGAACTCACTAAAGTTGTTAAGAGTGAAGGTGAAGATACGAAGATTGCGGTCCGTAATTTACGCCGTGATGCTAATGAGCACCTTAAGCGCTTAACTAAAGACAAAGAAATCTCTGAAGATGATGAGCGTCGTGCAACTGACGACATTCAGAAGATGACTGATAAAGCAGTGGTAGATATCGACAAGATCATTGCTGAAAAAGAAAAAGAGATCATGACGGTTTAATACCCGATTGAATTATCAGCTTCTGATGACCAAACACTCCAGTTCAACCTTAGCCATTCCAGAGGTAAGTGCTATACCTCGCCATGTGGCAATCATCATGGACGGTAATGGACGCTGGGCAAGCAAGCGCATGATGCCTCGTGTCGCAGGGCACTCAGAAGGCTTAGGGGCTGTTCGAAAAATTGTTCAAGAATGTCGCAAGCTTGGAGTCGAGTACTTAACGGTATTTGCTTTTAGCTCAGAAAACTGGCGTCGCCCACCTGAGGAGGTGGGCTTCTTGATGAAGTTATTTTTGAAGTCTTTAAAAGGTGAGGTTTCACGCCTTGCTGAAAACGATATTGCTTTACGCTTGATTGGCGATTTAAGTCGCTTTGATAATGCGATTCAAGAGATGGTGGAGTTTTCGGAGCAAAAAACTGCGGGCTGCAAAGGTTTGACATTTACGATTGCCGCCAACTACGGGGGTCGCTGGGATATTTTGCAAGCAATGCGTCAATGCTTAGCTGCAAATCCAAATTTAAAGCCAGAGCAAGTTACCGAAGAATTGTTGCAACCCCATCTCTCAATGTCTTATGCACCTGAGCCTGATTTGTTTATTCGGACGGGTGGCGAGCAGCGCGTGAGCAATTTCTTGTTATGGCAGCTGGCTTATACAGAGTTGTATTTTACCGATGTTTTGTGGCCTGATTTCGATGAGTCCGAATTACACAAGGCGTTTGACTGGTTCAGTCAGCGCGAGCGCCGTTTTGGCCGCACCAGTGCTCAGCTTGCCTCGCAAGTCATGAGTGATGCAGTTTGATGTAGTTCGTTATTAAGTCTATTCCCCAATGCTAAAAACCCGAATTATTACCGCCTTAGTCCTTATGGCGGTGTTGTTGCCGATCTTATTTTTATTGCCTGCAATATATGTCGGCATATTTTTTCTTATCGCTTTGTTGGCAGCTGCTTGGGAGTGGAGTCGTTTATTAAATCCAGGGGCAGAGCGTGCAGCATGGTTGTACGCGCTGCTATGTCTGCTCACTATTCTGTTCTTATTGGGTATGCAAAACGCAGACTGGCAGCTTGCCTTGTTGCTCTTGGCTGTGATCTTCTGGTTCTTTATTGCACCCTTTATTTTGGCTAAAGGAATGAATCTGTCCTTGCAAAAGTTACGACCTTTTTATGTGGTGCTCGGATTAATTTTGCTTCCAGCCACATGGTTTGCTCTAGTATTTTTGCGCGAACTAGGACTTATCTTTTTACTAAGCAGCATGGCCTTAGTTTGGGTAGCAGATATTGGCGCCTACTTTGTTGGCAAGGCTATTGGCAAGCACAAGCTCGCCGTACAAATTAGCCCAGGTAAGTCGATTGAGGGCGCAATTGGTGGTTTAGTGCTTTGTTATGTTTACGCATTCTTATGTGTTTATTTCTTGCCTTTTGAATCCACGCTATTTGGTGCATGGGCCATTTGTTTTGGTTGGGTAGCCATGTTCTTGATGGTTACCGTGCTAACTGCCTTCAGTATCTTTGGTGATTTATTTGAATCTCAGCTGAAGCGTTTGGCTGGGGTAAAAGACAGCAGCAATTTATTGCCAGGCCACGGCGGCGTGTTAGATCGTGTGGATGCTTTGATACCAGCGATGCCTATTGCGGCCTTATTAGCAGGATTGGTGTAATGGCTGTGAAGCAAGTTGTCATCCTCGGATCTACTGGTTCCATTGGAGTGAACACCTTAGATGTTATTCGCAATCATCCAGATCGCTTTAAGGTTGTTGCATTAACTGCTGGTAAGCAGATAGAGAAATTAGCAGAGCAGTGCGCTGAATTTAAACCTGTCATCGCAGTTGTCTCGGACGCCAATGGCGCTGCCAGCCTCGGTAAGTTATTGCTCGAAAAACAAGTCAAGACACAAGTTCTTTATGGCCCTGATGCATTGGTTGCCGCTGTTACAGAATCGAACTGCGATACCGTTATGGCCGCCATTGTCGGCGCAGCAGGCTTAGTACCAGCCCTGGCAGCCGCAAAAGCTGGCAAGAGAGTATTGCTTGCTAACAAAGAAGCCTTAGTGATGTCTGGTGATTTATTCATGCAGGCAATGAAGCAGGGCGGCGGCGAACTGTTGCCGATTGATAGTGAGCACAATGCAATCTTTCAGTGTCTGCCAAATCAGTTTTCTAAAAACCCAAACCCAAGTTTGGGTGCTGAAGAGCTTTGGCTAACCGCTTCTGGTGGGCCATTTAGAAATACGCCGCTTGAGCAATTAGCAAACATTACTCCAGAGCAGGCATGCGCACATCCGAATTGGGTGATGGGACGCAAGATCTCGGTTGATTCAGCGACCATGATGAACAAAGGCCTTGAAGTGATTGAGGCATTCTGGTTGTTTGGCTTGTCGTTGGAAAAAATTAAAGTCTTGATTCATCCGCAAAGCGTGGTGCACTCAATGGTGCGTTATCGCGATGGTTCTGTCCTTGCGCAATTAGGCCAACCTGATATGAGAACGCCTATCGCTTATGGCCTTGCGTGGCCAGAGCGTATTGACGCTGGTGTAGCGCCATTGAGCTTGACTCAGTTAGCCGCTTTGAGCTTTTCTGAGCCGGACCTAGATCGTTTTCCTTGCCTGTCTTTGGCGTTTGCTGCTGCCAAATCGGGTGGTATTGCGCCTACCGTTCTAAATGCCGCTAACGAAGTGGCAGTCGCGGCATTTTTGGATGAAGGCTTACCTTATCTTCGCATCCCTGAAGTGGTGGAGAAGACCTTGAGTGCAATCCCGGTGGCTAATGCAGACTCGCTAGAGTTTATTTTGGACGCTGATACTCGCGCAAGAAATCTTGCTAGGGAATTTATTTGCAAGCATTGATTACACTTGCCGCCTTTATTGCCACACTCGGATTGCTAGTGAGCTTTCATGAGTTCGGACATTTTTTGGCGGCACGTTGCTGCGGAGTGCGTGTTTTAAGATTTGCCGTTGGATTTGGTAAGCCGATAGTTACTTACCATGCCAAAAATAAAACAGAGTGGGTGTTGGCCTCTATTCCGCTGGGTGGTTATGTCAAACTTTTGGATGGGCGCGATGCCCAGCAAAAAATTACCCCGGAAGAAGAATTGCAATCCTTTGATAAGAAGCCACTTTGGCAGCGCTCTCTAATTGTTGCTGCAGGCCCATTAGCCAATTTTTTCCTGGCGGTCATTTTGTTTGCAATGATTTACATGTCCGGCGCCCCTCAGTTGCCCGCGGTATTGCAGGTTCCTCCAGAAAGCTCGGTTGCAGCCAAGGTGGGATTGGTTGAGGGGGATAGGGTGATTGGGTGGCAAAAATTAGAGGCCGATTCTGATCCTGTGCACTTTTCTGGTGAATTTGACCCTGTTCCCAGTTGGAACGCCTTACGCTGGTTGCTCATAGACGCGGTTACTGCTGGCGATGGATTTTCTCTGGAAATACAGGCTCCAACAGGTGGCCGCTTTACCAAAGCCTTTCTAGTGGCCGATTTACCCCTGATGACCCCAGAAAAAGATCCCCTAATGGGGTTGGGAGTTTTGCCTAAGGCAACCCCATTCGCCGAGTGGCAGATTCTACAGTTAGGCCCATTGCAGGCCTTGTTCTACGCCTCACAGAGGAGAGGGTATGGCTTATTTCCAAGGTTTCCACCAGGCTAATGATGGGGATATTCACGGGCAAAACCTCAGTAAAGCAGTTGGGCGGCCCCCTGAGTATTGCGGAGATGGCTGGCAAGACCGCTCAAGTGGGCTGGCAACCATTTTTGGCGTTTTTAGCACTTATGAGTATTAGCATTGGACTGCTTAATTTGGCCCCTTTTCCAATGTTAGATGGGGGTCAGCTCCTGTATGATGCATGGGAGTTAGTCGCCGGTAAGGCGGATTCCGATTTCCATGCAAGAGCAGCTTCAAAAAGTGGGCTTCTTGCTGCTGATTTCCCTGTCCCTGCTGGCCTTGTTTAACGATTTACAACGCTATTTTTCGCCTTGAATTTTCTGACCTCTCCTTTGCGCATTTCCGCCCGCTTCATCACTCAGCTGGTATTGCTATTTGCTGTGGCTTTTAGCTCGAGCGTTTATTCAGCAGATTCTTTTGTTGTAAAAGATATTCGCGTAGAGGGATTGCAAAGGGTAGAGCCAGGCACTGTATTTAGTTATTTATCGGTGCAGGTTGGGGGCACTTTTACCGAGGAAAAGGGTGCCGAGGCAATCAAGGCTTTATATAGCACCGGATTCTTTAGGGACGTTCAGATTCAGGCCCAAGGAAGCGTGTTGATTGTGATCGTTGAAGAGCGACCTACGATTTCAAGAATTGAATTTACAGGGATGAAGGAATTCGACCTTGAGGTTGTGCGCAAATCTTTAAAAACAGTTGGCGTTGCTGAAGCACGTTTCTATGACAAGGCTTTGATTGACAAAGCTGAGCAAGAGTTGAAGCGCCAGTACGTAGGTAAGGGAATGTTCGCTGCTGAAGTGGTGGCTACGGTTATGCCGATTGAGCGTAATCAGGTGGCGATTTATTTCAATGTGGATGAAGGCCCCGTAGCGAAAATTCAGGAAATCAATTTTATTGGTAATGAAGTCTTTAGCGAGAGCACGCTAAAGGGTGAGATGCAGCTTAAAACAGGCGGCTGGTTATCTTGGTATAGCAAAGACAATTTGTATTCCAAGCAAAAATTAACGGCTGACTTAGAGACTATTCGCTCTTACTATCTCAATCGCGGCTATCTTGAGTTTGTGATTGAATCTACTCAGGTTTCTATTACGCCGGACAAAAAAGGCATTTACCTTACCGTCAGTATTCGAGAAGGAAAAAAATTCACCGTTAAAGAGGTGCGTTTGGCTGGTGAAACGTTAGGTAAAGAAGCTGAATTGATGCAGTTGATCACTCTAAAGCCTGGCGACACTTTTTCCTCTGCCCGCTTGACCGAGAGCACAAAGGCTATCGCTGAGATATTGGGTTCCTATGGCTATGCGTTTGCAACTATCAACCCTCAGCCTGATATTCGTCGAGACTTGGCCGAGGTAGATTTAACTTTAGTTGTTGATCCTGGCCGTCGTATCTACGTTCGACAAGTGGCGATTAGTGGTAATGCAAAGACTCGCGATATGGTGATTCGTCGTGAGATGCGTCAGTTTGAGAGCTCTTGGTTTGACAGTGAAAAAATTGATTTATCCAAAAAACGTCTGGGTCGTTTAGGTTACTTTACAGAAACCGATATCACCACAGAAGATGTTCCTGGCTCACCTGATCAGGTTGATGTAAATGTGAAGGTTACCGAGAAGCCAACTGGCGCCGTCACACTTGGTGCAGGTTTCTCTTCTACTGAAAAATTGATTTTGTCAGCAGGCGTTAATCAAGACAATGCGTTTGGTACAGGCACTGCAATTGGCTTGAATGCGTCCCTGGATAAGATCTCTCAGAATCTGACGCTCTCGAATTACGACCCATACTTCACGGAAGACGGCATTAGTCGCTATACCGATTTGTACTATCGATCATCCAAGCCGCTATACTATGTTGGCGACCCTGACTATCAAATTAAATCTGTGGGCTCAAACATCAAGTTTGGCGTTCCTTACACCGAAGTAGATCGCGTTTTCTTTGGTTCCGGCATCGAGGTATTTAGTATTTATGCGACTACTAATACGCCAGTCCCTTACCAAAACTACGTAAACAGTTTTGGCGGCACAGTGCCTGGGCGCTTACAAACTTATAACGTGCCTGTAACGGTTGGTTGGACTCGTGATGGACGCGATAGCACATTGATACCTTCCGATGGCTCTTTGCAGCAACTGTCAGGTGAGGTTGGAACCCCAGTGGGAGATCTCACTTTCTATCGTTTGTATGGGCAGTACCAAAAATATCACTCATTCTCAAAAGGAAATATTCTGTCCTTTAATGGTGAGATTGGTTATGGTGAAGCGTATGGCTCCAAGCCGTTCCCTATTACCAAGAACTACTTTGTTGGCGGTATTGGTTCTGTGCGTGGCTATGCCCCTGGATCCCTTGGGCCTCAGTACTTCAACACCATTATTGGCGCTTACCAGCCAACCGGCGGCCAGTCCAAGATTGTGAGCAACGTTGAATACACCTTCCCTGTTCCAGGTTCTGGTGTTGATAAAACCTTGCGCCTATTTACCTTCGTCGACGGTGGTAATGCGTTCGGAGGAAATATCAATCTAGTCTTAAAATATTCCTATGGATTGGGTTTATCATGGATATCACCGTTGGGGCCTTTGAAGTTTAGTTACGGCATACCGTACAAAGCTCAGCCTACGGATAATATTCAGCGTTTGCAGTTCCAAGTGGGTACAGCGTTCTAAATTGTTTAAGGAAAGTTTTATGAAGCTTTGTCAATCTTCTAAATGGATTCAAATTGGTGTTATTGCCGCTATTTCGGCAATTGCAATTCCTCAGACATTTGCGCAAGATTCAGGAACTCGAGTTGCAGTGGTGAACTCAGAAAAAGTATTTAGCGAATCTAATTTAGCTAAAGCGATGCAGACTCGCTTACAAAATGAATTTACTAAGCGTCAGAATGATTTGCGTGATAGCGCCCAAAAAATTAAATCTGCTGCAGAAAAGCTAGATCGTGATGCTGCCGTAATGAATGAAGCAGATCGCATTCGTCGTCAACGTGAATTAGCGGAGCAAGATCGCGAATTGCAACGCAAGCAACGTGAATTTACTGAGGATCTCAATCAGCGTACATTCGAAGAGCGTGCAAAAATTGCTGAGAAGGCTAATTCAGTTCTCAAGCAAATCGCCGAACAACGCAAGATTGATGTGATTGTTCAAGAGGCTGCTTACGTAAGTCCAAAGTCTGATATCACTGAAGATGTTATCAAGGCTTTAAATAGCCAGAAATAAGCTTTATGCCGACCGCCATCGAGCTGGCCGAACAGTTTCAAGCAAGCTTGGTGGGGGAGGCATCCCTCAGTTTTATTGGCTTAGCTCCGCTAGAGCGAGCTCAATCCAATCAAATCTCTTTTCTCTCAAATCTGCTGTATCGACAGCAGGCTAGCGATAGTTCTGCTGGTGCTTTGATTGTCAGCAAATCAGATTTGGCGTTTTTGCAGGCAAACCCAAGCGCTCACTCTGCGAAGCGGGTTTACTTTGTTGCCAAAAATCCCTACGCAACTTTTGCCAGAATGGCACAACACTTTGCCAAAGCGAGCGCGCCACTTTATACACCTGGGATTCATCCTAGCGTTGCAATTGACGCGAGTGCAGTTGTACCTGCTTCATGCCATATTGGCCCCTTCGTGCAAATTGGTCCAGGCGTAAAGCTGGGTGAACGAGTTTCGATCTTGGGCAATACAGCTATTGCTAAAGATGCTGTTGTCGCAAGCGATACACTGATTTATCCATCCGTTTCGATTTATCACGGCACCCAAATTGGTGAGCGCTGCATTATTCATAGCGGTGCGGTTATTGGTGCAGATGGCTTTGGCTTCGCCCCAGACTTTTCGGCAACTGGTGGTGAATGGGCCAAGATCCCACAAACAGGGCGAGTAGTGATCGGCAGTGATGTGGAAATCGGCGCATCCACCACGATTGATCGCGGAGCCATGAGTGACACGGTTATTGGGGCTGGCACAAAGATTGATAATCAGGTTCAAATTGCGCATAACGTTATTGTTGGCAATTGCTGTGTGATCGCCGGATGCGCTGCCATTTCTGGAAGTACTAAGATTGGTAACTTCTGCATCATTGGAGGCGCAGCAAATTTTGCGGGCCACCTCACTATTGCCGATAGAACGACTGTTTCGGGCAATACATCGATCATTCGCTCCATTACTGAGCCTGGGCAGCACTTTACTGGGGTCTACCCATCTATGCTCCATGGTGCCTGGGAGAAAAATGCGGCTATTTTGCGTGGCCTAGATAAAATACGTCAACGTTTACGTTTGCTGGATAAGAACAAAAATACAGAGTCCTAATACTCTGCAGTATCTAAAACTATTATTAACTTTAAGCGGGTCATATATGAGCACACCAATTGCAATCGATATCAACAAGATTCTAAAGTTGTTACCGCATCGCTACCCATTTCTATTGGTGGATCGCGTATTGGAAATCAGCCCGCGCGAGAGCATTACTGCATTAAAGAATGTGACTATGAATGAGTCATTCTTTCAAGGGCACTTCCCCGATTTTCCGGTGATGCCTGGAGTTCTGATTATTGAAGCCTTGGCTCAAACCGCCGCTTTGTTGACCTTCTCCGAAGAGCGTGCAGAGGATGCAATCTATTATTTTGCTGGAATTGATGGCGCTCGTTTTAAAAAGCCTGTTTTGCCTGGCGATCAGCTAATCATGACTGCAAAGTTAGAGCGTGGGCGTGCTGGTATTTATAAGTTTGCAGTTCAAGCCACTGTAGATGGTGAAATTGCTGCTGAAGCGAATATTACTTGTGCGGTACGTACGAAAGGCGCGTAATGACAAGGATTCATGCATCTGCTGTTGTAGATAGCAGGGCTGAACTGGCTAGTGATGTTGAAATTGGCCCATATTCTGTTATTGGTCCCAACGTCAAGATTGGCGCCGGTACAAAAGTAGGCTCGCATACTATCATTGAGGGTTACACCACAATCGGTAAGGAGAATAGTTTTGCTCACTTTGCAGCGATTGGTGGGGCACCGCAGGATATGAAATACCGCGGTGAGTCAACTCAATTAATTATTGGCGATCGCAATACGATTCGTGAGTTCACGACTATTCACATGGGTACTTCCCAAGATTTGGGTATTACGCGAATTGGTAATGACAATTGGATCATGGCTTATGTACACATCGCCCATGATTGCCAGGTTGGTAACCATACGATTTTCTCGAGCAATGCGCAAATCGCTGGCCATGTTCAGGTTGATGATTGGGCCATTATGGGTGGCATGTCAGGCGTTCACCAATTTGTTCGCATTGGTCAACACGCTATGTTGGGCGGCGCATCTGCTTTAGTACAGGATATCCCACCATTTGTAATTGCGGCTGGAGATAAAGCCTGTCCTCATGGTATTAACGTTGAGGGCTTAAAGCGTCGCGGTTTCTCAAGCGAAACAATCTCTGCTTTGCGCCAGGCTTATAAGGTCTTGTATAAGGATGGCTTGAGTTTTGAAGAGGCTAAAGTAGAAATTCAGAAAATGGTTACTGCTCATTCGGCAGATGCTGCCACTGCAGAAAAGTTAGCGCAATTCCATGACTTTATCGCCGCCTCAATCCGCGGCATCATTCGGTAACGGAATTACTTTGCCAAAGTTAGCTTGTGTAGCAGGTGAACCTTCTGGCGACCTACTAGCTGCGCCAGTACTTAGCGCATTAAATCAAATACCGGATATGGCCGGTCTCGAGGTTTATGGAATCGGTGGCCCTCGTATGCAGGCCGAAGGAATGCGCTCAGATTGGCCGATGGAAACCTTAAGTGTCCGTGGTTATGTTGAGGCTATTAAACAGCTTCCAGCTATTTTGAAGCTACGCAAAGGGCTAATTCAAAATCTCCTGCATGAAGGTCGTCCAGATGTTTATTTGGGGGTTGATGCGCCTGACTTTAATTTGGGTGTTGAGTTGCAGTTGCGTAAGGCAGGTATTCCCACTCTGCATTTGGTGTCCCCCTCAATCTGGGCTTGGCGAGCAGGACGGATCAAGAAGATCTCACAAGCAGTCGAGCGCATGCTCTGTATCTTCCCCTTTGAGACTGAGATTTATGACCGTGCTGGTGTTGCCTCAACTTATGTAGGGCACCCATTAGCGAGTGATATACCCTTAGAGCCAGACACGCAGGGTGCCAGAGAAAAGATTGCTAAAGTGCTGCATAAAGGCGACTCCTTTGATGGGGTTGTAGTTGCTGTTTTGCCGGGAAGTCGTGGCTCAGAGATTGAGTTGATTGCACCAGTCTTTTTTGAAACGATGCTCTTGTTGGCAGAACGATATAAAGGGCAAAAGCTCCACTTTTTAGTTCCGATAGCGACGCCGCGTCTGCGCGAACCCCTTGAGCAACTTTTACTAAATACAAAAAATCTAAATGCGGATATTCAGATTCATTTGCTAGCTGGTATGGCTGATGAAGTGCTAGAGGCATCTGATGTGGTCCTCATTGCTAGTGGTACCGCAACCTTGCAGGCTGCTTTATGGAAAAAGCCGATGGTAATTTCTTATAAGGTTCCCTGGTTGACTGCTCAAATCATGAAACGTCAAGGCTATTTGCCTTACGTAGGTTTACCAAATATTTTATGCGGTGAGTTTGTTGTGCCAGAACTCCTTCAGGATGACGCTACACCAGAAAAATTGGCTAATGCTGTGCAGGCTTGGTTGGAACACCCAACTAAGGTTGCAGGCCTAAAAGAGCGCTTTGCGCAGATGCATGAAACACTTCGTCGTCCTACTGGTTTATTGGTTGCGCAAGCGGTCGCTCAAACGATTGAAAGTGTTCGAAGTAAGCGAGTTGCTTCATGAGCTTCATTTGGGTCTGCGGTGTTGATGAGGCTGGGCGTGGGCCGTTAGTTGGCGCGGTCGTTGCAGGCGCTGTAGTACTTGATCCAAGTAATCCCATCGAGGGCCTCAAAGATTCTAAGAAGTTAACTGCTGCTCGCCGAGAATATCTCTATGAGCAAATCATGCAAAAGGCAAAGGCTTGGGGTGTTGGTGAAGCCAGCCCGGCGGAGATTGATCAGATCAATATCTTGCAGGCCACTATGTTGGCAATGCGTCGCGCCATTGAGGACTTATCAATTCGTTTGGGCGCTTGGCCCGAGAAAGCCTTGATAGACGGCAATCGCTGTCCTGAATTGCCAATCCCTGCAGAGGCAATTGTGAAAGGTGATTCTAAAGAACCTGCAATTTCTGCGGCATCGATTGTCGCTAAGGTGACGCGTGATCATCAAATGATGGCACTACACGAGCGTCATCCAGAATATGGGTTTGCGCGACATATGGGATACCCAACCGAAGCTCATTTCGCAGCACTGAAGCAGTACGGTGTATGTGATCAACATAGGCGAAGTTTTTCGCCAGTACGTAAAGCACTTGAATCCACTGCAAGCTAAGTTGCGAATTAGTTATGAACTTTGACATCATCACCTCTAAAGAGAATCCTTTATTTAAAGAGATTCGCCTTTTACAGGCTACCGGCTCGAAAGGGCGGAAAGCTAGACTTGCAAGCGGCCAGGCGTTGCTGGAAGGCATCCACCTGGTACAAACCTGGGTGGGTGACCCCGGCTTAAAGATGTTACTCACCTCGGAAGTTGGCCTAAAAAATGTAGAGATTTCTGAAGCGGTTTACTCGCATATTGAAATCTGTCCCGATACCAAGGTATTTCAGTTGGATAGCACGCTATGGGATCTATTGAGTGACTTGGTGAATGCGCCACATATTGCTGGCTTGCTCGATTTGCCCAAGTCCACGCTCACTCCGCCGCAATCCATTGCTGCTTTAGATGGGGATGTCGTAATTTTGGATCGAGTGCAAGATGCGGGCAATGTGGGATCTATATTGCGTACTGCGGCAGCAGCAGGTTTTACAAAAGTAATCGCTTTATCGGGATGTGCGCATCTATGGTCTACCAAAGTTTTACGAGCTGGCATGGGCGCTCATCGCCTGCTGGATTTGTATGAAGGCTGGTCCAATCAGCAGGTATTGAGTGCTGTTACCGCTCCTTTGATGGCCGCTACAGCTGATGCTGAGCAAGACCTCTTCTCGCTGAAAAAAGAGTTATTGCATCCTGTTGCGTGGGTGATGGGTAGCGAAGGGCAAGGCGTATCCGAAGACCTCCTAGCCCAAGCAAAAGGTGTGTCTATTCCGATTGATCCACGCGTGGAATCGCTTAATGTATCTACAGCAGCAGCAGTTTGTCTATTTGAGACGCTGCGAGTCAGACGTAGTTAGCAATCCATGAGGGGCTAATTAGCCCAGTATGGTCTTGTCTGACTTGATTGCTTGCAGCACGGTGGTAGCAATCTCTTCAATGGACTTGCTAGTTGTTAGCACCCAGGGAATAGACTGCTTTTTCATCATGGCCGTCGCTTCATTGATTTCGTAACGGCAGTTTTCTAATTTGGCGTAATTGCTGCCAGGTCTACGTTCATTGCGTATCTCGGACAAGCGTTCAGCATCAATCATCAAACCAAAAATCTTTTGTCGATAAGGGACTAGGTCCTTAGGTAGCTGACCGCGTTCAAAGTCCTCCGGAATGAGTGGGTAGTTGGCAGCCTTCAATCCATACTGCATTGCAAGATACAAACTCGTCGGAGTTTTTCCAACCCGCGAGATGCCAATCAAGATGACATCGGCTTCGGCCAAATTTTGATTGGATTGACCGTCATCGTGAGCTAATGAGTAATTTATTGCTTTAATTCGATTCTTATAGGCTTCGGTATCCGCATTGTGGTGAAGACGGTTCATGGCATGAGTCGATTTCATGCCCAAAGCTGCCTCTAGTGGGGCCACAAAGGTTTGGAACATATCCAGGATGAGGCCATTAGCCTTCCCAACAATGGAATTGAGCTCGGCATTCACCAAAGTGGTGAAAACAATCGGTTGCACCTCATATTTATTAAAGGCCTGGTTAATGCTGCTAACAGCTTCATGGGCTTTTATCAGCGGCTATCCACAAAAGGGATGCGAATGTGCTTAAAAGTGGCCTCAAATTGGGCCAAAATCGACTGGCTGAAGTTCTCGGCAGTAATGCCGGTGCCGTCAGAGACGATAAAAACAATGCGGGTTTCGTTGGACATGGATTTGGCTCAAAAGTCAGGGTCAGCACTACAATAGAATCATATTAAAGCATGGCCCATTTGAGGTGCCCGCTACACCAGTTTCCTTATCTTTTGAGAGTATTTTATGTCCAACCAACAGCAACAAAATAGCAACATTGCAGATGCCTATGTATATTGCCTTTTGAGCAACTCCGTATGACTGATGTCGAATCAGTCGGCGGTAAGAATGCTTCTTTAGGTGAAATGATTTCTCAGTTAGCTTCAACCGGTGTTCGTGTACCGACTGGTTTTGCTACTACCGCATTGGCATTCCGTGACTTTCTAAAACACAATAACTTGACTGAGCGTATTCAACAGCGCTCTTAGAGGGTTTGAATATTGATGATGTGCGTGCACTTGCTCAAACTGGTGCCGAGATTCGTAATTGGATTGAAACTGCTCCATTTCAGCCAAAACTGGATGAAGAGATTCGCAAGGCATTTGCAGTTTTAGATGACTCAGGAAAAGGCTCTTTTGCTGTACGTTCATCCGCTACTGCTGAAGACTTGCCAGACGCTTCATTTGCTGGCCAGCAAGAAACTTTCTCGAACGTCGAGGGTATTGATGATGTTCTCAAGAAAATCCGTGAAGTGTTTGCTTCTTTGTACAACGATCGCGCAATCTCCTACCGTGTTCATAAGGGCTTTGCCCATGCTGAAGTAGCCTTATCTGCCGGTATTCAGCGCATGGTGCGTTCTGATTTGGGCGCTGCTGGCGTAATGTTTACGCTCGATACTGAGTCTGGATTTGAGGATGTGGTTTTCATTACCTCAAGCTATGGCTTGGGCGAGACTGTTGTGCAGGGCGCCGTGAATCCTGACGAGTTTTATGTTTTTAAAACTACCTTAGCCAAAGATAAAAAGGCAATCATTCGCCGCTCTTTGGGTTCTAAGTTAATTCAGATGCAATTTGCCCCTAAGGGCTCGGCTGAAAAAGTGCAAACAGTAGACGTATCCCCAGAAAAACGTAATCGCTTTTCTTTGGAAGATGCGGATATTACTGAGTTGGCTAAATATGCTGTGATCATTGAAAAGCACTACGGTCGTCCAATGGATATCGAGTGGGGAAAAGATGGCCGCATTTATATTCTCCAGGCACGCCCTGAGACTGTGAAGAGTCAAGCAGCCGGTCAAGTGGAAATGCGTTACAAGTTAAAAGGTAGCTCAAAAGTATTGACAAAAGGCCGTGCGATTGGCCAGAAGATCGGGGCAGGCCCCGTACGCATTATTCGTGATCCAAGCGAAATGGACCGTGTTCAGCCAGGCGATGTATTGGTTGCCGACATGACTGACCTGAACTGGGAACAAGTAATGAAGCGCGCCTCTGCAATTGTGACTAACCGTGGCGGTCGTACTTGTCACGCAAGCGATTATTGCGCGTGAACTTGGCGTGCCAGCAGTTGTTGGTTGCGGTGATGCTACGGAGCACTTGCAAGACGGCATGATGGTGACTGTTTCTTGTGCCGAAGGCGATGAGGGTCATATTTACGATGGCTTGATTGAAACTGAAGTAACCGAAGTATCTCGCGGTGTCTTGCCAGAGATTCCAGTGAAGATCACCATGAATATTGGTAATCCTCAGTTGGCATTTGATTTCTGTCAGATCCCGAATGCCGGCGTAGGTTTAGCCCGTCTCGAGTTCATTATCAATAACTACATCGGCGTACATCCGCGTGCAGTATTGGAATATCCAAACATTGATCCAGATCTCAAACGTGCAGTTGAAAGTGTTGCGCGTGGCTATGCTAGCCCCCGTCAGTTCTACGAAGATAAATTGGTTGAGGGCGTAGCCACAATTGCAGCCGCCTTCTATCCAAAGCCAGTCATTGTGCGTTTGTCCGACTTTAAGTCGAACGAATACAAGAAGTTGATTGGTGGATCACGTTATGAGCCTGATGAAGAAAACCCAATGCTGGGCTTCCGCGGCGCATCACGCTATGTATCTGAAGATTTCGGCGAAGCTTTTGCATTAGAGTGCGCCGCAATGAAGCGTGTACGCGAAGACATGGGCTTGGACAACGTAGAAATCATGGTTCCATTTGTGCGTACGATAAATCAAGCTAAGCGCGTGATCGATATGATGGAGAAGTTTGGCCTCAAACGTGGCGTGAATGGCTTGCGTCTGATCATGATGTGCGAGATTCCATCAAATGCAATTTTGGCTGATCAATTCCTTGAGTACTTTGATGGCTTCTCAATTGGCTCTAACGATATGACCCAGCTTACTCTTGGTCTTGATCGTGACTCCGGTATGGAGTTGCTGGCAATTGACTTTGATGAGCGCGATCCAGCGGTAGAGTTCATGATTGCTCGCTCTATCGATGCTTGCCGCAAGCAAAATAAATACGTTGGTATTTGTGGTCAGGGTCCTTCAGATCATCCAGACTTTGCGCGTTGGTTGGTTGAGAAAGGTATTACTTCAATCTCATTAAATCCAGATAGCGTAGTAGCTACATGGGAGATGTTGGGGAAGAACTTAAAAGCCTAACTTCAGAAAATTAAACTAGAAGTAAAAAGGCCTAGAGAAATCTAGGCCTTTTTGTTTGGAGCTTGGCAGTTTATTTTGCCTTCGCTTTTGTGCTGGCTTTTTTGACGAGCTTCTTGACTGCACGAGCTGGAGCAGCCTTCTTCGCGTTGCTAGGTTTAGGCTTAGATGGCTGACGATGCAGTGGTACTGCCCCCATCTTTCTTGCTGGCGCAGAAATTGCGCTCGACTTATTTGCGCCACTCCAGCTTGGCTCAGAGATAGAGTTAAACGCAGCGCGGAGCTTTTCACCCCATAACTGGTGAATCATTTGGAAGTAGGGATTCGACTCATCCATAGTCACCAGCTTGTCAGCTCTCAAGGAGTTCTTTTCATAAACCAGTAAATCCAGTGGCAGGCCAACAGAAATATTACTGTTCAGGGTTGAATCCATGGAGATCAAAGCGCACTTCGTTGCTAGATTGAGCGACGTATTGAAGTTCAGTACGCGATCTAGAATGGGTTTGCCATACTTTGATTCGCCGATCTGGAAATAGCAGGTCTCAGGAGTGGCTTCGATAAAGTTGCCGGCTGAGTAGATGTTAAATAGACGAGGTCTTTCGCCTTTTACTTGGCCGCCGAAAATGAGATTGCAGTTGAAATCAATGCCAGCTTTTTCAAGGGCCTTGTGGTCACGTTCGTAAACCTGCTTGATGGCATCGCCGATGACAACTGCGGCATCATGGGAGCTCTCTGCTGTCCAGAGATTCATGCCATTGAGTAATTGACCTTGCAGAAGAATTTCTTTGACAGCTTGAGTGATTGCCAAATTACCAGCGCTCATTAAAACAAAGAAACGATCCTTATCTTTCTGAAACAAGGTCATTTTTCTGAAGGTGCCGATTTGATCCACGCCTGCATTAGTGCGGCTGTCTGATAAAAATACAAGACCATCTTTAAGGCAAAGCCCAACGCAATACGTCATTCCCAAATCCTCTTCATTATTTCTTAAGATTATCTCTTAAATAGAGGCGAGCCTAGGCTAGTTGCCGAATGGAGATTGTGGCGCTAAGCTCTTCGCCCMCGCCCCCGCCCCCGCCCCCGGTGCGAACACCCTTTACCGGGGCTGCAGAGTAGTAATCGCGACCAATAGCCAGCCTAATGTGCCTTGAATCAATTAGGCAGGCGTGAGTAATGTCGACACTTGTCCAGATGCCCTTATCAATGTCGCTACAGAAATCAATCCAGGCATGACTCGTAAGATTAGGGGATTCTTCGGCAAAGAAATAGCCACTGACATAGCGAGCTGGTATTCCAGAGGCACGGCATAGGCTCAGCATAATGTGAGCGTGATCTTGGCAAACCCCAGATTTCATGGCAAAGGATTGGGCGGCAGTGGTGGCAAAGTTAGTCTGCCCTGGGGTGCAGACAATTAAGCCTTGAACCGCCTCAGCGAGCTTAAGTACTTGATCAACTGAATTTTTCTTTGGCAAGCCGTAAGAGAAATACTCCAACATTTCTTCCGTTGGTTCGGTTAAGTTGGTTTGTTGCAAAAGATAGTAGGGCGAAACTGCCTTAGCATCATCGATAAACTCAAAAGCATCTTGGGTGTGAGCCTCACCTTCGGCTTCAATCATCATCGAGGTGTAGGGGCTCTCTTGGACAAAGACGCTGCACAGATTGCCAAAGCTATCCCATGAATTGGATGCTTTGATGGGGGTGCTGATTTTCCATTTATCGATTTCCTGTCCGGCAACCGTCTGCGGTGTTAAGCGCAACTCTTGAATAGAGTAGCGCACCGGCGTTTCATAGCGATACTCAGTACGATGGCGAATTTTAAGATGCATATATAAGGTTTCTTAGGCAACAGCCAATGGTATGAGGTAGGCGTTACTAAATTCATCGGCCACATGGCTAATGCGCTCCAAGAAGCTTTCAATAAACTCTTCCAGACCTTGTTCAAATACCTCGTCGATGTCAGAATAATCGAGGCTTGCCTTGAGCTTGCCAAGCAAGCGCCCAATTTCCTTGGATTGCTGGTTCTTCACTTCTGAGATCAAAGGAATCAATTCATTCACGCAGCATTTGCTTATTAAAGATCAGTAGTTGAGCTACTTGCTTTGGTGTTACTTGATCGGAATAGATTTGGCGATAGATTTCAAATGCTGAAACTGAGCGCAGTAAAGCGGCCCAGTGATAGAAATCAAAGAAGTTGCCGTCAGTGCCATCTTCGGAAGTCTTCTTTGCACCCAGATCATTCAACGCGGCTTGATCTTCATACTTAGTTTGCAGAATACGTGCCGTATTGTCAGCGGGCTCTAATAGAGTCCCTACGCTAATAAAGTAAAAGGCTTCATTCTTGAGCATTGTTCCATAGAGAACACCTCTGAAAAGATGGCAGCGGTGCTTTACCCATTCTAGCAATCTGCTAGGGTCGGCTTGATGACGCGCCTCTAAGATGCGCTGCAACTCAAGCCAAGTAGTGTTTTGTGTTTCCTACACCTTAGACGTAATCTTTCCGCGGATGACGCGCGCATTTTCGCGAGCGGCATATAAGCACGAAACAATGCTTGAGGGATTGCTGGTTTCATAAATCATGAAATCCAAAACATTTTCACGATTGATTACGTCATATTTACTGAGGAATGCTTCTTCTAGCTTAGAAATCGTCAGCAATTTTTTCCAGCTCTGCTCTAAAAACTCTGCTGGCTGAGGAAGTAGGGATGTTTGATGGTTGACGTCGAGCATGCGGGCAGTATTTTCTACGCGCTCGGTGTAACGGGCCATCCAGTAAAGACAATCAGCGGTACGACTTAACATTTTCTCTAGTTCCTCTTACTCTTCTCTCACTCTTCCAATACCCGGGTATCTTTAGTTCCACCGCCTTGAGAGGAGTTCACCACTAAAGAGCCTTCTTTGAGTGCAACCCTAGTTAGCCCGCCCGGCACCATCTTGATGGTTTTGCCAGAGAGCACAAAGGGTCTTAAGTCAATGTGCCTTGGTGCAATACCAGACTCAACAAAGGTAGGGCAAGTGGAGAGCGCTAATGTAGGCTGTGCAATATATTTATCTGGATTGGCAATGAGATGAGTTCTAAATTCTTCAATCTCTGCTTTGGTGGATGCTGGGCCAACCAACATGCCATATGCCATAGCCGCCAGCGCCATGCGTAAGCTTTACTACTAACTTTTCCAAATTGGCCAAGGTGTATGCCAAGTCATCGGTCTTGCGACATTGAAATGTGGGAACGTTGTTCAGAATTGGCTTTTCACCAAGATAAAACTCAATCATCTCGGGAACGTATGGGTAGATTGACTTGCCATCAGCGATACCGGTGCCAATCGCATTCGCTAAAGTGACATTGCCTGCGCGATGTGCCGATAGTAGCCCAGCAACACCAAGAGTGGAATCTGAGCGGAATGCCAAGGGATCCAAAAAGTCATCATCGACGCGGCGATAAATTACATCTACTCTTTCAGGGCCCTGGGTGGTACGCATAAAGACTTGCTCGTTCTTAACAAACAAGTCCTTTCCTTCAACCAGCTCTACACCCATCTGTTGTGCGAGATAGCTATGCTCAAAGTATGCGGAGTTATACATGCCAGGCGTGAGCACAACCACGTTTGGTTTTTTAACATCGTCCGGTTTAACGGATTTGAGGCATTCCAATAAAAGATCGGGGTAGTGCTCTACAGGAGCAATGCGATATTTTTGGAAGAGATCAGGGAAGAGGCGCATCATCATCTTGTGGTCTTCAACCATGTAAGACACGCCAGAAGGAACACGTAAGTTATCTTCTAATACATAGAATTCACCTTCGCCGGCGCGCACGATGTCGATGCCTGCAATTTGCGCATAGATGTCGCGCGGCACGCTAACGTTGCGCATCTCTGGGCGATATTGCGCATTGTTATAGATCTGTTCAGCAGGAACAATGCCTGCTTTGATAATTTCTTCGTCGTGATACACGTCGTAGATGAAGCGGTTAAGTGCCTTGACGCGTTGACGTAGTCCTGCCTCGAGTTGTTCCCATTCTTTGGCGGTAAATATGCGAGGCACTTGATCGAATGGAATGGTTCTTTCGGACCCTAGATCATCGCCGTAGGCTGCGAAGGTAATGCCAACGCGTCTAAAGATGAGGTCGGCTTCGGCACGCTTGAGACCGATCAGGGTATCGGATTGCTGCTTTAACCAATTGTGGAAAATTTGGTAGTGGGGACGCGCTTTGCCAGCGGCGTCGAGCATTTCGTCAAAAGGCAATTTCATAGCTATAAAACTAATGCCTTTAAAAGGATTGGATTTTGGGATTTGAAGCGGCTTGGTGCTGATTTGCACTATAAAAGTGCATAAATGCTCAAATATTAGCCTCAAGGCCAGTCTACCCCAATTTTTGGGGAATTAAGCGTTTAAATCGCCTCTAGCGATGCGACCTTTTTGTACTTCCCATTCGCGCTCTTTGGTTGCTGCGCGCTTGTCATGCTGTTTTTTTCCTCTAGCTAAGCCGATTTCACACTTCACATTCCCTTTGGAGAAGTGCAGGTTGAGTGGTACCAAGGTGTAACCCTTTTGCTCCACTTTACCAATCAGCTTGCGGATCTCAATGGCATTGAGCAGGAGTTTTCTAGTGCGAGTGTTGTCTGGAACGATATGGGTAGAGGCTGAGAGCAGAGGGGTAATGTGGCAACCAATCAGAAATAGCTCCGCCTTGCGAATGACGACATACGCTTCTTTAATGTGCACGCGACCTGCGCGGATGGCTTTAACTTCCCAGCCTTCCAGCACAAGCCCTGCCTCGAAGCGTTCCTCGATAAAATAATCAAAGAAAGCTTTTTTGTTATCGACGATACTCATATTTTCTCAAGATCGATTATGGCAGACGTCTACAAGACCGTTTTAATTAGCCAATCAGCCGACCGCATGTATGGCTTGGTGACCGATGTCGCCCGCTATCCCGAGTTTCTGCCTTGGTGTGGCGGGGTAGAGATTTTTGAGCAAACCGACACTATTCTTGATGCCAAAATCAATATTCATTTCAAGGGCATTACCCAGTACTTTCACACCCGGAACGTGAACCATCGCCCAGAAACCATTGATATGGTCTTTGTAGATGGCCCGTTTAAGCATTTTTCCGGCCAATGGAATTTCATTCCCTTAAAAGAAGATGCATGCAAAGTGGAGTTCAAGCTCCACTGGGAATTTAAGAGTGTCATTCTCGACAAGATCATTGGCCCAGTCTTTGGGCACATCGCAGGTACTTTTGTGGATTGCTTTGTAAAGCGTGCTGAGGACCTATATGACTGACCGCATTCTTGATATTTTCCTTTGTGATGCAAGACAAGGCGAACCAAGCCTTAGACCTTTCAAGCTCATTCTCGGGGGCGGTGAGTCAGCTACAGTAGGGTTGGCATTGATTAAGGCTGGTTTTGCATTTAGTCCGGATGACCCTGTTTTAGCCAGAAAAGGCTGCTTTGGGGTCTTTGGCAAGCGCAAGGACTGGGACAGCCCCATTTATGACGGTGATCGCTTAGAGCTTTATTCCCCCTTACTAATTGACCCCAAGACGGTACGTCGCAAAAAGGCCAATCAGAACCAGGATGCCAAATTCCAGGCTGCCGCAGCTAAAAGAAAGGCTAGGAGGCTATAATCGGTTTTTGCGACTAGGGGTTGACTAGGGGTTTTGCATGCGACTCATTCAAAAAGCACTCACTTTTGACGATGTGCTCCTCGTACCGGCCTATTCATCGGTACTTCCTCGAGATGCCAGCTTGGCAAGTAAGTTAACTCGAGATATTTCACTCAATACACCATTGGTGTCCGCGGCTATGGATACCGTCACTGAAGGTCGTTTGGCAATTGCCATGGCCAGTGAAGGTGGTATTGGCATTATTCATAAAAACTTAAAGCCTGCCGAGCAAGCTCGTGAAGTGGCCAAAGTAAAACGTTACGAATCTGGCGTGCTACGTGATCCAATCACGATTAGCCCGGACGTCACCTTGCGTCAAGTGATTCAACTTTCTCGTGAGCATGGTTTCTCAGGATTCCCGGTTCTCGTCGGCAAAGAGGTTGTCGGAATTATTACGAACCGCGATTTGCGTTTCGAAGAAGATTTAGATGCGCCAGTAAAAACAAAGATGACTCCACGTGAGCGTTTGATTACTGTAAAAGAAGGTTGCTCATTAGATGAAGCAAAGCGCTTGATGAGTCATCATCGTTTAGAGCGCGTGTTAGTCGTGAACGATAAGTTTGAATTGCGCGGCCTCATCACTGTTAAAGACATCCTCAAAGCCACTGAGCATCCAAATGCTTGTAAAGATAGTGAAGGCAAGCTGCGCGTAGGCGCTGCAGTAGGCGTTGGTCCTGATAACGATGAGCGTATTGAGTTGTTGGTGCGAGCAGGTGTAGATGTGATCGTAGTAGACACCGCTCACGGCCATAGCCAGGGCGTATTGGATCGCGTTAAATGGGTGAAGAAGACCTATCCTCATGTGCAAGTGATTGGTGGAAATATTGCTACTGGTGATGCCGCTAAGGCTTTAGCTGATCACGGCGCCGATGGTGTCAAGGTGGGTATCGGTCCTGGTTCAATTTGCACAACTCGTATTGTTGCTGGTGTAGGCGTTCCACAAATCACAGCGATTGTGAATGTAGCGACTGCGCTCAAGGGCACAGGTATTCCATTGATTGCTGATGGCGGCGTGCGTTACTCTGGTGACGTTGCAAAAGCATTGGCTGCTGGTGCTAGCTCTGTAATGATGGGCGGCATGTTTGCCGGAACTGAAGAAGCTCCTGGTGAAGTGTTTTTGTATCAAGGACGCTCTTATAAGAGTTATCGCGGCATGGGTTCTTTGGGCGCGATGGCTGATGGTTCTGCCGATCGTTACTTCCAGAGTGACATTGTTGCTAACGCTGAAAAGCTTGTGCCAGAAGGTATTGAAGGTCAAGTGCCTTACAAAGGCAGCGTATTGGCCATCTTGCATCAGTTGACTGGCGGTATTCGCTCCTCAATGGGGTATCTCGGTTGTAGAACAATTGATGAGCTCCATGAAAAAGCCAACTTTGTAGAAATCACTTCAGCCGGCGTGCGTGAATCTCACGTTCATGATGTGAAGATTACTAAAGAAGCGCCTAACTACCATATTGACTAACAACTAAAAAGCTGAAATTAAAGCTGAATTAAAGACTGACCTTTTCGTGCACGACAAAATACTGATTCTCGACTTTGGTTCACAAGTAACTCAACTGATTGCTAGACGTGTACGCGATGGACGTGTGTATTCAGAGATCCATCCTTATGATTGTGATCCAGAGTTGTTCATTCGTAAGTTCATTCAAGAGCAAGGCGGCAAAGGCATCATTCTTTCTGGTGGCCCTAGTTCGGTAACTGAAGCAGATAGTCCGCGTGCACCCCAAATCGTTTTTGAGCTTGGCGTTCCTGTTTTGGGTATCTGTTATGGCATGCAAACGATGGCTACCCAATTGGGTGGCGCAGTAGCATCTGCTGAGTCTTTAGGTAAAGCTCGTGAGTTTGGTTACTCTGAAGTGCGTGCACATGGCCACACCAATTTACTCAAGGGCATTCAAGACTTTTCGACAAGCGAAGGCCATGGCATCCTAAAGGTATGGATGAGTCATGGCGACTCAGTTACAACTTTGCCGCCATCATTTAAGCTGATGGCTTCAACGGAGTCTTGCCCAATTGCTGGCATGGCTGACGAAGAACGTCGTTTCTATGCTTTTCAGTTTCATCCCGAAGTAACCCATACCATCCAAGGCACTGCAATCATTGAGCGCTTTGTACATGAGATTTGCCACTGCAAACCCGACTGGGTGATGGGTGATTACATTGCTGAGGCCGTAGAGAATATTCGCAAGCAAGTTGGCGATGAAGAAGTCATTCTTGGTTTGTCTGGTGGCGTTGACTCTAGCGTTGCTGCAGCCTTGATTCATCGTGCGATTGGCGATCAACTCACTTGTGTATTTGTAGATCATGGCCTGCTTCGCTTGAACGAAGGCGATATGGTGATGGAAATGTTTGCGCGCAACTTGGGTGTGAAAGTGATTCGTGTCGACGCTAAAGAAACTTTCATGGGCGAATTGGCGGGCGTAGCAGACCCAGAAGCAAAGCGCAAAATTATCGGTAAAGAATTTGTGGAGATTTTCCAAACTGAGTCCGGAAAAATCAAAAACGCCAAATGGCTTGCGCAGGGAACTATTTATCCAGACGTGATTGAATCTGCTGGTAAAGGCAAGAAGGGTGCGCACACAATCAAGAGCCACCATAACGTTGGTGGCCTGCCTGAAGATATGCATCTCAAGCTACTTGAGCCATTGCGCGAACTCTTTAAAGACGAAGTGCGTGAGCTTGGTGTTGCTTTAGGCTTACCTCGCGAGATGGTGTATCGCCATCCATTCCCAGGCCCAGGCCTAGGAGTACGTATCTTGGGCGAAGTCAAAGCAGAGTTTGCAAACTTGTTACAACGCGCTGATGCAATCTTCATTGAGGAGTTGCGCAATACGATCGATGAAGTCAGTCAAAAATCTTGGTATGACCTTACAAGCCAAGCATTCGCTGTCTTCTTGCCCGTTAAGTCGGTTGGTGTAATGGGTGATGGCAGAACTTACGAATACGTTGTTGCATTACGAGCAGTGCAAACCCAAGACTTCATGACTGCGCATTGGGCTCATTTGCCACATGAGTTACTTGGCAAGGTGTCTAACCGCATCATTAATGAAGTGCGCGGCATCAATCGAGTTGTATATGACATTAGCGGAAAACCGCCAGCAACGATTGAGTGGGAATAGGGAGTAGGCGACTTAAGCCTACCAATACCCATGCTTGAGTTACGAGAAGCCTCACTCGCAATCCTAGCAAGTGAAGATGTACCAACTAAAGTAAATCAGTTACTTCATTTATTTGATGAATACCAACAGCAACGAGTGACTTTAGACGTTTCTCGTGAGCTTGATTTTCAAGGGCTCACACTTCCTGGGCGTCCACCAAAGCCAGAATTAGTATTGCCTAAATTGGTTCCCAAGAGAAGGATGGATACGCCCGAAGGTATGGCGGGTTTGTTGCACTCTCTTACCCATATTGAATTTAATGCCATGAATTTGGCTTTAGATGCGATTTGGCGCTTTCCTAATATGCCCAAAGAGTATTACGAAGATTGGCTGAAGGTCGCCAAAGAAGAGGCTTATCACTTTAGTTTGGTAAATGAGCATCTGCATTCACTTGGATTTTCCTATGGTGATTTTCCAGCCCACAATAGTTTGTGGGAGATGGTCGAGGGAACTACGGATTCTGTGATGGCCAGAATGGCGCTAGTTCCTCGAACGATGGAAGCAAGAGGATTGGATGCGGTGCCCATGATTCGGGATCGTTTTAAGCAGATAAAAGAAGTTCGTGCCGTTGAGATTTTGGAGATCATTCTCCATGATGAAATTGGACACGTCCTAATTGGTAATCGCTGGTTTAATTTCTTGTGCACTAAGGATAAGGATGGCGTTTCACCAATTTCTGCTTACAGAGAATTGGCTGGCAGATATCGTGCGCCAGTATTAAAGGGCCCGTTCAATATCGAGGCGCGTAAGTAGGCTGGTTTTACAGTTGAAGAGTTAAATCTTCTTGGGGCACAGTCAATGAGCATGAAGGTATTGAGCCTCATCCCTCCTATGACGCAGCTGAATACGCCGTATCCTTCGACGGCTTCTCTCACGGGTTTTTTGAGATCACGCGGTATCGATGCCGCGCAAGAAGATTTGGCTTTGGCATTAATGCTCAGTTTTTTCACGCCGGATGGCTTAGATGAGATTCATGATCAAGCGCTCAGCATTGCTGAAGAAGGGCGCAGTGCTAGCGTCAATTTTTTCCTAGATTACTTCGACTCTTACCGAGCTACCATTTCACCTGTAATCGCATTTCTGCAGGGGCGCGATAGCACCTTAAGTCATCGCATCAATACCCGTGAGTTTTTGCCGGAGGGCCCACGCTTTGCTTCGCTTGACGCTTTTGATGAGGCGGATGCTGGAGATTCTTTAGGATGGGCATTTGGTGCCTTGGGCTCGCAGGACAGGGCACGTCATTTGGCGACCCTTTATCTCAATGATCTTTCAGATGTGCTGCGCGACGCTGTGGATGAGCGTTTTGAATTTGTGCGTTATGCCGAATCGCTTGCCAGTAGCCAGCCAACGTTTACACCTCTGGCAGATGCCTTGCATGCAAAGCCTACGCTAATGGATTTGCATCTACAAGACTTAACTCATAGAGCAATAAAGCGTCATCAGCCTGGTTTGGTGTTGTTATCTGTGCCATTTCCAGGTGCCATGTATGCGGCCTTACGAATTGCTCAAACAATTAAAAAAGTTTATCCAGAAGTCAAACTTGCTTTGGGTGGTGGCTATGTCAATACAGAGCTGCGCGAGTTATCAGATGCTCGTATTTTTGAATATGTTGACTTCATCACACTCGATTCTGGTGAGAGGCCGCTCTTAGCCTTGTTGGAGCATCTTGATGGCAAACGCTCGGCTGAGCGTTTGGTGCGCACTTTTATGCATAATTCAAAAGGTCGGGTGCAATACCTTAATTGGCAAGAACCGGATATTCCTTTTGAGGACGTCGGAACCGCTACGTGGGATGGCTTACCGCTTGATTCATATTTGTCTCTTTTGGATATGCTTAATCCCATGCATCGCTTATGGAGCGATGGGCGCTGGAACAAGCTTACTGTTGCGCACGGATGCTATTGGAAAAAATGCAGTTTCTGTGATGTCTCACTTGATTACATCTCTCGATACGAAACTGCTTCGGCTAGTTTATTGGTGGATCGTATTGAGCAAATTATTGCTGAGACGGGGCAGACAGGCTTTCATTTTGTAGATGAGGCTGCGCCTCCGAAGGCGTTAAAGGCCCTTGCGGAAGAATTAATTCGTCGTAAAGTGGTGATTTCTTGGTGGGGCAATATTCGGTTTGAAAAAACCTTCACCCCGCAATTGGCAGAGCTCTTGGCAAGAAGTGGTTGTATTGCTATGTCAGGTGGTCTTGAGGTTGCATCGGATCGCCCGCTTAATCTGATGAAGAAGGGTGTTTCGGTTGAGCAGGTTGCCTAAGTTACCAAGGGCTTCTCTGATGCAGGTATTTTGGTGCACGCCTACTTGATGTATGGCTTTCCAACGCAAACCGTACAAGAGACGGTGGACGCTTTGGAATATGTTCGACAGTTATTTGAGAATGGTTGTATACAGAGCGGATTTTTCCATCGCTTTATTTGTATACGGTTCACTCTCCGGTTGGTTTAAACCCTCAGGAGTATGGAATTGAATTGTTGCCTTTGCCCGAGATTACTTTTGCCAAGAATGATGTTGCCTTTATTGATCCAACGGGGGTTGATCACGATGCTTTAGGGCAGGGGCTTAAAAAAGCAATCTATAACTATATGCATGGGGTGGGTTTTGAGATGAAAGCGGATTCGTGGTTTAAAGGTTTGGGAATTAGCGTTCCCAAGACTACGATCCCTAAAAATTTCATTGAAAAAGCTTTGTACTAAGAGCTGACAAATAATCAGATTTACAATCACCCGCATTAGGTTCTAACTTACCACAGGAGAAGCACTTGAATTTATCGCGCTGCATATTTATTACATCAGCCGCCTTGGCGCCAGTAGCTTGCGCAGTTTCTTTGCCGTATCAGCGCGGAACTTCGGTTGCTCAACCAAATCCTGTGCCCGCTATTCGTCCACCACAAGTGGGGCAGGAGTGGACTTATATCAAGAAAGACGCATTTAATGGCAAGACATTGGGTCTCATCAGGGAGCGAGTAGCTAATATTGGATCATCCATTACGATTAATCGGAGTACTGAGGATGGTGGCATGCTCCCTAGTGAAATACAGTCTAAATGGGGGTTTGTTTCCACTGATCCGCAATGGCCTCGCTTGCTAAGCTTTAGTCCAGCGCTGCCTCTTTGGCCTCTCGAGCTGACGAGTTCTTGGAGTAAGCAATTTAATACTAAGTACGGCTTAGGCGGTTATTCGGATGGAAAGCTCAATTGGCAGGAGTATATGAGTGCGCAAGGATGGGAGGAGATCACCGTTCCAGCCGGAACATTCTTGACCTTACGTTATCAAAATCTCATTAACTATGAGAGCGAGGATGACAATAAAGTTGACTGCATCCGCAAAGAAACTATTTGGTTTGCTCCCGAGATTGGTCGATGGGTTGCACGTGAGGCCTCTGGGTCATATCAAATTCAAGGGCAAATGGGAGTTGCTGTAAGGGAAGATAGCTTTCAATGGCAACTTACTTCTTACAAGTAATGCGCTTGCGCGCCATTCTTTTATTGCTTGCGCCAGTCCTTCTGGTGGCGTGCATTCCCCTTCGCAACCTTACCCTGTAGGCGTTGTATTGCCAGCCCCGGCATCCATTCAGCAGGTTAGACCCCCCAAAGTCGGGCAGCAATGGGTTTATCAAGTCCGCAATGTTTTTAACCGGGAAATTGTTGACACCGTTACAGAGACAGTGGTCTCGGTGGGAAGCGAAGTTCGTATTGCCAGATCCGGTCAAAAAGCGGGCCCCTTGCCTGATGAAGTTCAGTCACCTTGGGGTTATCTTTTGCAAGATCCCCACTGGAGCCCTCCACAAGTATTTCAGCAGGCGCTGCCTGCTTGGCCTGTTCAATTGAACTCGGCTTGGTCTAGCTTCTATCGAACCCGATATCAAGTGGTTGGTCGACCGGACTCTTCTTATTATTGGGGGCTGAACTGAACATAACAGCCATTCAATGGGCGCAAATTAATGTTCCTGCAGGATCATTTAAAACGCTCAAATATCAAAATGAAGCACCATACTTTGAGAGTAATGATCTGTTTAGAACTGCCAACTATCGCGAAGAAGATGTATGGCTTGCCCCAGAGATTGGGCGTTGGGTGATTCGTAGGGGGTATGGGCGCTATTTGACGGCTGGGGTGTTCTGGTCAAACGCGTATTGGGAGGATTATTTGGAGTGGGAGCTCATTTCCTGGAAGTGAGTAAAGCGCTTAAAATAGACGGATAGTTATGTATACTGTTAAAGAACTCTTTCCCACCCTTCAAGGCGAAGGCACTCATGCCGGACGAGCAGCAGTATTTTGTCGTTTTGCGGGTTGCAACTTATGGAGTGGTCGCGAAGAGGACCGTCAGTCAGCAGTTTGTCAATTTTGTGACACAGATTTTGTTGGTATCGATGGCGATGGCGGCGGCAAGTTTGAGGCTGCAAAAGATTTAGCGCTAGCAATTGAGTCTGCTTGGAGAAGTACTGGCGCCGGACCACAGCAGCGATACGTTGTTTTTACTGGTGGAGAACCACTATTGCAATTGGATGAAGAGTTGATTGGCGTGCTTCATCAAAAAGGTTTCGAAATTGCCATTGAGACTAATGGCACGATTAAAGTTCCAAAGGGTGTCGATTGGGTTTGCGTAAGCCCTAAAGAAGGGTCGGAGTTGGTTGTTCTGCAGGCAAATGAATTAAAGCTAGTAGTTCCGCAGGCGGGGCATCATTCCTTGGAAAAGTTAATGGCACGTTTTGAAGGCATGGACTATCGCAATCGCTATTTGCAACCAATGGACGGCCCAAATCTTAAAAGCAATACCGAGCTTGCTGTAGCACTATGTCAAAAACGTCCCTTATGGAGACTGAGTCTTCAATCGCATAAACTGATTGGAATTCGATAATTTGGCCCAGGCCAACAAGCAATGAATGAAGTTCTGAATGACAAATAAACGACCTGCTATCTCCATTACCCGCCGACTTGAGTTTGACTCAGGTCACCGCATCCCAAATCACGATGGTCAATGTCGTCATCTACATGGGCATCGCTATGCAATTGAGGTAACTCTGACTGGTGAGGTGGCTGATCATCCTGGTAAGGCCGATGATGGCATGGTGCTGGATTTTGGGGATATTAAAAAATTAACCAATCAGTATGTTGTAGATCTCTGGGACCATGCGTTTTTAGTGGCCAAAGAAGATGAAGGTTTGGTTGCTTTCTTGGGCAACCTTGCCAAATCATAAAACGGTGATCATGGAGCATGTGCCTACTGTTGAAAACTTGGCCAATGCTGCTTATGCAATTTTGAAGCCGGTCTTTAGCAAAGCCTTTAGTGGTCGCTTGGAGCTCTCTGCTATTCGTCTCTATGAGACGCCCAATTGCTGGGCTGATGTTCATCAAAACTAAATGACACAAGCCGAGCTCGATCGCCAGTTTATGCAGCAGGCTATAGAGCAGGCTAAGCTTGCAGCTATCGCAGGAGAGGTTCCTGTTGGGGCTATCCTAGTTCGTGATGGTGAGATCATTTCCAGAGCATTCAATAAGCCCATCTCTAATCATGATCCAAGCGCCCACGCTGAAATGCTGGCCTTAAGAGAGGCTGCATTAAATGAAGAAAATTACCGTCTGCCGGGTACAACTTTGTATGTCACTCTAGAGCCTTGTGCAATGTGTTCCGGCGCAATGCTGCATGCTAGGGTTGATCGAGTGGTGTATGGTGCGCCAGATCCAAAAACAGGTGCAGCTGGAAGCGTGCTGGATATATTCTCTTCGAAACAAATTAATCACCAGACTGCGATTGAAGGTGGCATGATAAGCGAAGAATGCGGCCAACTTTTACGCGATTTCTTTAAGGAGCGGCGTTGAAATCTATTCATCTCATTGCACCATCTGGGGCGAGCTTAGATGCTAAAAGTCCTTTGGCTGGTATAGATTGGCTTAAGCAACAAGGCATTGCAGTTGAAAACGCTAAATGTACCCAGCGCGTCTATGAGCGCTTTGCTGGAAGTGATGATGAGCGTCTTGCTGAGTTAAATGAATTGCCTCAGTTAAATGCGCAAATGGTTGTGATGGCTATGCGCGGTGGCTATGGCATTCATCGCCTTTTGCCGAATATTAATTGGGCGGCAATCGCTAAAGCAGTACAAAATGGCTTGCAAATTTGTGGCCACAGTGATTTCACGGCATTTCAATTGGGTTTATTGGCAAAGACGGGGGCGATAACTCTATCTGGCCCCATGCTCAACTATGATTTTGGTCGCCTGGACGAGGGCGGCGCATCTATAGCTCCTGACAAGTTTACGTGGGAACATTTCAGAGTCGCCATTGATGAACGCAAGCTTGAGTGCAAAGTCTTGGATCCCCAGTCCTTTTTGGGAAAGACATCTACGGGTGAGGTTAACGGCCTCTTGTGGGGCGGTAATTTAACAGTCTTGGCAGGTTTGGTCGGAACCAGTTATTTGCCTGATCTGAATAAGACCAAGGGCGACATCTTATTCATAGAGGATGTAAATGAGCATCCTTATCGTATCGAAAGAATGTTGATGCAGCTCCTGGATTCGGGAATGCTTGCAAATCAGGGCGCCATATTGATTGGCGGTTTTTCTGCTTACCGTCTTTACGATAACGATAAAGGCTATTCGCTCGAACGAGTGCTTGAAGCCATTCGTAAGCGCTTGCCAGAAACCATCCCTATGGTAACTGGCCTTCCGTTTGGGCATCAGTCAAATAAATTGACATTGCCTGTAGGCGCTCAAGCTAAAGTGCATTTCAATTCAAATGGCTTTGAAATCAAGTCAACTTGGTAAGCTCTTGAAGCATTCCTTCTTTAGTGGCGCACTTATTTTGATTGCGCTCACACTTACCGGGGTAGCAATGGCAACTGAAGAGCCGAAATATTCAATTATCGAAAAAGAACCACCTTTTGAAATTCGATCTTATGCGCCAGTCATTGTTGCAGAGGTTCAGGTTGAGGGAGATTTGGATGACGCCTCAAGCCAAGGATTCCGTTTAATTGCTGCTTATATTTTTGGGCAAAATCAAGTCAATCAAAAGATTGCCATGACTGCGCCAGTAACAGTTGAGGACCAGGCACCCAAGAGTGCAAAGATAGCCATGACTGCGCCAGTGGGAATAGAGTCCAATGTTGGCAAATGGACTGCGTCATTTGTGATGCCCGCTGAATACAGTATGGAGACAATCCCAAAGCCAATGAATCCACAGGTGCAGTTACGCCAAATTCCAGCGCTTAAAAAGCGGTGATTAGCTTTAGTGGTTTTTATAACAGCCAGAAAGTTGCAGAAAAAACGCTGGAATTGGAGCAGTGGATGAAAGTTCGTAATTTATCTGCTGCTGGCGCGCCTAATTTTGCTCGCTACAACCCGCCTTGGACGCTACCCTTCATGCGTCGCAATGAAATTATGATTAATTTGCGCGACTAGTTTTTGGCTTCAAAGCTCTTCAATAAAAACTGAGCGCCACCATTTATACCCAAAGCCTTGGTGAGGGTTGGCAGTGCTTGTGCAAGGTGCTTTTCTAGCGTCCAGGGTGGATTGAAAATAAACATGCCGCTTGCCTGAAGGCGACGTTCGCCAGGCGCATTTTCAACGCGTAATTCTGTATGAAGCCATGAGCGCTTGTGGATGGCAGCAATTTTTTTCATGCGATCAGGGAGTGCTGCAGACTCTCTTCTGGAGAGTATGGGGTACCCAAATCGCATAGCATCCAGTGACAAAACGCTGCAGAGCTTCTTCCATTGCGGTCTCGAGATAACGGTAATCCTGCTTATCTTCATAGGACGGGTCGATTAATACTAGGCCACGTCTACTTGGTGGAGGCAGCATTGTGGCGAAGGACATCAATCTCCTTGGGGTGAAGCTCGAATAACTTGAGTCGATCCTGAGGGCGCAGTATGCTAGCCAGGATAAGTGGTGAGCTGTCCATCGGCATTCTCAGCTTCAATGTATTTCAAATACTCTTGAATACTCTCTGGAATCGGTGTGTTTGCGTGTTTGCAAGTCTCTAAGTATTGATTAAGACGAAAGATCCCGCCATCAGCTTCTTTGCTAACTGTAGCAAAGCCGTCCAAGAGGCTATAGATCCCAGCACCAGCGTGTGTATCGACAATAGTAAGAGCGCGCCAGGCTTTTCTTGTAGATACTGCACAAGATGAATTAAGGTTAAATGCTTAAGAATGTCAGCGTGACTGGCGGCATGAAAGGCGTGACGATAGCTAAACATCTTGAGCTATGCTGACTTGTTAGGCGCATGAACGAATTGCGCTTTCACATAGAAAATCAGCGTGAATGCCACGATGGCAATTGAAAAATACTGTAATGGCAGATTTAATTCGAGATCCATGGTTTGAGTGAGATGTGCATACATTGCTACGACACCCCCAAGCGCAATTAAATGAGACCAGATTTTTTTAGGGCCCAATTGGTTTTCTGGGAAATAATTGGCCAATAGAGCGCCAAGTAGTCCGCACCATATGCCAACCCCAGCTCCTGCCAATACATCAGTTAGCCAATGGGCGCCAACGGCGTTTCGAGAAAGGCCAACTAAACATGTGAGTACAAATAAAAGCAGCATGGGTTTACGTTTTTCTTTATCGCTAGAAAAATATAAGGCGCTTGCTACAGCAAAAGCGGTGATGGTGTGACCGGATGGAAATGCTTTGTGTAGTAGGGGTGCACCAATCCGATAAAAATCACCATCTGCAAGTATGCTAGCGGGCCTAGGTAAATTAAGTAGGGACTTTAATGTGCTACTGGCTATTGCAGCAATAGCGCCTGAAAAGATACCTGCTGTTAGTAAGCGAGGGGCTAGTAAAAGCAGTGGGAAGGTAATCGCAAAGATGCCCCAGCCATTACCTAGGAATGTCAGCCCCGCCCAAACCATGTCTGGCAATATTTGCGTAAATTGATTGATAAATAAGAAGCTGCTACTTTGCAAGTTACCGAAGTAGATTGCAAAAGCTAAAGCAAGTGGTGCTAGCGGAATAAACCATGCTGCACTAGGAATAGCATTGTTGCGCATCCCGACTAGCGACCCTTTGCCTTGTCGGCTTCATGAAGTTGGAGTTTGACTTTGTCTAGAGCTTGGTCAACAGTAATGGCTTGCATGCAAACGTTGTCGTGACATGGCGTCTTGCGATGGTTGGCAGCACTGACGCATGGCGAGCATGCTAAGTTTGCAGTAATGGCAATTGAATTACCAACAGAGCCATATAAGGCTGGCGTCTCAGGCCCAAAGAGGACAACCGTTCTTAAGGGCGTCACAGCAGAGAAGTGGCCTGGCCCAGAATCATTGGTCACCATGACATCTGAGAGGGTATAGAGCGGTGGAAGTTCAGCAAAGGTGACTTGTCCGGCGAAGTTCAGGGCATTTTTTACATTAGCCACCGATCTCACTTTGTCGACATAAACAAATTCCGCGGGTGAGCCTGTAATCAAGATTAAGTCATTTGGATAATGCTGATGAACTGCCTGAATTAATTCTGAGAAGCGTTGTTGAGCCCAGCGACGTTGTGGCAATAGGTCGCTCGCGTTTGGGTTGATCAAAATCAGGCGTTCTTTTCCATGGGTGTAGCTAATGCCAGCTTCTTTAGCCTTCTTCTCAATGCGCTCGCGTACTTTTTCAAGTACTGTTGGATTAATAACCGCTTGCTCAAGACGTACTTCTGAGTCTGGGATATGAATCTTGCTAAAAGGTACTTCAATTTCTTTGGCAAACGCCGCATGAATTAAAGAGAGAAAATTTTTGGTAATGTGAATATGCGGGTTGTAATGCACTTTGCGTGTCAGCATGAAGCCGCGCCATAAGCCTTCACCATGAAATATGTGATAGCCCACACGACGTCTTGCGCCACATAGGCCAGTCAGCAAGGCGGTAAAGCGAGAGAAAAGCTCAAGATCAATAACGGTATCAATGCGATGGTATCTGGCAACGATTAGGAATCGCAGAGTATCTTTGATTAAGCCGCCTAAGCTTGAGGAGTCAATTGTAAAAATATTTGCAGGTTTAACGGTATTCAATAAAGTCAGACTTGCACGATTACTTTTGAAGATGAGGAAGTACAGCTCAGCACCACGCGCCTGAGCATTACGCATTGCTGGGTCAACCAAGATGGCGCTACCCATTTCAGAGAGCTCGATAAAGAGCAGTTTCTTTGGGGCTGCTTTATCGCGACCAAAGATATTTTTGATGCCGTCTAATAAAGCGATAAATGGGCTCACGATTGCGCATAGGGGCACGCCAACCCAATGATCGATGGCACGCATAGTATTGATGCTGATAGTCATATATTTTTGCTTTAAGGGTTTATTTTCGTTTTAGTAAAAAGTATGCACCAGGCAATACCGATAAGACGGTGATTGCACCGTAGCTAATTGAGGCTAGCACTGTTAATGAAGGACTTACTCCCCATAGCGCCAATACGGAAGATAAAGTAGCTTCGCGTAGGCCCCAACCGGAAATGCTGATAGGCAGCATGAGTAATAAGCTAAGTGCTGGTAACCCAATCATGAGGCTGGAGATTGGAGCTTCGACTCCATAAGCTCTCAGGCAAAAGCCAAAGGCCAAAATAATGAAACAGTGAACACCGATTGCGAATAAAGCCTGAACCATATTCATAGGCCAAGAGAATGCAAGGTTAATTCCTGGCATTGCATTATTCATTTGCAATCGATCAAGAAGTTTTTGTAGTAGTTGACGACTTGTTCCCCATGCCAATACCAGTGCAATCAGCAGTCCCGAAAAAATCATCACTCCCAAAACTGCGTAGCCCAAGTCTTGACCCCAAGTTGCAAGCGTTGCGCCACCCATAACCAAACCTAAGCCGCCTAGTAAATTATTGCCTGCCAGGCCCAGCAGTCGATCAACAAGCGTCATTGAAAAACTTAAACGTAGTTTGGGAGTTGCATGCTCCAGATCAACTGAGTGGTGCAATTCTTGATCCAGCTCTTTGGTATCGCTAAGGCTGTTGTTGCTCGTGATGTGTGTTGCTGTAATAGCGCGATAGCTATCGCCACCTAAAGTACTTGGCAAACCTTGATTAATCAATCCACCTGCAAAGTAGAGGGCAATGTAACTTCCCAAGCTTCCCTGAAAGCCAACGCTGCGCATTAAGAATCCCCAACGTAAGCCGCCGCAAATAAACGCACAGCAGATGGCAATTGCAGTTGCAATCAGCCACATGGGCTCCATCTTGATTTGTGAATCCAATAGGGCGTGCCAGTTAATTCCGCTTGTTGCTTTCCAAAGAAGCGCTATCGAAAGCAAAATACGAATCGTCGGCCATGCCCGCTTGAGTATGGATTTCCACCCAGAAGGGTTTTTTGGGGTGGATTGGGGTTGTGAACTCATAGGCATAAGGATAATACCTTGGGCGTCTAAGGTCTTGAATTTGGTGGAATTACCACCTTGATTGCTAGTCTCGCCAGTTGCTACAGAGGCTAAAGTCAAATTTCGACAAGACTTGGCCAAATCGCACAATTTCCAGGCTTTCCAGGGGTTCACAGCGCTCAAAGGCGGATTTGCTGCCAACCGGAGCGCTAAAACCCATTCCTGACCAGTTGATGAGGATGATATTAGCCCCGCGCGGCAGAGCTCCAAACCAGAGATCAAATTGATCCTGCCTCTGATCTAAAACAAACACGGGAGCAGGGGATGCATACCAAGCGGCGCGACTTCCAAGCGTCCAATTCTGTACGGCAATACCTTGAGCTTTAGTGTCTTTAACCAATTCGTTTGCTTTTTGACCGGCAATTTTCCAGCCATAAAGATCAGCTATAGGATTGGATTTGATAGCAGCAGAACTTATTCCACCTGACAGTACGTACCCAAATCCAACGCAACATAAAGTAAGCTGCAATACAAACAAGATGCGGATTAAGTTGCGGTGTTGTATGGCCCATGCTTTTGCCAAGCCAATTCCAGCAAAAGGTGCGAGACAAAACCAAGCGGGTGTCGTCCAGTGCGGAAGTCCGCCTCCGCCGGAGAGGCTGGCAAAAATGATGAAGGGGATTAAAAAGAATCCGAAGAGGGCAAGTAATGAATATTTTGTTGCATGCATGCAGTCTTTAAGAAAGACAAAGACACCCAAAATGAATAGAGGTCCAAATACCGCAAGTTGAATTCCCAAAAAGGCGCCAAGCCTGCGCCATAGCCAATCACCACCACTGCCGTGGGCTATTTGATATTTAAATGAAATCCAATCATTCACCGAATTCCAATAAAGGACTGGGCTGATGAGCAGTAAGGCGATGAGGCCCGCCAACCAAAAACCCGCTTTATTAATCCAGGGCTTGCGCGGGGAACTCAGGAAGACGAATAACAATGCAAGGGCCGTAAACGCTGCGGTGTATTTACTTAAACCCGCCAGCCCCAATAAGATGCCTGTCAGAATCCAATCACCCAAACTAAAGCGATCTTTGCTTAGCCATCTTAATGCCATTAGCATCAACCCAAGACTCAGGGGTGTCAATAATGTGTCCGGCAATAGACCAATTGCCAGTATGTGTGGCATTGGGGCGGCAATAATTACCAAGACAGCCATAAGGCCGCAGATATTTTCTGAAGGAAGAGCGCTGGTCAAATACCCTGCGTTACGACCCTGAATAAAGTGATGCACTTCAATGGTGACTTGGTAAATCAAAACGCAAGAAACTACCCAGAGGAGTTCCGGTAATAGGCGTATAAAACCTTCGGAGGTGGCGAGGGAAATGAGTGGCCATTGGATCCAGCCAACCAGTGGCGGATGATCAAAGTAACTCCAGGCCAAATGTTGCGCATATAAAGCATAGTGAGCCTCGTCGACAGAAAATTCGATTGAGAAGCCTAATGCAAAATGCACAAGAGCTGCTATGCAGATACTGATTGCAGCCCAGCTTGAAGGTGATTGACGGCGCATAGATCAATTTTAGACTTACTTTTATCCTTTCCCGACCAATTCTTTGGGACAATTCAGTGATGTTTAAGCAAGCTCACCTTATTTCGACTTTCTGCATATCAATCGCCTTGGTTGGATGTGCAGGATTTAATAAGGACTCTATTCAGGATGAGTCTGGACAGGCTTTGAATGTGAGTCAGCTGCCCGCTCAAGAGGAGTTGCCACAGTTTTCGGCGGAGACAGCGCGCGAAGGTACGCCTAATGGCTGGAATTTTTATCGGATAGCTCCGTTTAAAAAGAATACGGTTTACCGGCTTGAAAGCTATCAAGGTAAGACGGTCTTAAGCGCTAGCTCCAAAACATCTGCTTCCGGATTGGCTGTGAAATTGCGCCCGCGACAAGCTAATAACCTCTGGTTGCAATGGGAGTGGAAAGCCATCAACCCAATCACCAATGCAGATGATGCACCGCTGCGCATCTTGGTGGCATTTGATGGAAATAAATCAAAGTTACCCTTAAAAGAAAAGATGACTTTTGAGATGGCAAACTTGATTAGCGGTCAAGAAATGCCATACGTCACTTTGATGTATATCTGGTCGGGAAAATCTCCCGTAGATACCATCCTGACTAATGTGCATACATCTCGCATCAAAATGATTGCGGTGGATTCTGGTTGGGATAACTTAGGGCAGTGGCATAAGCATCAGCGTGATCTGGCGGCCGACTACAGGCGCGCCTATGGTGAAGCCCCCGGCGAGGTTATTGGCATTGCTAACTGACACGGATAACACCAAATCAGAAGCGCGCGCATTCTATGGCGATATTGAATTGATTCGAAAGAATTAAAAAGAAACTTCAAAATAAAGCAACAATCTTATTTAGTGGTGGACAGGTCGCCAGCGTTTCAGTAATAGCGCATTAAGGACGCAAAAACTGGATAGCGCCATGGCGCTACCGGCTAACATGGGTGAGAGATAGCCTAAAGCAGCCAAGGGAATGCCTGTAGCATTAAAGATAAAGGCCCAGAATAAATTTTGCTGAATCTTTTTCCAGGTTCGCTTGGATATATCAACAGCACTTGCCACTAAAGTAGGGTCACCTCTCATCAAGGTAATTCCCGCAGCTTGCATAGCCACATCGGTACCGGTAGACATGGCCATGCCCACATCTGCAGTTGCTAGGGCAGGCGCATCGTTTACGCCATCACCTACCATCGCTACATATTGACGCTCACCATCTTTTGTTTGTAGCTTGCGAATAATTTCTGCTTTATCACTTGGCATGATTTGCGCAAATACTTCTTGAATGCCAACAGATTTTGCAACGCGATTTGCTGCCGCGATATTGTCGCCAGAAAGCATGACTGCGCGAATGTCTAATTGATGTAACGAGGTGATTGCCTCTTTGGCGCCATCTTTTAGCTCGTCACCAAAAGCAATTATTGCAATTGGCGATGAAGGTGCTTCGTTTTTCATTAATACCGAAACGGTTTGACCAGCATCAAAACATGCTTGCGCTTTTTCGAGGATCGCGAGGTGTTGAGGGTTGCCCTCCAAAGAGGCAATGCTTTGGAGGCTCAAGCTTTGCCCCATAAAAGGTCCGGAGCTTGGCTTTCCGCTTATCCCGATGCCAGGTAATGCTTTGCTGTCCGTTGGCGTAATGGGAGTCAAGCTCTTTTGCTTCGCATCATCTAAGAGCGCTTTTGCAAGCGGGTGCTCGCTGCCAAGCTGCAATCCTGCAGCACTGGCCAGGATATTTTCTTCTGAGTGCGTACTTTGAAAAGAAATGATCTGTAGCAATCTAGGCTTACCGATTGTGAGGGTGCCTGTTTTATCGAAGGCGACAATATTAAGGCGATGCGCTAATTCCAAAACTTGCGGATCTTTAATTAAGATGCCAAAGCGTGCTGCAACACCAGTTCCTGCCATGATTGCAGCAGGCGTTGCTAAGCCAAGGGCGCATGGGCATGCAATCACTAGTACGGATACCGATCTCAAGATAGCGATGGATGCGGAGTCTAAATAAAGCCAGTTTGCTATGCCAGTAATGATCGCAATCAAAATGACGCTGGGTACAAAAATGGCGCTGACTTGATCAACTAGTTTTTGGATGGGTGCTTTTTGAGTTTGCGCATCTTCAACTAAAGAAATAATTTTAGAAAGCACACTTTCTATACCCACTGCCTGGGCCTCTATGACCAGCAGACCCTCCCCATTTAGCGAGCCACCGATCACTTTCCCGTCAACATGTTTTTTGACTGGCTCACTTTCTCCAGTAAGCAAAGATTCGTCTACATGGCTATTGCCGATTAGAATCAGACCATCTACCGGAATGCGTTCACCAGGCAGCACTAAGACGCGATCTTTTGGAAACACCTGATCTAAGGGGAGGTCGCGAAATTGATCCAAAGGCGAACCTGCAGAAATGGCGATGTCCTTATCGATTACCTTGGCATGCTCTGGCCATAGTTTTTGTAAGGCACGTATTGCTTCACTGGTTTGTTGCTTGGCTCTTGCTTCTAACCATTTACCAAGCAAGACCATACAGATGATGACTGCAGACCCTTCGAAATAGAGCTCATGCACCGCATGATCGGCGCTTAACAATTGATACACGCTTAAACCGTATGCCGCACTCGTGCCCAGTGCCACCAATAAATCCATATTGCCTACGCCGGACATGAGAGATTTAAAACCTGCTCTGTAAAAGCGCCACCCTAAAAAAAACTGCACGGGGCTAGCGAGCAGGAGTTGCCATTTGGGTGAGAGAGTCCAATGAATGCCAAATGGCATGAGAAGCATCGGCACAAATAGTGGGGCCGAAAGGGTGAAGCCTAGTAATACGCGCCCCAAGCCATCAGCACCCCAAAAGGACTGGGAGCTGGATAGTCCTGGAATTGCATGTGTTTTGCTAATTTTGGCCTGGTGGTAGCCTGTTTTTTCGACAAGAGCGATGATTTCATTGATTTTGACCACAGAACCGGCTTTTAGGCGAATTTTGGCCTGTTCGGTGGCCAAATTGACGCTAGCCGCTTCAACCCCAGGAATCTTGCCTAAAGCCTTCTCAACCCTGCCAACACAGGAGGCGCAGGTCATGCCGCCGATATCCAGAGTAAATAGCTCTGATTTAGTGTCTTTTTGGGGTTGCATATAGAAGATAATCTACTGCATACAAGCCATATTCACATCAAAAGGCCTTATGTGTTCAGTTTGAAAGTATCTGGAATGACCTGCGGAGGCTGTATTAATGCGGTTACTCGAGCGGTCCAGGCTCGGGATCCTCGGGCTGTTGTAGAGGCTGATCTGGCTAGTCAAATTGTGAAGCTTGAAACAAGTCTTTCCGAGGCGCAGGCGAGCCAGCTTATAACAGATGCTGGCTTTCCAGTTGTTCAATAGCAATTGTTTAGAATAGCGACAAACCTAACAAAACCCGTAGTTTTTGTTCCTAAAGGATCGTGATTTATGTTCTTCAGTAAGCTAATGCCTCACGATGGTAATTTCTTCGAGCTTTTTAATGAGCACGCAAGCAATATCGTTTCCGCCTCCAAATCTTTTCTCAAGTTTGTCGAGCATTACAGCGACGAAGCCTTGCGCGCCAAATACACCCAAGATGTTGATAAAGCAGAGCATGCTTGTGATGATGTTGTGAAAGAAGTGCATCGCCGTTTACATAAAACATTCATCACACCTATCGATCGTGATCAAATCTTTTCACTCATCAATACGATGGATGACGTTGCCGATTTATTGCAAAACGGCACTGAGGCAATGCATTTGTACGACGTAAAGCAAATGACGCCAGAAATGGTGCAAATGGCCGAGCTTTGTAATCAGTGTTGCATCAGCATGAAAAACGCAGTTGCTACATTAAAAGATATTTCTGATCCAGAAGTAGCTAAAGCAGCATTAAAGACGTGCGATGAAATCGATCACCTGGAGTCTGGGGCTGATCGCCTTCTATCTACTGCTATTACTAGGTTGTTCCGTGAAGACATCGAAGTGCGTGAGCTTATTAAGTGCCAGCGTATTTATGAATTGCTCGAGGAAGTTACCGATAAATGTGAAGACGTTGCCAATTTGGTTGAAGGCATCGTTCTTGAAAACTCTTAAGGCGAATTAAGTTGCCAGCGACAGAAGTAGCTTTTTGGGTTGTAGCGCTCTTAGTAGCGCTTGCGCTTGCATTCGATTTCATGAATGGATTTCATGATGCGGCGAACTCTATTGCAACAGTAGTTTCTACTGGTGTTCTAAAGCCACAGCAAGCTGTTGTCTTTGCCGCCTTCTTTAATTTCTTAGCAATCTTCATTTTTCATTTGAGTGTTGCTGCCACGGTAGGCAAGGGAATTGTTCATCCCGTTGCCGTCGACTTGCATGTGATTTTTGGAGCGCTAGTAGGTGCGATTATTTGGAACATCATCACTTGGTATTACGGTATTCCTTCTAGTTCATCTCATGCTTTGATTGGTGGCCTAGTTGGTGCGGCCTTGCCTAAGGCCGGTATGGATGGTTTGGTCTGGTCCGGAGTCATCAAAACCGCTTCCTTTATTTTCATCTCACCTTTGGTTGGCTTCTTGCTTGGCTCTTTGATGATGTTGTTGGTGGCATGGGTTTGTCGAAACGCAAACTTAGCAAAAACTGACCGCTGGTTCCGTCGCTTACAATTGGTTTCTGCTAGCGCCTACAGCTTGGGTCACGGCGGTAACGATGCTCAAAAGACCATTGGCATTATTTGGCTTTTACTCATCATTACTGGATATGCAGAGGCGAGTGCGAAGATGCCGCCTACTTGGACCATCATTTGCTGCTATATCGCTATTGCAATGGGCACGATGTTTGGCGGATGGCGTATTGTGAAAACGATGGGTCAAAAGCTCACTAAACTAAAGCCGGTTGGTGGTTTCTGTGCTGAGACTGGTGGCGCCATCACTTTGTTTGCAGCTACAGCTATCGGTATTCCCGTTTCCACTACCCACACAATTACTGGGGCTATTGTTGGTGTTGGCTCTACACAGAGGGCTAGCGCGGTTCGTTGGGGGGTTGCTGGAAACATCGTTTGGGCCTGGATCTTCACCATCCCAGCGACTGCTTTGATGTCTATGGCGGTTTACTACTTGAGCTTACTGATTTTCTAAGGCAATATAGATGGAAGGTGATCAAGGTCACTTTCAGCAAATATTTGCCGCTACGAGTAAGCTAGCGCTAATTAAGAAAAATACCAAGAACCTAGAAGTTCATTCTAGGTTTATTCATATTAGGAGAAGGTAGTGTCGGTTACACCAGAGTTGGTTCAGTCAGCGCTCAAAAACTTAGTCGATCCCAGCGCCAAGATTGATTTCGTCACAGCAAAAAATATTAAAAATCTCCGCGTTGAAGATGGCAATATTTCTTTGGATATTGTGTTGGGTTATCCAGCCAAGAGTCAGTTTGAGTCTATTCGAAAATCAGTGATCAATGTTTTGCGTGATTTGCCTGGCGTAAAAAATGTCAGCGTTAATATCTCTAGTCAAATTGTTGCGCATGCTGTTCAGCGTGGCGTGAAGTTATTGCCAGGTGTAAAAAATATCATTGCAGTTGCCAGTGGCAAGGGCGGCGTAGGTAAGTCCACTACTGCCGTGAACTTAGCCTTGGCGCTTGCTGCTGAAGGTGCGCAAGTCGGCATCTTGGATGCGGATATTTATGGCCCAAGTCAGCCGATGATGCTGGGCATCACTGGCAGACCTGACTCTATTGAAGAAAACACAATTGAGCCGATGGAGGGCCATGGCCTACAAGCAGGTTCAATTGGCTTTCTGATTGATGATGATGCTCCAATGGTATGGCGTGGACCCATGGTGACTTCTGCCCTTGAGCAACTGCTTCGTCAAACTCGTTGGCGTGATTTGGATTACCTCATTGTGGATATGCCCCCAGGTACTGGTGATATTCAGTTAACTTTGGCGCAAAAAGTTCCTGTAACTGGATCAGTCATCGTTACTACGCCACAAGACATCGCATTATTAGATGCCCGCAAAGGCCTGAAGATGTTTGAGAAGGTGGGCGTACCTATCATTGGCATTATTGAAAACATGAGCACTTACGTTTGTACAAAATGCGGACATGAAGAGCATGTGTTTGGTAGCGGTGGTGGCGAGAAGATGTGTAAAGAGTATGGCGTGGATTTCTTGGGCTCTTTGCCGCTGAATCTTTCAATTCGCGAGCAGGCCGATGCAGGCCGCCCGACCGTGGTGGCTGACCCTGATGGCGCAATTAGCGCAATCTACAAGGGAATTGCTAGACAGGTGGCCATTCGTGTTGCTACTCTATCCAAAGATATGAGCAGCAAATTCCCAAATATCGTCGTTCAAAACACTTGAGGCACTGAATATTTATGCGTTTTGCAGTGTTGATGCGTAAACAAAATATTGATAATCCATGGGTTTCATTCCGATGGATGCCTAAGGAAGTGCTGCCTGATTTCGGGCAATTTAATAGCAATCATCGTAGGCCAGTTTTTAGGGCGTGATGCAGATGGAGAGTCTTGGTTGTTTACTGGTTACGAACTGGATCTTTTCCCTGATGAGGCTGAAGGCTACTACCTGAATGTTTCTGCAACAACGCCCGCTTGGTTTGTGATGTGGCGTCTCGAAGAGGAAATTGATCGGTATATCGATGAGCAATCTATTGCTCTCGCAAAGTCGGAATCATCATTTGCTGTGCCACATCGTATATGTGTCAGCTACAACGAGGCAGCTCGCTTGCTCGATGGTGGTGAATCAGTGGATACAGTTCCAATGAGCGAACAGCATGCAGCTTGGTTGCAAGAATATGTCAATGACAACTATCGGCCAGAGCCTAAAAAACGTCATAAGCCCGCCTCGTTCAAAGGTGCAGAGCCGTCCTGCGGAGGAATGATGGCGGATGGATTTCTAAGTCGATGGTCTAGACGTAAGGCGGGCAAAGAGGAAGATGCGCCAGAGAAAATGATAGAGACTCCTAAAGAGGTCTCTGCAACTATCCCGCTGGAGAGTGCGCCTGAAGAAACTCCGCCGCCTCCGACATTGGAGGATGTAGATAAGATTGATCGATGCGCCCCGGATTTCTCTGCTTTTATGAAGCCCGATGTGGATCCTGTTGTTCAGCAGGCCGCCCTCAAGAAAATGTTTACTGATCCCCACTTCAACATCATGGATGGATTGGATATTTATATTGATGATTACAGTAAGCCCGATCCGCTACCTCCTGGAATGCTGGAGAGGATGGTGCAGAGTGATATGTTGAACTTGTTCTGCAAGCCAGACGAAGAGGGGCTTGCGGATGCTCAGCAGAGTGCGGGTCAAGCGCCCAGTCCCCAGCTAGAGGGCGAAGCATTAGAGCCACAAATGCAAAGTGATTTAACATCCACACAGCATATCGGTGCAGCATCAACGCCCGATCCATTGGATGCAGCGTCATCAGAAGTGCCGGTGGGGCAAGAACAGAAAAAACCTAAGAAGATAGCGCATGAGTCAAAAATTAGTCTGCAACTGTAATGGCACCATGCCTTTGGACGCAAAAGCAATGGGCGTGCCGGTTCATCAATCTTTATGTAGACAAGAGGTTGATTCCTTTTTAAAAGCTTTGGATGGCTCTGATTCTTTGTGGTGGTAGCTTGTACGCAAGAGGGCGCATTATTTAGTGAGCTAGCCGATCAGGCCGAGAAGCCGCTGGTAGCCCCTCTGCGCTTTGTCAATATTCGTGAAGTTGCTGGTTGGACACAAGAGGCTAAAACTTCGGGACCAAAGATTGCCGCTTTATTGGCTTTGGCGGATATGCCAGAGGCTGAGCCTGTTCCTGTGGTGAATTACGAAAGTCAGGGCCGACTGCTGATTATTGGTGCAGGATCCCAGGCAATTCCTTGGGCGGAAAAATTAAGCCCATCTTTAGATGTGTCAGTTTTATGCACTGAGCCAGGTAACCTACCGCTTACTAGAAGCTATCCTATCTTTACAGGCGCGGTTACTAAGTTAGATGGTTATCTAGGTAATTTTTCAGTTGATTGGGATCTACAAAATCCGATTGATCCTGAGATGTGTACTCGCTGCGGGGCTTGTGTTGAAGCATGCCCTGAGGGCGCAATCAATCTTTCTTTTGAGATCGATTTAAGTAAATGTAAGTCTCACCGCGATTGCGTTACAGCATGTGCAAGTATTGGTGCAATTTCTTTTGATCGAAAAGAGCGTGCACGTAACGCTGAATTTGATCTGATTCTGGATTTGCGTGTGGATCCTAAAATGCGCATGAGTCAAACTCCACAAGGTTACTTTGCTCCTGGGGCGGATCCATTGGAGCAGGCCTTGGCAGTAAATCAGCTGTCAGAGATGGTGGGTGAGTTTGTGAGAAACCTAAATACTTTGTGTACAACGAAAAAGTTTGTGCACATGGCCGTAATGGCAAAGTTGGCTGTAGTGCTTGTATTGATGTTTGCTCAACCGGCGCAATTGGATCCATATTTAAAAATGGCCAAGGCTCTGTAGAGGTCAACCCAAATCTTTGCATGGGTTGTGGCGCTTGCGCCACTACTTGCCCTTCAGGTGCAATGCGTTACAACTACCCAAGCGTTTCGCATCAAGGTAAAGAGTTGAAAACCTTGGCCAGCGTCTTTACCGCAGAAGCCAAAAAGATCAATCAAGCAATGGTGCCAAGCTTGCTGTTGCACAGCTTAAAAGCTGGCACGCAAATGATTGACGGATTAGGTAGATCTGCGCATGTCATGCCAAAGCAGTTTGAAAGTCTTCCTGCTTTTGTTATTCCTTACGGTATTGAGCATATCGCCTCAACTGGTTTGGATTTGTGGCTTAGTAGCCTAACTTATGGTTTTGCTGAGGTTGTACTCCTTTTAAGTGGTGATGAATATCCGGCATATCGTGCTGCACTTGAAGAGCAGGCAAATTTAGCCAATAGTATTCTCAAAGCTTATGGATTTGATGAGCGCATTCATTTGATATTGGCAAGTTCTGCTGACGATTTAGCTACAGTATCTAAAGCAATGGGTCTATTGCGTCAGCGAGGTTCGCTTGGTTCCATCTGTACACCTGCAACGGTTGCCTTATCTAATCAGAAGCGCGAAACGCTAGAAGCTGCTTTAGAGCATTTACAAAAGCAAGCAAAAACACCGCTCCCTGAAGCTGGCGTTGCTCTACCAAAATCTTCTCTATTGGGTGGACTTGCAATTAATACAGATGCATGCACCCTCTGCATGTCATGCGTCAGCGGCTGCCCTGAGGGTGCGCTCTTAGATAATCCTGATGAGCCAATCCTCTCTTTCATCGAGAAGCAGTGTGTTCAATGCGGTATTTGTGTACAGACCTGCCCTGAAAAAGCATTAACCCTCGCGCCTCGATTGCAAACGGTTGAGCAGCGCAAGCAAAAGGCAGTATTCAATGAAACCCAGGCCTTCCATTGCATTAGCTGTGGCAAGCCCTTTGGAGCAATGAAGATGGTTGATTTGATGTTGACCAAGTTGGGTGCTCATGGCGCTTTTGCTGGTGCAGCAATGGACAGGCTGAAGATGTGTGGCGATTGTCGTGTAGTAGATATGGTGAAAAAAGAACATGAGTGAAATGGCAAAAGAGGCAGCAAAAGATAATTTATCTGCGGAAGTAGGGGATGTTGGCTTACCGGAGGATCTTGCAAGGGCTGACCTATATGGGTTTGATTGCATGTTTTTTTCAGATGCCACCAGATCAAGAGTTGTTAGATCAAATTGCTGCAACAGCAGATCAACAAGATGCCGCTGACGAGGCGCCTTTGGCAAAAGTCTGGATGGATGTGGTTGAGGTTGCGAAAAATAACCCAGCTAAAGCTTGGCATGATGAGTTTGATTTGAATTTCATCAGCGTTGGCAAACCCAATGCAGTGCTCAACGGTTCTTTTTATGTGGCCGGTCATTTGAATGAGAAGCCCTTGGTCAACATACGCAAGGCCTTAGCGGAATTTGGGCTAGAGGCGGCGGAAGAGGTTACTGAAACCGAAGACCATATTTCCGCGCTCTGCGAAGTAATGCGATACCTAATTGCAGGGGACGATGTCGAGATTTCAAACCTTACAAATCAAAAGGTTTTTTCAGTGAGCACATCCGCCCTTGGTATGACGAATTGTGCGATGCAATAGAAGATATTCCAGGGATGCATCTCTATCACCCAATTGCCGCTCTCACTAGAGAATTCTTGGCTATTGAGGGGCAAGGTTTTGACATGATTTGATGCTGCGTTGCAGCATCAAATCAGTTGAATTCATGACCTAGTAATCCCCTATATGGCCAATATGCCAAAAATGCAATTACGGATTACACTTGAGCGAAATCAAGAAAAATTACATAGGAGCATGCCATGAGCACTAAATCCAAAGTTGCTTTAAGCGAAGAAAATACACAGTCGCGCCGTAAGTTCTTTATTGGTGCAGGCGCTGCAGCTGTTGCTAGCCAAACTCCAGTTGGTAAGGCAGTTATCCAAGAAATTAGTAGCACCAAAACAGTGAAAGATGTCGGTCAAACGATGTCTGCACACATGCGCAAGTATTACGAAACCACTTTGATTTAACGATGTTTGTTTTGCTGTAACTGTTATTCAATAAATAAAAAAACTTTCTCAGGGACACCATATGAGTCTGACTCGTAAATCCAATACCCCACAAAGCAGTCGTTCAACATCGCGTCTGATTGGCAGCTTGTCACGCGGCTTAAAAGCTGCTGTGCCAATGATGGATCGCCGCACATTCCTTAAGCGCTCAGGCGTAGGAGTTGGTGCTGGTATCGCTGCTAGTCAATTGAGCTTTGTGTAAAAGGCCGCAGCCGAGCCAAGCAAGGCAATGCTTGATGGCAAAGGCAAGATTGAGGTTAAGAGATCCATCTGTACCCACTGTTCAGTAGGCTGCGCAGTTGACGCAACCGTTGAGAACGGTGTTTGGGTATGTCAAGATCCCGTGTTTGATCCCCCAATTAACTTGGGTGCACACTGCGCAAAGGGCGCAGCATTGCGTGAGCATGGTCATGGCGACTATCGCTTGCGTTATCCAATGAAGTTGGTTGATGGTAAATATCAGCGTATCTCTTGGGATCAAGCACTCACAGAAATTACTGCTCAGATGAAGGGCATTCGCGAGAAATATTCTCCGGACGCAATGTTCTTTATTGGATCATCTAAACATAACAACGAACAGGCCTACTTACTGCGTAAGTGGGCCTCTTTCTTTGGTACAAACAATACAGGCCATCAGGCTCGTATTTGTCACTCCACAACAGTTGCCGGTGTTGTGAACACTTAGGGCTATGGTGCGATGACCAAATAGCTATAACGACATGATGAATGCCAAGGCAGCCTTGTACATTGGTTCAAATGCTGCTGAAGCTCACCCTGTTTCTATGTTGAGTCTTTTGCACGCTAAGGAGAATGGCTGCAAAGTGATCGTGGTCGATCCGCGCTATACCCGTACAGCTGCTAAATCAGATCAGTACATCCGTATTCGTTCTGGTACAGACATTCCATTCTTGTTTGGCTTGCTCTATCACATCTTTAAAAACGGTTGGGAAGATAAGAAGTACATCAACGACCGCGTTTACGGTATGGAAGAGATTCGTAAAGAAGTTATGGAGAAGTGGACTCCTGCTGCAGTTGAAGAGGCTTGCGGTGTCCCTGAAGCTCAAATGTATAAAGCAGCTGAAACCATGGCCAAGAATCGTCCAAGTACAGTTGTTTGGTGTATGGGTCAAACACAGCACACCATTGGTAACGCAATGGTTCGTACGTCCTGTATTTTGCAGTTGGCATTAGGTAACGTAGGTAAGTCTGGCGGCGGTACCAATATTTTCCGCGGACACGATAACGTTCAAGGTGCAACTGACGTAGGTCCTAACCCAGATTCATTACCTGGCTACTATGGTTTGGCTGCTGACTCATGGAAACACTTCGCGGCTGTTTGAGGCGTTGACTACGATTGGATCAAAGGTCGCTATGCACCAGACATGATGGAGAAATCCGGAACTACCGTTTCTCGTTGGGTTGATGCTGTTCTCGAGAAGAACGACATGATTGATCAACAGACAAACGTTAAGGGCTTGTTCTTCTGGGGTCATGCACCTAACTCGCAAACTCGCGGCTTAGATATGAAGCGCGCGATGAATAAGTTAGATCTCTTGGTTGTGGTGGATCCATACCCAAGTGCTACAGCAGCAATGGCAGCAATGCCTGCGGCTGAAGGCGATGTTGTTAACAAGAATCGTAACGTCTACTTGTTGCCTGCGGCTACTCAGTTTGAAACTACTGGTTCTGCTACAGCTTCAAACCGCTCATTACAGTGGCGTGAAAAAGTTATTGACCCATTGTTTGAGTCTGTTCCTGACCACGTGATCATGCAAGCGTTTGCAGATCGCTTAGGCTTTGGTGAGGAGTTATCCAAGAACTACAAAATGCTCAACTCTAAATTTACTGGTAAGCAATGGAAAGAGCCGCAAATTGAAGATATCCTGCGCGAGATCAATCGCTCTTGCTGGACTATTGGCTACACCGGTCAAACTCCTGAGCGCCTCAAAGCTCATATGAGAATGGTTGGTGTATTTGATCCGAAGACATTGAAGTCCCGTGGTGGTGTAGACCCAGTAACCGGATACGACACTACTGGTGATTACTATGGCTTGCCTTGGCCTTGCTACGGCACAGCAGCAATTAAACATCCTGGCTCACCAAATCTCTATGACACCAGCAAGAGTGTGATGGAAGGCGGCGGTAACTTCCGCGCTAACTTTGGTGTTGAGCGTGAGGGTGTGAGTTTGTTAGCTGGCGATGGCTCTTGCTCTAAGGGATCGGCGATCACGACTGGTTACCCAGAGTTTGATCACGTGCTTGTAAAGAAATTAGGTTGGTGGGATCAGTTAACTGAAGATGAGAAGAAACTCGCCGAAGGTAAGAGCTGGAAGACTGATTTGTCTGGTGGTATTCAGCGCGTTGTAATGAAGAACGGATGCCATCCATTTGGTAACGCGAAAGCACGTGCGATTGTTTGGAACTTCCCGGATGCAATTCCAATTCACCGTGAAGCGCTCTACAGTACTAACGCTCCAATGATGCGCAAGTACCCAACAGCAGCGGACAAGAAGAATTTCTGGCGCTTGCCAACTCTCTATAAGACTGTTCAAGATCAAAACTTGAATAACAAGCTTTATGAGAAGTTCCCAATCATTTTGACTTCTGGTCGTTTGGTTGAGTACGAAGGCGGTGGTGATGAGACTCGTTCTAATCCATGGTTGGCCGAACTCCAACAAGAAAACTTTGTGGAGATCAATCCTAAGGCTGCAGCAGATCGCGGTATTAAGAACTGGGATTACGTTTGGGTGAAGTCTCCAACTGGTGCCAAGATTAAAGTTCGCGCATTGGTTACTGAGCGTGTTGATCAAGGCACGGCATTTGTGCCATTCCACTTTGCTGGTTGGTGGCAAGGCGCTGACTTGCGTAAATACTACCCAGAAGGTGCTGCTCCTGTAGTTCAGGGTGAAGCGGTTAACACTGCAACTACTTATGGTTATGACATGGTGATGATGATGCAAGAAACGAAAACCACAATGTGTCAAATCGAGAAATTTGCCTAAGTCAAAAAATAAAGTCAGGAGAACACAATGGCAAGAATGAAATTTATTTGTGACACAGAACGATGCATTGAGTGCAACGGTTGTGTCACTGCCTGTAAAAACGAAAACGAAGTACCTTGGGGTGCTAACCGTCGTCGCGTTGTAACAGTAAATGACGGCATCATTGGCCAAGAAAAATCAGTTTCAGTTGCTTGTATGCACTGTAGCGATGCTCCTTGTATGGCGGTATGCCCAGTAGATTGTTTCTACCGCACCGACGAGGGCGTAGTTCTGCACGATAAAGATATTTGTATCGGTTGCGGTTACTGCTCTTTTGCTTGCCCATTTGGCGCACCACAATTCTTGAGCAAGGGTGCGTTTGGTTCCCGCAGCAAAATGGATAAGTGCACATTCTGTAGTGGTGGTCCAGAAGAAAACGGCAGCGTTGCTGAATTCGAGAAATATGGTCGCAACCGTTTGGCAGAAGGCAAGTTACCACTTTGCGCTGAGATGTGTTCTACCAAAGCATTGATTGGTGGCGACAGTGATGTGATTACTGGCATTTTCAACAACCGCGTTGCTACTCGTGAGAAGAACGGCAAGTATCCAGGATCCAAGGCCTTTGGTTGGACTACTGCATATGGTGGTCCAGATGCGCCAGCGCCAACTCCAACACCTGCTGCAAAAATTCCAGGAGCTAAATAATGAAAGTGAATTTCAAAACTCTCGGCTTATGTTTTGCAGCAGTAGCTTTGTTGGCCGCTTGCTCTGAGCCTCCTGAAATTGCTGCGAAAGCTGCTAAACGTCCAGACGTTGCTCCTTACATGGGTGCAAACAATGGGTTCGTGACAAAGGGCTGGACACCAGGTAACCAAGCTAGTTGGACTGAGTCGATCGACAAGCGTACTCAGGGTCAAAACGAATACAGTCGCGTTAAGTGATCCACTAAATAACAACAAATAAAACGAAAACGTTTAAGGACATGTGTATGAAACGATCATTTTCTAAAGTTCTACGCACTTTGGTGGTGGCTGCTGGTTTGTCGCTGACTTTGGCAAGCGGAATGAGCTTTGCAGAGCGCGCACCGATGGCGCCATTGCCATCCCCTAGCGGAGTAGATGTGCCGCCTTTGTCAGTGCCAGCCAATCCAAATGCTTTGGCAAATGGAACTCAAGCCCAGGCTCAGCCGGCAAACCCTTCTATTTTTACTTCAGCAAATAGCGATCCCTACAACTACGTCAGCATTCCAGATAAAGAGGCTAGTGTTTTGATCCAGCGCTCTGGTCAAGAGTGGCGCTTAATCCGTAATGGCGTAATCACTGTTTACGGCGGCTGGTTATTGGCAATAGCTTTTTTCGGGGTTATTGCGATGTACACGGTTAAGGGCTCAATCAAGCTGCATGAACCAATGTCTGGCGTAAAGATCAAGCGCTTTAGTGCATTTGATCGCTTAGTTCATTGGTTGATGGCATTTAGCCTTAGCCTTCACTGGCATATTGATTCTGTATGGCAAGTACTTTGCAATGCCGTTAATGGGCGGGGCTGCTTATGGCTCATTCCTAATGGTTTGCAAAAACATCCATAACTTCACAGGTCCTTTATTCACTATTTGTATCGTGATTTTCTTCTTGCTCTTTGCGCACAAGAATTTGCCTGGTAAGGGTGACCTGCAATGGCATTTAACTTTCGGTGGAATTTTCAGTGGTAAGCATGTGCCAGCCGGTTTCTTTAATGGCGGTGAAAAGATCTGGTTCTGGTTTGGTATGACTTTCTTGGGCTTGGTAATTTCAGCCTCAGGCTTTGTGCTCGACATGATCGTTCCATTCATGACTATTGAATACACTCGTGGCACGATGCAGATTGCCAACATCATTCACAGCAGCGCTGCGATCTTGATGTCTGCAATGGCAATGGGACACATCTATATCGGCACCATCGGTATGGAAGGCTCAATCGATGGCATGAAGACTGGTTATGTAGATGCTACTTGGGCTAAAGAGCACCATGAGCTCTGGTATGACGAACTTAACAAAAAAGGGTAAGCCATGAAAAAATCATTGCTTTCACATTCTGCGCGTTTGCCGCATCTTCAGTATTGGCTGCACTGCCGCCGTTGACTCCTGAGCAAGCAGAGGCGGCAGCGCTTACTAAAGCAAAAGCTGCTTACGGCGATAGAGTCGGTGCATACAAGTTATGCCTAGCTCAAAACAAAGTAGCTGATCAATTTAGAGTTCCAGGCACACCTGCTCCAGCTGCATGTACAGCGCCGCCGCCATTTACACCGCCAGTGGCCACTGCACCTGCCGCAGCTCCAGCGGCTAAGTAATTAGTCGGCTAGTAGCTCTTGATGTAAGTAGCGTTTAGCTGCTTGTGTTTGGGGATTGGCAAAGAAGGGACCTACTGGTCCCTTTTCTTTTATCTCGCCCTGATCAATAAAGATGATGTGCTCAGCAAGTCTTTGCACCTGAGCCAATTGATGTGATAAAAAATAACATCTACACCTTGCTGATTAAATTGGCGAATTAATCCTTCAACTTTGCTCCGTAGTGTTGGGGTCAAGATTCGCAGTTGGCTCATCTAATAAAACTAAATTAGGCCTTTGAAGAATGGCCCTTCCAAGACATAGTTTTGTCTTTCGCCTGCCGATAATTTGTGAGCGGGACTGCCAGATAATTTGCTTAAGCCGACTTGTTCCATCACATCTACTAGATCAGAGTTGCTGATAGAGGAATCGGCATCACGAACGATTCCAATATTAGTAATGGCAGATGCTTTAATCATTGGAGTGTGATGCAAAACTAAGGAGATCCTCGTTTTAAAGGAGTAAGTAACAGTTCCGGTATCTGGCTTAATGAGGGCCATCAAGCAACTTTAAAAAAGTAGTCTTTCCGGCGCCGTTTGGCCCAATGCAAGCGGTAATTCGGTCGGCTGGGATGATGGCATGTGGAATATTGAGGATAGTTCTACCGTTGCTCTTTACTGTAATGCCCTTGAGCTCGATGAACTTTTCAAAATTCTCCATTGCATTAACCATAGCGACGCTCCGCAATTTGGCGAACTCCAAAGGTAAATAGATTTGCCAGCAAAACAATCATGAGCAGGGCTATGCCCAGTGCTAGCGCTAAAGGTAGGTCGCCTTTGCTAGTCTCCAGCGCAATTGCAGTGGTCATGGTTCTGGTGGAGTGATCAATGTTTCCGCCAACGATCATGACGGCTCCCACCTCAGAAATAGCCCGAGCTAGTCCGGCCAAAATGGCGATGGTCAAAGAGAAGCGGCAATCCCATATCAGCCATTTAAATCGGGATAGTGGTGGCAACCTTAGGCTTAAAAAAGAATCTCGGTGAATCTTCCAGGAATCCTCCAGAATTTGCCTGCTTAGGGCGCCAATTGGAAGGCCTAGTAGCGTTCCAATCAGCAGGGCGGTGAGGCTAACCTGCAGGGAAACCCAGACGATCCCCAGCACTCCACCATCTAAATGGGCGAGTAAGGTGAGGGCGTCCTGAAAAGCTTTCAACATGCGCTTGATTCTATCAAGGCAATGGCAAAATGGCTGTAATGAGACTGATTACCCTATTTTCGACTTATGGCTGAAGTGGTTTGCCTTTGCAATGAGGTTCTCGACGTGGATTTGCGCGAGTATCTGGATGCTAACCCAGTGGACTCTATAGAGGAGTTGCGGGAGCAGGCTTCTATTTGCAATAAATGTATGCAGTGCCAGGGGCTGGTTGAGGGCGAAATTTACTTGGCACGCGTAAGGCGTCAACGGGCGGCAGGACAGTTTTAATGACGATGTCTAAGAGCGCTCGCTTCACCGTCATGAGTATGAATGTCCATAAGGGCTTATCGCCATTACATCGACATTCAACCATTTACCAGTTGCGCGAAAAAATGCGCAGTCATCATCCTGATTTGCTTTTTTTGCAAGAGTTGCAACAGGAGCATCGCGGCAGGATTAGACGTTTTGATCAATGGCCGCTAACGGAATTGACCCACTTTCTGTCGGAAGAGTTTTGGCATGACTGGCATTATGGAAAAAACGTTGAGTATCGTAATGGTCATCATGGCAATGCCATTCTTTCTAAGCATCCTCAGCAAAAGGGAAATAACTACGATATTTCAGCATATCGTTTTGAGAGTCGTGGGTTACTTCATAGTGTTACAAAGCTCGATGGCATCGACAAACCAATCCATTGTTTTTGTGTGCACCTCGCACTCTTTGAGCGTGGTAGAGAGCGTCAGCTTGAGGCAATCATAGGGCATATTCAGAATTTGACCCAGGGCGGACCAACGATTGTGGCGGGGGATTTTAATAATTGGCGCAATCGAGTTAGCACGCCAATGAAGGCAGCTGGATTTAACGAGGTCTTTGAGGTTCTAACGGGCTCTCCAGCCAAGACTTTCCCAAGCATCAAACCGCTGCTTCCTATGGATAGGATTTATGTGCGCGGCTTAAAGATTCATTCTGCAGAAATTTTGCATGAATGGTTAAAACTGTCGGATCATTTAGGCATTACTGCAGAACTGGAACTTGTATGAACATCATGGCGTATATTTTTGGATCTGTTTTTGGCTTTTCTTTAATTTGGGTTCCGATAGCGCATTCAATCATCGTAGTTCTGTTTGGCTTTCATTTGATATCGGTAAGAAGGCCGGTTGGCGTTGCGTTTGCTTGGTTTCTAATCGTCATCTTGATTCCTATCATTGGTATTTCGCTGTATATATTGATTGGTGAACGCCCTGTGGGCCGAAAGCTAGCGCGAAAAATTATTCGCATGAATCATCAGTACGAAAAAATTACTGAAACAATGCGGCAACAGTTTGCAGCGGATCGTCAGAAGCTGCCTGTGGAAGGTAGAGCCCTAAGTCTTTTGGCTGAATCAAAAAATGGCTCGCCAGTGGCTGCGGGTAATAAGATTGAATTGCACACAAGTTCTTTGAAAATTCTGCAAAACTTTGTTGATGAGATTAATCAAGCTAAAAAAAGTTTGCATCTGGAGTTTTATATATGGGCCTTGGGTGGTGATGCCGATCGGGTTTGCGAGGCCTTGATCGCTGCGTCTAAGCGGGGTGTTGCTTGTCGTGTGCTGCTAGATTCATTGGGGAGTAAGGATTGGTTTAAATCCCATTGGCCAGCACGTTTTCGTGCGGCTGGCATTGAGGTAACTGAAGCCTTGCCTATTCAGATTGGTCGTTTTCAGTTCCGCCGCGCTGATTTGCGCCTACACCGCAAAATCTTTGTAATTGATGGTTCAGTTGTATGGACGGGTAGTATGAATTTGGTGGATCCTCGCACGTTCAAGCAAGACTCAGGTGTGTGCGAGTGGGTAGATGCCATGGTTCGCATTGAAGGCCCTGTGGCGGCCCAATTTGAACTTACTTTCGCATTCGACTGGAGTGTTGATAACCCCAGCATTATCCACTTTGATGATCGTGAACCACCTATTTCACCTCATGAGGGCGGCGCTATTGCGCAAGAGTTTTCATCTGGACCAGTTTACCGAGACGATATTTTGTATCAAGTCCTACTCTCCGCCATCATGGACGCCAGAGAGGAATTAACAATTACCACTCCTTACTTTGGGCCGGATGATGGATTAATTCAGGCGCTCTTGGCAGCTGCAGGTAGGGGAGTCAAGGTCACACTCATTTTGCCTAAATTGAATGACTCCACCTTGGTTGCTTGGAGCAGTAAAAGTTTTTATAGCGACTTAATGAATGCAGGCGTAACAATCGCCGAATTTCACGGGGGCTTATTGCACACTAAGAGTTTCTTAATCGATAAGCGAATCGCAATTTTTGGATCGGTTAACTTTGATCAGCGCAGCTTGCGCTTGAATTTTGAGATCAGTTTAATTGTGTATAACGTCGATTTTTGTGCCAAGCTGGAGAAGTTAATAGAGTCATATTTGGCGCAATCAGATCTCGTCAATCTTAAGGTCTGGGCTAAAAGGCCAATATGGCGTAAATACCTTGAGAACGCAGCCCATTTAACTTCGCCGCTGCTTTAAATCGCCCCGTTGGCCTTCATCTCAGCGATTTGAGCATCGGCCTAAGCCCAACTCTTTCAGGATGGCCTGAGTATGCTCGCCAACAGCAGGAATGGCATCCATGCGGAAGTCGTAACTATCGTTCAGACCGGGGGGGCAGGAGGGCAGCAATAGCGCCGTTAGGAGTGCCTACCTCTGTCCAGCGATTGCGGGCCTTTAGTTGCTCATGTTTCCATAGCCCCGCCATATCATTTAGATGAGCGTTGGCGATTTGCGCTTTTTCTAGTCTTGCGATCAATTTTGCTCAGAGGTAAGCTTGCTAAAGCAAGCATCAATAATTTCCAATAGTTCAGCACGCTTTTCATTGCGCTTGAAATTGCGATCGAAGCGCTCATCTTTGGCAAGAGCGGTATTCTCTAAAACAAGTTCACAAAACTGTACCCATTCGCGTTCATTTTGAAGCCCGAGCATCACAGTCTTGCCATCGCCAGCTTTAAAAGGACCATATGGGTAAATGGTGGCATGGGATGCGCCATTTCTTTGGGGAGGTTCTGCACCTTTATAGGCGTCATACATTGGAAAACTCATCCACTCACTCAACGCTTCGAGCATGGAAATATCAATCACCGTGCCTTTTCCAGTCTTTCCTCTTTGCAATAATGCTGCCAAGATGTTTGTGTAGGCATACATGCCGGCGGCTATATCAGCTATTGAGTTGCCTGCTTTACTCGGTGTCTCAGGAGTTCCAGTAATAGAAAGAAATCCCGCCTCGCTTTGAATCAAAAGGTCATAGGCCTTTTTGTCTCGAAACGGTCCATCATTTCCATACCCGGAGATGGCGCATGTAATAAGACCGGGATTCTCTTTTTGTAAAATTTCAGGGCTAAGACCCATCCGATTAGCTGCGCCTGGCGCTAGATTTTGGATAAAGACATCAGCTGTTTTTAGTAATGTTTTTAAAACTGCTTTTGCGGAGTCATGCGTAAGATCAAGAGTCAAACTCTCTTTGGATCGATTAACCCAAACGAAATATGAAGAGAGGCCTTCAACTTGAGCGTCATAACCTCTTGCGAAATCGCCACCACCGGGACGCTCGATTTTAATGATGCGAGCACCCAAATCAGCCAGTTGCCGAGTGCAAAATGGTGCGGCTACAACATGCTCGAGAGCAACTACGGTGATTCCATCCAAGGGGCGAGTGTGCATATCTAAGCCTTATTAGAAAGATCTTGGAAGACCAAGAACATGCTCAGCAATATAGGAGTAAATTAAGTTTGTCGAAATAGGCGCCACCTGATAGAGGCGAGTCTCTCTGAACTTGCGTTCAACATCATATTCGCTTGCAAAACCAAAGCCACCATGGGTTTGTAGGCAGACATTAGCTGCCTCCCAAGGTGCTTTGGCGGCAAGGTACTTAGCCATATTGGCTTCTGGACCACAGGGTTGATGGTTATCAAATAACTCGCACGCCTTAAATCGCATCAGGTTAGCAGCTTCAGTTTCAATATAAGAGTCTGCAATCGGAAACTGAATCCCCTGATTTTTTCCAATAGGACGATCAAATACAACACGCTCATTCGCATAGCGACGAGCTTTATCTACAAACCAATAAGCATCGCCAATACATTCAGCTGCAATCAGAGTGCGCTCCGCATTCAGGCCATCCAAGATGTACTTAAAGCCTTTACCTTCTTCACCAATTAAATTCTCTGCTGGAATCTCTAGGTTGTCGAAGAACACTTCATTAGTTTCGTGATTGACCATGTTGGCGATTGGTTGAATAGTCATTCCCTTGCCAATAGCTTCTTTAAGGTCGACGATAAAGATCGACATGCCTTCTGATTTTTTTGTTACTTCAGTTAGAGGGGTTGTTCTTGCCAAAAGGATCATTAAATCAGAATGCTGTATACGTGAGATCCATACCTTCTGTCCATTGACCACATACTTGTCACCTTTTTTAACTGCAGTAGTTTTGAGTTTGGTGGTATCGGTGCCGGTTGTCGGCTCCGTAACTGCCATTGCTTGCAAACGCAGGTCGCCCGATGCAATTTTTGGTAGGTACAGCTTCTTTTGTAAATCGGATCCATGACGCAATAAGGCACCCATGTTGTACATCTAACCATGACATGAGCCTGCATTGCCGCCAGCAAAATTGATTTCCTCCATGATGACTGATGCCTCAGCTAAACCAAGGCCGGAACCACCATACTCTTCAGGAATGAGCGCGGATAACCAGCCAGCCTTAGTCATTACATCTACAAAGGCTTCTGGATAGCCTCGTTCATGATCAATTTTCTGCCAATAGGCGGAATCAAAGCTTCCGCATAGATCGCGCAAGGCTTCGCGCATTTCTTGATATTGATCTGGCTTGGGAATGGGGTAACTCATGAAAGTCTCAATTTATAGGTTTTATGGTTAATTTACTAATATAGGTATTAGTTTAAGCAAGATTTGAAAATCTTGGGGGTTGGCTAAAACAAGGCAAAATAGGCCTTATGAGATCCGAAGATTTTTGCTCGTATGTCCTTACCCTGAGGGCCATTACTTAATGGAGCACGCATTCGAGCATTTTTTTGGCTGGTTTGGAATGCCATCAGTGGGTTTACCAGCCGTATTTTTAAGCTCATTTATTTCTGCGACTTTAATACCCGCTGGATCTGAACCAATTCTGTTTGGTTACATCACTCTCAATCCTCATTTATTCTGGGTGGCCATTGCCGTTGCAACAGTTGGCAATACATTGGGGGGCATGGTTGACTGGTGGCTCGGTTTGATAGCTCGCAACAGATTTAATGCGATGGATGAGCCCCGCAATAGTCGTATGAAGCGTTGGCTTGAGCAGTGGGGCCCAAAATTATTGTTGCTCTCGTGGTTGCCAGGGTTAGGCGACCCTTTGTGTCTGGCGGCGGGATGGTTGAGGCTGCCATGGCAGCCATGCCTTATTTATATGTTTATTGGGAAGCTATTGCGCTTCATTACGCTGACTTGGCTTCTGACCTTGGTGCCAGAGAGTTTTTGGCGTCAACTAGGGCATTGGCTGCATTTAATCTAGGCACAGTCGTTGTATCCTATGTTTTTATCCCCCAAATATTGAGAGTATTGATATGTCTTCTTTAAAAGGTAAAACTGCGTTAGTTACTGGCTCTACTAGCGGCATTGGCTTAGGTATGGCAATTGCGTTAGCAAAGCAGGGTGTCAATATTATGGTCAACGGCTTTGGCGAAAAAGATGAAGCTATCGCCAAGATCAAAGCTTGTGGCGTAGAAGTGGATTACCACGGAGCCGATATGAGCAAGCCAGCCGAAATCGAAGATCTCATTAAGCAAACTGAAAAACGTTTTGGATCACTCGATATTTTGGTGAATAACGCTGGCATTCAATACACATCAAATATTGAAGACTTCCCAACTGATAAGTGGGATGCCATTATTGCAATTAACTTAAGTTCTGCATTTCATACGACCCATCATGCATTGCCTGGGATGAAAAAGCGAAACTGGGGTCGCATTATTAATATTGCTTCTGTTCATGGTCTAGTTGCCTCCACTCAGAAGGCTGCTTATGTTGCCGCTAAGCATGGCATCATTGGCTTAACCAAGGTAACTGCCTTGGAAAATGCACGCACTGGCATTACCTGTAATGCAATTTGCCCTGGCTGGGTTTTGACACCTTTGGTTCAGAAGCAGGTTGATGCGCGGGCAGAGCGTGAGGGTATTTCTAATGAGGCCGCCAAGACTGCGTTGGTTTCTGAGAAACAGCCATCTGGTGAGTTTGTTAGCTTTGAGCAATTGGCTGCTTTGGCGGTATTCCTTTGTGGCCCAGATGCTTCAGAAGTTCGTGGTGTGGCCTGGAATATGGATGGCGGCTGGACTGCTCAATAACAGGCCCCAGGCCCTTAGGCAGCACAAACAAAATCGACAGAATCGTTTATAGTTAGACCCATTATTACTCATAGGAGATCCTTTCATGGCTTCAATCTTGACCTCTTTAGGGCGTACCGTTTTTGCGGGCTTTGTCCTCCTCGTTTTAATTATTTTGGCCTTGGGCGGCAACTTTAGTTCTGCTGAACTGCCGTTCGTGTTCCGTTGGTTGCACGTGATGTTTGGTGTGATGTGGATTGGTTTGCTCTGGTACTTTAACTTTGTGCAAATTCCTTCCATGCCAAAGATTCCTGATGAGCAAAAGCCAGCGATTGGTAAAGTGATTGCTCCAACAGCACTGTTTTGGTTCCGTTACGCAGCATTGTTTACTGTTGTAACTGGTTTAATCGTTGCTGCATTAAGTGGCTACTTGCATCAAGCTTTCACATTGCAAGCTCCATTCCGCGCAATCGGTCTGGGTATGTGGATCGCCTTGGTAATGGCTTTCAACGTTTGGTTCATTATTTGGCCAAATCAGAAGCGCGCTCTTGGTATCGTTGCTGTTGAAGCCGACGTAAAAGCAAAATCTGCTCGCGTTGCGATGTTGACATCTCGCTTGAATACATTGTTATCAGTACCAATGTTGTTCTTGATGGTTGCTCAGTCACACAACACTACTTGGTTCGTGATCGTTTCATAATCACCTGTAGCCAAGTAAATAAAAGGCCCGCTATGCGGGCCTTTTTGTTCCCCTAATCCAATAAATAGATATGGGCGAATGGAATGGGACGAAAGATATTAAGCCAGGATAGCTGGAAATTCCTTGGTTAATGCGCCGCGTTGCGTAGTAGCTGTACCCATTAATGCAAAGCCTAAGAGCTTGCCATCCGCAGATTCAAAGCGAGACTCCAAGCCACCTTCAACCGGTGTTGTTATCCATTTACCTTCGGCGCCTTTGGCTGGGGGAGACACAACCGTTGCTAAGGCTGGAGTTTTTACCATGACCGGCATTGCAGGGTAGGTGAGTGCAGTTACCTGTCCTATTAAGGTAGGCGCCAATGCTCTTGCTGCTTGCATAATCGGCATCACGTAAGGCAACACTAAACCCTCAACTTCTGCGCAATCTCCAATTGCAAAGATATTTTTAATATTGGTTTCAAGCTCACGATTAACTTGAATGCCAAGTCCAGTACTGATACCGCTTGCTTTAGCTAAATCAATTCTGGGCTTTAGGCCGACGGCTGATAAAAATACATCACAAACAACCTTGTTGCCATTTGCTAATGTGACCTGCAGCGAATCTCCTTCACGACCAATTGCTTGAACAGTCGTAGAGAGGTGCCAAGTGACGCCGGCAGCACTTAGCTTTCCTTGTAGTTCTAATGCTGCTGCTTCAGGTAGCAAGCGGCCCAGAGCCTGTGGCGCTAAATCAATCACATCAACTTCGTAACCACCCAATGCAAGGTCGTTGGCAAACTCACAGCCAATAAGGCCCGCACCAAGAATAGCCACTTTCTTCTTGCCGGTAATTGCAGATCTAAAGTGTGCGTAGTCTTCAAGGTCATTGACGGTGATCACATCACTTGCAGCATTGCCTTGGAGCGGTAGGCGAATTTGATCGGCCCCCAAAGCCAATACTAATTTGCCATAAGACACTACGCCTTTTGTAGTTTTTAAGGTTTGCGCATTTGTATCTATTGCACTGACATCGCACTCAGCCAACACAGTCATTTCTAGTTGAGTCGCCATGCCATCGGCTGGCGTGGAGATGAGTTGTGCAGCTTCTTTCTTGCTTGCAAGTGCAGTGGAAAGCATTGGCTTTGAGTAGAAATATCCAGGTTCTCGTGTTACCAAGGTAATGGGAATAGTTTTATCTAGTTTGCGAATTTCGCGAATAACGGTGTAGCCAGCCAATCTGCTGCCAATGATGACAATCGCGGATTGAGATTGAGGGGTAGTTTGATCCAAAGCTGGGCTCTCCAAAATATCGAATAGTAAACAGGATAAAGGGGTGTTGAACTGGTCTTAGCTTACCTGAACCATCTCAAAATCGGCTTTAGCGACGCCGCAGTCAGTCAGGGCACTCCCAGTCTTCAGGCACGTCTGCCCAGACCGTTCCTGCCGGAATGCCATCTTCTGGTATTCCTTTTGCTTCGTCATAGATATAGCCACATACGATACATTGCCAAGTTTTCATATTGATTCCTTAAATGATGTTTGAATTTTAAATTTAATTTCCAATTATTTCTGCAGCGCCTTTATTGAGCTGCAAAAACCTTTGCTTTTTCCAGGGCTTGCTTATAGTGGTTAGCGTGACGCTCTTCCACATTCGCTAGGGCTGCAAAGCGTTTTGCTGCCTTCGCTAAAACTGCCTGAAATTGCTCTGCATGCTCTTTTGACTCGGCAATTTGCTCATCAATCTCTGCGATAGCAGCAGCATTGCCTTCTTCGACCGCAGTTTTGCGGAACGATGGGTACATTTCGGTGTACTCATAGGTTTCGCCTTCAATGGCAATCTCTAGGGCGCGAGCTGGGGTGATGGAATTGGCTGGGTAGAGCAAATCTAAGTGGCCAAAAGCATGCATTGCCTCTTGGTCTGCTGTTTCTTCGTCACCAGCGGCGCGAGCCAATTTGGCAAAGTAGCGATACTTGATGTGGGCCATGGATTCACCGGCGAAGGCGGATTCTAAGTTTTGAATAGTTTTAATTTCTGGACTTGCCATTTTGATTCCTTTATTCATTAAATACAGTTTGTTGAGTCGTACTGCTTGTTTTCTCAACCATGTATGCAGTGTGCGCCTTATCAGTCTAATAAATCATTGTGATAGTATTTATCAAATAAATCGATAATGGAGGGCATATGGCCTATCTACCGTCATTAAGGCAGTTGGGTTATTTCGTGGCTCTGGCAAAAGAGCTCAATTTCACACGAGCAGCTCAAGCATGTTTTGTTGGGCAATCCACTTTAAGTGCGGGCTTAAAAGAACTTGAGGATGCCTTGGGAATTCATTTGGTGGAACGCGATCGCCAAAATGTTTCTATCACTCCAGTGGGGCTGGAGGTGCTTGAGCGTGCCAAACTTATCTTGGCGGCATCAGAAGATTTAGTTGAGTATGCGGGTGCAACAGGAAGACCAATGACTGCAACGATTCGTTTGGGCGTTATTCCAACTATCGCTCCATTTTTGCTGCCAACTGTTTTGCCGGAAATTCGCAAACGCTTTCCAGAACTTAAGGTTACTCTCAGAGAAGATTTAACGGCAAACTTACTATCAAGACTGGCTGAGCATAAATTAGATTTTGCGTTGATTGCCTTGCCGTATGACGTCAGTGGGTTGTTAGCACAAGAATTATTTGGTGATCATTTTTGGTTGGTTGCCAAAGAAGGCGATCCCGCCTTAAAGGGAAAAGAGGTTACCTTGCCCGCTAAGATGGCTGAGCGACTCTTGCTGCTGGAAGAGGGGCACTGCTTGAGAGAGCACAGTTTACAAGCGTGTAAGCGTGCAGACACTCGCAAAGCTGAAGGCTTGGAAGCAACTAGCCTGCTAACCCTATTGCAGATGGTGGAGTCCGGCCTGGGGATTGCATTACTTCCAGAGATGACAGTTAAAAGCAGTTTGTTAAACAATTCTGAACTGGTTGCAAAAGCCTTGGCTGAGCCAGCTCCCAAGAGAGTTATCGCATTGGTTGCTCGACCATCTACCGCTCATGCCCAAGAATTCAATGCGCTAGCTACCTGCATACGTGAGCAATTTGGCGCAGCTTAATTGCGCTACCCCTCCTCAGCAAAAGTTACTTATTCTTGTTACAGTCACCCATCTTATTTAATACTTACTAAAAAGGCAGCAAATGTCAGGCAAAGAAATCATGTTCACCCCGGTTAGCCTCGGATCCATTCATTTAAAAAACCGTTTAGTGATGGCGCCACTCACCAGAATGCGCGCAGTTGCCGGCGATGTGCCAAACCCATCCATTGGCTAAAAAACATACTACGCACAACGTGCTGGTGCTGGCTTGATCATTACGGAGGCGACACAAATTTCTTCGTTGGGTAAGGGTTACCCGGCAACCCCTGGAATTTACTCTGCAGAACAAACCGCAGCTTGGAAAGAAATCGTCGAGGCAGTTCATGCTAAAGGTGGTTCGATCGTTGCGCAGTTATGGCATGTGGGACGCATTTCCCACTCTTCATTGCATCCAGAGCAGGGCGTTCCTGAGGCGCCTTCAGCAATTGCTGCAGCCGGTCAAACTTACGGTGCTGATTGGAGGTTGCATGGCTATGAGACGCCAAAAGCAATGAGTCATCAAGATATTGCGCGCTTGCTCAAAGAGTTTGAAGCTGCCGCTCAAAATGCAAAAGCTGCAGGATTTGATGGCATTGAAATTCACTCAGCCAATGGCTACTTGTTGGATCAGTTCTTGCAAGACAAAACCAATCAACGTACAGACGAGTATGGTGGATTGATTGAAAATCGCCTGCGCCTGTTGGGTCAAGTTATTGAAGCGGTAACTAAAGCATTCGCAAGCGACCGAGTAGGGGTGCGCCTTTCCCCGTACGGTACTTTTAACGACATGAGTGATAGTGATCCAGTGGCATTGTTCACTGCTGCAATTACAAAGCTAAATGACTACAACTTAGCTTACGTTCATATGATTGAGCCACGTTCAACCAGCGCTGGAGGTGGCGACCAGACAAATGAAGATGCCCCAATCACATCAGAAATGTTCCGCACTGCCTATCAAGGGAAATTTATCACTGCTGGTGGTTATGACCAGGTCATGGGTGAAAAGGTTTTAGAAGAGGGCTTCGCTGACGCGGTTGCTTACGGACGTCTTTATATTTCTAATCCAGATTTGGCAGAGCGATTCCAACGGGGGGCTGCTATTAATGCATATAATCGCGCTACTTTTTATGGCGGCAATGAAGTAGGTTATACCGACTACCCCAGTCTTTAATGCGTGATCCCAGAATTTTTTTCTGGGTTTGAAATTAATAAGCCTCGCCTGTAATCTAGTCGGGGTTTATTTTTTGTCTTCAGGGTCTTTTAAAAGGCCATAGTGGTTGGCTACAAGCAACATCGCTAGAGATGCGCAGCCCATAGCAAAGAATTGCCACTGGTGCAGCATTGCGGTTCCAACCATGGTCATTAAGACAGTCCAGCCAACTGCCATCTTGGCTTTTTTAGAAAGCGGCTTCATTTATTCATCACTCCAGATTTGGTTAGCCATTCGCTTTATTCAATATGCGGCGAAGTGTATTGTCCTTAATGACGTAATGTTGCCATAAACCTGCCAAGGCGTGGATGCCAATTAGAAAGTACAGTGAGTTTCCTAGAAATTCATGTATACCTTCAACTACTTTTTTCATCTGAGGATCAGGGGTTACTAGTTGAGGCCAAACCAAGCCAAAGAAGTGGATTTCCTTGCCGCCATACTGAAAATATAGGATGCCAAAGATAGGTGAGATTAAAAGCAGGGCGTACAGAAGTCAGTGCATTGCCTTAGCTAGAGATACAAATAAAGGCTTTGGGTTTGTAGGCTCGGGTACCCCACAAGTTAAGCGAATCATGAGACGAAGTGCCATCGCTATAAAAATCACCTGTCCAATGACGCCATGGACTGTTTTGCAGAGCTCACGAGGCTCGCTTCCCTTAGGAAATTGCCCTTTGAGTTCAATCACTATAAAAGCGGCTACAACGAGGAGGAATACCAGCCAGTGAAAGAAGATGGAGGCTGGATGGTATTTGGTTCTGGTCATGGCGCGTCAGTGTTGGTGGATTCATCCCAAATATTAATGAATCTCATTAACATTAGCAACACCAGGGGTAATGCCCCTTAAAACAGCTGCTAAAGCTCAGTTATTGAGCCTAACCTTGGCGCTGAGCTCATTTGCCATGCCGCGTTTATCTATTTGAGACAGTCGCAGGGCCTCAACTTCAAAGTCCAGTTGTCCCGGGTGGAATTCTTCATCATTCTGAAGGTGGATGACATACGTCCAAACAAGCTCGCGACCACGGTTTTTAAATATATCTACTACACGTTTCATCTGGACCGCCTTTATGGCGAAGCTTATTTCTTGCTGATTGATGGTGTGGCTGCATCCATCTGTTGGGTTAAGTTGTTTTTGAGTGCCACTAAGTTTCTAGCCTCAATTCGAATGACGCCACCTCTTGGACTGTCAATATCGGCAATTAAAAAAGAAAGATACTGAAATAACAAAAGGGAAGATCATGAAGAGGCCAATATTCTTCTCAAAATTACGCGCACCAAAGCCCACTAAAAGATTGGCGCAGGTAGCAATGGCTGCCATCAATGCCCATGCTGTAAACGGTATGCGATTCCACCAGGCAGCCTGTACATAGCCTTGAGAATTTAAAACGTCATTCATACCTGAGGCAACTAGGGCTGTGACTGGGTTCGCTTGGGCTCTCACCGCCGGAACAATTTCATTCCAAAGGGCGGTTTGCAGTTGATCGGTTTTATCGCGAATCTCTTGAATCTTTTCTGAGCTCTGCTTGGAATAAAACAGGATGCGTTGATCTACGTACTTTAGGGGTAATTCCTTGGTGGCGGCAGATGCTTTTGGAGGCAAAAGATCGGCTCGCAAGTATTCGGTTCCAATGGCATTTGCCTCGCCTTCCTCAAAAATCTCCCGCTGATCATGACGGTCAATAGCCATTGAGAAGGTGAAGCCAATAATTAAGGCCAGCAAGGTTAAGGTGGCTGTCTGAATGATGCCGAGATCCTCAGAGGTCTCAGTATCTTTGGTGCGGTAGCGACTCAGTCCAGCGTGCCCAAACCAAACAGCAAAAGCAAATACGAGGAAAGAAATTCCAAATACGGCAAGAGGGTAGTTGAGGATATGAGTAATTTAAAAAGTCCCTGGATACAAGATGTCTTTAGTGACGTTCTGGATATCGCGATGGCCTGTAAATGCCATAGTGATGTCCAGTTCGTTATGAATGAGCTCTAGGCACTTGGTAACACCAGCCTCACCCATAGCGCCCAAACCATATAAGAATGGGCGACCAATCATCGTGCCGCGTGCACCTAAGGCCCAGGCTTTAAGAACGTCTTGACCTGAGCGGATTCCGCCATCTATCCATACTTCGATATCTTTGCCAACTGCATCCACAATTCCAGGCAGCGCTTGAATGCTAGAAACAGCGCCATCTAATTGACGTCCGCCGTGGTTGGAAACAATTAAAGCATCTGCTCCCGAGTTTGCCGCTAAGCGCGCATCACCTTCATCCAAGATTCCTTTGATGATGAGTTTGCCGCCCCAGACAGAGTTTTTTTGATCCATTCCACATCACCCCAATTGAGGCCCGGATCAAATTGTTCTGCAGTCCAAGAAGAGAGTGAAGACATGTTGCCGACACCTGTTGCATGACCAACAATATTACGGAAGGTTCTGCGAGGAGTCATGGCCATGCCTAAGCACCAGCGTGGCTTGGTCGCCATATTGATCATGTTGGCAATAGTCAGTTTAGGCGGCGCAGAGAGTCCACTCTTTAAGTCTTTATGGCGCTGACCTAAGATTTGTAGATCTAAGGTCAATACAAGTGCGGAACAGTTAGCTGCCTTAGCGCGCTCAATCAGGCGCTCAATAAAGCCACAGTCTTTCATGACATATAGTTGAAACCAAAATGGTTTGGTTGTGCGCTCTGCTACATCCTCAATAGAGCAAATGCTCATAGTGGATAAACAAAAAGGCACGCCAAACTTCTCAGCAGCTTTGGCTGCCAAAATTTCACCATCAGCATGCTGCATTCCGGTAAGGCCGGTAGGGGCTAGCGCAACTGGCATGGTGACCTCTTGTCCAACCATGGTTGTCTTAGTTGTGCGATTAGTCATATCAACTGCTACACGCTGACGCAACTTAATCTTTTGAAAATCGGACTCATTAGCGCGATAGGTTGACTCAGTCCATGAGCCAGAATCGGCATAGTCATAGAACATCTTAGGGGTGCGTTTTTGATGGAGGACCCGTAAGTCTTCTATATTGGTAATGATTGCCACAATGTATCCTTCGGTTTGATGCTATTTTGCTAAGACAAAAGCTTAATTTAAGCTCTATCTTAGCAATACTGGGGATTTGTTTCTACAATGCCAGGGTATCCCTTGCTTGGGGACCCTAAATAACTGCTTCCCCATTAATTCGCTGAATGCAACAACTCAATTTCGCCACCATTTTCTATTTGCTCACAGCCACAGCCTTATGGGCAGGCAATGCAATAGCTGGGCGTGTATTGGTGGGTAGCATCTCTCCCATCACCCTGAGTGCAGTTCGTTGGGGATTAGCAGCTTTACTTTTGCTTCCCCTGGGCTGGCGCGTATTTAAGCCGGAAAGTGCCTTATGGCAAAACAAGAAACGTTTCCTGCTCTTGGGTTTATTTGGAGTGGGTAGTTACAACGTACTCTTATATCTTGCTCTTCAAACATCCACTGCGATTAATGTCACCTTAATCGGCGCCAGCATGCCCATCTGGATGTTATTTATTGGCGCCGTGTTTTATCAAGTCAAACCAAGTATTTTGCAAATGATTGGCGCGGTTGTGAGTTTGCTCGGTGTTGGAATTGTGCTAACACGTGGAGATCTAGCAGCCTTACTCTCTATGCAAATGGTTATTGGTGATCTACTTATTATGTTGGCCACCATCTTGTGGGCTTTTTATAGTTGGATGTTAAGTCGCCCTGGCGCTAGTACAGAGCGTCAATGGCCATGGGCTGAATTTTTAATGGCGCAAGTAACCATCGGTTTGTTATGGACCGGATTTTTTGACGGTTTTGAAATTGCTGCCGGTCATGCTTTCATTGATCTGAATTGGTGGACTGCATCATTAATAGTGTTTGTAGCGGTTGGCCCTTCGTTGATCGCCTATCGCTGTTGGGGTTTGGGTGTTAATGGAGCAGGCCCAACGGTCGCAGCCTTTTTTGCTAATTTCATCCCTTTATTTACAGCGCTTCTATCGGCCGCCATGCTGGGTGAGCCACCACAACTATTCCATGGATTAGCTTTTGCCTTGATCGTGGCTGGCAACGCTATTTCCTCTAAAACAGCTAAATAGATTTAGAAAAACAGGCAAAAATACCCTTTTAAGCGGCGTTTTTGGGCCTATCACCCAAAAAAGTCTTAAATCAGTATCATTTAGGGCTAATCACTGAAATCCCTAGGAAATTACTATGCCAGGCTTGCTCCCCAACGTTGATCCAGATGGTTTGTTGGAGTTCTCGGTTGTCTATACAGACCGTTCCCTCAATCACATGTCTGAAGAGTTCAAACGCGTCATGGTGGATATCTCCAGCGTGTGTTGAAGGATGCGTATAACACAAGCTCTGCGGTCATCGTTCCTGGTAGCGGCACTTTTGGCATGGAGGCAGTTGCTCGTCAATTTGCCAACAATCAAAAATGCTTAGTCTTGCGTAATGGCTGGTTTAGCTATCGCTGGACTCAGATTTTTGATTTAGCCAATATTACTGGTGATGTGACTGTTCTCAAGGGTCATCAATTAGAGGATGCAGCTCAGGGCGTATTTGCGCCAGCCCCGATTGAAGAGATGGTTGCTTTCATTAAGAAAGAAAAGCCTGCGGTGGTGTTCGCACCTCACGTAGAAACTTCGGCTGGAATCATTCTTCCTGATGATTACCTTAAAGCAGTAGGTGAGGCGGTTCGCTCTGTAAATGGTTTATTTGTATTGGACTGCATTGCATCTGGTGCGATGTGGGTAGATATGAAGGCTTGCAATGTGGACGTATTAATTACTGCCCCACAAAAAGGCTGGAGCAGTTCACCATGCTGTGCTTTGATCGCGCTCGTGAGCGCATCGATGCAACCCAAAGCAGTAGCTTCTCTATGGATCTGAAGAAGTGGTTGCAGATTATGGAAGCCTATGAAAAGGGTGGCCATGTGTATCACACAACGATGCCGACTGATGCGCTCAAGATTTTGCGCAACGTTATGAAAGAAACGCAATCCCTTGGCTTTGCGGCTCTGAAAGCCAAGCAGGTGGAATTGGGTAACAAGGTTCGTGAATTATTGGTTTCTAACGGTTATAGCTCTGTATCTGCCAAAGGCTTTCAGGCTCCTGGCGTAGTGGTTAGTTACACCAAAGATCCAGATATTCAATCTGGTAAGAAGTTTATTGCCCT